>NZ_VIRM01000040.1 GCF_006874475.1 Microbispora hainanensis
GAGCGAAGGGCGCTCCGCTTTCAAATAGCCACCCTAGACGGCCGAATTCCCGTTCGCGGGTTTTCCGGTGGCTCTGGCGATCTCCAGGGCGTACAGGCGGGTGAGGTCGTTCATCCGGTAGTGGTCCGGGGCGATCGGCTTCATCAGGCGGAGATCGGCCAGCCTGCCGAGCGCCGCCCACGCCGTACGCCGGTCGCGGCCCAGGAGCCCCGCCGCCGTCGCCGACCCGCAGTCGGCCATGCCGAGCTCGCCGAGGCGGTGGAACAGGGCGAGCGCGCTGCCGTTCGCCGTCCCCCCGCACTGCCGCAGGGCCTGGTAGTCGAGGTCGAGGGCGCTGCGCACGGAAAGGTCACCGCAGGTCAGCAGGTCGAGCCGGTGCTCCTCGCAGGCCAGCATGTCGGCGAATGCCGCCAGCGTCCACTCCCGCCGGACCGCCAGCCGCTTGCCCGCGATCCGCAGCGCGAGCGGCAGGTTGTCGCAGAGCCGGGCCACCCTCCTCACCTGCTCGGGATCGACCCGGTCCCGGCCGCAGAGCCGCACCAGCAGCTCGTACGCCGCGTCGTCGGTCAGGGGAGCGAGCGGCAGGTGGTCGACGTCGTCGAGCGCCCCGAGCACCATCCTGCTGGTGATGACGAGCCGGCAGCCGGGACAGGCGCCGATCAGCGGGCGCACCTGCCCCTCGTCGGTCACGTTGTCGAGAAGGACGAGCACCCGCCTGCCGGCCGTGGCGTTCCCGAGCTGGAGCACCGCGTCGTCGAGGTCGGCGGCGATCTCGTCGTCCGCCAGTCCCAGCAGCCCCAGCAGCCGGGCCAGGGTCTCGTACGCGCCGGGCCGGGGAAGGGTCCGCAGATCGACGTGGAACACGCCGCCGGGGAAGGCCGGGGCCGCCATCCGTACGGCGTGCAGGGCCAGGGCCGACTTGCCCACCCCCGCGGGGCCGTGCACGGCGACGGGGCGGACGGGCCGCGGGGGTGCGGCGTTGATCGCTGCCAAGAGCTCGTTCAGCTCCGGATCGCGGCCCACGAGATTCACGAGGCTTCCGGGACCCGCGACCGGCGCCGGTGTCGGCCCCGTCGTCGGCCCTGTTTTCGGCCCTGTTTTCGTTATGGGAGCCGGGTGGGACGGATCGAGGGCGGGGAGCGGGGGAACCGCCAGGAGCGCGGGATCCCGGTGGAGAACGCGCCGGTGCAGCTCGGCCAGCTCGGGACCGGGCTCGACGCCCAGCTCCTCTGCCAGGAACGCGCGCGCCTGCCCGTACGCGGCCAGCGCGGCGGCGGAGTCGCCGGTGCGATACAACGCGAGCATGAGGCTGCCCCACAGCCGCTCCCTGGTGGGATGGGCGGCCACCGTCTCCCGAAGCTCCGGCACCGCCTCGGCGTGCTCGCCCAGCATGAGGCGGGCCTCGGCCTGCGCCTCCAGGGCCAGGCAGCGCTGCTCGGCGAGCGCGTCCAGGCGCGGGCCGAGCGCCGCCGACCTGGGCACGTCCTCGGCCGGCGCGCCGCGCCATCGGGTGAGGGCGGCCGACAGGTGCCGCAGCGCCGTCTCCGGCCGCCCGGCCGACAGCGCCTGCCTGCCCTGCCGCAGGGCGTCGGCGAACTCGCTCACGTCGAGCTCGCCGGAACGCACGGTGAGGACGTAGCCGGGCGGCCGGGCCGTCAGCCGGTCGCCGTCGCCGAGCGTGCCCCGCAGCCGGTTGACGTAGGTGCGGACGTTGGCGACGGCCGAGCGGGGCGGCTCCTCGTCCCACACGGCCATGACCAGCCGGTCGATCGACACGACCCGATTGGGTTCGAGCAGCAGCGCGGTCAGCAGAGCGCGCTGTTTGGGCGAGCCGAGCGGGACGGGCCTGCCGTTCCTCCTGACCTCGACCGGGCCCAGCAACCCGAACCGAAGGTTCGATCCGCCCTCCGGATCGGATGATCGGTGCACGACGGGACCTCCGTAGGCGTCTCGCGAGGAGCGTCTGAAGAGAACCCCACGAAGATCCCTGCCCGCCGCGAACCCGCACAAGCCCGGCGAGCGTCCGGAACAGTTCCGGATCGGGCCCGCCATACGGTGATTAGGGGGGATCCAGGCGGGAACCGACTACCGCATGACGGGTACGGGCAACGGGGACCTGTCCGACCGCGTTCTCCAGGTGGCGACCCGCCTGTTCGCCGGGCTGGGTTACGACGGCACGGACCTACGGCAGATCGCCGATGCCGCGGGCACTGACGTGGCCTCCGTCAAGCGGCAGTTCGGCGACAAGCGAGAGATCTATCTCGAGGTCATGGACCGCATGAACAGCGCCCACAATGCCGTCCTGGAGAAAGGGATCAAGGACATCGTCGGCGCGCCGCCCGACCAGAAGATCGTCGCCCTGCATCGGCTCCTCGACCGCTACATCGACTTCTGCTGCAACCAGCCGGAATATCCGGCGCTCTACACCCACAGGTGGCTCGCCGACGCCACGGACATCCCTGAACTGGAGCCGATGTACGCCGCGCCGGCGGCGCAGTTCGTGATCGACACCATCGCCCCGATGGTGACCGCCCCGAACGTGGACGTGGACTACACGATCAACGCGGTGATCTGGTGCGTGCACAGCTTCGTGCAGAGCGGCGTGTACGACAGGTCGGGCCAGCGATACGACCACAACCACCCCGGCGCGCTGTGGCGCTTCCGCACCTATCTGCATCAGATGGTCCACCGCACGCTCCGCCTGCCGGGGGAACCCCCACCGATGCCGCGTCCCGCGCGCCGGTGAGACGGCCCGTCGCCGACGCTCATCGGCCGAGCCGGGGCGCCGGGCCCTGCATCCGTGCGGTCAGGACGTCCATCCCGGGACCGGACAGGCCGGCCAGCCCGGCCGGACGCCCCGTCGCGATCAGGAGCAGGTCGCCGGCCGTGCCGCTGATCTCCTGCCCGCTGCCGGACGTCCAGTCCACGTCGGTGGCGACGAGGTGAAGGTCTGCGAGACGCGCGGGCGCGTCGTAGAAGCGGTCGCCGGCGACGTAGGTCAGGGCCGCGACCGCGGGACCCGCCGGGAGCGGCCGGTCACGGTGCAGCGGGCGGGCGATGTCCTGCCCGTGCACCCGCTCCATCATCGACCGGCTCGACGCGATCACGCCCGGCCTCGACCCCGCGCGGCGATCCACCGAACGGCTGCGGGCCTTCGGGCTGGCGTATATGGAGGTTGCCCAGTCCACTCCCGGCTGGTACGAGCTCGCCTGCGCCTCGCAGGAGGCGCCGCCGGATGGAGTCGAGGAGGGGGCCCGCCCCCGCCCCACCTCATCCTGCTCGGCATTCTCGACGAGATGACGCGGGCGGGAGTCATGGCGCCGGTTCGCCGTACGGATGCCGAGTGGTCCTGCTGGTCCACCGTTCACGGCCTCGCCGAGTTGCGCGTCCACGGGCCGCTCCAGGCGCTGTCCGGGGAGGAGGCCGTCCGGCTGGCCCGCCTCGCGCTGGACACCCTCATCCTGGGCCTGACCGCGAAGTCATGAATCCTGGGCAGTCGTGGACGCCCCTCCTGCGACGTCCGGGCGGGGCCGCCGGCTTTCCGGGCCGTTGACGATGTCCCACCTCCTGATCTAACTTTGTCTCTGTAGGGGACGAAGTTACCGTAGTGTCTTTGCGGGGCTTCGTCGTGCCCGTGGTAGTAATGAGATCCGCGAAGGAGGCCGTACAGACAGAGTTGGTGCACCATGACCGAGCGGTACCTCGGCGTCGTCGGCATCGGCGAGGCGCTGGGCGTGAGCCGGCACGCGGTGCACAAGTGGCGCTCCCGCTATCCCGGCGGTTCCGAGCACCCGTTCCCCGAACCCGATGTCGAGGTCGACGGAGCTCCCGGCTGGCGGCCTGACCGGCTGGCGGAGATCGTCGAGTGGCGCTCCCGCCTGCCTGGCCGTGGCGCGGGCGGCGGACGTCCCACCGCCGCACGGCAGGAATACCTGAAAGAAGCGGCGGCGCGAGGCATGGACCGGGACGAGGCGCTGCGCGCGCTCGTCACGCTGTCCGAAGAGTTTCCCGAGATGACCGAGCCGGAGATCTGCGCCTGGCTCATCGGGCACTGGCGGAGATAGCACTTTCCCCCGATCAATCCCATAACGAAGGCGATGACGCATGCCCGGAATCGGCGGCGAGACCGCACCCGGATTCGAAGCGGTACGTGAGGCGTTCGCGGCCAATCTGGCCGGCGGGCAGGACGTGGGCGCCGCGGTCGCCGTCTACCTGCACGGCCGGAAGGTCGTCGACCTGTGGGGCGGGATCGCCGACCCCGGGATCGGCCGCCCCTGGGAGCGAGACACCCTGCAGGTCGTGTTCTCCACCACCAAGGGCGTCACCGCCGCCTGTGCGCACCTGCTGGCCGAGCGCGGCGAGCTGGACCTCGACGCGCCCGTCGCCGACTACTGGCCGGAGTTCGCGGCATGCGGAAAGGACCGGATCCCGGTCCGCTGGCTGCTCACCCACCAGGCCGGACTGCCCGCGCTCGATCATCCGGTCAGTCGGGCGGAGGCGATCTCCTGGCACCCGATGGTGACCGCGCTGGCCGCCCAGCGGCCGTTCTGGGAGCCGGGCACCGATCACGGCTACCACGCCCACACGTACGGCTGGCTGGTCGGCGAGGTGGTCCGCCGGGTGACCGGCCGCAGTCTCGGCACGTTCCTCGCCGAGGAGATCGCCGCGCCGCTCGGCCTGGACCTGTGGATCGGGCTGCCGGAATCCGAGCGGCACCGGGTCAGCCGGATCGTCACCGCCCCGATCGACCTCGACGCACTGGCCGGGATCGACCTGGAGGCCCTTCCCGAGCCCGCGCGCGAGGTGATGAGAGCCTATGCCGATCCCACGTCGCTGACCATGCGGGCGATGACGGTCGTCACGCCGATGCTGAACCACGACGACCCGGCCGAGCAGCTCGCGGAGATGCCGTCCACCAACGGCATCTGCACCGCCCGCGCCCTGGCCCGCTTCTACGCAGCGCTCATCGGGGAGGTCGACGGGCATCGCATCCTCTCACCCGCCACCCTGGCGGCGGCGACCGCAGAGCAGGTCAGCGGTGTGGACCGTGTCCTGCGCGTGCCCGTCCGGATCGCCACCGGGTTCGGCCTGCCGACGCCCGACGCCTTCTGGTACAGCCCGACCGCCTTCGGGTTCCCCGGCTACGGCGGATCGCTGGGCTTCGCCGACCCGGCGACCGGCCTGGCCTTCGGCTACGTCATGAACCACATCCGGGAAGGCGTACCGGACCGGAGAGCCGCCACGCTCCTCGACGCGGTCCGCGGCGCCATCGGGACGCAGGCCCGGTAGCACCTCCCCCGGCCGCCTCGCCCGATGACTTCACAGCCTCCCCTCCATCATCCAGCGCGAACTCGGCCCGGACGGCAGCAACTCGATCGTCGGAGGCACTCCCGCCCACCGGCTTTCCCCGCCACGGTCTTCTCTCCCCCTGACGGAGGCCGGGCGGCCAGGCCGGGGGAACCCCCACGGGTGCCGCGTCCCGCGCGCCGACGAATCGCTTCCCGCCTGCGGGGGGGGCGCCGGGTCACAGGACCGGCGGGTCGAAGTCGAAGTCGAGGCGGCGACCGTCCTGCGTCGCCAGGGCGTCGGGGTGGTCGGTGCCGAGCCCCCGCGAGTACCGGTCGATCGTGTCCGCCAGGAGTGCCTCCGCCTCGGCGACGGCCCCAAGCGCCTTCAGGTCCAAGACGAGGTTGGCCGCGCCCGCGAGGGTCAGCGGGTGATCCTCGCCGAGCAGGGCCCGCAGCCGTTCCAGAGTGTTCTCGCCGAGATCCCTGGCACCCTCGGGGTCGCCCAGCTCCGCCAGGTCGCTGGCGAGGTTGATCGCGCAGGTGAGCGAGAAGTGGTGGTCCCGGGTGAGCCGGCGGTCGAAGCCGTCCAGCGCCCGGGCGTCGATCTCCCTGGCCTGGTCCGCCTGTCCGTCCACGCGAAGCAGCAGCGCGAGGTTGGTCTCGCAGCCGTATTTGAACGGGTGGTCGTCGCCGTACATGCGCGGATAGCGGGCCGCCATGTCCTGCAGCAGGGTGAGCGCGTCGCCGATCGCTCCCGAGGCGCGCTGCGCGTTGGCCAGGCACAGCGCCGCGGCCATGGTGTCGGGATGGTCCAGACCGAAGGTGCGCTCCTGCAGCTCATAGGTGACCCGGGCCAGGTCCAGCGCCTCCTCGGCGAGACCGGCACGGCGTTTGGCGATCGACAGGTCCTTGGCGGTGCGCAGCGTCCAGGGGTGCTCGCGGCCCAGCTCCTGCACGCCGTAGTCGTAGGCGTCCTCACCGATGTCGCAGGCCTGTTGATATTCACCGTTCAGCCGCAGGATGCGGGCCAGGCCGTTCCACGAGGACAGCACGTTCTGCTTGCTGGAGCCCGACCCCGGCTGCCGTTGCATGGCGAACGTCCTGGACTGCAGCTCTCGCGCCGTCGTGTAGTCGCCGAGCAGCAGGTGGTCGAGCGCCAGGTTGTTCATGACGCGCAGCGTTCGCCTGTGAGACGGACCGAAGACCGCCTCGTGCCTGCGCAGCGACTCCCTGTCATGTTCCAGCGCCGCCTCGAAGTCGCCGCGGAAGCGCAGGTCGGCCCCGTGGCTGTTGGTGATGAGGAGCGTCTCCTCGTCGTCGTCGCCGAGGACCTGCCGCATGCGTGCCAGCACCCGCCGGTTCAGGTCGAACGACTCCTGGATGTCGCCCAGTTCCCTGATGACGATCGCCTGGTGGCGGTGGGCGGCCAGCACGTACCGGTCGTCGTCTCCGCTGTCGTCCCGCCAGCGATCGATGAACCGCTCGACCAGAGCCCGGGCCGACAGGAAGTCGCCCGACGAATAGAGGTAGCGGACGATGTCCAGCGCGAAGGCGCGGATGTGGGGGTCCCGGCTGCCCGCGATGTCGGCGGGGGTGACATGGCCGAGCAGCCCGCCGTAGCGAGGCCAGGACACGTTGTCGTCCGGCTCGTACGGCGCGGCGGCGGAGGCCAGCAGCAGGTGCACCTCACGTCGGAACGCGGCGCGCTCGGCGTCGTCGAGTTCGTCGCGCAGCAGCGCCTGGATCAGCCGGTGGACTTGGATGGTGCGGCTCTCCGAGTCCATGCGGACGAGCGCGTAGCGCCCGAGCTCCCGGACGGCCCGGCTCACCTGGATCGGGTCGTCGAGCAGGGCGGCCATTCGCGACCCGGCGGAGAAGCGCTCGGGCAGCGGCTCGAAAAGGTCACGGGGAATGGGTTCGGGCCCGAAGAACGCGCAGCAGCGCAGCAGTTCCACCGCCTCGGGCATTTTCTTCTTGAGCTGCGCCACGGACAGCGCCCACGCGGCGGTCATGGACAGGGGATAGTCCGAGGGCTTGTTGGCTCCGAGTAACCGCGTGGTCTGCTCCCGGAGCAGCCGCAGGTACTCGTCGACCGACATGCCTGACTCGACCTGGAACGCGCCGGCCTGTTCGAGCGCCAGCGGTAGGTCGCCGAGTGCCTCGGCCAACCGGTCCGCCTGCTCGTCGGTCATGCCCTTCGGCACCCGGCGCCGGAGGAACTCGACGCTCTCCTCGCGCTCGAAGACGTCGACGGTGACCGTGTCGACGACGCCCTGCCAGCTGTGGTTGCGCGAGGTGATCAGCACGTGACCGGGGCCGCGAGGGATGATGTCGTTGATGTGTTCGGGGTCGTCGGCGTTGTCGAAGATCAACAGCCATCTGTCGTACGGCTCGCCGCGGCGCAGCGCGTCCAGCACGGCTTCGGCCGCGTCCTCGACCCCGGAAGAGGCGGCGTTCGGCAGGTTCAGCTCTCTGGCGAGCCCCGCGAGCGACGACTTCACGAGCATGGGCTGGTCGGCGGGAATCCACCACACGAGGTCGTAGTCGCGCCGGTAGCGGTAGGCGTACTCCATGGCGAGCTGGGTCTTGCCCACGCCGCCCAGCCCGTGCAGGGCGTGGGGGAGCACGGCTGCCGTGGTCTCGGACTTGAGATCGTTCCGCAGCCTGTCGAGCAGGTCCCGGCGTCCGGTGAAGTTCTTGTTCTGCTGCGGGACTCTGCCCCAAATGGCGGGCATGCGACCAGAGTCCGCCGAAAAGTGCGAAACAGACACGCTGCCATCCAGATCGGGCCTCAGTGGTTTGGACAAAGCTTAGGCCGCAACGGCTCGTGTATTGAAGAGTCAAGGCGTCAGACTGATGGCACCTCGCGTGGGGCGTGGGAAGATGAGGTCCGTCAGTTTGATGGACAAGGAGTGCCATGGGCGACATAACCGGCAGTGAGTACGGTGGCGACCTTATCGATGTCACGGGCCTGAGCCTTGGCGAACTCGGACAGGTGGGCGACGACGTCCTCGCGCCGGCCCTGCGCCGTCTGGTCGAGGGGGACGGCTCGGTTCCCTACGCCGGCTTCCAGTCCGCTATCTGAGCAGGCCCGCACGCCAAATCCGGGCCGCCCGCAAACCGATCTCCGTTACCTCGCCGCCGCTGTGGGTCATAATCCAGTCATCAGATAACAATGCGGCGACCTTCGGGATGACGTGTGAACGATGCGGACTGGGACCGGCTTATCAGGCAGCTCCGCAGAGGTGATTGCACGCCCCTTCTCGGCGCCGGTTCCTGCTTCGGCAGGCTGCCTACCGGCGCCGAACTCAGCCGACATTTCGCACACGAGTACAAATATCCGTTCGCCGACGCGGACAACCTGGCCCGCGTGATGCAGTACGCCGCACTCGTGGGCCAGGACCCGGTTGAGCTCAAGCACGAGGTTTGCACCTACCTGAAGCAGTATCGGGCCGGTAGGACTCAGAACCGGCTCGATCCGCACATGGTGCTCGCGGAATTTCCCATCCCCACATTCGTCACCACCAATTACGACGACTTCATGGTCCAGGCGCTGCAGCGGTGCCGGGCCGAACGCAAGTCGCCGGAGGCGTGCACCTCGACGTGGTGGGACACCGAGGCGGACGAGGTCCCGCTGCTCGAACCGACGCAGGATCGGCCGCTGGTCTACCACCTGCACGGTCAGTGGGACGACCCCGCGTCTCTCGTGCTGACCGAGGACGACTACCTGACGTATCTGGTCAACATGGTCGACGCGCGGGCTTCCGGCGTCCGCCAGCCGTTACCCACCCCCGTGCTCGCCGCGATGACCGCCAGCCCGCTGCTGTTCGTGGGCTACAGCCTGCAGGACTGGAACTTCCGGGTGCTCTTCCACGGCCTGATCCGGCCGATCCCGCAGAACCGGAGACGGCGCCACGTCAGCGTCCAGCTCCTGCCGGAGCTGAGCGAGACGGTCGCCGGGGCCGCGCAGAAGGCGGAGGAGTACCTGGAGCGCTACCTCGACGGCTGGCACATCTCCATCTACATCGGCAGCACAGAGGACTTCTTCGAGGAACTGCTCGACAGATTGAGGACGGCATGACGGCGACCGGATCCTCCGCCCCGACCCCCGCCCGCCCCTATGTCGGGCTGCGCCCGTACAGGCGGGACGAGAGCGCCCTGTTCCACGGCCGCGACCGGGAGGCGCGGGAGATCGCCACCTTGTGGGGGGCGGCGGGGCTCACCGTCCTGTACGGAGCCTCCGGCGTGGGCAAGACGTCACTGTTGCAGGCCGGCGTGCTGCCCCGGCTCGATCCCGCCCGGGTCGACCTGCTGCCGGTCGCCAGGGTCCTGCCCAGGACCCGGCCGCCGGAGTCCGCGGGCAACCCGTACGTGGCCGCGCTGCTGTCCAGCTGGGCACCTGAGCAGGACCCGCGTACGCTCGCCGGCCTGACCGTGACGGAGTTCCTGCGCGGACGGCCCGAGCGCACCGACGAGTACGGTGACCCGGTGCCGATCCTCGCCGCGCTCGACCAGGCGGAGGAGATGTTCCACGGCGGGCCGGCGGGAGAGCGCGACCGGACGGAGCTGCTGGAGCAGCTCACCTCCGCCGTGCAGGAGCACACCGGCCTTCACCTGCTGCTGTCCCTCCGGGAGGAGTACCTGTTCCTCGTCCTGCCCTACGAGCGGCCGTTCGGGCAGGGCTCGCGGGCCCGCTTCCATCTGCGTCCCTTCACTCCAGAGGCAGCCCGCGAGGCGGTGGCGGGGCCGCTGCGTGACACGGGCAGGACGATCACCCCGGCCGCCGCGGAGGTGCTGGTCGACGACCTGCGGACCGCCGTCATCGCCGACGAGGCGGGCAACGTGTCCGAGGTCACGCTGGAGACCGTCGAGCCCGTGCAGCTCCAGGTCGTCTGCGCCGCGCTGTGGGAGTCCCTGCCCCCGGACGTCGTCGAGATCACCGAGCAGCACGCCCGCGCGTACGCCGACGTGGAGGAGTTCCTGTACGACTTCTGCAAACGGGCGGTCGCCGAGGTGGCCGAGACGTTCGCCATGTCGGCCGGCGAGATCAGGTTCTGGCTGCGCAACACGTTCGTCACCGAGCACGGCACACGCAACGTCGTGTACGAGGGGCTGCAGCAGACCCGGAGCATGCCCAACGCGGTCGCCAGGGCCCTGGAGGACCGGCACATCCTGCGAGCCGAGCACCGGCGGGGCATCCGGTGGTACGAGCTCGCTCACGACCGGCTCATCCGGCCGATCTCCCGCGCCGACTCTCCTGAGGCATACCTGCGGGCCGCCCGCACCGCCCTGGCCGAACGCAAGTGGGAACAGGCCCGGCGGCTCGCAGACGAGGCGATGCGGGCCTCCGACCTCGGCGAGTCGTGGGTGCGTGCCGAGGCGGCCGAGGTCTTCGCCGACGTGGCGGTCGCCAACGGCGAGATCGAGACCGCGCGACGGCACTGCGAGCAGGCGGCCGAACTCTACGCGGAACGCCAGCGGTTCGACGGCGTGGCCAGGGTGTTGCGAACCGACGGACTGTTGTGGCTGGAGCAGGGGGACCATGCGAAGGCGATCGAGCGCATCACCGCCGCGTTGAGCTGGGCGCCCAACGACATGGCGGCGCATCTGGCGCTGGCCGAGGCGCTGGTCAGGGCGGGCACGCCCAAGGCTGCCGTCCAGGTGGTCAACGGCGTGCTCGACCGGCTGCCGCCCGACCTCCTCAAGCAGGCAAGGGAAATGCTCCGGCAGACGGCGTGATCTCACTATGCTGGGCACCCTGAGGAGCCCCAGCGTGGAGGCTGATCCGCGGTGGCCGACTGGCCGTCGACTCTCGACGTGGAGCGCTGCCGGCGGATGAGCGGACGCTCACCGTCATCGGCACGGCGCAGGCTTCCACAACCCCTCGGTCCGTTGTCCCGATTGTCGGGCGCCCATCTGCCGGGTGGCGTCGTCCAGGCAGGGTTCCCGGCCCGTCCCAAGGAACTCCGATTCAAGGAACCCGGATGACCTCACCGCAGCTGACAGAGCACCGGATCCCGGCCGACGCGTTCGACGAGCTCGCCGCGGGCGCGGGGGGCGCATCCGGGGTCGGCCGCCTGGTCGCGGCCCAGTACAGCAAGCACCTGCTGCTCGTCCGGGGCGTTCTGGAGGCCGCGCGGCGGGCCGGACACACGCGGTGGGCCGCCGCCCGGCGCGCCTACGATCTGCTGGCGGCCGTCCAGGCGGAGCATCCGGAGGCGGTGGCCGCGGTGCTCCGGCACCCTTCGGTGGGGGCGTGGGCGCGGCACGCCGTCGGCACCGGCGAGGGTGTCGAGCAACTGGCCTCCGTCGCCGCCGCGGCAGTCGTCCGGGCAGGCGTGGTCTGCGAGGTCGACGTGCCGGTGGCCGGTGGGGTGGTCACCATCCCCTCGCTGGGCCAGGTCACGCTGCCCGGCGCGAGCGCGGCACGGGATGCCGTCGCCACGGTCCACTCCGCTCCCGACGGCGCCGAGGTGAGCGTGGAGGGCATCGCCGTACGGATCGGGGGAGCCGCCCCCGGGTGGGCGGGGCTGCGGTCGCTGTCGGCCGAGGCGGACGGGCGGCGGTTCCGGGTGCTCGTCGACGACCTCGACCCGCATCGGATGCCCGGCTTGGGCAACCTGCGCGGCCGCCTGAGCGAGTCGGAGACGGAGCGGTGGCAGGAAGTGCTCCAGGAGGCATGGGGCCTGCTGGCGCGCAACCATCCCGGCGTGGCCGACGAGGTCGCCACGGCGATCACCGTCTTCACCCCGCTCACCCCGCCCGAGCAGGGCCTGTCCAGCGCGACCTCGCGGGAGACCTTCGGCTCTATCGCGCTGTCCGCCCCGCCGGACCCGCACACGCTGGCGGTCACGCTCGCCCACGAGACCCAGCACGCCAAGCTGTCAGCACTGCTGGACATCGTCCAGCTCACCCTGCCGGACGACGGCGCCCGCTACTACGCGCCCTGGCGGGACGACCCCCGGCCGATCGGCGGCCTGCTCCAGGGCGCGTACGCCTTCCTCGGCGTGGCGGGCTTCTGGCGCCGGCAGCGGCACCACGAGAGAGGTCAGGACGCGGTCCGCGCCGGCGCCGAGTTCGCCCGGTGGCGCGACGCGGCCCGCGCCGTGTCGGGCACGCTCCTCACCAGCGGCGCCCTCACCCGCCCCGGTGAGCGGTTCGTCGCCCGGATGGCGCGGCGGCTGGACGATTGGCGCCGCGAACCGGTCTCGGCCGTCTCCGCCGCCATGGCCAGGGAGGCCGCCGACCGGCACCTGGCCCTGTGGCGCGAGCGCAATGGCGACGAGTCCGTGGCCCGTCATTGACGCCAACTGAGAGAGCGGCAAAAGCCGGCGCTTTCTCAGTTGGCCCTCAGCGGCCGGCCTGTGCGTCGGAACGGCGTCGAGGGGGTGTGACGGTTCTGCCGGGCCGACGTGAGTGGCGGCCGGGGCGGTTACTTCTTGCAGATGTTCTGCGTGGCGGTGCGGGCGGAGGGGGTCGCCTGCGGCGCGGGCGACGCGGACGCGGCGGCGCCTTCCGGCGCGGCGACCTTCACCTTCTTCACGTCGTGGTTCTTCTGGCCCACCACCACCTCGATGCCGGCCACGTCGGGTTGCTCGCGCAGCTCGGCACCCGGGATGGCGGCGGCCACCGTACGGGCCGAGTCCTCGCGGCCGGGCGGATAGCGGATGACCGTGGTGGCGAAGTCGCGGCGGGTCGTGTCGCCGGGAGGCGACGGCACCATGAACCCGGCCTCGACGAGGCCGGCCTTCGTGGTCGCGCCGAGACCGGTGATGAGCGTGCCGTTGAGCACCTTGACCGAGATGCGGCCCGGCGGGATCGTGAGCGCCGTCGGAGAGGCAGAAGGGGAGGACGCGGGGGAGGCCACGGCGCTCGCGGACGCGGCAGGGCTGCCGGAAGGAGACGCCGAGGGCTTGACGAGGGGCTGGTCGGCGTCGATCCGCCGGAACAGGTCGCGGGCCGCCGTCTTGTCCCACAGCACCGCGGACTCTCCCGTGGGCGTGTGGTAGTTCACATCGGCCAGCGGCACGGTCGCGAACGACACGTCGTCGGTCGAGACGGTCCTGAACTGGTTCACCATGCCGAGCAGGTTCTTCTGCAGGGCCGCGTCGACAGTGAGCGTCTTGAACGTGGAGTCGAGGAACCCGGCGAGCCTGGCGGGGTTGGCCAGCGTGCCGCCGCTGAGCGCCTTGCCGAGCAGCGCGGAGATGACCTGCTGCTGCCGGTCGATGCGGTCGAGGTCGGAGCGCGCCGTGGCCCTCGTGCGGGCGTACGCGAGCGCGTTGACGCCGTCCAGCGTGTACGTCCCCGGCTGCAGGTTCAGTTTGGTCTTCGGGTCGTCGATGGCCACCGGCGTGCAGACGGTGACGCCGCCGAGCGACTCCACCACGTCGATGAACCCGAGCACGTTGACCTCGATGTAGTGGTTGACGCGCAGGCCCGTCGCCTGCTCCACCGTCTTCACCGCCAGCTTCGCGCCGCCGAACTGGTACGCCGAGTTGATCTTGTGCTCGCCCTTGCCGGGGATCGTCGTCCAGGTGTCCCTCGGCAGGCTGACCACGGTCACCCTGCGGTGGTCCTCCGACAGGTGGATCACCATCATCGTGTCGGTGCGCTGCCCGACGTCGCGGCCGAGGTGGAGCTGGTTCTGCTGGCGCCTGGTCAGGTTGTCGCGCTTGTCCACACCCACCAGCAGGATGTTCATCGCGCCCGTGGATTCGGTCTCGCTCGTTCCGGCGTCCACCGAGCGGATCCGGTTGAGCGCGTAGTTCGGCGCGAGCCACGCGACGCCCGAGCCGATCAGCACGACTCCGGACAGCGAGCCCGAAATGACCAGGGAACGGAGGCTCGTCCTCCGCCGGCGGGCGCGTTGCGCCGTCAGCCTAACCCCGCCGTACCCGTCGCCCCCTACGCGGACGCCGGAGTCCTCCTCATGGTCGCCGGGCATTCCCGTCCTCCGGTTGCCGTCTCCACCCCTCCGTACAGTAGCGTGAGCGCCGCCATGAAGCCCTTTCCCGACTCGCGACAGTCGAGCCAGAATCGCGCGCGGCCCTGGCCGCCGGTTTCGGTGATCATGCCGGTGCTCAACGAGGAACGGCACCTGCGCGACGCCGTACGGCAGGTCCTCGAACAGGACTACGAGGGCCCTCTTGAGGTCGTCATCAGCGTGGGGCCCTCCCACGACCGCACGCAGGAGGTCGCCGACGCCATCGCGGCCGAGGACCGCCGCGTCGTCGTCGTGCCGAACCCCACCGGCCGCACCCCAAACGCGCTGAACGCCGCCATCGCGGCGTCCCGCAACCCCATCGTCGCGCGGGTCGACGGACACGCGATCCTGCCCCGCGACTACCTTCGTACGGCCGTGGAGACGCTGGAGCAGACCGGCGCCGACAACGTCGGCGGCATCATGGCCGCCGAGGGGATCACGCCGTTCGAGCAGGCGGTGGCCTGCGCCATGACCTCGAAGATCGGCGTGGGCAACGCGCGGTTCCACACGGGCGGGGAGGCCGGCCCGGCCGACACCGTCTACCTCGGCGTGTTCCGCCGCAGCGCCCTCGACCGGGTGGGCGGCTACGACGAGCACTTCCTGCGCGCGCAGGACTGGGAGATGAACCACCGCATCCGGGAGACCGGCGGGCTGGTGTGGTTCCAGCCGAGGATGCGCGTCACCTACCGTCCCCGGCCCAACGTGCGCGCCCTGGCCAAGCAGTACTTCCATTACGGCCGCTGGCGGCGGGTCGTCTCTCGCACGCACCAGGGCACGATCAACCTGCGTTACCTCGCCCCGCCGGCCGCCGTGGCGGCGATGGCGCTGGGCCTGGTGGTCTCGCCCTTCTTCCTGCCCGGCCTGATCATCCCGGGGGGCTATCTCCTGGCGATCCTGGCGGGCTCGGTCCTCACCGGCCGCGGGCTGCCCGGCGCCGCGCTCGTCCGCCTGCCGGTCGTGTACGCCACCATGCACGTGTCGTGGGGGACGGGCTTTTTGACCAGCCCCCCGAAGCTCAGCAAGCCCCGCCCGAAGCCGGAGCGGGCGAGGCTAGAGGACCTCTTCGAAGACTGAGGTGTCGAGCGTGAAGCCGATCGGGTGGGGGACGAGGATCTCCCGCCCGAACGGCACCGTCGAGGTCACCTGATATCGGCCTTCCTTGGGGTCGCTGTAGACCGTGACCGACGCCGGCCTCGTCAGCGGGTCCACGAGGAGCATCACCGGGACATCGCCCCCGGCGTAGATCACCGGCTTCTTGCCGCGGTCGTCCTCCGCGCTCCCCTTCGAGACCACCTCGGCCACCAGCAGAAGTCCGGAAGAGAACAACTCCCGGTTTCCCCAACGCGGACAGTCGAACGGTGCGATGACGAAGTCTGGCTCTACCGGATCCCGGCTGCCGTCGATGCACACGTCCACGTTGCCGCTGAAGCCCTCCCACCCTCGCTCGTCCATGAGGGGGATGAACGCGCGGAACAGACGCATGGCCGCTCGGGCGTGCTCGGGGGTGCCCACAGGGCTCACTATCAATCTCCCGTCGATGATCTCGGTCCGCAGACCCGGAAGTGGGGGCAGCGAATCGAACAGCTCACGGGGAGTGCCGGGCAGTGGCCGCTCGGGTACGGGTGCCAGAGCGGGACCATGGGATTTGCGTGAGATCGCGACCATGGGCGGGTGTCCCTTCGTGTCCGCGTCGATACGCTGAGTTGACGCGGTCAGTATCTCACTCGTGTACGACAGGATCGAGGGCGCTCAGGCCGAGGGAGCGGGCGCGGGTCCCGGCGCGGGCGGCGGCACGCCGTACGGCCTCCTCGAAGCGGGCCAGCGGGTCCCGCTGGTCGGCGCCGAGCAGGTAGGCGCGCAGCGCCCGCCGGGCGGCGGCCATGTCGTCCTCTCCGGCCACGTCGATGCGGCGCAGGACGCCGGGAAGCTCCGCCAGGTCGGGCCCGAGCAGGTAGGCCGCCCCGGCGGCCGCGTAGCGCTCCCGGAACCGGTCCTCCGGCAGACCCGCCACGTTGGCCACGACGTACGGCTTGCCGCTGGCCACGAAGTCCGACACCACACTGGAGATGTCCGAGATCAGCACGTCGGCCTCGTTGAAGCACTCGTACAGCGACGGCTCACGGCCGGTCACGACGAGGTGCGGCATGCCGGTGCTCTCGGACAGCAGATTGATGATCTTCCGGTGCGCCGTACGGGCGGCCTGCGAGCGGTGGCCGGTCAGCGGGTGGGGCTTGTAGATCACCCGCACCGGCTCGGCGAGCAGGGCGCGCACGATCGCGGGGCCCATGGCGACGAGCGAGCTGTGGAACAGGTCGTCGCTCCATCCCTCCCACGTGGGCGCGTACAGGACGGTCCGGTGCGGCGCCGCCCCCTCGGCGTACGGGCTGGTGCGCCGCACCCCGGCGAGCTGGGGGCGGCCGACCTCCTCGATGGCCTCGTCGCGCACGCCCACCTGGGCGCGCAGGTAGCGGTCGCGCCCGGCCGGCCCGGCCACCCAGACCTCGTCGTACACCTTGGTGTACGGGTTGAAGGACGCCTCCTTGTCGCTGTCGCCGTGGCCGATGAACACGCTCCGCACGCCCGGCACCCGGAGCATGTGGATGTTGTTGCCGACGTTGGCGGGGAACAGCGCGACCCGCACGCCGTCGAGCGAGCGGAAGTTCATGAGGTCGACGGAGGAGGGGACGCACACCACCGGCAGCGTCGTCGATCCGATGGCCGTGACCTGGGCCCGCTCGCGCAGCACCACGAGCGTCCTCGGGCTGATGCGCTCCAGCGTCCCGAGCCACATCGTGGCCTGGTAGGCCGCCGTGACCGGCCCGGAGAAGTACATGACGACCTCGGGCCGGTAGGCGGCGACCCACTCGTCCACGGCCGCGAGCACCCGGCGCCGGTCGCCCAGATGCCTGGCCCGCCGCGCGTGCGCCAGCAGCAGGGCCACCGCGACGACCTCCAGCGCCAGGGCCGCGGCGGCGCCCGCCGCGCCCGTCCAGCCCAGGCCCGTCGCCGCCCCGGCCGCGGCCGGCACGGCCGCGAGCGCGTCGAGGTAGAGCAGCTTGGCGCCCCGGCAGGTGAGCAGCACGCGCGGTGGCGCGGGCGGGACCCGCAGCGCGGGCAGGTCGATGTTGCGGGTCACCACCGGCATCTGGTGGTGCCGCCGGTCGACGTGCTCGGCGAGCCACGTCTGCACCGCCCGCAGGCCGTGGAACAGGAACAGCCCGGCGGCGAACGCCGCGAACCACCACGGACGCCCCGGGGCCAGCCGCGCCAGCAGCACGACGACGGCCGTCTCACGCGACAGGAAGCGGACCGTGGCCCCGAGATGGGCCCGGCTCAGCATCCCCGCCGCCCGGCCCGGCAGCGCGATCTCCGCGGCGTACGACAGCGGCACGAGCACAGCGAAGGTCGCCGGCAGCGGCCACACGGCGGCCGCGAGCAGGGCCGGGTAGGACGCGAGCGTGAGCGCGGTGAACGCGCCCCTGCGCCCACCGGCCAGGCCTCTCAGCGCCGGTCGCCGGGCCAGCCTGACCAGTGCGTGCGGGGCCCTGCGCCCCTTGTTGTTTCCCCCCATGGGCGGGCGCCCGTCCCTCCGTAGATGGTTGCGGTCATCGGTTGAGCCGTACGTCCACGACCTGTCCCGTGAGGCGGGACAGCAGCACGTCGATGCTGGTGCGGGCGACGGCGGCGGGGGAGAGAAGCGTTCCGGCGGGTTCGTCGCCGAACGCGCGCAGCCGCATGGGGGTGGCGGTGCGCTCGGGGTTGACGCAGTTGACGCGGACACCCTGGCAGGCCCACTCGTCGGCGAGTGCCTGGGTGAGGTTGACGACGGCGGCCTTCGTCGAGGAGTAGAGGCTGTAGTCGGCCCGGCCGCGGGTGTAGGACGAGGAGGTGTAGAGCAGCAGGTGACCTCGGGTCTCCATCAGGTATTTCACCGAGGCGCGGGCGATGTTGACCGGTCCGAGGTAGTTGATCCCGATGGTCTCCTCGATCGTGTGCTGCCCGGACTCGCCGAGCTTGCCCATGTGCAGCACGCCCGCCGTGTTGACGACGTAGTCGATCCGGCCGGTCTCGGCGTACACGCGGGCGAGCGCGTCCTCCACCGCGGCGACGTCCTCGACGCGCACGCCGTTCTGGCTGCGGGAGAACGAGTGGACGCTCGCGCCGTAGCCCTTGGCCAGCGCGACGATGTCCGCGCCGATGCCGTAGCTGCCGCCGAAGACCACGAGCGTGCGGCCTTCCAGCCCGGCCCGGTAGGCCTCCTCGTCCAGCGCGGGCGCGGTGTTCTCGGCGAGCTGGAAGAGCTTGTCGGCGATGAAGACGTCGACCGGATGGGTGACCTTCATGTTGTGCTCGCTGCCGGGCACGATGTAGATCGGCACGTCGGGCAGGTAACGCAGCACGACGCCGCAGTCGTCCGTCGTGGGCAGCGAGGGGAACTCGGGGTCGGCCAGGGCCCGCTCGTACGCCGCCCTGATCACCGACAGGCGGAAGCACTGCGGGGTCTGCCCCCGGCGCAGCCGGGAGCGGTCGGGGATGTCGCGGATGATGTCGCCCCGCGGGCCGGGGACGGCCACCACGATCGTGTCGGAGGAGGGGATCGCCACCTCGACCGCCTCGTAGCGTTCGAGCGCGGCCACGCACTCGCTGATGATGCGGGGCTCGATCAGCGGCCGTACGGCGTCGTGCAGCAGCACGTCGCACTCCTGCTCGCCCAGCGCGCACAGCGCCCGCCAGGTCGTCTCGGTGCGGCTCGCGCCGCCTTCGAGCACCCGGCCGACCTTGGTGTAGCCGTTCCTCCTGACGAGCTCCTCGGCCTCGGAGACGAAGCCGGGAGCCATCAGGACGACGACCTCGTCGATCTCCGGGTGGCCGTCGAACACGTCGAGGGTGTGCTCCAGGATCGTCTTCCCGGCGATCTTGAGAAGCTGTTTCGGGGTGTTGAGGCCCACGCGCTGACCGACGCCGCCGGCCAGCACCACCCCCACCCTGCGCAGACGCGATTCGGCGATCATGTTGTCCTCCCCGGAGGAGACCATACCCGTGCCGGAAGCCGGAGAAGGTGATTGCCACCTTGTGATCACTCGGTTACTTTGCGAGGTGAGCACGTGCGGTCAACGTGAAACGGGTTTCCATATGGGGGCGGATCCGAGCAAGCCCGGTACGTCACGGGACACAGAGACGGTGGCGGTCGTCCTCGCGACCTCGCCGGCCGCCGGGCTGCCCTGGTCGGACGGCGCCCGATCCGAGGGCAGCCTCCTGGAGCGGCTCACCGCCCAGCTCCTCACCCTGCCGGTCCGCGAGGTGCTGGTCGTGGTCCGGAGCCAGGACGCCCAGGTGGGGGAGTGGGAGAAGAGTGCGGAGGGCGGCCCGCGCCACCAGATCTGCGTCAGCGACGGGCTCGCCGAGGACCTGCGGATCGTGGCCAAGACCGCCCGCGCCTCGAGCTCCCCCGTCGCCGTGCTGGCGGCCGACGTGGTCGCGCACACCGAGGCGCTGTCGCTGCTGCTCGAACATCCCGCGCGCCCGACCGGCGCGCTCGTCGCCAGTGGCGACCCGGCCCCGCTGCGTCCGCCCGTACGGACGGAGTGGGGCCGCGTCGTGTCGGCGGGCACGTCCTTCCACGAGGTCGAATGGGCCAACGGCACCTTCCGCGGCGTCCTCCAGGTCGGGGAGGCCCACCTGGCCGGGCTGGCCGACATCGCCGAGGACCTGGCCGACCTGGCCCAGCGCCGCCACCTCGGGCGGGTCGGCGACGGCGAGGTGCCCGAGCTGCTGCTCACGGGCCTGGTGCGGGCGGGCGTGCAGGTGCACGCCGTCACGCTGAACACCCTGCACTGCGGGCGGGCCGGCACGCGCCCGGCCGCCGAGCGCGCGGTGCGCGAGCTGGCCGACGTCGACGAGGCGCAGGCCCGGCTCGACGCCGCGGTGAAGAGCGGCGACGGCTTCTTCACCACCTTCTGCGTCAGCTCGTGGTCGCGCCACCTCATCCGCCCGGCCGCCCGTCTCGGCCTGACTCCGAACACGGTCACCGGCATCTCGGTCGCCTTCGCCGCCATCGCCGCGATCTGGTTCTCGGACGGCGGCCGGGCGGGGCTCGTGGTCGGCGCCGTCGCGCTCTATCTGTCGTTCGTGCTCGACTGCCTGGACGGGCAGCTCGCCCGATACACACGCCGTTTCTCCCCGCTCGGGAGCTGGCTCGACGCGATCTGCGACCGGCTCAAGGAATACCTGGTGTACGTCGGCCTGGCGGCCGGATATGTGGCGGGCTCCCGGGAGCCGTGGGAGATCTGGGCCCTGGCGGTGGGCGCGATGATCCTCCAGACGGTCCGCCACATGGTCGACTTCTCCTACGCGGGAGCGGTGGCCGACCGGGCCAGGGCGGCCGGCCTGCGGGCGGCGGCTCCGCGTCCGATGGCCGTGCCCTGGGACGAGGCGCCCGCTGCCGCCGCCGCGAAGGGCACGGGATCGGTGCTGGCGCTGTCGCGGCGGCTCGACGCGCTGAGCGGTGCGCGGGGCGTGGCCTACTGGGCGAAGAAGATGATCGTCCTGCCGATTGGGGAGCGCATGGCGCTGATCTCGGTGACGGCCGCGCTGTTCGACGCGCGGGTGACGTTCCTCGCGCTGCTGGGCTGGGGCGCGGTGGCCCTGGCCTACACGGCCGCCGGGCGGATGGCGAGGTCCTTCGCATGAGTCGTCGTCCCCGGGAGGCCGGTGGGAAGGCTCGGGGCGCGATCTCCGTGCACATGACGCCGGTGCCGCGCAGCGTCGTTGTGGCCAACCGCGACGACGGCCCGCTGTCGAAGGCGATGGGGCTGCTCGTGGCCGGGCAGCTCCCGCCGCTGCCGCCCGCGATCGCGGGGGCCTTCGTGACCGCCGTGCTGCTGGTGCTCGGCATCGCCGGGGCCGACGACTTCGCGGTCTTCGCCCCGGCGGTGGCCCTGCTGCTGGCCGGGGCGGGCAGCGCCCACCGGCACGACGGGCGGCTCGACTGGCTGGCGCCCCCGATCCTGCGGCTGACCGAGTATGGCTTCATCGCCTCGGCCGGGTTCGCCCGCTCCGTGCCGCCGGTGCTCATCGTCGCGCTGCTCGGCGCGCTGGCATTCCACCACTACGACACGGTCTATCGGCTGCGCCAGCACGTGTATCCGCCGCCGTGGCTGGCGACCGCCGGACTCGGCTGGGACGGCCGGATGCTGGTCGTCGCCCTGGGCGGCCTGCTCGGCGTGGTGCCCGTCGTGTTCGTCCTGCTGGCGCTCTACCTGTGGTGCCTGTTCGCCTGGGAGAGCATGACCTGCTGGCTCGCCGCCCCCCGCACGCCGGACGAGGCGGTGGAACCGGCGGCCCAGGATTAACGTCAGACCAACGGTGGATTACCCAATCGGGGTGCCGAGCCAACTAACCTTTGGGGTTACTGTCTGACGCTCGACCTCAAGGAGTGCGGGAAATTGCTCGGAATGGTGCTGGCCGCCGGGGCCGGACGTCGCCTGCGGCCGTACACCGACACGCTGCCGAAGGCGCTGGTGCCGGTCGACGGTGAGACCACGATCCTCGACATCGCTCTGCGTAACCTGGCGGCCGTGGACCTCCGCGAGGTCGTGGTGATCGTCGGCTACCAGGCCCAGGCCGTACGGGAACGGCAGGCCGACCTGGAGCGGCGCCACGGGGTGAAGCTCACGCTTGTCCACAATGACAAGGCCGAGGAGTGGAACAACGCCTACTCGCTGTGGTGCGCCCGCGACTACTTCTCCCAGGGCGCGTTGCTGGTCAACGGCGACACCGTCCACCCGGTGTCGGTGGAGCGGACCCTGCTGGCCGCCGAGAACACCTCCGACATCCTGCTCGCCGTCGACGACGTGAAGTCGCTGGCGGACGAGGAGATGAAGGTCACCCTGGAGGACGGCCGGCTGAAGCGGATCACCAAGCTCATGGACCCGGCCGACGCGTACGGCGAGTACATCGGCGCCACGCTGATCCGGCCGGGCGCGGCCGAGCGGCTCGCCGACGCGCTCAAGGCCACGTTCGAGCGCGACCCGCAGCTCTACTACGAGGACGGCTATCAGGAGATGGTCGAGCGCGGCGAGAAGATCGCCGTCGCGCCGATCGGCAAGGTCGAGTGGGTCGAGGTGGACAACCACGACGACCTCGCGAAGGCCCGTGAGATCGCGTGCCGTTACTGATTTCCGCGGTCTTCTGAGGAGTTCGCATGCCGATTCTGGCAAGGATGCTCCCCGCGCCTCTCACCATGGAGGTGCGGCGGGGCGCGATCGCGCAGCTCGGCACCCTGCTCGCCGACAGCAGGGTGGCCACCTCCGGCCGGGTCGCGGTCGCGGTCGGCGTCGGGCAGGGCGATCGCATCGCGGAGGTCATCGCGCCTTCGCTGGGTGAGGCCAAGGTGCTCCGGGTGGCGGACGGCACCGTGGACGCCGCCGTCTCCCTCGGCGCGGACCTGCGCAAGGGCAACTACGAGGCGGTGATCGGCGTCGGCGGCGGCAGGACGATCGACGCCACCAAGTACGCCGCGTCGCTCGCCGGCATCCCCATGGTCGCCGTCGCGACCAACCTGTCGCACGACGGCATCTGCTCGCCGGTGGCCTCGCTCGTGCACGAGGGCGGCAAGGGCTCGTTCGGCGTCCCGATGCCGCTGGCGATCATGGTGGACCTCGAGTTCGTCCACGACGCTCCGCCCCCGCTCGTCCGGTCCGGCATCGGCGACGTGCTCAGCAACCTGTCGGCCATCGAGGACTGGCAGCTCGGCAACACCGAGCGGGGCGAGCCCATCGACGGGCTGGCGATCTCCATGTCGCGCACCGCCGCCGAGGCCGTGCTCGGCCGGCCGGACTCGATCGAGTCAGACGCGTTCCTGACCGTGCTCGCCGAGGCGCTGATCCTGTCGGGGATGTCGATGGTCATCGCGGGGTCAAGCCGTCCGGCGAGTGGTGGCGATCATGAGATCCTTCATGCTGTGGACCAGCTATTCCCCGGCACCTCCAACCACGGCGAGCTGGCCGGCATCGGCGCGGCGTTCTGCTACTTCCTCCGCCAGGACGCGCACCGGCTCGGCCAGGTGACCGGCTGCCTCAGGCGGCACGGCCTGCCCGTCGCCCCCGGCGACGTGGGCCTGACGATCGACCAGTTCACGGCCGCGGTGATGCTGGCTCCCAGCACCCGGCCCGGCCGCTACACCATCCTTGAGCACCTCCGGCTGTCGGAGCACGAGGTCCGGGGGAGAGTTGAGGACTATGTCCGCGCCGTCGGTCGCTGAGCTTCGCGCGGTCGCCCAGCCGCAGACCACCATGGACCGCCGCAGCGGCGAGCACTGGGCCGGCCTGCTGTACATGCGGCGCCTGTCCATCTACGCCACCTGGCTGCTGGCCAAGACCCCCATCTCGCCGAACCAGGTCACCGGCCTGATGATCCTGTGCGGGGTGGCGTCGGGCGCCGTGCTCGCCCTCCCGGGCTTCTGGGCGGCGCTGGGCGCGGCCCTGCTCATCCAGGTCTACCTGCTGCTCGACTGCTCCGACGGGGAGCTGGCCCGCTGGACCGGCCGGACCTCCATCACCGGGGTCTACCTCGACCGGGTCGGGCACTACTTCGCCGAGGCGGCCCTGCTGATCGGGCTGGGGTTCCGGGCCTCGGAGACCCTGCCCGACTGGTACACGGTGATGGGCGTGGCGGCGGCGCTCGGCGCGATCCTGATCAAGTCGGAGACCGACCTGGTCGACGTCGCCCGTGCCCGGTCGGGCCTGGTGGCGACCACCGAGGCGGCGGCGCAGCAGTTCGTCTCACCGCGCCTCGCGCTGGCCCGCAGGGCCGCGGCGGCGCTGCGGTTCCACCGGGTGATCCAGGCCGTCGAGCTGTCGCTGATCGTCGTGGTCGCGGCGGTGCTCGACAACTGGTTCTCCGCCACCCGCATCCTCGTGGTCGCCTGCGTGGTCATCGCGGCCGTCCAGCTCGTGCTGCACCTGGTCAGCATCCTCGCCTCCCGGCGGCTCTCATGAGCGTGCCGGGTCCCGCGTACATTCACGGTTGGGTAGGGGTTTGGTGTCAGTTCCGATACCCTTGTCCGAAGGTAAACCAGGCAGATTCCGGATTGCCCGGCCATACAGACTCGGTGATCATGAAGTCGTGTGTAGTGCGCCCCACATCGAGGCAGTGACGCGGTGAAAATCTCCTGTGTCATCCTCACCATGGGCAACAGGATCGCCGAGCTCGACCGGGCGGTGGAGTCCGCGCTCACCCAGATCGACGGCGACATCGAGGTGGTCATCGTCGGGAACGGCGCGGACGTCCCGGAGCTGACCGCCCGGCCGCTGCCCGGCACCGCCGCGACGATCAAGACCGTACGGCTGGAGCGCAACGCGGGCATCCCCGAGGGGCGCAACCGCGGCGTTCAGGAGTGCTCGGGTGACATCGTCCTGTTCCTGGACGACGACGGCTGGTATGCCAACTCCAAGGTCGCCGCGCACGTCCGCGAGCGGTTCACGCACGAGCCCGACCTCGCCGTGATCAGCTTCCGGGTGATGGACCCCGAGGGCGGCTCGGTGCAGCGGCGGCACGTGCCCCGCCTGCGAGCCGGCGACCCCGAGCGGTCGTCGCCGGTGACGACCTTCCTCGGCGGTGCCTGCGCGATCCGCAAGTCGGCGTTCCTCCAGGTCGGCGGATTGCCGGAGAAGTTCTTCTACGCCCACGAGGAGACCGACCTCGCCTGGCGCCTGCTGGGCGAGGGCTACCGCATCGAGTATGACGCCGAGCCGGTCATGTACCACCCGCTGGTGCTGCCGTCGCGGCACACGGACTTCTACCGGCTGAACGCCCGCAACCGGGTCTGGCTGGCCCGGCGCAACCTGCCGTGGCCGCTCGCGATGTTCTACCTGCTCAACTGGGTCGTGCTCACGCTCGTACGCGAACGTTCGATGCCCGCGATCAAGGCGTGGTTCCGCGGCTTCTTCGAGGGGCTGCGCGAGCCGGCGGGCGAGCGCCGTCCCATGGCCTGGCGCACCGCCTGGCGCATGCTCCGCCTCGGCCGTCCGCCCATCGTCTAGGTCTGGACGAGCGGCCGGGTCGTCAACCGAGCGCCGACATGAACGAGGCGACGAGACGGGACCGGTCGCCGGGGAGCGGCCTGCCGCCGTGGACCATGAAGGACGTCGTGGAGGACCGCGCCAGCCCACGTCCGGCGAACCACGAGGTCAGCTCCTCGTGGCGGCGGTGGAGGTCGATCCTGATCCGCGCGTCCGACCCCCGGGCCAGGCCGGTGACGAGGGCCCGCACGGTCGCGTCGTCCTCCGCGACGACCGGCCCGACGAACAGCCGGTCGCCGCTCCGCCAGGCCGCCCCGTAGCCGGTGATCTCGCCGTCCCGCTCGACGACCCTGACCTGCTCGGCGAAGGTGAACAGGCGGGCCAGCAGGCGCGATCGGCCGGCCCCGAAGACCTCGATGTCGAGGGCGCACAGCGCGGCCAGGTCCCGCTCGGGCTCGGCGAGCCGCGTGGCGTTCCGGCCGGCACCCGCCTCGCCGTACGGGCCGTCGCCGGCGTCGAAGCGGCCGACCCGGGCCTCGACCACGCCGACCGTCTCGAAGCCCAGCTTCTCGTACAGGGGCCGGCCATACTCCGTCGCGCACAGGAACAGGGTCGCGTCGCCGGCCTCCGCGAGGACGTGCTCCAGCAGACGGCGTCCCAGCCCTCGCCCGCCATAGCGGGAGGCCACCAGCATCATGCCGACGGCGGCGGCCGTCGTGCCGTACCGGGTGAGGACGACCGTCCCCGCCAGCCCGCGGCCGTCCGGGGCGTCGACGCCGAAGCCCTCGCCGTTCTCCAGCAGGAGCCGCCACTTGCGCTCCTCCCGCGGCCAGGAGCGGTCGTGCGCCAGGTCGAGGCAGTGCGGCAGGTCCGCGAGACCGAGACGGCGGACGGGCGGGACGGACGGGTCTGCGGGCTTCATGGGCACCTTTCCCTCGACGGCTCTCCGACGGTAGCGCCCCCGGCGTCCGGAGCGCGGCACCGCACAAAGTCGATCAAAGCAGTGCGGATCGCGCTGCCGACGTTCCTCGGGAACGGCGGTCAGGAGCAAACTGTAGGATTTCGGGCGTTCACGCTGTCTGATCTTGGAGTGTGGGATTGCCCTTCCAGCGCGAGCGGCTCCGTGTCTTCGTCGACTCTCCGGTCTTCCAACGTGCGGTCATCGCCGTC
Source organism: Microbispora hainanensis (assembly GCF_006874475.1). Lineage (GTDB taxonomy): Bacteria > Actinomycetota > Actinomycetes > Streptosporangiales > Streptosporangiaceae > Microbispora > Microbispora hainanensis. The sequence continues at coordinate 26,466 of NZ_VIRM01000040.1, forward strand.
ATCGCGCTGAACGGGCTCGCGCTCGGGCTGGAGACGTCGCACGAGCTGGCCGACCGACACGCCACGGTCTTCCTCGTGATCGACCGGGCCATCCTCGCCGTTTTCGTCGTCGAGATCATCCTGCGGATCGCCGTACACGGAAAGGCGTTCTTCCGTGACCCGTGGAACTGGTTCGACCTGGTCATCGTCGGGATGGCCCTCGTGCCGGCCTCGGAGTCGGTGTCGATCCTGCGGCTCTTCCGGTTCCTGCGGGTCCTGCGGCTGATCTCCGTGGTGCCGGGCATGCGGCGGGTCGTCTCGGCGCTGTTCGCGGCGCTGCCGGGGCTGGCCTCCGCCGTGGTCCTCCTGCTGCTGTCGCTCTACACGGCGTCCGTGATCGGCGAGCAGCTCTTCCACGAAGTGGCCCCGCGCTACTTCGGCGACCTCGGGCGGTCGCTGTTCACCATGTTCACGGTGCTCACGGTCGAGGGCTGGCCGCAGGTGGCCGAGGACGTGATGACCAAGGAGCCGCTGGCCTGGATCTTCTTCGCCACGTTCATCGTGATCACGGCGTTCTTCGTGCTCAACCTGCTCATCGGCGTGATCGTTTCCGCGATGGAGGCGGAGGTGAACGCCCAGCGCTGGAAGGAGGACCAGGAGCTGGAGCTGGAGCAGCACACCGCGGTCATGAACGAGATCAGGGCGCTGAGCGAGAAGGTCGACCGGCTGGCGGCCCAGCTGCCTGCGCTCGCGGACGCCCGTCCCCCGGATACCGGCGCCCCCTCGGACGCGGAGCACTGCTCCTGCGGCCATCAGCCGACCCGTGGCGAGGTGCCCCAGGCCGAGGCGGACGGCCGGCGTCAGGGCGAGTGAGGGTGCCGGACGCGGCACGCGGGGGCGTCACGCCGGTCCGGGCTCCTGGAAGGTCATCGACACGTGCTCGGCGGTGGCCGTCATCAGGGCCCGCCGGGGCAGGCCGAGCTCGCTCAGCTCCTTGGCGATCGGGTGGTTGCCCAGGCGGATGAGCGCGCCGCCCGGCCGCCAGCGGACGCCCCGCGCGCGGGCCGTCCAGGGGATGCGGCGGGTGACCCCGTCCAGGTGGGCGTAGGCGTCCGGCACGGGCAGGCCCTCGCCGAGCAGCGGCGCGGGCGTCGCCCGGATGCCGGGCCTGAGCAGCAGGTCGACGACCATGCGGCCGTCCCGCCGCAGCAGGCACCGCTTGTACGGCGAGCCGAGCCGCAGGTCCACGTCGGCCAGCTCCTTGGGAAAGCCCCAGATGGTCCGCCCGGCCTCCAGGGTGAACGCCTGGTCGACCGGCAGCCAGTGGACGAAGGCGCCCGATCCCGCCCCGCGCAGGTCCTTCAACCCGGCCAGGAGCCCAGGTCTCGGCGGGGGGCCCGCGCCGTCCGGCCGTACGAGGAAGGTGACGCCGAACTCGTTGTAGGAGCCGAGATCGGAATCTTGGTAGCGGACGAACACCAGCGAGCACAGGGCCTTGCCCGGCAGGACCTCGGTGACGTCCATCCTGGAGTACGCGAGGACCGCGCGGGCCGCGTCGGCCCGCACCAGGTAGGCGGCGAGGCAGACCGACGCGTCGCGGACCTCCACCGGCGTCTCGACCCTGCGACCCTGGACGAGATGGCTTGCCATGCTCCAAGTACAGCAAGCCGGGCGGCCGGGCGACAGCCGTACGGCGGCAAGGTTGTGCCAGTCCTGATGTCGATTCGCGGGGCGGCCGGTCGTGTAGAAGGTGAACGGGCCCGCGCCGGGCGGGCCTCACCGGAGAGGTGTACGAGGCCATGAGGCACTATCTGCTCAGCATCCAGCAGCCTGACGGCGGGACGCCCCCGCCGGAGGTCCTGGAGCCGATCATGCGGGATCTGGCGGTCCTCAACGAGGACCTGCGCGCCGCGGGGGCGTGGGTCTTCTCCGGCGGGCTGCACGATCCGGGCACGGCGACCGTGGTGCGGGTGCGCGACGGGGAGGAGCTCGTCACCGACGGCCCGTACACCGAGGGCAAGGAGCACGTCGGCGGCCTGACGATCATCAAGGCGCCCGACCTCGACGCGGCGCTCGAATGGGGGCGCAGGCTCGCCCGCGCGACCACGCTCCCGGTCGAGGTGCGCCCCTTCGCGGGCGTCGTGGAGGGCGATGACGACCGGAGGTAGGGACCCCGACATCGAGCGGGTGTTCCGCGAGGAGTACGGCCGGGCCGTCGCGGTCCTGGTCCGCCACTTCGGCGACATCGACGTCGCGGAGGAGGCGGTGCAGGACGCGTTCGCCGAGGCGGTGCGGCGCTGGCCGCGCGACGGGCCGCCGCCCAGCCCGGCCGGCTGGATCATCACGACCGCCCGCAACCGGGTGATCGACCGCCACCGGCGGGAGTCCCAGCGCGCGGACAAGCAGGCGCGGGCGGTCCTGCTGCACGCCCCCGGCGGCGCCGACGACGAACCGGCCGACGAGGAGGGCCCCGTGCACGACGACCGGCTCCGTCTGATCTTCACCTGCTGCCATCCCGCGCTCGCCCCGGCCGCCCGGGTCGCGCTGACGCTGCGCCTGCTCGGCGGCCTCACCACGGCCGAGATCGCGCGGGCGTTCCTGGTCCCCGAGCCGACCATGGCCCAGCGGCTGGTCCGGGCCAAGGCCAAGATCCGCGACGCGGGGATCCCGTACCGCGTCCCACGGGAGGCCGATCTGCCCGACCGCCTCAGGGCCGTGCTCGCCGTCGTCTACCTGATCTTCAACGAAGGGCACACGGCGAGCGCGGGCGACCGGCTGGCCCGCGAGGACCTGTGCGCGGAGGCCGTCAGGCTCGGTCGCCTGCTGGCGGCGCTGATGCCCGGCGAGCCGGAGGTCATGGGGCTGCTCGCGCTCATGCTGCTCGTCCACGCCCGCCGCGACGCCCGCACCACCCCGGCGGGCGACCTCGTGCCGCTGCCGGAGCAGGACCGCGGCCGGTGGGACCGCGCGCTCGTCGCCGAAGGTCAGGACATCGTGCGGGTGTGCCTGCGGCGCGGCCGGCCGGGGCCCTACCAGATCCAGGCGGCGATCAACGCGGTCCACGCCGACGCGCCGATCGCCGCCGCCACGGACTGGCGGCAGATCCTGAGCCTGTACGACCACCTGCTCGCCCTCGCCCCCAACCCGGTCGTCGCCCTGAACCGCGCCGTCGCGGTGGCCGAGGTGGACGGGCCGCAGGCCGCGCTCGCCCTCGTGGACGACCTCGACCTGGACGGCTATCACCTGTTCCACGCCGTCAGGGCCGACCTGCTGCGGCGGCTCGGCCGGGCCGGGGAGGCCGCGCGGGCGTACGAGGCGGCGATCACCCGCACCCGGAACGCCTCGGAGCGGGCCTTCCTCGACCGGCGCCTGCGTCAGGTGCGGGAGCCGGGATAGGGCATCAGGCCGGGACCGTACGGCTCGGGCTCAGGGCCGGGACCGTGTCCGGAGCCTGGGCCCACCGCTCCAGCAGGGCGACGAACTCGCCGGCCACGGCCGGCCAATGGTAGTGGTAGAGCGCCTCGACGTAGCCCCGGGCGCCCATAGCGGCACGCCGTTCGGCGTCCTCGCGCAGGCGGAGCACGCACCGCACGACCGCGCCGGCCACCGCGCCGACCTCGCCGAACGGGACGATCGTCCCGCAGCCGACCCGTCCGACCAGTGACGCCGCGCCTTGCAGCGGGGTCGTCACGACGGGGACGCCGCGGGACATGTACTCGACGACCTTCGTGGGCGTGGACGGTCGACGGTGCGGCGCGTCGTGCAGCAGGGACAGCCCGGCCAGGGCGCCCTCGGCCATCCGCAGCGCGTGGTTGTTGGGGACGTACCCGAACCAGTCGAGCAGCCCCGCGCGCTGCGCGTCGCGCAGCATCGGACGCACCTCGGCGTCGGCGGGCCCGATCAGGTCGAGCCGGATGCCGTACGGCCGGAGCCGCCGGGCGACCTCCACCATCTCGGCCGCGCCGCGCGCGAGGGAGATGTGGCCCACGTAGACGATCCGGTGGTCCCCCGGCGGCGGGGGCGGCGAGGGCGGCACGTACGTGTGGTCGGGCACCACGGGATGCGCGCCGGGGAAGCGCGCACGGTAGGACTCCTCGGCGAGGATCAGATGGACGCGCCGCTCCGCCCGGCTCTCGATCGCGCGGATCAGCGGCGGCAGGACGCTCCGCACCGGCCCCGGCAGGTACGTCTTGGCGTCGAGCGCCCCGATCGTGTCCTCGTGGACGTCCCAGACCGTGGGGGGCCGCCTGCGCGGCAGCGCGAGCAGCAGCTCGATGTCGTGCACGAGCAGCAGGTCGGCGTCTCGGGCCGCCGTGCGCAGGGCGGAGGCGGCGGCCCGCAGCGCCTTGCCGCGGCGCAGGCCCACGGCCCTCGGCACGTCGACGGCCCGGATGCCCGGCCGCGGCGTCACGTTGCAGTGGGTGAACGGCGCGACGAAGGTGACCTCGTGACCGGCGTCGAGCAGCGCCCGGATCTGGCGGTGAGTGATCCGGGCGTCCTCGGGATGATGGACTGTCGTGCCGACGCATACCCTCATGCAGGAAGGCTGACCGCACCGTCCGAAATGACCGGATGTGCCGGGTAAATGCTCCTCGAAATGCCGCTTAACTTCCGGTGCTCGCCGGCTGGGCCGGCCGCGCGCTCGGCCTCCGGTACAGCCAGGTCAGCCGGGGTTCGAGCAGCCACTTGAACGCCGTACGGGTGATCGGCAGGCACAGCACGATGGCCAGCGCGAAGCAGGAGCACGCGATGGCCGCCACGCCGAGCGGGCCGTGCAGCCAGGAGAAGCTGAGCCAGCCCATCTCCTTGGCGATCATCACCGGCACGCCGTGCAGCAGGTAGCAGTAGAGCGTGCGGGTGCCGAGGTCGGTGAACCACGTCTGGCGCCGGGGGATCAGCGACATCACGGCCGCCGACATGGCCAGCGCGGCCACCAGCAGGGCCGTCCGCAGCATCATGCCCTTCCACCAGACCAGGTGGAGGTCCTTGTAGCTGTTCTTGTAGTAGATCGGGCCGAGCTTGATCGAGTAGTTCTTCACCAGGAAGATCGCGACAGCCGCGGCGCCCAGCAGCACGATCGCCGACAGCACCATCACCCAGCGCTGCTTGAGGAAGTCGAAGACCTCCGGCTTGAGCACGAGACCGAGGACGAAGAACGGCATGAGGCCGAAGAAGCGGTCCATGCTGAAGTCGCCGGAGAGCTGGGAGAACCCGGCGAACAGGTAGACGACGATCGAGATGATGAACGGGTACTTCATCCGCTTCCACACGGGTGTGGACAGCCGCCAGAACAACAGCGCGAGCAGATACCAGTTCAACCAGGCGGGGTCCGTGATCGTGATGCTGAACTTGTGCCCGAAGGCGGTGCGCAGCACGGCGTACCCCAGCTCGACGATCACGTACGGCACGAGGAACGTGTCGACGAGCTTGTTGGTCTTCGCGTTGGAGTTCCAGAAGTTCCTGGACAGGTAACCGCTGATGATGACGAACAGCGGCATGTGGAAGACGTAGATGAACAGGTACGCCGCCCGCGAGGAGTCGGCCGCCAGCGTCGGGACCAGCGAGTGCCCGATCGGCACCAGGGCGATGCCGACGAACTTCACGTTGTCCAGGTAGGGGTCACGCGGCTTCTTGCCCCGGGGCACGCGCTCTGGCGCGCCCTCCGTGCCGTCACGCCACCCCGCGCCGCGGGCGGACGGGTCGTCCGGCCGGGCGGGCGCCGCCTCGGCCCAGGCGGGCAGCGGGGCGCGCAGCGGCTTGCCGAGGGGGCCGGTCTGGCGGGGGTCGTTCGCGCCGCCGGGGCCGTCCTGGGAGCGCCGCCAGGGGTCCCACTGGGCGGGGTCGGCGTCCTGGCCTGGCCACGCGGGGGCCGGCGCATACGGCGCGGCGCCGAAGGGGCCGTCCGGGGTCACGGCCGGGCCGGCGCCGGACGGGCCGGTGCCCGACGGGGGAGTGTCGAGGAAGGGGTTCGCCGTCCGTCCGGCGGCCGCCGGCGGTGGCTCCGGGAAGCCGGGAGGTTCGGGGAAGCCGGGTGGTTCCGGAAAGCCAGGGGGTTCGGGGAAGCCGCCGAAGCGCGTTCCCGCCGTCTCGGGCCCGGCGCCGAAGGCCGGAGTGGGGAAGGCCGGGGGCTCGCCGAAGGGCGGCGTGGGGGCGTCGGGGCCGCCCTGTGCTCCTGGGCCGTGTGCTCCTGAACCGTGTGCTCCTGGGCCTGCCAGTGGTCCGGCGGCGGGCGAGCGCCGGGCGGCGGCAGGGAACGCGTCCGCGAGGTTGCGGGGGCCGTTCTCCGGGAACGCCTGCGGCCACGCCGTGGGACCGTCGGCGGCGCCCGTGGGCGAGGCGGAATGCTCCGCGCCTTGATGAGCCGTGTCCTTACGATCCGGGCCCCGGCCCGTGGAGAAGTAGTCGAAGCCCTCCGGCTGCGGGGCGGACGCGGGCGGCATCCCCAGGCGGGAGGCGCCCGGCTGGCGCGGCTTCCGTACGGGCAGGGGCGGCTTGTCGCCCGGTGTGGACGTGCCCGGTGTGGACGTGCCCGCTGTGGACGTGCCGGGTGTCGAAGCGCTTGGGGTGGAGGCAGTGGGGGTCGGGGCGGCGAGGGGAGCGGCCCCTGTGCTCCCCGGCTTGCGCACCGGCAGCGGCGGCTTCTCGTACGACGAGGAGGCGACCGGTGTGGAACCGGCCGGCGCGGGGCCCCCGGCGCTCCCCGCTTCGGCGGCGCCATTCGCGCTGCCCGCGCTGCCCGCGCTGCCCGCGCTGCCCGCGCTGCCTGGGGCCCTCCCGCCGCCGCTCTCGTCGCCGGGCGCCCGAAGGCCGCTCTCGTGACGCCCGTGCCCATGCTGCTCCGCTTCCGGACCGCCCGCGGTCTTCGGCTCCCGCCGCGGCAGGCCGCCGCCGTCCGGAGCGGGCCACTCCCCGGTGATGCGGCTTATCACTCCGGTGGGAGCCTCTTCGGCGTCGGGGTCGTTGCCTTGCGGAGATCCGGGAACCGGGGCGTGATGGCGGGAGTCACTCACGGGAGAAACGCTCAGCTATCTGTTGGGAGGCTCGGGGGAACGGCCACGCATGGCGTAGCGTCGCCGCGTCCTTTCGGACACTAGCGAAGGCGCCCCGGCGCATCAGCCCGAACGGGCGAACAGGGCGCGTCCGCCAGGTGTTCACCCTAACGTTCTTGAACGCTGATGTCGCCTCTGGGGTCGAACGAAGCTCTTGTGGCTTGTGTGGACTTCGTTGTCAGACCGCTGGAAACGGAACGGGCCGGGGCCCTTCGCCCCCATAGAGGACGCAGGAGCCCCGGCCCGGCCGTGACGCGGGTCAGCTCGCGCAGGGGTTGGTGTCGGCGGTGACGGCGTTGTCGCCCAGCTCGATGGGCGAGCGGACGCCCTTCCAGTCGGCGCCGACGACGAGCTGGATGATCGGACCGCGCACCTTGCCCTTGGGCGCGTCCGGCGGGGGCGAGGACGGCGTGAACGGCGTGACCGGGCCGCTCGCCACCTTGCCGGTCTCCGGGCTGACGGGGTTGAGCAGCTTGCCGACCAGCATCTTCGAGTAGTTCCAGCCCTGACCGGTGTAGCGGACCATGGTCTTCGGCTGGTCGGTGCCGTCGGGCCTCTTCGCGTCGCCGACGCCGACGACGTTGAAGCCGAGCGCGGACAGCTCCTCGGCGACCTCCTTGGCCCGTCCGGGGGTGTTGGTGCCGTTGAACACCTGCACCTTGACCTGCTGCGGCTTGGTCACCACGGGGCCGGACGGCGAGGCGGCCGCGCTCGGGGTGGCGCTCGCGGTCGGGGTGACCTCGGTGTCGTTCGCGATGGCCTTGAAGAGGTTGCCCGCAGCCGGCTGCTTCCACTGGACGCGGTTCTTGTCGGCGACGTACGGCTCCCACGGCACGGTGGTGGCCTTGAAGCCCTTCGCCGAGAGCTTCTGCGCGCTCTGCGCGATCTTGATGAGCTCCTCGGTGTTGAGCGCGTCGTCCATCGTGACGGACTTCGCCGCGGCGGCGATGAAGTTCTGCAGCTTGCCGACGTCGGTGAGCAGGGCGCTGCTGGTCGCCTTCTTCACGACCTGCGAGATGAAGACCTGCTGGCGCTTGATGCGGGAGATGTCGCTGCCGTCGCCGAGGCCGTAGCGCAGCCGCACGTAGCCGAGCGCCGCCTCGCCCTTCACGATCTGCCTGCCGGCCGGCAGGGCGAGCTTCGCCTTCTTGTCGTTGACGGCCTGCGGCAGGCAGATCTCGATGCCGCCGAGCGCGTTCACGATGTTCTTGAAGCCGGTGAAGTCCACCTTCACGTAGTGATGGACGCGGATCCCGGTGAGGGTCTCGATCGTGCGGCGCGTGCAGATCATCCCGCCGTCGGAGAACGCGGAGTTGATCATCCCGAGGTGCGCAGGGACGAGCGTCTTGTTCCTGTTGTAGCAGGCCGGGATCATCACCATGGAGTCGCAGGGGAAGCTGAGCAACGTCGCCCCGTCGCGGTTGGGCGACACGTGCAGCAGCATGATCGTGTCGGTGCGCTCGCCGTCGTTGACCAGGTGCTGGCCGTACTTCTTGTTGTCACCCGCGCGGGTGTCGGAGCCCACGAGCAGCACGTTGATCGCGCCGGTCTCGTTGACGGGGCGGTTCTTGTCGAGGTCGTCGGTGGACGCGCCTCTGTTGATCAGGCCGATCGTGCTCCGATAGACCTTGTAGGCCGTCAGCGTGCCGATGACCATCACACATGTGAGCACCACGCTGATCCAGCCGCCGATCCCCAGGCCGGACCGGCCACCGCCCCCGCCGCCTCCGCGCCGGCGGGACGGCTTGTCGTCCGGGGGGAGGTCGCCGCCGCCTCCTGAGGCGCGGCTCGGGGCGGTGGGGGGCGGGCCGTAGCCGTCATCGTCGCCGCCACGCCTGCGGCCGCGCCGCCGCGGCGGCTCCTCATCCTCGTAGAGGGGATCACCGGGCTCGAAGAAGGGCTCGGGCGGCTCGGCGCGCCGCCCGCCTCTGCGGCGTCCTCCCCCGTCGTACGCCTCCGGCGGGTAGTCGTCTTCGGGCGGTCGCTGCCGGCCTCGTCTCCCCGGCATCTCCGCGTAGCCCGCGGGGGCGGTGGCCACCGGCACGTCGGCGTATCCGGCGGGTCCGGGAGCCCCTCTGCGGCCGCGGGGAGCCTCGAAGGCGCCGTCGTACGCGCCGTCTTCCTGGGGACCCCAGACTCTCTGGTCTGCCGGAGCCGGCGGACGGCCGGAACGCGCGCCGACGCGCCTGTGCTCGCTCATCGCAGGCCCGCCAGGCAGGCGGGTGTACGGCCTGGTAGGGCGGCCGGACGAGTGGGCGAGGGGCCGGCAGGATTACTGGTTCGCTCGCACACTTGTCCTCCTTGCCTGGCGATCACGTGGCGCTCCGAGGTTAGGTCACTGGAGCGTCTGCGGGCGCCGCGATTGGGAGGATCCGGGCCGCGATCACGGCGTGCCACGTCCCCCTGATCCAGGGGCAGAGCATACTAAACACCGACATTATGGGTATGACATTGAGTTTCCCTTTACCGGGATTTGATGTTTCAGACGTTGTTTGGTCAGCTCAGCGGGTCATGTCCGGTCCGGGATGCCCGGACGGACAGGGCGGCGGCCAGACAGGCGAGCGGCGCCGCGGGCAGGACGTAGCGGTAGTCGAACTGGGCCGTGGCGGGCGGGACGAGCAGCAGCGCCCACGCGGTCGCCCAGGCGACGCCCCAATTCGAGGCGGCCCCATGGGCCCGGCTTGCGACGGCCCCGTCCGAGGGTGCCGCGTTCGAGGGTGCCCCCTCCGAGGGTGCGCGGTGCGCGGGCGGCCGCCGCGTCCGCGCCGCACTCGGCGACCATCGGGCTCGCGCCGCGCCGGGCCACCACCGGGCCCGTACGGCCCGGGCGGCAGGGGGCACCAGGAGGATGACCAGCAGCGCCGTCCCCGGCAGCCGTACGACGTCCTGATAGGCCCGCATCACGCCGGCGAACGGCTCGACGACGTCCACCGTGATGGGTCCCTGCTCGTAACGCTGCGCGAACTCCTTGCCGACGAGCGCGGGGTGCCGGCCGGGCGACGGCGGCACGGTCGCGGGGAACTCGTAATACCCGTACGTCTCGGGGTCCGGATAGACGGGCCTGCCGAGCGTGAACGACCTGCCGAGCTCGGTCAGCATGCCGCGGAGGTAGTCGAGCGGCTGGCTGCGGATCGCGAGCGAGGCGAACCTCCCGGCAAGGGTGTCGGTCTCCTTGGTGAACGTGATGCCGGGCAACCGCACGAGCGGGGATTCGGCGTTCCAGATGTACTCCTGCGACGCCGGCCGGGACGCCGGAGGCCGGGGGTCGCACAACACGGCGAGGTCGGGCGGCGGCTTCATCACCGAACAGTCGGCGAACGCCATCGTGCGGGCGTAGAGGAAGACGCCGTTGGAGCCGACCAGCCCGACGCGCTGGTAGGTCGCGTAGAACCAGCCCGCGTAGCCGGCGACCGGCAGGAGCGCGGCGACCAGGAACGGCACGGTGAGCCGGGCCACCACCCTGCCCGGGCGGGCGCCCTCGGCCGCGCGGCGCACGCCGTAGGCGAGCAGGAGGAGCGCGAAGACGGCGATCAGCGGCAGCCCGACGGTCCTGGTCAGCATGGCGGCGGCCAGCACGAGGCCGAGCGCGGCGGCCGAGCGCGGCGTCAGCGTGCGGCGCATGGCCAGGCACACCGCCCCCACGACCAGGAACGTGAACAGCGTGTCGGAGACGAGCAGGTGCTCCAGCTCGATCTGGTACGCGTCGAGCAGCACCGGGACGCAGGCCAGGACGGCCGCCCACCGAGGGCCGCCGCGCCGCAGGACGGTCACGTAGAGCATCACGCCGACGAGCAGCCCCAGCACGTGTTGCACGGTCACGACCAGGGCGAAGCTGTGGAAGGCCTCCAACAGCCGGAGGAACATCGAGTAGCCGGCCGGGCGGACGAGGTCGGGCCTCGGCCGCATGGCCGTGACGACGTAGGTGTAGGAGTCGGGGAACCACAACGCGGGCCGGTAGCCGAGCGTGGTCACCAGCCGCAGGAGCGCCCCCAGCCCGAAGACCACGAGGAACCACCGGTGCCTGCGCGCCCACCCGCGAAGCTCCGTACGCGCCCAGGCCACGGGGTGCATCGGATCGCGGGGCGCCAGACGCTCGCGGACCCGGCTCATCGGCCCCGGGGACGGCGGCTCGCCGGACCGGGCAGGCTCGGGACGCGCGTGCCGGGGCCCGTCCCACCCGGGCCAGGGCGCCGAGCCCCGGCTGTCCGACACCCTCATATGCCCCCTGCCTGCCTCCCGGCGTACGCTACCGGCTCCGTACGACCCCCCGTGCGAGCTGAGCACGCCCCTGTGGACAACCGCGACGCGCGCAGCGGACGATCTTCCCGGTGAAGGCGTGGGGGCCGCTAATCTCGGGGGCATCCCAGTGAACAGATCCGGCCGCCCACGCGGCCGCACACGGCTGCCGTCCGAGCAGGAGGCGGCGGGCAGGACGCTCGCGGCCGCCTCCGTCGTGCCCGCGCTCGCGCTGAGCGGGTGGCTGCTCGCCGGGCTGCCGCTGCTGCTGCTCGGGTGGTTCCGGCCGCTGCCGATGGCGCTGCTCGGCGGCGCAACCGCCCTCCTGCTGTGCGTGTGCGGCCTGCGCCGCCTGCCCGGGACCGCCGCCCCGCCGCACCGGTGGGCCACGGCCGCGACATTCGCCGTGGCGCTCGGCTCGGGGGTGTTCAACGGGCTCCTGCACGGCGAGCAGCTGATCGTCCGGCGCGACCCGTCGACCTACGCGCAGTATGCCGTCTGGCTCGCCCGGCACGGCTCGCTGCCGATCCCGGTGGGCGACTTCGGCGGCCCCGATCCCGCGCTCCGCTTCGACAGCATGGGCGTCTACATGACGGGCGACGGGATCGTCCCCCAGTTCATGGCCGGGCCGCCGATGACCTACGCGATCGGCCACTGGCTCGGCGGCGTCCCCGGCCTGCTGCTCGTGCCGCCCGTGCTGGGCGCGCTCGCGGTGCTCACCGTCGCCGGGACGGCCGCGCGGCTCGTGGGCACGCGCTGGGCGCCCCTCGCCGCGCTCGTGTTCGCGATCAGCCTGCCGATCCTCTACACGTCGCGGACGACGTTCAGCGAGATCCCCTCGCTGATCCTGCTGTTCGGCGGGATGAACCTGCTGCTCGACGCCCGTGCCCGGCTCGGAGCGGCGCTGCCCGGCGCGGGTTTCCCGTCCGCCGCGCTCGCGGGGCTGTCGTTCGGGCTGGCGCTGCTGGTGCGCATCGACGGCCTGCGTGACGTGCTGCCCGTGCTCGCCTTCGCCGGGATGCTCGTCGCGCTGCGGCGGATTCCCCGCGAGAGGCCCTTCCCCGAGGGACGGCTGGGCGTGCCCCTGCTGATCGGCCTGGTCGTGGGCGGCGCGTGGGGGTTCACCGGCGGCTATGTCCTCGCCCGGCCCTACCTGGAGTATCTGTCGGGCTCGCTCGTCCCCCTGCTCGCGATCTGCGCGGTCGTCGTCGTGCTCACGGCCGCCGGTACGGCTCTCGCGCCCTGGATCGCCGTCCGCGCCCGCCGTCTCCCCAAGGCGGGGTGGCTGCCGAACGTCGCCGCGGCCCTGGTCGTGCTGGTCATGGCCGGCTTCGCCGTACGGCCCTGGGCGCAGACCGTGCGCCGTTACGCGGTCACGCCCGAGGACCGGCTCACGGCCGACTTCATCGAGAAGACGCAGATCGCCAACGGCCTTGCGAAGGACTCGTCCCGGCTCTACTACGAGCACTCCCTCGACTGGGTCTTCTGGTACGTCGGGATTCCCGCCGTCGTGCTGGCCACCCTGGCGGCGGCCGTGCTCGTGCGCCGCCTGATGAGGGGCGGCCTGACGAATGCGGCGGAGTTCGGCTGGCTGCTGCCGCTGGCGGTGATCGGGTGGACGACGGTGACGACGCTCTGGCGTCCCGCGATCACCCCCGACCACCCCTTCGCCTCGCGCAGGCTGGTGCCGGTCGTCATCCCCGGCCTGGTGCTGCTCGCCGTCTGGGGGCTGCGCCGGCTCACGGGGTGGCTCTCGGAAAGGCTCCCGGAAAGGCTCGCGCGTACGCGCTGGTTCGCCGCCGGCCCGGCTCGCTCACGGGTCGCCGTCGCGGCGGGGGCGCTGCTGCTCGTGGTCCCGCCGGCGATCACGTCGATCGGCACCGCGTTCACGCCGGTCAACCGGGGGGAGGCCGCCGCGGTGGCGGGCCTGTGCCGGGCGATCCCGGCGAACGCCTCGGTGCTCATCGTCGAACGGGTCACCGGCGACCGGCTGACGCAGGTCGTCCGCGGCCAGTGCGGGCTCCCGGCGGCCCGGGTGGTCTTTCCCCAGAAGTCCGACGTGCCGCTCCAGGCCGACGTGCTGCGCCTGGCCGAGGCCGTCCGCCGTACGGGCCGCGTGCCCGTGCTGCTCGCCGCCGAGCCCGAGCAGCTCATGGCGTACGGCCCGGCGACGCGGGTGATGAGCCTGCACACCCGGCAGGACGAACGCTCACTGGTGGACCCGCCCAACGGCACCTGGTCGCTCACCATCAACGTCTGGATGACCATACCGACCTGATGGATCTAGGGTTCGGCGTGTGGATTCTCCTGAGATGGAGGAATTGTCCTTCGGTGACGAGCGGCAGGAGCCGGAACCCAGGACGGGTCGTTTCCGAAGGCCGCTGGTCGTCGCCGGTCTGGCGGTCGTGCTCCTCGGCGGGATGGCGGCACTCGGCATCGGCGGGTGGCGGTTTTACGGGCAGTCGCGCTGGCCGCTGTCCCCGCCCGAGGAGGCACCGCCGCCGTCGGGGTTCTTCTCGATCTACATGTGTCTGCTTCCGACGCCTGAACTTCCGACCTGTCATGACGGCGCGGCGACCGAAGAGGACAAACGCCAGGTCGAGGCCGCGCTCAAAGCGTCGCCGGAGGTCCGGATCTTCCGTTTCCGGACCCGGGAGCAGGGGTGGGAGGACTTCCAGGAATGGGTCACGCCCGGGGATGGCTCCGGGAGCGCGAGCGTCTACGAGCCCGCCGACGTGCCGGAGGCCTACCACGGCGCGCTCGGCCCGGGGGATTGGCAGGGGGTCAAGCGCAGGTGGGAGGGCCTGCCCGGTGTCTCGGACGTCATCGTTTTCGGGGACACCGCATGGCGCGGGAGGGCCGACATCGTGATCGAGTTCTGTCCGGACAGAGGCGACGACGCCTACGAGCCATGCGAGAGGACTCCGAGGGCTTCGGAACAGGAGAAGGCGGCCGTGCTCGGCAGGATCGAGGACCTCGACGGGGTGGAGGCCGTCTACTTCGAGGATCTCGCCCACGCGCTGCAGGACAGGCGGCGCATGCTGTGGGAGGCGACAGAGGTCGACCCGCTCGTCGTGCCCGAGGGCTTCTGGCTCAAGCTCGACAGGCCGGGCAGGTCGAGCGAGATGAGAGAGATCTTCGGACGGATGCCGGGCGTCGCCGCCGTACTCGAGGTGTCCGCGCCGCCGCAGTGGCGGTTCGCGGTGACTCCCGGAGCCGGAGGATGACGGCGATCTCCGAGGAACGGGTGCCGTGGAGAAGGCCGCTCGCGGTCGTGACGGCGGTACTCATGGTGGCGTCCTGCGGCACCGCCGGGCCGTCAGGGCGGCCTCGGCCCGTCGCGTCGCCGTCCCCGTCCGGATCCGCACCGCCGTGGCCGCCGCCGGACGATCCGTGGCCGCGCACGAGCGCGCTCACGCCCTTGCCGCCCCCGGACGGTCCGTGGCCGGAGAGGGGACAACTGGCCGTGTACTTCTGCGCGCGCACCACCTTCTTCGACGCCTGTAACGACCGGGGAGCGGCCACGCGGGGAGAGATACGGAAGGTGCGGGCGCTGCTCGGGGCCGCGCCGGAGGTGGAGAAGGTCCGCTTCGTGTCGCAGGCGGAGGAGTTCCGGCGAACGCGAGAGGCGCTGCGGGACAAACCCGATCTGCTGGAAGGCGCGGACCCCGCGGACGAGTCCGCGTCCTACATCGCGCGGGTGGGGCCGGGGGACTGGCCCGCGCTGATCCGCCGCCTCTCGAGGGCGGCGGGGGTGTCCACCGCGTTCGTGATCCGCGACGACTACTGGCCGGGCAGGGCTGACGTCATGGTCCAGCTGTGTCCCCGGGCCGACCTCGGCGAAGGTCGGCGAGGGCCCTGCGAGGGGCGAGGGTTGGCCACTCCCGCGGAGAAGAACGCCATTCTGGACCGCATCGGCGATCTCCCCGGGCTGGAGAAGGTCTATTTCCAGGCCCGCTCCCACCAGGCCCCGATGTGGCGTCGCCGGATAGTGCCGGAGGAAGACTTCGGCGGCTACCTTCCCGAGGTCTTCTACGTGAAGTTCAGGACCCCGCCGGCGCTGCGCGAGGTCAAGCGGGCGTTGCGGGGCGTGGCCGGGGTGTTCCTCGTGGGCGCTGTCGACGCGACCACGAAGGACAAGCGGCTGTGACGACGTCGGGAAGTGAGACCGCGATTCGCCGGGGCAGAGTACCCTAACCGGACGTGACCTCGCCTGAGACCTCTGGAAGCGCCTTGACTCCCGCAGAAACCCCGTACGTCACGATTGTCCTGCCCTGTTACAACGAGCAGGACCACGTCATCGACGAGGTCGAGCGCATCTGCGCGGCCATGGACGCCAGCGGGTACACCTACGAGCTGCTGGCCGTGGACGACTGCTCCACCGACGAGACGCTCGCGCGCCTGCAGGCGGCCGCGCCGCGCTTCCCGCACATGCGGATCAGGGCGTTCCACCGCAACGGCGGCTCGGGCACCGTACGCAGGATCGGCAGCCAGGAGGCCCGCGGCGAGATCGTCGTGTGGACCGACGCCGACATGAGCTACCCGAACGAGCGCATCCCCGAGCTGGTCCAGATCCTGGAGAAGGACCCGACGATCGACCAGGTCGTGGGCGCGCGCACCACGGAGGAGGGCTCGCACAAGGTCCTGCGGGTGCCGGCGAAGTGGTTCATCCGCAAGGTGGCCGAGCGGCTGGCCGGGCAGAAGATCCCCGACCTCAACTCGGGCCTGCGGGCCTTCCGCAAGTCGGTCGCCAAGCCCTACCTGCGGCTGCTGCCCCCCGGCTTCTCCTGCGTCACGACGATCACGCTGGCGTTCATGTCGAACCAGCACGACGTCTACTACCTGCCCATCGAGTATTCGAAGCGGGCCGGGAAGTCGAAGTTCAACTTCGTCTCCGACGCCTACCGCTACATCCTTCAGGTGCTGCGGATGGTCATGTACTTCAACCCGCTCAAGGTGCTCATGCCGCCCGCGCTCTGGCTGGTCGGCATCGGGTTCGTCAAGGGCCTGTACGACGTGATCCGCTATGGCTTCTACCTCACCAGCAACGCCATCGTGATCTTCATCTCCGGCATGCTGATCGGGGCGGTGGCCCTGCTGGCCGACCTCATCGTCCGATCCCGGGGTGATGTGTGAGGATCGCGATCGTCGGCCCGACATATCCATACAAGGGCGGCGGGGCGCAGCACACAACGGAGCTGGCCCACCGGCTGCGGGCGCGGGGCCACGACGTGGTCATCGAGTCGTGGCGGGCGCAGTATCCCTCGTTCCTGTACCCGGGGCAGCAGACGATCGACAGCCCCGAGGGCGAGCCCTACCCGGACACCCGCCGCGATCTCGACTGGCGGCGGCCGGACGGCTGGGTGGCCTGCGGGCGGCGGCTGCGCGGGGCCGACCTCGTGGTGTTCGCCGTGCTCAGCCCGGTGCAGGTGCCCGCCTATCGCGGCATCCTGTACGGCCTGCGCCGCCGGGCCCGTGTCGTCGCGTCGTGCCGCGAGGCGCGCGTGGTGGCGTCGTGCCGCGAGGCGCGCGTGGTGGCGCTGTGCCACAACGTGCTGCCGCATGAGAGCAAGCCGTACGACAGGCCGCTGATGACGGCGCTGCTGCGCCGGGTGGACGGCGTGCTCGCGCATTCGGAGCAGCAGGCGGACCTCGCCCGCGCGCTCACCGGTGCGCCGGTGCGGGTGGCCGCCCTCGCACCGCACCTGCCCACGCGCGGCGCGCGGGAGGCCGCGGGCCGACAACCCACGGGCAGGCTGCTGTTCTTCGGCATCGTGCGGCCCTACAAGGGGCTCGACCTGCTGCTCGAGGCGCTCGCGCAGGTGCCCGGCGTACGGCTGACGGTCGCGGGCGAGTTCTGGGGCGGCCTGGAGGACACCAGGGCCCTGATCGCCCGGCTCGGCCTGGCCGACCGGGTGGAGATCCGGCCGGGATACGTGGCGGCCGAGGACGTCCCCGGGCTGTTCGCCGAGGCCGACGCTCTGGTGCTGCCCTACCGGTCGGCGACCGCGAGCCAGAACGTGTGGCTCGGTCACGAGCACGGCGTGCCGGTGATCGCCACCCGGGTCGGGGCGCTGCCCGACAACGTGCGCGACGACGTGGACGGCCTCCTGGTGGAGCCGGGCTCGGCCGGCCCGCTGGCGGAGGCGATCAAGCGGTTCTACGAGCCGGGCACGCCGGAGCGGCTGCGGGCGGGCGTGGCGCCGGTCGATCCCGAGCCGCACTGGGCCGTCTACCTCGACACGTTGCTCGACGCGTCGGCGAGCTGAGCGGCCGGGACGGCGTGGCCGCGGGCGAGCAGGTAGCCGAGCCCGGCCCAGACGGCGTCGCCGACGGTGAACATCACGCGGGACACCACGGCGACGGCCAGCGCCCGCGGCGTGCCGAGCACCGGCGCCAGCGCCACGACCATCGCGCCCTCCCGCACGCCGATCCCGGCGGGGACCACGACCGTGAGGATGCCCGTGGCCCAGGCCAGCGCGTACGCCCCGGCCGCGACGGCATAGAGGGACAGGCCCGCGGGCCGCATCCCGCCGACGAGGACCCACAGGTGCACGCCGTACACGAGCCAGCCGGCCATCGTCCAGGCGGCGGCCCTGGCCATCTCCGCGCCGCTGAGCACCCGGTCGAGCGGCTCCCTGCGGGCGACGCGCAGGGCGAGGTTGAGCCCCCATGTCATCACCCGGGGGTGGAGGCCGACGAGGATGAGCGGGACCAGCGCGAGCAGCCACCACGCCTGCCTGGCGATCTGTCCCGACAGCGTGGCCGCGGCGAGGGCGAGCGCGCAGCCCAGGGAGGTCACCAGGCCGAGGGCGGTGGCGCTGAACGTCCGCCGCGGGGGTGCGCCGTGGTCGCGGGCCAGCTCGATCATCGCCGCGAACGCCCAGACCGAGCCGGGGATGTACTTGCCGAGCTGGCCGACGAACAGCACCCGCGCGGCCACGCGCAGCGGCAGGGGCGAGCCGAGCCCGGCGAGGATGTCGCGCCAGGCGACCAGCATGAACCCCAGCCCGGCGAGCACGGCCAGGAACGAGCCGCCGAGCGACCACCACGACAGCCGCGACAGGGCGGCCGAGGTCTCCGTCCAGTTGCGGGCCAGGCCGTACGCCAGGAAGGCGAGCGCGACCAGGGCCAGCAGCGCCCGCAGCAGCGGGCTGGAGCGCAGGCGGTTCAGCAGGCGCGGCACGCGCCCCAGGGTAAAGCCTGAAGCTACTGATCGGTAGGTCCGCCGCGCCGGGTTGTCCACAGGGCCGGCCGATCGGGAGACGGGGGCGGCGCGGGCACGGGTACTGTTGGGCAGCGTGAAGACGAGGGTGAGCGGAGGACGAGAGTGAGCGGGGGGCGAGGATGAGCGCGGAACGCGCGGCCCAGCTCGAATACTCCGAGTTCCAGGCCGCGATGCTCGACGAGGACAAGCGCAGGCGCAAGGCAGCGAAGATCATCGCCGTGCTCGCGCACTTCCTGGGCACAGACGCGGCCAAGCCCGGCGAGGCGCTGTCGGGGCTGACCGTCGGCGACGTCGGGTGCTCGGCCGGGTTCATCGCCGACGAGCTCGCCGCCGCGGGCGCGCGCCGCACGCTCGGGCTCGACATCGACGTGCCCGGCCTGCGCAAGGCGTCCGACCGCTTCGGCGGGCGGGTCGGGTTCGTCTGCGCGGACGGCTCCCGCCTGCCGTTCCCGGACGGCTCGATCGACGTGCTGGTCTTCAACCACATCTACGAGCACGTGGTGGACCCCGACGCCGTGATCGCCGACATGCACCGGGTGCTGTCCGACGACGGCGTGCTCTACCTCGGCCTGGGCAACCGGCTCGGGATCATGGAGCCGCACTACAAGCTGCCCTTCCTGTCCTACCTGCCGCCCGCCGCGGCCGACCGCTACGTGCGGGCGTTCGGCCGGGCCGACCACTACTACGAGCGCTTCCGCACCCGCCCGGGGCTGCGGCGGATGCTGGCGGACTTCCACGTGTGGGACTACACGTTCCCGGTGCTGGCCGCGCCCGAGCGGTTCGCCGGGGGCGAGCTGTTCCCCGGCGCGGCCGGCCGCGCCGCCAAGGCCACGCTGGAGCGGACCCCGCGCCCGGCCCTGCGGGCCCTGCTGCCGGTCGTCCCCACCTATCTGTGGGTCGCGACCAAGACGCCCCGCCGTCCCCTCGGCGCGCCGCTCCCGCAGTCGCCCGAGCCGGTCCGCACGTCCCGATGACCCGGCGCAAGGCCGTACGCGCGCTGTTCCTGCTCGTGGCGCTGGGGTTCGGCGTCTGGGCCGTGGCGAGCCAGTGGACGGCCGTGGCGGACGGGTTCGCCCGCCTGTCGTGGGTGGAGCTGGCCGGCTCGCTGGTGGCGGTGCTCGGCGCGCTGCTGTCGGGGATGCTCATGTGGCGGGCGCTGCTGACCGACCTGGGCTCCCCGCTGGCGTTCACCGACGCGTCCAAGATCTTTTTTGTGGGCCAGCTCGGCAAGTACATTCCCGGGTCGGTGTGGCCGATGCTCGCGCAGATGGAGATGGGCCGCGACCACGGCATCCCCCGGCCGCGCAGCGCCGCGGCCTTCTTCCTGACCTACCCGATCTATCTCGGCACCGGGCTGCTGGTCGCCGTCGTCACGCTGCCGGTGCTCGCCGGGCAGTCGGTGATGAGATACGCCTGGCTGCTGCTGCTCGTGCCCGTGGTCGCCGCCGCCCTGCATCCGAAGGTGGTCAACGGCGTCATCGCGTTCGGGCTGCGCATGCTGCGCCGCCCGCCGCTCGAACGGCCGCTCACCCGGCGCGGCGTGCTCGTCGCGTGCGGCTGGGCCCTGCTGGGCTGGGCGGCCTACGGCGTGCACCTGGCGCTCATCGTGCACGGCCTCGGGGCGGGCGGGCCCTCGGCCGTGATCCTGAGCTTCGGCGCGTTCGCGCTCGCCTGGTGCCTGGGGTTCGTGTTCGTGATCGCCCCGGCGGGTGCCGGTGTGCGGGAGGTCGCGATGGTGGCCGCGCTCGCCCCGGTGCTCGACCGGCCCGCCGCCATCGCCGCCGCGCTGTGCTCCCGGCTCATCGTGTCCGTCGGCGACCTCGTGTGCGCCGGCGTCGCCGGTCTGGCCTCCCGGCGTGTGATCCGTACGCGGGAGGAAACCGTAACCCGGGCCTGAATCCGTGGAATCGGCGCGGGTCGGCCACCTACGGACATGATCCTCACGTGATATCCCTCACGTTTCGGGGGACGCCGGAAATAGAGTGACAGGGAGGGATGCGGGGGAAGGCGTCAGTTCGTGGCGTGGGCCCCCGGCCCTGCCCGAACACCGCCGGAACCAGCGGGACCGCGCGGGCAGGGAGCGATCCTCCCGGCCCGGTGCGGGCCCAGTGAGGGGAGCGATTCATTTGACACCCCGGGTGCTCGTCGACGCCGCCGCGGTCCCCGCCGATCGCGGCGCCCTGATCAGGTATGTCGATGGACTGGTCGCGGCCCTGCACGAGGCGGGCGCGGACCTCGCCGTGGTCTGCCAGCGTGCGGACGCCGAGCGGTACGCCGCCCTCGCCCCCTCGGCGCGGATCCTGTCCGGACCGCCCGCGATCACGAACCGGAACAAGCGGCTGGCCTGGGAGCAGACCGGGCTGCCGGTCCTCGCCCGGCACGCCGGCGCCCAGGTGATCCACGCTCCCTACTATTCGATTCCGCTGGGCTCGGGCCTGCCGACCGTGGCCACCGTGCACGACGTCACCTCGTTCACCGACCCCGACCAGCACGACCCCGTCAGGGCCTCGTTCTTCCGGTCGGCCACCCGCACCGCCGTACGCCACGCCAACCGGGTGATCGTGCCCTCGAAGGCCACCATGGACGAGCTGGTGCGGGTGCTGGCCGCCGACCCCACCCGGATCGACGTCGCCTATCACGGAGTGGACCCCGCGTTGTTCCACCCGCCGGCGCCCGAGGACGTGCGCCGGGTGGCCGGGCGGATCGGCCTGCACGGCCGGCCGTACGTCGCCTATCTGGGCGCGCTGGAGCCGCGCAAGAACGTGCCCAACCTGGTGACCGGGTTCGGCCGGGCGGTCGCCCACCTGTCCGCGCCGCCCGCGCTCGTGCTGGCCGGCGGCCCCGCCTGGGACGAGGAGGTCGACGCCGCCGTGGCCGCGCTGCCGCCCCGGGTGAAGGTCGTGCGTCCCGGCTTCCTGCCCTTCGCCGACCTGCCGGGTTTCCTCGGCGGGGCGCTCGTGGTCGCCTCCCCGTCGCGGTGCGAGGGGTTCGGGCTGCCCGTGCTGGAGGCGATGGCGTGCGGCCCCCGTGCTGACCACCCACCGCGCCTCGCTGCCCGAGGTGGGCGGCGACGCCGTGGCCTACACCGAACCCGACGCCGACAGCATCGCGCGGGCGCTGCGTGCCCTGCTGGAGTCGCCGGAGCGGCGCGCGTCGCTGGCGCGGGCGGGCGTCACCCGCTCGCGCGAGTTCACCTGGCGGCACTCGGCGGAGGCCCATCTGCTCGCCTACCAACGGGCGGTCGAGGGATAGAGATCATGAAAGTTTCGCGCGGGGGCCGGAGGTCGCGCCACTGTCATGAAACGTCCGCGCAACGGTCGGCGTCGGCGTGCCATGCGGAGGGCCCGGCTAGGCTACCCTCGCGGCTGTGAGGGAGAGTTCTGTGCGGTCGCCTGACGGTCTCGAGGCGATCCTTCTCGTGGGCGGCCAGGGCACGCGTCTGCGGCCGTTGACGCTCAGCACGCCCAAGCCGCTGCTTCCGACGGCGGGGGTGCCCTTCCTCGCGCACCAACTGGCGAAGGCGCGGGCCTACGGGGTGCGCCGCGTGGTCTTCGCGACGTCCTACCGGGCGTCGATGTTCGGGGAGGCGTTCGGCGACGGGTCGGGCTTCGGCCTGGAGATCGTCTACATGACCGAGGAGACCCCGCTCGGCACCGGCGGCGCGATCCGCAACGCCGCGCGGGCGCTGACCTGCCCGCCCGAGGCGCCGGTGCTCGTGCTGAACGGCGACATCCTGTCGGGCCACGACATCGCGGAGCAGGTGGACCTGCACGTCTCACGGGGGGCCGCGGTGACCCTCCACCTCACGGAGGTGGACGACCCGTCGAGGTTCGGCTGCGTGCCGACCGACGACGACGGCCGGGTCAGCGCCTTCCTGGAGAAGACCCCCAACCCCGTGACGAACCGGATCAACGCCGGCTGCTACGTCTTCCAGCGCTCGGTCATCGACGCGATCCCCGAGGGCCAGGTGGTGTCGGTCGAGCGGGAGACCTTCCCCGGCCTGATCGCGGCCGGCGAGCTGGTGCTGGGCTACGCCGACACGTCCTACTGGCTCGACGTGGGCACCCCGGCGGCGTTCGTGCAGGGCTCGGCCGACCTGGTGCTGGGCAAGCTCGGCTCGCCCGCGCTGCCGGGCCCGGTGGGCGAGTGCCTCCTGCTGGACGGGGCCGTCGTGTCGCCCGAGGCCAAGGTCACCGGCGGCACGGTCGTCGGCGCGCGCGCCACGGTCGAGGCCGGTGCGAGCGTGCGCGGCAGCGTGCTGTCCGAGGACTGCCACGTCGCGTCCGGCGCGACCGTCGTGAACTCGGTCGTCGGCGTCGGCGCCCGCGTCGCCTCCGGCGCCGTGCTGCGCGAGGTCGTCGTCGGCGACGGCGCGCTCATCGGTACCGGCAACGAGCTCACCTCCGGCATGCGCGTCTGGCCCGGCGTGAACCTGCCCGAGTGCGCCGTCCGCTTCTCCAGCGACGTGTGACATGATCCCCGCGGCCTCGACCGGACGGCGAAGCGAGCGGCGCTGGCGGCCGTCCGCGCAGCTCGACCTCGCGCTGACGTTGTCGCCGCACCGGCGCGGGGGAGGCGACCCGGCCTGGCGGCGTACGCCTGACGGGGCGATCTGGCGCACCTCGCGCACCCCGGAGGGGCCCGGCACCCTGCGCGTGACGGCGGGCCACGGCGAGGTCCACGCGCAGGCGTGGGGGCCGGGGGCCGGCTGGCTGCTGGAGACGCTCCCGTCGCTGCTCGGCGCCGACGACGACATCGCGGGCTTCGCCGCCATGCTCGCGCGGCTCACCCGCTCGGACGACCCCCGGCAGGCCCGCGCCGCCGCGTTCGTCGCGGGCCTGGCTGGGCGTGCCGCCGGGCTGCGGATCGGGCGCTCCCTGCGGGTCTTCGAGGCGCTCGCGCCCGCCGTGCTCGAACAGAAGGTGGTCGGCAGGGAGGCGTGGCGGGCCTGGCGGTTCCTGCTGCGCCGTTATGGCGAGCCGGCCCCGGGCCCGGCCCCCGAGGGCATGTACGTCGTCCCGCCGCCGGAGGTGTGGCGGGCGGTCCCGTCGTGGGACTGGCATCGGGCGGGCGCGGAGGCCGTACGGGCCAGGACGATCGTCAACGCGGCCCGGCACGCCGAGAAGTTGGAAGGCACCACCACCGCTGCGTCATCGGAGGAGGCGGACCGCCTGCTGCGGGCGCTGCCGGGCATCGGCGTGTGGACGTCCGCCGAGGTGCGCCAGCGGGCCCACGGCGACCCGGACGCCCCGAGCGTGGGCGACTTCCACCTGCCGGCGATCGTCGGCTATGCGCTGACCGGGCAGAAGACCGACGACGACGGCATGCTCGGCCTGTTGGAGCCGTTCCGGGGACACCGCCATCGCGTGGTGAGGCTGATCGAGCTCAGCGGTGTCAGGCCGCCGGCCCGCGGCCCGCGCATGGCCGCGCGGGACTACCGGGCCTTCTGACGACGTGCGTTCAGGTTCTGGTTGATCCCGCAGTCGTCGATCCCGTCCACGCACCTGCCGCTGAGGGTGTCGGTGAAGACGCTGACGCTCGTCACCTGCTGGAGGCCGGTGAACGCGAGGCTGTTGTTGCCGGCGGGGGCGTTCACGTTGCGCCTGCCCCTGGAGATCTGCCGGGGGCCGCTGGCGATCGCGGGCGTGTTGGCCGTGTTGCGGCCGTCCGTGACCTGCTTGGCATGGCCCTTGCCAGATCCGTCGCCGTGCCCCGCCGCGAACGCCGCACCAGCGAGCGGCGTACTAGAGAGCGGCGCCGACAGCGCGACGACGAACGCCATAATCAGACAAAACGCACCATCCACCCTGATAACGGCCATCAATTCCCCGCCCGTTCATCGATCTCGCTCCAGCGCTCATACCCTCCGGCCGCAAACTCCCCGGCCCGCCCGCGCCATGACTTCTCCCGTACGTGCGGGCGGGGCTGAGTGCGCCGGACGGACCCACGCCTCATAGGGTGCGCGTATGACGGCGAAGCGACTCCCGAACGTCAGCTCCGACAGTGGCACCCGCCGGGCACTCGCGCGGGCCAGGGACGGCAAGACTCTCGACCTGGCCGAGGCGGCGATCCTGCTGCGCGCCCGCGGCGACGACCTGGACGCCCTGCTCGCGCACGCCTCGCGGGTCAGGGACGCGGGGCTGGAGGCCGCCGGCCGGCCCGGCGTCATCACCTACAGCCGCAAGGTGTTCATCCCGCTGACCCGGCTGTGCCGGGACAGGTGCGGCTACTGCACGTTCGCCACCGCGCCCCACAAGCTGCCCGCCGCCTTCCTGTCCCCGGACGAGGTGCTGGACATCGCCCGCCAGGGCGCGGCGATGGGCTGCAAGGAGGCGCTGTTCACGCTCGGCGACCGGCCGGAGGACCGCTGGCACCAGGCGCGCGAGTGGCTCGACGCCCACGGATACGACGACACGCTGTCGTACGTCCGGGCGATGGCGATCCGGGTGCTGGAGGAGACGGGGCTGCTGCCCCACCTCAACCCCGGCGTGCTGACCTGGAAGGACCTGCAGCGGCTCAAGCCGGTCGCGCCGTCGATGGGCATGATGCTGGAGACCACCTCGCGGCGGCTGTTCACCGAGAAGGGCGAGGCCCATTATGGCTCTCCCGACAAGGACCCCGACGTGCGGCTGCGCGTGCTTGAGGACGCGGGACGCTCCAACGTGCCGTTCACGACGGGCCTGCTGATCGGCATCGGCGAGACGATCGAGGAGCGGGCCGAGTCGATCTTCGCGATCCGCCGCGTCGCCCGGGAGTACGGCGGCGTCCAGGAGGTCATCGTCCAGAACTTCCGCGCCAAGCCCGACACGGCCATGCGTGGCATGCCCGACGCCGACCTGCACGAGCTGGCCGCGACGATCGCGGTGACGCGGCTGGTGCTCGGCCCGAAGGTGCGCGTGCAGGCGCCGCCCAACCTGATCGGCGAGGAGTACGCGCTGATGCTGCGGGCGGGCATCGACGACTGGGGCGGGGTGTCGCCGCTCACGCCCGACCACGTCAACCCCGAACGCCCCTGGCCGCAGATCGACGACCTGGCGGCGCGCACCGCCGGCGCCGGGTTCGCGCTGCGCGAGCGCCTCACGATCTATCCCGAGTATGTGCTCGCGGGGGAGCCGTGGCTCGACCCCCGCCTCACCGAGCACGTGGCGGCGCTGGCCGACCCCGCCACCGGGCTCGCCCGGGAGGACGCCGTGCTCCGGGGCCGTCCCTGGCAGGAGCCCGACGGCGGCCTCGGTGGGCTCGTCACCGGCGGGCGGGCCGACCTGCACACCGCCGTCGACGCCGAGGGCCGCACGGGTGACCGCCGTGCCGACTTCGACAGCGTGTACGGCGACTGGGACGCACTGCGCGAGCGCCTGCCCAGTGGCGGACGAGACGGGGCTGTGCGGGCGGACGTGCGGGAGGCCCTGCGCCAGGCCGAGGCCGACCCGCCACGGCTGACCGACGAGCAGGCGCTGACGCTGCTCGACCTGGCCGGGGACCAGTCGGGGGCGGGCGCCGACGACGCCGGTCTCGACGAGCTGTGCCGGATCGCCGACGGGCTGCGCCGCGAGGCGGTGGGCGACGACGTCACCTACGTCGTCAACCGCAACATCAACTTCACCAACGTCTGCTACACCGGCTGCCGGTTCTGCGCGTTCGCCCAGCGGCGCACCGACGCCGACGCCTACACCCTGTCGCTGAGCGAGGTCGCCGACCGGGCCCAGGAGGCGTGGGAGGCCGGGGCGACCGAGGTGTGCATGCAGGGCGGCATCCACCCCGACCTGCCCGGCACGGCCTACTTCGACATCGCCCGCGCCGTGAAGGAACGCTGCCCCGAGATCCACGTGCACGCGTTCTCGCCGATGGAGGTCGTCAACGGCGCGAGCCGTACGAACCTGTCGGTCGAGGAGTGGCTGCACGCGGCCCGGGAGACGGGGGTCGACTCGCTGCCCGGCACGGCCGCCGAGATCCTCGACGACGACGTGCGGTGGGTGCTGACCAAGGGCAAGCTGCCCACCCGGGAGTGGATCGAGGTCATCACCACCGCCCACCGGGTCGGCATCCCGACGACCTCGACCATGATGTACGGCCACGTGGACACCCACGAGCACTGGGTGCGCCACATCCGGCTGATCCGGACGATCCAGGAGGAGACTGGCGGGTTCAGCGAGTTCGTGCTGCTGCCGTTCGTGCACCACAGCGCCCCGATCTACCTGGCGGGGATCGCCCGGCCGGGGCCGACCGCGCGGGAGAACCGGGCCGTCCACGCGCTGGCGCGGATCATGCTGCACGGCGCGATCCGCAACATCCAGTGCTCCTGGGTGAAGCTGCGCGACGACCTGTGCCGTGACGTGCTCGCCGGAGGCGTGAACGACCTCGGCGGCACGCTCATGGAGGAGACGATCAGCCGGATGGCCGGCTCGGAGAACGGCTCCTACAAGACGATCAGCGAGATCGCGGCCATGGTCGCGCCGACCGGCCGCCCGCTGCGCCAGCGCACCACGGCGTACGGCAGGCCGAGCGAGGAGCGGGCCGATGCGGCCCGGCGCAGCGACGGGGTGTGCCAGTCGGTCCGCGGGCCGCGGTTCCTGGAACCGCCGCAGGTGCGGCGGCAGCCGATCGGGTAGCCCGGAGGCCGCCGCGTACGTCCTCCAAGCCGATTGCAAGATCGCGCTCTTAACATTGGCCGGCATGAAGAGACGGCTGGTGCTCGGCGTCCTGCTGATGACGGTCCTCGGCGGATGCGGGCTTCTGCAAGAGGGCGTGATGAGTGACTCGGTGAGCGACGGGCGGGTCGAGGATCCCCGGGAGACCGGCCCCGGGGACATCGACCCCGGGGAGGTCGAACGCGGCGTGCTGAAGGGACGGGTGGTCGACGAGCGGGGCCGCCCGATCGAGGGGGCCGAGGTCGTCGCCGACAACCAACTGCTCTACGACAGCAACGAGGTCGTGCGGACCGGCGGCGACGGCCGCTACCGCGTCGCCACGAACATCGGGGCGACCTTCCACGCGTCGGCGACGATCACCAGGCGCTACAACGGCCGGGAGTACTCGCTGAGCCTGGCGCCCGACGACGACGCGCCGTTCGCCGGGCCGAGCGGCGCGATCAGGAACTTCACCTGGAAGCTCGCGGGGGAGAAGCCCGGCGGCCTCGGTTTCTACGGGGGCAAGGTGCTGTTCCGTGTCGACCTGAACGACCAGCTCGACGCGGACACCTTCCTGGACGACGAGAAGGTGCGGCTCACCCTCGTCCCGGACGGTCCGCTGATCGACGGCTCCGAGGGGAGCCGGATCGTGCGGACGGCCACCCGGAACGGCGACGGCTCGGGCCTGGAGGACGTGCCCATCGGCCGCTACCGGATCACGGCCGACTACGAGGGCCGCCCGCTGGCGGTGAAGCTCCGCGGCGGCGGCGACTACGCGCAGGAGGTCGTGGCCGACTTCACTCCCGTCATGACCGGCGTCCACTGGATCGAGCTGGAGCTCGGGCTCCCCCGGGGATGAGGGCGCCCGTCCAATCGGACGCCGGCTGGTTGGACGCCGCCTGATTGGACGCCGCCTAATTGGACGCCGTGTATATAACAAGTTCTACGTTGCTCTTGCGCGGGGCGCGGGGGTGCTGGGCAGAATCGTGACACTCGGCAGCGCGCCACAAGACCCTTGCGAGAGCCACGAGAACTGGGGGAGGACCCGCACGTGCCCTCCGGTCGTCACCGCGCCGCCTTCGCCGTCGAGCGGCGCCGCAGGCAGGCCAGATGGAAGGGCTGGGTCGCGGCCCTGACGGCCGTCGCGATCGTCGTGGCGGGGATCGTCCTGTTCCTCACGCGCTCGACGGGAACGTGTTCCGCCCGCGACCCGATCCTGGTGAGCGTCGCGGCCGCCGTGGACGTCGCGCCGCCGGTCATGGACGCGGCCGAGCGGTTCAACGCCTCCGGCGCGGGGGTGGACGGGCGGTGCGTCCAGGTCCAGGTGGCCGAGCAGCCCCCGGCGCCGGTGCTGCGCACGCTGATCGGCGACCGGGCCGGTGTGCTGCCCGACCGTCCGGACGGATGGATCGCCGACTCCTCCGTCTGGGTGCGGCTGGCCCGCGCGCAGGGCGGGCAGGACATCGCCGCCGACGAGACCGTCGTCGCGACCTCCCCGCTGGTCTTCGCCACCCGGCGCTCGCTCGCCGAACGCTTCGCCGCCGGGGGCACGGCGATGAGCTGGGACATGGTCTTCCCCGCCACGGTGCGGGGACGGCTCCAGCCCACCGAGCACGAGCCCGACATCGTGCGCATCCCCGACCCGTCGGTGTCGGGGGCGGGGATCGCGACCGTCGCGGCGGCCCGCGACATCGTCGGCGCCGGCGAGAAGGCCGACCGCGACCTCACGGCGTTCGTGCGGATGGCGCAGTCGGGATCGGCCCCCGACTACCGCAGCATGCTCGGGGCGGTGGACGCCCCCGGCTTCTGGTCGCGTCCCGTGGTGATCGTCCCGGAGCAGTCGGTGTGGGCGCACAACAGCGAGAGCGGCGCCGAGCCCGTGGTCGCCCTCCAGCCCAAGGAGGGCACGATCAACCTCGACTATCCGTACGTCGTCACGGCCGCCGACCCCGGCCGGGCGGCGGCCTCGCGGCTGTTCGCGGCGTGGCTGCGGTCGGCGGCGACGCAGGAGGCCGTACGGAAGGCCGGGTTCCGGGGCGCCGGCGGGCAGCCGCCGTTCGACAGTGGCGTCGGCATCTCGACCGAAGTGCCGCGCCCGCGGCCGTCGATCACTGCCCAGGTGATCGACGAGGCGCTGGAGGCGTGGAGCAGGCTCGCCCCGCCGAGCCGGCTCCTCGTGCTCGCCGACGTGTCGAAGGAGAACGCCGAACCGATCAGGGGGCACGGCGGGAAGACGAGGCTGGACGTCGCGGTCGAGGCGGCCAAGCTCGGTCTGCAACTGTTCCCGAACGAGACCCACATGGGCCTGTGGGAGTTCGCCCGCGACCTGGAGGGCGGCGCGGACCACCGCGAACTCGTCGGCCTCGGCCCGATCGGCAAGCCCGACGACGGCCAGGAGGAGATCCGTAAAACCGCCCTGTTCCGGGTGGCCGACGGCATCAGGGCACGCGGCGACCGGACCGGCTCGCTGTTTGACGCGATCGACGCGGGCTTCCGGGCGGTGTCGAAGGGCTACGACCCGGAGATGAGCAACGCCCTGCTGGTGCTCACCGCGGGCGTGGACGACGGGAAGGGCGTGTCGCGGCGGGACCTCGTCGAGAAGCTCCGCAAGGAGTGGGACCCGGACAAGCCGGTGCAGATCATCGTGGTCGCGTTCGGCAAGGCGGCCGACCGGCGGGCGCTCGGCGAGATCGTCTCGGCCACCAACGGCCAGCTCTACGTGGCCCAGGAGCCGGGCCAGATCATCGACGTGTTCCTGTCGGCGCTGGCCCGGCGGCTGTGTCACCCCACCTGCTCGCCGGTCACCTGACGACGTAGAAGTCGGCCGGGTCGCGCGGCGGACGGTCCTTCGGCGGCGCGGCGGGATGGCCGATTGCCACGGCGCCCATGGGGTCCCAGTTCTGCGGCAGGTCGAGCACCTTGCGCACCACGTCACGGCAGAACATCGTGGACGACACCCACGCCGAGCCCAGCCCCTGCACGGCGAGCTGGACCAGGAAGTTCTGCACGCCGGCGCCGGTGGCCACCACGAACATCTCCCGCTCGGCGGCGTTCCTGCGGTCATCCCGGTAGGTGTGCGAGCCGTCCATCACCAGGCACGGCACCGCCAGGTAGGGCGCGTTGCGCAGCACGTCGCCGCGCCGGATCCGCCGGGCGATCGACTCCTCGGAGAAGCCGTCGGAACGCAGGTCCTCGATCCAGGCGTCCCGCATCGCGTCGAGCAGCTCCGTACGCGCCCGCGGGGTCTCCAGCAGCACGAACCGCCACGGCGTGGTGTGGTGCGGGGCGGGCGCCGCGACGGCGGCGGCCACGGCCCGCCGTACGGCCGCCGCGTCCACCTCGGCGTCGGAGAACTCGCGGATCGTGCGGCGGGCGAAGACGACGTCGGCCGAGCCGAACCGGAACATGTCCTCGTCGGCGGGGCGGACCAGCGCCCGCCCGCCCGGGCCGTCGTCGTCGGTCACCAGGTCGCCCAGCCCGCGTACGACGGCCACCGGGACGCCCGACAGCTTGCCCTTCGCCAGGTCGCCCGCCGCCGCGATCTCGTCGATCAGCGCAGTGACGGTGGCGTTGAGCGGGTTGCCGTAGCCGTCGGCGCCGCCGCGCAGGTCCTCCAGCGGCCGCACACCGGACGCGCCGATGGCGACGTCGGTCAGGCCGTGCCGCCAGGGCCGGCCGAAGGTGTCGGAGACGATCACCCCGGCCCGCACGCCGAGCCGCTCGCGCAGCCCCCGGCGGATCCGGCCCGCCGAGGCGTCGGGGTCCTCGGGGAGCAGCAGCACGGTGCCGGGGGAGGTGTTGGAGGCGTCGACCCCGGCCGCGGCCATCACGAAGCCGTGCCGCGTCTGCGCGATGACCGTGTCCCCGCGCCGCGCGACCACGCGCTCGGTCTCCTCCTCGATGGCGGCGGTACGGCTGTCGTCTTGCCTGATCCGGCCTTCGGCCTTGCTCACGATCTTGGAGGTCACGACCAGGATGTCGCCGTCCTCCAGGTCCGGCGCGGCCTGCGCCACGAGCAGGGCGATGTCGTCGCCGGGCCGCACCTCGGGCAGGCCGGGCACGCCGCTGACGGTGATCTGGGGCATGTGCTCCTCTGACATCTGCATCAGGATTTCAGTGACCGGGCCAGGGTGAGGGCCGCGGCGGCGAGGTCTCTCGTGGCCTCGGGGTCGCTCATCAGGAGCGGGCGGGCCTCCACCACCACGCCGTCGAGCGCCACGCCCTTGTCCTCCTCGGCCACGAGCCAGCCGTCGAGCAGCGCGGAGCCGTACAGCTCCAGGACGGCCTGGGCGCTCGTCTCCACGCCGATCGCCGTGAGGCAGGCGTCGGCCATGCCGCGCACCGGCGCGCCGCCGATGATGGGGGAGACGCCGACGACCGTCTTGTCCTCAAGGGCCGCCCGGATGCCCGGGATCTGGAGGATCGTGCCGATGCTGACGACCGGGTTCGACGGCGGGAGGATGACGACGTCCGCCGCCGCGATGGCGTCGAGCACGCCGGGCGCCGGCCGGGCCTCGTCCGCGCCGACGAGCACGATCTGCTCGGCCGGCACGGAGGCGCGCAGCCGCACCCACCACTCCTGGAAGTGGATGGCCCTCCTGCCCGCCTCGTCGGAGACGATCACGTGGGTCTCGGTGCGGTCGTCCGACATCGGCAGCAGCCGCACCCCGGGCTGCCACCGGTCGCACAGGGCCTCGGTCACCTG
Organism: Microbispora hainanensis; assembly: GCF_006874475.1. GTDB lineage: Bacteria > Actinomycetota > Actinomycetes > Streptosporangiales > Streptosporangiaceae > Microbispora > Microbispora hainanensis. The sequence continues at coordinate 58,290 of NZ_VIRM01000040.1, forward strand.
GGAGAGCGGATAACCGGCCGCCAGCATCTGGCTGCGGATGATGTGGGTGGCGAAGTCGCGGTCACCGAGGCCGAACCACTGCGGCTCCATGCCGTAGGCGGCGAGCTCCTCCTTGACGGTGAACGTTTCACCTGCCCGTCCCCAGCCCTGTTCCTCGTTGATGCCGCCGCCCAGCGTGTACATGACCGTGTCGAGGTCCGGGCACACGCGCAGGCCGAAGAGAGTGATGTCGTCGCCGGTGTTGCCGATCACGGTGATCTCGGAATCGGGGGCCGCCGCCTTGAGACCTCGGAGGAACCGGGCGCCGCCGATTCCTCCGGCGAGGGACACGATGCGCATGCCGCCAGTCTTCCATCGGCCGCCCGCGGGATCGCCGACACCCACCCCAGGAACGGGATGAACGGCGATATGTGGGGTGTGTTCGGCTTGTGAGGTTGCTGGGTCTGACGACGCTTAAGTCAGTCATGTGCAAAACTTCCCCGAGTGCCGTTTGGACCGATGGGGGTAGTCGTGCTCAAGGTCGATACCGGCCGGCTCCGGGAGCCGGCCGCGTGGACGATGCTCGCGGTGGTGATCACCAGCATCCTCGTCAGCATCGCACGCATGCTGATCGGGTCGTCGCTGAGCAGCTCGTTCGGCATCCGCGCGGCGGCGAACCTCTACTCCCTCGTGTCCCCGGTCTCGGCCGCGCTCGCGTTCGGCGCCGTGCTGCTCGTCGCGAAGACGGGCGCGCCCACCCCCCGGGCCCGCCTGGTGGCGCTCGGCGCGGCCGGGTCGCTCGCCCTCGGCATCGTCTTCGGCGTGATCGCCGTGCTGGGCGTGCTCGTGGGCGACCTGCCCACGTTCCGCGACCGGTTCGAATACCTGATCACCGGACTGCCGATGGTCGCGCTCGCCGTCTTCGGCACGCTGTACGCGCTGAGCACGGCGTCGGCGCTCCAGCCCGCGAGGGAACCGGCCGGCGACTTCTTCGGCAGGCGCGACGACGCCTACCCGCCCCAGCAGTACGTTCCGGGCCTGCCGCCACAAGGCCCGCAGGGCCCGCAGGTTCCGCAGGGCGCTTACGGTCCGCAGGACCCGCAGGGCGCCTACGGTCCGCAGGACCCGCACGCTCCTCAGCAGGGTCCCGGCCCGATGCCCGCTCAGCAGGCGCCCGTTCAGAACGTTCCCCAGACTCCGCAGCAGGGCCAGCCCCAGGGCCGGCCCGCGTACGGGCAGGGCGCGCCGGTGCCGGTCCACCCCCAGCTGCCGCCCGCCGAGCACCGGTATCCCGAGCAGCAGCAGCAGTACGCCCAAGAGCAGCAGTACGAACAGCAGTACGAGCAGCAGCAGTACCCCCAGGAACAGCAGTACGGCCAGGAATACGAGCAGCAGCCCTCCTACAATCCCGCTCCGACCGCGCCGCAGCTCGCGCAGCCTTCGCAGTCCCCGCAGTCCCCGCAGTTCGGACAGGCCCCGGCTTCCACACCGGCTCCCACACCGGCCCCCCTCCCGGCGCACTCGCAGCAGCCGCCCCGGCCGTCGCTGCAGGACGTCCAGACCGGCGCGCACTACTCCGACTACGGCGCCTACGGCGCGCAGCCCGAGGCGGCCGCGGCGCCCCAGCGGCCCGACTACTCCCCGCCGCCACAGGGCCCGGTGTTCGACCAGTACGGCTACGCGGGCCAGCAGACGGACTCCGGCTCCGGCGGCTACGGGCAGATCCCGAGCGCTCCCCCCAGCGCTTCCCCCGGCGCTTCCCCCACTGCTCCCTCCAGTGCTCCCAACGCCCCCGGCGTCTCCGGCGGTTACGGCCAGCCCTCCTCCTACAGCCCGAGCCCGGCTCCCGAGGCCAGGCCGTACGAGCAGGACCAGTCGTACGGCCAGGACCAGTCGTACGGCCAGGACCAGTCGTACGGGCAGGGCTCGCCGTTCTCCGGCTACTCGGGCCAGGCGTTCGCCCGCCCGGCCGCCGAGCACCCGGCCGGCGGCACGGCCTTCGACGCTCCCCCCGCGTACGAGGCCCCGGCCGACCCGAGGGAGCAGCAGCTCGCGCAGGCCTACCAGCAGGCGCAGAGCTACCAGCAGGGCGCCCTGCCCGACCACCCCACCGGTCCGCAGGACATGCCGGAGTACTACGACAACCCCCTCGGCCACCCCCAGTCCGAGCCCGCGCCGTTCCAGCCCCCGATGCCCGGCCCCGCCGACCAGACGCTCCGCTTCGACCCCTCCGGCTATCAGGGAGACCCGCTCAGCGACCCCCTGCGCAGGGAGGAGCCGCTCGACCCGACGGCCATCTACACCCCGGATCGGTCGCAGGCAAAGTATGAGGAAGGTTCCGCCCCCGATCAGGCAGGCCGCGGAACCGACCCCAACCTCCCTTGGTATGGTTCCGAACGCTGATAGGACCGTAGATCGGGGCGTTACGAACCGGGGCGAGCAGGTCTTTCCCCGGGTATCGTTATGCCGCTTGACGCCACACGCGCCACGCGCGTGTAATTACAGACATGTTGTTACGCCTTCCCGAGGGTGGGTATAGGGCAGGCGTTTTTATGGGGGGCTCCATGTGGGCGGGCGAGCGACAGGGAGGTGTGCAATGACCGATCTGGTCATGGCACAGGCGCTCGATGGTGATGGTGAAGATCTTGGGTGGCAGGAGCGTGCTTTGTGCGCGCAGACCGATCCTGAGGCGTTCTTTCCTGAAAAGGGCGGTTCCACCAGGGAAGCAAAGAAGGTGTGCCGTTCGTGTGAGGTGCGCGCCGAATGCCTTGAATACGCGCTTCAGCATGATGAGCGTTTCGGCATCTGGGGCGGCCTGTCCGAGCGGGAAAGGCGCAAGATCAAGCGCCAGGCTGTCTAGAGAGCGTCCCTGACACAGACGTGGGCGGGGCCGTGCGTTCGACGCGCGGCCCCGCACTCATGTCCGCGCCCATATCCGGGGTCCTGTCCGGGTTGCAGCTGACATCCTGTTTCGCCTGGATGTGATCGGGTGAGTCCGGGTTGCCGTATCGTGGTCGGCGCTCAGCCGTACGACCCCCCTAGGACTCGACGTGCACTCGGTGACCGCGATCGTCGTCGCTCACGACGGCGCCCGCTGGCTCAAGGAGACGCTGGCGGCGGTGCTGCGCCAGACCCGGCCTCTCGACCGTGTCGTCGGCGTCGACAACGGCAGCCGTGACGGCAGCGGGAAGCTGCTGACCGAGGCGTTCGGGCCGGGCAACGTGCTGACCCTGCCCAGGTCCACCGGGTTCGGCGAGGCCGTCCACGAGGTGTTGCGGCGGCTGCCGCCCGCGCCCGCCCAGGAATGGGTCTGGCTGCTCCACGACGACTGCGCGCCCGACCCGCACGCGCTGCAGGCCCTGCTGTGGGCCGCCGAGCAGGATCCCAAGGCCGCCATCCTCGGCCCCAAGCTGCGCGACTGGCTCGACCGGCGGGTGCTGCTGGAGATGGGCGTGACCGTCAGCAGGTCGGGACGGCGCGACACCGGCCTGGAGCCCAGGGAGTACGACCAGGGCCAGCACGACGGGATCGCCGACGTCCTGTCGGTCTCCACGGCGGGCATGCTCATCCGCAGGGACGTCTGGGACGAGCTGTCCGGCCTCGACCCCGCGCTGCCGCTGTTCCGCGACGACCTCGACCTGTGCTGGCGGGCCCGTACGGCCGGGCACCGCGTGCTCAACGTGAGCGACGCGGTGGCCTGGCACGCCGAGGCGTCGGCGCGGCGGCGGCGCAGGATCGCCTCCAGCGAGCAGCACCCGCGCAGGCTCGACCGGCGCAACGGCCTGTTCGTCCTGATGGCCAACGTGCCGTTCGGCGCGCTCGTGCGGGCGCTGCTGCGCAACGTCATCGGGTCGACGCTGCGGGCCCTGCTGTTCCTGCTGGCCAAGCAGCCGGCCAACGCCCTCGACGAACTGGCCGCGCTCGGCTCGGTCATCGGCCATCCCTGGCGCCTGCTACGCGCCCGCAAGGCCAGGAAGAAGGGCAGAAAACAGGGCTGGCCCGCGATCCGCCGCAAACTCACCCCGCCGGGCGCCGCGCTGCGGCGGCTGGCCGACATGGTGCAGGGCTTCCTCGCCGGAGCCGGTCCGGTCGACTCGGCGGGCCGCCACCACGCCGCCGCGGACCCCGGCCAGGAGGACGACGGCGACGAGCTGCTGACCGACTCGGGCGGCGTCCAGCGCATGTTGAGCAGCCCCGGCGTGGTGCTTTTCCTGATCCTCGCGGTGATCACACTGGCGGCCGAAAGGACGCTGCTGCCCGCCCTCCTGTCCTCCGACGGGCACCTGGGCGGCGGCGCCCTGGTGCCGGTCACCGGGAGCGCGTCCGACCTGTGGCGGCTCTACATCGAAGACCACCACGCCGCCGGGCTCGGCTCGCAGACCTGGGCCCCGCCGTACGTCGCCGTGCTGGCCGGGCTGTCGGCGGTCGCGCTGGGCAAGACGTGGCTGGCCGTGGCCGTGGTGCTGCTCGGCTGCGTGCCGCTGGCCGGGCTCTCGGCGTACGCCGCGACCAAGCGGATGATCTCGTACACGCCCGCGCGGGTCTGGCTGGCCGCCACCTACGCCCTGCTGCCGGTCACGACGGGCGTGATCGCCGGCGGGCGGCTCGGCACCGCGATCGTCATCGTGCTGCTGCCCGCCTACGCGGCGCTCGCCACGCGGGTGATCGCCGGATCGCGCCGGGCCGCCTGGGGCTTCGGCCTGCTCCTGGCCGTGGGCACGGCCTTCGTCCCGCTCGTGTACGTGCTGGTGGCCATACTCGGCGGGCTCGCCGCGGTGTCCTTCGGCGGCATCCGCAGGGGCGTCAGGCGGTCGCTCGTGATCGGCCTCGGCACCCCGGTCGTGCTGCTGCTCCCGTGGCTGGTGCAGATCGCCAGGGAACCGGGACGGATCCTGCTCGAATCCGGCCTGCACGACGCCCGCCTCATCGACCCCCGCCTCGGCGCCGACCACCTGCTCATGCTGAGCCCAGGCGGGCCGGGGGTGCCGCCCGTGTGGGCGACGGCGGGCCTCATCGCGGTCGCGCTGGCCGCGCTGCTGCTGCGGCGGCACCAGATGGTCGTCGCCATCGGCTGGGGCGTCATGCTCTTCGGGCTGCTGGTGGCGATCGTGGTCAGCCGGGTCGGCGGCGCGGCGTGGCCGGGGGTGCCGCTGGCCTTCGCGGCGACCGGCCTGCTGGTGGCCGCCGCGCACCAGGCGCACCGGATCGCCGAGTTCCGGGCGGCGAGAGGGTTGCGCCGCCTGGGCGCGATGCTGATCGTCGTGGTCGCCTTCGCGACCCCGCTCGCCGCCGCCGCTCTGTGGGTGACCAGAGGCGCGCACGGCCCGCTGCGCGGCGACCTGAGCGACCCGGTGCCGGTGCTCGCCGAGCTTCAGTCGGAGCCCGGCGAGGGCACGCTCCTGCTGCGTCCCAGGGACGGCAGGGTCGGCTACACGCTGATGCGCGGCCGGGGCCCGCTGATCGGCGAGTCCGACCTCGAATCGCCCCGGGACGCGACCGATCGCTTCACGACCGCGGTCGCCGGGCTCGCCTCGGGCCGCGGCAGCACGTACGTCGAGACGCTCGCGTCGTCGGGGGTCCGCTTCGTGACGGTGCCTGGCCGGGTCGACCCCGCCCTGCAACAGGCGCTCGACTCCCAGCCCGCCCTGGTCAGGGTGAGCCTCTCGGAGACGGGCGGCCTGTGGCGCGTGGCCGGTCAGGTGACCGTGCCCGCGCCGCCGGCGACCGCGGGCACCCTGCATCGGGGCTGGTTGTGGGCCCAGGGCGGGCTGCTCGTGCTCGTGCTGATCCTGGCCTCGCCCGGCGCCCGTACGAAGGAGCCGGAGGGCGACCACATCGAGGCGCCCCCCGAGGAGGCCCCGCGGAGCCGCCGCAGGGCGAAGGAAGGCCGGGCCAAGGAAGATCGGGTGCCCGCGTGAGGAGACTGATCGAGAACCGCTTCGGCCTGCTCGCCCTGGTGCTGGTCGCGCTGGGCGCGCTGTATGGCGTCGCTTTCGTCAGCCGGCCCGCGCCGGCCGCGCAGGCGCGTCCGCAGGCCGTCAGGGCGCCGGTGGAGTCGGTGACCGCCGTGTGCCCCGCGCCATCCGGCAGCCGCGTGAGCGTGGTGACCCCGGCCGACCCCGAACGGCCCGAGACCCCCGGAAGCGCCACCCTGTCGCCGATCAAGGCTCCGGCAGGGAAGAGCGGCAAGGGCGGCGACGACGTGATCGACCGGCCGGGTCTGCTGTGGCAGCGCGAGATCGCCGCCGGGGGCGGACCCCTCGTGGTCGACGCCACCGGTTCCATGGCCGCCGGGCTGGAGAGCGCCCAGACCGCCAGGGAGACGTCGGGCACCCAGCGGGGGCTCGCCGGAGTGCGGTGCGTCGAGCCGGGCGCGGAGAGCTGGTTCGTCGGGCCGGGGCCGGCCGCGGCGGAGATGACCCTCTATCTCGCCAACCCCGACGCGGCCCCGGCCAACGTCTCGTTCATGGTCTACTCCGGCGAAGGCCCGGTGCTGAGCGAGCGCGGCAACGGCGTCGTCGTCAAGCCCGGCCAGCACCGCGTGATCAGGCTGCGCGACCTCGCGCCATCCCCGCTGATCATGGCCCTGCAGGTGAGCACCCGCAGCGGCCGGGTGGCCGCCGCGGTCAAGGCCGTGCTGGGCGAGGGCAGGGGCGTCGACTGGCTGCCCGCGGCCGCCGCCCCGGCCACCCGGGTCGTCGTCCCCGGCATTCCCGGCACCGCCGGGCAGCGGGAGCTGTACGTCGCCACGCCGGGGGATCGGGACACGTCCGTGCGGATCAAGGCCGTGCTGAAGGACGGCTCCTACGCGCTGAAGAACAAGGAGACGATCGAGGTGCCGGCCGGATCGGCGTCCTCGCTCGACCTGTCCACGGGGATCGGCGGCCAGCCGGCCGCGCTGGTGCTGGAGTCCGACGTCCCGATCGTGGCGGGCCTGAAGATCACCGGAACGGGCGTGCGGCAGGACGTCGCCTTCACGGCCGGCGCCCCGTCCATCGACCTCGGCAGCGTCGTCGCGGACGGCCGCGCCGAGGGCAAGCAGACCTCCCGGCTGGTGCTGTCGGCGCCCTTCGCGGCGGCCACCGTCGAGGTCCGGCTGGTGCCCACGAAGGGCGCGGCGCCGGACCCGGTCGAGGTGAAGCTGCCCGCCGCCCGCACCAAGGAGCTCAAGCTCACGCCGCCGAAGGGAAGCAAGGGCGGCTTCAGCGTCGTCGTACGGCCGAAGCCGGGCTCCGGTCCCGTGTACGGCGGGCGCGTCCTCGACGAGGGGGCCGGCGACGGCCAGATGGTGACCGCGCAGCCGCTGGCCATGGCCAGGATCTGGGCCCTGGTGCCCCCGACCGTCGACTCCCCGGGCGCCGTGCTTCCGTGAGGGGTCAGTGCCGGTCGTCGTAGCCGGGGTCGATCGTCTCCGGCGTGAGGCCCAGCAGACTGGCCACCTGCTCGACGACCACGTCCAGGACCAGCGTGCCGAGCTGCTCGCGGTCGCGGGCCCGGGCCTCCAGCGGGCGGCGATACAGCACGACGGCGGCGGGTTCGTCCCCCGCGGCCGACTCCGCCCGTCCGAGGGGGATCGGGTCGGAGGACAGCCGCGCCGGCCCGTCCAGGAGCTCCGCGGCGGGCGGCACCTCCTCGACCGCGAACTCGACCGACGCGAGCTGGGTGCCCCACCGGGGCTTGAGCCGGTCGACCGCGTCGAGCACCAGGTCGTCGAACCGCTCGCCGCGCGACTTGGCGATGGGGACGTGCGAGGGCGCGAGGGGTCCGCGCATGCCGCGGCCATGCCGGTCACGCCGGCGCACCCGCCGCACTCGATCCGGCCTGTCGCCGCTCCGATCGCTCACGCAGTCAGCTTAGAGCCCGCCCCGCCGACGCGGTGGGTCCGGCGGCTCGTGTCCGCTTTGCCCAACTACGTCATGTCGACTTCAGAGATCGCGGAATTGTGGCGACACGTTCAATAAGAGCGGCGGGGTGGTGGCAATGTGAACGCGGACCGGATACGGTCCCTCCGTGAGCCCCGTCCGCAGCTGTTCCCGTACCGCCTGCAGGCAGCCTGCCGTCTTCACACTCACGTATGTCTACGCCGACTCGACCGCCGTACTCGGCCCCCTGGCGACGTACGTCGAGCCACATTGTTACGACCTGTGCGCGGAGCATGCGGAACGGCTCACCGCGCCCAGGGGATGGGAGGTCGTGCGCCTTCCGTCCGAGTCCGCCACCCCCAGTGGGGACGACCTGGAGGCCCTGGCGAACGCGGTCCGCGAGGCCGCGCGCCCCGCTCCCGCCGCCGGCGAGCCCGTCGGCCAGGCGGTCGAGGTGGGCCGCCGAGGTCACCTGAGAGTGCTCAAGTCCGCCCAGCCCAACAGGGAGCGCTGACACCCCGCTGCGTGGGCAAGAGGGCGCTATAGGCTCAGGTGCGAAGACTTAACGACTTTTAGGGGCGTGCAGTGGCCGACCTCAGCAGGATCTTCAAGGCGTACGACGTGCGGGGCGTGGTGCCCGACGAGCTCGACGAGGAGATCGCACAGGCCGTCGGGGCGGCCTTCGTCGAGCTGACCGGCGCGTCATCTGTGGTGATGGCGCACGACATGCGCACCTCGTCCGGCCCGCTGGCGGAGGCGTTCGCGCGGGGCGCGACCTCCCGGGGCGCCGACGTGATCAACGCGGGGCTGGGCTCGACCGACATGCTCTACTACGCCAGCGGCAGCCTCGGCCTGCCGGGCGTCATGTTCACCGCGAGCCACAACCCGGCGAAATACAACGGCATGAAGATGTGCCGGGCGGGCGCCGTGCCGGTGGGCACCGACACCGGCCTGCTGCAGATCCGCGACCGCGCGGCCGAACTGCTCGAGACCGAGTTGGGCGGCACGCCGGGCGCGGGCACGGTGACCCGGCGCAACCTGCTGGAGGGCTACGCCGCCCATCTGAAGACGCTGGTCGACCTGTCGGGCATCCGGCCGCTGAAGGTGGTCGTGGACGCCGGCAACGGCATGGGCGGCTACACCGTCCCGGAGGTCTTCAATGGCCTGCCGATCGAGCTGACCCCGCTCTACTTCGAGCTCGACGGCAGCTTCCCCAACCACGAGGCCAACCCGATCGAGCCGGAGAACCTGCGCGACCTGCAGAAGGCGGTCGTCTCGCAGGGCGCGGACATCGGCATCGCCTTCGACGGCGACGCCGACCGCTGCTGGGTCATCGACGAGCGGGGCGAGTCCGTCTCGCCGTCCACGATCACGGCACTGGTCGCGGTGCGGGAGCTGGCCAAGAACCCCGGCGCCACGATCATCCACAACCTGATCACCTCGAAGGGCGTGCCGGAGATCGTCACCGAGCACGGCGGCAAGCCCGTACGCACCCGCGTCGGACACTCGTTCATCAAGGCGGAGATGGCCCGCACCGGTGCCGTCTTCGGCGGGGAGCACTCGGCCCACTACTACTTCCGCGACTTCTGGTACGCCGACTCCGGCATGCTGGCCGCCCTGCACGTGCTCGCCGCGCTGGGCGAGCAGGACCGGCCGCTGTCGGAGGTGCTGTCGCAGTATTCGCGGTATGCCGCGTCCGGGGAGATCAACAGCAGGGTCGACGACCAGGCCGGAGCCCTGGCCCGGGTGCGTGAGACCTTCGCGGGCCGCGAGGGTGTTACCTTCGACGAGCTGGACGGACTCACCGTCAGCGGTCCGGACTGGTGGTTCAACCTGCGTCCGTCCAACACCGAGCCGCTGCTCCGGCTCAACGCGGAGGCAGCCGGCGAGGAGAAGGTCGCCGCAGTCCGAGACGAAGTTCTCGCCGTTGTAAGGAGCTGACGAGTTGAAGATCGACGACTGGCTGCTGGACATCCTCGCCTGCCCGGCGTGCAAGTCCCCGCTCCGCGCAGTCCCGGACGCGGACGAGCTGGCGTGCACCTCCGAGTCGTGCGGGCTGGTCTACCCGGTGCGCGACGACATCCCGGTGCTCCTCGTCGACGAGGCACGCAAGGCATGAGCAGTGCCGGAGGGGCCCGGTTCGAGCCCGACCGGCTCGACGACCAGGCATATCTGGTGGAGGGCGACCCCTCCGGCATGCTCCGTTCCGTGGCGTCGTCGGCCGCCCAGGTGCGGGCGGCCTATCAGTCGGCGGTGGAGAACGGCGTGGCCCGGGTCGGCCGCGACGGCCGCCCCCGCGCGATCGTGGTGGCGGGCATGGGCGTCTCCGCCCTCGTGGGCGACGTGCTGGAGGCGCTCTGCCGATATGGCGCTCCGGTCCCTGTGGTGACGGTGCGCGGCCACCGGCTGCCCGGCTGGGTCGGCGCCGCCGATCTCGTCATCGCCGTCTCCCGCTCCGGCGGGACCGAGGAGACCCTCGCCGTCACCGGCGAGGCCGTACGGCGCGGGTGCGCGCTCGTGGGCGTGGGCGCGCCCGGCACTCCGCTGTCGGCGCTGGTCGAGCGGGCCGGCGGGCCGTACGCGCAGGTGGGCGGGGCGACCGGGGTCGCCGGGCAGCCGAGGGCCACGCTGTGGTCGCTCATGGTGCCGCCGATCCTCGCGGCGGCCTCACTCGGGCTGGTGCCGGCCGGGGAGAGCGAGTTCGAGTCGGTGGCCAAGCGGCTGGAGGACCTGGCCCATCGGTGCCGGCCGTCGAGTGAGGCGTTCATCAACCCCGGCAAGACGCTGGCGATGGAACTGGCCGGGACGCTTCCGGTCATCTGGGGCACCTCGCCGCTGGCCGCGGTGGCGGCCCATGGCCTGGCCGGCCGGCTGAGCGGGGACGCGGGCTATCCGGCGATCTGGGGGGAGCTGCCCGAGGCCGCCCACAACCAGATCACGACGTTCGACGGTCCCCTCGCCGGGCGGGACGTCTTCGCCGACCCGTTCGACGACGAGCCGGGCGGCGGCGCGCGCCTGCGCCTGTTCCTGCTGCGTGACGAGGAGGAGCACCCCCAGGTGACCAGGTCGCGGACGGCCGCCGTACGGCTGGCCGAGGACCGGGGGGTTCCGGTGTCCGAGATCCTGGGGGAGGGCGCGCATCCGCTGGACCGGTTCGCCGCACTGGCCGGACTGTGCGACTACGCGAGTGTCTACCTCGCTCTCGGGTACGGGATCGATCCGGCGTCGGCCGTCGCGGCGAGGGAACTCCAGGCCAGGATTTCCCAATAGGATCGCCTCGGCTGATTGAAATGAGGAGTCCATCGTGAGTGCGGGTGGCGGTACCAAGGCGATCCTTGCGGCGCTCGGCGCCAATCTGGCGATCGCCGTGGCGAAGTTCGTGGCGTTCCTGTTCACCGGATCGTCGTCGATGCTCGCCGAGTCGGTCCACTCGGTGGCCGACTCCGGCAACCAGGCGCTGCTGATGCTCGGCGGCAAGCAGGCTGCCAAGCGGAGCACCCGCAAGCACCCCTTCGGCTACGGCCGGGAGCGCTACTTCTACGCGTTCGTGGTGGCCGTGGTGCTGTTCACGATCGGCGCCCTGTTCTCCCTCTACGAGGGTTGGCACAAGATCGCCGACCCGCAGCCCGTGGAGTCGCCGGTCTGGGCCTTCGCGGTGCTGATCTTCGCGATCGTCGCCGAGGGGTTCTCGTTCCGTACGGCCATCAAGGAGTCGCGCGCTCTCAAGGGCGACCACTCCTGGGTGGCCTTCATCCGCCGGGCGAAGGCTCCCGAGCTTCCGGTGGTGCTGCTGGAGGACTTCGGCGCGCTGCTCGGTCTGGTCTTCGCGTTGTTCGGCGTGACCATGGCCGTGGTCACCGGCAACGGCGTGTGGGACGGCGTGGGCAGCCTCGTGATCGGCGTGCTGCTCGCCGTGATCGCGGTCATCCTGGCCACGGAGACCAAGTCGCTGCTGATCGGCGAGAGCGCGACGCCCGAGGTCGAGGACAAGATCTGCGCCGCGCTGGAGGCCGCGCCCGAGGTCAGCCGGGTCATCCACCTGCGCACCCTGCACCTCGGCCCGGAGGAGCTGCTGGTCGCCGCGAAGATCGCCGTCGAGCACGACGACACCGCCGGTGAGGTGGCTCGCGGCATCGACGAGGCCGAACGGCGCATCCGCGAGGCGGTGCCGATGGCCCGGGTGATCTACCTGGAGCCGGACCTCTATCGGGCGGACGCCGCCTCGGCGCAACGTACCGGCGCATAAAGCCCGTTACGGGCGGTTCGATCTCCTTGCACACCGTGATTGAAATGTGATGCACAGTCACTTCATCACTGGCGGTACCGGTCGGTAACTTTACCCTTACATTACGGCTGGTTGACCCCGGAGGTGACTCGTGATTCAGGGACGCGTGCGGTGGAAACGATTCGCCCTCGTCTTCGTGCCCGCGCTCGCGGTCGCCTCCGTACTGGTCGGTGCGACCGCGGAGGGGGCGATCGGGGCGTCGTTCGTCGTCTCGGGTGACACGTTCAAGGTCTCCGCGGACACGCTGCAGGGCCAGGGCTTCGTGCAGTACGGCAGCACGGTCGAGAACAAGAAGGGCCAGAAGATCCCGGTCGCCGTCTCCGGCATCCGGAAGGCCACCCTGACCAACATGTGCCAGACCGTGCTGGTGAAGTCGCCCGTCGGCGCCGTGACCATCCGGATCACCGCCGGCACGGGCAAGGACCCGGTGACCGCCGAGAACATGATCGTCGACGCCACCCAGATCGAGGGCAACGCGGTCTTCACCAAGCTGGAGGCGGGCCGCGACGCCAGCGCCCTCGACCAGCTTCCGGACGGCCAGGGCGCGCCGGGCATGTTCGGCCAGCAGGCGGCCGGAATCACCATCAAGGACTTCCGGCAGGTCTCCTGGGCGGTCAACGCGGCCACGTTCAAGCTGCCGGGGCTGAAGCTCGCCGTGGAGCCGGGCGAGCACGAGTGCTTCTGATGGAGCGGCCGGTGAAATGGCGGCGGTCGCGGCCGTTCTGGGGCGGCCTGCTGGTGCTCGCGGCCGGTCTGGAGCTGCTGAGCATCCCGTTCGCGACCCAGGCCCTGCCGCTCGTCATCCAGTCGGGCACGGTCGGCGCCACCTATCTGATCGCGCTGGTGCTGATCATCCTGGGCCTGATGGTGTGGCTCCAGCCTCGCCAGCGGGTCTTCCTCGGCGTGGTCGCCGTACTGGTCTCGATCGCGTCGTTCGTCTACGCCAACCTGGGCGGCTTCCTGATCGGCATGCTGCTCGGCCTGGTCGGAGGCGCGCTCGCGGTCGCCTGGACGCCCGCGGAGACCAGCGAGGCCGGCACGGCTCCGACTGCGCCCGCAGCGCCTCCCGTGCTCTCGGACGGGGGCATCACCTTCACCGAGCGGCGGGTGGTCAGCGGCGACGAGCGCCTGGAGGCCGCCCGGCCGCAGCGGCCCGCCGAACCCGCGGACGAGAGCCCGCGCATCCTGGTCGCCCGGGTCAAGCGCGACGCCGATCCCGCCGCTGGTTCCGAGGCCCCCGGCCCTGATGAGGGGCCTGACGACGGCACTGACGGCGGCGCTGGCGGTGGCGCTGGCGGTGGCGCTGACGGCGGCGCTGACGGCGGTGGCGTACGTCCGGACGGCGGCGGGCGCGGAGACACGGGCCCGGGTCCGGGGACCAAGGCGCTGGCCATCGCCGTGCTGCCCGTCATCCTGGCCGGCGGGACGGCACTGGCGCGGGACGACCCGGGAACGGGCGGGCAGAGCGGCTCCCTCCTGCCCGGCGTCGTCCCGAGCGCCGTCCCCAGCGGCCTGTCCGACGCCCTCGGCGGTGTCCTGCCCAGCGCGCTCCCCACGGCTCTGCCGACAAAGCTGCCCACGAAGCTGCCTACGAAGCTGCCCACGGATCTGGAGGGCGCGGTGGGGTCGCTCACCGGCAGGAAGAGCCCATCGCCGTCGCCCGGCGAGGAGGGGGACGACGAGCCGGGGGTCTCCTCCCGATCGGGAGCGGTGCGGGTCGCGACCGAGACGGCCGCCGTCCGCGCGCCCTCGCTGACCATGACCGGCATGAAGTTCACCGGCGTGGTCGAGATGCCCACCGCGACCGGCACCGTCAAGATGCTGCGCTTCACCATGGACAAGGCCGTGCTGGAGCAGCCCCAGCAGACCATGGGGCCGGCGACGCTGACCGGCAGCACGTTCACCTTCGAGGGCAACGTAGTGATCTGCACCACGAAGATGACCGCCAAACTCCTCGGCGTGCCTCAGGAGTTCACGGCGGAGCACCCGAACCTGCTGGTCAAGGCGCTCAAACTGGTGCCGTCCCTGAACGTCCCGCTGACGATGACCGACATCGTCAGCGAGCAGCCGTACGTCACGGCCGACTCCCTGCGGGCCGACGACCTGCGCCTCGTGGTCGGCGCCTGATCCCCGCGCGCCTGATCCCCGCGCGCCTGATTCCCGGGCACCGGATCTCGGGTGCCTGACTCACCGGTGCCGGAGCAGCCGCAGGGCCTTCTCCTTCTCGAAGTCCAGCGCCCGGCGCGGCGCCTGGATGCGCCCGATGCGCACGCCGAGATCCCGTACGGCCTGGGCCACCGCGGGTTCGGACAGCGCCCGGAGCGCGAAGGCCAGCTCGGCCGGTGAGACGTCGAACCGCCGCTCCAGCTCCATCGCCTGGCGCACCGCCTCCAGCTCGTCGGGCCCGAAGCGCCGATGGGCGCCCCTGTCCCGTACGGGCGGCAGCAGGCCGAGAGCCTCCCGGTAGCGCAACATCCGGGGGGACATGCCGAGCCGCTTGGCCGCCTCGGTGATGCGCATCGTGCCTCCGGTCCCCGTTCCTGGGTCCACGCTAGACAGTCCCGTGGGCGTCCGGAACCCGTCAGCGACGGAATCTCACATTCTTGTGTCAGGTTCGCGGCCTCGCGTATGCGTTCCTGCGTTCGCGACGCCTAAACTCGCAACGACGGACAACGGAGGAGACACTCATGGACTTCAAGGTCGCCGACCTTTCGCTTGCGGAATTCGGCCGCAAAGAGATCCGCCTCGCGGAGCACGAGATGCCGGGCCTCATGGCGACCCGCAAGGAGTACGCCGCGGCGCAGCCGCTGCGCGGCGCGAAGATCATGGGCTCGCTGCACATGACGATCCAGACCGCCGTGCTGATCGAGACGCTGGTCGCGCTCGGCGCCGACGTCCGCTGGGTGAGCTGCAACATCTTCTCCACACAGGACCACGCCGCCGCCGCGGTCGTCGTCGGCCCGAACGGCACGGTCGACAACCCCTCCGGTGTCCCGGTCTTCGCCTGGAAGGGCGAGACGCTGGAGGAGTACTGGTGGTGCACCGAGCAGGCCCTCCGCTGGCCCGACGGCTCCGGCCCCAACATGATCCTGGACGACGGCGGCGACGCGACGCTGCTCGTGCACAAGGGCGTCGAGTTCGAGAAGGCCGGCGCCGTACCGGTCGCCGGCGAGGACGACCCCGAGGAGTGGGCGGTCATCCTCGACACGCTCCGCCGCACGGTCTCCGAGGACAAGTGGTGGACCCGGGTCGCCGAGGGCATCAAGGGCGTCACCGAGGAGACCACGACCGGTGTGCACCGCCTCTACGAGATGCACAAGTCGGGCACGCTCCTCTTCCCGGCGATCAACGTCAACGACTCGGTGACCAAGTCGAAGTTCGACAACAAGTACGGCTGCCGCCACTCCGTGATCGACGGCCTCAACCGCGCCACCGACGTGCTGATCGGCGGCAAGGTCGCCGTGGTCTGCGGCTACGGCGACGTGGGCAAGGGCTGCGCCGACGCGCTGCGCGGCCAGGGCGCCCGGGTCATCGTCACCGAGATCGACCCGATCTGCGCGCTCCAGGCCGCCATGGACGGCTTCCAGGTCACCACCCTGGAGGAGGTCGTCGGCATCGCGGACATCTTCGTCACCTGCACCGGCAACTACGGCATCATCAGCGCCGAGCACATGTCGCAGATGAAGCACCAGGCGATCGTGTCCAACATCGGCCACTTCGACAACGAGATCGACATGGCCGGCCTGGGCCGCATCCCGGGCATCAAGAAGGTCAACATCAAGCCGCAGGTCGACGAGTGGGTGTTCCCCGACGGGCACTCGATCATCGTGCTCGCCGAGGGCCGCCTGATGAACCTCGGCTGCGCCACCGGCCACCCGTCGTTCGTCATGTCGAACTCGTTCACCAACCAGGTCATCGCCCAGATCGAGCTGTTCACGAAGACCGACGAATACCCGACCGGCGTCTACGTGCTGCCCAAGCACCTCGACGAGAAGGTCGCCCGCCTCCACCTCGACGCGCTCGGCGTGAAGCTGACCACGCTCAGCAAGAAGCAGGCGGAGTACATCGGCGTCGACGTCGAGGGCCCGTACAAGCCGGACCACTACCGCTACTGATCGCGACTCGCACGACGGGGGCGCGGGCCCGGTCCGCGCCCCTCGTCAGGAGGCAGACGGCGTGATTCAGCCGGACATCACGGCGGACATCGCGGAGGCCGGAGAGCGGCGCATCGAGTGGGCGGCCCGCTCGATGCCGGTCCTCCAGGCGGTCGGCGCCGGGTTCGGCGCCGACCGGCCGCTCGACGGCCTGCGCATCGCCGCCTGCATGCATGTGACCGCCGAGACGGCGGTGCTCCTCGGGGCGCTGCGGGAGGGCGGCGCCCATATCGCCCTCGCCGCGTCCAACCCGCTGTCCACCCAGGACGACGTGGCCGAGGCGCTGAGAACGTACGGCATCGCCGTGCACGCCCGCGCCGGGGTGGACAAGGCGACCTACTACCGGCACATCCACCAGGCGCTCGACATCGCGCCCCACGTCGTGCTCGACGACGGATGCGACCTCGTCAACACCCTGCACACCGAGCGGGTCGAGCTCCTCGACGGTGTGGTCGGCGGTTGCGAGGCGACGACGACCGGGATCATCCGGCTGCGTCAGATGGCCTCGGAGAACGCGCTCCGCTTCCCGATGGTCGCCGTGAACGACACGCGGACCAAGCGGATGTTCGACAACCGCTACGGCACCGGCCAGTCGACGCTCGACGGCATCATGCGGGCCACGAACGTCCTGCTCGCGGGCCGCACCGTGGTCGTGGCGGGCTTCGGCTTCTGCGGCCGGGGCGTCGCGGAGCGGGCCAAGGGCCTCGGCGCGCGGGTCGTCGTCACCGAGATCGATCCGGTCAAGGCCCTCGACGCCGCCCTGCAGGGCTACGACGTACGGCCGATGAGCCTGGCCGCCGAGACCGGCGACGTGTTCGTGACCGTCACCGGCAACCGCGACGTCATCCGCGCCGAGCACCTGGCCGTCATGAAAGACGGTGCGATCCTCGCGAACGCCGGCCACTTCGACGTCGAGATCGACGTACGGGCGCTGGAGGAGATGGCGCGCGAGGTGCGCTTCGGGATCCGGCCCAACACCGACGAGTACGTCCTGGAGGACGGCCGCAGGCTGCTGCTGCTCGCCGAGGGGCGCCTGGTCAACCTCACCGCCGCCGAGGGGCACCCGGCCGCGGTGATGGACATGTCGTTCTCCGCCCATGCGCTCGCCGTCGCCTGGCTGGTCCGCGAGTCGGCCCGGCTGTCGCCCGGCGTCTACGACGTCCCGGCCGACATCGACGCCGAGGTGGCCCGCCTGAAGCTCGCCGCGGCAGGGATCGCGATCGACGCGCTCACCGGCGAGCAGGAGGAGTATCTCCGCTCCTGGCGCTTCGGCTCCTAGGCAGCCGTCAGCCCGAGTTCCCCACTGCCGCAGCCGCCCGGGCCTGCCTGCGCGGTACCCCCTGTGCGTCGCCCCCCTGTGCGTCGCCCCCCTGTGCGTCGCCACCTGTGCGTCGCCACCTGTGCGCGTCGCCACCTGTGCGCGTCGCCTCTGTGCCTCCCGCCTCACTCCCGCAGCCGCCCGGGCCTGCCTGTGCGGTGCCCCCTGTGTGTCGCCCCTCCTCGCTCCCCGCCTCATTCCCGTAGTCGTCGGGCTCTTCCGAGGCGGTGGTAGGTGAAGGCCCAGCGGTCGGTGCCTTCTTTGCGGCGGGTGTAGCGCTCGGGGTGCTGGTAGCGGTCGCGGTTGTGGAACTGGCAGGCCGGGCCCAGCAGCTTCAGGTCCGTCAGCCCGCCGGTGCTCCAGTTGTCGGCGTGGTCGATCTGGCACATGGTCGCGGGCAGGGGGCAGCCGTCGATCCAGCAGGTGGCGTACCGGGCGTAGATGGCCCGTCGTTGGGCGGGGGTGGCGAGGCGGACCTTGCGGCCCATGTCCAGCACTTGCCCCTCGGCATTCATGACGATCCGCACCAATGTGCTGGTGCGGGCGAGGCGGTGCACGCTGGAGACGGGCAGCACCTGCCCGGTCGCCAGCAACAACCCCGGCACCATCCCCAACGACGCCCCCAACACTGGTCCTAGTGACGCCCCCAGGCCCGTCCCCGGCGGCGCCCCGGGCGGCGTGCCTGCCGACGCTCCCGGAGCTGCTCCCGGTGACGCACCCTGCGAGGCTCCTTGCGCCGCCCGGCGCGTCCCTCGCCCGGCTCCTGGTGTTCCGGTCGCGCAGGCGCATCGCGCCTCGCCGTCGCACCGGCACGTGCCCTGGCCATGCCGGCAGTGCCTCGCAGGCCGAGGCCCGGCGTGTGTGTGACGTGGGGAGGCCTCGTCGGGGGGAGGATCCGGCCGCGCCACCTCCGAACATGCCGCCTGCGAAGACGCCGCCTCCGAGTGCGCTGCCTGCGATGGCGGTGCGTCCGAAGCCGTCGCGCCCGAAGATGCTGTGTCTGAAGGGGCCGTGCCCGAAGGTGCTGTGTGCGAATGCCCGCCGCCGTCAGCAGGCCATGCCGACGCGCCCTGTGTGGCGTGCGGTGCTCCGGACTGGGCCGCATCGCGGTCGCCGTCTCCGTCCTTGGCGGGCGCGCTCTCGTTGCACTCGGCAGAGCTGGTGTTCACGGTCTCGTCGCCCTCAGCGTCGTCGGCCTCGGCAAAGGCGGTGCTTGCGGTGTCGCGCGGCTCGCACTCGCCGGGCCGCCGCTCACCGGCCCCATGCTCATCGACCCCGTAGCCGCGAGACTCCTCCTCGCGAAGTCCGGCCGCAGCGTTGCCGGAACCGGTAGCAGGGTCGGTGGCCGAGTCAGCTTCGGCTTTGCGCACGTCACCGAGGCAGGTCTCTGCGGTATCGCAAGCGTCGTCGGCGCTTCCGGCACCGGCGTCCACAGCGTCGTCGGCATCGGCATCGCTAGCCGCACCGGCGTCTGCCCCGGCCTCGCTGGGGTCGTCGGTGGGGTCGTCGGTGGCGGGGTCGGTGGTTTCGTCGGCTGGGTCGGTGTCTTCGGGGTCGGTGGGGAGGGATTCGGCGCTGACCACGACAAGCAGCTCGGTGACGATCTCCTGCTCCAGCGCGGCGATCAGGGCGTCGGCCTGACGCTCCGTCAGCGTGCGGTCATCGCCGTCGGCCTTCTTCTTGGCGTATTCCTGCAGCAATGTCATCAGCCGGGCGCCGGGCTCACGCGGCAGGTAGAACTCCCCCTCCACGCCGCCGCCCTTACCGGGGCGAACCCGCAGGAAGCGCCGCCCGTAATCGGCCTGCTCGTCGCGTTCTTCGCCGTCGGGGTCGAGCACCGCCCGCAAATGGCGGCCGGCTTTGGCCACCTCCGCCGCCCCGGCCTTGCCGGCCAGCTCCACCAGGATCGGCTCCGCCAAGCCGGCCTGCTCGTCGGTCAGTCCGGCGACGGCGGCGCAGATGGCCTCCACCACCCCCGCCGCCAACTGTCCCGCAGCGAACTTCTCCCACACCTGGGGTAGGCGCGGCAACTCCGCCCCCAGGGTGAGCAGGCGGCCCGCACCCCCCACCGTCATCCCACCAGCGGTGCGCAACCAACTGCGGGTGGAGGCATGCCCGTGCTGCTTGGCCTGCCCTGCACGATGGACCCGGCCCACGCGGTCGGCCAGCGCACAGGTGATCCGGTCACGGGCGAACAGTAACTCCTCCGCCTCGGCCAGACAGGTGTCCACGTCCTCGGGAAGCGGGACCAGCGCCAGCTCTTGGGCCACCTCACGAACAGACCCGACCACCACCCACGACGACCGCACACGGCCGCGACCACGGCCACCCGCATCGGAGGCATCACCACGGGCGGCACCCACGTCAGAGTCATCCGCGCCAGGGGCAGCCCCACGCGTGGCATCCGCGCTGTCGGCCTCTGTGCCGTCGGCATGTCCGCCAGTGGTATCCCCGCCAGCGCCGTCCAGGTCGGCGACATTCGCACCGGCGGCATCCGTGCCCGAGGCGTCCGTGCCCGAGCTGGATGTGCTCGCGGCATCGGGCGCGCCGGTGGGCTGCGGGGGCTCGAAGCCGATGACTGGGAAGGGCTCGCGGGCGGACGAGCCGTCGGACGACCACAGTGGCGAATAGGCGACCAGACGGTCCCACCAACCGTCGTCAGGATTATTCGAACGACGAAGGCGCTCAGAATCAGTGTCGAACATATCCATCGCACCTCCACTCGTGATTTCGAAAGCGTGTGCCAATTGTGTCACGCCAGAAAAGCGGGAAGCAAGTTCGCTGGGCGATTTCCTGGGGCCCCAGAAAAAAGGGCCCTTTATGGGCTGATTTGGGTGCTGAGAGCGCGCGCAACAGTAAGGCTGTCTTCGTAAATGTGATATCGGGTGACGAGTCCGTCTTCCACGGTCAGGTGCAGCGCGAAAGGCGAAGTGTAGGCGGTGCCCCCGGCCCGGACCGTTTGCACGATCTCTCCGAGGACGACGGCGTGGGCCCCGTCGACCAGGATCCGCGTGACCGACGTGCCATTGAGCTCGGGCACATGGTGGGCCTCCAGAGACCGGAAGTGGTCCGCCACCTCGGCACGGCTGGAGCGCGGCCGGATCCAGGGAACCGCCGGATGCCCCTCGGCGGGCCAGGAGAGCAGCCAGTCGACAGGCTCGGCGAACAGCGCCGCCGTACGGTCGTGATCGCCCTCCGTCATCCGGCGCAGCAGCTCTTCCACGACGTCATAGGTGTTGTCAGCGCTCATGTCACGACTCTTGTGCACCTGCATGCGACGCGGCGATTACCGGAGAGGTAATGCGATCAGTGAGGTGGAGCACTGTGCAGGTCAGGCGCTGTGCAGGTCAGGCGCCCTGCATTTCACGCATCCGCCGGATCTCGGCGGTCTGTTCGGCGATCACGTCAGTGGCCCACTGCTCGACGGTGAGGTGCGAACCCTCGGTGAGTGCCGTGGTGGCCATCGTGATCGCGCCCTCGTGATGGGCGACCATCATCTGGAGGAACAGGCTGTCGAATGTGGCGCCGGAGGCCGCCCTGAGCGCCTTCATCTGCTCCGGGGTGGCCATGCCCGGCATGTCGTGGTGATCGGCGTGATGGTCGGGCCGGGGGAGGTGTTCCCGGTCGAGCCAGGATGTCATGACGCGGATCTCCGGCTCCTGCACATCATGGATGCGGGCCGCGAGCGCCTTCAGCTTGGTCGAGGAGGCGTGTGAGGGAGCCAGGGCCGCCATGTCCAGCGCCTGCCGGTGATGGACGATCATGTCCTGGACATACCGCACGTCGGCCGCGTTGACGGTGGGGGAGGGGACGGCGGTGGCGGCCTCGGCGGGGCTGAGGGTCCTGGCCTCCTCGCCGGGCCGGCCGGGCGCGATCACGGGAGCGGTCGAGACGGCAGCGCTCTCGCGGACGTCCTCCGCGCAGGAGCTGAGGAAGCAGGCGCAGAGGAGGAACGCGACACCGGCCACAAGGACGCGCCCGAGCCGCGCCCTGCCGTTGCGCGCAAAGCGCTCCCTGTCGTCCCGTGCGAAGCGCTCGCTGT
>NZ_VIRM01000041.1 GCF_006874475.1 Microbispora hainanensis
GAAACGAGGCGCTGCACTTCGCGCTGCGCAACCGCAAGCTGGTCGTCGGCACGATCATCATCCTCGTGTTCCTCGTGGCCGGCCTGGCCGGGCCGCCGCTGTTCGGCCACGGGCCGAACGAGTACGTCGGGCCGCCGATGACGCCGCCGTCCGCGGAGTTCTGGTTCGGCACCACGACGTTCGGCCAGGACGTCTTCGCCCAGTTCGTGTACGGCCTGCGTTCGACGTTCCTCGTGGGCGTGCTCGGCGGCGTGCTGGCGGCGGTCGTCGGCATGGTCGTGGGGTTCGTCGCGGGCTACCGCGGCGGATGGGTCGACGAGCTGCTCAACATGCTCACCAACATCGTGCTCGTGCTGCCCGCGCTGGTGGTGCTGCTGATCGTCAACGCCTACCTGGGCGTGCGCAGCATCGGCGTGCAGGCGCTGTTCATCGGGCTGACCTCGTGGCCGTGGGCCGCGCGGGCGATCAGGGCGCAGACGTTCTCGCTGCGCTCGCGCGACTTCGTCGACCTCGCCCGGCTGAGCGGCGTGCGCACCCCGAAGATCATCCTCCGGGAGATCGCGCCCAACATGAGCTCCTACCTGTTCCTGACGTTCATCCTGCTGTTCGGCAGCGCGATCCTGATCGCCGCGTCGCTCGACTTCATCGGCCTCGGGCCCACCGAGGGGGTCTCACTCGGCCTGATGCTCAACAACGCCGCACGGTGGAGCGCGCTCCAGCTCGGCCTGTGGTGGTGGTTCATCCCTCCGGGCGCCGGCATCACGGCGATCGTCGGTGCGCTCTACGTCATGAACGTCGGGCTGGACGAGGTGTTCAACCCGAAGCTGAGGGAGATGTGACGTGGCGCTGAATGTCACCGACCTCCGGGTCTACTACCGGACGCTGCGCGGCGAGGTGAAGGCGCTCGACGGCGTCACGTTCTCCGTCGCCGACGGCGAGATCATGGGCCTGGCCGGGGAGTCCGGATCGGGCAAGTCCACGCTCGCCAAGAGCCTGATCCGGCTGGACGGCCGCATGCGGCACGTCGGCGGCACGGTGGAGCTGGACGGCACGGCGATGCCGCTGTCGGACGACGACGCGATGGACGAGTTCCGCTTCCGGAAGGTGTCGCTCATCCCGCAGTATTCGATGAGCGCGCTCAACCCGACCAGGAAGATCGGCAGGATGGTCGGCGAGCTTCTGGAGGCGCGCGGCGAGCGGCTGGAGCGGGCCGAGCTGGAGCGGCGGCTCGAACTGGTGGGGCTGTCGAAGGACGTGCTCGACCGCTATCCGATAGAGCTGTCCGGCGGCATGAAGCAGCGGGTCGTCATGGTCGTCTCGACGCTGCTGAACCCCTCGCTGCTGATCGCCGACGAGGTCACCTCGGCGCTCGACGTGTCGAGCCAGAAGGCCGTGGCCACGACGCTGCTCGGGTTCCGCGACCGCGGCCTGGTCACGAGCATGATGGTGGTCACCCACGACATCTCGCTCGTCTACCAGATCGCCGACACGATCATGGTGATGTACGCCGGGCGGCTGGCCGAGAAGGCCCCGGCCGGCGTGCTCGTCACCGCGCCGAAGCATCCGTACACCCGGCAGCTCATCTCCGCGCTGCCCGAGGTGGGGGTGCGCTACGAGGACCGGCGGCTGGCGGGGATCCCCGGCAACCCGCCGTCCCTGCTCAAGCCGCCCGGGGGATGCCGGTTCAGGGACCGCTGCCCGCTCGCGTTCGACCAGTGCGCCGAGCAGCCGCCGTTCGCCGAGGTGGCCCCCGGCCACTTCGTCGCCTGCTGGAAGGCCGAGTGAATGCTGAAACTCGATAGCGTCTCCAAGGTCTACCGCGTCGGCGCCTTCGGCGGAGGCGCGATGAAGGCCGTCTCCGACGTCAGCTTCGAGGTCGGCGAGGGGGAGGTGGTCTCGCTCATCGGCGAGAGCGGCAGCGGCAAGAGCACGCTCGGCCGGATGATCCTGCGCCTCGCCTCCGTCAGCTCCGGCACGATCACCCTGGACGGCAGGGACATCACCTCGATCAAGGACCGCAAGGAGTACTACCGGCAGGTGCAGGGCGTCTTCCAGGACCCCTTCAGCTGCTACAACCCCGTCTTCCGGGCCGACCGCGTCTTCGCGATGATCAAGGAGCAGTACTTCCCCCGGGTCGGCGCGGACGAGTGGCGCAAGCGCGTGGAGGGCGCGCTGGAGAGCGTGCGGCTCGACCCCGGCAACGTCCTCGGCAAGTATCCCCACCAGCTCAGCGGCGGCCAGCTCCAGCGCATGCTGATCGCCAGGGCCGTGCTCCTCGACATCCGCCTGCTGGTCGCCGACGAGATCATCAGCATGCTCGACGCGTCGACCCGCATCGACGTGCTCAACCTGCTGGCCGACCTGCGGGCGCGCGGCCTCGCCATCCTGTTCGTCACGCACGACCTGTCGCTCGGCAACTACGTCAGCGACAGGACCGTCGTGCTGCGGCACGGGAAGATCGTGGAGATGGGCCGGACGGACCTGGTCTTCGGCAGCCCGGCGCATCCCTACACGCGCTCGCTGCTGGCCTCGGTCCCGCGGCTGCACGCCAAGTGGACGGACGTCGTGCCTGAGGACATGGCCGAGGACATGGCTGAGGACATGGCCGAGGACGTGCCGTGCGCCTACCACGCGGCGCCGCAGGAGCGCCGGACCCGTCCCGGGCTGGCCCAGGTCGAAGGCGACGTGGAAGACGACCACTTCGTGGCCTGCTCCGGCTGCACGGGGCCGGGGATCGAGGAGAAGAAGATTAAGGAGAAAGCGTGAGCTCTCACCGTCCGCTGCACGACGGGTGGACCGTCACCGCCGTGTCGTCGACCGGGCAGCTCCGGCCGGTGGTCGCGGGACTGCCCGCGGCCGTTCCCGGTTGCGTCCACACCGACCTCCTCGCCGCCGGGCTGATCGAGGATCCGTACCTGGACGACAACGAGAACCGGCTGACCTGGATCGGGCGCACGGCATGGTCGTACGAGACCACCTTCACGTGGGGATCAGCGGGGGACGGGACCTACGACGGCACCGGCGACGGCACCGACGACGACCGGGCCGACCTCGTCTGCGAGGGACTCGACACGGCCGCCACGCTCGTGCTCAACGGCGTCGAGATCGGCACCACGGCCAACATGCACCGCTCGTACCGCTTTCCAGTACGGCACCTGCTGAACGTGGGCGAGAACACGCTCAAGATCCTGTTCGAGCCGCCGTACGGGTATGCGGAGGCGCAGAAGGCGGCCCTCGGCGACCGCCCCGGCGCGTACGCCGAGCCGTACCAGTTCATCAGGAAGATGGCCTGCAACTTCGGCTGGGACTGGGGGCCGACGGTCGTCACCGCCGGGATCTGGCGGCCCATCGGCATCGAGACCTGGAGCACCGCCAGGATCGCCGAGGTGCGCCCCTTCGCCGCCGCGGACGGCACTGTCGAGGTGCACGTGGCGGTCGAGCGCGCCGCCGAGGGGCCGCTCACGCTCACCGCGTCGGTGGCCGGAAGAGGGGCGGGCGTGACCGAGACGGTGACGCTCGCCGCCGGGCAGCGCCGCGCCGTCGTCACGCTGACCGTGCCGGACCCCGACCTGTGGTGGCCGCGCGGGTACGGCGAGCAGCCGCTGTACGACCTGACCGTCCGGCTGGAGGACCAGGAGTGGACGGGCCGGATCGGATTCCGGTCGGTCGAGCTCGACCGCACCGACGACGCCTTCACCTTCGTGATCAACGGCAGGCCGGTCTTCGTCAAGGGCTTCAACTGGATCCCCGACGACTGCTTCCCCAGCCGGATCACGCGGGAGCGTCTCGCCGAGCGGTTCGCCCAGGCGGCCGCCGCGGGCGCCAACTGCCTGCGGGTCTGGGGCGGCGGCATGTACGAGAGCGAGGACTTCTACGACCTCGCCGACGAGATGGGCCTGCTGGTCTGGCAGGACTTCCCGTTCGCCTGCGCGGCCTACCCGGAGGAGGGCCGCTTCGCGGCGGAGGTCGAGGCCGAGGCCCGCGAGCACGTCGCCCGCCTGACCCGCCACCCCAGTCTCGTGCTGTGGTGCGGCAACAACGAGAACATCGAGGGCCACGCCGACTGGGGCTGGCAGGAGAAGCTGGAGGGCCGCAGCTGGGGCGGCGGCTTCTACTACGACCTGCTGCCCCGGGTCGTCGCCGAGCTCGACCCGAGCCGGCCCTACTGGCCGGGCAGCCCCTACTCCGGTGCCCCCGGCCTGCCGCCGAACGACCCGTCCAAGGGCACGGTGCACATCTGGACGGTCTGGAACCACCAGGACTACACGCACTACGCGGCCTACACGCCGAGGTTCGTGGCCGAGTTCGGCTTCCAGGGCCCGCCGACGTACGCGACGCTGCGCGCGGCGGTGTCCGACGACCCGCTGACGCCGGTCTCCCCGGGCGTGACCCACCACCAGAAGGCCGTCGACGGCAACCTCAAGCTGCTGCGCGGCCTCGGCGAGCACCTGCCCCAGCCGGACGGGTTCGACGACTGGCACTACTACACGCAGCTCAACCAGGCCAGGGCGATGGCGTTCGGCATCGAGCGGTTCCGGGCGCTCGCGCCCCACTGCATGGGCACGATCGTGTGGCAGCTCAACGACTGCTGGCCGGTGACGTCCTGGGCCGCGGTGGACGGCGGCGGACGGCGCAAGCCGCTGTGGTACGCGCTGCGCCGCGTGTACGCCGACCGGTTGCTGACCTTCCAGGGCGACGCGCTGGCGGTCGTCAACGACACCGACGAGCCGTGGTCGGGTGAGCTCGCCGTCGAGCGGCTCACGCTGGCGGGGGAGATCCTGGCCAAGGAGCGGTTCGACGTGTCGGTCCCGGCGCGCGGCACGGCGTCCGTGGAGCTGCCCGAGCTGCCCATACCCGAGGGGGTCGCACGGCCCGGCGATCCGTCGGGCGAGGTGCTGGTGGCCGCCCTCGGCGACGTACGCGCCCTGCGCTTCCCGGGCGAGGACCAGGCCATGGACTATCCGCCGGCGGAGATGGACACGGTGGTCGAGGAGATCGAGGGCGGGCTGCGGGTGCGGGTGACCGCGCGGACGATCGTGCGGGAGCTGGCGCTCTTCCCCGACCGGCTCGACCCCCGTGCGACCGTGGACGACCAGCTCGTCACGCTGCTGCCGGGGGAGACCGCGGTCTTCCACGTCACCGGCGGGGAGGTGGACCCCGGCGCGCTCGTCCGTCACCCGGTGCTCCGCTGCGTCAACGAATCCCGTTAGTCTCGGAATCCCCCTTGACGCCCGAAGGACGCACGTGGACCTGCTCACCAACCCCATAAAGGACTACCCCTGGGGCTCCCGCACGGCCATCGCCGAGCTGACCGGGCGGCCCGCCTCCGGGCCGGAGGCCGAGATGTGGCTGGGCGCGCACCCGGCCGCGCCCTCCCGGCTGACCAGGGACGGGGCCGAGACCACGCTCGCCGACGCGGTCGCGGCCGACCCGGCGGGGACACTCGGCGCGGCGGTCGCCGGCCGGTTCGGTGAGCGGCTGCCCTACCTGATGAAGCTGATCGCGGTGGACGCGCCGCTGTCGCTGCAGGTCCACCCGGACGCCGGGCAGGCCGCAGACGGCCACGCCCGGGGGGACGCGAACTACACCGACCCCTGGCACAAGCCGGAGCTGATCTGCGCGCTCACGCCGTTCACCGGGCTGGCCGGCTTCCGGCCGCCCGAGCAGTCGGCGATGCTGGTCGAGCGGCTGCACGTGGACGCGCTGCGGCCGGTGGTCGCGGCGCTGCGCGGCGGTGACGTGCTCGGCGCGCTGCGGGTGCTGCTGGAGTGGCAGGGCTCCAGGCGAGAGCTGGTCGAGTCGGTGGTGTGGGCGGCCTCCGCCGTCCACACGCCCGACTACGCGCTGGTGGTGCGGCTGGCCCGGCGCTACCCGGAAGACCCGGCCGTGCTGGCGCCGCTGCTGATGCACCGTCACACGCTGGCCCCCGGCGAGGCGCTGTTCCTCGGGGCCGGGGTGCTGCACTGCTATCTCGACGGCTTCGGCGTGGAGATCATGGCCTGCTCCGACAACGTGCTGCGGGCGGGCCTGACCGGCAAGCGCATCGACGTGGAGGAGCTGCTGCGGATCACCGACGCCGCGGCGCAGCCGCTCCAGGTGGAGCCGGTCGGGGGCGCGTACGTGCCGCCGGTGCCGGAGTTCCTGCTCCGCAGGATCGCGCCCGGCGCGAACGGGGCGCTCCCGGGGGGCCTGCCGAGGATCGTGGTGTGCACGGAAGGCGTCGTGAACGTGGGCACGGCCGACGCGGAGGTCAAGCTGCGGCCGGGCGAGTCGGTGTTCACTGCCGCGTCGGAGGGCCCCGTCGAGATCGGCGGGGACGGCGTCGCCTTCTGCGCCGAACCTCACCTGTGACTGACTTAGCGTGATGTTTGTCCTACGCGGCGTGATGTGAACGCACGCCGCGGGTAGGAGCCCCTCATCGTCAAGCGC
Source organism: Microbispora hainanensis (assembly GCF_006874475.1). Lineage (GTDB taxonomy): Bacteria > Actinomycetota > Actinomycetes > Streptosporangiales > Streptosporangiaceae > Microbispora > Microbispora hainanensis. Next base: position 6,430 of record NZ_VIRM01000041.1, read on the forward strand.
GGCCCGACGAGGGGGATCCATGGGGCGCTTCAGGGTTGCCGGTATCGCCGCGGCGTCGTTGGGGGCGGTCGCGCTCTCCGCCTGCGCGGGCGGCGGGGGCAAGCAGGTCACACAGGCGAGCCCGGCCGGCCACCAGCAGAAGAACGCGGCGGCCGGGGCGGCGCTGCGCAAGTCCGAGACGGCCGCCGCCGCTCAGGTGAAGGCCAACGAGCTGGGGCAGGTCCCGGTGATCATGTATCACCGGATCGTCAAGAACCCGCCACCGGGCGACGACCGCAGCCCGAAGGACTTCCGCGACGAGCTGGAGCGGCTCGCGGCGGATGACTACGTGCCGGTCACGGCGGCCGAGTACGTCACCGGGAAGATGGACATCCCGGCGGGCAAGCACCCGGTGGTGCTGACCTTCGACGACTCCTCGCCCTCGCAGCTCACGCTCGACGGCATGGGCAATCCGACGCCGGACTGCGCGATCGGCATCCTGATGGACGTCGCGAAGAAGCACCCGGGCTTCCGGCCGGTGGCGACCATGTATGTGATCAAGGACCTGTTCGGCAAGGCCCGCCAGGAAGAACAGATGCAGGTCCTGCAGTGGCTCAAGGACCACAACTTCGACATCGGCAACCACACCCGCGACCACCTCAACCTGCTCGGCAAGCCGAAGGCCGAGGTGGAGAAGCAGGTCGCGTCCGGCCAGTCGCTGATCACCTCGCTGGTCAAGGCTCCGGTGGTCACGCTCGCCCTGCCGTACGGCAACCAGCCGCACGAGAAGAAGTGGGCGCTGCAGGGGGCGGCCGGCGGCACCCGCTACGACTACAAGGGCGTATTCCTCGCGGGCTACACGCCGTCGCCGTCGCCGTTCACCAAGGACTTCGACCCCCTCGGCATCCCGCGGATCAGGTCGAAGGAGAAGGTCGGCGACTGCAAGAAGTTCTGCTCGATGGCGTGGCTCGACTGGCTCAAGGCGAACCCCACCGACCGCTACACCTCGGACGGCAACCCCAACACGGTCGCCTTCCCGAAGTTCAAGGCGGCCTTCGTCGCGCCGTCGTTCACGTCGCGCGCGCTGCCCTACTGACGGGACGGATGACCATGCGGGGGCGGCTACCCTGCCAGCATGGACGACGCCATCGCCGACGAGACCGCCCTGCGGGGGCTCACGCCGCGGCTGATCGGCCCGGAGATCATCGCGGTCTTCGCGGTCTCGCTCGGCGCCAGCGCCCTGCTGTCGCTCATCCGCCTCATCGGCGCACTGACCGCGCCGAAGGACCTGGGCGACCAGCACGCGGTGCTCGTCGGCTCGCTGGCCCCGGGCCGCCCGTGGCTGGACCTGTCGCTGCACCTCGCGGGGATCGCGGTGAACGTGGCGCCGGTGGGGCTCGTCGCCTACCTGCTGGCCCGATCGGGCGAGTCCGTGCGCACTATCGGGGCCGACTGGCGCGAGCCGGGCCGCGACACGGTGCGCGGCGCCGCGCTCGCGGCGGTGATCGGCGGCAGCGGGCTGCTGTTCTACCTGTTCGCCTTCCGGTCCGGGTTCAACCTGAACGTCGTGCCCGACAGCCTGCCGGACTACTGGTGGCGGATTCCGGTGCTGGTCGCCGAGGCCGCCCAGAACGGCGTGCTGGAGGAGGTGCTGGTCGCCGGTTATCTGCTGCACCGGTTGCGGCAGCGCGGCTGGTCGCCGTGGCGCGCGGTGGGGGCGTCGGCCGTCCTGCGCGGCTCCTACCACCTCTACCAGGGCTTCGGCGGCTTTCTCGGCAACATCGCGATGGGCGTGGTCTTCGGCCGGCTCTATCAGCGCTGGGGGCGGACGATGCCGCTGATCATCGCGCACACGCTGATCGACGTGGTCGCCTTCGTCGGGTACGGCGTGCTGCGCGGCCGTGTTTCCTGGCTGCCCTGATCTCCCGTCTAATCGGGCGGAATGCGTTCTCTCCGGCGCGCCTGATTGATTTGGGCCTGTTACCGGTGCATCGTTGACGGGCCGCCGCACGTCTGGATCCCCCCGGGCAAAACCGGCCTGTCCTGGCCGCATTTTCATTCGGGGAATTCGCATGAGGCGTTTATCGATACGCATTCCATATCCGGCGCGCCATCCGTCGCGCCGTCGCGCCGCCGTCGCCCGCCGGCCCGGGGGTCCCACCCGGCCGCCGGGCCGCGAACGTCCGGCAGGCCTTCGGTACCGGTGCCCGGTGAGGGGTGGAGCCGCGAGCCCGCGCCGCGCCGCGCCCGTCACCACGACCGCCGTGCCCGTGCGCACGGCCCTGCCCGTACGGCCCGCTTCCGGGGACACCGGGTCGCGGGGGGTGGTCTCGCCGAGGCGGGCCACGGGCGACTTATTACCGCCGGTGCCGAGGGCACGGTCCGATCCGTTATGAGTGTTGAGCACGCCGGGTGCCCGCAGGGGCGCCCGGCGTCTTCGCGTTCGGACACCGGGCTCAGGCGAGGCAGCGCAGTGCGCTACGGAGCCGGGCGTCCAGGGGATGCCCGGCGGGCAGCCGGCCGACCGTCGCCTCGACGAACTCCTCGGGGAGAAGGTCGGCGGTCAGGTCGTCGTCCAACTGCACCTCCACGCGGCCGCAGGCGCGTTCGACCCTGACCGGCGCCCCCTGCTCCTCCAGCGCGAACATGCCCACCCGGACCCGCCAGTCAAGGCGTTCGGCGGCCTCGTGGGGCGACACCGGAGCCCCGACGTCGTCGGCGTGCGTGGCGTACTCCGAGTCGTAGTGGAAGGCCTGGAGGCCGGCCGGGTAGGGGCCGGCCGACGTGTGCAGTATGCCGTCGCGGCCGAGGGCGCGCATCCGCCGTCGCGTCTCCCCGTTCTTGGTCCGCCACTCGTCGAGCACCTGCTCCACCGGCAGGCCGCGCCGCTTGCGCACGCACCACTCGTTGAAGCCGTCGAAGCCGCCGCCGACGCCCTCGCGGTCGAGCAGCTCGTAGAACCCGTCGATGTCGTCGTCCAGGCACGCGTGGTTGTACAACTCCTCGCCGGCCAGGTGGGCCAGCACGTCGCGCACGGTCCAGCCGTCGCACCGCGAGGGGCGGTTCCAGCCGTCCTCGTCGAGGGACGAGAAGAAGCGGTCGAGCCGCGCCGCCTCGGTGTCGAAGATGTCGAAGGGGTCGAGCCCCGCCAGTTCGTCCCGCGCAGAGGTCATGCCTGTGCCGTACCCTGACCCGCCGCACCCTCACTTCGCGCCGGTACGGCAGGCGTATCAGGCGGTGTCAGGACATTTCTCGCATAAGGCGGACATTTAAACCTGCAGTGGCCTCAACAATGCGCAGGGGAAGGGAAAGACCGGGTCTTAGGTCGTTTGTCCGGTGATCTGCGCGGAAACCCCGAGATCGGTAAGCACGCTGGTCGTGCTCTGATTGTTCTAGGGGGAAAACGAAATGGCAAAAAGCACGAGCGTCGCCGGGGTCCTCACGATCGGCGCCGTTCTCGCCGGTGGCGCCGTGATCGCGAGTGCTCCTCTCCTCGTGGCCCCGGCGGAGGCCGCCTCGATGTCCGCGCAGCACAGCCTCGTCCGGTTGGGCCATCCGCACTCCCGGGGCAAGGGCAACCGCCAGAAGAACAAGCACCGGCAGAATCAGCGGCTGCGGGAGCAGCAGCGGCAGCACCAGTTCCTGATGCGTGACCTCACGCTGGTCCTCGTCCCGTACCAGAAGGACACGACGGGCGCGACCGCGCTGCCGTACAACTGGCAGAACGACAGCGTCTCCGACGTGCAGTACACCGGTCAGAACCAGTTCGACGCGCTGGAGAACGTGCCGAGGGCGGTCGAGATCAACGTCGACGGCGAGGAGGGGGACACCAAGACGACGGTCTCCCCGCAGACGGACGAGCACGACGTGGACATCGCCGTAGACGGGAAGGAGGAGACCAAGCACCACCCCGCGCTCCGGCCGATCAGCACGCCGACATTCACGGCGACGCCGACGCCCATGACGACTACGACGACAATGACGACGACGCCCGTCGAGGCGGACGCACAGCCGGTCGCGCAGCCCGCTGCGGCCCCGGCAGTCGTCGCCAAGCCGGTCGCCAAGCCCGATGCCGCGCCTGCCGTGAAGCCCGCTGTCACGCCCGCCGTGAAGCCGGTCGCGCAGCCCGCTGTCACGCCCACGAGGTGCGCGCCCGCCTGCTCGCCCGGTCTCCTCTCCTTGCCCCTGAGCCTGTCGCTCACGGCCACGGTCTCCCTGGCGCCGGACGCGAACGCGGGCACGACCGCGAAGCCGACCACCACGACCACCGCACCGGCCACCGCGACCACCGCACCGGCCACCACGGCCACCGCGCCGGCCACCACGACCGCGAAGCCGGCCACCGGGGTCTGCGCGCCGCTGGCCGCGAGCTGAGCGTCAGGCGTCCCTGCGGGCCAGCAGGACGGCGGCCAGTGCGTACGGCACCGCCACCCAGGCGACCATCACCGCGAGCGCGGCGAGCGGCGACAGGAGCTCGCCGCCGAGTGATTGGGGGTTGCCGGTGCCGGCCAGCTGGCCCGCCAGGGCGCCGGGGAGGACCGAGCCGATGCGCTCGTTCCAGGGCGCCGGGACGTTGTTGACGATGATCGGGAGCACATACCAGACCGCCACGAGCGCGGCAATGGCGGCGACGGCCGACCGGGTGATCACGGCCAGGCACAGGCCGAGCAGCGCGAACATCGCGACGGACAGGCTCAGCGCGAGGAAGAGCGGCATCTGCCGGCTCAGCGCCTCGGCCGACTGCCCCCGGATGACCCGGTCCCCGATGATGAGCCGCCCGGCGGCCCACGTCGCGAGCACGGCCGCGAGCCCCGTGCAGAAGGCGACGACCGCGACGACGCCCGCCTTGGCGGCGAGCACCCGCCCGCGCGACGGCAGCACGGTGAACGTGGTGCGGATCATGCCCGTGGCGTACTCGCCGGAGCAGGCGAGGACGCCCAGCACGGCCAGGGACAGAGAGGCGAGCCAGTTGGCGAGCTCGGGCAGCGACGACACCTCCAGGCGATCCCGCTGACCGGGCGGCAGGCCCTCCCACAGGCGGACGGCGTACCACGCCAGCAGGGCCATGAGAGCGACGACGACGCCGATCACGCCGAGGACGACGCAGGTGGACCGGAGGGTGCGGAGCTTGAGCCATTCGGCGGCGAGGGCGTCGATCATCGGCCCGCACCCCCACCCGTGAGCCGCATGTAGGTCTCCTCCAGCGAGGCGCCGCGCGGGGTGACCTCGTGGAGGGGGATCGCGTGCCGGGCGGCGAGTTCGCCGATCTCCTTCGGATCGAGGCCGCGCACCGACAGGCCCCCGCCGTCCTCGGCGGCGACCGTCCCGCCCGCGGCCGACAGCGCGGCGGCGAGGTCGTCGGCCCGGCTGCTGCGGACGAGGACGTCCCGCACGGCGGTCAGCTCCCGCATCGGGGTGTCCGCGATGAGCCGCCCACGGCCGATGATGACGAGATGGTCGGCGGTGAGCTCCATCTCGCTCATCAGGTGGCTCGACAGGAGCACCGTGCGGCCTTCGGCGGCGAGGCCGCGGAGCAGTTCGCGGATCCAGCGCACGCCGTCCGGATCGAGGCCGTTGACCGGCTCGTCGAGCAGCAGCACCGCGGGGTCGCCGAGGAGCGCGGCGGCGATCCCGAGGCGCTGGCGCATGCCGAGCGAGAAGCCGGCGACGCGCTTGCGGGCCACCCCGGCCAGGCCCACCTGTTCGATCATGGACACGACCCGGTCGCGGCCGATGCGGTTGGCGCGGGCCATCCAGCTCAGGTGGGCGAGGGGCGTACGCCCGCCCTGGACGGCGCCCGCGTCCAGGAGCGCGCCCACCTCCCGCATCGGGTGGCGCATCCGGTCGTAGCGGCGGCCGCCGACCAGCGCCTCGCCGCTCGACGGGCGGTCCAGGCCGAGGACGACCCGCATGGTCGTGGACTTGCCCGCGCCGTTGGGCCCGAGGAACCCGGTCACGCGGCCTGGTTTCACGTGGAACGTCAGCCCGTCCACGGCGACCGTGCGTCCGAAACGCTTGGTCAGCTCTCTGACTTCGATCATGTCCCGACGGTCTCGCGGACGGCCCGCTCTCCGCGTCGGAGCGAGGTGCGATCCGCCGGCCGCGCCTCAGACCGTGGGATGACAGACCGGGGCAGGAGGCGCGCGTGCGCGCGTATGGCTAGCGTGGGCGCGTGGACGATCCGGACGTGCGGCCGTTGTTCCCCCGGCCGCTGCGCCCCCGCGAGCTGGTCGCGCTCGACGTGCTGGCCGCACTGGGGTACGCGTTCGTGCTGGTCGTGCAGTCCCCGGACGTGCGTCACCCGGCGGCCCTGGCCCTGGTCGCCGCGATGACGCTGCCGCTCGCGGTCAGGCGGCGGTGGCCGCTGCCGGTCTTCTGTCTCGTCGCGGTCGCGTCCGTGGCGGCCATGACGCTCGGCGTCGTGCGCGAACCGCTGGCCGCCGCGGCGTACGCGCTCTATCCGGTCGCGCTCGGCATGCGGCGGCGCCGGTGGGAGCCGACGGCGGCGATCGGCGTGCTGACCGTCGGAGCGCTGCTGCTGGCGGCGTTCGGCGGCGTGGCGGCCGAGCCGGAGGTCAGGCGGATCGTGGAGACGGTCGTGCTCGGCTCGCTCGCGCTGGGCGGCGCGTGGACGATCGGCCGGGCCGTGCGGGAGCGCCGGGCGTACGCCGCGCGCCGGGCCGACGAGGCCGCCGAGCGCGCCGTCACCGAGGAGCGGCTGCGCATCGCCAGGGAGATGCACGACGTGGTCTCCCACACGCTCAGCCTCATCGGGGTCAAGGCCGGGGTCGCGGTGCACGTGGCGGACCGGCGGCCGGAGGAGGCGCTGGAGGCGCTGCGCGTCATCGAGGCCACGAGCAGGCAGGCGCTGACGGAGATGCGGCACATGCTCGGCGTGCTGCGGACCACACCCAGCACCACGCCCAGCACCACGCCGAGCACAACCCCCGGCACCACGCCCAGCACAACCCCCGGCACGACTCCCGACGCGCTGTCTCCCGCGCCGGGCCTCGCGGGCTTGCCGGACATCGCCGAGCGTGCCGCAGCGGCGGGTGTACGCGTCGATCTGGACGTGCGGGTGACGGACCGGCTGTCCCCGGCCCTGGAGCTGGCGGTGCACCGGATCGTCCAGGAGGCCGTCACCAACGTGGTCAGGCACGCGGCCCCGGCGGCGTGCCGGGTGCTGGTGCACGACGAGGGAGACCAGGTGCGGATCGAGGTGACCGACGACGGCCCGGGCCGGAGGGTCCTGCCCGCGGGCGTGCCCGGGCATGGAGGCAGGCATGGGATGGGACACGGGTCGGGACACGGGTTGGGACACGGGATGGGGCACGGCCTGATCGGCATGCGCGAGCGCGTCGCGGCGTACGGCGGGGACTTCACGGCCGGTCCGATGCCGGGCGGCGGGTTCCGCGTGCTCGCCCGGCTGCCGCGGGAGGGGGAGGGGACGTGACCGAGCCCGAGCCGATCCGGGTGCTGCTCGCCGACGACCAGGAACTGCTGCGCGGCAGCCTGCGCCTGCTGGTCGACAGCACGCCGGGGCTGGTCGCGGTCGGCGAGGCGGGCACCGGGGCACGGGCCGTCGAGCTGGTCCGCATCGAGCGTCCCGACGTCGTGCTGATGGACGTGCGGATGCCCGGCATGGACGGCATCGAGGCGACCCGGCGCATCTGTGCCGAGCCTTCCGGCGCCAGGGTGCTGATCCTCACCACGTTCGACCTCGACGAGTACGTCTACGCGGGGCTGCGGGCGGGGGCGAGCGGGTTCCTGCTGAAGAACACGCCGCCGGCCGACCTGCTGGCGGCGATCCGGGTCATCGCCGCGGGCGAGGGGCTGCTCGCGCCGAGCGTCACGCGGCGGCTCATTGCCGAATTCGCCCGGACGGTCGCGGACCGGCCTCGATCAAGCCCTTCGCTCGACGGCCTCACCGTGCGGGAGCGTGAGGTGCTCACGCTGGTGGCGCGCGGGCTGTCCAACCTGGAGATCGCCGCGAACCTGCATGTGAGCACGGCCACGGTGAAGACCCACATCGGTCACCTGCTCGCGAAGCTCGGCGCGCGCGACCGGGCCCAGCTGGTCATCGCCGCTTACGAAGGGGGGCTCGTCTCCACGTCGCGGACGCGCCCGTGACAGGGTGGAGCACGTGGAGAGCTTCGATGTGATCGTGATAGGCGCCGGTCCGGCGGGCGAGGTCGCGGCGGGACGAATCGCGGCGGCCGGCCTGAGCACCGCCATCGTGGAGAGCGAGCTGGCGGGAGGGGAGTGCTCCTACTGGGCCTGCATGCCGAGCAAGGCACTCCTGCGGCCGGTGGACCTCGCGGGCGAGGTGGGCCGGGTCACGGGGCTGCGGCTGGCCGGTCCTGACGAGGGCGGTCCGATCGACGCCGCCGCGGTGCTGGCCCGGCGTGACGCCGTCGTCTCGCACTACGACGACACGGGCCAGGCCGGGTGGCTCGAATCGGCGGGAGTGACTCTCGTACGCGGCACGGGACGGCTCGCCGGTCCCCGACGGGTCGAGGTAACAACGGCCGACGGCGGCACCCGCACGCTCGTCGCGGACCACGCCGTCATGCTGGCCACCGGGAGCCGTTCGGTGATCCCGCCTGTCGCCGGCCTGGCCGCCGCCCAGCCGTGGACGAACCGCGAGGCGACCGGCGTGCGCGCGATACCCGAGCGGCTCGTGGTGATCGGCGGCGGCGTGGTCGCGTGCGAGATGGCCCAGGCCATGCGCGGGCTCGGCACCCGCGAGGTCACGATGCTCGTCCGGGGCGGCGACCTGCTCACGAGGATGGAGCCCTTCGCCGGGGAGATGGTCGCGCGATCGCTGGCGGACCAGGGGGTCGACATCCGCAGGCACGAGAGCGCGGAGAAGGTCGAGCGGCCGGAGCCGGGCGGCGAGGTCACGGTGCGGCTCGCGAGCGGGGGGACGATCACGGCCGACGAGATCCTGGTGGCCGCGGGTCGCCGGTCCGCCACCGACGACCTCGGCCTGGCCACGGTCGGGCTGCCGGAGTCCCGCCCGGTCGAGGTGGACGACAGCATGCGGGCCACCGGCGTGGCGGACGGCTGGCTCTACGCGGTCGGGGACGTCAACGGCCGCGCGCTCCTCACGCACATGGGCAAATACCAGGCGCGGGCGGCCGCCGACGTGATCGTCGCCCGGGCCCGGGGCGAGGCGGACGACCGGCCCGGCATGCGCGACCGCGCGGACCACGCCGGGGCGCCGCAGGTGATCTTCACCGATCCGCAGGTGTGCGCGGTGGGCCGCACGGAGGCGCAGGCCCGCGCCGAGGGCTTCGACGTGCGGGTCGTGGAGTATGACATGGAGCAGGTGGCCGGTGGCTACCTGCTCGGAGACGGCTACCGGGGCAAGGCCAAGGCGGTGGTCGACGAGCGCCGCCGGGTGCTGCTCGGCGTGACCTTCGTGGCTCCGGGAGCGGCCGAACTGCTGCACGCCGCGACGATCGCGGTCACGGCCGAGGTGCCCCTCGACGACCTGTGGCACGCCGTCCCTGCGTACCCGACGGTCAGCGAGGTGTGGCTGCGCCTCCTGGAGGCGTACGGGCTCTAGCGTCGTGGTCCGTCGAGCGGTCACCCGTCGAAGCTGACCAGTCCTGTCTGGTAGGCCATGACGACCAGTCGCGCGCGGTCACGCGCACCCGGCTTCGTCATCGCGGGCTGACATGGGTGCGGGCGGTGGCCGGGCTGAGGGACAGCTCGGCGCCGCGAATGAGCGTGCCCTGCACCTGCATGACGGTGACGAAGAGCGCGAGCACCACGTCGTGTGCCATCACACGCAGGGGAAACGACGCGGCACGGTGTTCCATGCCGTGACCGTACTGTTCGCGTGCCCGGACACGGCTCCGCCCCGGACGCGCGACCCGCTACGCCGACGGCGTAGCGAGACATGAATCCTCTACGTCCGATTGCGTAGACGCCGCCGTCCGCTGTCAGAGGCCAGGGCGGCTTCACCGGCGCGACGATTGCCGCCATGAACGGTCACCCTCCCCCGACCTGGAGGAGCGCGCCATGCGTAGATTCGTCTTCGGTCTGCACGCAGTCGGCGGTCTCTCCATCATGGCGGGGGCCATGACGATCGCCCGGTAGGCCCGGTAGGCCCGGTAGGCCCGGTAGGCCCGGCAGGCACGGCAAATGGCCAGGCCGGGCGCCCCCGTGCGACCGGCTTCATGAGCACCACACTGCTGATCGTCCTGGACCACCGCACCACGACTGCTCGCCGCGAGGCGGGGGCGGCCATGTCGTGTTGATCCTGTCCAGGGACGGGACGCCGGCGACGGGCAGCCCGCTGTGGGTGGACACATTCGACGTCCGCCCGAGTGAGACACGGGAAGTCGCGTTCCGCGGCGGGAACCGCGGGATCTGGATGAATCACTGCCACAACCTCCCCCATGCGCATCAGGGCATGATGCTGCGCCTCCGCGACGACGGGGTCACGACGCCGTCCGGCGGCTCGCACGGCGCCGGCCCGGGCCATGGCCCAACGACGTGAGGAGAAACCTGGTGTCGATCGAGATTCCCCGCACCGACGGAGCTCTGGCGAGACTGGCCCGGTTCTGTTATCGCCGGCGCCGCCTGGTCGTCCTGACCTGGATCGTCGGCGTGATCGCCGTGGCGTTCGCCGGTTTCGGCTATGGTGCCGCCCCCGAGAACGACTTCTCGGGCGGGAACTCCGACTCCGCCAAGGCGCAGGCGCTGATCGAGAAGCACTTCCCCGAGCGGCAGGGAGACACGCTGACTCTCGCCATCAGGGCAGAGCGGGGAATCGACGATCCCGCCGCCCGTCAGAGGATCGAGAAGACACTCGCCGATCTGACGGCCGCACCGGTCGTGGGACCGGTGACCTCGCCCTACCAGGACAAGAGCCTGGTGACCGCGGATCGCCGCATCGCCCGCACGACCATCCCGCTGACCCGGAAGGAGGTGGACAAGACCGAGGTCAAGCCCTTGGTGGACATGGTCAGGAACGCCTCCGGCGACGGCGTGACGCTGGCGCTGGGCGGGACTCAGGCGGAGAAGGCCGAGACACCTCCGCAGGGCTCGGCGGAGAGCGTGGGCATCCTGGCCGCAGCGGTGATCCTGTTCGTCGCCTTCGGGTCGCTGGTGGCGATGGGCTTGCCGATCGTGACCGCGCTGCTGGCGATCACCGCCGGAATCGCCCTGATGAAGCTGGTCGGCTATCTGGTCCCCGCGCCGGATTTCACCGTCATCATCGCCGCGATGGTGGGGCTCGGCGTCGGCATCGACTACGCACTGTTCATCGTGACCCGCTACAAGGACGGCCTGCAGGACGGCGACGACCCCGAAAGCGCCACGGTCAAGGCCATCACCACCGCCGGTCACGCGGTGCTGTTCGCCGGCACGACCGTCGTGATCGCGCTGATGGGCCTGTTCGTCATGGGACAGCGGCTGATGACCGGAGTGGCCGTCGCCACGTCGGTGATCGTGCTGGTGACGATGATCGCCGCGGTGACTCTGCTGCCGGCGTTCCTGGGCTTCACCGGCTACAAGATCAACGCGCTGCGCCTGCCCCGCCGCACGTCCCGGGAGCGCCGTACCCTCGCCGAGCGCTGGGCCGGTGTGGTGCAGCGCAGGCCGCTGGTCTCCGCCGCTCTGGCCGGCGCGGTCCTGGTGGTGCTGGCCGCTCCCACCCTGTCGATGCGGCTGAGCAACCCCGACGCCAGTGTCCAGCCCCGCGACAGGAGCAGCTACCTCTCGTACGAGATCCTCTCCGAGGGCTTCGGCCCCGGCTACGGCGCACCCCTGATCTTCGCCACCGAGGCCGGATCCGGCCAGGCCGATCTGCGTCCCCTCGTCGCAGCGGTCGGCGCGACCGAGGGCATCGCCTACGCCATGCCTCCTCAGGTCAGCGATGACGGGCAGGCCGCGATCTTCATGGCCTTCCCCACGACCGGCTATCAGGACGAGGCGACCGCGGACCTGGTGCACCGGCTCCGCGACGACGTGCTGCCCACGGCGCCCGGCGGCAAGGGGGTCTACGTCGGCGGTCCGAACGCCGCGACGATCGACACAGCCGACGACGTCGGCTCGCGCCTGCCCCTGATGATCGCGGTCGTCGTCGCGGTGTCCCTGGTGCTGTTGATCGCGCTGGTCCGGTCGGTCACGATCGCGGTGCAGGCCGCTGTCATGAATCTGCTGTCGATCGGCGCCGCCTACGGCGTGCTCGTCGCGGTCGTCCAGTGGGGATGGCTGGGCTCGGCCCTCGGTTTCCCCACGACCATGCCGATCACGACGTGGGTGCCCATGATGATCTTCCCGGTCCTGTTCGGCCTGTCCATGGACTACGAGGTCTTCCTGATCTCGCGGGTGCGCGAGGAGTACGAACGCACCGGTGACACCCGGACGGCCGTCGCCCGCGGAATGGCGCGGACCGCCAAGGTCATCACGGCCGCGGCCGCCATCATGATCGCCGTTTTCACGACATCCCTGCTCGGCTCCGACGTCGCGGTGAAGCAGGGCGGTCTCGGCATGGCCGTGGCCGTGCTGATCGACGCCACCGTCATCCGGCTGGTCCTCGTCCCCGCGGTGATGGAACTGTGCGGCAAGGCCAACTGGTGGATGCCCGGACGCCGGGCACCGAAGCCGGCCCCCGCACCATCCGCCGAGGTCGGGGAGGAGGTCAGGGTCTGAGTCATCGGATCACCAGGGCGGGGTGGCGCGGGTCCTCGACGCGGACGGCCACGTCGGCGGCTCGCAGCGGCCCGGTCTCGCGCTCGTACCGCTCGTAGGCGGGCAGCGTCCACCGCTCCTCCGGCGGTGTGCGGCGGGCCAGCGCGGCGGCCGACAGGGACAGATGGACGGTCACGTCGAACGGCAGGCCGCGCCCGAGCAGCAGCGCGCCGTCGATCAGCACCACCCCGCCCGGCTTCAGCGTCACGTAGCCGGCACGGGTGGCCCGGTCGCGCTCGCTGTCCCACAGCGAGGGCAGCACCCGGCCCGTACGGCCCGGCTCCAGCGGCCCGAGCACCTCGCGGACGAGGCCGCCCACGTCGAGCCACTCGTCGTGGAACACGTCGGGGTCGGTCCGGCCGAACTCCAGCCGCAGCGAGGCCGGGCGCAGGAACCCGGCCGCGGGCACCCGCAGGACCTCCCTGCCGCGCAGGCGCAGCGGCTCCACCAGGTCGTCGGCCAGCCGCCCCGGCCCGGCGGCGGGAGCGCCGTCCACGGCGACCCGCACCCACGCGTCGCGCGGCCGGTCGGCGATCAGGTCGGCGAGTTCCTCCACGAGCAGGGACGGGGAGACGGGACGGGCACGCACGTGCCCATCATCTACCCGTTCAGCCGGCGGCCGGAGATCTGCTCGGGGGCGACCACGATGAAGTGGTCGCGGCTTCCGGGCACCCACGGTGTGAGCGGCAGCGCCGACAGGCGGGCGATCTCCTCCGGGTCGGAGACCGCGCGGGCGTGCCCGACCGCGGTCACCGACCAGCCCGTACGGAATGTCGGGTCGAAGTCGTCGGCCTCGAAGGCCACGACGGCGTTGCGCGCCGCGGCGGCGAGCTTGGACCCGGGGGCGGTGCGGATGACGATGTTCCCGTCGAGCAGGCAGAAGTTGACCGGCTGGACGGCGGGGAGGGCGCGATCGGTGAAGACGATCCTCCCGATGGGGACGGAGGCCAGCAGGTCGAGGCACTGCCCTCCGCTGAGGATCTCCAGGCCGGCCGAGTCGAGCTTCATGTCTGCAAGCCTGCGCGATCGGCCGTCGCCGGGTTAGGGACGAAGGTCCCGTTGTCCACGTCGATCGGCCCGGTGTCCGTGGGCGCGGTGTCGATGGGCCCGGTGTCCGTGGGCGCGGTGTCGATCGGCCCGGTGTCCATGGGCGCGGTGTCGATGGGCGCGGTGTCGATGGGCGCGGCGTCGATCGGCCCGGCTCAGCCGTCCCGCCCGGCCTTGAGGCGGGCGGCGAGCGCGGCGGCCTGGGTGCGGCGCTGCATGTCGAGCTTGCTCAGCAGGTTGGACACGTAGTTCTTGACCGTCTTCTCGGCCAGGAACATCCGCTCGCCGATCTGGCGGTTGGTCAGGCCCTCGCCGATCAGCTCCAGGATCTGCCGCTCCTGGTCCGACAGCGCGGCCAGCGGATCCTTCTTCGCGGCCTGGTCGCGCAGCCGGTGCAGCATCGCGGCCGTGGTCTGCGGGTCGAGCAGCGACTGCCCGCCGGCCACCGTGCGCACCGCGCCCACCAGGTCGGAGCCGTGGATCTGCTTGAGCACATAACCGGCCGCCCCGGCCATGACCGCGTTGAACAACGCCTCGTCGTCGGCGAAGGAGGTCAGCATCAGGCAGGCCAGGCCGGGCACCTTCGAGCGCACCTCACGGCAGACGTCCACCCCGCTGCCGTCGGGCAGGCGCACGTCGAGCACCGCCACATCCGGCTTCAGCGCGGGGATGCGGGCCACGGCCGACTCGGCCGTGCCCGCCTCGCCGACGACCTCGATGTCGTCCTCGGCGTCCAGCAACGCCGCCACCCCACGCCGTACGACCTCGTGGTCGTCCACCAGGAACACCCGAATCATGACCTGGACGCTAGCCTTCCTCGGGCCGCCGGAGAAGTGCCGAAGGTCCCGCGTGTCGGCCTCGTCTCATGCCGGACCTCAGTGGCGGGACAGGCGGCGCAGGGCGCTCCTGATCCTGCCGCCGAACGGCGCGCGCCGCCGGGGCTGGGCGTCGCGGGCCACCCGCAGCTCCGCGAGGGCCGTGGCCGCGTCGGGCCGCTTGGCCGGTGTGGGATCGCGCATCCGCCGTACGAGGTCCATGACCTCGGGGGCGACGCCTCCGGCGTCCGGCTCGGCGTCCATGCCGGGGGCGGGCAGCTCGCCGGTGAGGAGCTGGAAGGCGATCACCCCGGCCGAGTAGACGTCGGCGGCCGGGGTCATCCGGTCCGGGCGGGCCCGGCACTCGGGGGCGACGTAGTGGACGTCGAGGATGTTGGGCAGCTCGTTGGCCACGGTGTGCTTGCGCGGGCCGGGCTTGGCGTAGTCGAAGCCGGTCAGCATCCCGTTGCCGTCGTCGGTGACGAGCACGCAGGCGGGGGTCAGCGCCCTGTGGATGACATTGTTGGCGTGGACGTGGGCGAGGCCGTCCAGCATGTCCTCCATCACGGTGAGCTTGGCGTCGATGCCCAGCTTGCGCCCGGTGAGATGCAGGTGCAGGGCCTGCCCGTGGACGTCGTCGAGCACGAGCACGAACCGGCTCTCGTCGTCGATGGCGAAGAAGTCCCGTGAGCGTACGACGCAGGGATGCGGCGGGATCTTGGCGAGCGACTGGTAGGCGTTGGCGATCCGGCGCTGCTCGGCCACCCGCCGCCGCTGCTCGGCCATCGGGTCGGCGCGATAGACCCGCAGCAGCACGGTCCCGCTGGTCGGGGCGGTCGCGTTGACGGCGCGATACTCGGTGACCCGGCTGTCGCCGCCGAGCTGCTCCTCCACCTCCCAGTTGCCGAAGCGCGGGGGCGCGGTCGAGCGGCGCACGGTGCCGTTCAGCGCCTCCAGGATCGCGGTGCGGTACGGCTCGGCGTCGCGGCTGCACCCGTGCCGCACCCGGGACACGTCACTGAGCATGGGGATGAGCCCGGCGATCGTGGTGACGTGCCGGGCGTCCCGGCCGGTGGGGTCGACGAGGACGGCTCCGGGCGCGGTCAGCACCACCACGTTGTCGACGTACAACCGCTCCAGCTCGCGGTGCTCCTCGATCAGCAGGCCCTTCAGCGCCCGCGCGGTGCCGCGCAGCTTGGCCACCGGCGAGCCGAACGCCTCCCGGTGCTGGGGGAACCACCGGGTGCCCGACACCTCGAACCGGCCCCGGGCCCCCTTCACGTCGATCACCACGAGGGAGTGGCCGGTGAGCACGACCACGTCCACCTCGAACAGGTCGGCTCCGCGCGGGATCTCGATGTTGTGCAGGAGCAGCCAGTCGTCAGGGGCGTTGTCCCGCAGGTGCGCGATGACCCTTCGCTCGGCGTCATTGACGGGGCGTCCGCCACCGACGATATGAGCCATCTCTGCCGCTCCGCCTCTCTGACCAGATTGAGAACTTAATCCTCCTAGGTAGCGGTATTCCCGCGCCACCACTGATTCCCCCGCATTGTCCCAGGGGAAATCTGGAGCCCCATCTTCGGGCCCGCTCTGGTCGGGGATGGCGGCCATCGCGGTTTGTGGCGGCTGTGCCGGGAAACGGTGTATTTCATGCGAGTTGTCGTGATTGGGGCAAGCGGGAACGTCGGCACGAGCCTGCTCGCCACCCTGGAGTCCGAGCCCGCCGTGACCTCCGTCGTCGGCGTGGCCAGGCGGAAGCCGGACTGGCAGCCGGCCAAGACCGAGTGGCGTACGGCCGACATCTTCAGGGACGACCTCGATCCGATCTTCGCGGGCGCCGACGCGGTCGTGCACCTGGCCTGGCTGTTCCAGCCCACGCACGACCCGGTCACGACCTGGAACTCCAACGTGCTCGGCGGCATGCGCGTCTTCGACGCCGCCGTCCGGGCCGGGGTCTCCGTCCTCGTCCACTCGTCGTCCGTGGGTGCGTACTCGCCCGGGCCGAAGGACCCGCCCGTCGACGAGTCGTGGCCCACCCACGGCTGGCCGAACGCCGCGTACGGGCGGGAGAAGGCCTACATCGAGCGCGTGCTCGACATCTTCGAGCGCGACCACCCGGACATCCGCGTGGTGCGGATGCGCCCGGGGTTCATCTTCAAGGAGGAGGCCGGGACCGAGCAGCGCCGGCTGTTCGCCGGGCCGTTCCTGCCGCAGCGGCTGTTGCGGCGGGAGCGGATCCCGTTCGTGCCGGACATGCCGCGCCTGCGGTTCCAGGCGCTCCACTCCGAGGACGCCGGCGAGGCGTTCCGGCTGGCGCTCACTCGCGACGTGCGGGGCGCGTTCAACCTCGCCGCCGGCCCGGTGATCGACCCGGCCGTGCTGGCGGACCTGCTCGGCGCGCGGCGTGTGTCGGTCCCGGCCGCGGTGGTGCGCACGGCGGTGTCGGCCGGCTGGCACCTGCGGCTGATCCCGGCCTCGCCCGGCATGGTGGAGATGGTCCTCCAGATCCCGGTCATGGACACCACCCGAGCCCGCGAGGAGCTGGGCTGGCGGCCCCGGCACAGCGCGGTGGACGCCCTGCGCGCGGCGATCGAGGGAATGCGGCGCGGTGCGGGCATGGAGACCCCGCCGCTCGCGCCCGACTCGGGCCGGGAGCGGGTCAGGGAGGTCACGACGGGCGTGGGCACCCGGCCATAGATACAGGCCCACCTGGAAACGGCCGTGAGAGCGGCCCTGATAGGCGACGGCGAGGGAGGCGCGATGGCGCTGCTCGACCCCGACTGTGTACGGCGGCTGCTGGAGTCGGCCGACCCGGACGTCGCGCTGGTGTTCGTCCGCGGCGAGTGCCGGGTGATGCCGCTCGACGAGATCGACGAGAAGCATCGCAAGCTCGTGGTGGTGCGCCGCGCGGACCTGCCCGAGGCCCAGGGCGACGAACCGGTGACGGAGGAACGGGTGGAGGCGCTCACGCGGTGCCTGGAGAACGCCGTACGCGACCTCGGCGGCTGAGGCCGCCACCCGCCTGGTGATGCGTGACGGAGGCGTCACGTTCGGTAACATCGTCTCGGACATCCCCCGTCTGAGAGTGGTCCCGGCCTTCCCGTCTGATGCCGTCCTCTGAGACAAATGACGGCGTGTCGCGCGCTGACCCAAAATTCCGGAAAGCGCGGCGGATAAATCGGACAGTGAACTTCGCACCGCCGGACAAATCAGGATCAAAAGCTATCGCAAGCTGTGATCTGATCGTCACTCTTCGTACGGAACCCCGAATGCCGCTCGTATTCGTTGCGTGCACGGTGGGTCACCTGTGAACATCAGGGAAAGGTCCGGAATCCCTCCTACCGGGTCGGCGGCGCGACAGCGGCGGGGATTCCGCCCATGGCGCGCGTCGACCGGATGGAAACGGATTCCTGATCGGGCCGATCGACAGGTCCGAGACTTCGGTCTCGGCCGGCGCATATGGGGAGGGGGCCCCGATGACTGCTATCAGGCCCCGCGGGAGCGGGGGACGCCGTCACGAAGGGCGGATTCACGACCCGGAGTTCGGCTCGTGGATCGGCGAGGTGGCCAGAGCGGTCCGGGACGTGGTTGACAGCACACCCCGGACCATCCGCCTCTGCGCCCTGATCGCGGTTGCCGCCGCGTCATGGGCATTCCTCAGGTAGCCGTCCAGCAGCCATGAGGAGGTGGTCGCGGACCCAGGTTAAGGCGGCTGGAGAGTCGTGACGGCCCGGTTTACGGGATCGGGACGATAACCAGGGCCAACCCGGGGCTGACCAGGGGCCGACCAGGGGCCGACCAGGGGCCGACCAGGGTTGGGCCCGGCGCTTCCTGGGTCCGCGACAGGCTGCCGCTTGCCGACGGGGGAAGGCGGATGGGGGCCAGGTGATAGGGCCCAGGTGATAGGGCCCAGGTGATAGGGCCGGCTGATGGGGCCGGATGATGGGCAGGTGCCCGCTCAGACGGAGCGGGCGCCGCGCCCGAAGGCGGAGCCTCCGCCGGCGGCGGAGCCGCCCGCGTCCGCGCCGTCGTCGACCTGCATGGCCAGCCGGATCGTGGACTGCCCGGGGATCCTGTCGATGGTCACCGAGTCGCACAGCTCGCCCATGAGCCACAGGCCGAAGCCGCGGTCGCCGCGGCCGCTGGGCCGTTCGCTCGGCACCGCGCCGGGCCGCAGGACGCCGACGCGGTCGACGACGTCGACGGCGAGCGTGCCGCCGTCGCAGGAGATCGTCAGCGTCCCGGATCCCCCGCCGTGTTCGAGCACGTTGATGGCGGCCTCGTTGGCGGCGATGACCAGGTCGTCCAGCCGGGGTCCGGTGAGGCCCGCCTGCACGGCGTAGCGCTGGATGTTCTCACGCAGCGCCGCGAGATCATCCGTTATCGGCCACTGCCGGCGGTGATCCGCCACCTGTCCTCCTCGCCGCGTTTCCCGGCCGGGTCTGCCGCCCGATGCCTTCGAGGCTACCGTCTCGTTACTCGCTTGCTGCCTTCACCTGGGATTCGAGCGCGCGCCGACCACGTCGAGGGCCTCCGCGAGGCTCGGCGCGACGGTGAAGGCGCTGATCAGCCCGGTGAGTTTGAAGATCTTCGCCAGCCGGTCGTTCGGGGCCGCCAGCGTCACCGCGCCGTCCCGCTCCTGCAGCAGCTTCCGTACGGACAGCAGGATCCGGAGGCCCGTGGAGTCGCAGAAGCTCACGCCGCTCAGGTCGAGGACGAGCTCGCGATGGCCCTCGCCGACGAGCGCCTCGACGTCCCGGCGCAACGGCTCGGCGTTCGTGTAGTCCAGGGCGCCGTCGAGCGCGGCGACCAGCACATGGTCGGCGACCGGGGCGGACACGGGGGTCAGGACGACGGCGGTGGTCACGGGGCACACCTCGGCGGACGCTGCGAGGAACAGGGATTCGTCAGTTTAGAACAGCGGTGCCTCCCTACCGGGGCGTACGGCATGCGGGACCGGGGCGTACGGCATGCGGGTCAAGAAACGCCATATGGGGTTTCTTGCCCGATGGTCGGGGGATTGGGGGACTAATCGACTGGGCCGCTCCTGAAAAGACCGCTTATGCCAGACGTGACAAGGGAGGTCCAGTTTGACGCCATGCACGGACTCTCCCTCGTCGCGCAGGCACCGGTGAGTGCGGCGACGCTCACACTCGGTGTCGAGGAGGAGTTCCTGCTCGCCGACCCGCGGACCGGACGGGTCGTCCCCGCGGCGCGGGAGATCCGCGAGCGGGCGGCAGGGCCGGGGGCGGATCGGCTGGTGTTCGAACTGACACAGTTTCAGCTGGAGAGCAACAGCGCCGTGCACACCACCTTGCGTGATCTGCACGGAGACCTGCTGGACATGCGCCGCGCCGCCGCGCGCGCCGCCGAGAGCGCAGGGCTCGCACTCATCGCGAGCGGCACCGCCCTGGACGGCAACGCGGGAGTGCCGCCGCTGTCGTCGTGCCCGCGCTATGCGGCCATGCTCCGACAGTTCGGGGCGATCATGGACCGTCAGGGCGTCTGCGGCTGCCACATCCACGTCGGGATCGCCGACCGCGAGGAGGCGGTGCGGGTCAGCAACCACCTGCGGCCCTGGCTGCCGGTGCTGCAGGCGCTCGCGGCCAACTCGCCGATCGCGGACGGCCGGGACACCGGTCATGCGAGCTGGCGTGCGCTGATGATGGGCAGGTGGCCGAGCGCGGAGCCGCCGCCGTTCTTCCGCTCGGCCGAGCACTACGAGAGCCTGGTCGCCGGCATGCTCGCCGGGGGCACGATCCTCGACCGCGGGATGATCTACTGGCTGGTCCGTCCGTCCGATCACGTGCCGACGCTGGAGATCCGCGCGGCCGACGTCTGCCCGACGGCCGGGGAGACCGTGCTGCTCGCCGGGCTGGTGCGGGGGCTGGCCGAGACGGCGCTGCGCCAGGTGCGGGCCGGCATGCCCGCCCCCGACGTCGAGGACACCCTGCTGCGGGCGGCCTACTGGAAGGCCGCCCATGACGGCGTGGACGGCGAAGCCCTCGATCTGCTCACGGGAAGCAGCGTCTCGGGAGTGCCGGCCTGGCGGCTGGTCGATCGCCTGCTCGAACACGTGCGGCCGGTGCTGGAGGAGAACGGCGACTGGACGCCGCTGACCGACCAGATCGAGCGCGTACGCCGCAGCGGGTCCGGGGCGGCGCGTCAGCGGGCGGCGTACGCCCGGCGTGGCCGGCTGGCCGACGTGGCCGAGCTGCTCACGGCGCAGACGACCGCCTCCTGCTGGGCCTGACCTGGGCCCTGCTCACTCCGAGACGACGCGCAGCGTATTCAGGGCGGGGTCGCTGGAGTCGGGAATGTACATGCCGCCCGCGAGCCCGCTGGTCAGGTAGCTCAGCACCGGCTGGGTGATGCGCTCGCCGGGGCACAGGGCGGGCGCGCCGGGCGGGTAGGGCGTCACCATCTCGGCCGCGATCCGGCCCACCGCCTGACCGGTCGGCACGTTCTCGACCCGGCCGAAGAACGCGTCCCTGGGCAGCATCGCGATGTCCAGCTCCAGCTCGCCCGGCTCGGGCACGTCGATCTCGGCCGCGGGCGGCAGATCGCGGGCCGACGACAGGGCGCGCAGCGCGTCGAGCAGCCGGCCGGCCGTCTCCTCGCTGTCGGCGACGGTGATCTCGGCGCTGACGCGGCGGTGGTCGCTCAGCGCGAGGTTGACGTGGCAGCGCTCGCGCAGCCAGTCGTTGGCGTGGTAGCCGTCGACGCCGAGCCCCGACACGTCGATCACGATCTTCAGCGGGTCCACGTCGAAGGCGCGGGTGTTCTCCTTGCTCAGCACCCACAGGCCGGGCATCTTGTCGATCTCCCGGCGGACCGACTCCGCGAGCTCCAGCGTGCGGTCGAGCAGGCCCTTGCCGTGCTCCACCATCTGCCTGCGCCAGCCGTCGAGCGCGGCGTAGATCAGCGTGGAGGGGCTGGTCGTGCCGAGCAGGTCCTCGCGGGCCTTGAGCACGACCGGGTCCACCCGGTTGCCCTGGAGGTGGAACACCGAGGTCTGCTCCAGTCCGTTGCCCATCTTGTGGACGCTCGTCACGCACAGGTCGGCCCCGGCGTTCATGCCCCACCTGGGCAGGTCGTCGTGGAACGGCAGGTGGGCGCCCCAGGCCTCGTCCACGATGAAGGTCCGGTCATACCTGCGGCACACCTCGTTGATGCCCTCCAGGTCGCCGCAGGTGCCGTAGTCCACCGGGGTGGCGACGATGACGCCCTTGGCGTCGGGGGCCGCCTCGAACGCCTCCGCCACCGCCTGCGGCGTGGGCGGGTAGGACATGTGCAGCTCGCCGTCCCAGTCCCCGTGCACCCAGACGGGCTGGACGCCGCTCAGGATCAGTGCCGAGATGACCGACTTGTGGGAGTTGCGGGCGACCAGCAGCTTCTCGCCGGGCCCGGCCACGGAGAGCATGGCGCTCTTGACCGACAGGGAGCTGCCGCAGGTGGAGAAGAACGCGTGCTCGGCGTTGACCGCCTCCGCCATGAGCCGCTGCGCCTGTTGGAGCACGCCGCCGGTCTGCAACCGGTCGTCCAGGCCGTTCATGACCATCACGTCGGCCCTGAAGAGGTCCTCGCCCAGGACGTCCAGAGCCCGTGGATCTACCCCTCGCCCCTGCTTGTGGCCCGGAGGCGTGAAGTTGATGTCTCCCCTCCGGCGATAGGCGACGAGCGCCTCCAGCACGGGTGCGCGGGATTGATCCATGTCCGTGTTCCCTTCCCCCGCACGACGGGCGCAGGCGGCCGGAAGCCCCCGCCCTCGGCCGGAGGACGGGGGCGCGGCGGTCAATCGGGCATTCAGACCATGGACACGTCCTGTGAGGCCGACAGCACCATGGCGGCGACGGCCTCGACGGGTGTGCCGTCGATGACGAACGTGTCGCGCAGCCGGGTCGCCTCAAGGACGATCTTCAAGATGCCGTGAACTCCGGTGAGCCGCATGCAACCGGCGGCCTTCTCGATGTCGTCCCGGGCGTCCAGCAGCGCTTCGAGGCCGCAGGAGTCGCAGAACCGCAGACCGGACGCGTCCACCACGATCCTGATGCGACCCTGGCGGACAAGATTCCTGATCGCCCTCCGGAGCGTGTCCCCGCTGGCGATGTCGAGTTCACCTCGCAGCGCGACCACGACGGCCGGCTGGTGATCGCTCACAGTAATCTCGAGCTGCTGCGTTGTCATATACGCGCCTTCATCCATATTTTTCGGGCGTACTGTCTTAAGCGACGCTACCCGGCAGAGTGTCAGGTCCCGGTAATGCGCGACGGTCGATGGTATGCGGGTCAGTCCGGCAATCCCACCTGAACACCAGAATGTGGCAAATAGGTAAAGAAGATGGGCCTCGTGGCGATCTCAGCGGATGCGTCCCGAACGTCCCGGGATCGGGGGGAACCCCTGTCCAGTCGGGGTTCCCGGCCTTCGGATGATCGCCGGAGGCGGACGTCCGTCGCGGCGGCCGGTGCAGTGCCCGGCATAGTGACCGGTGCAGTCCGGCCGGTCTCGCGGAGGCGAGACTGGAGTTCTTCAAATATATCAGCTAGCCAGACAAATGAGGCATAAACCGCCTTTCTCGGTTAATGCTTACTCTTCCCATTCCTTCTTGAGGTGCCCATTACCGGCCATGCCGGGCGCTTGACCCGTCCGTGCACGGCCAGAGGGCCGATCCCCGGTCCGCCTACGGGCGTACGACGACGTATCCGCCGGGGTCGAGCCTGCCGTCGACGGGCTTGCCGGTGATCAGGTCGGTGCCGTGGAGTGGCACCGGCTGCTCGTCGTCCGTGTGGTTCACGGCGAAGACCAGATCCCGCCGGCGTACGACCTCGACGCCGGGGACGCCGCTCCCGGCCAGCCCGGCGCGGGCGAGGACCCGCGCATAGCCGGAGTCGTCGAGCCGCGTCGAGACGTACCACGCCGTGCCGCGGCCACGGCGGTGGCACGTGACGGCGGGCCCGCCCCCGGGATAGCGGGCGACCGCCCCGGCCCCGTCGAGGTGGACGACCTCGCTCCACAGGGTCGCGCGGCCGAATTCCGGCAGTTCGACCGGCTGGTCGAGCGGGCGGAACTCCTCCACGGCGATGCCGAGGATGTCGCGCAGCGCCCCCGGATAGCCGCCCAGCCTGATCCGGGTGTGCTCGTCGGCGATCCCGCTGAAGAACGACACGACGAGCGTGCCGCCGCCCTCCACGTACGCGGCGAGGTTGCGGGCGGCCTCGTCGGAGATCAGATAGAGGCTCGGCACGAGGACCGCGCGGTAGGCCGGCAGATCGTGCGACGGATGGACGAAGCAGGCGGCGACGCCCTGCCGCCACAGCACCCGGTGGGCCTGCTGGACGGCCGCGAGATAGTCGATCTCGCCGGACGGCAGGCCGGGCCCCTGGACGGCCCACCATGCCTCCTCGTCCCACAGGATCGCGGCCTCCGCGTCGATGAGCGGCCCGTCGACCGGCGCGGGGAGTTGTGCGAGCGCCTCGCCCAGGGCGCAGACCTCACGGAAGACGCGGGAGTCCGGGCCGGTGTGCGGCACCATGCCCGGATGCCACTGCTCGGCGCCGCCGCGGGAGGCCCGCCACTGGAAGAACATCACGCCCGTCGAGCCCCGGGCCACGTGCTGCAGGCTGTGCCTCGCGATCTCGCCGGGCTCCTTGGGCCCCTTGCGCGGGCCCAGGACGTACCCCGTGGCCTGCTCCATCAGCAGCCAGGGCCGCCCGCCCGCCCACGAGCGGGCCAGATCGGCGGTGAAGGCCGTCTGCTCGGCCGCCGCCATGCCCTGCCCCGAGGGATAGTCGTCGACGGCGACCAGGTCCACCTCGCGCGACCACTTCCAGTGATCGACGGAGGCCCAGCCGGCCGGCACGTAGTTGGTGGTGACCGGCACCCCGGGGGTCAGTTCGCGCAGCAGGTCGCGCTGCTCGCGGAAGTGGGCGAGCATCTCGTCGGCGACGAACCGGCGGAAGTCGAGCGCCTGCGCCGGGTTGGGGAGATACTGCGTCGCCCGGGGCGGGGTGATCTGCGCCCAGTCCGAGTAGTGCTGGCCCCAGAACGCGGTCGTCCAGGCGTCGTTCAGCCCGTCGAGGCCGCCGTACCGCTCCCGCAGCCAGGCGCGGAACGCCGCGGCGGCGTGGTCGCAGTGGCAGGGCGTGCCGTACTCGTTGTGCACGTGCCACATCGCAAGCGCGGGGTGGTCGTGGTAGCGCTCGCCGAGGGCGCGGGTGATCCGCAGCGACGCCTCACGGTAGGCCGGGGCGCTCACGCAGTAGGTGTCGCGGCTGCCGTGCGTGAGCCGTACGCCGTCCCGGGTGACGGTCAGGGCGTCGGGGTGCGCCAGGGAGAACCACGGTGGAGGAGAGGCGGTCGGGACGGCCAGGTCCACCCGGATCCCGCCGTCGGCGAGCAGGTCGAGCACCCGGTCGAGCCAGCCGAAGGTGTATCGGCCCTCGGACGGCTCCAGCCGCGACCAGGAGAAGACGCCGACGGTGACGAGGTTGACGCCCGCCCGGCGCATGAGCGCGACGTCCTCGGCCCAGACCTCCTCGGGCCACTGCTCCGGGTTGTAGTCCCCTCCGTACCACAACGGCATGCACATGCCCTTCTTTTGGGGCGACGCCCCGCCGGTGGGAGGCGCGGCGGGGCGTCGGGTCGCGGAGTGGAGCGTCCGGGGAAGGTCAGCCCTTGATGGCGCCGATGATGACGCCCTTGGTGAAGTGACGCTGCACGAACGGATAGATGACGAGGGCGGGCAGGACGGCGATGGCGACGATGGCCATCTTGATCGCGAGAGTGGGCGGCGCGACGTGGCCGAAGCCGTTCACGCCCACGGTGGCCGTCGGCAGCGGGTTGGAGTCCACGACGTACGACCGCAGGATCAGGGCCAGCGGCCATTTGCGGGTGTCGTCGATGTAGAGCATGGCGTTGAACCACGCGTTCCAGTAGCCGACCGCGTAGAACAGGCCGATGACCGCCGTGACCGCCTTCGACAGCGGCAGCACGATCCGCCACAGGATGCGGAACTCCCCGGCGCCGTCGATGCGGGCGCTGTCGAGCAGCTCGCGCGGGATGTTCATGAAGAACGCGCGCAGCACGACGACGTTGAACGCCGACACGGCCGACGGCAGGATCAGCGACCAGTACGAGTCCTTCAGCCCGAGCGAGGCGACCATCAGGTAGGCCGGGATCAGGCCGGGGAAGAACACGAACATCAGCAGCACGCAGAACAGGATCGGCCGGTGGAACAGCGTGCCCGGCCGCGACAGCGCGTACGCCCCGAGGACGCTGACGCCGAGGCTGACCGTGGTGCCGGCGAGGGTGACGCCGGTGCTGACCAGCACCGCGCGGCTGACCACGCTGTCGGAGAAGATCTGGCGGTACGCG
Organism: Microbispora hainanensis; assembly: GCF_006874475.1. Lineage (GTDB taxonomy): Bacteria > Actinomycetota > Actinomycetes > Streptosporangiales > Streptosporangiaceae > Microbispora > Microbispora hainanensis. The sequence goes on from NZ_VIRM01000041.1 coordinate 32,352, forward strand.
TCGAACGTGATGCCGTCCGGCACCAGCACCAGGCCGCCGACGCGGTTCACCGTGTCGGCGGACGACAGGCTGGTCAGCACGATCGTGTAGAGCGGCAGCAGCACGGCGAGCACGATGAGCGCGAGCGCGCCGCCCTTGCCGATCCGGCCCGCGACCGAGCCCGGCTCCTCCCAGGGCGCGAGCCCGGAGACCTTCGTCTTGGTCATGATCGCGAGTACACCCCCCGTTCGCCCAGGGCGTGCGCCACCCGGTTAGCCACCAGGATGAGCACCAGCCCGACCAGGCCCTTGAACAGCCCGGCCGCCGCGCCGTAGCCGAAGTCGCCGGTGCGCAGGCCGGACCAGTAGACGAAGGTGTCGAAGACCTCCGACACCTTGCTGCCGACCGCGCTGCGCTGCAGCATGAACTGCTCGAAACCGACGTTGAGCGCGTCGCCGAGCCGCAGGATCAGCAGCAGCACGATGACCGGCCGCAGGCCCGGCAGCGTGATGTGCCACATGCGGCGCCACCGGCGGGCCCCGTCGACCGCGGCGGCCTCGTACAGGTTCTGGTCGAGCGTGCTGAGCGCGGCGAGGAACACGATCGCGCCCCAGCCGGCGTCCTTCCAGACCGTCTCCGCGGTCACGAGCAGGATGAACGTGTCGGAGTTCGTCATCCAGTCGATCCCGGAGTATCCGTGGTCGCGCAGGATCTGCGCGACGAGGCCGGCGCCGCCGAACATCTGCTGGAAGATCGCGACCACCAGCACCCACGAGAAGAAGTGGGGCAGATAGACGACGCCCTGGATGAACGCCCGCAGCCGCCCGGAGACCACGCTGTTGAGCAGCAGCGCGAGCGCGATCGGCACCGGGAAGTAGAAGACGAGCTGGAACGCGGTGATGCCCAGGGTGTTCACGATCGCCCGGATGAACTGCGGGTCGCCGAACAGCTGGGCGAAGTTGGTGAAACCGATGATCGGGCTGCCCGGGATGCCGCCGCTGAACGGGTTGTAGTCCTGGAAGGCGATGACGTTGCCCAGCGCCGGGACCCACCAGAAGGCGGTGACGAGCACCAGCATCGGCATGGCCATGACCAGCAGCGGCCAGTCGCGGCGCAGCCGGTCCCTGAAGGCGCCCCGTCGTGCCGCGGCCGGTCCGGCCTGGGTCGCCCCGGGCCGGACCTCCGCCACGCTCCCCGTGTCCGCGTTCGCGCTCACAGCCGGCCGTTCTCCCTGGCGACCTTCATGTAGAACTCGCGGGCCTCGTTGCCGCCCTGCTCCTGCCAGTCCTTGACGATCTGCGCCCACTCCGAGATCGGGCGCTTGCCGCGGAAGATCTCGTTCATCTTGTCCTCGGTCGGCTTGACGAGAGCGGCCATCTTCGACGGCACCTCGACCCGGATGCCGACGAACGGGTCGTTCTCCAGGTATTTCGAGGCCGTCTGCTGCCAGCCGTGGTACGCCTCGACGTAGCCGGGATATTGGTTCTCGGTGATCGCGCCGGGCCGGCCGGACAGGAACATGTACGTCGGGGCGAACTCCTTGCGGCCGAGCGCGGTCTGCTGGACCTGCCCGTCCTTGATCGTGAAGTGCTTGCCCTCGACGCCGTTGCCGACCAGGTCGTACTCCTGCGTGCCGTACGGCGCGGAGCACCAGTTGGCGATGCCGATCAGCTCGCGGGTGCGGGCGTCGCCGAGGCCCTTCCTGATGAAGCAGAACATGCCGGCGGGCTCGTTGCGCCAGACGATGACCTTGCCGCCCGCGTGGGCCGGGTAGGGGTCCACCGCCCGCACGTTGAACGTGGGGTTGCTGGGCAGGAACCGGCCGAACAGCTCGTGGATCGCGCCGATCCCGTCCTTGTACATGGCGAGCTGCCCGGCGCCGAAGGGCTCCTTGTGGTCGGCGAACTGGTTGGCCACGACGTCCGGGTGGACATATCCGGCCTCGAAGAGCTTGGTCACCAGCTCGATCGACTGCAGCCACTCGGGCGTCTCGTACTTGTAGACCAGCGTGCCGTCGGGCTGCCTGCGCCACTCGCGCGGGGCGCCGAACGCCCGCTGGACCTCCTGGTCCATGCCGCCGAACGCCCAGCGCTTCTTCTTCGGGTCGGTCAGCTCCTTGCCCAGCGTGAGCAGGTCGTCGGCGCTCGCGGGCGCGGGCAGGCCGAGCTCGTCGAGGATGTCCTGGCGCACGACGGTGGCGAACGGATAGGGCGCGTTCTGCCACGGGATGCCCTGGAGCACGCCGCCGAACACGCCGTACTCCCACGCGGCGGTGTCGTAGTTGGCCAGCAGCGGGAACTCCTTGGCCTTGTCGCCCGCGAGGTAGGGCGACAGGTCGGCGAAGAGCTTGTTGGCCGCCTCGGTGAAGTGGGCGATGGTGATCAGGTTCCAGCCCGGAATCTGGATCATGTCGGGCACGTCGCCGCTGGCCAGGATCGTGTTCAGCTTGTCGACGTAGGTGTTGCCGTCGGAGATGTTGAACCGGACGACCCCGCCGAGCCGCTCGTTGACGGCGTCGTAGTAGGAGTTCTCGCCGAGGCCGGGAGGCACGGTGCCCCACAGCGGGGTCATGACCTTCACCTCCGCGCCGCTGGTGATCGGCTTGGCGGTGACGGCCTGGACCATCGTGCCCGGCCTGGTCAGGAAGCCGGGTTCGACGAATTCGGAGCCCGGCAGGTCGGGCGACAGCCCGGGCACCTGGAACGGCACGCGGGTGGGCACGAGGCTCTTCAGCTTGTCGGCGGCGACGGCGGTGCCCTTGGACACGTCCTTCTTGGCCGCGCAGCCGGTGAGACCTGCGGCGGCGAGCGCGCCCGCGCCGGCCAGTCCGAGGAATCCGCGGCGGCTGGTGAGGGGGCCGCCGGGCGGTTGGCTCATGGGTGCGGTCCTTCCGGGGAACGGAGTTCCCATTAGTTAGTCTATTGGCCGAACAAATTAACCGGTTAACGGAGTGGCGACAAGGTTTCATGAAACGTTCATCGCCGCCGCGGGATCGCTCGTACGGGCGATCCGCCGATCCGCCGGACTCGCGATACTGAGACGTTGTGTCACTGTCGTCCCTGAAGTCCCGATTGCAGAGCCGATTGCAGAGCCGATTGCGGGGCCTGCCTCCGCCCGTCGTGGACGCGTTCCTCGTGCTGGCGGTGCTCGCCGGGCAGTCCGCGCCCTTCCTCTTCACCCAGCCGGGTCCCGGCCGCCCGCCCTGGACCGTCGCCGAGTATCTGCCGGTGCTCGGGGCCTCGATCCCGCTGCTGTGGCGGCGGCGCATGCCCGTGACCTGCCACCTCGTCGTCGCCGTCTCCATGGGCTGGTACGCGTTGTACGACCCGATCCAGCCCGCACAGCCCATCTGGTTCGGCTCGCTGGTCGCGATGTACACGGTCGCGGAGAAGAGCCCGCCCGTGCGCCGTTATCTGGCCGCGGCCTTCGTCGGTCTGGGATTCCTCGTCCAGACCGGGCTCGCCACCACGGCGCGCGGCGTGGTCCTGTGGGCCGGTGCGTACGCCGTCGGCCGGGCCGCCGCGATGCGGAAGGCGTACTCCGCCGCGCTGGAGGCACGGGCCGTGCAGCTCGAACGGCAGAAGGAGATCGAGGCCGAGCGGGCGGCGGAGCGGGAGCGGGCCAGGATCGCCCGCGACATGCACGACATCCTCGCGCACGCGGTCAGCCTGATGGTCGTGCAGGCCGAAGCCGGACCGGTGGTGGTGCGCGGCGACCCCGACCGGGCGGAGAAGACCTTCGACGCGATCGCGGCGGCGGGCCGGGACGCGATGGCGCAGCTCAGGCGGATGCTCGGGGTCCTCAAGGAGACCGAGGCGTCCCGGGGCCCGCAGCCGACGCTCGCCAGGGTGCCCGAACTGGTCGCCGCGGTGTCCGCGACCGGGCCGCGCACGACGCTCACCGTGCGGGGACGGCCGCGGCAGGTCCCCCCGGACCTCGACGTCGCGGCCTATCGGGTCGTCCAGGAATCGCTTACCAACATCGTCAAACACGCCCGGGCCGCGTCGGCGACCGTGGCGGTCGACTGGGAGGACGACGCTCTCGTGATCACTGTCATCGACGACGGACGCGGGCCGGGAACGCCGAGCCCGGTGGGCGGCGGCAACGGGCTGATCGGCATCAGGGAGCGGGCCGCCGCCTGCGGTGGCCGGGCCGCCTTCGGTCCCGGGCCGGATGGCGCCGGCTTCCGGGTCACCGTACGGCTCCCGCTCGTGGAGACGGCGGCGGCCCGGTGATGGGCCCGGTGATCAGAGTGGTGGTGGCGGACGACCAGGAACTCGTCCGCGGCGGGTTCGCCATGATCCTGGACGCGCAGCCGGACATCGAGGTCGTCGGCGAGGCCGGAGACGGCCGGGCCGCCGTCGAGGCCGTGCGGGCGCTGCGGCCCGACGTCGTGCTCCTCGACATCCGGATGCCGCGTATGGACGGCATCGAGGCCGCGAAGGTCATAGCGGCCGAGACGGGCTGCAGGGTGGTCATGCTGACCACGTTCGACCAGGACGACTACGTCTACGACGCCCTGCATGCGGGGGCCAGCGGCTTCCTGCTGAAAGACGTGCGCCGCGACGACCTCGTGCACGCCGTACGCGTCGTCGCGGCGGGGGAGTCGCTGCTCGCGCCCTCGGTCACCCGCCGCCTGATCGGCGACATGGTGAGCAGGGCCAGGCCGCGGCCCGCTCCGGCCGGTCTGGACGCGCTCACCGCCCGCGAGCGGGAGACGCTGGAGCTGCTCGGGCGCGGGCTGTCGAACGCCGAGATCGCCGGGCGCCTCGTCGTCAGCGAGCACACGGTGAAGACGCACGTCAGCAACGTGCTGTCCAAGCTGGGCTTGCGCGACCGGGTGCAGGCGGTGATCCGCGCCTACGAGTCGGGGCTCATCCTTCCGGGGAGCTGACTCCCTCGCGCGAGGGGGAAGGAAGATCGCCGATGTGGGCGATCTCGGCGAGGGGTGTGTCCCGAAACGATGGGGTCATCCCCGAACGAGATCCCTCAAGGAGAACTGCGTGTTCACGAAGGTCGTCACCCTCGCTCTGGCCGCCGCGATCACCATCCCCGCCGTCGCCGTTCCGGCCGCGGCGGCCGCGGCTCCCGCCGCCAGGTGTTCCGCCGCCACCCGGCCGTCGGCGCCGACGTCGCTGCCCGCCCTCGACGCTGCGGCCCTGTGCCGGTCCATCTCCGGCCTGCCGAACGGACAGGCGACCTACTCCCTCGTCCGGGTGCGGGGCGAGGCGGGCTCCTGGACGGGCTCGTCGGGGGTGCGGGACGTGCGGACCGGCGGCCGGGTGCCGGACGGCGCCCGCTTCCGGATCGGCAGCGTGACCAAGGTGTTCACCGCCACCGTGGTCCTCCAGCTCGTGGGCGAAGGGAAGATCGACCTCGACGGCACGGTGCAGCACTACCTGCCCGGGCTGCTGCCCGCGAGCTACCCGTCCGTGACGGTCGCGCAGCTGCTGAACCACACGAGCGGCCTGCCCAGCCCGACCCTGCCCGACGACGACCGGTGGATCCTCGGCCACCGGTTCGACGTCTGGACCCCCCAGCGGTGGATGGACGGGGTGGCGAAGAACCCGATGGAGTTCACGCCGGGGACGAAACAGCACTACCTCAACACCAACTACTTCGTCCTGGGCATGCTGATCGAGAAGGTCACCGGCCGGCCGTACGGCGACGCGGTGCGCGAACGGATCATCCGCCCGCTCGGCCTGCGGCACACCACGATTCCCGGTAGGGATGTGCGGATCCCCGGCCCGCACGCCGAGGGCTACATGGCGGTCGACGGCACGCTGGTGAAGGTCACGGAGATGAGCCAGACGATGACCTGGGCGGCCGGAGAGATGATCTCGACCACCGCGGACCTCGACCGGTTCATGGTCGCGCTGTTCCGCGGCAGGCTGCTGAAGCCCGCGCTGCTGGACAAGATGTTCACGCTGCCGAAGGACGTCCAGATGTACGACGGCAACGACGACCCGTCCGACGACCAGCCCGCGGCGTACACCATGGGCATGTCGGTGATGACCCTGCCCGGCGGCGTGACGATCTACGGCAAGACCGGCAGCAGGTATGGCTACAGCACCGGCATGTTCGCCACCCGCGACCTCAAGCGCAGGGTGGTCGTCTCGGTGGGCTCGACCACCAAGGGCGACTCGGCCATGCTGCAGACCATAGGCCTGGCCGCCTTCGCCTTCTGAGGAGTCGAGAGGACTCTTGAGCACTCCTGGGCCGGCCGGCCCAGGAGTCCATTTCCGGGATTGTGGGCGGACCGAATGGGATCGCCCCGGAATTGACATATGCCCGCAAACAGGATTGACATTGTCCGTAATGCGATGGAATTGCGGAGATAGCGCCAGATTCAACTACCCACCAGTACAATTTCCCCGCTCCGCATCCCATCTGAGCAGCACAGATGTCCCGAATATCCGTGCTCTGTGTCCAATCCGATGATGCGGACGCATTTCCGGATGAGAATGACATAATGCGTGGGAGCGCTCCCGCTCCCGGCTGCATTCTCCGCAGCGCCATCCGGCACGCCTGCCCCGAAGGGCACGTTGGAAGGAAGGTGCCGCGTCTCCATGACGGCATTCGGCAAAAGTCCTCCGTCCCGGCTCGACGGAGATGTTCCGGCGGACGTCGTCCGCGCCGGCTCCCGCCCCTGGGCGCCCCACCTGTGGTGGATGGCCCTGGCCGTCGGGGCGCTCGGTTTCGCCTTCGTGTGGCTGGCCACGCCGCACGCCAGGGAGATCGGCTCGCCCTGGGAGCTGGTGGCCAAGCTGGTCGCGTTCGCCTGCCTGTGCGTGGCAATCGCGGTCTTTCCCTGGGTGTCGCCGCGGCTGAACTGGCTGCTCTACGTGCCGTTCGTCTTCTTCACCGGCTATCTCGTCCCTCGGATCAGCTGGTTCTATTACGGCGACGGCGCTCGGGCGCAGGGCGACAGCTTCTACACGCACCTCTATCTGCTGCTTTATCCGGGCATCGTGCTCACGGTCGCCGCCGCCTACCGCATCGGCGGGGGCACCCCGGGCCGCACCCTGAAGATCATGCTGAGCGGGGTCCTCATCGTGTTCTCGGGCTTCCTCGACCTCATGTGGTTCGTCGTCAACCCGGTCGGCATTCCCGAGGTCATCGACGCGCCGCACATCAACCTCTTCACCGGAGGGCCGATCTCGTTCGGCGCGACGATCGTGTTCGCGCTCGTGCACGTCCCGGTCATCGTCGGGGTCAACCTGCTGCCCCTCGACCGCTGGATCGGCCGCCTGCTGGGCGCGGGTGACCGGTGAGCGTCCCCGTGAACAGCACGGTCGGCGTCCCGGTGAACATCCCGGTGAACATCCCGGTGAACATCTCCGTGGCCGCGCCCGCGTACAACGAGGCGGAGACCATCGCTGCGGTGGTGGGCGAGTGGCAGGACTATCTGGAGAACGCCCCGGCCGTGGGCGACTGGGAGATCGTGGTCTGCGACGACGGGAGCGGCGACGCGACCGGCGAGATCCTGGCCGGCCTGCGGGAACGGTGCCCGCGGCTCGTCGTCGTCACGTTCGAACGCAACCGCGGCGCGGGCGCGGCCATCGCCGCCGCGATCGCCCATACCCGGCTCGACTGGGTGGTGCTGCTCGACTCCGACGGCCAGTTTCCGATCGCCAACCTCGATCGCATCCTGCCCCGCGTCCAGGCCGGAGAGGCCCTGGCGTTCTCCGGCGCCCGGATCAGGAAGGCCGACGGCCTGGCCTACCGATGGGGGTCGGCGGCCAGCGGCGCGGTCAGCAACCTGCTCCACCACACGCGCTACCGCGACTTCAACTCGATCTTCAAGGTGGTGCACGGCCCGCTCTTCCGGTCGCTGCCGCTGGAGTCGGCCGGGATGAACTGCTCGACCGAGATCACCGCGCGGGTCGCCGAGATGGGCCACGCGTGGGTGGAGGTGCCGATCGAGCACCGGGAGCGCGGCGGCGGCGCGCGCGGCTGGCGATACTGGCGCGGCGCCCGCGACCGGGCCCTGTTCGTCGCCTATCTCGGCTACCGCCACTGGCTGCTGCGCCGGGGGGTCCTGCGCAGGCCGGCGGCGCGTGAGGAGATCCGATGAACGTCGCGGTGACGATGTTCTGCGGCGGGCGAGGGGCGGCCGGCATCGCGAGGGGCATGCTGGGCGCTCCGGGCGTCGTCCTGTCGCTGATCGTGAACGGCTACGACAACGGCCTTTCCACCGGAGCGCTGCGGCGTTATCTGCCCGGGATGCTCGGGCCGTCGGACTTCCGCAAGAACCTCCTGCCGCACCTCGATCCCGCCGATCCGGCGCAGGCCGCGCTGGCGGCCGTGCTCGACCACCGGCTGCCGGGCGCGACGACGCCCGCGGGGCTCGCCGCCGTCATCGAGTCGATCGCCACGCGGCGGGGCCGGTTCGCCGCGCTGCCGGAGGCGGCCCGCGAGGCCGTCACGGCCGACCTGCGCGTGTTCGCCCGGCGGCTCGCCGCCTATCCGCACGGGCTCGACCTTTCCGACTGCGCGCTCGGCAACCTCGTGTTCGCGGGGGCCTACCTGCGGCTCGGCCGGGACTTCAACGCCGCCGTCGACGCCTGCGCCCGCACGTTCGGCTCGTCCGTACGGCTGCTCAACGTGACCAACGGGGAGAACGCCTTCCTGGCCGCGCTCCGGCGCGACGGCAGCCTGCTGGCCGACGAGGCCGAGATCGTCGCGCCGCAGGGCCCGGGAGTGATCACCGACCTGTTCCTGCTGCGCGAGCCGCTCGGCGCGCGGCGGCGGGCCGAGCTGGAGGCGCTGCCGCCCGCGTGGACCAGGGAGGTCCTGCGCCGCGAGCGCGCCGAGGTGACGCCGAACCCGCGGGCGCTCGAGGCGATCCGCGACGCCGACCTCATCGTCTATGGCCCCGGCACCCCGCACTCCTCGCTCCTGCCCAGCTATCTCACGCCGGGGGTGGCCGACGCCCTCGCGCGGAGCCGGGCGGCGGCCAAGGTGTTCGTCGTCAACACCCGCGGCGACCACGACGTCCGGGGGCTGAGCGCGCCCGACCTCGTGGACCGGACGCTGGCCTACCTCGGCGATCCCCGCAACGAGCGGCGGCTGGTGACCCACGTGCTGAGCCATCGCGCGCCCGCGCCGGACGCCCCGGGGGACGCGCCGGCGGTGCCGTACGGCGTGCTCGACCGGGGTGAGTGGGCGGGGGCCCGCTGGATCGGCGCCGACCTGGATCACTTCGGCGTGCACCACCCGGGGCGCACGGCCGAGGCCCTGCTCGCCATCAGGGACGAGGCGGCCTTGGCACGGGCCCGATGAGGGCGGTCCTGGCGGACGCGTGTGCCCGCCGCGTCTGGCTCTTCGACCTCGACGGCACGCTCGTGGACTCCTGCCCGGCGCACGAGGCGGCGTTCCGGCAGGCCATCGCCGAGGTCGCGCCCGACCGGCTCGCGTCCTTCCGCTACGCCGACCACGCGGGCGCGAGCACCGGCGAGGTGGCGGTGCGCCTGCTGGGCGACACCGGGGAGGCGGACCGGCTGGCCCGGCTGAAGCAGCGGCTCTACCGCGAGCGGGCCGGCGTGGTGGCGGTGTTCCCCGGCGCGCGGCGGCTGCTCGGCCGCCTGGTCGCCGCGGGCCGCGACGCCTACCTCGTCACCAGCGGCAGCCGGGCGTCGGTCGCGCGGGTGCTCGCGGCGTGCTCGCTGGGCGCGTACTTCCGTGGCGTGCTCACCAGCGACGACGTCCCGGCGAGCAAGCCCGACCCGGCCTTCTACGCGTACGCGTGCGCGCACTGGGGGCTCGATCCGGGCGCGGCCGTGGCGCTGGAGGACTCCGCGCACGGGGTGGCGTCGGCGGTCGGCGCGGGCCTGACGACCCTGCACGTCCACACGGCGGAGCCCGCTCCCGGGGCGGTGGCCGTACGCGACCTCGAAGAGATCCTGTCGCTCCTGTACGCGGAGGTGGGCGGTGCCTGCTGAACGGTTGTGCGCGGTGATCCCGGCGGCCGGGCGGGGGAGCCGCCTGGGCCTGGACATCCCCAAGATCATGGTGGAGATCGCCGACGGCGTCACCGTGTGGCACGTGCTGTACGAACGGCTGCGGCCGTACGCCGAGCACGTCCACGTCGTGATGTCGCCGCAGGGTGAGGGGCCGTTCCGCGCGCTGGCGGCGGAGCAGATCGCGACCGGCACGGTCTCGGTGAGCGTGCAGGAGCGGCCGACCGGGATGGGCGGCGCGATCTTCGGCGCCGCGCCGCACTGGGAGGCGTACGGCACGATCCTCGTGGTCTGGGGCGACCAGGCGGGCCTGTCCCCCGAGACGGCCGGCCGGGTCGTCCGGGCGCACGAGGAGGGGGTCACGCTCCCGCTGGTGCCGATGGCCGAGCCGTACGTGGAGTATGAGCTCGACGACGCCGGGACGTTGGTGCGGGTGCGCCAGTCGCGGGAGGGCGACGAGTGCCGGCCCGGCGGGCTCAGCGACGTGGGCGTCTTCTGCCTGAGCACGCGCCTGAGCACGTGCCTGACCACTGCGGGGCTCACTGTGGGGCTCCGGGAGGAGTGGACCCGCTATCTGGGCGGGGCGGCCGTGGGCGCCCGCACCGGGGAGGTCAACTTCCTGCCGTTCCTGCCCTACCTGTCGCGGGAGCGGCGCTGGCCGCTGACGGTGGTGCCGGTGACCGACCCCGACGAGGCGCGCGGCGTCAACACGGCCGACGACCTCGAATTCGCCCGGCGGGCACACCTGCGGTGGGCGTGACGGGGTGGGCGCGCTGACGGACCGGGCGGCCGGGCTGCTGGCCGCCCACCGCTGGGCCGCGGGGCCCACGCTGGTGAGCACCGTGGCCAGCGGCACGGCCGCCGCGACCACGCTCGTCATCGCGCGAGGGATCGGCGCCGCGGCGTTCGGCCAGTTCACCGTCGTCCTGTCGATCGCGCTGATCGTCACCGTCGGCATGCTGACCAGCCTCAACTACGTCATGTTCCAGGAGCTGCCGCGGGCCGAGCCGGGGGCGCGGCCCGCCCTGGTGACGACGGCGCTGCTGGCCACGCTCGTGCTGGGCGCGGCGGTGTTCGCCGTGGGTCTCGCCGCCGCTCCGCTGCTGACCGCCGCGCTCGGCGTGGACGCCCGCACGCTCGCCTTCGCGCTGGCGCTGGCGTTGTCGATGACGCTCAACCAGCTCACCGAGAGCTTCCTGCGCGGGCTGAAGAGGTTCCGCCTCGTCGCCGGGCTCAAGCTCGCCGTGGCCGTCGTCTATCTGGGCGCCGCCGCGTGCTGCCTGCTGGTCTTCGGCGTGCGGGACGCCGAGCCCTACCTGGTCGCGCTGATCGGCACCAACCTGGTCTTCGCCCTGGTCTCGGTCGCCGGGTTCGAGGTCGTGCCCCGGTCATGGTCGTGGGCGCTGGCCCGCTCGCTCTACCGGCACGGCGCGTACGTCACCGCCATCGCCGCGCTCACGGCGGTGGTGTTCGGGGTGGACGTGATCTTCCTCAACCACTGGGCGCCCCGGGCCGACGTGGGCGTCTACTCCGTCTACAACGGCTTCCCCAAGCGGCTGCTCGGCGTGGTGTTCACCGACGGGATCGGCCTGGTGCTGCTGCCCACGCTGGCGACATTGGACAAACCCGCCGTGATGCGGCGGATCGCCCGGCTCGCTCCGGCGGTGTTCGCGGCGACCGCCGTGTTCTCGTTCGCGGCGAGCACGGTCTTCTTCCTGCTCATGGGGAGCGAGTATCCGTACGCGCTGGGCCTGATGGCGCTGTCGGCGCTCGGGATCGGCGCGCACACGGTGTTCAACCTCCAGCAGGTCGCCCTGACCATGGACGGGGTGCGGGGGGCCAGGGTGCTCATCGGCTGCCTGCTGGCCGGGACGCCGCTCGCGCTCGCCTGTCAGGCGGCGCTCATCGCCTGGCAGGGGCTGGTCGGCGGGCTGGTGGCCTTCGCCCTGAGCAATCTCGTCCTCGTGGCCGTCGTGACGGCCGTCTCCGCCCGGCTCTATCGGCCGGCCGGCGCATTGGAGGTGCGCGGGTGAGGATCGCCCACGTCATCAACCAGTTCCCGCCCAACATCACGGCGGGGCTCGGCCGCTATGCCGAGCTGATCGCCCCCCACCTGGCCCGCGACCACGAGATGGCGGTCTTCACGCTGAACGACGGCCGTCTGCCCGTGTGGGAGCGGGCCGGCCGCATCGGCGTCTACCGGCCGCGCGGGCGGGTGCTCGGGCTGCTGGCCGGGGCGATCGCCCGCCGCCGGCGGCTCAACCGGACGCGGGGCGTGGAGTTCCTCCTGCTCGCGCTGACCGTGGTGTCGAGCAACTGGCGCTACTTCCTGCTCCTGCGGCGGCTGCGTCCCGGCCGGCGGCCCGATCTCGTCGCCGTGCACGACTCGACGAACTTCCTGTGCGGCCTGCTGTGCCACTACGTGCTGCGGCTGCCGGTCGTGTTCCACGTCCACACCACCGAATACGGCGTCGCCCCCCAGCGCAGCATCACCGACCCGCTCAACTTGTTCGCCGCGCTGGAGCGGTGGCTGGCGCGGATCTCCCGGCGGGTCGTGGTCGCCACGCCGGAGGTGCGCGAGCAACTGCTGGAGGCGGGCTGGGACCACTCGCCCATCGACGTCGTCCGCCTCGGCGGCACGTACGAGCGGGTGGTCGCCGATCCCGCGTTCGACCGCGACAAGCTCCGTCTCGGCGCCGCGGATCTGCGCGCCCGGCTCGGCATCGCCGAGGACGATCCGGTGCTGCTGTTCGTCGGCCGCCTCGAACGGCAGAAGGGGATCTATCCGCTGCTCGACGCCATGCGCGACATCGCGCCCGCCGTGCCGGGGCTGCGCCTGGTGCTCGTGGGGGAGGGCGACGAGGCGGGCGTCGCGCGGATCGTCGAAGAGACCGGGCTCGGCGGCCGGGTGCTCACCTCCGGCGGCTTCGTGGACGGGCGGGCGCTGCCGGACTACTACGCGATGGCCGACGCCTGCGTGTTCCCCTCGCTCTTCGAGCCGTTCGGGCTGGTGGCGACCGAGGCGATGGCCCTGGCCCGGCCGGTGATCCTCGGTGACGGCTTCTCCCGGATCTTCCTCGGCGACCCCGAGCGGCCCGCCGTACGGTTCGTGCGGGCGGCCGATCCCCGCGACATCGCCGACGGGGTGATCGAGGTTATGACCGATCCGGCGCTGCGCCGCGCCCTGGCCGAGCGGGGCGAGCGGCTGGTGCGCGAGACGCTGAGCTGGAGCCGCGCCGCCGAGGAAACGCTCGCCGTCTACGCGAGGGTGCTCTCGACGGAGGGGATGCGGCGATGATCTCGCTGGTCGTGCCGTGCTACAACGCGGCCAGGACGCTGCGGTTGTGCCTGGAGTCGGTGCTGGCGCAGACCCGCCTGCCCGGCGAGATCGTCGTGGTGGACGACGCCTGCACCGACGGCTCGGCGGAGATCGCCGAGGAGCTGGGCTGCCGGGTCGTGCGGCTGCCGGAGAACCGGGGCGTGTCGGCCGCCAGGAACGCCGGGATCGACGCCACCACGGGCGACGTGGTCTTCTTCCTCGACTCCGACGTGGCGCTGCGGCCCGACGCCGTGGCGAACGCGATGGAGATCCTGGAGCACGATCCCGAGGTCGGCTGCGTCCACGGGGTCTACGACACCGTGCCGCTGATCGACGACGGGCCGGTCGAGTGGTATCGCATCCTCCATGCGGTGCACTGGCGCCGCCGCCACCTGGGGGAGGTCAACAGCGTGGTGTTCGCCCTCGCCGCCGTCCGCCGCGACGTGCTGCAGGCCGTGGGCAGGCTCGACGAGCGGCTGCGCGACTGCGAGGACGTCGAATACAGCAGCAGGCTCGCCGTACGCAGCAGGATCGTGCTGACCGACACGGTCGTGGGCCGCCACGACGACGGCAGCCGCCTGCTGCCGATCCTCGGCGAGCAGTGGCGGCGGGCCCTGCCGCTGATCCCGCTCGCGCTGACCACGACCCGGCGCGGGGCGGCCAAGCCGGAGCACGCCAACAGCCCGGCGGGCATCCTGTCGTGCGGGCTCGCCCTGGCCGGGCTGGGGCTGGTGCTGCTGAGCGTGCCGTTCGGGCTGTTCCGTCCCCTGCTGCTCGCCGTCCCGGCCGTGTTCGTGGCCGGGTTCGTCCTCGCCGATCCGGAGCTGGTCGGGTTCGTCCGGCGGCAGCGGGGGCCGGTCTTCGCCGTCTATTTCATGGCCGTCCACCTGGTCGTCCACGTGGTGCTCGTCGCGGGCCTGGCCGCGGGCTCGCTGCGCCTGCTGACCGGCCCGCGCGATTCCCGGCAGGTCGCGTGACGGGCCGGGTGACGGGCCGGGTGACGGGCCGCGTGAGACGTCAGGCGCAGCCGACGCGCTTGCTGCTCAGGGCGATGTCGTCCACCCAGAGGTCGTACGCCGCGGGGGAGGGGTTCGGCTGGTAGAGCTGCCAGCCGATCTTCACGGTGTCGAAGCGGGGGAAGACGAAGTCGACGTCGTTGCCGCCGTGGTCGTGGGTCGACACGGTGAGGTCGGGCTTGGGCACGCCGTCGAACCAGAGCGAGATCGCGTTGTCGGCGGGGTCCATCCGCCACTCGACGCACTGCCACACGTCCGCCCGCGACGGGGCCGACTCGCGCCAGTTGGTCCAGTCGCCCGTCGGGCCGCCGTCCGCGCCGACGCCCCACAGGTCCTTGCCCAGCGTGGGGACCCACTGGCCGCCGAGTGGCCGGACGATCTCCGGACCCGCGCCGGTGGCCTCGACCAGCGTGTAGTGGGCCCAGTTGGGGGCGGTGGGGAACGCCTTGACGCGCAGCCGCAGACGGCCGTAGAAGCCGTTGCCGGGCGGGGCGAAGTCGTCCACCTTGAGGAACGCCCGGCCGTTGCCCTCGGTGTGGACGTGCAGCATCTTCTGGCCGCGGGGGCCGCGCTCCACCGTCAGCGTGCCGTGCTTGGTGTCGACGCCCCACTTGAGGCTCGCCGCGCCGCCGACGGGCAGCGACTGGAAGTCCTCGCAGAACAGCGTGCCGCCCTTCGCGCAGGTGTCCGGCCCGTGTGCCGGGGACGCGGAGGCGGCCGACGCGGCCGTCAGCGGCAGCAGCAGGGCCAGACAGGAGGACACCACGGGTAACAGTCGTCGCACGACGCGCTCCTTTTCCCGGTGACAACGGCAGAAGTAAGGTACGTCATTTGGGAGCGCTCCCATAGAGTCGTGCGGAAGATCGATGAAAGAGGGGAAGCGCGCGGATAATCTACGCGTGAACCGACCTTCCCGGCGATTATTTCTCCAGCTCGGCGGGCTCGCCGTGCTGACCGCCGCCTGCGTTCCCCGCCGGAAGGCCGACGCCGGGACCCTCACCCTGCTGCGCCGCCGCTGGCGCGAGGTCACGCTCGGCCACCCCGGGGCGTTCGACCCCGAGCGGGAGCCGTACCGGACCCGGCTGGCGCGGCTGGGCGCGCAGGCGCGCCGGCACCGCGACACGATGACGCCCACTGCCCGATCACTCTGGCCCGACCTGCCCTTCCCCTCGCTCGACGCCACTCCGGCCCGGCTGCGGGCGATGGCCCGCGCGTACGCGCTGCCGGGCACCGGCCTGACCGCGGAGCCGGGCCTCGGCACGGCGGTCGCCGCGGGCATCGAGCACTACGTGCGGCACGTGTACGCCGCGGACGCCGAGCAGACGGGCAACTGGTGGGACTGGCAGATCGGGACGCCCAGGGCGCTGCTCGACGCGGCCGTGCTGGCGGCCGCGCACCTGACGGACACCCAGGTCTCGGCGCTGTGCGCGGCGGTGGACGCCTTCGTCCCGGAAAGCCGCCTGGACGACTACGAGGGCAACAGCACCGGGGCGAACCGGGTCGATCTGTGCACGGTGACGCTGCTGCGGGCCATCGCCGGGGCCGACCCCGACCGTGCCGCGCTCGCGGTCTCCGCGCTCTCCCCGGTGTTCCCCTACGTCGCCGAGGGCGACGGCTTCCACCGCGACGGCTGGCACACCGGCTCGGGAATGCTCTACTGGTGGGCGCGCGGGCACGGCGACCACTACTCCGACGCCTTCTGGCCCACCGTGGACCCCTACCGGCTGCCGGGGACGACGGTCTCCACCCGGAGGCTGCCCGACGGCGCGGGCGGCGCGTGGGGCGACACCCGCACGCCGGCCGAATGGGCGGGCGGCGCGACCGACGGCACGTACGCCGCCGTGGGCCAGCACCTCTACGGCCTGGAGAGCACGCTGGAGGCGTTCACGTCGTGGTTCTTCCTCGACGACGCGGTGGTCTGCCTCGGCGCGGGCATCACCTGCCGCGACGGTGTGCCGGTCGAGACCGTCGTGGACAACCGCAGGACCGGCGCCCGGCTCACCGCGGCGGCCGGATGGGCGCACCTGGACGGCCACGGCGGTTACGTCGTGCCCGCCGGTCAGCCGTTGCGCACGCTGCGCGAGGACCGCACGGCCGCGGGGGTCACCCGGGCCTACACGACGCTGTGGCTCGACCACGGTGTGGACCCTGACGGGGCCGATTACGTCTACCACCTCATGCCGGGGGCAGGCCCGGCCGAGACCGCCGCCCGCGCCGCCGATCCCGGCTGGGCCCGGGTGCTCGCCAACACCTCGGCGCAGCAGGGGATCGAGGTCGCGTCGCTGGGCGTCACCGCGGTCAACTTCTGGACGGGCGGACGGGCCGGGGGACGCGCGGGCGGCCTGACGGCCTCCGATCCGTGCGCGGTCCTCGTGCGCGACCTCGGCGACGGCACGGCCACGGTGACGGTGGCCGACCCCCGGCGCGCTCTCGACGAGCTGGCGGTGACGTGGGACCGGCCGGTGGCGGCGGTCACGCACGGGCACCCGCTCCTGGAGCGTGCGGAGACCGGCGCCCGGCTCACGCTCACGTTCGCCGGCCTGGCCGATCACGAGGGCGCCTCCTGCACCATCACCGTGCGGGGCTGCGGGAACGCCATGTCATCGAACGCCATGTCATTGAACGCCGTGTCATCATGAACGCCGTGTCCACCCTGCCCGACGACCTGGACGACGCGCTCGAAGCGTCGCTGGGCCGCTTCCCGACGACCGAGCTGACGCGGAGCGTGCAGACGCTCATCCGCCAGTATCGGGAGGGCTTCGACCGCAGCGTGCCCGCGCTGAGCTCGGAGGCCGCGGTCGCGGCGTACGCCGGTTATCGCATGCCGGCGACCTACAGCGCCGTGCGCGCCGCGCTGCGTCAGGTCGCCCTGCTGGCCCCCGGGTTCGTGCCCGAGACGCAGATGGACGTCGGCGGCGGCACGGGCAGCGCGCTGTGGGCCGCGAGCGCGGTCTGGCCGACGCTGCGCACGGCCACCGTGCTTGAGCAGTCACCCTCCGCCATCGCCTTCGGACGCCGGCTGGCCGGTCACGCGCCCGCCGCGGCCGTACGCGAGGCGCGCTGGCAGCAGGCGTTCGTCGACCGGGACGCGCCCGCGCCGGCGGCCGACCTGGTCACGATGTCCTACGTGCTCGGCGAGCTGTCGCCCGCCGTCCAGGAGGACGTGATCGGTTCCCTGGCACGAGGAGCGGCCCGGGGATCGGGCATGCTCGTGATCGTCGAGCCGGGCACGCCCGCCGGATATGTCCGGATCGCGGCGGCCCGGCGGCTGCTGGCCGCGTCGGGCCTGCACGTGGTCGCCCCGTGCCCGCACGACGGCGAGTGCCCGATCCGCCCCGGCCAGGACTGGTGTCACTTCGCGGTCCGGCTCAACCGCACCGCCCTGCACCGGCGGATCAAGGACGGCACGCTGAGCTTCGAAGACGAGAAGTTCTCCTATGTCGCGGCGTCGGCCCGGCCGTGGCCGCGAGCGGAGAGCCGGATCCTCCGCCACCCCCTCAAGCGCAAGGGGCTGGTGACGCTGCGCCTGTGCACGGCCGAGGACGGGCTGGCCGACCGCCCGGTGTCCAAACGGCAGGGCGAGACCTACCGCGAGGCGCGCGACGCCGTCTGGGGCGACGCCTGGCCGGCCGATCGGGAAAGCACGAGCCCGGCAGGTTAGGGAGGCCCCCGTAAGGTTAGGGAAGCCTCCGTCAGGTCGGACAAGCCCCCGTCAGGCCAGGCAAGCACCAGTTCGACCGTTTCGTAGGATGGGGCGAATCACGCACCGGGCAGGCGGGACTTCCAGGGCCCCGGCCCGGTGTGACGGAAGGAGCTCGACGTCAGCACCGTCGACGAAGCGTCCGGCAGACCGATGTCGCCCGCCTCTCCCGCGGAGGCGAGCCGCCTCGCGGCCGTACGCCGCTACGCGGCCCTGAAGACCTCCTCCGGCGCCGCGTTCGACCGGGTGGCCGCCCTGGCCGCGCGGATCTTCCGCGCTCCCTTCGCCACCGTGACGATCGTCGGCGACGACACGGTCCGCGTCATCGCCGCGCATGGGCTGCCACCGCGCCGCGGCCTCGTCGAGAGCCTGTGCGCCGCGGCCGTACGGCACGGCGGCCCGTACGTGGTCGAGGACGCGTGGCTGCACCCTCACGCGGCCGGAGATCCGGCGGTGCACGGTGAGCCGGGCATCCGCTTCTACGCCGCCGCGCCGATCACGACGCCCGACGGTGAGGCGCTGGGCAGCGTCAACGTCATGGACGTCCGCCCCCGTGAGGCCGGCGACGAGGAGCTCGCCTGCCTGCGCGACCTGGCCGGCCTCGTCATGGACGAGCTGGAGGCGCGGCTGGCCACGCAGCACACGGTCGAGGTCGAAAGGGAGCTGCGCGCGAGCGCGGAGCGGCTGGCCCGCACCCTCCAGCGCACCCTGCTCCCGCCGGCGCTGCCCCGGGTGCCCGGCCTGCGCGCGGCCGCCGCCTATCACCCCGTCTCGGCCGACGAGGTGGGCGGCGACTTCTACGACCTGTTCCCCCTGGACGGCGGTCGGTGGGGGTTCTTCCTCGGCGACGTCTGCGGCAAGGGCGCCGACGCCGCCGCGCTGACCTCACTGGTCCGCTACACCCTGCGCGCCGCGGCCGTCTACGACGCCGACCCGCACGCGGTGCTGGCCAATCTCGACGCGGTCCTGCAACAGGAGCACGCGGGCGGCGAGGCCCCGGCGCCCTACTGCACGGCGGTCTTCGGCGTCCTGCAGCCCGACGGCGACGGGTTCGGCGTCACGCTCGCCACCGGGGGTCATCCCCCGGCGCTGGCGGTGCGGGCGAACGGCGCCGTCGAGCCCATCCACCCCGTCGGGGGGCAGCTGATCGGCATCCTGCGCAATCCCCGCTTCGCCCAGGTGAGCGCGCGGCTGAACGCCGGTGACGCGCTGCTGCTCTACACCGACGGTCTCACCGAGGCGCGGACGCCGTCCGGCTCGATGCTCGACGAGGACGGGCTGACCGCCTATCTCGCCGCCGCCGGGCCCACGAGCGCCGACGATCTCCTGACCGCCGTGCACGACCTGATCACGGAACTGGGCTCGGGGGTGTCGGACGACACCGCGGTCCTCGCCCTCTCCGTACCACCCGCAACTCGAACGCCGTCCTCCGGGAGTCTCGGTGCAGCATGACAACGGTCTGACCGTCAGCCTCCAGTCGCCCACCTCCGGGCCGCGCCTGCTGGTCGTGGCCGGTGACCTGGACCATCACACCACCCCACGCCTACGGGCGGCCCTGGAGGAGGTCGAGTTCGGCCCCGGCGCCGACCTGGTCGTCGACCTGTCCGACCTGACCTTCTGCGACTCCACCGGCATCGCCACACTGGTCGCGGCCCACCAGCGCGCCGCCGACGCGGGCGCCGCCCTGCTCCTGGCCGGTCTGCACTCCGACATCGCCCGGGTCTTCCAGATCATGGGCCTCGACCAGCTGCTGTCCTTGTACGACAGCCCGGAAGAGGCCGTACGCGCGCTGAGTAAATGAGCGCTGAGCAGATGAGCGTGCGGGCTACAGGGGCCCGGCGACGGCGACGACGATGTTCTGCTTGATGTCGCAGTTCCTGGTCCGGCGGCAGAAACCGTCCTCCACGTTGGTCGCCCCACCCGCGGTGCTGGCCTCCGTGTGCTGGTGGCCGCGATTGCGCGTGGGGCTCTGCAGGTTGACGATGTTGCGGTTGCGCGTGCCGTTCCCGACGGAGGTCGGGCCGTCCCCGTCCCCCCGCCCGGCCCGCGCGTACGCGGGAGCGGTGAGCAGGACCTGCGCGGCGGCGGCCGCGACGAGGACGACGGCGAACAGCGGGACACGCCCAGATGCGCCGCGTGAAAGGAGCATCGCCACCACCCGTCCGCCCGTCCGTCCGCTCGCCCGTCTGCTCGCCCGTCCGTCCGCCCGTCTGTCCGCACGGAATCTCGTCACACCGTAGCGTCCGGCCCGGTCCGGCCGGCGTCTTCGCGGGTCCGTGTCCCGCCATGTTCTCGGCTGATCAGCGTCCGATGATCCGTCAGCGTCCGATGATCACCGTGCCGCTCGTCCTGGGGGAGCTCTGCATGTGGCCTCGCATGTTCTGGGCGCCCTTGCAGCCGGGCCGGCGCCTGCAGCTGGACGCCTGCGTGTTCACCGACGCGTCCACGCCGGAGATGACCTGCTGAGCGCCCGTCGCGTTCCGCGCGCTGCCGACGAGCAGGGAGTTCAGGTTGTTCTGGCCGTTGTTGAACACGTACCTCGAATTGGCGCCGTTCCCGTCGCCACCGCCCCGTCCCCGGATGGCCGCCGCGTCGGCGGGGGAGAGCAGCGGGGAGAGCGCGACGCCGGCGCCGGCGACCGCGAGCGCGGTCAGCGCCAGCAGCCGCGCCGCCGGGCCGGCGAGCGCGTGCCGCCTCGTGTCGTGAGGCCTGAGATGAGGCCTGAGATAAGCCCTGCGACGAGCCCTGTGAGGAGCCATGTTCTCCTGTGCCTTCCCCGGTGACCGTCGAACAGATCCGTCCGTGTGCGGATCTGCCGGGCATCTACCCCGCAAGCACGCGCCCGTCGCGGTCGCTGAAGGAGGATTAGGACCTCCCAACGGAAAGATCTTCCGACTAGCCCTCCTGGAGCGACCCCCGCATTCGCTGGGTCAGCTTGCAGAGGCGCGCCCCTCGGCGGCAGATGATGCTCTGCCCGTTCGCCACGCCGCCGACGCCGATCGTCTTCTGCTGGATGCCGGACCCGTTCCGCGCGCTGCCCACCGTCAGCTGGCTGACGTTGCGGATCCCGTTGCCGACGCGGACGCCGGCGGTGTTGCCGTTGCGGTCGCCGCTCCCAGCCGTCTGGCCGGCCGCGGCGTGAGCGACCGTCGCATGCGCGGCGAGCGCCGCCGTCATCACCGCTGTGGCCGTCGTGGCCGCCACCAGGGCGAGACCGCCGCGCATCAGCGGCTCACCGCCCGCGCTCGGACTCGTCGTCCGCCGGGCCGCGGGAGCCGATGTGCTGCGACAGCGTGCAGAACCGGCCGCGCGGCCGGCACAGGCCGCCCTGCACGCTGCTGACCCCGCCCACGCCCGACGAGAACTGGTGGAGGGCGCCACGCAGGCGGGTGCTGCCGATCGTCACCAGGTTGCGGTTGTCCGAGCCGTTGCCCACGCGTACGGCCGAGCGGTTCCCGTTGCCGTCGCCGCCGGAGGCGTACGCGTCCATCGGCGCAACCAGAGCAAGTGCCAGTGCAAGGGCCAGGGCCGGCGCGGGCCGTCGGCGAAGGGCGCCGGGGGATCGCGTGAGGGTGTGGATGATCGGCATCGACGTGCCTCCTACCCCGCTCGCGGGCCCGCGTCCCGGCACCGGCGGAAATCGCAGCGGGTCATTCCCCGGGCATTGAGCGGACATGGACCGGCCGCCCCTCGGGTGAAGGTGCGGCCGGTCGCCGGTTATCGGCTGGTCACCTCGTAGGTCCGCAGGTAGTCGAACGTCGCGGTGGCGCCCGCCGCGTTCATCGAGATCAGGCCGATCCTCACCGGCCCGGTGCGCGGGAGCGACCAGCTGCCGCCCCAGATCCAGTGGGCGCCGTCGGTGCTCGACGCCATCCGGACGTCGTGCTCGCCGTTCTCCTGGTCGTGGTGGTAGAGCAGCCGCAGCCAGGTGGTCTCCGCGGCCGGGCCGCCGAACATGGGCGCGTTGGCGACCGCGGTGGGCGGGGTGGTGCCGGGGCGCGGGCCCTCTTTGCCGAACTCGGTCTGGTGCAGCACCGCGCCGTTGCCCTGGTTGAGGGGCAGGACGGTGTGCGTCAGCTTCAGCCACCGGTCGTCGTTCTCGTACAGCAGCAGACCGGCCTGCTGGTTGCCCTTCGTGCCGTCGAAGGTGAGCTTCGTCTCGACGGCGAAGTCGCCCTGCGGCGCGTCGCGGAGCAGGATCGACGCGGTGTTGTTGCCCTGGAACAGCTCGGCGTTCTGGGTCGGCCAGACCAGGGAGCCGTTCGACAGGGTGGCCGACGGGTTGCGGACCTTCGTCCAGCCGGTGGGCGAGCCGGTGCCGTCGAACTCGTCGGAGTACGCCGGGAGTTGCCTGCCGAGGACGGGATCGGGCACCCGCTCGGTCACCGGCCGGTAGAGCGGCGCGGCGCCCACGTTGTCGGCGTCGGCCGCGCCGCGGGTGGTCACGCCGATGGCGCCGGACGTGGGGGCGCCCTCGGGCAGCGTCAGGGAGACGCTCGCCACCGGGTCGCCGAGCCGGTCGGCCGACACCGACACGGTCAGGGCGTTCCCACGCCGCTCGGCGGCGACGTTGTGCCAGGAGCCGTAGTCGAACGAGGACGGCAACGGGCCGCTCGCCGTCGTCGTCCTGCCGCGCGCCTTGGCCGTGACGACGAGCTCGCCGCGCTCGCGGTCGAGCCACGCGGTGATGTCCTTCGCGCCGTTCTCGCGGGTGACGACGAGCCCGGCGGCGCTGCCGCCCTCGCGCAGCCGCAGGTCGGCCTCCACGCGGACGTCGCCCCGGACCCGGTCGTCGCTGAGCTCGCTGGTCGAGCCCTTGCCGGTGAGGTGGCCGAGTGAGTCGGGGTCGGAGGCCGGCTTCCACGGCCCGGTCCACCCGGCCGTGCCCTCGTTGAACGTGCCGCCCACGGTCCAGGTGGTGACCGGCGCGGGCTGCGCCCCGGTGGACGGCCCGGCCCCGGCCCGTACGACCGGCCAGCCGTCGATCCAGTCGAGCCGGTCGATCATGAGGGGACGCCGGCTCAGGTTGCTGATCGTCGTGCCCCAGGTCGTCGTGACCGGCCCGAACTCGGGGGCCGACGAGGCGATCGCGTGATAGACGAGCCAGTCCTGTCCGCTGAGGTCGGTCTGGACGGCGTTGTGGCCGGGGCCGGCCCAGCCGTTGCCGCCGGCCGCGAGGACGATGCCGTCCTTGCTGGTCAGGTCCATCAGGTCGACGCCGGTCGGGGTGGTGAACGGCCCGAGCGGGCTGTCGGCGCGGCCGGCCTTGACCGTGTAGCCGCTGAACGCGCCGTCGCAGCACCCGGCGTCGGAGTAGAACAGGTAGTACCTGTCGTCGTGCCGGACGACGAAGGCGCCCTCCATGCGGCGTCCGCGGGCGATCTGCGTGACCGGGCCGGTGACCGCGGTCGCCTCGGTGTTCATCCTCGCGCCGCAGATCGTGTCGTAGCTGCCCCAGTAGAGGTAGCTGTCGCCGTTGACGTCGGTGAACATGGCCTGGTCGATGTTGCCCGTCGGGCAGCCGCTGCCGCCAGCGGGGACGATCATGCCGTGGTCGGTCCAGGGCCCGGTCGGGTGCGGGCCGGTCGCGAGCCCGACTCCGCCCGTGGAGAGCGCGTACGTCAGGTGGTAGGCGCCGTTCACATAGCGGATGTCCGGCGCCCAGGGACGCGTGCCGTTCGGCCACCACGCGGGGTGGTCGGCCGCGGTGTAGACGTCTCCCGCGTACGTCCAGTGGACCATGTCGGGGGACGTGAGCATCGGCAGGATGTGCTCGGTCTTCCCGTCGATGGGGTTCGTGGTGCCGTAGGCGTACCAGAGGCCGTCTTTGCCGCGGATCATCGTGGGGTCGGGGAAGGTCTGCACCGTCCCGGCGCTCACGGGGTTGGTGTAGGCCGGGTCCGGCACCGCCTGCACGGGCGACGTCTGTACGGGTGCTGCCTGGGCGGGGGGCGTCACGGCCACGGAGGACGCGAGGAGTAAGGCTCCGATCACCAGTTGTCTCACGGCGAGCACGGTAGACAGGCCAAATTTTTCCGTCGAGACGCCGTCAGAATCCCGTGCCCCACCGGCCTCAGGAGCGTCAAGCGGGTGCGGCAGGATGCCTGGGTGCGTGTCGGGGAGGTGTCCGCGCTGGTCAGAGGGTTTCGTCAGGCTCCCGGGCAGATTTACCGATTCTTTTTGTCGGATGGTTGACGTAAAAAACGGACGAACCTTAGGTTGCCAGCGTGTCAACGACCCCCAACGGCGTGCATGCCCTCGTGCGCCGCTCCCATGAGGAGCGGGTGCTGCGCGTGCTCCGCCAGAACGGCGCACAGAGCCGCAACGAGATCGCGGCCCGGGTCGGCCTGTCACGCACCACGGTCTCGGAGATCACCAGCGACCTCCTCGGCCGCGGGGCCATCCGCGTCGTCGACACCGACGCCGTGGAACGCGTGGGCAGCGGCCGGCCGGCCGAGCGGCTCGCGCTCGACCCGGCCTCCGGCCAGTACATGGGGGTCGACTTCGGCCACCGCCGCGTGAACGTCCTGGTGGCCGACGCCGCGCACGACATCATCGCGTCCGGGACCGCCCGCTATGAGGAGTCGGCGCAGTGGCCCGAGCGTCTCGACGCCGGGCTCGCGCTGATCGACCGGCTGAGCGCCGACACCGGCGTCCACTACGGCGCGCTCCAGGCGATCGCCGTCGGCGTGCCGGGCTGGGGCGACCGTTCGAGCGCCGACGGTGTGGCGGAGGTGTTCGCCACCCGCTTCCACGCCGGCGTGATCGTGGACAACAACGTGCGCTTCGCCGGGCTGGCCGAGGCCCTGCACGCCCAGTCCGACTCCGTACGCGACCTCATCTACCTGCGTCTTTCCGACGGGGTGGGCGGCGGCCTGGTGGTCGGCGGGCAGCTCGTCAAGGGCGCCAACGGCTACGCGGGGGAGCTCGGCCACGTGACCGCCGTCCCCGGCGGCGCGCGGTGCCGCTGCGGCAAGAACGGGTGCGTGGAGACTGTGGCGTCGGTGCCGGCGATCCTCGGGCGGTGCCGCGAGCTCGGCGTGCCCGTGGACACGCTCGACGACCTGAAGGCCGCGGTGGAGATCGCCCATCCGACGGTCGACCAGGTGCTCCGCGAGGCCGGCACGGCGGTCGGCCGGGTGCTCGGCACGGCGGCCATGACACTCAATCCCGACGAGATCGTGCTCGGCGGCGAGATCATCCGGGTCGCTCCGGCCCTGCTGCGCCAGGTCGCCGACACGGTCACCTACGAGCTGTCGTGGCGCACCGACGCGGCGCCGGTGATCCGCCCCGCCCTGCTCTCGGACGACGGAGGGGCGCGCGGGGCCATCGCGGCCCTGTTCCACGAGTCCCCGCTGCTCGCCGGATACGAAGCGAACGTCACGACGGACGGAGGCCGATAGTGGCCGTGACCAGTGCGGGCGCCACGAGGGACGGCAACGCCCCCGCCCGGCCGCGCAAGAACCGGACCTTCCTGGTCCTCAACATCATCTCGATCGTGGCCGGGATCGCGATCTGGTGGGGGCTGTCCCTGGCCGGGCTCCAGTTCCCCACTCCCGTCGAGGTCGTCTCGGCCGCATGGAAGATGACCCTGGACGGCACGCTCGCCACCGACGTCGGCGCCTCGCTCGGGCGCGTGCTGGCCGGGTTCGCCCTCGGCTCGGTCGCGGCGGTGATCGTCGGCTTCGTCATGGGGTGGTACACGGTGGCCCGCGGCCTGTTCGAGCCGTGGATCCAGTTCTTCCGCACGATCCCGCCGCTGGCGATGCTGCCCCTGGTGCTCGTGCTGATGGGCATCGGCGAGAGCCCCAAGATCTTCGTCATCTTCCTGGCGGCGTTCCTGTCCTGCGTCATCTCCACCTACCAGGGCGTGGTGAACGTGGACAAGACGCTGATCAACGCCGCGCGGGTGCTCGGCGCGAGCGACGGGACCATCTTCGGCCGCGTCGTGGTGCCGGCCTCGACGCCGTTCATCCTCGTGGGCATGCGGGTCGGGCTCGGCTCGGCCTGGGGCACGCTGGTGGCCGCCGAGCTCCTGGCCGCGCAGGCCGGGCTCGGCCACCGGATGCAGAGCGCGCAGCTCTACTACGACCTTCCGACGATCTTCGTCGGCATCATCGCGATCGGGGTCCTCGGCCTGATCATGGACCGGCTGCTCATGATCGCCGGCAACAAGCTGACGGCCTGGCAGGAGAACCGATGAGCACTCCCGAGAGCACACGCGAGATCGCACCGAAGATTTCCGTACGCGACGTCCAGAAGGTCTTCCCGGTGGGGAAGGAGCCGTTCGTCGCGCTCGGCGGCGTCTCGCTGGACATCGCCGACAACGAGTTCGTGACCGTCGTCGGCCCCTCCGGCTGCGGCAAGAGCACGCTGCTCAACATCCTCGCCGGGCTGGAGCAGCCCACCGGCGGCACCGCGCTGGTGGACGGGAAGCCGGTCACCGGCCCCGGCCCCGAGCGCGGCGTCATCTTCCAGCAGTACGCGTTGTTCCCGTGGCTGACCGTCCGCGAGAACGTCGAGTTCGGCATGCGCACCGCCAAGGTCCCCAAGGCGGAGCGGCGGGAGCGGGCCGAGCACTTCATCCGCCTGGTCGGCCTGGAGCAGTTCGCCGACGCGCTGCCCAAGACGCTGTCGGGCGGCATGAAGCAGCGCTGCGCCATCGCCCGCGCGTACGCGGTGAACCCGTCGATCCTGCTCATGGACGAGCCCTTCGGCGCCCTGGACGCGCTGACCCGGGTGCGCCTCCAGGAGCAGCTCCTGGAGACCTGGAGCAAGGAACGGCGGACGGTCATGTTCATCACCCACGACGTCGACGAGGCGGTGTTCCTCGCCAACCGGGTGGTCGTCATGGCCGCCAGGCCGGGCCGCATCGCCGAGGTCATCGACGTCGATCTCCCCTATCCGCGCGACGAGGACATGCGGCTGAGCCCCGAGTTCGGGGCGCTGCGCAACCGCGTCTGGCATGCGGTGTACCACCAGCGGCAGATCAAGGAGCCCGCGCAATGAAGAAGACCCTCCTGGCCGCCGCGGCGGTCGTCGTGGCACTGTCGGCGGCGGCCTGCGGGTCGGACGACTCCGCCGGATCGGGCGGCGCCGCCGGCGCCACCCACGTGAACTTCGGTTACATCGCCGACTTCAACGGCGCGAGCCTGCTCGCCGTCGCCGACAAGCAGGGCCTGTGGAAGAAGCACGGCCTCGACGCCAAGGTCAGCGTGTTCACCAACGGCCCGCTGCAGATCCAGGCGCTGGGCACCGGCGACCTCGACTTCGGCTACATCGGCCCCGGCGCCATGTGGCTGCCCGCGTCCGGCAAGGCCAAGGTCGTCGCGCTGAACACGCTCGGCAACGCCGACCGCGTCATCGCCCAGGCCGGCATCACGTCGATGGACCAGTTGAAGGGCAAGACGATCGGCGTGCCCGAGGGCACCTCCGGCGACATGATCCTCACCCTCGCGCTGAAGAAGGCCGGGCTGACCAAGGACGACGTGAAGATCGTCCCGATGGACGCGTCCACCATCGTGTCGGCGTTCACCTCCAAGCAGATCGACGCGGCCGGCTTCTGGTATCCCGCCATCTCCACGATCAAGAAGACCGTGCCCGACCTGGTCGAGCTGGCCAAGAACGAGGACTTCGCCGACACCGTGTCGTTCCCGACCGCGTTCGTCGCCGGCAACGACGTCGTCGCCAAGGAGAAGGACAAGACCGGGAAGGTCATCGGCGTGCTGCGTGACGCCATCCAATATCGCAGCGAGCACCTCGACGAGACCGTGGCCGCGACCGCCGAGATGCTGAAGCTGCCCGCCGACCAGGTCAAGGCCGACGCCGCGAACTCCAAGGTGCTGTCGCTGTCCGACCTGGACGGCTACACCAAGGACGGGACGATCGAGAAGTGGCTCAGCGGGATGGGCGACTACTTCGTCGGCGCGGGCAAGCTGCCCTCGGCCGTCGACCCGAAGACGTACTACACCGGCGATCTGTTCACGGGCGCCGCCCAATGACGAGTCCGGTGAACGTCCTGTTCCTGATGACCGACCAGCACCGGGCCGACACCCTGGGCGCGTACGGCAACCGCCTCGCCGCCACCCCGGTGCTGGACGAGCTGGCCCGGACCGGGACGCGATTCGACCGCTGGTACACCCCCACCGCGATCTGCACGCCGGCGCGGGCGAGCCTGCTCACCGGGCAGGCGCCGTTCCGGCACAAGCTGCTCGCCAACCACGAGAGGAACGTCGGCTACATCGAGGACCTGCCGGGCGACCAGTGGGCGTTCTCCACGGCGCTGCGCGACGCCGGCTACAACTGCGGGCTCATCGGCAAGTGGCACGTCGGGCACCACCGGCGGGCGGCCGACTTCGGGTTCGACGGGCCCGACCTGCCGGGGTGGCACAACCCCGTGGACCACCCCGACTACCTGGACTATCTCAAGGCCAACGACCTGCCGCCGTACGAGATCCACGACCGCATCCGGGGGACGCTGCCGAACGGCGGGCCGGGCAACCTGCTCGCCGCGCGGCTGCGCCAGCCGGTCGAGGCGACCTTCGAGCACTACCTCGCCACCCGGGCGATCGAGATGCTGGAGCGGTACGCCGCCGAGCCGAAGCCGTTCTTCCTGCAGCTCAACTTCTTCGGGCCGCACCTGCCGTACATCGTGCCGGACGAGTATTTCGACATGTTCGACCCGGAGCTGGTCGAGCTGCCCACGTCGATCGCGGAGACCTTCGCCGGCAAGCCGCCGGTGCAGGCCAACTACAGCGCGCACTGGACGTTCGACACCATGCCGCTGGAGGTGACGCGCAAGCTCATCGCGGTCTACTGGGGCTACGTCGCGCTCATCGACATGGAGATCGGCCGGGTCATGGACGCCATGCGGCGCCTCGGCCTGAACGACGACACGGCCGTGTTCTTCACCTGCGACCACGGCGAGTTCACCGGCGCCCACCGGCTGCACGACAAGGGCCCGGCGATGTACGAGGACATCTACCGCACGCCCGGCCTGCTGCGGATCCCCGGCCAGGAGCCCGGGGTAGTCCGCACCGAGTTCGTCAGCCTGCTGGACTGCACGGCGACGATCCTGGAGCTGGCCGGGATCGACCCCGCTCCGGCGGTCGACTCGCGCAGCCTCGTGCCGCTGGCCTCCACCGGCGAGGTGCCGTGGGAGCAGGACATCGTCTGCGAGTTCCACGGGCACCACTTCCCGTACCCGCAGCGGATGATCAGGACCGACCGCTACAAGCTGGTCGTCAACCCCGACTCGACCAACGAGCTGTACGACCTGTTCACCGACCCGGACGAGCTGCTCAACGTCTACAACCACCCCGAGATGGCGGAGGTGCGCGGACGGCTGATGCGGCGGCTCTACCAGGTGCTGCGCGACCGGGGCGACAACTTCTACCACTGGATGACCTCGATGTACGACGTCGGCGACGTGTCCTACGACCCCACGTTGAGCGGGCTGGACGAGGCGACCTACCGATGAGCAGGCGTCCGAACATCGTCATGATCCTGACCGACGACCACGCGTCGCACGCGGTCGGCGCGTACGGCTCGGTCGTCAACCGGACGCCGCGGATCGACGAGATCGCGGACCTCGGCGTCCGGTTCGACAACTGCTTCGCGACGAACGCGCTGTGCTCGCCGAGCCGGGCCAGCATCCTGACCGGCACGTATTCGCACGTGAACGGCGTCTCGACGCTGGTCACGCCGATCGACGCGGCGCAGCCTACGTTCGTGAGCCAGTTGAAGGCGGCCGGATATCGCACGGCGATCATCGGCAAGTGGCACATGGGGGACGGCCCGGGGCACAACCCCCAGGGGTTCGACTACTGGGACGTGCTGATCGAGCAGGGGGAGTATTTCGACCCGTCGTTCCTGTCGGAGGACGGCCTGCGGACCGTCCCCGGCTACGCCACCGACCTCATCACCGACATGGCGCTGAGCTGGGCCGGCTCGCTCGACGGCGACGATCCCTACTGCCTGCTGATCTACCACAAGGCGCCGCACCGCCCCTGGGAGCCGGACGACAAGCACGCGGGGATGTACACCGACCCCATCCCGGTGCCGTCGACGTTCGGCGACGACTACGCCACCCGCTCGTCGTCGGCGCGGCGGGCCGCCATGCGGATCGCGGAGCATCTCAACGCCGAGGACCTCAAGCAGGACCCGCCCGAGGGGCTGTCGTACGAGGAGCTGGCGCTGTGGAAATACCAGCGCTACATGGAGGACTACCTGGCCGTCGTCGCGTCGGTGGACGACAACGTCGGCCGGGTGGTCGACTGGCTGCGCGAGCGCGGCGACTTCGACGACACGCTGCTGATGTACTGCTCCGACCAGGGCTTCTTCCTGGGCGACCACGGCTGGTTCGACAAGCGGTTCATGTACGAGGAGTCGCTGCGGATGCCGCTCGTGCTGAGCTATCCGCGGCGCATCCCGGCCGGCCAGGTGCACACCGGGATCGTCACGAACGTCGACTTCGCGCAGACCGTGCTGGACGCCGCCGGCGTGCCGCACCACCCCCGGATGCAGGGCCGCAGCTTCCTCGCCGACCTGACCGGCGAGCCGGGCCCGCCGCCCGCGGAGGGCATGTACTACCGCTACTGGGAGCACGACGACGTCTTCCACAAGGCGCCGGCCCACTACGGCTACCGGACGTCCCGCTACAAGATCATTTATTTCTACAACGACGGCATGGGCATCCCCGGCACGGGCGCGTTCACCTACCCGGGTGAGTGGGAGCTCTACGACCTGGAGGCCGACCCGGAGGAGCTGCGCAACGTCTACGACGACCCGGCCTACCGGGAGATCCGCGAGGAGATGAAGGTGCGCATGTGGCACGCCCAGGCGGCCCTCGGCGACGAGCCGCACCCCAGCCAGCCGATCCCCCGGTTGCTGGAAAACACGGGTGTCTGACTGATGTCCTGCTGCACGCCCGCCACGCCGGGACAGCCCCAGGAGCCCGTCCGCTTCACCGCAGAGGGGCGGCATGCGGTCGAGCAGGTGCGCCTGCCCGGCGGTGAGTTCCGGATGGGCGACGCCACCGGCGACGGCAACCCCGGCGACGGCGAGGGGCCCGTGCACCCGGTCACCGTCGCGCCGTTCTCGATCGACGCCACGACCGTGACGGTCGCGGACTTCGCCGCCTTCGCCGACGCGACCGGCTACCGCACCGAGGCGGAGGAGTACGGCTTCTCCGCCGTCTTCCACCTGGCGATGCGCGCCCACCCCGACGACGTGATGGGGCCGGTGCCCGGCACCCCCTGGTGGGTGGGCGTGCGCGGCGCCGACTGGCGGCACCCCGCCGGGCGGCTGTCGCAGGCCGAGCCCGACCACCCGGTGGTCCACGTGAGCTGGAACGACGCGATGGCCTACTGCTCGTGGGCGGGCCGGCGGCTGCCCACGGAGGCCGAGTGGGAGTACGCATCCCGGGGCGGCCTCGACGGCGCTCGCTATCCGTGGGGGAACGACCTCCCGCGGGACGAGTGGCGGGTGAACATCTGGCAGGGCCTCTTCCCCACCGAGAACACCCTGGACGACGGCTATCTCACGACCGCCCCGGTGCGCACGTTCGCGCCGAACGCGTACGGGCTGTGGCAGACGGTGGGGAACGTCTGGGAGTGGTGCGCGGACTGGTACGCGCCCGACTACTACGTCTACTCGCCTTCGGACAACCCGCGCGGCCCGCTGCGCGGCAGGGCCCGGGTGCTGCGCGGCGGCTCGTTCCTGTGCCACGACTCCTACTGCAACCGCTACCGCAACTCGGCGCGGTCGTCGAACACCCCCGACTCCTCCATGGCCAACGCCGGGTTCCGCACCGTCGCGCTGTGACCGGACGCCCCGCACCCCGCTCCGCGCTGGCGCGGGGAGAACGGCTGGGGGCGGGGCGTCCGGCGGTTCAGGGGTCCAGTGGGTTCAGGGGTCCAGTGGGTTCAGGGGAGCGTGGTTCAGGGGAGCGTGGCGAGGAACGGCTTGACGGTCCTGGAGAAGTTCCAGTTGTTCGCGGCGTCCCAGTTGATCGACCAGGTCATCGCGCCCCGGATGTCGGGGTAGGCCTGCGCGGGGACGAACGACCCGCAGCCGGTGCGCCGCGCCAGGCAGTTCAGCGCGTTGGTGACCGTGCCGGGAGAGACGACGCCGCCGCCGGCCGCGCCGGGACCGGCCGGCAGGCCGAGCGCGACCTGGTCGGGGCGCAGGCCGTTCTGCAACTGGACGCAGGCCAGCGCGGTCATGAAGTCCACCGTCCCCTGGCCGTAGACCTTCTGGTCGCAGCCGAGCATCGTGCCGGAGTTGTAGTACTGCATGTTGACGACGGTGAGGATGTCCTTGATGCTCAGCGCGAGCTTGAAATACTCCATGCCGGTCGACTGCATGTCGATCGTCTGGGGGGCCATCATGATGATCAGCCCGGAGCCCGCCTTCGCCCGCAGCTCGCGCAGCGCCTGCGCCATGTAGGTGGCGTTGAGGCCGTTCTCCAGGTCGATGTCCACGCCGTCGAACCCGTAGCTCTGCATGATGGAGTAGACCGAGTTCGCGAACGCCGTGGCCGCGCCCGGGCTCGCCACCTGCACACGGCCGGCCTCGCCGCCGACGCTGAGGACGACCTTCTGGCCGCGCTGCCTGAGCGCCTGCACGTCGGCCTTGAACTGGGCCTCGGTGTATCCGCCGACGGCGGCGGACAGGCCCGAGTCGAGGGCGAACGTCACCTGGCCCGGCGTGGTGGTCGCCTCTCCGAACGCGATCGCGACCACGTCGTAGTCGCGCGGCACCTGCGACAGCTTGAGCTCGACGGCCGGGTTGACGAAGTTGTGCCAATAGCCGGTGAGGATGTGCCGGGGCAGCGCCCCGCCGGAGGAGCACCCGGTGGTCGTGCCGGTGACGGCCGCGCTCGCCGCCGACTCGCCCGCGGAGTTGTACGCCCTGACGGTGTAGGTGTGGGTGGTGCAGACGCCGAGCGAGCCGATCGTCGCGGTGGCGCCGGTGACCTGGGCCCGCTGGGCCGTGCCCTCGTAGACGCGGTAGCCGGTGACGCCGACGTTGTCGGTGGAGGCGTTCCACGCCAGCGACACGCTGCTCGACGTCGTGCCGGTCACCCGCGGATTGCCCGGGACACCGGGGGCCGTCGTGTCGCCGCCGCTGCTTCCGATCGGCTTCCACAGCGCCGGGACGATCGGCGGTTCCCACCCGGTCAGCGACGTGTGCCCCTGGATGCACTCATAGTCGGTGCCGTTGTAGGTCACCCGCGAGCCCGCGGCATACCAGGTGTTGGGCGCCCAGGCCGCGTAGGCGAGCACCGCGCCGGGCGCCGCCGACGCGGGGGCGGGGCCGGCTCCGACTCCTGCCAGACAGAGGCCCAACGCGAGCAACACCGCGCTGAGCAGCCGTTTCCTCATCAATGCCGTCCTTCCGGGGTGCCGATCGGCGTCCGCGAAAAGGCGTCGGGTGACACGACGGCCGGTCGCGTGACCTTCCCTTTCTTAGGAAAGTTTCCTAATAGTTTTGGCGCGAGCGTAACCCCGGAAAGACGGCCGTACAAGACCCGAAGCCAAGTGATGGAGCCCGGAATGATAGCTGCAACTATGGTAGTTGCGCCCATCATCACTTCCTGGGCGTCTGCGAACGGTGAGGCCACGTGCACGGAGGCACCGCTCGACGTGCCTCGGCTGGAGCGCCTGGAACACCTGCGCGGGCTGCTGCCCAGCGGGAAGGTCGGCGCTCTGCCCAAGCTGCTCCTGTTCGCGCGTTCGGGGTTCTCCCCCGCGCTGCTCCGCCTCGCCGACAGACGGCCCGACGTGGAGCTCGTCGACCTGGGCCGTCTGTACGGCGGAGCGTGAGACCCCCGGCTACTTGCCGAAACCGGCGGTCAGGCCGCTGAGCAGCTGACGGCGGCCGACCGTGTAGAGGATCAGCATCGGCAGGATGGTCAGCACGACGGACGCCAGCACGGCGGGCACGTTCACGCCGTACGGGCCGCCCTGGAACGCCGCCAGAGCCAGCGGCAGCGTGCGCTTGTCGGGGCTCTGGGTGAGGATCAGCGGCAGCAGGAACCCGTTCCAGACCTGCAGCGCGTTGTAGATCGACACCGTCACCACGGCCGGCCGCGTGAGCGGGAAGGCCAGGCCCCACAGGGTCTTCCACTCGGTCGCGCCGTCGAGCCGCATCGACTCGAACAGCTCCTTCGGCACGTCCCTGATGAAGTTGGACAGCACCAGCACCGACAGCGGGATCGCGAAGGCGACCGACGGCAGCACCAGACCCGTCAGCGAGTCGTAGAGGTGCAGCTTGATGATGATTAGGTAGACGGGGATGACCGTCGCCTGCAGCGGGATCGCCAGCCCCATGAGGAACAGCGAGTTCACGCCGCGCAGGAAGCGGCTGACGCCACTGCTGCGGACGATCGCGTACGCCGCCATGAACGAGAACAGCACCGACGGGATCACGGTGCCGATGGCGACGAGGAGGCTGTTCAGGAAGTACAGCGGGAAGTCCATCTCGATGACGAGACGGTAGTTGTCCAGCGTGGGCTCGCTGGGCGGCGCGAACGGGTTGGTCAGGTAGTAGTTGGACTGCGTCTTCAGACTGGTGATCACGATCCAGTAGATCGGGATGATCACGATGGCCAGCCACAGCCAGCCCACCAGCCCACCCAGCCAGTTCGGGCGCTGCCGGCTCTTCGCCGGACGGCGTCCGTGCGCCCCGGACGTGGCGGGGCGCTTGGCCGCCCTCGATGTGTGGGTCGCGGTCACGGTCAGGCCCCTTCCAACTGACTGGCGTAGGGGTCGCGGCCGCCGATACGGCGTAGCAGCATCGCCAGGGCGAGGCCCACGAGGACGAGGATGACGCCGATCACGCAGGCCGCGCCCATGAGGTTGGCCTGGAAGCCGCGCTTGTACATGTCCAGCGCGAGCGCGCGGGTGGCGTCGCCGGGACCGCCCTCGGTCAGCACGAAGATCAGGTCGAAGAAAGTCAGGGAGCCGACGAGCATCAGTGTCGAGGACGTGATGATCGTGTACTTGAGCTGCGGCAGCGTGATGCTGAAGAACATGCGCACGCGTCCCGCACCGTCCAGCTCCGCGGCCTCATAGAGCGAACGCGGAATCTGCCGCACGCCGCCCTGGTAGAGGAGCGAGTGGAACGGGATGTACTGCCACGACACCACGAAGATCACGACACCGAAGGCCAGGCCGGGCTCGCCGAGCCAGTCCTGGGTGAGGAAGTCGATGCCCAGCCCGGCGCCGAGGCCGAAGTTCGGGTCGAGCAGCGCCTTGAAGGTGATCGCGATGGCCGCGGAGCTGAGCAGCAGCGGGATGAAGTACAGCACTGCGAGCAGCTCGCGGTAGCGCTGGCGGCCCGCCAGGAACACCCCGATCAGGATGCTCGCCGGGGTCTGGAAGGCCCAGGAGAGCAGCATGATCAGGAACGTCACCCACAGCGCGTGCGGCAGGCCGGGATCGGTGAGCACCTGCCGCCAGCTTTCGAACCCGGTCAGCTGGATCTCGCCCAGCGTGTCCCAGGAGGTGAAGCTGAGCAGCAGCACCCCTATCAGCGGAATCAGCGCGAAGACGGCGAATGCCACCAGGGCCGGCACGGCCAGCCAGGGCAGGACGCCGCCGCCGCGCGAAGCGGCGGCGGACGACGTCCTTCGAGCGGAAATAGCAGTCATGCTTACTTACCGATGACCGCGTTCATGTTCGTGGCGAAGTCCTGCGGCGAGATCGACAGCTGGAACAGCTTGGCGATGTTGTCGAGCAGGACCTCGGCCGCGGTCGGGCTGAGCGCCTGGTCCCACGACTGGGCGAACACCTTGGCGTTGCTGGCGACGCCGTAGATGAAGTTCAGGAACTCGGCGTCCTTGGAGCCGGCGAACAGCTTGTCGGAGCCCTTGACGATCGGCACACCGCCGGTCTCGACCCAGTCCTTCTGCTCCTGGTCGTCGAGCACGCCGGTGGCGAAGAACTTCTTGGCGATCTCCTTCTGCTCGGGGGTCGCCTTGGAGGAGATCGACAGGTACTGGCCGGGGTTGCCGACGGTGTTGCTCGGGTCGCCCTTGCCGCCGTCGACGCCGGGGAAGTTCATCCAGCCGAGGCCGCCGCTGGAGACGATGTCGCCGCCCTGCTCCTGCTGGATGCCGTACGACCAGCTGCCGTGCAGCATCATCGCGGCCTTGCCCGTGTAGAGCAGCGCCTGGTCGGCGTTGGAGTCGGCGGTGACGGAGGAGAAGCCCTTGATGAAGGCGTTGGCCTTGATGAGCTCCTGCATCTTGGTCAGGGCCTCGATGGAGGCGGGGTTGTTCCAGGCGTCCTTCTCGCCGTCGAAGACGGCCTGGAACACCTCGGGGCCGCCGATGCGGTCGAAGAGGAACTCCAGCCACATCATGTTGGTCCAGCGCGACTGGCCGGCGAGGGAGAACGGCGCGATCCCCGCGTCGTTGAACTTCTTCACCAGGTCGAGGATGTCGCCGTACGACTGCGGCGGCTGCGCCCCGACCTTCTCGAAGACCTTCTTGTTGTAGAACAGGACGATCGGCTGCACGGTCTCGCACGGCATCGCGTAGATCTTGCCGTCGATCGTCGCGGCACCGAAGGCGCCGGGGAACAGCCGGTCCTTGACGGCGGCGTTCTCGCCGAACCACGAGGTGAGGTCCTCGACCTGGCCGGCCTGCACGTAGCTGCGCAGACCGCCGCCGCCCCAGCCCCAGATGATGGTGGGCGCCTGGTTCGCGCCGATCGCCGTCTTGATCTTCGTCTTGTACGCGTCGTTCTGGATCGTGGTGATCGCGATCTGGCCGTTGGGGTTGGCCTTGTTGAACCGGTCCACCGACGCGGTGCGGGGGGCCTCTCCGGGCGGGCCCTGGAGGAACCAGTAGGTGGCCTTGCCCCCGCCGCCACCGCTGCCGCCGGCGGCACCGCCACCGGATCCGCCGCCGGAAGGGGCTGGACCGGACGTGCCGCAGGCCGCCAACGCGGCACCGAGGGGGAGGCCCATGGAGAGGGTGAGGAAGTTGCGGCGGGATGGTGTCCTGGACTCCACGCTGATCTCCGTACGTCGAACGCCGAGGCTGGCCGCGGCTCGCTGAAAAAATACTCGGACGCGGCAGGGGGGCGACGTGGATCGGCACCCCGGTGCCACAGTCCACTCCTTCTTGAAGTCAGCTCGTTTCGAAACATTTCGACACAAGCCGCGTGGCACGCCAATCTAGATTTGCGATACCTGACTGTCAAGAGCGCTCTCACGACCTCCCCAGCTTGACGTGAGGCGTGTGTAAAGTACCGACGAACAGGCGTCACGCTCGGCGATCACGGTTGGCCGAAAGTTTATCGATAGAACCGCCCCGGACGCCGAAATGTTTCGAAACCTTTTTGAGGAGAGCAGATGACGGCCCCAGATCGGACGCACGCGGCGGACGGGACGCTCCGGGCATGGCAGGACCGGGCACTTCCCGTGGCCGACCGGGTCGAGGCCCTCCTCGCGGAGATGACGCTTGAGGAGAAGATCGGCCAGCTCGGCAGCAGGTGGATCGGCAACGACATGCAGTCGCCGGAGGAGGTCGAGCCCGACAACGCGCACAATGTGGCCCCCATGCAGGACGTCTTCGCCGCCTCGGGCACGGTGCCCATAGAGGAGGCCGCGCGCAATGGGCTCGGCCATCTGACCCGGGTGTTCGGCAGTGCTCCGGTGACGGCGGTGGAGGGCGCGGCGGAGGTGGTGCGGCTGCAGCGCGAGGTGGTGAAGCACTCCAGACTCGGCATCCCGGCGTTGGTCCACGAGGAATGCCTCACGGGGTTCACGACTTATGGTGCGACCGTATATCCGGCCGCGATCGCCTGGGGCGCGACCTTCGACCCCGGACTGGTGGAGCGGATGGCCGCCGCGATCGGCAGGGACATGCGGGCCGTGGGCGCCCACCAGGGCCTGTCGCCGGTGCTCGACGTGGTGCGCGACTACCGCTGGGGCCGGGTCGAGGAGACCATGGGCGAGGATCCGTACCTCGTCGCGATGCTCGGCTCCGCCTACGTGCGCGGCCTGGAGAGCGCCGGGGTGATCGCCACCCTGAAGCACTTCGCCGGTTACTCCGCGTCGCGGGCGGCCCGCAACCACGGCCCCGTGCCGATGGGCCGGCGCGAGCTGATGGACATGATCCTGCCGACGTTCGAGACCGCCATCGCCGAGGGCGGCGCGCGCTCGGTCATGAACTCCTACTCCGACGTGGACGGCGTGCCCGCCGCCGCCGACCCGTGGCTGCTGACCGAGGTGCTGCGCGACGAGTGGGGGTTCACCGGCACGGTCGTGTCGGACTACTGGGCGATCGCGTTCCTCGCGAAGATGCACCAGGTCGCCGCGGACCACGAGGAGGCCGGCGTGCTCGCGCTGACCGCGGGCATCGACGTCGAGCTGCCCGACACGCTCGGCTTCGGCGCGCACCTGGCCGAGCGGGTGCGGCGGGGCGAGGTGCCCGAGGAAGTGGTCGACCGGGCCGCGCGCCGCCTGCTCACCCAGAAGGTGCAGCTCGGGCTGCTCGACCCGGACTGGACGCCGGAGGGGTCGGTGGCCGGAGCGGACGCCGTCGACCTCGACTCGCCGGCCAACCGGGCGCTGGCCCGGGAGCTGGCCGAGCGGTCGATCGTGCTGCTCGACGCGGGCGACGCGCTGCCGCTGCTCGGGGAGGGGCGCCAGGGGCCGCGCCGGGTCGCCGTGGTCGGGCCCTGCGCCGACGACCCGCGCACGTTCATGGGCTGCTACGCCTTCCCCAACCACGTGCTGCCCCGCTATCCGAAGCTCGGGCTCGGGCTGGAGGCGCCCAGCCTGCTCGACGCGCTGCGGGCCGAGCTGCCGGACGCCGAGATCGTCCACGAGCGGGGTTGCGACTGGCGGGAGGAGGACCGCTCCGGCTTCGCCCCCGCGCTCGCGGCCGCCCGCGAGTCCGACCTGTGCGTGGCCGTCGTCGGCGACCTCGCCGGGCTGTTCGGGCAGGGCACCTCGGGCGAGGGCTGCGACGCCGAGGACCTGAGGCTGCCGGGGGTCCAGGAGGACCTGCTGGTCGAGCTGGCCGCCACCGGCACGCCGGTCGTGGTGGTCGTGGTGTCGGGCCGGCCGTACGCGCTGGGGCGGGTCCGCGAGGGGGCGGCCGCGCTCGTCCAGGCGTTCATGCCGGGCGAGGAGGGCGGGGCGGCCATCGCCGGCGTCCTGTCCGGCCGGGTGCAGCCCAGCGGGAAGCTGCCGGTGCAGATCCCGCGGACCCCGGGCGGGCAGCCGGGCACCTACCTGCAGCCGCCGCTGGGCTCCGACAGCCACGGCATCAGCAACATCGACCCGACCCCGCTGTTCCCGTTCGGCTACGGCGCGTCCTACACCACCTTCGAGGTCGGCGACCTGGAGATCGGCGACGACGAGGTGCCCACCGACGGGGAGTTCACCGTGTCGGTGCGCGTGCGCAACACCGGCGAGCGGGCGGGCGAGGAGGTCGTCCAGCTCTACCTGCACGACGTGCTGGCGCAGGTGACCCGGCCGATGCGGCAGCTCGCCGGGTTCGCCCGGGTGCGGCTCGAACCCGGCGAGAGCGCGCGGGCGACCTTCACCGTGCACGCGGACAGGACCGCCTTCACCGGCCGCGACCTGCGGCGGATCGTCGAGCCCGGAGACATCGACGTCTACGTCGGCACCTCCGCGTCGGACCTGCCGTGCCGGGGCCGGGTGCGGCTGACCGGCCCGCTGCGTCACGTCGGCCACGACCGGCGGCTCGTCACCCCCGTGGACGTGCGACCGGCCGCAGGCCCCGATCAGGGAGGAACAGATGCCGCCCAGTCGTAGGCGGGCCACACTCGCCACGGTCGCGGCCTCGGCGGGGGTGTCGGTCGCGACCGTGTCGAAGGTGCTCAACGGCCGCAGCGATGTCGCGCCGGAGACGCGTTCCCTGGTGCTGTCGCTGCTGGAGCAGCACAACTACGTCGCGCCGCCGCAGCGCCGGGGGGAGGCCGCGCCCGACACGATCGAGGTGGAGTTCGACGCGGACCTCAACGCGTACTCGACCGAGATCGTCCAGGGCGCGGTGCAGGCCGGCGCCGATCTCGACGTGGCCGTGGTGGT
This sequence comes from Microbispora hainanensis, assembly GCF_006874475.1. Taxonomy (GTDB): domain Bacteria; phylum Actinomycetota; class Actinomycetes; order Streptosporangiales; family Streptosporangiaceae; genus Microbispora; species Microbispora hainanensis. The sequence continues at coordinate 72,405 of NZ_VIRM01000041.1, forward strand.
GAGCATCCGGCGCGACGCCGACCGCACGGGAGGGTGGGCGCGCGACCTGGTCGCGGCCGGACGGCGGGCGCTGGTCGCCGTCACCGGCGAGCTGACCGCCGTGCAGCTCACCGCCCTGGCCCGGGCGCGGCTGCCCCTCGTCGTGATCGACCCGCTGAACCTGCCGAGGGCCCGGGTGACCAGTGTCGGCTCGACGAACTTCGCCGGTGGCATGGCCGCGACGCAGCACCTGCTCGCGCTCGGCCACCGGCGCGTCGCCTATCTCGGCGGGCCGGCCACCGCGGCCTGCAACCAGGCCCGGCTGCACGGCTATCGGGCCGCGATGGAGGCCGCGGGCGCGCCCGTCCTGCCCGGGTATGCGCGAGCCGGAACCTTCCACTACCACGACGGCATGACAGGCGGCGCGGCCCTGCTCGATCTGCCGGAGGCGCCCACGGCGATCTTCGCGGGCTGCGACGACATCGCGCTCGGCGTGCTCGAGGCGGCCCGGGCCCGGGGGCTGCGGGTGCCCGAGGACCTCAGCATCGTGGGCTTCGACGACACGCAGATCGCCCGGATGGCCTCGCCGCCCCTCACCACCGTGCGGCAGCCGCTGCGGGAGATGGGCGCCGTCGCGGTCCGTACGGCGCTGCGCCTGGCGGCCGGAGAACAGGTCGAGTCGCATCACGTCGAACTCGCGACGGAACTGGTGGTGCGCGGCTCGACCGCCCCCGAGGCGCACACTGGAAGGTGAGCCCCGGGAAGCAATCGGCCGGAGCGAACGTTGCACAGTGCAAATGATGCCGTGCAAATGATGCCGTGCGATAGACGCGGGAAAGTTGGTGGTCTCCATGACCGTCCAGGCAAAGGCACTCATCTCGCTCCTGCCCTCCGACCAGGGTGGTCTGCCGCACGAGCTGCCCTTCCGCACGCAGTCGCTGGTGATCTGCGCGTGTGCGGGGGAGCACGGCAGCGGAGCCAGCCGGCCCTTCCAGGCGGCGATCACGTCGGACGACGAGGAGCCGCTGATCCCGGGTGACCGCCTGCACGTGGTGACCATCGCGACGAACGACGACGACGCGGTCGCCTATCTGCGTCCCGGGGAGCGCTTCCGCCTGTGGTGCGGCCACGACGTCGGCACCGGCATCGTCTCCCGTCGCGTGATCTGAGCGTCCAGGGGTCCGCACCGCGGCCGTGTCCGGAAGGAGCGGCCCGCGCGTAGGCTTGTGGCGTGCCCGCGACCTGCGGGAACGGGGGGCCTGCCCGCGTGGGGAGGCGGAAGATGGCCGAACAGTCGCTACCACTCGCCGCACACCTGCGGCTGCGCACACACGACGTCGACGAGGCCCGGAAGCGCGTCGGGAACGACCTCGGCGTCCACGGACTGCGCCCGGTGAATCCGGAGATCCGGCTCGACGCCCGCATGAACGGGGTGGCGTTCGACGGAGTCTGGCTCTATTCGCTCGGCTACGGCACGGAGGTGCTGATCACGCCGCAGCCGGTGGACGACTATCTGCTCGTCGAGATCCCGCTGACCGGCGCCGCCGAGGTGTCGCAAGGCCGGGAGCGGATCGTGGCGACGCCCGAGCTCGCCTCCGTGCTGTCGCTGACCCGGCCCATGTGCATGCGGTGGCCCTCCGGGCTCGAGTCGCTGATCGTCCGCTTTGACCGCGCCGCGATCGAAGCCCACCTCAGCAAGCTCATGGGGCGCACCCCGAGCAGGCCGCTCGCCTTCTCCCTCGGCATGGACCTGACCCGGCCGCCCGTATGGTCATGGCTCTCGGTCGTCGAGCTGCTGAGGCGGGAGGCGGAGACCGGCGGGGCCATGCTGGAGCAACCCGTCGCCCTCCGGCAGCTGGAGGGGCTGCTGATGACGCAGTTGCTGCTGGCCCAGCCAAGCAACTACAGCGACGCGCTGTCGGGCGTCCAGCCCCGGGTCGCACCGACGGCGGTGGAACGGGCCGTCGAGCTGATCGAGGCGCGGGCGGCGGAACCGCTCACGGTGGAGGGGATCGCCGAGGCGGTGGGCGTCGGCGCGCGGGCGCTTCAGGAGGGGTTCCGCCGTCAGCTGGAGACGACGCCCACGAATTATCTGCGGGAGGTGCGCCTCGACCGGGTGCGGGCCGAGCTCACGGTCGGGGATCCGGGCGTCACCACGGTCACCGACGTCGCCTATCGCTGGGGGTTCGTCCATCTGGGGCGGTTCGCGCTCGCCTACCGCCGGCGTTTCGGGGAGTCCCCGTCGGAGACGCTGCGCCGCTGAACAGGCTCAGCGGGCCGGCAGGTCCGCCCACCAGGTGATCGTGCCGGAGGATCCGCTCCGGGCGCCGTGCCGGATGGCGAGGGCGTCGATGACGATGCCGCCGCGCCCGCTCTCGCCCGGGGCCGCCGCGGCCCCCGGCCACACCGGGGCAGGCCCGGCGTCGGTGACCTCGACCCGGATGATGTCGTGATCGCCCTCCGCGCAGCGGAGGAGCCGGAACTCGGCCGGCGGCAGGGCGTGGAGCACGGCGTTGGTCACCATCTCGGAGATCACCAGCACGGCCTCCTGCGCGGCGGTCCCGGGCGTTCCCCAGGCCGTCAGCACGTCGAGCGCACGGTGTCGTACGGCGCCGACCTCCTGCGGAGAGTGCGGCACCGGACACGTGTATTCGTCGAGGACCGACTCGGCCGTGCGGACGCCGGCGCGGTCCATTGTCTGCGAGTTCATCGTGTCGTGCTCCTTGGTCACCAGTGGGCACCTTCTGTGGCGAAGCGCCCCCGCCCTCCCATACGCGGCGCGTCAAACGGTCGGAAAGAGCGTCACTTATCGCAGATTAGGCGGGCCATACGAAGGGTCGCTATCCCCAAGGCGAGGGCGGGTATCCGCATAACGAACCATTACCCGACGCCCGTGCGGGCGCCGGTCCGGGTGGTTCGGGCGAGTCCGGCGGGGCGTCCGGGACAGCCGGGACGGGTGGGACGACCGGATCGGTGAGTTCGTGGCCGGAACGGGCGAGCCAGACCACCGTCAGGGCGTTGGTGGCCGCGATCGCGGCGTCGAGCATGCTCCCGGAGATTCCGGTGCCCTCCACCAGATGAGCCAGCGACAGGAGCGGGATCGGCGCGACCAGGGAGGCGATGCCATAGCCGACGGTCGCCCGCCGCCAGCGGCCGTCCCGCCACTGCGTCAGGAACACCAGCGCGATCCAGATCAGGCCCGCCAGTCCGCTGAGATCGGACATGTCGGCCGCGCGCCGCACCTCGCTCCAGCCGAGCACGTCGAACACCTCGACGGCGGCCCCGCTCATGTTGGCCAGCAGGCCCGAGAGCAGGGCGAGCCCGGTCCACCCCACGGTGCGGCGCAGCACCGGGTGGAACAGCACCACGACCGCCGTCATGACCAGCGAGTCGATCACCACCGCCCACCACGGCCAGGCCGGCGCGATCGCGAAGACCAGCCCGGACCCCGCCGCCGCGTAGAACGCCACGCGCAGCCGCAGCACGGTGCGGTCCGTCGCCGGCGGGCGGCCCCCGACCGGGCCGCGCAGGCCCTGCCACAGCGCCCAGCCCCACAGCCCGCCCGCCGCGAGGAGGACGAGCGCGTTCGGCCACACGGCCGTGAGGTCCTCGCCCGCCTCGGAGAAGACCGTCAGCCGCCAGAGGAGTCCGATGTCGCCGCGGGCCGTCGCGACCGCGGCGGCGACCACGATCACGGCGCCATACGCGGCGGCGGCGACCAGAGCGGGAACACCCCACCGATAGTGGCGCACGGCCTCATCCCGGGAATCGAGCAGGAAAGTGATCGGAAACGAGCGTCACCCTAACGAGCCGTCTCCGTAAAGGGAAACAGACCCATGCGCGCGGGGAGACACGGGTCAGCGAGCGGGCGTGGTCTTCGGGGCGCTCAACCGCTGACGCCGGAGCTGGTCTGCGAACTCCCTGGCCATCGCGAGCTGCTCGCGCAGCCTGTCGGCGCGTTCGGCGACCGCCCGCTCGAAAAGCTGCAGCCGGGCGAGCAGGCCGGGGTCGTCGTCGCCGCGGGCGAGCCGGTCGGTGATCTCCAGCAGGTCGCGCATCTCCTCCAGCGTGAACGCCAGCGGCTTCATCCGCCTGATCAGCGCGAGGCGCTGCACGTCCTGTTCGCTGTAGAGCCGGAAGCCCCCCTGGGTGCGGGCGGGCACGACCAGGCCGACCTCTTCGTAATGGCGGATCGTGCGCAGGGACAGCCCGAGCCGCTCGGCGACCTCGCCGATCTGCGCCAGACCTTCAGGCATCGCTCCGCTCACCTTTCCTACCCCCGCGGTCATCGCTTCCGCGGGTATGGGCCACTCACGGCCTACCGTCACGTACGGGTGGAGTTTCGCAGAACAACGCCGGTTCCCACCGCGACGGCGCGCCCGGCGAGGGGGAAGGGCCAGGCGGGCCGTGCGGTGGCGTTGACGCCTGCGATGGGTGAGCACGCGGCGAAGCGGAGTCCCACCGCAAGCGGGCCAGACTCTACTCTCACGGAAGGTTATAGAGCAATGATCGCCGGGAGTGGGAGCTTGATCAGTAGGTGCTCGGCTCCGGCTCCTCGACGCTCCACGTGACCGTGCCGTCCGGCTGGACGCACCGCCGGCGGACCCGGGTGACCAGTTGTGTCGGCAGCTGGAGCGCCGCGACCCAGGACCCGTTCCTGCTCCGCTCGAAACAGATGTTGTCGCCGTTGACGACGACCCGGTCGGCGGTGAGGGTGCGCTGGAACCCGCTGTACATCCTGACGCGGTAGACGGACATCGTCCTCCTCTCCACGTGCAATCCCGTGTGGCCGGACCCGTCGCGGAGGACGCTCCCACGCGGACGGGCTCCGGCGGGCGGCGGGGCCGCCCGGATCCCTGGCCTTCCGGCGGTCACGACGCGGGGCGCGAGGACGGGACGTCGCGGGAGACGTCGCGGGACGGCGGCGCGTCGGCCGGGAGAACCACGTGACCAGCCTCACCCTACTCTGACGTCAGAGTAGCCAGACCCGAGGGACGGCCGTCAGCTCGTCAGCAGGCCGATGCCGAGGGCGAGCACGCCCGCCGCCAGGCAGAGCGCGCCGAGCCAGAGCAGGACGATCAGGCGGTTGGGCCGGGTCACGTTCCGTCCGATGGACGACAGGAAGAATCCGGCGGACATCAGCACGGCCGCGAGCGGCACGCCGAGCCGGGCGGTCCACAGGGCGGCGCCGTCGAGACCGGTGGCGTCGACGAAGAGGAGGCACACCAGCCCGAGGACGACCAGGACCCCCGCGTGCGCGTGGCCGGCGCGGGCGAAGGCCTGCTGGAAGGGCGTCATCGGCACCGCGCCGCGGACGATCCGGGTGAGGAACCACCCGCCGAACTCGATGGTCACGATGGTCAGCAGGACGGCGCCGGCGATCACCTGGGTCGGCTGGCTGAGCTGCAGGGGGGTCATGGGCTCTCCTTCGGTGTGGGGGGTGGGGTGAACGTCAGCGGCCCGTGCGCAGGGCGGCCTCGGGAAGGCCGAGCGTCCGCGAGAGTTCGGCCAGCTCCGCCTCGAACAGGTCGCCCTCCTCGTCGCCGACGATCCGCGGGAGGCCGAGCGACTCCAGGCAGACCATGCCGTAGAGCCGCATCCAGCAGCGGGTGAAGGCGGCCGCGGCGGCCGTGGAGGGCATCGTGATCTCCAGGATCCGCACGAGCCGCTCGGCCAGCGGCTCGATCCGGGGCTCGCGGGGCCAGGGCGCGGGGGAGGCGCTGCCGTAGTCGCGCCAGGCTCCGGCGAAGATCTCGCCGAACAGCCTGCCCACCTGGGCTCGCGCCCGGCGGACCGTCGGGTTCTCCTCCTCCGGCGGGGACACGACCAGGGAGAGGTGGAACTCCCGGGGGTGCTCGACCCCCCAGCGCCGCAACGCCCTGCTGGCGGTCACGAGCCTGCCCGCCGTGTCGGCCTCGTCCACCTCGGCGACGGCGGCGGCGACGAACTCGGTGAGCTCGTCCAGGATCGCCAGGATGACCGCGTCGAGCAGGGCGCGGTGGCTGTCGAAGTAGCGGTAGACCCCGGGCGGGGTCATCCCCATCTCCCGGGCGACCGCCCGGATCGTCAGCGCTTCGACGCCCTGGGTCGTGAGGATCTCGCGGCTGACCGAGATCAGCTCCCTCAGCGTGGCGTCGCGCACCCTCTGACGTCGTGAAGGACCTGTCGTCGAGGACGCCTCCATGGGCCTGTCTCCCTTCTTGTGTTTACACATGTTAACTCTAGCGTATTGCATTCGCTGATGCTTCTGTGCGACTCTTGCGTTATCAACATTCGCGGTCATTGCCCGCCCGACCCCCTGGAGGCTCCCTTGACCACCCACTCCGGCACAGCGCTGCGCTCCAGGCCCGCCCCGGCCGCCTCTCCCGCCGCCTCTCCCGCCGCCTCTCCCCGGGCCGGCGCCGCGGACCGCGACCACGCCGTCGAGCTGCTCGGCGACGCGTACGGCGCCGGCTATCTGACCAAGGAGGAGTTCGACGAGCGCCTCGACCTCGCCACCCGGGCACGGCACCACGCCGAGCTCGACGGGCTCCTCGCCGACCTGCCGCCCCGGCTGCGTACGTCGAGGGACCGGGCGCGCCGCCGGGCCCGGAAGGCGAGGGCGGCCAGGCTCGGGGTGCGCATCCACGCCGGCGTCTACGCCGGCATGTCGCTCCTCATGGTGGCCGTCTGGGTCGCCGTCGGCCGGTCGACCGGCTCCTGGTATCCGTGGCCGATCTGGCCCGTCCTGGGCTGGGGCGTGGGCGTGCTGGGCCACGCCGTACCCGTGACTCTGACGAACTGTGACCCTGGCGACCGTGCCCGCGAGCGCCGCGAGGCGTTTTAAAGCACCTAGTGCGGTGACCACGAACGTTTGCCGGGTGGGTCAGGCGGCTTCGTTGGCGGC
>NZ_VIRM01000042.1 GCF_006874475.1 Microbispora hainanensis
GGGGCCATCCCGTTGGGGTGGCCCTTCCGCATTTCCGGGATCTTTTTCCTGGTGGTGGTGGCCCCGGCCGGGTATGGCCGGGGCTTTCGCATGTCCAGGGACCGTTTTCCGGGGGCCAGGCCGGCGCGGTGACGTCCCAATTACAGCCGACCGTCACCCCGGCTCGACGGGCCCGATGGCGTCCCTGCTAATGGCTAGGGTTGCGGAGGTGACCGAGCACATCATCCGGCTGCTGAACCGCCATCTGTCCGGCTACGAGGTCAGAACCGTCGAACGGCTGGGCGAGGGACAGGACAACGCGGCGTACGAGGTCAACGGCGAGTTGGTCGTACGGCAGAGCAAAGCCGACGAGCCCGATGAGCGCGGCGAGGCGGTCGAGCGGGAGGCGGCGGTGCTCGCCGTCGTGAGCGAGCTCTCACCGCTGCCGGTGCCGCGGCCGATTTTCGTGGACGAGGAGGCAGGCGTGCTCGCGTATCGCAAGCTTCCGGGCCTTCCGCTGAACCTTCACCCGGTCAAAGAGCCCGCGCGTCTGGCGGCTCCCCTGGGTGACTTCCTGAGCCGGCTCCATGCGGCGCCGGTGGAGCGGATGGAGGCGTTCGTGCCGCGTGACATCTATCCGCTGGGCGAGCTCCTGGAGGAGGCCGAAGGGCACTACCGCGACATCGTGGCCCAGGTGCCGCCGACCGCCCGGCGACAGGTCGAGGAGTTCCTCGCCGCCGAGGCGCCCCCGGACCCCGAGACGCCGGCGTTCTGCCACAACGACCTGGGCAGCGAGCACCTGCTGGTGGACGTCGAGGCGAGCGCCCTGACGGGCGTCATCGACTGGACGGACGCGGCCATCGCCGATCCGGCGTACGACCTCGCGCTCGTCTTCCGCGACCTCGGGCCCGAGGTCTACGAGCGGACGCTGGCGCACTACCACGGCCGCCACGACGACACGGACCACGAGCGGGTCGTCTTCTACGCCCGGTGCGCGATCCTGGAGGACATCGCGTACGGCGTGCGTACGGGCATCAGGCCGTACGCGGACGCCGGTCTGGCCCATCTCGGCCATACCTTCGCCTAAGGGCTCCTGGCACCGCGGGATCAACCCGGTGACGGCGAGGATCACCCCCCGGTGAGGTCAGCCGCTGAGCAGCCGGTATCCGACTCCTCGGACGGTCTGGATCATCGTGTCCCCCATGTCGCCCAGCCGTGCGCGCAGGCGTTTGACGTGGACGGCGATGGTGTTGGTGGACGTCCCGTCGGACGAGTGCCAGACGTGGCGCATGATCTGCTCGCGGGTGACCGTCCTGTCCGCGTTGCGCATCAGATAGTGCAGCAGCTCGAACTCGCGCAGCGGCAGGTGCACGACGCGTCCGCCGACCTTCACCTGATAGGCCGTCACGTCGAGCTCCACGTCGCCGATCGTCAGCACGGTGCGGTGGCCGTCCTGCCGGCGGAAGGCCGCCTGGACGAGCGGGAGCAGTTCGGGCACGCGGTATGGCCTGGCCACGCAGGCGGTCGCGCCCGCCTCCAGCGCCTGCAGCGCCTGCCCGGCGTCGCCCCCGAAGTCGATGCCGAGCAGGACGGGCACGGCGCGCATGAGCCGTACGGCGCGGACGAAGTCGACGGGGCCGACAATGGGAAGGGAGGCGGAGACCAGCACGGCGTCGGGCCGGAGCGCCCCGGCCTGCAGCAGCGCCTGGGCGCCGTCCGACACGCCGGTGACGTCGACGCCCTCGGCCTGCATGGCCGCCGAGAGCTGCCGCACCAGCCCCGCGTCCGGATCGGCCACCAGGAGCATGGGCGCCGTCCGGGTGTCCCCCTCCACTGCGGGTGCCGTCACCCGGGTCCCTCCAATGCTGTCAGCCTGAAGCGGTCGTCAGCCGAAGCGGCCCGTGATGTAGTCCTCGGTCGCCTTCTCGGCCGGATTGGTGAAGATCTTCGAGGTCTCGTCCATCTCGACGAGCTTGCCGGGCTGCCCCTGCGCGGCCAGGTTGAAGAACGCGGTCTTGTCGCTGACCCGGGCGGCCTGCTGCATGTTGTGCGTCACGATCACGATCGTGTAGTCCAGCTTCAGCTGGGAGATCAGGTCCTCGATCGCCAGCGTCGAGATGGGGTCGAGCGCCGAGCACGGCTCGTCCATGAGCAGCACCTGCGGGCGTACGGCGATCGCGCGGGCGATGCACAGGCGCTGCTGCTGACCGCCGGACAGGCCCGCCCCGGGCTTGTTCAGCCGGTCCTTGACCTCGTTCCAGAGGTTGGCGCCCTTGAGCGACTCCTCGACGATGCCCTCCAGCTCGGACCGTGAGTAACGGCCGTTGAGCCGCAGGCCGGCCGCCACGTTGTCGAAAATGGACATCGTGGGGAAGGGGTTCGGCCGCTGGAAGACCATGCCGATGGTGCGGCGGACCGACACGGGGTCGACGTCCGCGCCGTAGAGGTCCTGCTCCTCCAGGCGCACCTTGCCCTCGACCCGGGCGCCGGGGATGACCTCGTGCATCCGGTTGAGGGTCCGCAGGAACGTCGACTTGCCGCAGCCGGAGGGGCCGATGAAGGCCGTCACCGACCGCGGCTCGATCGTCATCGAGATGCCCTCGATCGCCTTGTGCGAGCCGTAGTACGCGTCGAGTCCCGCGACTTCGATCTGCTTGGCCATTCCTTACCTCCTCCTCGCGGGCGAACGCCACCAGGTGATGAGGCGCGCGACCAGATTGAGCAGCATGACGATCAGGATCAGCGTGAGCGCGCCGGTCCAGGCCCGGTTGATCGCGGTGTCCGTCGGACGGCCGGCCTGATCGAAGACGTACAGCGGAAGCCCCATCTGAGGACCGTCGAACGGGTCGACGTTGATGGAGTCGGTGATGAAGACGGTCAGCAGCAGCGGCGCGGTCTCGCCGGCGACGCGGGCCACGGCCAGCATGACGCCGGTCACGATCCCGGTGAACGCCGTGGGCAGCACGACCTTGACGATGGTGCGCCACTTGGGCACGCCCAGCGCGTACGACGCCTCGCGCAGCTCCCGTGGCACCAGGCGGAGCATTTCCTCGGCCGACCTGACCACGACCGGCATCATCAGGATCGACAGGGCGAGCGCGCCGGCGAAGCCGGAGAACGGCATGCCGAGCACGAGGATCCAGAAGGCCAGGACGAAGAGCCCGGAAACGACGGAAGGGACGCCGGTCATGACGTCCACGAAGAAGCTGATCGTGCGCGACAGCCGTCCGCCTTCGCCGTACTCGACGAGGTAGACGGCGGTGAGCAGGCCGATCGGGACCGCGATGAGCGAGGCCAGCAGGACCTGTTCGAGGGTGCCGACGATGGCGTGGTAGGCGCCGCCACCCGCGTCGCGCGCCCCGATGTTGCGCATCGAGTGGGTGAGGAACTCCATGTCGAAGCGGCCGATGCCGTTCTTGACGACGAGCCACAGCAACGACAGCAGCGGGATGACCGCGAGCGCGAACGCCAGGTAGACGAGCACCTGGACGAGACGGTCTTTGGCCCGCCGGGCCGCGGAGATGGGCTGGATTCCGGTTCTCGTCTTGATGGCGCTTCTTGTGTGGATTCCGGTATGTACGGTCACGCTGCGGCCCTCGCGTACTCCTTGCGGCGGGCGATGACGAATCGGGCGGCCATGTTCACCAGCAGGGTGATGAGGAACAGGACGAGACCCGAGGCGATCAGCGCGCCGCGACCCACTTCGGTCGCCTCGCCGAAGCCGTTGGCGATGTTGGCGGCGATGCTGTTGCCGTACGGGCCGAGGATCTGGAACGAGATCTTGAACGTGGCGGGGAAGATGAGCGCGACCGCGATCGTCTCGCCCATCGCGCGGCCGAGGCCGAGCATGGCGGCGCTGATGACGCCGGGCCGGCCGAACGGCAGGACCGACATCCTGATCATCTCCCAGCGCGTCGCGCCGAGCGCCAGCGCGGCCTCTTCCTGCATCTTGGGGGCCTGCAGGAAGACCTCGCGGGAGATCGCGGCGATGATCGGCAGGATCATGATCGCGAGTACGAGCGACGCGGTGAGCATGCTCTTGCCGACCACGGTGTCACCGCCGAAGAGCGGGATCCAGCCGAGGTAGTCGTTGAGGAACTTGGACGGGCCGAGCATGAACGGCACGAGGAAGGTGACGCCCCACAGGCCGTACACCACGCTGGGGACCGCCGCGAGGAGGTCCACCACGTAGCCCAGGACGGAGGCGAGCCGCCGCGGCGCGTAGTGCGAGATGAACAACGCGACGCCCACCGCCACCGGGGTGGCGATGAGCAGGGCGAGCAGCGAGCTCAGCACGGTGCCGAAGGCGAGCGACGCGATGCCGAAGACCGGCGCGGTGGCGTTCGGCTGCCAGGTCAGCTCGGTGAGGAAGCGGGACGTGTTCGCCTGAAGGGCGGGGACGGCCTTGACGACCAGGAACACCCCGATCGCCGCCATGATCGCCAGAAGGACGATCCCGGCCCCGGTCGAGGCGAAGCGGAACGGACCGTCACCGCGGCTGCGCCGGAAGGCGGACCGGCGCATGGCCGGCCCGCTCTTCCTGGTTCTGGTTGATGTCGCCATCTGTTAGGAAATCGCCTCGACGGCGGTGCGGACCTTCGTGAGCAGGCTCGACGGCAGCGGGGCGTAGCCGAGGCCGGTCAGCGCCTGCTGGCCCTCGTCGCTGCTGGTGTAGGTGAGGAACGACTTGACCAGCGTCGCGTCCTCGGCCGACAGGCCCTTCTCGCAGGTGATCTCGTACGTCACGAGGACGATCGGGTAGGCGCCCGCGGCCTTGGTGGTGTAGTCGATCTTCAGCTTGAGGTCGTTGCCGGTGCCCGCGATCTCGGCGGCCTCGACGGTCTTGCCCGCGCTCTCCGGCGTGAGCTCGACGTACTCGCCGGCGCCGTTGGCGACCTTGGCCTTCTGCAGCTGCGAGTTCTCGGCGAAGGACAGCTCGACGTAGCTGATCGCGCCCTCGGTGCTCTTGATGCTGGAGGCGATGCCGTCCGAGCCCTTGGCGCCCTGGCCCTGCGCCTCGGCCGGCCAGGCCTTGGCCGGCTCGTACGGCCAGCCGGCGTCGGCGGTTGCCTTCAGGAACTTGGTGAAGTTGTCGCTGGTGCCCGACTCGTCCGAGCGGTGGAACGCCTGGATGGCGGTCGAGGGCAGCTGCGCGTCGGGGTTGTCGGCCTTGATGGCCGGGTCGTCCCATTTGGTGATCTTGCTGTTGAAGATGCCGGCGATGGTCTTCGGCGAGAGCTGGAGACCGTCCACGCCCGGCAGGTTGTAGACGACGGCCACCGGGCCGGTCACCATCGGCAGGTTGATCGCCTTGCCGGTCTTGCAGCGGGCGTCGGCCTGGGCGGGCTCGCCCTTCTCGTCGTTCAGCGCCGAGTCGGAGCCGGCGAAGGCCACCGTGCCCTGGATGAACGCCTGGACACCGGCGCCGGAGCCGCTCGGGTTGTAGTTGATGCTGACGCCGGGGTTCGACGACTGGAAGTTCTTCTTCCACTCCGCGATGGCGTTCGCCTGGGCCGAGGAGCCGGCGGCGTTGATGGTGCCCTTCAGCGTGTCGTCGCCCTGCGCGGCGGCGGCGCTGGAGGTGCCCCCCGCGGTGCTCGTGTTGTCATCGGTCCCGCATGCGGCGAGCGAGAGCACGCCGACGATAGTGGCGGCGGCGAGCCGGCCTGCATACTTCACGGTCTTCCTCCCCATGTCTTCTCAACACGAGGGACGGTAGGGAGCCAAGGTGACTTAAAGCCCTGGTAAAGGTGAACGGGCAGTGAACGCCCCCGGTCGCTCTTGTGCGCTCCCGGAAGAGATAACGAGCAGGTCACGGGGGTTATGGGAGAGGATGGAGTTCATGAAGCGTGTATGTCTGGTCTGCATGGGGAACATCTGCCGATCGCCGATGGCCGAGGTCGTGCTGCGCCGTACGCTGGCCGAACGCGGGCTCGACGCGGAGGTGGACAGCGCCGGCACCGGCGGCTGGCACGCGGGGGAGCCGATGGACGAGCGGGCCCTGGCCACGCTGGCCGACCACGGCTACGACGGCTCGACCCACCGGGCCCGCCAGTTCGACCGGGCGTGGTTCGCCGAGCGTGACCTCATCCTCGTGATGGACCACGACAACCTGCGCGCCCTGCGGCGGATCGCCCCGCCGGAGGCGGACATCCGGCTGCTGCGGTCGTTCGACCCCGCCGCCCCCGAGGGCGCCGAGGTGCCCGACCCCTACTACGGCGGACGCGAGGGCTTCGCCGAGGTGCTGCGGATGGTCGAGGCCGCCTGCGAGGGGGTGGCGAAGCACCTTGAGGATCACTAGGGATCTCGGGGGCGGCCACGCCTGGACGCTGCACGAGGGCGTGCTCGACGACGGCCGCAGGGTGTTCGTCAAGAGAAGCCCGGACGCGTCCGCCGTGCTCGGCAGCGAGGCGGCGGGGCTGCGCTGGCTGGCCGAACCGGGAGCGGTCGGCGTCCCCGAGGTGGTCGCGGCGGACGGCGGCACGCTGGTGCTGGAGTGGATCGACACCGTCCCCGCCACGGCCGGGGCCGCCGAACGGTTCGGGCGTGCGCTGGCCGCCCTGCACGCCGCCGGGGCGGACGGTTTCGGCGCCCCCTGGCCCGGCTACATCGCCGAGCTTCCGATGGGCAACGAGCCCGCGCCCGACTGGCCGTCGTTCTACGTCTCGCGGCGCGTGCTCCCGTTCGTACGGCTCGCGCGCGACCGCGGCGCGTTGTCGGCCGTGGACGTGGAGCTGGTCGAGGAGGCGTGTGACCGGGTGGCGGAGGTCGCCGGGCCGGCCGAGCCGCCGAGCCGGATCCACGGCGACCTGTGGAGCGGAAACCTGCTGTGGTCGGCGGACGGGGTCGTGCTGGTCGACCCGGCCGCCCACGGCGGCCACCGGGAGACCGACCTCGCGATGCTGGCGCTGTTCGGGGCGCCGCACCTCAACACGATCCTCGCGGCCTATCGCGAGGCGGCGCCCCTTGCGGACGGGTGGCGCGAGCGGGTGCCCCTGCATCAGCTCCACCCGCTCGCCGTCCACGCCTGCCTGTTCGGCGAGGCGTACCGCGGCAGCCTCCTCACCGCCGCGGGCGACGTCCTCGCACTGTGACGGCCATAGGGGATCAGCCGGGGGATATTGTCAGCTGAAGGCGGGATTTATCCACGCGGACCGGAAAAAGTTGGAGCCCGAGACGCCGCTGCTCTTGACGACCGTCATTTTGAGGCGGATTCGCGGCACTCCCGAGACCCGGGCGGTGATGCTCGCCGCGTTCGTGTACGTCGCCACCTGTTGGGCGAGCACGTTGTCGGCAAGGTCGACGACGGAGAACCGCACCCTCGCGGACGTGTTGGGCGACGCGCGGTCGATTCCCACTTTCGCCGTGAACGTGGTCGCGCTCTGCGGCACCACGTAGTCGATATATCCGGTCACGGCGCCCGGCTTTTCGACGCGGCACGTTATGGCGTTGAACTGCTCGTCCGAACCCGCGAGGGCGACCGAGCGGTCGAGCCAGTCGTTGGTGAACCCTCCCGGCGGGCCGCAGCCCTCGACGTCGACGGCGTCGCGCCGGGTCAGGGACGTCGCGGCGCTCGCTCCTGTGGCGACGTCCGTGGCGCTCACCTGCGGGGAAGGGGCCGGCGGGCTGACGGTGACCGTGGCGGTGACCGTCGCCGTCGCCGTGGCCGTGTGGGTCACCGCGATCCTGTCGCCGACGACGTCCCGCACCGCGTCGGGGGAGGTGATGACGGCGACCGCCACCGCCGATCCGGCGGTGATGAGCGTGCCGGCGAAGGTCAGGATGCCGCTGATCCACGCTATTTTCCGGGCGTTTCTCTGTTCTTTGTCGCCCTGGTCGTCCTGTGCTTTCCCGGGCTTGGCTGGTGCGCTCATCGTCGGTGTTCCGGCTCTATCCATTCGTGGGCTGGGAAGGCCGCTTACGCGTCCGGTATTTCGACGCCATCCACGAGAAGCCGGTTGGCCGTACGGGTGTCACAAGAGGAACACGAATTCCCGCCGAGCCCGGCCGGAATTTAAACTGAAATATCCCGTTAAAAAGGGATTTTTTTGGGCAGTCCCGCCGGGCCGATATGGCGACGGCGGCGACTGCCCGGGAGACACAGGATCAGGAAGGCCGGGAAACGGCTCAGCGGGGGGACAGGAGTTTGAGGACCTCGCCGTGGAGCAGTCCGTTCGTGCAGACGAGGTTGCCGCCGTCGAGGGGCGGAGCGCCGTCGAGCGAGGTGCAGGAGCCGCCCGCCTCCTCGACGATGATCGTGAGAGCGGCCATGTCCCAGGGGGACAGCTCGGGCTCGGCGGAGATGTCCACCGCCCCCTCGGCGACCATCATGTGCGACCAGAAGTCGCCGTAGCCGCGCGTGCGCCAGCACTCCCTGGTGAGGTCGAGGAACGGGTCCAGCCGCCCGGCCTTCTCCCATTCCTCCAGGTCGGAGAAGGAGAAGGAGGCGTCGTCGAGGCGGCCGACCGAGGACACCTCGCAGCGCGTGGCCTTGCTCAGGCTCCGTCCGGTCCACGCGCCGCTCTCCTTGGCGGCCCACCAGCGGCGGCCGAGCGCCGGCGCGGAGACCACGCCCACGACGACCTTGCCGTGCTCCATCAGCGCGATCAGCGTGGCCCACACGGGCACCCCGCGCACGTAGTTCTTCGTGCCGTCGATCGGATCGATGATCCAGGAGCGCATGCCATATCCGGTCATCCCGAACTCCTCGCCCACGACGGAGTCGCGGGGCCTGGCACGGCGCAGCGTGCCGCGGATCGCCTCTTCCACGGCCCGGTCGGCGTCGCTGACCGGGGTGAGGTCGGGCTTGGTGTCGACCTTGAGGTCCACGGCCTTGAAACGGCGCATCGTGATGTCGTCGGCGGCGTCCGCCAGCAGATGCGCGAGGTGCAGGTCGTCGCGGTACTCCGTCACAGGGCCAACGTATCGTGCCGCGACCTGCTGACATCAGAGGAAGAATCACTCCGAACCATACCAGCCGGTAACATCCCGGCCATGGACATCGGCGCCTTCATGCTCGACAGCGTTCCGTTCGCGCGGCTGCTCGGCATCACGTTCGACTCGATCGGCTCCGGCACGGCGGTCGCCCGCCTGGCCGATCGCGGAGACCTGCACAACCACGTGGGCGGCCCGCACGCCGGCGCTCTGTTCACGCTCGCCGAGTCCGCCTCGGGCGCGGCCATGCTGTCGGCTTTCGGCGACCAGCTCTCCCGGGCCGTGCCGCTGGCCACCGAGGCGAGGATCGGCTATCGCAAGCTCGCGATGGGCGAGGTCACCGCCGCCGCCACCCTCCTGGCCGAGCGGGAGGCGGTCGTCGCCCGGCTGGACGCGGGGGAGCGGCCCGAGTTCGAGGTGGCCGTCGAGATCCGCAACGCAGACGACCTCGTCGTGGCGGAGATGACCGTGTCCTGGACCCTGCGCCCCAACCGCAGGGCCTGACACGGCACCCGCGGGGGCGGGCGTGAGCGGGGTGCGGTCCGGGGCTCTGGGGCCTGTGATACGCGTCCCCGTTTTGGCTTGACCCATGGCTCGATTGAATATAGTCATGACTCTATGGAAATTGAGGCCAGGCGTCCGTACCGCATGAACGCCCGCGCCGCGGCCGTGGAGGTCACGCGTGCGCGCGTGCTGGACGCCGCGGCCGCGCTGTGGATGCGGCACTGGTACGACGAGGTCACGCTGCAGCATGTCGCCGACGAGGCCGGGGTGTCGGTGCAGACGATCGTCAACCACTTCGGTGGCAAGGACGGGCTGGCCGACGCCGTCGCCGACCGGTTGGCGTCGCAGACGGAGGCCGCCCGGCAGGCGCCCACCGGTGACGTGACGGCGATCGTGGCCGTGCTCTTCGAGGACTACGAACGGCACGGCGACGCCAACGTGCTCTGGATCGCGCAGATGGACCGTGTCCCGGCGATGGCCCGGGCGGCCGCGTACGCCCGAGAGCGGCATCGGGCGTGGCTGGAACAGGTCTTCGCCGACCGGCTCCCGGCTTCGGGCCCCGCCCGCGAGCATGCGCTGCACCTGCACCACGCCGCCACAGACGTCTACCTGTGGAAGCTGTGGCGGCGCGACCTCGGCCTGTCGCGTGAGGACGCCGAACGCACCATGTGCGACCTGCTGACCTCGATCAATCCCCCGGAAGAGGCATGATGCGTAGGAACTTCCTGTTCGCCACCTGGTCCGGCGGCGGAGCCGTGCCTCCCGTCCTGTCGGTCGCCCGCGCGCTGCGGGAACGCGGCCACGGCGTGCGGGTGCTGGCCGACACGTCGCTGCACGAGGAGGTCGCCGCCGCCGGCGTGGAACCGATCGCCTGGACCACGGCGCCACAGGGTGACGTCACCGATCCGGCCAAGGACGTCATCAAGGACTTCGAGGCCCGCACCCCACTGGGCGCGTTCGCGCGGCTGAGAGATCGGATCGTTTGCGGACCCGCGGCCGGCTACGCCCGGGACACACTGGCCGAGTTGCGGGCCCGCCCGGCCGACGTGCTGGTCGCCGAACACATGCTGCTCGGCGTGTTCACCGCCGGCGAGGCCGCAGGGATCCCCGTGGCCGGGCTGGTGACGACCCTCTACCCGTTCCCCACGCCGGGGGCGCCGCCACCCGGTCCGGGCCTCGCCCCCGCGTCGGGCCCGCTGGGTCGCCTGCGTGACCGGATGCTGGCGCCGCTGGTGCTGAAACCCTGGGGGAAGGGATTGCCGGCGCTGAACGCCGCCCGCACCGCGCACGGACTGCCGCCGGTGCCCTCGGTGGCCGACGCGTTCCATCGCGTCGACCTGCTGCTCGTGCTGTCCCCGCGTGCGCTCGACTACCCCGGAAGGCGTTTCCCCGCCCATCTGCGGCACGTGGGCCCGCGGCTCGACGATCCGGCCTGGGCGGGGGAACTGGAGTTGCCGGAAGGCGACGCACCCCTCGTCCTGGCGAGCCTCAGCTCGTCGTACATGAACCAGCGCACGCAACTCGAGCGCATCGCCGAGGCCCTCGGTACGCTGCCGGTGCGCGGGCTGCTGACCACCGGCCCCGCCGTCGACCCGGCCACAATCCGCGCGCCCGGCAACGTCCTCGTCACCGCGGCCGCCCCGCACAACATCGCGCTGCGCCACGCCGCCGTGACGATCACACATGCCGGTCACGGGACGGCCGTCAAGTCCCTGGCCGCCGGGGTCCCGCTGGTCTGCGTACCGCTCGGGCGGGACCAGACCGAGGTCGCGCGGCACGTCGAGATCGCCGGCGCAGGGATCACCGTGAGCAAGAACGCCTCGCCCCGCACGATCGCCCATGCCGTCGAGCGTGTCCTCGGCGATTCCTCCTACCTGCGGGAAGCGCGGCGACTGGCGGCCGAGATCGCGGCGGAGACGGCCACCGACCGGGCGGTCGCCGAACTCGAGGCCCTCGCCGGAAGGGCGACCGGCAGGGACATGGGTGTCCCCGGGAGGGACACGGCCGCGCCGGCCGGGTAACCGCCGCCGACGCCGGGCCGACGCCGCGGCATCGCACCCCGGGCCGAGGCCGCCGCCCGGCGGGCTCGTCCATCCGCGGGCGTGCCGTCACGCGTCCCCGCCTGCTTTCCGAGACCTCCCGCTCCTTCCCGGGCCGTCACTCGGCCAGCAGGTCGTCCGGTGCGGACCGGGCGATCCCGGCGAGCGTGCCCAGGGCGTGCGCCAGCGTATCGGCCGGGGGTGAGGCCAGGCCGAGCCGTACGGCGTTGGGGGTGCGGTTGTCGCCGACGGCGAAGGCGGCCGCCGGTGTGACGGCGATGCCGTGCCGTGCGGCGGCGGCCACGAACGTGTCGGCCCGCCACGGCGGCGGAAGCTCCCACCAGCAGAAGTAGGACCGCGGATCCCCCCGGACGGCGAACTCGCCCAGGTGGTGTCTCGCGATCTCCTGGCGGGCCTCGGCGTCCCGCCGCTTGCCCCGGCTCAGCGATTCCAGGATGCCGTCACCGGCGAGCCGCACCGCCGCCTCCAGCGCGAACCGCGGCGGCGCGGAGCCTCCCGAATGCAGCGCCGCGGTCATGGCGGGCACGACGGCCCCGGGCACGACGGCGAATCCGACGGTCAGCCCGGGCGCGAGCCGTTTGGAGAGGCTGTCGACGAGGATCGTGCGCTCGGGCGCGACGGCGGCCAGCGGGGGCTGCTCGTCCCGGAGGAACGACCAGATGCCGTCCTCGATCGCGGGCACGTCGAGCCGCGCGAGCACGCCCGCGAGCTCGGCGCGGCGCCCGACCGGCATGGTGAACGACAACGGGTTGTGCAGCGTCGGCTGGAGATAGACCGCTCGCAGCGGGGCCTTGCGGGCGGCGGCCTCCACCGCCTCGGGCACCAGGCCCGCCTCGTCGACCGGCAGGGGCACGAGGGTGACCCCGAGCCGGGCGGCGATCGTCTTCACGACGGGGTAGGTGAGCTCCTCGACGCCCAGCCGCGCACCCGGCGGGACCAGCGCGGCGATGACGGCCGCGATCGCCTGGCGGCCGTTGCCGGCGAAGAGCACCCGCGCAGGGTCGGGGCGCCAGCCGGCCCGGGCGAGCATGTCGGCGACGGCCTCGCGGGCGTGCGGAGTGCCCGCCGCGCCCACCGGCCGCATGGACTCCTCCAGCACGTCGGGGCGCAGCAGTGGTCTGATGCCGTCCGCGAGCAGGCGGGCCTGCTCGGGGATGTCGGGATAGTTGAGTTCGAGGTCGATCCTGGTGCCGCTCGGTTCGGCCAGGGCGGTGCCGGGCCGCCGGGCGGAGGCGCGTACGTAGGTGCCGCGGCCGACCTCGCCGACCGTGAGGCCGCGGCGGGTCAGCTCCGCGTACACGCGCGCAGCCGTGGAGCCGGCGATGCCGCGCCGCCGGGCGAAGTGCCGCTGCGGAGGCAGCCGGTCTCCCGGCCTGAGCCGCCCGGCCGCGATGTCCGCGGCGACCTCGTCGGCCAGCGCACGGTAGTCCTCCACCACCGCGTAGTCCTCCACCACCGCCTCCTCTCCTTGCCACGGATCAAAACACAATATTGCTCCGAGAGCAATATTCAATATTGCACTGATTGTTCGGCATGAAATAGCCTGATGAGGCCGTCCGGACCGGCACTGAGAGGACCTGAGAGGAAAGGGCGGCGTCGTGGTCGAATCGCACGCGGTGCTGGGCGTCGTGTCCGTGGCGCTCGGAATGGTGCTTTCTCCTGGCCCGAACATGATGTATCTCGTGTCGCGGAGCATCAGCCAGGGGCGCCGCGCGGGGATCATTTCATTGAGCGGAGTCGTCGCGGGATTCCTCGTCTATCTGACGGCGACGAATCTCGGCCTGGCGGCGCTGTTCGCCGCGGCCCCGCAGCTTCTCACGGCGATACGGCTGGCCGGAGCGGCCTACCTGATGTGGCTCGCCTGGAAGACGATCGGGCCCGGCGGCGCTTCGGTGTTCACCGTGCGCGACGTGCCGCACGACCCGCCGCCGCGGCTTTTCGCCATGGGACTGATGACGAACCTGCTCAATCCGAAGATCGCCATTCTGTACATCTCCGTGATTCCGCAGTTCGTCGATATCCGTGCGGGAAACGTGCTGGCGCAGGGCATCGTTCTCGGCCTCTTCCAGATCGCGGTGGCCGCGACGGTGAACCTTTCGATCGTGCTGGCCGCCGGAAGCGTCGCGAGTTTCCTGGCGCACCGGTCGGCGTGGCTGCGCACCCAGCGGATCGCCATGGGGAGCATGCTCGGAGCACTCGCCGTGATGCTCGCCTTCAGCCAGAGCGCGTAGCCTTCGCCGGCACGATCTAGTCGTCGTCGGCGGAGCCCTCGCGGCTGGCGAGCAGCCGCCGCAGGGACTCCAGGCGGGCGGGATCCGCGTGCCCCTCCGCGACGTAACGGTCGAGGGCGCAGTCGTCGTCGCCGAGATGGGTGCAGCCCTTGGGGCATTCGGTCGTGGCGTCCACCAGATCGGGGAAGGCGGCGAGCACGGTCTCCACCGAGATGTGGGCGAGCCCGAAGCTGCGCACCCCGGGGGTGTCGATGATCCAGCCGCCCCCCGGCAGTTCCAGGGCGACCGCCGAGGTGGAGGTGTGCCTGCCGCGGCCGGTCACGGCGTTCACGTGGGACACCGCCCGGCGGGCATGTGGCACCAGCTCGTTGACCAGGGTCGACTTGCCGACCCCGGAGTGGCCGACCAGCACGCTGATCCGGTCGGCGAGCGCCTCGCCCAGGTCGTCGACCGGGCCGCCCTTGCGCACGACCACGTACGGCACGCCGAGGGGCTCGTACAGCGCGACGAGGTCGTCGGCCGGGGCCAGGTCGGCCTTGGTGAGGCACAGCAGCGGCTCGATGTCGGCGTCGTAGGCCGCGACGAGCATCCGGTCGATCATCCGGGGGCGCGGCGGGGGATCGGCGAGCGCGGTGACGATGACCAGCTGGTCGGCGTTGGCGACGATGGGGCGCTCGATGTCGTCCACGTCGTCGGCGCTGCGGCGCAGCATCGAGGTGCGCTCCTCCACGCGGACGATGCGCGCCAGCGTGTCGGGCCGCCCGGTCACGTCGCCCACCAGCGCCACGCGGTCGCCCACCACGATGCCCTTGCGGCCGAGCTCACGGGCCTTCATGGCCACGACGAGGGTGCGCTCGCCCCGCCGTTTCTTCGGCGTCGTGGCGCGGGGGACGCCCTCACCGACCAGGCAGGTGTAACGCCCCCGGTCGACGGCCACCACGAAGCCCTCGACGGCCTCGCTGTGGGCAGGCCGGATCCGGGTCCGCGGCCGTGAGCCCTTGCCCGGCCGGACCCTGACGTCGTCCTCGTCGTAATGCCGCTTGCTCAGTGCCCGCGCCCCGATCGCCCGCCGTTCATGCCGTCTCCTCGCCCGGTGCGCTGCCCAGCATCGTGGCCCACATGCGCGGGAACTCGGGCAGCGTCTTGGCCGTCGTCGCGATGTTCTCGACCTCGACGCCCGGCACGACCAGGCCGATGACCGCGCCCGCCGTGGCCATGCGGTGGTCGGCGTAGGAGTGGAAGACGCCGCCGCTCAGCGGCCGGGGGTGGATCTCCAGGCCGTCGCCGGCCTCCCGGGCGTCGCCGCCCAGCCGGTTGATCTCCGTGGCGAGGGCGGTGATCCGGTCGGTCTCGTGCCCCCGGATGTGCGCCACACCCCGGATGCGGGACGGCCCGTCGGCCAGCGCGGCGAGCGCGGCGATCGTGGGGGTGAGCTCGCTGACGTCGTGCAGGTCGGCGTCGATGCCGTGCACCCTGCCCTCGCCGGTGACCCGCAGGCCCTCCGGCACCCGCTCGACCCGCGCGCCCATCTCGGCGAGCAGCCCGCGAAGCGCGTCGCCGCCCTGCGTCGTCTCCTCCGGCCAGTCGGGCACGACGACCGAGCCGCCGGTGACCAGGGCCGCCGCGAGGAAGGGAGCGGCGTTGGACAGGTCGGGCTCGACCGTGACGTCCCTGGCCCGGATCGGGCCGGGCAGCACCCGCCACACGTCGCGCTCGGAGTCGTCCACTTCGACCCCGGCCTGGCGCAGCATCTGCACGGTCATCTCGATGTGCGGCATCGAGGGGACGGGCGGCCCGTCGTGTCGCACCGTCACGCCCTTTTCGAAGCGCGCGGCGACCAGCAGCAGGCCGCTGACCATCTGCGAGGAGGCCGACGCGTCGAGGGTGACCTCACCGCCGGGAATCGGCCCGCGGATCGTGAACGGCAGCGCGTCGTTGTCCACCGACGCGCCGAGCGCGCGCAGCGCGCCCAGGATCGGGCCCATCGGCCGCTTGCGCGCGTGCGCGTCGCCGTCGAAGAAGACCGGTCCGTCGGCCAGCGCGGCGACCGGGGGCACGAACCGCATCACGGTCCCGGCCAGCCCGACGTCCACCGACGCCCCGCCGCGTACGGGATGCGGGGTCACCGACCAGTCCACGCTGTCGGCGCTCTCGTTGGACGGCGTCATCTCGGCGCCGAGCGAGCGCAGCGCGGCCGCCATCAGGTCGGCGTCGCGGCTGCGCAGCGCGAGCCGTACGGTGCCGGGGGCGTCGGCCAGCGCGGCGAGCAGCAGCGCCCGGTTGGTCACCGACTTCGAGCCGGGCAGGCGGACCGTCGCACGGACCGGCTCGGCCGCCACCGGGGCGGGCCAGAGCGGCGCGGCGGCGTTCTTTCCGACCCCGTGCTGATCGACCCCGTGCTGATGGGTGCCGTTCTGATCGATGCCGTGCGGCACGGCGCCGCCGGACGCGGACTGCGGAGAGGCCATGCCGCAAGCTTAGTCGCGCACACTTGTCCGCACCGTCGCGAGAGCGCGGGCGGCCCGCCCGAGTGGCAGTCTTGGGGGCATGTGCGGGAGGTACGCGTCTGCGCGCAAGAAGCAGGAGTTGCTGGAGGAGTTCCAGGTCGAGCTGGACGGGGTGCCCGACCAGCTGCCCGGCGGCGAGCTCCGGCCCGACTACAACGTCGCGCCCACGAAGAACGTGTACGCGGTCATGAGCCGGGTGCCGAAGGACGACGGCGGCGAGCGCCCGGGCGACGAGCCGGTGAGGCAGCTGCGGGTCGTCCGGTGGGGGCTCGTGCCGAGCTGGGCCAAGGACCCGTCCGTGGGCGCGCGGATGATCAACGCCAGGGTGGAGACCGTGGCGGAGAAGCCGTCCTACCGCAGGGCGCTGAAGTCGCGGCGCTGCCTGATCCCCGCGGACGGCTACTACGAGTGGATGCCGCTGGAGGGGAAGAGGAAGCAGCCGTTCTTCATCCATCCCGCCGACGGCGGCGTGCTCGCGATGGCCGGCCTGTACGAGTTCTGGAAGGACCCCACCCGGCCGGACGACGACCCGCTGAAGTGGCTGTGCACCTGCACGGTGATCACCACCACGGCGGCGGACAAGCTGGGGCGCATCCACGACCGGATGCCGATGATGGTCGAGCGCGACCGCTGGACGGAGTGGCTCGACCCGCGCGTGACCGACCCCACCGGCCTGCTCGTCCCGGCGGGCCCGGACCGGCTGGAGGCGTACGCCGTCTCCGACGCGGTCAACAGTGTCCGCCACAACGGGCCCGAGCTGATCGAGCCCCTCGAAGGGGACGACGTCCCGCGCCTGTTCTGACGTACGACGGCACCCGCTACCCGCGCCGGCGGCCGGTGGGCAGGTCAGGGGTGTAAGCGGCGCGCGAAGTGGGCATCCGTTCGAGAAAGCGGCCGCACGGTAGGTGATCGGCCGCGGACCTTCCAGGAGACCGGGGACTCCTGGACGGGTGACTCCCCCACTCCCGGAGGTGCGGATTCGTGGACGTCGCGACCGCGCGTATGCGCCTGGAAAGCATGCTCGCCGAGCTCGACCGGTCGATCAGCGTGCTGCGTGGGGATCCGGCCGCCGGACGCGACAGATCGCTCGCCGACGCGGGAGCCGACCTCACCGACGCCGACCGGACCCGGGCCATGCTCGACGCCGCCTCCCGGCAGCGTACGGCCGTGCTGGCCGCGCTGCGGCGGCTGGACGACGGCGGTTACGGCCGCTGCGTCGACTGCGGCACGCTCGTGCCCGAGGGCAGGCTGGAGGCCCGCCCCGAGGCGGCCCGCTGCGTGCAGTGCCAGTCGCGGGCCGAGCGCCGCCGGTGACGGGCGCCTCACCGCCCGGACGCCCGCCCAGGCGAGCGTCCGGGGGAGACGTTCACAAGGGCTTGCGGGCGCTGGCCACCAGGTGGATGCCGACGGTGTCGTCGCCGTCGGCCTCGGTCTCCAGCTCGGTGCGGACCAGCCACGACAGCGACTTGCTCTCCCCGCTCAGCACGTGGTCGACGGTGGAGGGGGACAGCACGGTGCGCGGGCGCACCCACTCCACCTCCAGGCCGGCCCCCGTGATCAGCTCGCGGATCTGCTGGCTGGTGAAGCAGCGGGTGATGCTGCCGTCGGGCCAGGGGATGAGCATGACCTCGCCCGTCTGGCACAGATGCGCCCAGTAGTTCTGCTCGGCCAGGATCGCCATGCCGAGGACCAGCGAGTCGACGCACAGCAGCGCCCGCCCGCCGGGCCGCAGCACCCGGGCCACGTCCTCGATGACGGACTCGGCCATGATCTCGACCGACAGCACGCGCTCCTCGGCGATCACGCCGTCCACGCTGCCGTCGGGCAGGAAGCCCAGGTTGTCGGCGCGCACCTTCTGTATTCGCTCGGAGGCGTCACGCAACCACGGTTCCGCCGGCCTGCGGAAGTCCATGACCTCGATCACCCGGTGCCCGCCGCGCGCCGCCTGGGCCGGCCACCGTCCCCGTCCGCCGGACAGGTCCAGCAGCAGAGAGGGGCGGCCGGGCAGCCACTGGCGCAACTGTTCGGCGACGACCGCGTGATAAAAGGTCCAGTACGGCCCCAGCGTGCCCGAGCCGTTGAGTTCGTTGGCCGGTATAGGCAGCACGAGCGACTCCTGGACTCTGGCTGCCCCGCGCATGGGCGTGCGACAGCGAAACTCGGTTTCCGGGCTACCAAGCCGGTGCTTACTTTTTTCCCCGCACCGGGTCGTTCGTCACCTCAATCTGCACCGGGAACAGACTCTACGCCCGCCCTGTTGCAGTTGGGCATGAAGACGTTGGTGCTGCCAGAAGGCCTCGACGGGCTGGACGTTGCCGGGCCGGTATCCTCGGCTGGGTACGGTGTCCTGAAGGGGGTGGGTCCGGTCTCCAAGACAGCCGAGGAGACTCTGGAGCAGCGCAGCGAGCGGTTCGAGCGCGACGTCATGCCGTTTCTCGATCAGCTCTACTCGGCCGCGCTCCGGATGACCCGAAACGCAGCGGATGCGGAGGATCTTCTCCAGGAGACCTTCGCCAAGGCCTTCGCCTCCTTCCATCAGTTCCAGGAGGGGACGAACCTCAAGGCCTGGCTCTACCGCATCCTCACCAACACGTTCATCAACAGCTACCGGAAGAAGCAACGGGAGCCCAAGCAGGCGGGCACCGAGGAGATCGAGGACTGGCAGCTCGCGCGGGCGGAGTCGCACACGTCGAGCGGGCTGAAGTCGGCCGAGATCGAGGCGCTCGAGCACCTTCCCGACAGTGACGTGAAGGACGCTCTCGCCGCGCTCCCCGAGGAGTTCCGCATCGCCGTCTATTTGGCGGACGTCGAGGGCTTCCCGTACAAGGAGATCGCCGACATCATGGGCACGCCCATCGGGACCGTGATGTCGCGCCTTCACCGTGGCCGCCGGCAGCTGCGCAACCAGCTTGAGGACTACGCGCGCGAGCGCGGCCTCGTGCGGTCGGACTCCCGCGGCGCGGGTCTCGGCGGGACGCTTGGCGAGGAGGAGCGATGAGCTGCGGGAAACACCACGACACCCCGTGTAGCGAGGTGCTCGACCGGGTGTACACCTACCTGGACGGTGAGCTGGACAACGACCGCATCGCCGTGATCAGGAAGCACCTCGACGAGTGCTCCCCCTGCCTGGAGGAGTACGGGCTCGAGGAGGCCGTCAAGCGGCTCGTGGCCAAGCACTGCGGGTGCGACCCCGTCCCGCACGACCTGCGCAGCAAGGTGCTCACCCGGATCGCGCAGGTACGCGCCCAGATGGTGGAGTAGCACAGGACTGGTCCGGGCTCGTTCGCCGGTTGTGGGAGGCTGAGGCCGGCGCGTCTTTTCGCCGCGCCCTGCCGCCGCCGCCGGCCGTGTCTCCACCGTGGGGGCGTGACCGGGCCGTGCCGGGGCAATGCTCGTTAGGATCTTCCGTTACGGGCGGGGAAGGACGGGGACATGCGGGCACTGATCACGGGCGGGGCGGGGTTCATCGGGTCCACCCTCGTCGATCGGCTGTTGGCGGACGGCCACGAGGTCGCGGTGGTGGACGACCTGTCGTCCGGCCACATGCGCAATCCCGACGCCCCCCTGCACGTCATGGACGTGCGCGACCCCGCGCTGGCCGAGCTCGCGGAGCGCTGGCGGCCGGAGGTCGTCTGTCACCTCGCCGCGCAGATCAGCGTGCGCAGGAGCGTGGCCGACCCGGTGACCGACGCCAGGGTCAACGTCGAGGGCACGGTGAACGTCCTGGAGGCCGCGCGCCGCGCTGGAGCCCGCAAGATCGTCTACGCCTCCTCCGTCGCCGTCTACGGCAGGCCGGCCGTGATCCCGGTGCCCGGCGACGCCCCCGCCGATCCCCGCTCGCCGTACGCCGCCTCCAAGCTCAGTGGTGAGCTGTACCTCGCCACCTACCGGGCGCTGTACGGGCTCGAATACACCACGCTCGTGCTGTCGAACGTCTACGGGCCGCGCCAGTCGCCCGAGGGCGAGGCCGGGGTGGTCGCCATCTTCACCGACGCCCTGCTCGCGGGAAAGCCCACGGTCGTGTTCGGCGACGGCTCCCAGACGCGTGACTACGTCTTCGTGGAGGACGTGGTGGACGGCTTCGCCCGCGCCTGCGGGCCGCAGGGCGACGGGCGCCGGATCAACCTCGGCACCGGCGTCCAGACCACCGACCGCGAGCTGCACCGCCTGATCGCCGCGGCGGCCGGAGCGCCCGACGAGCCGGGCTTCGAGCCGCCTCGCCTGGGCGACCTGCCCGCGATGGCCGTCGACCCCGCCCCGGCGTACGAGGCCCTTGGCTGGCGTCCCCGGCACGACCTGCCCACGGGCCTCAAGGCCACCGTCGAATGGGCCCGCCAGGCACTCGTCTGACCGGCTTCGGCCACCACCGGCCGTGAACCGGCCGTCCACGGCGGACGTCTCAGCGATGTGATGCGCCTGCGCCCGATCGTCGTTCTCGTCGCCGCTGCCGTGTGCGCGGGAGCCGTACTGGCCGGGTGCGCTGCGGAGCCGAAGGCGGTGCCGGACGCGTGCCCGCAGCGCTGGGGCGGGGAGGGCGTCGGCGCCTGGGTGCCGGACGCCGTGGACGTGGACGGCGCGGACGAGTCGCTGGTGCCCGGCTCGCCGGTCCGCGCGCTGGTCTGCGCCTATCCCGGCGTCAACACCGACCCGGGCGGCGAACGGCTGGGCGGGTCGCGGACGCTGACGGACCAGGCGGCGGTGATGGCCCGCGACCTCGCGTATCTGCCGGTGACCACCGGCAAGGCCGATGGTTTGTGCACGCTGATGGGCGGGCCGATGACGAACTACCTGGTCCGGTTCGCGTACGCCGACGGCTCGGCGCTGTGGGTGGGCAGCGCCGAGGAGGTGAACTCCTGCGTCACGACGACGAACGGCACAGTGCGGACCCGCTCGTACGTCGGGAAGGCCCTGACCACCGCCTACCGGGAGGGCGCGTGGCGGATGCCGCGGCCCGACGACCCCTGCCGGGCCGTCAACGACCGCCGGGGCCGGCAGGACACCATGGTCCCGGAGGGTCCGCAGTGGGTCCTGGTATGCCGGGACGAGGGCGAGAAGCGGCCGCCCAGGCGGGAGCACGGCGTGGCGGCGGCCCGGGACCTCGCGGCGGCGCTCAACGACCTGGACACGGAGCCGAGCGAGCACGGGTGCCAGGAGGGAGGCCCGGAGGCGGACCACCGTGCCTACCGGCTGGTCTTCGGATACGCCGAGGGGCCGCCCGCGGGTGTGCACGTCCGGTACGGCTGCACGCCCGGCGTCGACAACGGCATGCTCCAGGCCGAAGTGGACGACGACGTCCGTCGGCTCATGGCCCGGATGACCCCCTGAAACGGCACCGACATACCGGTGCAATTGCACGCGGTGTGATGGCTTGGTTACGGTTTGGCTGCGATGGTCGCGACATCCCGGACCGGCGGTCGGCCCTTCTGTAGCCTGAGTGCGACATCGACGTGGAGGCGGCGCAATGCTTGGGAAGACCGTCGTCAGGCTGATAGTGGCGCTGGCGCTGCTCACTCCGGTGGTGGCTCTGGCCGGTCTCGCGGCCGGCACCCCGGGGATCTCCTGGACGTAGTCACTGCCCGTGGGCCGGTCCGGCAGGATCGGCCCACGGGTCCGAACCGCATTCAAGGTGGCCGCCATGCGGGAACTGCCGTGGCCCGCCAGGGTCTACTTCGTCGCACTCGTCGGAACCGCGGGTCTCGTGATCACGCGTGGTCTTCTCTCGCATCACGGGCTCGTGGCGGAGGACTGGTCGGCGCTTCTCGTCCTGGCGCTGCTCTTCCTGCTCTGCGAGTCGGTGCCGACGCTGCTCAACGTGCCGCACGTCGCGATGTCGGTGAGCTTCTCCGCCGCGCTGGCCGCCGTGGTGCTGGTCGGCCCGGTGGGTGCGGCCCTGGTCGGGCTGGCCGCCGTCGTGAGTGTGCGCCCCGGCCTGCCGATGGTGAAACGGCTGTTCAACGGCGCGCAGTACGCGCTGTGCGGGTACGCCGCCGGGTGGGCGTACGAGAGCGCGGGGGGACGGGCCACGCTGCCGGAGCCCTCCGACTTCCCGGCCATCCTCGTGCCGTACGCCGCGGCGACGGTGGTCTTCGTGGCCGTCAACTTCGCGCTGACCGCGGTCATCCTGCGGCTGGCGTCCGCGGTGCACAGAGACCAGGTGTCGTTCCGCGCGACGGTGCAGTTCCTGAGCTCCTACGTCGGGTTCGCCACCTTCGGCCTGCTGATCGCGGCCCTGTGGTCGACGGTGCAGTCGATCTCGGCCGTGCTCGTGCTGCTGCCGCTGTTCGTGGCGCGGTGGGCGCTGGGGCACTACCACGCCGAGCAGCGGGCGTACGACGCGACCATCGCGGCGCTGTGCCAGGCGGTGGAGACGAAGGACTACTACACGCGCGGGCACTGCACGCGGGTCTCCGCGGCGTCCTCGATGATCGCCGAAGAGATCGGGATGGGCACCGAGCGGCTGCGCGCGATCCGTTACGCGGGCATGCTCCACGACGTGGGCAAGCTCGGCGTGCCGACCAAGGTGCTGCAGAAGGACGGCCGCCTGACCGAGGAGGAGTACGCCGCGATCCAGCTCCACCCGATGCGCGGGCTGGAGATCGTGCGGGGCATCGACTTCCTCGACGAGGCGTTCGCCGGGATCATGCACCACCATGAACGACATGACGGCAAGGGCTATCCGATGGGCCTGGCCGGCTCGGAGATCCCCGAGTTCGCCCGGATCATCGCGGTGGCCGACGCGTTCGACTCCATGACCTCCGACCGCTCCTACCGGAAGGCCAAGTCGATCGAGTTCGCGGTGGCGGAGCTGCGCAAGAACGCCGGGACCCAGTTCGACCCCGACATGGTGTGCGCGTTCGTCAAGGCGCTCGACCGGCACGGCTGGGACATGGCGCAACCGGTGCCCGTCCCCCTGGACGACGCCGCCGTGGAGACCACCGTGAAGGACCACGACGACCCGACGACGCCCATCCAGGTGGTGTCGGAGCGGTGAGAGAGCGTCGGCTGACGGCCAGGCCCGGGGGGCTCGACTCTGGCCAGCTCCTGCTCATCTGCGCCGCCGGGATGCTGACCGTGGCGGGGATCGCTCACACCGCCGCGGTGGGCCTGAGCGACGCGCGGGTCGCCATCGGCTTCGGCGCGCTCATCGCGGCCGGGGAGCTGGCCCGGCTCACGATGCCGGGCAACCGCGAGGTCGCCCCGATCTCGACTGCCGCCTCCCTCGGATACGCCCTGCTGCTCGACGTCGGCGGACGGCCGGCGAACCACTCGGCCCTGCAGGTCGTGGCGGTGATGGCGGTCGGCATGATCGCGGGCGGGCTGCCGCACCTGGCGGTCGGCCGGCCGCCGCGTCTCGACGCGATGGC
This sequence comes from Microbispora hainanensis, assembly GCF_006874475.1. Lineage (GTDB taxonomy): Bacteria > Actinomycetota > Actinomycetes > Streptosporangiales > Streptosporangiaceae > Microbispora > Microbispora hainanensis. Next base: position 23,580 of record NZ_VIRM01000042.1, read on the forward strand.
CCGGCGCCTGCTCGCCGGGTCGTTGCTCGCCTTCGCCTACCGGCCGCTCAGCGGCCCGCTGGGGGAGCTCGCGCGGGACACCGACCGGCACGGCAACTGGTGGCCGGCGCTCGGCGTGATGGCCGTGCTCGTGACGGTCATGCTCGTGGCAGACGTGGTGATCGCGGCCATGCTCCGGGCCGACCAGGTCAGGACCGCGTTCGGCGTGGCCGTACGGGACGAGATCAGGATGGGCGCGCCGCTCGGCGCCGCCGTCGCGGCATCGGGCATCCTGCTCGCGCTCGCCTCGCACAGCATGGACATGACCGCGCTGCCCGCGTTCGCCGCGCCGCTGCTCGTCACCCAGGTGGCGTTCCGCAAGTACGCCGGCATCCGGGCGACCTACCTGCAGACCGTGCGCGCGCTGAGCCGGGTCACCGAGGTCGGCGGCTATGTCGAGCCGGGCCACTCGCGCCGCGTCAGCCAGCTGTCGGTGGCCATCGGCCGGGAGCTGGGCATGGCCGAGCCGCAGTTGCTGGAGCTGGAATATGCCGCGCTCATGCACGACATCGGCCAGTTGTCGCTGCGCGACCCGATCCCCGGCGGCGCGACCGTGCTGGCCGACCCCGCGCAGGCGCGGCGGATCGCCGAGCTGGGCGCCGAGGTGATCAGGAAGACCGGCGTCCTCCACGGCGTCGCGGAGATCGTCCGGCGGCAGTGCGAGACGCTCGGCGAGTCGCCGCCCATCGCCAGCCGCATCATCAAGGCCGCCAACGCGTACGACGACCTGGTGGGCGGATCGACCGACAGGGACCGCGCGGCGGCGGCGCTGGAGCGGCTGCGCCTCGACGGGGGATCGGCCTACGACCCCGGCGTGGTGGAGGCGATGGCGCGCGTCGTCGACCGGCTCGTGCTCGTCACACGCTTGTAGCAGACGTTGCATCGAAACGTCTCCAGCGGCGCGCCGGGCCCGTCGTCGTTGTGGCGACCCTACAGATTCGGCCCCCGCGTTCAGTCGGAAGGGGCGGGGGGACGGAGCGGGGGATCACCCTAGAGTTGAGTGCGTGCTCGACTCAGTTCTCGTCGCCAATCGTGGTGAAATCGCCCGCCGGATCATCCGTACGGTGCGGGGCATGGGGCTGCGCGCCATCGCGGTCCACTCCGAGGCGGACGCCGACCTGCCGTTCGTGCGTGAGGCCGACGACGCCGTGCTGCTCGGTCCCGCGAACCCGGCCCAGAGCTACCTCGACGTCGACAAGGTCCTCCAGGCCGCCCGTACGACCGGCGCGCAGGCGATTCACCCCGGATACGGGTTCCTCGCGGAGAACGCCGCGTTCGCCCGTGCGGTGATCGACGCCGGTCTCGCCTGGATCGGCCCGGACCCCAAGGCCATCGAGCAGATGGGCGACAAGATCAACGCCCGCAACCTGATGGAGTCCGCGGGCGTGCCGGTCGCCGCCGGCACCAGGGAGCCGGTCTCCGACCTCGCGCAGGCCGAGCGGGCCGCCGAGGAGATCGGGTTCCCCGTGATGGTGAAGGCGGCCGGCGGGGGCGGCGGGATCGGCATGGGCGTGGCGCGCGACGCCGAGTCGCTGGCCAAGGCGTTCGAGCAGGCCTGCAGGGCGGCGGCCCGCTTCGGCGGCGAGCCGGCCATCCTGCTCGAGCGCTACATCGAGCGGGCCAGGCACGTCGAGGTGCAGATCCTCGGCCTCGCCGACGGCACCGTGGTCGCCCTGGGCGAGCGCGACTGCTCCGTCCAGCGGCGTCACCAGAAGGTCGTGGAGGAGAGCCCGTCCCCCGGCGTGTCCCCGGAGCTGCGCGAGCGGATGCTCGCGGCGGCCGTACGGGCGGGCGAGGCCGTGGCCTACCGCGGCGCGGGCACGGTGGAGTGCCTGGTGGACGCGGACGCCCAGGACTTCGTCTTCCTGGAGATGAACACCCGGCTCCAGGTGGAGCACCCCGTCACCGAACTGGTCACCGGTCTCGACCTCGTGGAGCACCAGATCCGGATCGCGGCCGGTGAGACCTACTCCCTCGAACCGCGCGTCAACGGCCACGCGATAGAGTTCCGCGTCTACGCCGAGGACCCCCGCAGGTTCCTGCCGGGTCCTGGCAAGATCGGCGTGTGGGAGGAGCCGGCGGGTGAGGGAGTGCGCATCGACTCGGGATATGCGGCGGGCAACACCGTCACGCCGTTCTACGATCCGCTGATGGCCAAGCTCTGTGTCGCCGGCGCCACCCGCGAGGAGGCGCTGGAGCGGGGCCGGGAGGCGGTCGCCGCGTTCCGCATCGAGGGCCCGAAGAACAACCTGCCGTTCTGCGCCGAGTTGCTCGACCATCCCGAGTTCGTGAGCGGGAACTACGACACCGGGCTGGTCTCCCGGATGAGAAAAGCCTGATCTGCTGAATTACGTTGAGGGGAGTGCCCGGGTGGCCGAGGTGCGCGCCGAAATGGTGGCGAACGTCTGGAAGATCCTCGTGAGCGAGGGCGGGGTCGTCGAAGAGGGCGACACCCTGGTGATTCTGGAGTCGATGAAGATGGAGATCCCCGTCGTCGCCGAGGACGCCGGGACCGTCTCGAAGCTCCACGTGAACGAGGGTGACGTCGTCCAGGAGGGAGACCTGATCGCCGTCATCGAGTAGCGCGGGCCGGGCGTTCGGAGACGGGATGTTCGGAGACGGACGTTCGGAGACGGGATGTTCAGAGACGGGAGAGGAACCGCTCCCGGTCGACGACGACCCGCTCGATCGTGCCCGTGGCGACCAGGGCGCCGGTCTTGTCGACGGCCCTGACGGCGAAGACGAGCCGCCTGCCGTCCACCTCCGTGAGCTCGACGCCGATCTCGACGTGCATCCCGACCGGGCTGGGCAGCCGGTGCTCGATCAGCACCCTGGTCCCCACCGTGGTCTGCCCCGGCTCCAGCTGATGCTGGACGGCCTTGACCGTGGCTCCCTCGGCGAACGACAGCAGCCGCGGCGTGCCCAGCACCGGCACGTCGCCGCTGCCGACCCGGATCGCCGTGTCCGAGCGCTCCACCATGATGAGGACCTCGGCGCGCAGACCTGGAGCAACACTCATGCGGGTCAGCCTATTGGGTCGTCGCTCCCCGGTGCCTGCGGAGGCCGGAGGCAACTAAACGGGGCCCGGAAGCGTCTTAGATGGCAGCGGGGACTCCATTTGCTTTCCGGGCGGCCGAGGCGGGCAGCGGTTAAGGTGGTGCACTGTGGACCTCTACTGCGATCACTGCGGCCGTCCGGCCTGCAGCGGTGATCACGCGGCCTGTCTGGCCGCCAGGGCGATGGAGCCACCGCGTTACTGCCCGCACTGCCGCCGCCGCATGATCGTCCAGGTCACGCCCAGGAACTGGACGGCACGGTGCTCGGTGCACGGTAGTACGGGCGGGTAACAGGTAGGCTCGACCTTCGATCCCCCGAGCCTGGATCCCTTACGCGTACAGGGTTCCGTGAAGTTGTCGTTATCAACCCGCGACACGAACCTGCTTTGTTGGACACCTTCGGGGGTCGATTGACTTAGGGGGTACGGGGCGCAAATGGTGGCCCAAGGTATGACCCTGGCTGGGCGTTACCGGTTGGACGCCCGGCTCGGCGCCGGGGGCATGGGCGAGGTATGGCGTGGTGAGGACACCGTCCTCGCGCGTACCGTCGCCGTCAAGGTGCTTCTCCCCGGTCGTCTCGACGACCCTGGATTCGCCGTCCGCTTCCAGGGCGAGGCGCGCGCGATGGCGACCATCAACCACCCCGGTGTCGTCGACGTCTACGACTACGGGGTCACCGAGGTCCCCGGCGACGGGTCCACCGCGTACCTTGTCATGCGGTTCGTCGACGGCGAGCCGCTCGACCGCCTGCTGATGCGCCTCGGCCGCATCGGCGCCGAGCCCGCGATGGAGCTCATCGCGCAGGCGGCCTCCGCCCTCCAGGCCGTGCACGAGCGGGGGATCGTGCACCGGGACGTCAAGCCGGGCAACCTGCTGGTGCGGTCCGACGGCACGCTGGTGCTGACCGACTTCGGCATCGCCCGCGCCGACCAGGGCAGCCGCCTCACCGACGCCGGAATGGTGCTCGGCACCGCGGCCTACTGCGCGCCGGAGCAGGCCGAGGGCGCTCCGGTCACGCCCGCCGTCGACATCTACGCGCTGGGCGTGGTGGCGTACGAGTGCCTGGCCGGGCAGCGTCCCTTCGACGGCGACTCGCCGGTGACGATCGCGCTCAAGCACATCCGCGAGGAGCCGCCGCCGCTGCCGCCGGACGTGCCGCCCGCCGTCCGGGCCATCGTCGAACGGGCCATGTCGAAGGATCCGGCGCGCCGCTGGCCGTCCGCCGCCGCGATGAGCCAGGCCGCCCGGCAGTCGGTGCTGCCTCCCGGTGCCGCGATGCCCGGCGCCGTGCTCCCGGACGCCGCGCCCGGCTATGGCCCGCAGGGTCTCGCCGGAGGGGGATACGGCCCGCAGGGCGTCACGGGGGCCCCGGCCTCCACCGGCATGGGGGCCCTGCCTCCGCCCACGGGCGCGGCCACCCAGGCACACCCCTACCAGGGCGGGCAGGAGGCCGTGCCGGCCACCGGCGCCACTTACCGCGTCACGCGGGAGTCGTGGAACGACGCCCCGGCCGTGCCGCCGACGACCGTCGCCTCCGCGCAGCAGCAGGGCTCCCGTACGGCGCGGCGCGCGGCGCAGCGGTCCAAGAGCGGCAAGGGGCTGCCCGTCGCGGCCGGTGTGGCCGCGTTCGCCGTCGTCGGCGGTCTGGCCGTCCTCGGCATCAACATGGCCTCGGCCGGGCCGGGCGTCGCCGAGTCGCCCGCTCCGTCCCTGACGGTGGCCACCACTGACCCGTCCCCGAGCGCGACACGGACCCGCAACCCGCGGCCCTCCGCGAGCCCGTCCCACGAGGTGCCGGTGACGCAGCCGAGCCCGCCTCCCAGGACGAGGAAGCCGAGCCCCACGCCGAGCCCTACTCCCAGCCCGACACCGAGCCCCACCGCCTCCCCGACGCCCTCGCCGAGCCAGACGAAGGGCCTCGTCAAGGTGCCCGATCTCAAGGGCCTGCCCGAGAGCTCCGCGCTGGCGCGCCTCAACATGCTGGGTCTCAGCCCGAAGCCCGCCTACGACGGCGAGGGGGACTGCAAGGGAACGGTCGTCAACCAGAAGCCGGCCGCGAACACGATGGTCAAGGAGGGCACGGCGGTCACATTCACCGTGAAGAAGGACTGCCCGCCCCCCTCGCCCAGCCCGTCGCCCAGCGTGGGCGGGAGCCGCTCTCCCGCGGCGTCCTGAGGCAGGCCGGACGGGAGCCCCGCGCGACGGACGTACGCGGGGCTCCGCCGGTGGTCACACCCCGTCGTTACACCCCGGTCGTGTTGCGCGGGTAGGCGATCGCCGGGTCGGTGGCGATGTTCACCAGGTAGGGCACGCCGGAGTCGAAGGCGCGGCGCAGCGCCGGGCCGATCTCGTCCGGCGACGTGACGAGCTCCCCGCCGCCGCCGAGCGCGGTCACGACCTGGTCATAACGGCACTGCGGCTGGAGCTCGGCCGCCACGTCGTAGCCGTACAGCATCTGCATGGGGTGCTTCTCCAGGCCCCACATGCCGTTGTTGCCGCAGATCATGACGACCGGCAGGCGGTGGCGGACCAGCGTGTCGACGTCCATCAGTGAAAAGCCCGCCGCGCCGTCGCCGAGCAGCAGCACGACCTGCGACGACGGCCGCGCGAGACGTGCCGCGATGGAGTAGCCGAGCCCGGTGCCGAGGCAGCCGTACGGGCCGGGGTCGAGCCAGTTGCCGGGCCTGCGCGGCTCGACGTACTTGCCGGCGTAGGAGACGAAGTCGCCGCCGTCGCCGATGACGACCGCGTCGTCGGCGAGCACCTTGTTCAGCTCGCCATAGATGCGCATCGGGTGGATCGGGTCGGCGTCCGACTCCAGCAGGGGGGCGTCCCCGGCGATCGCCGCCGCCGCGGCCTCGCTCAGCCTGCTCACCCACGGCTCGTACGCCTTGGGGTTCACCCCGGCGGCCCCGCAGGCGGCCGACAGGCCCCAGAAGATGACCGACAGGTCGCCGGCGGCCGAGCCGGACAGGCCGGTGTGCGTGGCGAGCTGCGAGGGCGCGTCGGCGATGTGCACGACCCTGGCGAGCGGTGCGCCCTCCTTGCCGCCGAACCAGCCGTACGCGAGCCGGAAGTCGAGCGGGGTGCCGACGACGATGACGAGGTCGGCCTGGCCGAAGGCGACGCCCCGGGCGCGGGTGACCAGCAACTCGTGCCCGGAGGGCAGGATGCCGCGGCCCTGGCCGTTCGGGACGACGGGCAGGCGCCACTCCTCGGCGAAGTCGCGCGCGGCCTCCTCGGCGCGCTCCATCCAGACGTCGGAGCCGAGCACGAGCACCGGGCGCTCGGCCTCGGCGAGCAGCCGCGCGATGCCGGCGAGGGCCTCGGAGTCGGGCTCGAGGGGCGACGGGGTCAGCGTCTCCGACATGTACTCGGGCGACGGGGAGAACAGGTCGTCCATGTAGACGTCCAGGAACACCGGGCCGCGGTGCGGGGCCAGGGCGGTCCTGAAGGCCATCTCGACGTCCTGCCCGATGGAGTCCGCACCCGACCCGGTGAAGGCGAGCTTGGTGATGGGCGCGAACAGCGGCGGATGGTCCATCTCCTGCAGCGCCCCGGAGCCCCAGCGGGAGCGCGGGGCGCGCCCGCCGAGCACGACGACCGGGGAGCCGTTGAAGTGGGCGGTCGCGACCCCCGAGACGCCGTTGGTGACGCCGGGGCCGGCCGTGAGCACGGCGAGGCCGGGCTTGCGGGCGAGCCGGGCCGTCGCCTCGGCCGCGAACACCGCGCTCTGCTCGTGGCGCACGTCCAGGATGCGCATGTTCTGATGGACGGCCCCGTCGTACAGGGGGAAGACGTGCCCACCGGACAGCGTGAACATCGTGTCCACGCCGTAGGCCTGGGAGACGGCGACGGCGATGTCGCCTGCGTGTTTGGGGGACTCCATACGGTGAAACCTACCAGTCGGTCACTTTGGGGGTGTTTCAGAAGTCATGCCCTGTCGCGCGCCGGGCAGCACCTCGACACTCCCTTCGGAACAGGGGACGGCCGATGCCCTCCAGCCACAGGAGAACCTCGGTCACTCCCGCTGATGCCCGGTGTCGCCGCGGCTACTCCGCCCCCGCAGGCTGGGATTCCAGCCGGTCGCCCGCGAGTGGGCGTCAGAGGGTCTGGGAGAGCGCCTTGATGGGCATCCTGAGGCCGGCGAGCAGCTCCAGGTCGCGCTCGGGCGCGCGGCCCAGGGTGGTCAGGTAGTTGCCGACGATGATGGCGTTGACGCCGCCCAGCATGCCGTCCCTCGTGCCGAGGTCGCCCAGGGTGAGCTCGCGGCCCCCGGCGTAGCGCAGGATCGTACGCGGCAGGGCGAGGCGGAACGTGCCGATCGTCTTCAGCGCCTCGGTGCCCGGTAGGAGGGGCTGGTCGGCGAACGGCGTGCCCGGTCGGGGGTTGAGGAAGTTGAGCGGCACCTCGTCGGGCGCCAGCTCGCCCAGCTGGGCGGCGAACTCGGCCCGCTGCTCCAGCGTCTCTCCCATGCCGACGATGCCGCCGCAGCACAGCTCCATGCCCGCCTCACGAACCATGAGGCAGGTGTCCCAGCGCTCCTCCCAGGTGTGCGTGGTGACCACGCGGGGGAAGTGCGACCGGGCGGTCTCCAGGTTGTGGTTGTAGCGGTGGACCCCCATCTCGGCCAGTTCGTCCACCTGCGCCTGGGTGAGCATGCCGAGGGAGCAGGCCACGTTGATGTCGACCGCCTCGCGGATCGCCTTGACGCCCTCGCGCACCTGGTCCATCAGCCGCGGGTCGGGTCCGCGTACGGCCGCGACGATGCAGAACTCCGTCGCCCCGGTCGCGGCCGTCTCGACGGCCGCCCGGACGAGCGAGGGGATGTCGAGCCAGGCCGCGCGCACCGGCGAGGAGAACTGGCCGGACTGCGAGCAGAAGTGGCAGTCCTCCGGGCAACCGCCGGTCTTCAGCGAGACGATGCCCTCCACCTCGACCTCGGGACCGCACCACTTCATCCGCACCTCGTGCGCCAGCGCGAGCAGGCCGGGCAGGCGCTCGTCGGGCAGCGTCAGGCACTCGAGCGCCTGGGCCGCGTCGAGACCCCTGCCCTCGTCCAGAACCCGAACGCGGGCGATCTCCAGGATGTCGGTCGTCACGCGGCACTCCCCTGGGTCCTCGGCGTCACTCCTGTCACAGGGGCAGCTTAAAGGTCGAGCGGAACGCGGCCGGGTCGAACATGCCGCCGAGGGTGGGCGCGAGCCCGGCGTGGGCGGTGCGGGCGAACGCCTCCCGGCCGAGCGTGCCCGCGCCCTCCGGCAGCGCGCCCGACAGCGGCCGGGCGGCGAGCATCTCCAGGTCGGCGACGTTCGACCGCTCGGCGAGCCCCGGATCGGCCGGCCACGACCCGATCACCACGCCCGCCGGGTCGAGGCCCCGGCCCGCCATGGCTTCGAGCGTCAGCGCCGTGTGGTTGAGCGTGCCCAGGGCGGCGCGCGTCACCACGAGGACGGGGGCGTGCAGCCGCCGCGCCAGGTCGGCGAGCGTGCCGCCCTCCTCGTCGTAGCGGACCAGCAGGCCCCCGGCGCCCTCGACGAGGACCAGCCGGTGCGACTCGGCCAGCTCCTCGATCCGCGCCGCCGCCGACGTGAGCGACAGCGGCGGCATGCCGGAGACGCGGGCCGCCGCGGCGGGGGAGAGCGGATCGGGATACCGCGCCATCTCGAAGGTCGTCGTCACCCCCGACAGGCGGATCACCTCGTCGAGGTCCCCCGGTTCCCCGGCCGCCACCCCGGTCTGCGCCGGCTTCACCACCGCGACCGTAGCGCCCCGCTCAAGGGCCAGGACGGCCACCGCGGCCGTCACCACCGTCTTCCCGACCCCGGTGTCCGTCCCTGTCACAACGAGAACACTCATGCCCGCGAGGGTAGAGCCTGACCGCCCGCGAGGCGGGAGACATGATCAGGGGCGGCGGAGGCGGGTGACGAACTTGTAGCGGTCGCCGCGGTAGAGCGACTGGGCGTACTCGACCGGGTTGCCGTCGGCGTCGAAGGCGTGCCGGGTCAGCAGCAGCATGGGCAGGCCGACGTCCACGCCCAGCACCTGGGCGTCGTACGGCGTGGCGAGCACGGTCTCTATGACCTCCTCGGCGTCGGTCAGCCGCACGTTGTAGGCGTTGTGCAGCGTCTCGTACAGGGAGGAGTGCACCTCCAGTTCGCGCCGCAGGCGGGGGAACCTGCGGGCGGACAGGTGCGTGGTGTCGATGGACATCGGCTCGCCGTTGGCCAGGCGCAGGCGGTGGATCCGCAGGACCCGGCTGCCGGGGTTGATGGCCAGCCGCCGCCCGAGCGCCTCGTCGGCCGTGATGTAGCTGATGTCGAGGATCTTGGTGTCCGGCTCCAGGCCGACCGTGCGCAGGTCACCGGTATAGGAGGTGAGCTGCAGGACCTGGGCGACCTTGGGCTGGGCGACGAACGTGCCCTTGCCCTGGATGCGCAGCAGCCTCCCCTCGACCACGAGCTCCGAGAGCGCCTGCCGGACCGTCGTCCGGGATGTCTCGAAGCGCACCGCCAGGGCGCGCTCGGGCGGGAGCGCGCTGCCCGCGGGCAGGCTCTTGGTGAGCTCCAGAAGACTGCGCTTCACGTCGTAGTACTTCGGAACCCGGGGAGAGTCCTCGCTGTGCTCCGTCACCTGTCCACCCTCAACTCGGCCACATCGCCCAACTCAGGCAACATCGTCAACTGGGCCACAGCGGTGAGCGCACCCCGGACCACCGCGAGATCATCGGACCCCAAATCGGCCCTCGCGGTCAACCGCAAACAGGACCGGCCCCGAGGCACCGACGGTGGGCGGAAGCATCCCACGCGGACCCCGAGTTCCGCACACAGGGCTGCCGCCGACAGGGCGAGCCCGGGCGAGCCGAGCACGACCGGCACGACGGCGGCCGCCGGATCGGCCGTCTCCAGGCCGAGCTCGCGGGCCAGCGCGGCCAGTTCCCCGGCTCTCGAACGGGCGCGTCCGGGCAGGTCAGCGGCGCTTTCCAGGATATCGACAGCGGCCAGGGCGGCACCGGCGCAGGTCGGGGCGAGGCCGGTGTCGAAGATGAACGACCGGCCGGTGTCCACGAGCGTGCCGATCACCTCGGGGGCGCCCAGAACCGCGCCGCCCTGTGATCCGAGAGACTTCGACAACGTGACGGTTCTCACAATGTCCGCACAGCCGGCGAGGCCCGCCGCGTGCACGGCGCCCCTGCCGTGGTCGCCCACCACGCCGAGCGCGTGGGCCTCGTCCACCACCAGCAGCGCGCCGTGCCGTACGGCGGCCTTGTGGAGGGCGCGCAGCGGCGCGAGGTCGCCGTCGACGGAGAAGACGGCGTCGGTGACGACGAGGGCGTGCTCCTCGGCACGCCCGGCCAGGGCCTTGTCCACCGCCTCCGCGTCCCCGTGCGGCGTCACCACGACCCGCGACCGCGACAGCCGGCAGGCGTCCACGATCGAGGCGTGGTTGCCGGCGTCCGAGACGATCAGACCGCCCCGCCCGAGGGCGGCGACCGCCGCGAGGTTGGCGAGATAGCCCGAGGAGAACACCAGGGCCCCGGCCGCTCCGGTGAACGCGGCGAGCCGGTCCTCCAGCTCGGCGTGGAGCCGGGTGGAGCCGGTGACCAGACGTGACCCCGTCGAGCCTGCTCCCCACTCCCTGGTGGCCCGTACGGCCGCCTCGACGAGCCGCTCGTCCCGCGAGAGCCCCAGATAGTCGTTGGAGGCCAGGTCGAGCAGGCCGTCGTGGCCGGGCGTGCGCGGACGGAGAACGCGGCGCAGGCCCGCCGCCTCCCGCTCGGCGGCGGCCGCGCGCAGTCTGTCCAACGGCCCTGTCATGAGGTGCATCTTGCCAGGTGGCGATGGTCGATTCGCTTTCGACCCGGACGGCGGCGCATCATGCAGTCGTGCCGACTCTCAGCGACCTGGTGTCGCGTCACACCGCACTCGATCCCGCCGGCGTCGACTGGATCCACTCGCTGGTCTCGGACTGGCAGTTGCTGGCCGATCTGTCGTTCGCCGACCTCATTCTGTGGGTGCCCGACCAGGGCGGCACGAGGTGGGTGGCGGTGGCCCAGATGCGGCCCACGACCGGGCCCACCGTCTATCACGACGACGTCGTGGGCATGTCCATCGCGGTCGGGGAGCGGCCGCTGATCGACGTGGCCTGGACCGAGAACCGCATCTGCAGGGAGGGCGACCCCGACTGGTCCAGCGGTGTTCCGGTGCGCGAGGAGACGATCCCGGTGCGGCGCGACAGGGACGGCCCGATCATCGGGGTCATCCAGCGCTCGACCAACCTGTCGTCGGCGCGCACGCCGTCCCGCCTTGAGCTGACCTACCTGCAGAGCGCGTCCGATCTGGCGCAGATGGTCGCCGAGGGCAGGTTCCCCTTCGCGGAGGCGGAGCCGATCCTGGTCAGATCGCCCCGGGTGGGCGACGGCCTGCTCCGCCTGGACAAGGCCGGGCGGGTCACCTACGCCTCGCCCAACGCGCTGTCGGCCTACCGCAGGCTCGGCCTGCACGCCGATCTGGTGGGGGCGGACCTGGGGAAGACGACCGCCGCCCTCTGCTACTCCGACGAGCCGATCAACGAGGACCTGATGCTCGTCGCCAGCGGGCGGGCCCCCCGTGAGACCGAGGTGGAGAACGGCGGCACGGTCGTGCAGCTACGGGCGATCCCGCTGATCGTCGGCGGGGGCCGCATCGGCGCGCTGGTGCTGATCCGCGATGTGACCGAGCTGCGGCGGCGCGAGCGGGAGCTGCTCACCAAGGACGCGACGATCCGCGAGATCCACCACCGGGTCAAGAACAACCTGCAGACCGTGGCCGCGCTGCTGCGGCTCCAGGCGCGCCGGCTCAACAACCCCGAGGGCCAGGAGGCGCTGAACGAGGCCGTACGGCGGGTCGGCTCGATCGCGATCGTCCACGAGATCCTCGCCCAGATGCCGGAGGAGATGGTCGAGTTCGACGACATCGCCGACCGGGTCATCGCGATGACGGCGGAGGTGGCGCTCGCGCAGGTGGCCATCAAACGTGTCGGCAGCTTCGGCGTGCTGCCCGCCGCGGTCGCGACCCCCATCGCGATGGTGCTGACCGAGTTGCTGCAGAACGCGGTCGAGCACGGGTTCGCCCATTCCTCCGGGAACGTCCAGGTCGTCGTCTCCCGGGACGCCGACCGGCTGGAGTTCGTGGTGGCCGACGACGGCAAGGGCCTGCCCGAGGACTTCGACCTGGAGGCCACGGGGAGCCTCGGTCTTCAGATCGTCCGCACGCTGGTCGTCGGCGAACTGTCGGGCCGCCTTGGTGTGGCCGGGAGAGACGGCGGAGGCACCGAGGTCAGCCTCAGCATTCCCGTGCAGCCGAGCTGATCCCCGGTTGATTCCCCTGGGCCTCGATCTCCCGCGGGCCGCGGGGCCCTCGGGTGCGCGGGCGGCTCCACAGGGGGTCCCGCCGTGCGGCACCCGTGTGGGGGATGCCATAGTGGACGCGATGCGTTGGTGGACAGACGGCCCTGTGGGCGGGAGGCTACGCGGCAGTCCCTGCCCGGCTCCGCTGCCCCGCGATCCGGTGAATGCCGTGACAGGCATTCACCGAAGGCGTTCGCGTGCGGCGGGGGAGTCAGACGGCGGCGCGGGCGCGGGCGCGAGCCGTACGACGCTTCAGGGCGCGACGCTCATCCTCGCTGAGCCCGCCCCAGACTCCGGCGTCCTGACCCGACTCGAGGGCCCACTTGAGACAGGACTCGGCGACCGTGCATCGCCGGCATACCTGCTTGGCCTCTTCGATCTGCATGAGCGCCGGACCAGTGTTCCCGATCGGGAAGAACAGCTCGGGGTCCACGTCACGGCAGGCAGCGCGGTGGCGCCAGTCCATGCGTTCCACTCCTTCGTAAGGCGGAGCCTCCGTGGCTCCTCTGGCCGTCAACTTTGTGAACTCTTTCACTAGCTGATGCGAACGATCACCCGGATCCAGGGTGGGGGCCGGGCTTGTCCGCGTGCTCGCCGGGGCACCTTCCGGAGGCTGTGGTCTCCGTAAAGGTCCTACGTTCCGACGTCGTAGTTCAGCTTTTCAGCCGTTCCAACACCACACAAGAGGTTTGGGAGAAGGTTTTGCCCCTTGTGGCTGTCGGATGCGTCACACTATGACTACATGTAACAAGCTAGACGAGGACTTGTAATGCGTCCGGGATAGCGCGGAAGATCACCCACTCGTGTTCTCCCAGGTAGTCGCCGTCGAGCTGGAAGGCGACCGGGCGGGAGGCATGGAGCGTGAACTCGGCCTCGTCATGCAGCTGAACGAGGTGTTTACCCCGCGGCAACCCCCGGTGTTCGCCGATGATCTGCCGGACGAGCGAGAGCACGGCCGGCAGGCCCATCCTGCGGAGCCCCAGCATGTCGAGCCCCGTCTCGAAACCGGCCCACGGCGTCGGGTTGATCGGACGTGTGCCGGCGTACGTCCACGGTGACGTGTTGGACACGATCGCCATGAAGATCCCGTCCTCTGCCGGCCGGCCGGGACGCGTCAGCCGGATCGCCGGCTGCCGCCGGTCCGTCACGAAGAAGTGGCGGACCGTCGTGTTCACGTAGAGCGCGGGCAGCGCGCGATGCCCCGCGCTCCGCAGGCCCTCCACGGCTCGGACGACTTCGGCGTCATATCCCAGCCCAGCACAAAATGTGAAATATCTAGACCTTTGCTGGTCAGGTGGCGCCCCTGCCCCCGGATCCGGACCTGAAACCTCGTCGTGCCAAATCGCCTGCCCCAGACCGATGGTGCGGCGGCGTCCTTCGCGTAGCGCCTCCAGCACGGCGCCGGTCGCCTCGACCGGGTTGTTGGGCAGCCCGAGTGCGCGGGCGAAGACGTTTGCGCTGCCCCCGGGGATCACGATGAGCGCGGGCCGCTCGTTCGCGCCGCCGTCGGGCCGGGCGTTCAGCAGGCCGTTGACGGTCTCGTTGATCGTGCCGTCGCCGCCGAGGACCGCCACCGCGTCGAAGCCCTTGGCGTGCGCGGTGGCGGCGAGCGCGGTCGCGTGGCCGCGGTAGGCGGTCTCCTCGACCGACAGGTCGACGGCGGCGCCGAGCGCCCGGATCAGCACGTCCCGCGTGCGCCGGTGCGTCGAGGTCGCCTTGGGATTGACGAGGAGGAGTGCCCGCATGCCTGAAGGTTAACGAACGGTTTACCGCTCGTGCGGGGTGACGCCTCCCTGGTGCCTCACCGGCGGAGGCGCGGGTGTCTGCGGGTAGGGTTGTGCGGTGTGATCAGCAGTTCCGCCGACCGCCCCGCCACCCTGACCGTGGCCGCCGTCGTCCTGGCCGCGGAGGGCCTGCTCGCCCTCGCTTTGGGCGGTTATGTCGGCGTCGAGACCGTGATCGGCAAACCCACCGACCTGGTCACCAGCATCGCGGTGGCCGGCTTCGGCGTGCTCGGCGGCGCCCTGCTGCTCTGGGTGGCCTGGGGCGTGTGGCAGGTGCTGCGCTGGAGCCGGGGCCCGGCCGTGGTGACGCAGATATTCGCGCTTCCGGTGGCGATCAGCCTCATCCAGTCCGCGCAGTATGGGTTCGGCGTGCCGCTCATCGCCGCGGCGGCGGTCGCTCTGGTCGCGCTGCTCGCGCCGGCCTCCACCCACGCCCTCATGGGCGAGGACGGCGCACGCTGAACAGGCACCAAGCGGGCAGCGGGGCGGCAATTCGCCATTGACCGGGCGCCGCCGGGGGGAGCGCGGCGTCGCGGTCGTCCGTCTCTGATCTTTCCGGCCTTCCGAGGCTCCCGAGCCTTCCGAGCCTTCCGGGCCTTCCGGGCCGGACGATCAGTCCTCGGCGGTGAGGCCCTCGCGGAGCTGGGCCAGAGTCCGGGCGAGCAGCCGGGACACGTGCATCTGCGAGATCCCCAGCTCGGTCGCGATCTGCGACTGCGTCATGTTGCCGAAGAAACGCAGCAGCAGGATCCGCTTCTCGCGCGGCGGCAGGCGCTCGAGCAGCGGCTTGAGCGACTCCCGATATTCCACGCCCTCCAGCGACTCGTCCACGATGCCGAGCGAGTCGGACACGGCGGGCGCGTCGTCGTCGCCGGAGTCCGGCGCGTCGAGCGACACGGTGGAGTAGGCGTTGGCCGACTCCAGGCCCTCCAGGACCTCTTCCTCGCTCATGCCCAGGTGGACGGCGAGCTCGGCGACCGTGGGCGCCCGGCTCTCCCGCTGCGAGAGCTCGCTTATCGCCTTGGTGAGCGAGAGCTTCAGCTCCTGCAGACGGCGCGGCACGCGGACCGCCCAGCCCTTGTCGCGGAAGTGCCGTTTGATCTCGCCGACGATGGTCGGGGTCGCGTACGTGGAGAACTCCACGCCGCGTGCGAGGTCGAAGCGGTCGATCGACTTGATCAGCCCGATCGTGGCGACCTGCGTGAGGTCGTCGAGCCACTCGCCCCGGTTGCGGAAGCGGCGGGCCAGGTATTCCACCAGTGGCAGGTGGAGCTCGACCAGCTCGTCGCGGATGCGCTGGCGCCTCGGGTCGTCCGGCGGGAGCTCCGACAGCTCGGCGAAGAGTGTGCGCGCGCGTACGCGGTCCGGCACCGCCGAGTCGCCGGAGGTCATCGCACTCGTCCTTTCCGTCATCACGACGGCCTCGCCGTGCTCCGGCGCTTACGCAGCACGATCGCCAGGTGGTCGGCGTGATCGGAGATGGCGTCCACGTCGTCCGCCAGCGCGGTCAGCACCATCCAGGCGAAGTCCTCCCGGTTGGGCGAGCTGACGCCGATCGTGTTGACCTCGACGCGGACGGTCATCTCCTGGCCCGTGAGCTCGAACTCCGCGAGGAGGTCCGTTCCGGGCACAGCGTGCCGCAGCAACATGGCGCACGCCTCGTCGACGGCGATGCGCAGATCCTCGATCTGATCGAGGGTGAAGTCGAGCCGCGCGGCGAGCCCGGCGGTTGCCGTGCGCAGCACGGACAGGTAGGCGCTCACGGCGGGCAGCCGGACACTCACAGCATCGCGAATCCCGGTCAGATCCACCGCAGGCGTCTCGGTTTCCTCGGTCACGTTCCTCCTCGCCCCTTCAGCCGGCTGAGTGCCGCTGACTGCAACCTACCGCCACTCGCGCGGTGCTGCCCCGGCTGGACGCGCTGATTGTGGCGATCCTTGGAGGTAACTGCACGTAAATTCCGTACTACCGAATATGGAGTTTGTATGGGCCTTGAGATGATCTGGCCCCGCGCGGCCGTGGAGGCCGTGCGGGGCCGTGATTCCGCGGCTCAGGCGGCCTTGGTCTCCCAGAAGATCTTGGCGATCTCGTCGATCTTCGCGAGGAGGTCGTCGGCCAGCGAGGGGTCGACGGTGCCCTTGGCCCCGGCGGCGCCGGCGAGCTTCGTCGCGTCCCAGAAGAGCTGGTGAAGCTGGGGGTACTGCTCCAGGTGCGGGGGCTTGAAGTAGTCGGTCCACAGCACCCACAGGTGATGCTTGACCAGCTCGGCCCGCTGTTCCTTGATGAGCAGCGCGCGAGTCCTGAAGACCGGGTCGTCGTTCTCGGCGTACTTCTTAATGATCGCCTTCACCGACTCGGCCTCGATGCGGGCCTGCGCCGGGTCGTAGACCCCGCACGGCAGGTCGCAGTGGGCGGACGCCTCGTGCCTGGGTCGCAGCAGTCGTGCGAGCATCGGAATCCTTCCTTAGGAATGCTGGTGACAGCACTGTTCCAGGACCGACCTTACTCGTCTCGAAATCACTGTGCGGAGGGGGATGTGCTCACAGCGGTGTGTGTCTCGGGTGACTCGATGCTGCCCGTGTTGCGCCCGGGAGACTGGCTGCTGGTACGGCTCGGCGCCCCCGTACGCCCGGGCGACGTGGTGGTCGCCAGGCGGCCGCACGGGCTGATCGTCAAGCGGGCCTTCCAGCACACCGGCGACGGCTGGTGGCTGGAGAGCGACAACCAGTCGGCCCCCGGACGCCGCGACAGCTGGGACTTCGGCGCCGTGCCCGAGGAGGACGTCGTCGGCAGGGTCGTGCTCCGTTACTGGCCCAGGCCCGCGCTGCGCTTCCCGGCACCCGCCTCCTGACCGGGCCGGCCCCCCCGCTCGGTCGAACTCGGGCGGGCTTCGGTCAGGCGCCCCGCTTGCGCGCCCGGTAGGCGGCCACGTTGGCCCGGCTGGCGCACCGCTCGGAGCAGTAGCGGCGCGACCGGTTGGAGGAGGTGTCGAGGTAGGCGTTGCGGCACGGCGTCGCCTGGCAGATGCCGAGCCGGTCCACACCGAGCCGGGTCACCACGCTGGCCAGGCCCATGACCGACCCGACCGCGAGGGCGTCGGCCACCCGGCCGCCCTCGGTCAGGTGCAGGTGCCAGGGCTGCCCGTCGTGCCCGGAGATCTGCGGATGCACGGGATGGCGCACCAGCAACCCGTTGAGCCGCTCGACCACGTCCGCGTCGTCGCCCTCGGCGGCGGAGGCGAAGACCCCCGCCAGCTCGTCGCGCAGCTCGCACAGGGCGTCGATGTCACGACGGGTGAGGCGGGCGGCCGCCTCCGTGCGGCCCGTCTCCTCCAGCAGGGCACGCAGGGAGAAGGGGTTTTTGAGCTCGTCGCCCATGTTGACCAGCTGAACGGCCAGCTCGGCGTAAGACGTCAAGTCCACTGGGGCGCCCAAATGAGTAAGAGATCACTGGCAAAGCCGAGTATTACATGCCCGATGGCCTGGGGGAACACCTGGGCGTACAACGTTGTGTGACCCGATCCGGCAGAGGCGCTTGTCACTTCGTGTGGCACAATCAGGGAACGGGTGACCCCCGTACCCCCCTCAAGAGACGACCGTCAACGACGACGGCCCCCGGCGGCTACCGAAGCCAGGGCTCTCGTTCTCTTGACGGCGCGCTACCGAAGGAACTCGTCCTTTCGACACTGGGGTCGCTGTGACCGTTACGCCTGTTTCCTTGGAATCTCTCGACCTGGATCCCGCTTTCGCGCTACACCGTGGCGGCAAGCTGGAGGTCCGCTCTACTGTTCCGGTTCGCGACGCCGACGACCTGTCGCTCGCGTACACCCCGGGGGTCGCCCGCGTCTGCACCGCCATCGCCGACAACCCGGACCTCGTCAACGACTACACCTGGGTCTCCAATGTCGTGGCCGTGGTCTCCGACGGCACCGCCGTCCTGGGGCTCGGGGACATCGGGCCGGCCGCGGCCATGCCCGTGATGGAGGGCAAGGCCCTGCTCTTCAAGCAGTTCGCCGGCGTCGACGCCGTGCCGATCTGCATCGACTGCACGGACGTGGACGCGATCGTCGAGACCGTGGTCAGGCTCGCGCCGTCGTTCGGCGGCATCAACCTGGAGGACATCAGCGCCCCCCGCTGCTTCGAGGTGGAGGAGCGCCTGCGGGCGCTTCTCGACATCCCCGTCTTCCACGACGACCAGCACGGGACCGCGATCGTGGTCCTCGCCGCGCTGCGCAACGCGGCCCGCCTCACCGGGCGCTCCCTCGGCGAGCTGCGCGCGGTGGTGGCCGGCGCCGGCGCCTCCGGCGTCGCCGTGTCGCGGATGCTGCTGAACGCCGGGATCGGCGACATCGCGGTCTCCGACTCCAAGGGCGTCATCCACGCCGGCCGCGAGGACCTGAACCCGGTCAAGCGGGCGCTGGCCCGCGACACCAACAAGGCGGGGCTGTCCGGGTCGACCGAGCAGGCGCTCGCCGGCGCCGACGTCTTCGTCGGCCTGTCCGGGTCGACGGTCTCGGAGCAGGCCATCGCCGGGATGTCGCCGGACTCGATGGTGTTCGCGCTGTCCAACCCCACCCCCGAGGTGGATCCCGCGGTGGCGGCGCGGCACGCCCGCGTGGTCGCCACCGGCCGGTCCGACTATCCCAACCAGATCAACAACGTGCTGGCCTTCCCCGGGGTTTTCCGCGGCGCGCTCGACGTCCGCGCCACGACGATCACGGAGAACATGAAGGTGGCGGCGGCCGACGCGCTGGCGGCCGTGGTCGGGGACGACCTCTCCGAGAGCTACGTCATCCCCTCGCCGTTCGACACCCGGGTCGCGCCCGCGGTGATCGCCGCGGTGGCGCAGCAGGCCCGCCTGGACGGCGTCGCCCGCAAGTAGCCGCCTGAGGCAGGCGGCCGCGTGGGCACAGAACGTAGCCGCCGTAGACGCGACCGTAGATCGCGACCGTAGACACGGACCCCGGTGGGGCCGCGCACCGCGTGACAGACGTGGGGCGCGGCCCTTCGTCGTGCCTTGTCAGCGGCCCCCTTGCCAGGGCGTCAAACATTTGGGAATCCCTTTAGGTCCTCACGGTTAGTGCTATAAAGAAAGCTCTCCGTAACCAACTCGGCTATTGCCTGTCCCGGTTGGAGAGCGATGCGACGTGACCCCAACCGCCTCCTCCAGCAGCACCTCACCGAAGCCGGACTGTCCCGCAAGGGCCTGGCCCGGCGGCTCAACGGTCTCGGCTCGGCCCGGGGATTGCTGGGAATGCGGTACGACCACGGCTCCGTGCTGCGCTGGATCGGCGGACGCCGCCCGCGCGAACCGGTGCCCGGCCTGCTGGCCGAGATCTTCTCGCTGCGGCTGGGGCGGCAGGTGTCCCGGGAGGACATCGGCATGCCGCGCGGAACGGTCCCCGCCGACCTGGGACAGGAGTTCCCCCATTCGTGGGAGGAGGGTGTGGCAAGCGTGACAGCACTGTGGAGGGCCGACGTCGAGCGGCGCAGGTTCCTGCTCGACTCCACCTTCGCCCTGGGAGCGGGCTCGGCGGGCATGTTCCGCTGGCTGGCGGCGCCCGACGGGGAGCGGCTCTCCGCGAACGGGCCGCGCCGGGTCGGGCCCTCTGACGTGGCCGCGATCCGTGAGGTCACCCGGTCGTTCAGCGAGCTGGACAACCGGTTCGGCGGCGGCAGCATCCGCGGCCCGGTCGTGCGCTATCTGCACACCGCCGTGACGCCGCTGCTGCGCGACGGTGCGTACGGCGAGGCCACCGGGCGTTCGCTCGCGACCGCGGCGGCCGAGCTGACCCGGCTGGCCGGATGGATGGCCTACGACCTGGAGCAGCACGGGCTGGCCCAGCGCTACCTGATCCAGGCGCTCGGCTTGGCGCGCGGCGCGGGCGATCACGCCCTGTGCGGCGAGATCCTGGCCGGGATGAGCCACCAGGCGGTCTACATCGGGCATTCCCGGCACGCGCTGGAGCTGTCCAGGGCGGCCGTCGCGGCGGCCCGGCGCTCGGGGGTCGGCACGCTGCTGGCCGAGGCCCGGGTGCTGGAGGCGCACGCCCTGGCCCTGCTCGGGGAGCACAAGGCGTGCGGCGGCGCGCTCCACGAGGCGGAGGTCGCCTTCGACCGGCGCAGACCGCAGGACGAGCCCGGCTGGATCGGCTACTTCGACGAGGCCTATCTGGCCGCGAAGTCGGCCCACTGCCTGCGCGACCTCGGCGACGGGACGCGGGCCGTACAGCAGGCCCGGCGCTCGCTCGTGATGGACGGGCGCTACGTGCGCGGCAAGATGTTCAACCTCTCGCTGCTCGCCACCGCGCTCATCCAGGAGGGCGAGCTGGAGGAGGCGTGCCAGGCGGCGTCGTCGGCCCTCGACCTGGCCGAGGGCATCCAGTCGGCGCGGACCCGGACGTACGTGGCGGACATGTGCCGCCGGTTCGCGCCGTACGCCGCGGAGCCGCGGGTGGCGGAGCTGCTGGAGCGCGGCCGGGGCCGTGCGAAGGACACGGCAGGTGCGGACAAGGCGAGCGCGGGCAGGCAGGGCACGGGCAGGCAGGGCGCGAGCAGGGAGGCGGTCGGCGTCTGACCGGACGCCGCCGTCCTCAGCCGGCGCTCCCAGCCGCCGTCCTCAGCCGGCGCGCCGGGCGGCGCTGTAGACCTGGAACAGCTCCCCGTCGAAGTACGGCGACAGGCCGGTCCCCGGGCCGGAGAGGCCGATCGTCAGGCCGTTCAGATATCCGAGGCCCCGTACGCCGTGGTAGGCGGCCAGCCACGGCGACCCGGAGGCGGCGGTGAAGGCCGAGCGCACGGCGATCAGCTCGTTCGCCCTCCTGGACAGGTCCTGGGCCAGGAAGGGCCTGCCGTACGCACGGGTGAGCCGGCTGTGCCCGCTCGCGTGGCCCTCGGCGGTTCGCATCGGATAGCCGAAGATGGCGAGCGGCCGGTCGACCGGCAGGTTGTAGGCCAGGCCCTGCCCGCCGACCTTGTCGCCGAGACGCCCCGCGGGCAGCAGCCTGACGCCGGTGTAGCCGGTGGCGGTGCGATATTTCGGCCCGGCGGAGAACGCGGCATAGTGCGCCGCGTCCCGCAGCGTGACGTGCTTGGGCAGCAGACCGGCGTGGACGCTGACGAACGCGTAGTCGCGGTCGAGGTCGCGATATCGGGTGAAGTCGCTGTGGGCGAAGGCCCGGGCGCCGACGTAGACGCCCCACGGCGTGCCGCCGCCGGCGTACCCCGGAATGAAGATCCAGTAGCGGTAGGGCGCCGGGGCCGGCTCTGCCGTGCCCTTTGCCGCGCCCTCTGCCGGGGACCCCGTCGCGTACACGCAGTGCCCGGCCGTCGCCACGAGGTTGCGGTGATCGGACTGCACGGAGGTGCCCGCGCACCAGTGGGGACGTCCGTCCGAGCCGACGAAGAAGACCTTGCCCGTCGTCCTCGGCAGGTTGACGTTCCTCGACGGACCGGAGGCCCGCTTGACCCCGGCGGAGGCCGGCACCACGCCTCGCACTCCGCTGGGGGAGCCGCTTTCGGGCGTGACGGGAGTGGCCTCGATCCCGGCAGGTGCGGAAAGGGGAGTGGCCGCCGTGAGCGGGCGTCCGTCGTCGCCGAGCCAGTAGGCGATCACGTCCGCCGCCTTCTCACCGGAGACGAGGGGTGTCGTCACGGTGATCTCGTAGGCGTGAGCGGCCACCGCCGTCCCGCTGACGAGCAACGCGGCCGTCGCCGCCGCACCCCACAGCGGGGGGAGGATGCGCTTCAACCGGATCTCCTTGCTGTGGAACGTCTCCCTCGCCCCGTGGCGCCCTCGGGAGTGCGGTGTGAAGGGGCTGCGAAGGAAGATACAGCGACGGGGATCAAGTCGGGAAAACAACGCGGATGGAGGGCCGTTCCGCCCGGAACGCCGAAGTGCCCCACCGCGGTGCGGCGGGGCACTTCTGAGGGGGTGCTCAGGCCTGTGGCGTGAGACCCGGGGCCTCTGCGGCCTCCTGGGCGAAGGTGATGACGATGTCGCGGCCGTTGGCGTAGCTGACCACCGGCCGGCGCAGCGTCTCACCCACCCTGCGGGCGACCGTCTGCCACAGGTCCACCATTTCCGGGGTGTCCGCGGTGATCCTGAACCGCCCCTGGGTGGTGAGGTGGTGGGTGACGAGCTGCGAGAAGGCGATCTCGCTGCGCGCCCTTTCCTCCGCGTTCAGGGGGGTGCGCCGGAAGGCGGGCCGCGTGCCGGAAGGGTGGGTCATCCTGATCTCCTCGTGATCGCCGTCCACTCAGCATCTCACTCGCGGACGGGCGACGGAGCGTCCACGACTCAGGCGATGGAGCCGGACCAGTTGTTGGCGGCGGCCTTGTAGACGCCGTAGGTCTCGCCGTCGAAGTAGGGGGAGACGCTGGTGTCGATCCGCTGGTTGCCATCGGTGTCCGAGACGCCGCTCGTGACGCCGTTGAGGTAGCCGAGCCGCTTGGAGCTGCTGTACCTCAGCAGCCACGACGAGCCCAGGGAACCCTCACCGGTGAAGGACGACTTGACGCCCACGAGCTCCTCGCCCTTGACCGAGGGGGCCTTGGCGGCGAAGGTCTTGCCGTACGACCACTTGAGGGTCTGGCCGGTGAAGGCGTGGTTGCCGTCCGGGTGCGACCCGCTCGGGTAGCCGAACACGTAGACCGAGCTGCCGACCTTCTGGTTGTAGGCCAGGCCCTGCGCGCCGACGTTGCTCTCGAGCCGGCCGGCGTCGGTGAACTTGATGACGTAGTACTTGCCGCCCTTGCTCCTGCGGAGGAAGCGGTCGTGGCCGGCGTAGGTCTTCCTGTCGACCTGCTTCCAGCTCCACTCGGCGACGTTGCGCAGGTCGCCGCCGCGCCCCGCCTTGATGCCGTTGTAGACGGTCACGAAGGCGTAGTCGCGGTCGCCGTCCTCGTAGACGTCATAGTCGTAGTGGGTGTAGGCCGTCTTGCCGACGTAGATGCCCCACGGCGCCTTGCCCTCGTAGTAGCCGGGGATGAACACCCAGCGGTCCATGGTGGCCCGGTTGCTCTTGGTGTCGTAGACGCAGTGCCCGGCCGTGGCGACCAGGTTGCCGTACTTCGAGTGCACGGAGGTCGCGCTGCACCAGTGCGGCCTGCCGTCGCCGCCGCGGAAGAAGACCTTGCCGGTGGTGCGCGGCAGGTTCACGTTCTTCAGCGAGCCGCCGGACGACCCGCCGCCGATGGGGGAGACGATGCCGGGCTTGCTGTCGGCGGACGGCCCGCCGCTCGAGATGTGCTTGGCGCTGACCTGGCTCTCATACCCGTACGGGGTGGCGTTGAGCAGGTTGGAGGCCTTCTGGTTGAGCCAGTAGGCGATGACGTTCTTCGCGGCGAGGCCGCTTCCGGCCAGGGTGTCGTGGGCCGTGTCGCCGGCGGCCTGAGCCGGCGCCGCCATCGAGGCCCCGACGAGGCCGGCGACGGCCACGCCCCCGATGGGCAGGATCAGGCGCTTGACTCGCGTGTTCATGAATCTCCAGGTGCTGTCGGGGCAGGTCACATGCGTCCCACCCGTCAGTAAAGGGATAGTAAAGACAGTACCCCGCCTCTTATCCGTGTTTCGGGAGCTTTTCGGACCGATGCTCGCGTGACCTTTTCGTGATGTTCGACGGCGCTTGTCAGGAAAGGGGGCGCGCCGGGCGATCAGTGCAGGTCTCTTCGGCTGCCGTCCGTGTCAAGCCGAGCACGGGCCGCAGCCGAGGGGGGCATCGCAGTGTGACGCACATCACATGGTGACGCGCCCGGAGAGGGTCAGCCCGTGCCCTGCTTGCTCGCCTGGGTGTACACCCGCTGGGTGAGCTGGTTGAAGTAGGGCGTGGACACGGCGTCGAGGCGTCCGCCGCCCTTGAGGTTCCAGGTCAGGCTGGTGATCCCGGCGAGATAGCCGGTCCGCGTCGTGGCGTTGTAGCCGATCACCCACGGGCCGCCGCTCGCGCCGGCGGTGAACGGGCACCCCGCCAGCCGCACCCCGTGCTCAAGCTGCCAGGTCGGGGCGCTGACGAACTTCTTCTCTGTGGTGCCGTCGCAGGACTTCACCGTCTGCCCCGTGTACGGACGGGTGCCGTCGGGGTGGGCACCCGCCGGGTAGCCGAAGACGTACGTCGGCCGTCCGAGCGGCTTGCCGGAGGCGAACCGGAAGGCACCGACCTTGTCCTCCAGCCGGCCCACGTCGACCGAGCGATACTTGAGCCTGCCGCCCTCCACGTACGGCTGCCAGGAGAAGCCCCGGTGCACGGTCACGAAGGCGTAGTCGCGGTCGAAGTCGCCCTGGCCGGCGAAGTCCTCCTGCATATAGAGCGTGTGGCCGACGAAGATGCCGGAAGGGGCGACGCCGTCGTGGTAGCCGGGGATGAAGACCCAGTTCTGCACCGGCTTGTCCTGCGACAGCGCGTACGCGCAGTGCCCGGCGGTGGCGACGAGGTTGCGGTGGGCGGAGTGCACCGCGGAGGCGGAGCACCAATACTCCTTGTCGCCGACCTTGAAGAACACCTTGCCCACCATCGGCGGGGAGGCCACGGGCGGGGGCGCCGCGGCCCGCGGGGTCCTCGTACGCGTCCTCGCGTCTCCCGGGCCCATCTCCACGGCGGAGGTCGTGCTCTTGGTCGAGGGTGACGGCTTGGTGCTCGGCACGTAGCTGCTCGCCTGCTTGAGCCGCTCCGGGCTCCAGTAGGCCGCCACCCGCTGCTTGTCCGCCTGGCTGGGAGCGAGCGGGAAGGCGCTGACCCCGTTCTTGTTGACACCGGTGTTCTTGTTGACGCCGGTCACGGCGGAGACCGGGGTCGTGGCCACGCGGGACGCGGCGGTCGCGGGAACGGCCGGCCCCTGGCTCCAGAAAACGGCGACCGCACTCGCGGCGGCGACGACGCCACCGATGGCGAGTGTGAGCTTCCTGGTCACCGTGAGCCTCTCGGGGCGGAGATATGGTCAGTAAGGGGTGATTTTTCCAGATCCATACGGTTGTGGCACAGCTTCTTGTCCACCTCGTTATGAATCGAGCGGAACCGATGTGATCTGTGGTACGCCACGTTTCCGCTGAGGTCCGGAGTGGACGCTTGCCCTGGAGGTCTCCTGTGAGAACGCTGGTCAGCAGCGGAAACGGGGGGATCGCATGAAACCGCTGCTTGTCCTACTGGCCGGTGCGGCGCTGGCCGCCGGCCCCTCTGCGCAGGTCTCTGCCCAGACCACTGCCGAGACCACTGCCCAGACGACTGCCCAGACCACTGCTCAGGCCCTTGCTCGGGCTCCTGCCCTGGCGGGTGTCTCCGGCGACGGGGCGACGTCGGTCCCGGCGTGGGCCGGCACCCTGCCTGCTCCACCGCCGCCCGAGGTCGCCCTGCGGGCGTCCCGGCCGTCGGCCGCCCAGGTGCGGGCGGTGATCCTGACCGTCGCCCAGGGCGAGCAGGCGGAGCCGCCGGCGCGGTCGGTGTTCCTGAACTGCTCTCCGGTGGGCGGCTCGCACCCTTCCGCGGAGAAGGCGTGCGCGTGGCTGAACAGGGCGGGCGTCGACCCGAGCGCGCTGCGGGTGAACGCGGCCGAGCCCTGCACGATGATCTACGCACCTGTCACGGTCACCGCCAGCGGCATATGGGACGGGAAGTACTTCCAGTTCCGGCGCACCTTCGGCAACGACTGTGAGCTGAAGTCGGCCGCCGGGGCGCTGTTCGACTTCTGACGATCCCAGTCGACCGCACGCGGCGTACGGGGAACGTAAAAGGTGGATCGGGGAGCCGTGACACGAGGAGGCCCGGCGGGACGTCCCGCCGGGCCCCCTGCCTGACCGGACGGGCCGTACGGTCAGGCGTGCGCGATCCCATGCGCGATCACTGTGTCCACCGGTTGGCGGCCGCCTTGTAGACCTCGTAGGTCTCGCCGTTGAAGTAGGGCGAGGAGATCCGGTCGTACCGGTCGTTGCCGTCGCTGTCCCACGCCACGCTGCTGATGCCGTTCAGATAGCCCGTGCGGGTCGCGCTCTGGTAGCCCGTCAGCCAGGGGCCGCCGCTGGCGCCGGATGTCATGGCGCATTTGATCCCGAGATGCTCCTGGATATCGTGCTTCGGCACGGCCGGTGTCGGGGCCGACCGGCCGTAGCACCACTTCATCGTCCGCCCGGTGAAGGGGCGGTCGCCGTCGGGGTGCGGCCCGGCGGGATAGCCGAACGCGAACACCGTGACCTTGGGGCTGCGGTTCCAGGTGAAGCCCTGGCCGCCCACGTTGTCGCCGAGGCGGCCGGCCGGGGTGCGTACGTAGCGGGTGACGCCGCCCTCCTTTTTGGGGGCGAGCCTGAAGCCCGACGACACGTTCACGAACGCGTAGTCGTAGTCGTAGTCCGCCCTGACCACGAAGTCGTCGTGCGTCTGGAACCACTTCGCCGGATAGATGCCGTACGGCGCCTTCCCCTCCCATGCCTGATCTCCGTCCCAGTAGGACGGGACGAACACCCAGTTGTCGTAGAACCGCTCGCTCACCGGGTCGAAGACGCAGTGCCCGGCGGTCGCGACGACGTTGCGGTAGGCGCCCTGCACGGACGTGCCGGAGCAGTACTTCCAGCTCGCGGGGTCCAGGGGGTTCCTGCCCGGCAGGGTGAAGAACACCCGGCCGACCGTGCGGGGCAGGTTGACCCGCTTGCTGATCGTGCCGCCGGATCCGCTCTTGCCGGCCCTGCTTTGGTCGGCACTGGCCGGCGGGATCGTTCCCGCCTTGCCGTCCCTGACGGCGGTGCCCGCCTTGCCGTCCGGGACGGCGGCGCCGGTCCTGCCGAAGCCTTTGACGGAGTTGCCGAGTTCCTCGGTGTAGTCCGTGGCCGCCCGCAACCGCTGGGGTGACCAGAAGGCGGCCGCCTTCTCGGGTGCCTGGGACGCGGCCTTGGCGGTCACGTCGCCCGGGGCGGCCTGTGCCGCCGCGACGGCCGCGGCCCAGGAGGCCGACGGGATGGCGCCGGCCGCGCCGGCCGCGAGGAGCGCGCCGGTGAGGGGGACGGCCAGACGCCGTGTTCGGGGGATCATGGAGCTCCTTTCCCTGGGACGGTGAGGGTGCGTCCCATTCCGCAGGAAAACGCTCCGAGATTAATAGCCGGATCGTGCGGATTGCTGTGGCTATAACCAGAACAATCGGCACTTTGCTCTATCTGTTATCCATGCCAAGCGGTTATGGGGTGAGTAGTCCCTGGTCATGGCGCCTCTGTCGTACGGCGTCGCATGGCGGTGCCTACGGGTTTACGCGTCATTCTTGACCGGTCTTGTTTGATTTCCGGCGCTCTGTTCCCAGTGATGGTGCCCCGTATCAAAAGGCGTCGGTGGCGAGCCGTACGGGGGGTGTCCGGGCCGGGCGCGAGGGCCGGAGTAATGTTCTGGCATGTTCGCCGTCACCGCCACACAGTTCGATCCGGACGACCCGATAAAGGGCCTGACAATCGGGGAGCACCCCGAGCCCGTCGTGCCGGAGGGATGGACGACCGTCACGGTCCGGGCCGCCGCGCTCAATCACCACGACCTGTGGACCCTCAAGGGCGTGGGAATCAGCCAGGAGCGGCTGCCGATCGTGCTCGGCTGCGATGCGGCGGGGGTGGACGAGGACGGCAACGAGGTCATCGTCCACTCCGTGATCGGCACCCCGGTCGACGGGGACGAGACCCTCGACCCGGCGCGTTCGCTGCTGTCGGAGAAGTACGACGGGACGTTCGCGGAGAAGGTCGCGGTGCCCCGCCGCAACCTGGTGCCCAAGCCCGCGGCGATCTCCTTCGAGGAGGCCGCCTGCCTGCCCACGGCCTGGCTCACCGCCTTCCGCATGATCTTCGACAAGGCCGGGCTGGAGCCGGGCTCGACCATCCTGGTCCAGGGGGCCGGCGGCGGCGTGGCGACCGCGCTGATCGCGCTCGGCCGGGCCGGCGGCTTCCGCGTCTGGGCGACGAGCCGCTCGCAGGACAAGCGGGAACGGGCCCTCGCGCTCGGCGCCGACCGGGTTTTCGAGACCGGTGCGCGGCTGCCCGAGCGGGTGGACGCCGTCATGGAGACGGTCGGCGAGGCCACCTGGAAGCACTCGCTCAGCTCCCTGCGCCCGGGTGGCCGGATCGTCACCTGCGGCGCGACGAGCGGCATGGTCGCCGCGACGCAGCTCGCACAGGTCTACTTCCTGCAGAAGTCGATCATCGGATCCACGATGGGGACGCGTGAGCAGCTCGCGCGGCTCGCGGTGTTCCTGGAGCAGACGGGCGTCCGGCCGGTGATCGACCGGGTGCTGCCGCTGGCCCAGGCGGAGGAGGGCTTCACGGCCATGCACCGCGGCGAGGTCTTCGGCAAGGTGGTCTTCACGCTCTGACGCATACGGCCGGGGCGCTGACGACGCGTCCCGGCCCGGGACCCGTCGGTCAGGGGTGCAGTGCCCGGCGGATGCGCTCGGCGGCCTCGTCGAGGGCGGCCCGGCACTCGGCAAGGGCCTGTTCGCCGGGCACGCCGGCGCCGGAGGACCGGTGGACGTCGGCGACGAAGTCGGCCAGCATCCGGCTGAGCGCGGCGTCGTGGTCGCCCTGCCGGCCGCCGCCGAATCCCCAGGACTCCTCCCAGATCCGGCGCCACTCGTGCTGCCAGCGCTCGCTCTCCTCCTGCCAGTGGCGCTTGTGGCGGCGCCACTCCTCCTTCTGCCTGCGCCACTCCTCCTTGGCGTGGTCGCGCTGCCGCCGCCACTCCTCCTTCTGCTCACGCCGCAGGTCGCGGTTGTCGTGGCCGATGTCCCTGGCCATCTGGGTGAGCTCCTCGCGCAGGGAACGCACGGTCTGCCGCACGTCCTCCTTCACCTCGCGGGCGATGTCCTGCACCGAGGCGCTGATCTCCTGCTCCAGGTCGGCGAGCTCGTCCATCCGGTCGTTGATCTCGGCCCGCCCCTTGTCGGTGAGGGTGAAGACCTTCTTGCCGTCCACGACCTCGTGGGTGACCAGGCCCTCGTCCTCCAGCCGGGCCAGCCGGGGGTAGATCGTGCCGGGGGAGGGGGAGTAGACGCCGAGGAAACGGTCCTGCAGCAGCCGGATGATCTCGTAGCCGTGCCGCGGGCTCTCCTCCAGCAGCTTCAGCAGGTACAGCCGCAGCCGGCCGTGCCCGAACACGGGACTCATCGCGTCTCCTCGCTCTCGGCTCCGAGCGGCAGCCGCCCGGCGCGGTGTTGCCTCGTTCGCTCGCTCACGCTCTCTCCTCTTCTCGCCTGCCGGCGGGCTGGCCGCTGAGCAGGGTGACGGCGCCGGACACCGTGATCGCCGAGAGGGACGCCATGCCGCCGCCCAGCCGGCCGCTGAGCGAACGGGTCCCCGGGGCCGAGGTGACGTGCAACTCGGGGAAGGCCGACTCGATCCTGCCGGAGGTCGAGCGGACGGACACGTCGGCGTCCACGTCGTGCGGGAGACGTACGACGATCGAGCCCGACATGCTGTTCGCGGTGACGTGACCGGTGGGCTCCAGTTCGAGGTCGGCGGTGACGCGGCCCGACACGGTGTTCGCGCGCAGCCGCCGCGGCCGGCCCGCGGCCACAGTGAGGTCGCCGGAGACGCTGGAGAAGGACAGGTCGCCGGTCAGGCCCCGGCTCTCCACCGAGCCCGAGACCGTCTCGGCGTGCACCTCGCCGCTGACGCCGTCGAGGACGACCTCGCCCGACACGGCCTTCACGCCGGTGATCCCCTCCATGCCCGTCACGACGGCGGAGGCGGAGACGACCCCGGCCTGCACGGGGCACGTCCTCGGCACGGTCAGCGTCAGCGTCGTCCTGCGCGGACCCGGGCGTAACCACCCGAGGACGCCGTCCCACGTCAGGTCCTTGTACGCGACGGTCAGGCGGCCGTCGTCGTCGTGGGTCACGACCAGCGGCGCGCCGTCCACCTCCGTCACTTCGAGAGTCGGCGGCCCGTCACTGGCCAGCACCGCCAGCCGACCGGCCACGACACGCACGTTGAGCGCGGTGACCGCGCCGAACGTGAGCCGTCCGGGAGAGTCGATCGTCCATTGGGGCATCGCTCAGGCCCTTCCACGCGAAGTCCTGCGCCCGCACGGGTCGGCTTCCGTGCGGACGAACCATCCACAAACACGATATATCGCGTCTGCGCAAAGTCAAGATGTATCGCGTTTCCGTGCCTGCCCCGGAGTCTCCTGTCAGTCGTCCTCGTCCAGGCGTGCGAGCCAGGTGGCCAGGCGCTCGACGGGCACCTCGAACTCGGGGTTGAGGTCCACGAACTCGCGCAGCCGCTCCGCGAGCCAGCCCACGCTGACCTCCTCCTCGCCGCGACGCTCGACGAGCTCCTCGATCCCCCTGTCGGTGAAGTACATACCTCGCTCCAGTGAGCTCCAGTGAATGACCTGATCATGGAGAGAGGTCCCCCACGGGCGTGGGGGACCTCCTCAGTGGTGCGGGATCCTCGCTCAGCCGAAGATCTCGTCCAGGATGCCGTGCAGTTCCTCGTCGTGCTTGGCGTGCGAGCCGACGGCCGGCGAGGAGTTCGGCGTACGCGAGACCCGGCGGAAGGTGCGGCCCCCGAGCAGGTCGGGCTTCTCCACCATCTTCAGGCTGAGGTAGGGCCACGGGCCCATGTTGACGGGCTCGTCCTGCGCCCAGAGCAGCTCCACGTCCGCGCCGTAGCGGGCCAGCTCGGCCTTGAGCGGGTTCTCCGGGAACGGGTAGATGCGCTCCAGACGCACCAGCGCCACGTCGTTCCTGCCCGACTTCTCGCGCCGTGCGAGCAGGTCGTAGTAGATCCTGCCGGAGCAGACCACGACCTTGCGGACCGCGGACGGGTCCACCGTCGAGTCGCCGATGACCGGGCGGAAGGCGCCGGAGGTGAACTCCGAGGTGGCCGAGGCCGCCGCCTTGAGCCGCAGCAGCGACTTGGGCGTGAACACGATCAGGGGCTTGCGCCGATCCGACAGCACCTGCCAGCGCAGCAGGTGGAAGTAGTTTGCCGGGGTGCTCGGCTGCGCCACCGTCATGTTGTCCTGCGCGCACAGCTGCAGGTAGCGCTCGATCCGGGCGGAGGAGTGGTCGGGGCCCTGGCCCTCGTAGCCGTGCGGCAGCAGCAGCACGACCGACGAGCGCTGACCCCACTTCTGCTCCCCGGACGAGATGAACTCGTCGATGATCGACTGGGCGCCGTTGGCGAAGTCGCCGAACTGTGCCTCCCAGGCGACCAGGGCGTCCGGGCGGACCACGCTGTAGCCGTACTCGAAGCCCATCGCGGCGAACTCGCTGAGCAGCGAGTCGTACACGTAGAACTTCGTGGTGCCGTGGTTGAACGTCTTGAGCGGGGTGTGCTCCTCGCCGGTGACGCGGTCGACCAGCACGGCGTGACGCTGGCCGAAGGTGCCGCGGCGGGAGTCCTGACCGACCAGGCGCACCGGGTGGTCGTCGATGAGCAGCGAGCCGAACGCGAGCAGCTCACCGGTCGCCCAGTCGATCGCGTCCTCGGCGACCATCGCGCCGCGGCGCTGGATCACCGGCGCGAGACGCGGGTGGATGGTGAAGCCCTCGGGCAGGCTGAGCTGGGTGTCGATGACCCGCTTGACGACCTCTTCGGAGATGGCCGTCTTGGTGTCCTCGTGCGACCACGGGATCAGCTCGTCGGGCTCCGGCACCCGGACCGCACCGGGCGCCGGCGGATGCTTGACGGCCTCGCGGGTCTCGGTGAAGGCCCGCTCAAGCTGCTCCTGGTAGTCGCGCAGGGCCTGCTCGGCCTCCTCGACCGTGATGTCCCCGCGGCCGATGAGAGCCTCGGTGTACAGCTTGCGGGTCGAGCGCTTGGCGTCGATGAGGTCGTACATCAGCGGCTGCGTGAACGCCGGGTTGTCGCCCTCGTTGTGACCGCGCCGCCGGTAGCAGACCATGTCGATGACGACGTCCTTGCGGAACGTCTGGCGGTACTCGTACGCGAGCCGGCCGACCCGCACGACCGCCTCGGGGTCGTCGCCGTTCACGTGGAAGATCGGCGCCTGGATCATGCGCGCGACGTCGGTGGCGTACACGCTCGACCGCGAGGACGCGGGGGAGGTGGTGAAGCCGACCTGGTTGTTGACCACGATGTGGACGGTGCCGCCGGTGCGGTAGCCGCGGAGCTGGGACAGGTGCAGGGTCTCGGCGACCACGCCCTGGCCGGCGAACGCCGCGTCGCCGTGGACGAGCACGGGCAGGACGGTGAAGCCCTCCTCGCCGCGCTCCAGCAGGTCCTGCTTGGCCCGGACCACGCCCTCAAGGACGGGGTCGACGGCCTCCAGGTGCGAGGGGTTCGCCACCACCGACGTGCTGATCGTGTTGCCCTCGGGCGTCGTGAAGTCGCCGCTCGCGCCGAGGTGGTACTTCACGTCGCCGGAACCGTGCGCGCTGCGGGGGTCGATGTTGCCCTCGAACTCGCCGAAGATCTGGGCGTACGACTTGCCCACGATGTTGGCGAGCACGTTGAGCCGGCCGCGGTGGGCCATGCCGATGACGACCTCGTCGAGGCGCTCGGCCGCCGCGTAGCTGATCACCGAGTCGAGCAGCGGGATCAGCGACTCGCCGCCCTCAAGCGAGAACCGCTTCTGGCCGACGTACTTGGTCTGCAGGAAGGTCTCGAACGCCTCGGCGGTGTTGAGCCTGCGCAGGATGTTGAGCTGCTCCTCGCGGCTGGGCTTGGAGTGCGGCCGCTCCACCCGCGCCTGGATCCAGGCCCGCTCCTCGGGGTTCTGGATGTGCATGTACTCGATGCCGATCGTGCGGCAGTACGAGTCGCGCAGCACGCCGAGGATGTCGCGCAGCTTCATCAGCGGCTTGCCGCCGAAGCCGCCCGTCGGGAACTCGCGCTCCAGGTCCCACAGCGTCAGGCCGTGCGACTGGATGTCGAGGTCCGGGTGCTTGCGCTGGCGATACTCCAGCGGGTCGGTGTCGGCCATGAGGTGGCCGCGGACCCGGTAGGCGTGGATGAGCTCCAGCACGCGCGCGGACTTGGCGACGTCGTCGTCGTGGGTGGCCGAGATGTCCTGGACCCAGCGCACCGGCTCGTAGGGGATGCGCAGCGACTGGAAGATCTCGTCGTAGAAGCCGTCGGCGCCGAGCAGGAGCTGGTGGATGCGGCGCAGGAAGTCGCCCGACTGGGCGCCCTGGATGATCCGGTGGTCGTAGGTGGACGTGAGCGTCATCACCTTGCTGATCGCAAGGCGGGACAGCGTCTCCTCCGAGGCGCCCTGGTATTCCGCGGGGTATTCCATCGCGCCGACGCCGATGATCGTGCCCTGGCCGGGCATCAGCCGCGGCACCGAGTGGACCGTGCCGATCGTGCCGGGGTTCGTCAGGGAGATCGTCGTGCCCTGGAAGTCCTCCACGCCGAGCTTGCCCGCCCGGGCCTTGCGCACGATCTCCTCGTACGCCACCCAGAACTGGCGGAAGTCCATGGTCTCGGCCTGCTTGATCGAGGGCACCAGGAGCTGACGGGTGCCGTCGCTCTTCTGGACGTCGATCGCGAGGCCGAGCCCGACGTGCTCGGGCTTGACGAGGACCGGCTTGCCGTCCACCTCGGTGTACGAGTAGTTCATCTCAGGCATCGACTTGAGCGCCTGGACGATCGCGTAGCCGATGACGTGGGTGAAGGAGATCTTGCCGCCACGGCCGCGGGACAGGTGGTTGTTGATGACGATGCGGTTGTCGATCAGGAGCTTGGCGGGGACCGCGCGGACGCTCGTGGCCGTGGGGACGACCAGCGACGCCTCCATGTTGGCGGCGGTGCGCGCGGCGGCGCCGCGCAGCCTCTCCTCGACCGCGCCGGCGGGGGCCTGCTGCTTGACGGGGGCCTGCGGCTTGGCGGGGGCCTGCGGCTTGGCGGCCGCCGGCTTCGCCTGCGGCTTGGGCTGCGGAGGCGCCGTCTGCGGAGCCGGGCTCACCGGAGCGGGAGCCTCGGGCGCGGCCGTCGCCGTCGCGCCGTTCGCGACGCCGGCGGACTTGGACGGAGCGGGCTTGGCCGTCCCGTTGTAGTCAGCGAAGAAGTGCCACCATGCCTGATCAACAGACTCGGGATCTTCGAGATACTTCTGGTACAACTCGTCGACAAGCCACTCATTTTGTCCAAAGCTTGCCAGCGGGTTTGACCGCGACGACTCAGACGACACGGCGGAAATCGCCCTCTTCCGCAGATCGGCGTTGATGTTTGGTGAACCTGTCCAAGGCTACTCGCCTCACACACCGACGTGCGCCCCGGCGGGTCGCAGGTCCCGGCCCATCCTCCCAGGATCGATAAAACAGGTCACGCGCGGATAGCCCGTCTGGGTGGTCAGGTATCCCTTACCCTCTGGTCACAGCGGCTGGTCAGCCGATGAGCCGCGACTTGATCCGGATATCGGGAGCTATATCGGACAGCATACCGGCGAGGTCGTCGGCCGCGCCGTGCAGCGCCTCCAACGAGAGCGGTTCGAGGCGCTCCAGCAGGAAGAGCGCGTCCACCGTCTCCTCGGTGATCCTCGTCCTGACGCACTGCCGCCAGTTCCACCGCCGGCAGGTCACGCCCGCGTCGTCGCGCCACACCACCTCGCCGATCTCCGGGTCGCCCAGCGCCTCCTCCGAGGGCTCGTCGCCCGCGGCCCGCAGCAGCCGGGCGGTGCCCTGGTAGCGGCGCAGGTCCTCGCCGCCGATCGGGAGGCCGTGCCGTACGGACACGCTGTTGTAGGCGTCCACCACGAGGTTGATCTCGGGCAGCGGCATCCGGCGGACCAGCGCGTCGACCGAGGGCCGGGTGCGCTGGGGTTTGGCGCCGAAGGCGCGGTAGGCCGTCCGCCAGGCCTCGATCCTCTCGTCGGCGAGCGGCACGGCGTGGGCCGCCGCCTCGGCGAGCCAGGCCCGCGAACGGTCGTCGGAGGGCCCGTTGCGCAGGCCGTACGCGCAGACAACCAGGACGGCGAAGTCCGGACGAAGCGCCGTGACGGCGTCGTCCACCCAGATGTCGTCGATCACGCCCGACAGCCTACGGCCACGCCCGCATGGCGAGCGTGGCCACCGCGTCGAGGCCGGCCCGGGTCGCGCCGTCCCTGGCCTGGGTGGACATGCCCTGGATGACGGCGGCGAAGAACGTCGCGAGCGCCGCCGTGGGTCTCCTGGTCGCGTTCCTCGCCTCCGGCGACGCCCGCTGGGTCACCGGCACCACGGTCGACGCCACAGGCGGCAGCGACCTGTGAGGCCGGCCGCCGCGGGCCGCCTCCTGGGGGCCGGGAGCAAGAGGGGTAGAGTCCGGGCTCATGCCGGAAACGCCGCGTGTGCTCGCCGTACAGAACGGGGCGAAGGGGGGTCCCGGGCGGTTCGGAGAATGGCTGGAGGCCGCCGGGGTCGCCGTCGACGTGATCACCGCCTTCGACGGATCCGCCCTGCCGGCGCGGTTGGAGCACGACGGCCTGCTCGTGCTCGGCGGCGGCTACCTGCCGGACGACGACGACGCGGCGCCCTGGCTGCCGGCCACCCGCGCCCTCGTCGAGCAGGCCCTCGCCCGGTCGGTGCCCTACTTCGGCATCTGCCTGGGCGGGCAGATGCTGGCCTCGGTCGGCGGCGGGAAGGTCCAGGGCGACGCCGGGGCGCCCGAGCACGGCAGCACGTCCATCACGGTGCGGGCCGAGGCGGCGGACGACGTGGTCTTCGGTGGGCTGCCCG
This sequence comes from Microbispora hainanensis, assembly GCF_006874475.1. Lineage (GTDB taxonomy): Bacteria > Actinomycetota > Actinomycetes > Streptosporangiales > Streptosporangiaceae > Microbispora > Microbispora hainanensis. Next base: position 59,482 of record NZ_VIRM01000042.1, read on the forward strand.
CGGTCGTCCCGGCGATCGAGAACCACATCGACGCCGTCACGGCCCTGCCGCCGGGCGCGGTCTGGCTCGCCGAGACCGAACGCTGCCCCTACCAGGCCTTCCGGCTGGGCGACCGCGCCTGGGGCGTGCAGTTCCACCCCGAGGTCGGGCCCGAGCGCATCCGGCTGTGGGACGCCGAGCACACGCGCAGGCGGGGTCTGGACATCGACGAGCTGTACGCCGCCGCCGCGACCGACGACCCGCTCGCGCGGGCCGCCTGGGGCGAGGTGGCCTCCCGCTTCGCCGCCGTGGTCAAGCCGGGTTGAACGGAACCGGCCGCCGCCCCTGGTGGGACGGCGGCCGGAGTGCTTCCGGAGCATCAATCCCAGGGGACGTCGAGCAGCCGTTCGAACTGGGCGGCGGCCTCGTCGGGGTCGAACCCGGGCAGGCCGTCGCGGATCAGCTCCCGGGTCCGGCGCGCGGCGTCGAGCCGCGCCCGGGAGACGGCGGCGCGGACCTCCTCCGCCAGCGTCCGGCTGTCCAGGCGCATCGCGCGCGGCCCGAACGTCACGTCCAGCACCGTGCCCTCCGCCGACACGGTGGCCGTCACCTGCCCGGAGGCCGCCTCGCCCGTGCCGGTGATCTCTTCGAGGTCGCCCCGGGCCCGCTCGGCCCAGGCGTGGACGCGCTCCGCCTGCTCCTCGGCCCGGGCGAGATCCTCCTCGCGGATGTCGGCCGGGTTCATGCGAGAGCCGTACACGGCGCCTCCCGTCGGGTCGTGAAGGGTCTGTGAAGGGTCTGTGAAGGGTCACAGCAGCTCGCGGGCGATCCGCTCCACGCGGTCGCGGACGAATCCGTCGTCCAAGCGCGCGGAGACGTCCGCGGTCTCGGCGAGGGCGGCATCCATGATCTGTCTGGTCCTGGCCTCGGCATCCCGCTGGGCTGCGCGCAGCACGGCCGTCACCTGCCGGCCGAGCGCCTCGCGGTCGAGCCGCAGGACGCGGGGGTCGAAGTGCAGCTCCACGATGTCGCCCCGGCCGTCGGCCACCGCTCTCATCGTGCGGTCGGGGCTTTCCGCCCGTCCCGTCACGTCGCGGACCAGGGCCCGCGCGTCCTGCAGCCGCCGCATCATCGCCCGGCCCTCCAGCAGCACGCGCTCCAGCAGCTCGGCGTCGCCGTCCGGGGAGGGGGTCGTCATGAGAAAGAAGATTATCGAAAGGTAGATCAGTGTTTACTGTGATTTGTACGAGACGGGAAGTGGGGGAGTTGAGTCTGCGGCATGGAGCCGAATCTGGAGATCATCCACGATCGGATGAGGCAGGACGCCTCCCGGATGCGGGTGCACGGTGAGGACTACGATGCCGCGCTGCGCCGGCTCAGGGAACGCGGGCTCGGGGGCGCGGCGTGGCAGGACGACGGCCTGCTCGGCATGCTGACCGGGCCGTACGCCGAGTGCACGCTTCTGGGGGTGGAGGCGCTGACCGGCCTGTCCGCGACGATGGCCGACACCGGCGACGGGCTGGGCAGGGTGAGCGCCCGCGTCGGCGAGGCCGAGGGCGCGAGCCTGACGCGGTCCCGTGACCTGTACGGCGAGCAGTGGGCGTGACGGGGGCCCGGCGATGGGTGTGACGGTTCCTCCGCAGGTGGACGTGATGCTGAGCATGCTCGGCATGCCCTGGCCGAACGTCGACGAGGACGAGATCCGCAAGGACGCCGACGCCTGGCGGACCGTGCTCGCGGGCACCGACCGGTCCGGGGCGGCGGCGAACGCCACGATCGCGGGGACGGGTGACGTCTACCGCGGCAGGTCGGCGACCGCGCTGGCCGGCTACTGGAGCGAGACGGGCGGCGAGGGCGGGCATCTGAGCCGGGCGGCGGCCGCCGCGCGGCTGGCCCCGGCCGTGCTCGACAACACGGCCTGGCTGACGACCGGCGTGAAGGTCGCGGTGGCCTCGACCGCCGTCTACACGACCGTACGGGTGGCCAGGGCGTACCTGGCGGGCGGTCCGCTCGGCGCGGCCCTGGCCGCGGCGGAGATGTTCCGCTCCCGCGCCGCCATCGGGAAGATCCAGCGGGAGGGAGCCGAGGGTGCCGGACGGGTGCTGGCCCCCGCGCTCGACCGCCGGGTCACCGAGCAGTTCCGCCGGATCCTCGAAGGCCTGCGCCGCCCCGGTGGAGGGGGGCCGGTCCCCGCGTTCGCCGGCGCGGGTCACCGCATCCCGGCCCGGGGGACGGTGGGTCCCCGCGCGGCGACCGGCCGGTCCCCGCAGGACGGCCTGGCGCTCATGGGGCGCAGCAACAAGAACGCCAGGAGCGGCGGCAACGGGCGCCGCGGCGGGGGCGGAGGCCGTAGCGGTGGCGGGGGTGGCGCCCGTGCCGGGGGTGACGGCCGGACCGCCCACAGCGAGCAACGCCAGAGCCAGCGTGGATTCAGCGACGACATGATCGACGACGTCAAGGCGAACGGCCGAAGGAGCCGTGGCCACGATCCCGGCACCTCCGTCTACGAGACGGACAAGCTGAAGGTCGTCGTGAACGACAGGACCGGTAACGTGATCACGGTCATCCGCAAGAAGAAGAGAAGGAACTAGTGGGGTGTCCACGAACCCTGTCCGGGCCGGTCACCGCGTTGGACGGGCCGGTGACGGCGGGCAGCCCACTGCACGCCGGGCGCGGGGAGGGAGTCTGACGTGCGCATCGAGCACGACAGGGAGAACAACGTCGCCTACATCTACCTGGTCGACGAGATCGGCGAGGGAGAGGCGGTCACCCAGATCGAGGTCGAGGACGACGACCTGCGCGGGGAGATCGTGCTGGACCTCGACCGGGAGGGGCGGCTGCTGGGCATCGAGGTGCTCGGCGCGTCGCGCATCCTGCGACCGGAGGTCCTCGCCCTGGCTGACGACGAGGCCGGCGAAGGGGACGACGGAGACGACGACAGGGACGACGACGGGGACGACGGGGATGGGGACGGGGGCGGGCAGGGCGGCTCCAGCCTGCCGCCCTACGAGCCGCACCTGCGCTGAGTTGTGCCTGCGCTGAGTTCTGTCTGCGCTGAGTTCTGTCTGCGCTGCGTTCTGCCTGTGCTGAGTTCTGCCTGTGCTGGAACCGGCCGCCGCCTCTGCTGAGGCGGCGGCCGGGGTCTTCAGAGGCGGCGGGCCGTCAGGCGGAGCAGGCGGCGCCGTTCAGCGTGAACAGGTCGGGCGTGGGGTTGGCCCCCGGCGCGGCCTTGCCGTTGAAGCCGAAGACGATCGACTGGCCCGGCTTGATGGTCTTGTTGTAGGACTCGTTCGCGGCGGTCACGGTGGCCGCCTTCTGGGAGAACTTGGCGTTCCAGCCGATGTCGATCTTCTGGCCGCCCAGGAACGACCACTTCAGCGACCAGCCCTCGATCGCCTTCGTGCCGGTGTTCTTGAGGGTGATCTGGGTGGTGAAGCCCGTCGGCCACGAGCCGTGCGTGGTGTAGGTGACCGTGCATCCGCTCGGCGCCTTGACCGTGCCGTCGCCCTGGTCGGCGACGAAGGCCGAGATCCACGACAGAGGCGAGTTCCAGTTGATCGTCAGCTCGTTGGTCGCCCAGGAGCCGATGTCGTCGATGTAGCAGAACTGCGCCACGCAGCCCTTGAGCTTCGCCTGGGCCACCGGGTCCTGGATGGCGGAGTTGGGGCCGCCCGCGAGCGTGCCGCGCGGCGGGTTCGGCAGCGAGGTGTCCAGCGAGTGGGCGTACCACCTGGTGTGCTGGTTCTTCGACGCCACCTCGCCGTAGCCGGTCACGTACGACTGGTTGAGCGCGTTGCGGCCGAAGATGTAGTCGATGCCCTGCAGCACGCCGTCGCGGTATTTCACGTCGCCGGTGAGGTCATAGGCCGTGGCGACGACCACCAGGTTGTTGACGACGATGCTGTTCGATCCCCAGTCGTAGTTCGTCGTGTCGTACGGCAGGCCGTACGGGTGGGCCTTCAGCGCGGCGAGGTACTTGTCCGCGCCGGCCACCACGGAGGCGCGCACCTCGTCGCGGCCGGGCAGGGCGTTGGGCACGGTCGCCAGGTCGAGGCGGCCGAGCGCCGCGACGTTGCCCCAGTCCATGGCGCCCGTCCGCCAGATGTCGGCCGTGTGGAGCGGTGAGGCGAGGACGTAGTCCTTGTACTCCTTCTCACCCGTGGTGATGTAGAGCTCGGCGGCCGCCCAGTAGAACTCGTCGCTGACGTTCGCGTCGTCGTAGGTGCCGCCGCCGACGCCGTCGGAGGGGGAGGCCAGCAGGTTCGGGTTCGCCTTGGCCGCCGTCCACGCCTTCTTCGCCGCCGCGAGGTTCTTCGCGGCGAACTCGGCGTCGTACGGCGCGAAGATCCGCGCCGCCTGGGCGGCCGTCGCGGCGAGGTTGAGCGTGGCGGCCGTGGAGACCGGGTGCAGCTCGCGCTTCTGCTCGTCCAGGTGCGGCAGCAGCGGCAGGCCGGTCCAGTTCTGGTCGTGGATCTTGTGGTGGACCATGCCGTCGGACCGCTGCATCTTCAGCAGGAACTCCTGCTCCCAGCGGGCCTCGTCGAGCACGTCGGGGACGTCGTCGCCGCTCTCGGGGATGTTCAGGCTGCCGATCGGCTTTGCGGTCGCGGCGTTCTTGGTCCGCTCGAACTCGCTCATGAGCTGCGCGACCGAGATGCCGCCGTTGACGACGTACTTGCCGTGGTCGCCCGCGTCATACCAGCCGCCGGACACGTCGAGGGAGTAGTCGCAGACGCCCGGCTGGCAGGGGACGTTCGTGTCGCCCTGGTTGGGGGCGACGCCCGCGTGGCCGGCGGGCCTGCCGTAACCGGGACGCAGGGCGTCGTCGATCGCGATCCCGCTGCGCTGGGTGTAGTAGAACTTCAGCGCGTCGAGCTTGAGGCCGGCGTACGCGTCGGGCTTGATGTCGAACGGCCGGCTGGTCTCGCCGTCGGCGGTCAGCGTGTAGCCGGTCCCGGCCTTCGTGTACGCACTGAAGTCGATCGAGTGGACGTTCTGGCCCGAGCTGGCGTCGACGCCGCGGGGGGTGGTCGTGCCGTGCGTGACCACGGTCCCGGCGGAGTTCTTGAGCTGCCAGGGCAGCGCCTCGGTGGCGTCGGTGACCACGGTGGCGTTCTTGGGGCCCTTGGGCAGGTAGGCGACCTGGTTCACCCGGACCCGGGGGCCGGTGTCGGGCGTGTAGACGTCCGGCGGCGCCCCGCCCTTGAGCGAGACGTTGTCCACGCAGAACCGCCATGCCGTCGCGCTGCCGCCGATCTGGAAGACGACCTGCGCGTTGGGCAGGTCGACCGGTGAGGTGAACGTATAGCTGTAGGTGTTGCCCGAGACGCTCAGCTCGGGGGCGGCCGACACATACTGCGTGTAGGGGTCGGTCGGAAGCTGGACGTACGCCCTGGCGACCTTCCCGGGGTTCGCGGTGGCGAAGAAGCTGAACGCGTAGGTCTCGTCCTTCACCAGCGGGATGTCGTTGACGCCGATGATGGCGTCCCAGGGGTTGGTCGTGCCTGCGGGGATGTCGGAGCAGAGCCGGCCGTCGGTCAGCTCGAAGTCGAGGTTCGCGGTGTGCCACCAAGGGTCGGCGGTGGTGTCGAACGTGCCGTTGGGGATCTGTTCCGGGCCCTCCTCCGCCGTGGCGGGGGGTGCGCCTGTCAGGCAGGCCGTGGCCAGCGCCGCCACGGCGAGAATGCCGATTCGTCTGAGCACTGTGGTCCTCGGGGAGAGTGGGAGCGCTCCCAAAGTCGGAAGCGACTCGCATGCTTCCTTCGGCTTTCCTCGGGCGTCAACGATCCGGGTGGCGAGACGCGCCTGACCGGCCATTGCGAGGGGACGCGACTGAAACTTACATTTCCGCAAAGGTACTTTTGCAAAACTATCTTTGCAATGTTAGCGTCGGCCGTATGGATCACGAGGTCTTCCACGTCGACGATCCCCGCACTCTGAAGGCGGTCGCCCACCCGCTGCGGGTGCGGCTGCTGGGCGAGCTGCGCACGAACGGCCCGGCGACCGCGACCGAGCTGGCGGGGCGCCTCGGCGAGAGCTCCGGCGCCACCAGCTATCACCTGCGCCAGCTCGCCAGGTATGGCTTCGTGGAGGCCGATCCCGACCGGCGCGACCGGCGTGAGCGCCGGTGGCGGGCCATCCACCGCTTCACCTCCTGGAGCGACGTGGAGATGGCCGCGACCGCCGAGGGCCGGGAGGCCGCGGCGTTCCTGCGGCGGCGTCAGCTCGAAAAGCTCACGGCCGACGTGGAGAGCTTCGAGCGCGAGTGCGACCTGTGGAGCGAGGCGTGGGTCGAGGCCGCGGGGATGTCCGACGTGGTGGTACGGCTGTCGCCGGCGACGGTGGCGTCCCTCTACGAGAGGGTCTCGGCCATGCTCCTGGAGGCCGCCGAGCGGGATCGGGACGACCCGGACGCGCGTCCGGTCGCGGTCGTGCTGGCGGCCCATCCGCGCCGGGACCCGGCGGCCGGTCATGGATGAGCCGGTCGCAGACGAGCCCGGGGGATCGCTCGCCGGGACCCCGAGGCCGGGCATGCGCGAGTACGGCCGTTACGCCGCGATCGAGTTCCTCACCTGGCTGCCGACAGGCCTGATGCTGGCGCCGATGGTGCTGCTGATGTCCGCCAGGGGGCTGGACATCGCCGAGGTCGGTATGGTCGGCGCGGCCTACTCGGTCACGATCGTCGTGCTCGAACTGCCGACGGGCGGGCTCGCCGACGTCCTCGGAAGACGCCCGGTGCTCGCCGCGTCGGCCGTCGTCAGCGTGGCCGGGCTGGTCATGATGGCCCTGGCGCACTCGGTGTGGCCGTTCCTGGTGGCGTCCGTCCTCAAGGGCGTCGCGCGTGCGCTGTCCAGCGGGCCCGCACAGGCGTGGTACGTCGACAGCCTGCACGCCCGGTATGGCCCGGCCGCCGACCTGAAGCCCGGGCTCGCGGCCGGCAACGTCGCGGGGGCGGCCGCCCTCGCCGTCGGCACGCTCGCCGGCGGCCTGCTTCCGCTCGCCGTACGCCGGGACCCGCTGGCCGCGCCGGTCTGGGCGGGCGCGGGGGCCGCGCTCGTCCTCCTCGTGGCCGTGCTCGTGCTCATGCGCGAGCCGGTCCGCGCGCGGAGGGGGCCCGGCCGGGCGGCCGCGCGGCTGGCGGAGGTGGTCCGCGACGTGCCGGTCACCATCGTCGCCGGGATCCGGCTCGGTCTCGCCGACCGCGTCCTCGGACGGCTGCTGCTGCTGGCCGCCGGGGCCGGCGTGATGCTGAACGGCATCGAGATGCTGACCCCCGGCCGCCTCGGCGCCCTGACAGGGGAAGCCGAGACTGGCGGCGCGGCCTACGCCTTCGTGACTTTCGCCGGCTTCGCCGCCAACGCGCTCGGCAGTTCTCTCGCACCGCCGGTCGCCCGGCTCCTTCGCGGCTCGGTCCGCGCCGCCGCCTCGGCCACGGTCGTCACCGCTGCGGCGGTCGCCGCGCTGGCCGCCTCGACGGCCCTGCGAGGTGCGGCGGGGATCGTCGCGACCGCGGCGATCTACGTGCTGCTGTTCACCGCGCTCGCGGTCGCCTCCCTGCTCAGGTCGGAACTGCTGCACCAGCGTGTCGCCGCGGATCGCCGGGCCACCGTGATGTCCGTGGACTCCCTGCAGCTCCAGTTCGGCGGCACGCTCTCCTCGCTCTGCCTGGTGCCGCTGTCAGGGGTCGCGGGCGTCGGCCCCGTCTGGGCGCTCACCGCCGTGGTCGTCCTCGCCTCCGCGCTCCTGTACGTACGCCTCCCCGTCGGTCCCGCTCCGAGGCACCCCCAGTAGAACCAAATTCGGTAAGGCGGCACAATCAAGCGGGAAGGGCGGCGAAAGGGGCGGGGAGCCGAATGAGCAAGGTGATCGTGACCGCGGCGAACGAGGCGCAGCGCGCGGCGTGGGTGGGCGGGAGCCTGCCCGAGGTCGAGCGGGTGCGGCCGGGGCTGTGGTCGATTCCCGTCCCGATCCCGATCAACCCGCTGCGCTACGTCCTGGTCTACGCCCTGGAGATTCCGGACGGGGTCGTGATCATCGACGCCGGATGGAACACCGAGGAGGCGTACGAGGCGCTCGTCGCGGGGCTCGCCACGGCCGGATACGAGATCACCGACGTGAAGGCCGTGCTGGTCACGCACATCCATCCGGACCACTACGGCCTGGCCGGGCGGATCCGTGAGGCCTCCGGCGCCTGGATCGGGCTCCACCCGGCCGACGCCCGCCTCGTGCACGACCGCTACGACGAATCGGCGATCGAGTCGCTCGTGCAGCGGGAGCGGTCCCTGCTGGTCAGGTGTGGGGTGCCGGACATGACGGCGCAGGAGCTCGCCGGGGCGTCGGTCATGCTGCGGCAGTTCGTCACGATGGCGACGCCCGACCGGCTCATCGAGGACGGCGACCGGCTCGACCTGCCCGGCTGGGACCTGCGGGCGATGTGGACCCCCGGCCACTCGCCCGGTCATCTGTGCTTCCTGGAGCCGGAGCGCAGGCTGCTGTTCTCCGGCGACCACGTGCTCGCCCGGATCACGTCGATGGTCGCCGTGCACCCCCAGTCGGCGGCCAACCCGCTCGCCGACTATCTCGACGCGCTGCGGGCGGTGGGCAAGCTCGACGTCGAGGAGGTGCTGCCCGCCCACGAATACCGCTTCCTGGAGCTGGCCAAGCGGGTGGACTACGTGATCGGGCACCACGAGGAGCGGCTGGCGGAGGTGCGGCGGGTCGTGGCGGACGGCGACGGCTCCACCTGCTGGGACATCGCCACCCGGCTCACCTGGTCGCGGAGCTGGGAGGAGATCCCCGCGCACATGCGGCGGGCGGCCAACAACGAGACCCTCGCCCACCTGGTGTGGCTGGAGCGGCGGGACATGGTCACCCGCGTGCCGGGCGAGCCCGACCTCTGGTACGCGCCGTCCGCCTGACCCGGCCGCCGCTCATCGCGACGCTGTGTTCGCGGCGGAGTTCCCGGCGGAGTTTCCGGCGGAGTTTCCGGCCGAGTTTCCGGCGGAGACCATGTCCTGCCGCTGCCGCGCGGCCGCGGTGACGTTCAGGTGGGTTTCGAGCAGGTGGGTTTCGAGCAGGTGGGTTTCGAGGTAGGCGTCGACGACGTCCAGGTCGGCGGTCACGGCGGCGACGTAGCCGTCGGGACGCACCAGGACCCACTGTCCGGAGGCGAGTCCGTAGCCGTCGCGCACGTGGTGGCCCGTGTCCACGATGTCGCCGCGTTCACCGATGGTGTGCACGTGCACGCCGCGCCACGCGCCGGGGGCGTCGCCGGCGGGCACGTCGTAGCCGATCAGGGTCCAGTGGGTGCCCCGGAACAGGGAGAACAGGCGGGTGGGCAGGCCGCCGGCACCGGTGACGGGCGCGTCGGGGGCGCGGCCGCCGGCGAGCACGCCCGCGCTTCGCAGGGGGTCGGAGAGAGTGAGCGGCGAGTCGGGGTAGCCGAGGTCGAGCTGGGAGACGTCCCGCTTGCGGTTGATGTCGCCCTGCTTGGCCGCGTCCAGCAGCCGCGTCGACAGGCCGAGCACCGCCTCCGCGACCGGGCGGCGCTCCTTCTCGTACGACGCCAGCAGCCGCTCGGGGGCGCCGTCGAGCACGGCGGCGAGCTTCCAGCCGAGGTTGTAGGCGTCCTGCACGCTGGTGTTGAGCCCCTGCCCGCCGGTCGGCGGGTGGACGTGCGCCGCGTCCCCGGTCAGGAACACCCGCCCGGCCTGGTAGGTCCCGGCCAGGCGGGCGTTCATCTCGTATGCCGAGGCCCACGAGACCGAGCGGACCAGCACGTCGTCGCGGCCGGTGCGCTCGCGCACCAGCTCGGACAGGCCGTGCGCGGACAGGTCGACGTCCACGTCGAAGGGGACCGGCGCCTGGAGCTGGAACATCTCGGTGCCGTAGAGCGGGCACAGCATGAGCTGGTCGTCTGCTCCCCGCCCCCAGCGGTGCCACGCGTCGAACGAGAGCCCTTCGACGACCACATCGGCCACTAGGGCGCGCACCCCGAGGGTGGCGCCGTCGAAGGCCACGCCCAGGGCCTTGCGTACGAAGCTCGACCCGCCGTCGGCGCCCACCAGATAGCGGGCGCGCACGGTGCGCACACCGCCAGGGGTGAGAATGCGGGCGGTGACGCCGTCGTCGTCCTGGTCGAAGCCGACCAGCTCGTGGTCGTAGTGCGGGGCGTGGCCGAGCTCGGCCAGCCGCTCGCGCAGCTTGCGCTCGGTGAGGAACTGCGGGACCAGCAGCGCCCTGCGGTAGGGCTCGTACGGGGTCGGGCCGGTCATGTCGGTCATCGCCCTGTCGATGGGGCCGTCGGCGGTGTAGAGGCGCTGGGGCGGATATTCGCCACCTGAGGCGATGATCTTGTCGATCACGCCGAGGTCCTCGAAGACCTCCTGCGTGCGCGGCTGGATGCCCTTGCCGCGTGACCCCGCGAACGGGCGGGCGGCCTTGTCGATCAGCAGGAAGCTCACGCCCCGGCGGGCCAGGTCGATCGCGAGGGTCTCCCCGGCCGCCCCGGCTCCGCTGATGATCACCTCGACGTCGGTGTCGGTCATGTTCTGCTCCTCTTCCGCATGCCTCGGGACGGCTCGGCCGTCCACGAAAATTATGTGTAAAACGCACGCATCGTAGGCATGTCTGAGATCACACGTCAATCGCAAGTCAACAATGACGGCTGCGAACAGTGCATATTGGAGCGAACATCTCCGTGTAAGATGCATGCATGCTGCACTGGATGCCGGAAGATGCCTGCCCTCGGGCAGTCCCCGTGAGACTGGTGTCGAGGCGGCCCAGGGCGGTGATGTCCGCGCGCCGGAACGGCGGCCCCGGCGCCGTGAGGCGGCGACCAGAGCCGTCAACCTCGCCTCGTGCCTGCCTCGCGTCGCCCCTCCCTCACTCGTGCAGTCGCCGGGCTCTTCCGAGGCGGTGGTAGGTGAAGGCCCAGCGGTCGGTGCCGGCTTTGTGGCGGGTGTAGCGCTCGGGGTGCTGGTAGCGGTCGCGGTTGTGGAACTGGCAGGCCGGACCCAGCAGCTTCAGGTCGGTCAGCCCGCCGGTGCTCCAGTTGTCGGCGTGGTCGATCTGGCACATGGTGGCCGGGAGTGGGCAGCCGTCGATCCAGCAGGTGGCGTAGCGGGCGTAGATGGCCCGCCGTTGGGCGGGGGTGGCCAGGCGGACCTTGCGGCCCATGTCGAGGACCTGCCCCTCGGCGTTCATCACGATCCGGACCAGGGTTGAGGTGCGGGCGAGGCGGTGCACGCTGGAGAGGGGCAGTACCTGCCCGGTCGCCAGCAACAACCCCGGCACCATTCCCAACGACGCCCCGAGCGACCCACCCAGCGCCGTCCCGAGCGCTCCCGGTATGCCCTGGCCATGCCGGCAGTCCCCCGCAGGCTGGGGCCCGGCGTGGGTGTGACGTGTGGAGGCGTCCTCAGGAGGAGGATCCGGCTGTGCCGCCTCCAAATGTGCTGCGTGTGGAGGTTCTGTGTGCGATGGCGGCGCGCCCGAAGCTGTCGCGCCTGAAGCTGTCGCGTCCGAAGGTGCTGTGTGCGAATGCCCGACACCATCGGCAGGCCATGCTGGCGCGCCCCGCGTGGCGTGCGGTGCTCCAGTCTGAGCAGCGGCACTGTCGCCGTCTCCGTCCTTGAAGGCCGCGTTCTCGTCGCAGTTGGCAGAGCTGGTGCTCGCGGTGTCGTCGCCCTCGGCGGGGATTGTGTTCGCAGCATGGTCGCCCTCGGTGGAGGCGGCGTTGGCTGTGTCGCGCGGCTCGTACTCGCCGGGCCGCCGCTCACCGGCTCCGCGCTCACCGACCCCGCAGCCGCGAATGTCCTCGTCGGGAAGTCCGGCTGCGGTGTCGCCGGGGCCAGGGGCATAGGCGGAGTCGGTGGCAGGGGCGGTGGCGGCGGCGGCGGCGGCGGCCTTGGCCTCGCGCACATCACCGAGGCCGGTCGCTGCAGTAGCGCGGGTGTCGTCGGCGCTCTCCGGACCGTCGTCTGTCTCGGCCTCGTAGGGAGCAGGGGCGCCGGTGTCGTCGGCGGCGGGGTCGGCGGGGTCGTCGGTGGCCGGGTCGGCGGGGTCGTCGGTGGCCGGGTCGGTGTTTTCGGGGTCGGTGTTTTCGGGGTCGGTGTTTTCGGGGTCGGTGGGGAGGGATTCGGCGCTGACCACGACGAGGAGTTCGGTGACGATCTGCTGCTCGAGTGCGGCGATGAGGGCGTCCGCTTGGCGCTCCGTCAGCGTGCGGTCATCGCCGTCGGCCTTCTTCTTGGCGTACTCCTGCAACAGGGTCATCAGGCGGGCGCCGGGTTCACGGGGAATGTAGAACTCTCCTTCCACGCCGCCGCCCTTGCCCGGGCGGACCCGCAGGAAGCGCCGCCCGTAGTCGGCCTGCTCATCGCGTTCTTCTCCGTCGGGGTCGAGCACCGCCCGCAAGTGACGGCCGGCTTTGGCCACTTCGGCCGCGCCTGCTTTGCCGGCCAGCTCCACCAGGATCGGCTCGGCCAGTGCGGCGTTCTCGTCGGTCAGCCCGGCGATGGCGGCGCAGATGGCCTCCACCACCCCCGCCGCCAACTCACCCGCGGCGAACTTCTCCCGCACCTGAGGGAGGCGCGGCAGCTCCGCGCCCAGCATGAGCAGGCGGCCCGCACCACCTACCGTCATCCCCGCGGCGGTGCGCAACCAACAGCGGGTGGAGGCATGCCCATGCTGCTTGGCCTGACCTGCACGATGGACCCGGCCGACGCGGTCGGCGAGGGCGCAGGTGATCCGGTCGCGGGCGAACAGCAACTCCTCCGCCTCAGCAAGGCAGACGTCCACGTCATCGGGAAGCGGCGCCAGCGCCAGCTCTTGGGCCACCTCACGAACCGACCCCACCACCACCCACGACGACCGCGCACGGCCGCGACCACGGCCACCCACATCGGAAGCACCCCCACGGGCGGCACCCGGGCCGTCCGCGCCAGAGCCACCCGCACCAGCGCCATCCGCGCCAGCAGCAGCCGCACCATCAGCATTCCCACGGGCGGCACCCGCGTCAGATTCCGCGCCGTCGGCAGCCCGCCGGGCGGCATCCGCGCCAGCGCTGTCCGTGCCAGCGGCAGCCCAACGCGTGGCATTCGCGCCGTCGGTATGCGTGCCTGGGACGTCCGTCCCCGGGGCGTTCGTGCTTGCGGCGCCGGGCGCGCCGGCGTGCTGCCGGGCATCAAGGCCGATGATCGGGAAGGGCTCGTGGGCGGATGAGCCGTCGGACGACCACAGCGGGGAATTGGCGATCAGACGGTCCCACCACTCGCCGTCGCCATCGTTCGAACGACGAAGGCGCTCAGGATCGATGTCGAACATATCCATCACACCCTCCTCGCTTGATTCGAACTGATGTATGTATTCTCTCACGCTCCGTGAGCGAATGGCAACCGTCCGGAGCGAATGGTTGGAGCCTCAGATCACCCGAGAAAAAGGGGGGTGTCGGACGCCGACGGGGTTGGCCAGAAGGCGGCGAAGGGGCTGCCTAGAATTGCCCCGCATCCGGAACGCGAGCATCCGGACCGCGAGCATCCGATCGGCGAGCGCCGCGAGAAGGGCGGATACTCAGGAGGGCCCGATATCCGGGCAGGCTCGACAGCGAGGAAGGACGGTGCGGCCGCCTTGACCACTCGGCGACGCCAGACCACGTTGCGCCGTCTCCACGGGGCCATCATCGATCTGATCGTGCTCATGAACCTGCCCAGCCGTGACGACGAGCTGCTGGCCGAAGCCGGCGTCTCGCTCGACCGCGCCCTGTTCCCCCTGCTCGTGGGCATCGAGCGATTCGGGCCGATCGGTGTGGGCGAGCTGGCGGAGCGAGCCGGGCGCGACTACACCACGATCAGCCGCCAGGTCGCGAAACTCGCCTCTCTCGGACTCGTCGAACGACGCCCCAGCCCCGCCGACGCGCGGGTGAAGGAGGCCATCATCACCGCCGAGGGCCGCCGCGTCACCGACGCTCTCGACGCCGCCCGTCAACGCCTGGCCGGTCCCGTTCTCGCGCAGTGGAGCGACCGGGACCTCATGGAGCTCGAACGCCTCATGCGCCGCTACGTCGACGACATGTCCGCCGCGAAGGCCATCGAGGGCGACTGACGAGCCGCCGATCTCCGTCCCCTTGTGGCACGGGCCGCCACCGCCGCCGGAGGTTAAAGTGCTACCAGAACCTTGTTCTCTTTATCGAAGGGTGGCGCCATGTCGGCTGCTGAGGGGTCCGAGCTGAGGTTCGACGGAAGGGTCGCGATCGTCACCGGGGCCGGGCACGGGCTCGGCCGGTCGCACGCGTTGCTGCTCGGCAGTCGCGGGGCGAAGGTCGTCGTCAACGACCTCGGCGGCGCGCTCGACGGCACCGGCGCGTCCTCGGGACCCGCGGCGGAGGTCGCCGAACTCATCGTGAAGAACGGCGGGGAGGCGGTGGCCAGCACCGACAACGTCGCCACCCCGGAGGGCGCGGACGCGATCGTGCGGACGGCGCTCGACGCGTTCGGCCGCGTCGACGTCGTCGTCAACAACGCCGGCATCCTGCGCGACCGGTCGTTCGGGAAGATGGCGGTCGAGGAGTTCGACGCCGTGATCGCCGTGCACGTGCGCGGCTCGTTCCTGGTCAGCCGCGCGGCGTTCCCGCACATGAAGGAGCAGGCGTACGGACGGATCGTGAACACCTCCTCGCCCGCCGGGCTGTTCGGCAACTTCGGCCAGGCCAACTATTCGACGGCCAAGATGGGCCTGGTGGGCCTCACCAAGACCCTCGGCATCGAGGGCGCGCGGGCGAACATCACGGCCAACGCGATCGCCCCCGTCGCGTGGACGCGGATGACCGAGACGCTGCTGCCCGCGGAGTTCGAGAGCAGGTTCACCCCCGATCGAGTCAGCCCGCTGGTGGCCTACCTGGCCCACGAGAGCTGCGCGACCACCGGCGAGGTGTTCTCGGTCGGCGCCGGGCGGATCGCCCGGGTGTTCGTGGCCGAGGGGCCGGGCTGGCGGACCGACGACCTCACCGTCGAGGCGATCCGCGACAACTGGGAGGCCGTCATGGCCGAGCAGCCCTATCTCCCGACGAAGCTGGGCGAGCAGGCCGGCGCCTCCCTGCAGGCGATGCTCTGACCTTCCCTCGTCGCGCCCGGCCGGCCGTCAGACCTCCTCGGCCGGCTGCTCGGCCGGGACGACGAGACCGCGGGACAGGTCTCCGGGCCGCCGGGGCGCGGGCTCGCGGCCCGGCGGCTGCCTCACCAGCAGGTCGGGGAAGGGCGGCGGCGCATTGCGCCGGGCCTGCGGCTGCGCGTCCAGCGTGAGCTCCTCGCCGTGGTGCGACACCGTGAGGGGCGCGCCGTGCAGGAGCCGGTACGTCGTGCCGTCCGGGGCGACGTCGACCCGCACCAGGCGGCCCTTGTAGCGGACGCGGAAGGTGAGCCGGGTGATGCCCTGCGGCAGGCGGGGCGCGAAGCAGAGCCGGCCGTCGCCCGCCCGCATGCCGCCGAACCCGTTCACCAACGCGATCCACGCCCCGGCGAGCGAGGCCATGTGGACGCCGTCGCGGGTGTTGTGCTCAAGGTCGCGCAGGTCCATCAGCGCGGCCTCGCCCAGATAGGCGTACGCGAGGTCGAGCTGCCCCACCTCGGCGGCGAGCACGGCCTGGGTGCAGGCCGACAGCGAGGAGTCGCGCACGGTCAGCGCCTCGTAGTAGGCGAAGTTGTGCGCCTTCTGCTCGGGCGTGAACGCCTCGCCGCACAGGTGCATGGCCAGCACGAGGTCGGCCTGCTTGACGACCTGCTTGCGATAGAGGTCGAAGTAGGGGAAGTGGAGCAGCAGCGGATACTGCTCGGGCGCGGTGTTCGCGAAGTCCCACACCGCGTGCCCGGTGAACCCCTCGCTCTGCTCGTGGACCCCCAGCCGCTCGTTGTACGGCAGGAAGATGGCGGCGGCGCAGTCGCGCCACATCGCCGCCTCCTCCAGCGTGACTCCGAGCAGCTCGGCCCGGTCGAGGTGGCGTACGGCCGTCTCGGCGGCGGCCCGCAGGTTCCGCTGGGCCATGAGGTTGGTGAAGACGTTGTTGTCCGCGACGGCGCTGTACTCGTCAGGGCCGGTCACGCCGTCGATGCGGTAGCGGCCGTCGGCGTCGTGGTGGCCGAGCGCGCACCACAGCCGGGCGGTCGCGACGAGCAGCGGCAGGCCGATGTTCCGCTCGAATTCGGTGTCCTCGGTCGCGTCGACATACCGCGTGACCGCGGCGGCGATGTCGGCGTTGACGTGGAAGGCCGCCGTGCCCGCGGGCCAGTAGCCCGAGCACTCCTCGCCGTTGATCGTCCGCCAGGGGAAGGCCCCCCCGCCCAGCCCGAGCTGCTCGGCCCGTGCCTGGGCGAGGGGCAGGATCGAGGCGCGCCACATCAGGGCGTCGGCCGCGGCCCGGGGGTAGGTGTAGGTGGCCACCGGCAGCACGAAGCTCTCGGTGTCCCAGAACGCGTGGCCGTCGTAGCCCGAGCCGGTCAGTCCCTTGCCGGCGATGGGCCGCCGCTCCAGCCGCGCGCCCGCCTGGAGCAGGTGGAACAGCCCGAAGCGCACGGCCTGCTGCACCTCGGCGTCGCCCTCGACCTCGACGTCCGCGCCCGCCCAGTAGTCGTCGAGAAAGGCGCGCTGCTCGGCGCACAGGCCGTCCCATCCGGTGAGCCGGGCGGCGGCCAGCGCCGCCACGACCTGGTCGTGCATCGCGGGCCTGGACCGCTTGGCCGACCAGCCGTAGGCGAAGAACTTGTCCAGCCGCAGCCGTTCGCCCGGCGCGAGCCGGGTGGCGATCGTGACCCGGCTGACGTTGCCTCCGCCGTCGCACTCGACCCGGGTGCCGTCCGGGCCGTCGATCTCGTGCCGCATCCCCGCCGCGACCCGCAGCCGGCTGGCCCTGGTCGAGTGGACCATGACGCACACCTGGTTGCGCGCGGCGACGTTCTCCTCCAGCACCAGCGGCGCCTCCAGCGCGGCGGCGGCGCGGGGGTCGGCGGTGGGCGGCGGCACGGTCTCGTTGGCCACCAGCTCCGACTGGACGACCACGTTGAGCGGCTGGTCCACCGGCTCTACCTCGTAGCGGATCGCGGCCACGGCCCGGTGGGTGAACGACACGAGCCTGGTCGAGGTGACGCGCACCTGTGCCCCGGTCGGCGAGCTCCAGCAGGCCTTCCGGATGAGCGTGCCCGCCCGCATGTCGAGGACCCGCTCGTGTGAGTGCAGCGTGCCATAGCGGACGTCGAACGGCTCGTCGTCGACGAGCAGCCGGATCAGCTTGCCGTTGGTGACGTTGACGACGGTCTGCCCGGACTCGGGGTAGCCGTAGCCCGCCTCGGCGTACGGCAGCGGGCGCAGCTCGTAGAAGGAGTTGAGGTAGGTGCCCGGCAGGCCGAACGGCTCGCCCTCGTCGAGGTTGCCGCGCAGCCCGATGTGCCCGTTGGACAGCGCGAACACCGACTCGGTCTGGGCGAGCACGTCGGTGTGCAGGTGGCACTCGCGCACCGACCAGGGCTCGACGATGAAGGCAGGATGCATGATCATTTCTCGTCCAGCAGTTCGGAGAGGTCCGACACCACGATGTCGGCCCCGTTGTCCCGAAGGGCCTGCGCCTGATGCCCGCGGTCGACGCCGACCACGACGGCGAAGCCGCCCGCGCGCCCGGCGGCGACCCCCGCCAGCGCGTCCTCGAACACCGCGCACTCGGCCGGCGTGAGCCCGAGCGCCTCGGCGGCGGCGAGGAACATGTCGGGCGCGGGCTTGCCCGCGAGCCCGCGCTCCCTGGCCACCTCGCCGTCGATCCGCGCGTCGAACATGTCGTCGATCCCGGCCGCGGCGAGCACCCGCCGCGTGTTGGCGCTGCTGGAGACGACCGCGCGGCGCAGTCCCGCGTCGCGGACGGCGCGCAGGTAGCGCACGGAGCCCTCGAAGACCTCCACGCCCTGCCGGTCGAGGATCGCCTGGACCAGCTCGTTCTTGCGGTTGCTCAGGCCGCTGACGGTGGGCATGCCCGGCGGGTCGTCCGGCCTGCCCTCGGGCAGGTCGATGCCCCTGGCCAGCAGGAACTCCCGGGTGCCGTCCAGGCGCTTCCTGCCGTCGACGTACCGCTCGTAGTCGCCGGTCGCGTCGAAGGGCACGAACGGCGTGCCGGTGGCGGCCGCTCGATCGCGCAGGTATTCGTCGAACATCTCCTTCCACGCCTCGGCGTGGATCAGGGCCGTACGCATGAGCACCCCGTCCATGTCGAACAGGCAGCCGCGCACCTCGTCAGGCAATCCCAGCATGCGCCCTCCAACCGTTCCCCTGCTCTCCTACCCCGTCAGAAGGTCCTAACTTTTGTTGATTTCAGCGAAAGATTGCATCAGATCGATAAAAGGTCTTCCCTGATCAGGGGAAAAGGGGTACGTTTCCAGCCAATCACCGGGACGCGGAGGCGTACGTGAAGAGGACGACCATCAGGCCGGAGAACGTCCATCAGGCCGCGCTCCTGCGGTTGCTGAGAGAGGGCGGGCACTCCCGCGCCGAACTCGGCGACGTGGTGGACCTGTCACGGTCGAAGCTCAACGTGGAGCTGGACCGGCTGATCGAGCTGGGGCTCGCCGAGCCCGACGGACTGGCCGCCTCACGCGGGGGCAGGCGCTCGGGGCGCGTACGGCTTGCCCGTGACATCCGGTTCGCCGGGATCGACATCGGCGCCACCTCGATCGACGTGGCGGTCACCGACGGCGAGCTCAACGTGCTCGGTCACCTGAGCGAGGCCTGCGACATCAAAGAGGGGCCCGCCGCCGTGCTCGACCGGGCCATCGAACTGCTCGGCAAGCTGAGCAGGGACGGGCTGTTCACCGATCTCAGCGGCGCCGGCATCGGCGTCCCCGGCCCGGTGAGCTTCGCCGAGGGCGTTCCGGTGGTGCCGCCGATCATGCCGGGCTGGGACCGCTACCCGGTCAGGGAGACGGTCGGGCAGGCACTCGGCTGCCCCACGGTGGTCGACAACGACGTCAACATCATGGCCCTCGGAGAGCTGCACGCCGGTCTCGCGCGGCACGTCGAGGACTTCCTGCTCGTCAAGATCGGCACCGGCATCGGCTGCGGCATCGTGGTGGACGGGAAGATCTACCGCGGTGTGTCCGGCAGCGCCGGCGACATCGGCCACATCCGGGTGGACGACCTCGGTCCGGTCTGCTCCTGCGGCAACTCCGGATGCCTTGAGGCGTACTTCGGCGGCGCCGCGCTGGCGCGCGAGGCCGTCGTGGTGGCCCGCTCGGGCGGCTCGCCCTACCTGGCCGAACGGCTCGCGGTCGCGGGCGCGCTGACGGCCGAGGACGTCGCCGCCGCGGCGGCGCAGGGCGACGCGGGCGCGATCGGGCTGATCCGCGACGGCGGGCGCCGCGTGGGCCAGGTGCTGGCGAGCCTCGTCAGTTTCTTCAACCCCGGTCTCGTGATCATCGCGGGGGGTGTGGCCAAGCTCGGCCACGTGCTGCTCGCGGAGATCAGGAGCGTCGTCTATCGCAGGTCGCTGCCGCTCGCCACCGGAAACCTGCCGATCGTGCTGTCCGAGCTCGGCGACACCGCGGGTGTCATCGGCGCCACCCGCCTCATCAGCGATCACGTCTACTCCGACCACGTCTATTCCGGCAACTGATCATCGTTGGGAGATCCCCATGGGCGACGAACATCCCCTGCTCCAGATGAGGGGG
>NZ_VIRM01000043.1 GCF_006874475.1 Microbispora hainanensis
ACGTCCCACCCGGAGACGGCTCGCAGAGCGTTTCGGGCTGTTCGAGCACGGCCCTTCCGTGAGGACTGGGAACGCACGCCTTGGGAACGCGCCGCCGAGCAGCGCGCGTACGCACTCTCGGACGAGTTGGGTGGCCGCCCCGGTGCCCCTATCCGGCGGCCTTCTACGACGATCTGCTGCGCCTCGATCCCGGGACGCCGGGCTCGCCGCGGCGCTCGCGGACAAGCACCTTCGGGAGCGGACGGTGGTCCTGGCCGAGCGCGGCGAGCCCGGAGCGGAAGCCGACGTTCCCGAGATCGCGCTCCTGACCGGGCTCGACCTGTCGGCACGCATGCGGGAGATCGGGCCGCGCCTTCTGCCCGCGTAGGCCGCCGTCGAGGTCAAGGTCGCCGGTCCGCTGGCCATCTACCCGTTCGACGACCCCGGCGCCGCCGTGCCCTTCGCCCTGGAGCTGCGCGCCGCCCTGGCCGAGGCCGGGATGACCTGCCGCATCGGGCTGGACGGCGGGCCGGTGCTGTCCGGGCGGACGCCGGGCGGGACGCCGGACGGGGGCCGCGACGTGGCCGGAGCGCCGGTCAACCAGGCGTCCAAGATGGCCCAGGACCTCGCCGCGCCCGGCACGGTCTGCCTGAGCGAGGCGGTCGCCGCGCAGGCGGGACCGGGCGGGTTCACCCGCGTCCGGCACACCGTCTCCGGCGTGGACCTGACCTTCTACCAGGGCTGACCGGTTCTACGCGGGCGCGACGAGCAGGCGGTCGAGGACGCGGACGCCGAACTCCAGGCCCTCGACCGGAACGCGCTCGTCGAGACCGTGGAACATGCCGAAGTAGTCGAGGTCGGGCGGCAGCAGCAGCGGCGCGAAGCCGTAGCCCCTGATGCCGATCCTCGCGAACCACTTGGCGTCGGTGCCGCCGCTCATGACGTACGGCACGGGTTTGCCGGCCGGGTCCTCGGCGAGCAGGGCGGCGGTGAGCTCGTCGAACAGGCCCTCGGCGGGAGAGGAGACGGCCTCCTCGAAGCTGACGAACTCGCGGGTGACCTTCGGGCCGAGCAGCCGGTCGACGGTCTCCAGGAACTCGTCGCGCTGCCCCGGCAGGAACCGGCCGTCCACGTGGGCCTCGGCGGTGCCGGGGATGACGTTGACCTTGTATCCCGCGTCCAGCATGGTCGGGTTGGCCGAGTTGCGCAGCACGCCCTTGAACAGCGCGGCCGCGCGGGGGATCCGCTCGATCTCCTCCTCCAGCCGGTCGAGGTCGATCGGCCCGCCGAGCGCCCGCGACAGCTCGTCGATCAGCCGGGCCACCTCGGGCGTCAGCCGTACGGGCCAGGAGTGGTCGGCGAGGCGGGCGAGGGCCCGGGCCAGCTCGGCCACGGGGTTGTCCACGGCGGGCTTGGACCCGTGACCGGGCACGCCGCGCGCGGTCAGGCGCATCCAGGCGGTGCCGCGCTCCCCGACGGCCACCGGGTAGATGCGGACGTCGTTCTCATACCAGGAGAAGCCGCCCGACTCGCTGATCGCCTCCGTGCAGCCCTCGAACAGCTCGCGGTGCCGCTCGACCGCGTGACCCGCGCCGTACTCGCCGGTGGACTCCTCGTCGGCGAGGAACGCGAGCACGAGGTCGCGCCGGGGACGCACGCCCCTGCGGGCGTTCTCGCGGGCCCAGGCGAGGGTCATGGCGAGCGTGCCCTTCATGTCGACCGCGCCCCGGCCGTGCACGCAGCCGTCGTCGATCTCGCCCGAGAACGGGTGCGTACGCCATTCGGCCGGGTCGGCGGGCACGACGTCGAGGTGCCCGTGCAGGAGCAGCGCGTCGGGGCTGTCGCCGGGGATGCGGGCCACCACGCTGGTGCGGCGCGGCGCCGACTCGAACACCACCGGCTCGATGCCGACCTCGGCGAGCAGGGACGCGACGTATTCGGCGGCCCGCCGCTCGCCCGGCCCGTCGCCGGACCCGTCGTTGGTGGTGTCGATCCGCAGCAGCTCCGAGCAGATCTCGCCGACCTCACTCACTGTCTTCCCCCTTGTGGAGCGTCAGCGGTGGCACCTCGGGGGTGGGAAAGCCGAAGACGATCCCGTAGAACGCCAGCTCGGCCTCCAGAGCCCGGACGATCGTCTCCTCGCGCCGCCACCCGTGCTGTTCTCCCTCGAACGTAAGGTAGGCCCACTCACGCCCGTGACGGGCCAGCGCCGCGGCGAACCGCTCCGACTGCGCGGGATCGACCACCCTGTCCTCCAGGCCGTGCAGGAGCAGGGCCGGGCCGGACGCCCGTTCCGCGTGCAGCTCGGGCGATCTGTCCGCGTAGCGCTGCCGGGTCTCGGGCAGCGGGCCGATCAGCCCGTCGAGGTAGCGCGACTCGAAGTCGTGCGTCTCGGCCGCCCAGTGTTCGGGGTCGGAGATGCCGTAGTGGGACACCGCGCCGCAGAACACGTCGCTGTGGACGAGCGCGGCCATCGACGTCCAGCCGCCCGCGCTGCCGCCCCTGATCGCCACCTTCTCGGCCCGCCCGCTGTCCAGCAGCCACCGCGCCACCGTCTCGCAGTCGCGCACGTCCACCACGCCCCAGCTGTGGCGCAGCCGCTCACGGTAGGCCCGGCCGTAGCCGGTGGAGCCGCCGTAGTTGACCTCGGCGACGCCGATGCCCCTGCTGGTGAAGTAGGCGATCTCCAGGTCGAACACCGGCGGCGCCGAACTCGTCGGCCCGCCGTGGACGAACACCACGTACGGCGCGGGCCCGCCGTCCTCCGACCGGGCCGCCGGGGCGTACAGGTGCGCGTGGACCCCCTCGACGGTCACCGCCTCGGGCGTGGGCAGCTCGGCGTCCTCGGGCACCGGCTTGCCGGGAGACAGCACCTCGTGCGCCCCCGTGTCCAGGTCGACCCGCACCACCTCGTACGGCCGGTGGGGCGAGCCCGCCACCCCCACGACGTGGGAGCCCCGGGCCGACAGGGCGGACGCCCAGTGGGTGTAGCCGCCGCCGACGTCCCGGATCGAACCGGTGCCCGCCGGGTCGTCGGCGATCCCGAGCCGCCGCTCGTCGGCCGTGCCGTACACGGTGGCGATCCGCCCGTCCGCGACGGCGAAGAACGTGGCGCCGATCTTCCAGGTGGCGTCGCCGAACTCCAGCGGCACCGGGGTCAGGTCGCGCGCCGTGCCGTCAAGGCCGACGAGGTGGATGTTCCACCAGCCGGTGGGGTCGGTGACGGCGTACAGGCTCTCGTCGTCGCGCCACTCGGCCTGGCACGTGGACGCGCCGGACAGCAGGACGCGATGGGGACCGCCGTCGACGGACCCGACGCACAGCTCGGTGGCGTCCCAGGGCATGTCGGGGTGGTTCCAGCCGATCCAGGCGAGCGACCGGCCGTCCGGCGAGACGCGCGGGTTCATCAGGAAATGGTGGGTCTTCACCACGCTGCGCAGCGGGGAGCCGTCGAGCGGCACCACGACGATGTCCCGCTCTCCGCTGCGGGCGTCGCCCCGCTCGCGTACGCACCACACCTCGTCGCCGTGGACGACGAGGTCGGCGTAGCGGGCGGGCTCGT
Source organism: Microbispora hainanensis (assembly GCF_006874475.1). Lineage (GTDB taxonomy): Bacteria > Actinomycetota > Actinomycetes > Streptosporangiales > Streptosporangiaceae > Microbispora > Microbispora hainanensis. The sequence goes on from NZ_VIRM01000043.1 coordinate 3,542, forward strand.
CGGGGGTGAGCGGAACCGGCTCCCCGCCGGGGGAGCACAGGTAGATCCGGCCGTCCGCCCAGTTGGTGAACACCAGACGGCCCTCGTGCGCCCGCCAGGACCGCCCGCCATATTCCATGACCCGGTTCCTGGCGTTCCAGCCCTGCGGGAGCACGTCTTCGGTCACGCCGTCGGCCCTGCGCCGCACCACGCAGCGCCGGCCGCCCTCACGCGGGCGCGGCTCGTCCCACCAGACCTCGTCTCCCGAGATCTCCACCCACAGCGGGCGGTCGTCCACCCTCGCGACGTCGACGGCCCTGATGGTCACCAGTTCCCCCCGGATTCTGGAAGCGGAGTGCCGGGGGGATGCACGATGTGCGCGATCCCCCCGCTGCTCGTGGCGCGCAGCCAGACGCTCTCGAACGCCGCACGCGGATACACCCGCCGCACGCCGTCGTCGTCCGGCGCGGCCGGGTCGTTCGCGATGACGTCGCCGTCGGCCGTGAAACCCGTGACGACCATGATGTGCCCGCCCGTGGAGTATCCGGCACCCGGCAGTTCGTGATCGCGGAACGCCTGAGAGGTGATCACCGGGATCCCGGCGGCGATGAACCGCTCCAGCTCGGCCAGCGAGCGCAGCCGCGTGACGAAGCCGTCCAGCCCGTACCGCCCGGCGTACGCGACGCCGAAGGGCCAGTTGCCGGTGCCCTGGTAGCTGTGGTCGTACATGTCGCGCGCGGCGTGGTCGACCGCCGGGCACGGGTCGCCGGGGGTGACCCAGGCGAGGTCGGCCGGCGTGGGCCCGCGCCCCCAGTAGTCCAGCACCATCGTGAACGACGCGGGGCTGCACCAGGACTCCCCGCCGCCGTCCCACTGCGGGTAGTGCCCCGTGTGGGCCTTCTGCGAACGGCGCGGGACGTCGAGCTCGACCGCCCGCAGCCCCGGCGGGCCGCCTCTGCCCGCCTGCCCCACGGCCGAGGCCATCACGGCCAGCGACCGCACGTCGCCGCCGCTGCCATAGAGGGTGGCGCGTACGCGGTAGGAGGCGACGGGGCGGGCGGCGACGAAGGTGTCGACCGCGACGTCACCGTCGGCATCCCCCTGGCCGGGCAGCGACGTGCGGTGGATGTCGGCGTCGGTCTCGGCCCACCGGCCCATGACGTACCACTTGGTCGGCTCGCCGGTGACGGTCCGCGCCTGGATCTCGATCTCCAGCCAGGCGCCGGGCGGCGCGGCGGCCGTCCACGACGGCACGAGCTCGGTGGCCGGGAAGCCGATCTCCCGCTCGGGGGACGTCCAGCGGAGGTAGGGCCACTCCCGCTCGCCGCCGGGCGCGAACGGATCCAGATATTTCGCCGTCCCCGTCTCGCGAGCCTCGACGGACCACCGGTGGAGGACGACGGGGCTCACCTGGGGGCTCGGTCCGGCCGACAGCAGGGTGACCACCTCGCCGATTGTTGTTACCGCCCCGACCTGGCACATCGGATGGTTTACGTATCCGACACAATCGGACAGTACGGCATCGGCCGCCGTGGTCGGTCAGACGTGGTCCGGTCAGAGATACAGGCCGGTGGCGGGGGCGGCCTCGGCCGCGACGGCGGGGCGGCCGTCCCGCAGGGCGAACAGCTCGGCCAGCGTGGCACCGCCAGGACCGGCGCCTTCGGCGCGGCCCAGCCACTCGGCCGCCTGCCCGGCGTCGAACCGGCCGACCTCGATCTGCGCCAGGCACCGCCCGGGCCGTACGACGGCCGGGTGGAGCCTGCTGAGGTCCTCGTTGGTCGTGATCGCCACGAGCACGTCCCTGCCCTGCCCGAGCAGCCCGTCGGTCAGGTTGAGCAGGCGTGACAGGCCCTGGCCCGTCGACTGCTTGGCCTCGGCGCGGATCAGCTCGTCGCAGTCCTCCAGCACGAGCAGCCGCCACCGCGGCTCCTCGTCGTCGCCCGGGCCGTCCCAGCCGACGGCGACGTCCATCAGGTACCCCGGGTCGTTGAACAGCAGCTCGGGGTCGAGCACGCAGTCGACCTGGCACCACGGCGCCCACTCGCGCGCGAGCGTGCGCAGCAGCGTCGTCTTGCCGGTGCCGGGCGGGCCGTGCAGGAGGACCAGCCGGCCCGTCACGTCGGCCGCGGTGGTCGCCATGAGGGCGTCCAGGCGGCCGGTGGCGGCCGTGGGGTAGTTCCTCCTGATCTCCTTCCAGGAGGCGGTCGTGATGGGCTTGGCGGAGCGGTGCGGCCCGTGGCTCGACCGCCACCAGAAGCCCATCCGCACGTGGTCGGCCTCGGGGGCGGCCTCCTCCGCGTCCCTGGTCGCCTGCTCCAGGACCGCGCCGGCCAGCTCCTCGCTCACCGCCGTGGCGGTCAGCGTCGCCGACCGGTTGGAGTTGCGGACCACCCGCAGCGTCCATCCCTCGCCCGCGATGAGCCGGGTCTCGTACCCGTCGGTGTGCTGGGCGACCCGCAGCAGCCGGCCGCCCTCGGGGGTCAGCGGGGCGTCGGCGCGGACCCGGCCGAGGCTGGTGGTGCGCGACCAGGGCTGCTCGCCGGTCGCGAACGGCGACAGCGCCAGGGCGTCGATGACGTCGGCCGGGCTGTCGGTGTCGTCGAGCCAGATCCGCATCGGCAACGGCCGCGGCGGCGTGGAGTGAGGAGAGAAGTCGACCTCCTTGACAACGGACATATCGCGATGATCTCGACGTGCGACGCGCTCTGTCGAATGGATTTATAGGCTTATTCAGTTTGCTTGCCGTTTAAGCGGTTTCTTGTGGGCAAAAGGCAGTACCTGTTGGCGCGTTACCGCTACGCTCGGTATCCAGTCGTACGGCTTTCAACGGAGAGCACTGTGGCCATCGATCTCGTGTCCCGCGCTGAATGGGGCGCGCGTCCACCCAGGGGCTCGTACTCGTCGCTGTCCTCGACCCGCGGCGTGAAGGTCCACTACACCGGCGGCCGGGTGGACCCGGGCATCGTCGGCGACCATGCCAAGTGCGTGGCCATGGTGAAGTCCATCCAGAGCTTCCACATCGACGGCAACGGCTGGATCGATATCGGCTATTCGATGGTGGCCTGTCCGCATCGAAAGGTATTCGCCGGGCGGGGGCCGGGACACCTGCCGGCCGCCAACGGACCCGGTCTGAACTCCGGCCACTACGCGGTGCTCGGTCTCGTGGGCAACGCCGGCCTGGTCCAGCCGACCGACGGCATCCTGCACGCGATCCTCGACGCGGTGGAGTATCTGCGTGCCAAGGGCGGCGCGGGCAAGGAGATCAAGGGCCACCGCGACGGCTACTCCACCGACTGCCCCGGCGACCCGCTGTACGCCTGGATCAAGAAGGGCGCGCCCCGCCCCGGCGCCACCCAGCCGCAGCCGGACCCCGAACCGGAGCCCGTGCAGAAGTGGCCCGGCCGGCTGCTGAGATATCCGCCGGTGATGCGCGGCGACGACGTGCGCACCTGGCAGGCCCGGATGAAGGAGCTCGGCTACGACATCGTCGTGGACGGCGCGTACGGGCCGGACTCCCGCGACGTGTGCCGCAGGTTCCAGAAGGACCGGCGCCTCGACGTGGACGGCATCGTCGGCCCCGTCACCTGGAACGCCGCCTTCGCCACGTCCTAGTCAAACGGTCACCAGACGACGCCGGGGCTCTCCGCGCCGCCGCCGAAGGCCGAGGTGCCCGTCTTCCGCCACCGCTGCCGCACGTTGTGCTCGCCTCCCGTACGCGGAGCCGTGGCGGTGAAGGGACCGCACGTGACGGTCGCGCCGTCGCCGGAAGGGGAGACGCCCGAGCAGATGAAGGGCTGCGAGACGTTCTGCTCCGCCGTGCTGTCGTACAGCTGGATGTGGATGTCGGACCGTACGGACGCGTCCCCTCTGATCCGGCCCATGAGATAGAAGACGTCGCCCACCATGGCGAAGCAGGGCGACATCTCCGTGCCCATGTCGTCGCCGACCGAGATCCAGGACCGGCACCGCCACTCCGGGCTCTGGCGGGGGCGCCTCGCCTCGTCGGCCCCGCCGTCTTCCGTCGCCTGGGCCTCCGACCGGCGCGGCCGGGGTGACGCGGCGGTCTGCCGCGCGGGCGACGGCTGTGTGGCGGGCCGGTGCGTGGGCGACGTCGCGGGGCGCGGCTTGGCCGGCGGCGTGGAGGCCGCCGCGCCGGGATCATGCTCAGGGGTGCGCTGCGCCGCCTCACGGGTGCGACGGCGCGACGGCTCGGCGGACGGCGACGGCGTGGAGACGGGGGTCGCGGGCGCTTCCGCCGCCTCCCGCGCCGTCGTGCCGGCCGCTCCGTCGCTCGCCCCCGACCGCCACGGAGACAGGACGGCCAGGACCGACGCGGTGAGCGCCAGGGCGGTGGCGGCCGTGACGACGGCGACCAGGCGCCGCCGCGAGCCCCGGCCCCGCGGTGACGCCGTGGTCTCCTCACCCGTCGGGGCAGCGGGAGGCAGCGCGGCCGGGGTGGGCGGTCCCGCCGGAGCGGCCGGGGTGTCCGGGGTCGCCGGGGCGGCCGGAGGCACGGTTTCCGACGTGGCGGACGGCGGATCCGACCACGCGATCGGCGGCAGGGCGGGCAGGCCGGCGAGCGACGGCGCCGCGTCGCGCAGCGCCGCCGCCACCTGCGCCGCCTCCGGGCGGCCGGCGGGATCCTTCGAGACGCAGGCCCAGACGATCTGCCACAGCGCGTCCGGCATCCCGGGCAGGCGCCGGGGCACGGCCGTCGCGTGCCGCCGCAGCACCACCATCGGATGGTCGGCGACGTACGGCGGGCGCCCGGCGAGCAGCTCGTAGAGGATCAGCCCGATCGCGTACACGTCCACCGCGGTGGTGGGGGTGCCTCCCTCGGCCACCTCGGGAGCGAGGTAGGTGGGCGTGCCGATGATCGAGGTGGTCTGGGTGAGGCCCGGGCCGTGCAGGACGCGGGCGACACCGAAGTCGGTGAGCCGGACCCGTCCGGTGTTCTCCTCGACCAGGATGTTCCCCGGCTTGATGTCCCGGTGGACGACGCCCTCGGCGTGGGCGGCCCCCACGCCGTCGGCCACCTGGGCGAGCAGCCCGGCCGCCTCGGCCGGGGGCAGCGTGCCGCGCCGCTGGAGGTGGGTGCGCAGGTTCCGCCCTTCGACGAGGTCCATCACCAGGGCGAGACGCCTGCCCTCGACGACGAAGTCGCGGATGGCGACGATGTTGGGGTGCCGCAGCGACCGCATCACGTTGCGTTCCTGCACGAACCGCAGGACCAGGTCCTGGTCGTCGCCGAGGCCCTCGCGCAGCAGCTTCACCGCCACCGTCTCCCCGGTGTCGCGGTGCCGCGCCCGCCAGACGCTTCCCATCGCGCCGGCGCCTATCTCGTCCAGCAACACGTAGCCGCTGCCCAGCGACGTCCCGGCCCCGTCCGCGCTCATCGTCCCGCCCTCCCCGTCCATGACCGAGATCACAATACTGAGGAAGATCGCGGCTACGCCCCAGACGGAGTTGTCCACAGACCGGGACCCGGGGGCTCCGGGGCGGGGCCGGGGCATCTAGCATCCGGTTCATGACGGTGCCGCCTGTTGAACTCGACGACCTCGCCGATCCCGCAGCGGGATTCCCACAGGCCACGCGGGAGCAGTGGAGGGCGCTCGCGGCCGAGGTGCTGCGCAAGTCAGGCTGGGAGGGTTCGCCTGACGAGGTCGAGGCCGCCCTGACCACCACGACCTACGACGGGGTGGCGGTCGCCCCGCTGTACGACGCCGCCGACGTGCCCGCCGCGCCGAGGACGACGCGCGCGCCCGGTCCGTGGGACGTGCGCCAGCGGCACGCCGACCCGGATCCGGCCGCGACGCGGGAGGCGATCCACGCCGACCTGGAGAACGGCGTCACGTCCCTGTGGCTCGATCTGAACGCCATCGACCCCGCCGCGCTGCCGGCCGTGCTCGACGGCGTCCTGCTCGACCTCGCTCCGGTCGTCCTCGACGCCGGCCCGCGTACGGCCGAGGCGGCGGAGACCTTCCTGCGCCTGGCGGAGGGGGTGGCGCTGCCCGGGGGCAACCTGGGCGCCGACCCGATCGGGCTGGCGGCCCGCACCGGCGCCCCCGTGGACACCGGCGCCGCCGTGACGCTCGCCCGCCGCTGCGTCGCCGGCCATCCGGGTCTGCGGTCGATCACGGTCAATGCCCTGCCGTACCACGACGCGGGCGGCGCCGACGCAGAGGAGCTCGGCTGCTCGATCGCTACCGGCGTCGCCTATCTGCGGGCGCTGACCGACGCGGGCCTGACGGCCGAGCAGGCGTTCGGGCAGGTCGAGTTCCGCTACGCCGCGACCGCCGACCAGTTCCTCACGATCGCCAAGCTCCGGGCCGCCCGGCGGCTGTGGGCGCGGGTCGCCGAGGTGGTCGGCGGGCCGGGAGCCCAGCTCCAGCACGCGGTCACCTCCTCGGCGATGATGACGGCCAGGGACCCCTGGGTGAACATGCTGCGCACGACCGTCGCCTGCTTCGCGGCCGGAGTCGGCGGGGCCGACGCGGTGACCGTCCAGCCGTTCGACGCCTGTCTCGGGCTGCCCGATGCGTTCGCCCGGCGCATCGCCCGCAACACCCAGTCGCTGCTGGTGGAGGAGGCGAACGTCGCCCGCGTGGCCGACCCGGCCGGGGGCTCGTGGTATGTGGAACGGCTCACCGCCGACCTTGCCGCCCGGGCCTGGGAGTGGTTCCGGGAGATCGAGCGGGCCGGTGGGATGGCGGCCGCGCTGGAGCGGCTGGTCCCCGAGCGGCTGGCGGCGACCAGGGCCAGGCGCGCGGACGCCATCGCGCACCGCCGCGATCCGATCACCGGGGTCAGCGAGTTTCCCGACCTGAAGGAGAGGCCGGTGTCCCGGCGGCCCGGCCCCGGGCTCGCCGTCACACCCGCCGTCACTGCCGGCGGCGCGTCCGGTGGCGGGCTGCCGGTGACGCGCTACGCCGAGGAGTTCGAGGCGCTGCGCGATCTCGCCGACGCCCAGCCGAGCCGGCCCACCGTGTTCCTCGCCACGATCGGGCCGGTCGCCGCGCACACCGCGCGGGCGACGTTCGCCGCCAACCTGTTCGCGGCGGGCGGCGTCGCGACCGTCACCAGCGGCCCCGGCACCGACCCGGAGGCGATCGCCGCCGCCTTCCGCGACTGCGGCACCCCCGTGGCCTGCCTGTGCTCCAGCGACCGGCTGTACGGCGAGCACGCCGCGGCCGTGGCCGCGGCGCTGCGGGAGGCCGGGGCGCGCACGGTGTGGCTGGCGGGGAAGGGAGAGTATGAGGGGGTGGACGCCACCCTGTACGCCGGCTGTGACGCGCTCGGGGTGCTCCGCGCGACGTTCGACGATCTGGGAGTGGCTCGATGATTCCGGACTTCTCGGAGATTGACCTGGGGTCGAGCGCCGCGGCGCCGGACGTCCACCCCGGTGACACGGCGCAAGATGACATGGCGCAAGATGACACGGCGCAAGATGACACGGCGTGGGAGACCCCTGAGGGCATCGCGGTCAAGCCGTTCTACACGGCGGCCGACCTGGAGGACGGCCCGTCCCTCAGGACCTACCCGGGCATCGCGCCCTTCCTGCGCGGCCCCTACCCGACGATGTACGTCACCCAGCCGTGGACCATCCGGCAGTACGCCGGGTTCTCCACCGCCGAGGAGTCCAACGCGTTCTACCGGCGCAACCTGGCGGCCGGGCAGAAGGGCCTGTCGGTCGCCTTCGACCTCGCGACCCATCGGGGCTACGACTCCGATCACCCCCGCGTCGCCGGAGACGTCGGCATGGCGGGCGTGGCCATCGACTCGATCTACGACATGCGGCAGCTGTTCGACGGCATCCCGCTCGACCGGATGAGCGTGTCGATGACCATGAACGGCGCGGTGCTGCCGATCCTGGCGCTCTACATCGTCGCGGCCGAGGAGCAGGGCGTCACGCCCGACAAGCTGGCGGGGACCATCCAGAACGACATCCTCAAGGAGTTCATGGTCCGCAACACCTACATCTACCCGCCGGGCCCGTCGATGCGGATCATCTCCGACATCTTCGAGTACACCTCCAAGAAGATGCCGAAGTTCAACTCCATCTCGATCTCCGGCTACCACATCCAGGAGGCCGGGGCGACCTGCGACCTGGAGCTCGCGTACACGCTGGCCGACGGGCTGGAGTATCTGCGCGCCGGCGTCAACGCGGGGCTGGGCATCGACGCGTTCGCGCCGCGGCTGTCGTTCTTCTGGTGCATCGGCATGAACTTCTTCATGGAAGTCGCCAAGCTCCGCGCCGCCCGGCTGCTGTGGGCCCGCCTGGTCAAGGGCTTCGGCCCGGAGAACCCCAAGTCGCTGTCGCTGCGCACGCACAGCCAGACCTCCGGATGGTCGCTGACCGCGCAGGACGTCTTCAACAACGTCGTGCGGACCTGCGTCGAGGCGATGGCGGCCACCCAGGGGCACACGCAGTCGCTGCACACCAACGCCCTGGACGAGGCGCTCGCGCTGCCGAGCGACTTCTCGGCGCGCATCGCCCGCAACACCCAGCTCCTGCTCCAGCAGGAGTCGGGCACCACGCGGGTGATCGACCCGTGGGGCGGCTCCTACTACGTCGAGACCCTCACCCGCGAGCTGGCGCGGACGGCCTGGGGCCACATCCAGGAGGTCGAGCGGGCCGGCGGCATGGCCAGGGCCATCGACCAGGGGCTGCCCAAGATGCGCATCGAGGAGGCGGCGGCCCGCACCCAGGCGCGCATCGACTCCGGCAGGCAGCCGGTGATCGGCGTGAACAAGTATCGCCCCGAGGCCGACGAGCCGATCGAGGTGCTCAAGGTCGACAACACGGCCGTGCGCAACCAGCAGATCGACAAGCTCCGCAGGCTGCGCGAGGAGCGCTCGCCCGACGCCGTCGCCGAGGCGCTGGAGGCGCTGACGAAGGGCGCGGCCGGCGGGGAGAACCTGCTGGAACTCGCGGTGAACGCCGCCAGGGCCAAGGCCACGGTCGGGGAGATCTCCGAGGCGCTGGAGAAGGTCTTCGGACGGCACTCCGCGCAGATCCGTACGATATCGGGCGTGTATCGCGCGGAGGTGGGCGACGCCGCGGATCGGGTGCGGGAGGCGTGCGCGCAGTTCGAGAAGGCGGAGGGCCGCAGGCCCCGGATCCTCGTCGCGAAGATGGGCCAGGACGGTCACGACCGGGGCCAGAAGGTGATCGCGAGCGGCTTCGCCGACCTCGGGTTCGACGTCGACGTCGGCCCGCTGTTCCAGACGCCCGAAGAGGTCGCCCGGCAGGCCGTCGAGGCCGACGTGCACGTGGTCGGGGTCTCCTCGCTGGCGGCCGGGCACCTGACGCTGGTGCCCGCGCTGCGCCAGGCGCTCGCCGGCCTCGGCGCGGACGACATCATGATCGTGGTCGGCGGGGTGATCCCCCCGGACGACGTCGAGGAGCTGCGCGCCGCGGGCGCCTCGGCGATCTTCCTGCCCGGCACGGTGATCGCCGACGCCGCCCTGGAGCTGCTGCGCGAGCTGTCCGCCCGGCTGGGCCATCGGTGACCGTGCCGGCGATCGAGGACTACGTCAAGGGCGTGCTGTCGGGCGACCGGCGGTGGATCGCCCGGGCCATCACGCTGGTGGAGTCGACCAGGGCCGATCACCGGGAGATGGCGCAGCGGCTGCTGGTCGAGCTGACCCCGCACGCCGGCAAGGCCCGCAGGGTGGGGGTGTCCGGGGTGCCCGGGGTCGGCAAGTCGACCTTCATCGAGGCGCTCGGCACCTGTCTCACGGGGCAGGGGCACCGGGTGGCCGTACTGGCTGTGGACCCCTCGTCGCGGCGCTCCGGCGGCAGCATCCTGGGGGACAAGACCCGGATGGCCCGGCTGTCGGCCGACCCGAACGCCTTCATCCGGCCGTCCCCCACGGCCGGGACGCTCGGCGGCGTGGCGAAGGCCACCCGTGAGGCCATCGTCGTGGTCGAGGCGGCGGGCTACGACATCGTGCTCGTCGAGACGGTCGGGGTCGGTCAGTCGGAGACCGCGGTCGCCGACATGGTCGACACCTTCGTCCTGCTCACCCTCGCCCGCACGGGTGACCAGCTCCAGGGCATCAAGAAGGGCGTGCTGGAGCTGGCCGACGTCATCGCGGTCAACAAGGCCGACGGCGAGCACGAGACGGCCGCGCGCAGGGCGGCGCGTGAGCTGTCCGGGGCGCTGCGGCTGCTGCGCTCGGACACGCCCGTGCTGACCTGCAGCGGTCTCACCGGTGCCGGGCTCGAGGAGCTGTGGGCCCACGTCGTGCGCCACCAGGAGGGCGCCGACCTCGCCGCCAGGCGCAGCCGCCAGCAGGTCGAGTGGACGTGGGCGCTGGTCCGGGAGCGGCTGCTGGCCATGCTCCGCGACGCCACCGCGGAGATCGCGCCCGACATCGAGCGGCAGGTCCTCGCCGGCACCCTCACTCCCGCGCTGGCCGCCGACCGCATCCTGGCGGCCTTCCTGGCCGACGACGACCAGGCGGACGCCTCTCATGACACCCGGGGGATCACCTTTCCTCCCGAGTGAGAGAGATCGCTACCCGTGCGACCGGGAATGCACTGTTGCACGTTTTCCCCGGCCGGAACCGTGCCACGATGTGGCCGCTTTCGACTACGGGGAGGTGCGATGAACCACGATCCGATGATGCCGCCGCAGGTGGAGCGCGCGCTGCGGGAGTATCGGGCGTTACTGTCCGCGCATGGGATCACCTGGGGGGAGCCGGCGCTGGGTTACGTCCGCATGATGCCGTTCCTCCGGTTCCCCGAGCAGGCCGAGCGGATGAGCCTCCGGCCCGACCTCGACGCGGAGTTTCGCGACACGCTGGACGGCGAGGTCCCCCGGGGCCTGGTCGCGCTGCGGCTGACCACGGACGGCAACCACCTGGAGCACCGCCTGGAGCACCGCCTGGAGCACCGCCTGGAGCACGGCACGGCCCGGCCGCTGCTGTCGCCGGGACCGGTGCCCGTCATCCTGCTGGTCGACTCCGCGCTGCCGCACCCCGTCGAGGTGACCGCCGACGGCGTGCCGTTCGGGATCACGGCGGGCGGGGCCCGGCTCCTCGACGTGACGACCGCGACCCTGCTCACGGTGGACGGCGAGGAGGTGGACCTGTCCGGGCTGGCCCGGCCGGCGCCGGCCGCGCGGCTGCGGTTGCGCGCGGGCCTCCCGTGCCGGTGGAGCGTCACGTCGGCCGGCGGCCAGGGGTGGTATCCGGAGGGGGCGCCGGAACGGCGCGACAACGACGACCGGCCGTTCTTCCACGGCGACGACGTCGTGCTCGCCGTGCCCTGCGAGCCGGTCACGATCCGGGTCACGCGCGGCATGGAGTATGACGTCGCCGAGACGACGGTCGTGCCCAGGACGGGGGAGGAGACGCTGGTCGGGCTCGCGCCGCAGCGGCTGTACGACGCCGCCGCCCGCGGCTGGTATGGCGCAGACCTGCACGTCCACATGAACTGGGCGGGCGACCTGGTCGCCGCCCCGGCGGAGGCGGCCGCCGCGCAGCTCGGCGAGGACCTGCACGTGCTGAACCTCGTCGCCGGCAACGTCGCGGGCGACCGGGTCTACGACCGGGAGGCGCTCCAGCACTGGGCCGGGCGCGACCTGCCGTGGTCGGACGCCGGGCACGTCGCCCGGATGGGCGTGGAGTATCGCAACGACCTGTTCGGGCACGTCCACGTCTTCGGGGTGGCCGCGCCGCCCGCCGTCTATCACACGGGCTTCGGCGCCGACGCCGACTGGCCGCCCAATGCGGCCGTCTGCGGAGACCTGCGGGAGCCGCGCGCGGTCCTGGGATACGCCCACCCCTTCCACGGCCCGGTCTCCTCCCCCGAGGACGTGACCGGGGGCGGGACCAGGAACTGCACCGGCCGCGCCCTGGTGGTCGACGCCGCGCTCGGCATGGTCGACGGGGTGGAGGTGCTGCATTTCAGCGACCTGTCGCACGCGCCGGGGACCGCCGAGGTCTACCGGAGGCTGGTCGGCGCGGGCAACCGGCTCGCCGCGCTCGCCGGGACCGACACCATGCTGTCGTTCACCCGCCAGGACACGGTCTCCAGCCCGCCGGGCTGGGAGCGCGTCTACGCCCGCGTGGACGGGCCGCTCAGCGCCGAGTCGTTCGCCGAGGCCGTACGGCGGGGGCGCACGTTCGCCACCACCGGCCCCTGGCTGGAGCTCACCGTGGACGGCCTGGGGCCGGGGGAGACGCTCGACCTCGCGGGCGGCGAGACGGTCGCCGTCCGGGCCCGGGCCGTCGGGCCCGAGGTGGAGCGCATCGAGATCAGGACCGCAGCCGGCGTGCTCGCCGAGAGCGCGGGTCGCGAGGTGACCGCCTCGCTGCCGGTGACGGACGCCGGCTATGTGGTCGCCGTGGCCCACGGCGGCCCCCACCCGCGCGCCCCGCGCGGGCGCGCGTACGCCCACACCAGCCCGGTCTACCTCGACGTGCGGGGGCGGCACGTGGCGCGGGAGGAGGACGTGCGCTGGTGCCTGCGGTGGCTCGACCTGCTCGACGAGCTGGTGCGGGCCAGGGCCCGCCTGCGGACCCGGGCCCAGCTGCGCGACCACCTCGACCTCATCGAGAAGGCTCGCGCGGTGTACGAATCCCGCCTGTAGCCGGCGGTATGCGATCAGCGACAGCGGCGGGTGGCGCCCCGCCGGAGCCTGCTGCATCGGGTCGGCGATCGTGCGGCCGGCCGGCTCGCGCCGCCGGAGGTGTCAGGCGAACAGCGTGCGGCCCCAGTAGTCGCCGCCGTCGGCCACCCCCGGCGGGCAGGCGAACAGGCCGCTGGAGACGTGCTTGATGTACTCGTTCAGCGCGTCCTTCTGCGACAGCATCCGCTGGATGGGGACGAACTGCTTGCGGGGATCGCGCTGGTAGGCGATGAAGAACAGGCCGGCGTCGAGCCGTCCGAGGCCGTCGGAGCCGTCGACGAAGTTGTAGCCGCGCCGCAGCAGCCGCGCGCCGCCGTGGGCGTCGGGGTGCGCGAGCCGTACGTGCGCGTTGCCGGCGATCACGGGCGTGCCGTCCGCGCCCTTCTTGGCGAAGTCCGGCGCGTCGAACTCCTTGTGCCCGGTGAGCGGCGCGCCCTCGCCCTTGTCGCGGCCGAAGATGGCCTCCTGCTCGGCAAGCGGGGCGCGGTCCCAGGTCTCGATGTGCATGCGGATCTTGCGGGTCACCAGGTAGGTGCCGCCGTCCATCCAGGCCGGGCCGTCGCCGGGCGCGGCCCACAGGTGGTCGCGCAGCATGGCGGTGTCTTCGAGTTTGAGGTTGTTGGTGCCGTCCTTGAAGCCCATGAGGTTGCGCGGCGTCGCCTGCGACCGCGAGGTGGACGAGGTGCGCCCGAACCCGAGCTGCGAGTAGCGGACGGAGACCTTGCCGAAGCCGAGCCGCGCGAGGTTGCGGATGGCGTGCACCGCCACCTGCGGGTCGTGCGCGCACGCCTGCACGCAGATGTCCCCGCCGGAGATCTCGGGCTGCAGGTCCTCACCGGGGAAGGCGGGCAGGTCGGCGAGTGCGGGCGGCCTGCGGTCGGCGAGGCCGAACCGGTCGTCGAACAGCGACGGGCCGAAGCCGACGGTCAGCGTCAGGCCGGAGGCGGGCAGGCCGAGCGCCTCGCCGGTGTCGTCCGGCGGCGCCTCGGGCGACCCGCCCACGGCGCCGAACGTGCCGGCGTCCTTGCCCTGGGTCATCCGGGCCGCGGCGGCGGTCCACTCCTGGAGCAGCTCCACGAGCTCGGCCTTGTCCTTCGTGATCACGTCGAACGCGACGAAGTGCAGCCGGTCCTGGGCGGGAGTGGTGACGCCCGCCTGGTGCGGGCCGTAGAAGGGCACGGGGTCGGAGGTCGAGGCCGCGTGGGCGACCGGCTCCTCGGCGAACGAGCGGGTGACGACGGCGCCGGCCCCGACGGCGGCCACGCCCGCGGCGCCCAGCCCGAACAGCCGCCTGCGGCTGATTCCGCTGCCCTCGGAGCGGGCCTCGGGGTTGCGCGGGCTCATCCGGCCACCACCGAGGCCACCTTGCTGATCGGCTCGGCCAGGGCGTTGATCGCGTCGGACAGCGCCTTGAGGTCGCCCTTGGACAGCTCCGTGTGCAGCTTCCAGCCGTCGCCGCTGCGGTGCGCGGCGAGCGCCTGCTCGGCGTCGGCGAACTTCGCGTCGAGCGTCTTCACCAGATCGGCGTCGCGCTCCTCCAGCACCGGGCGCAGCGCCTGGACGGCGGCCTTCGAGCCCTGCAGGTTGGCGTCGAAGTCCCAGAGGTCGGTGTGCGAGTAGCGGTCCTCCTCACCTGTGATCTTCCCGGTCGCCACCTCGTCGAGCAGCCCCTTGGCGCCGTTGGCGAGCTGTACGGGGGACAGGTCGACCGTCGCGGACTTCGTCACGATCGTGTTCACGTCGGTCATCAGCTTGTCGGCGATGGGGCCGTCGCCGCCGACGTCCTTCTTGACCCACAGGTCCTTCTCGATGCGGTGGAAGCCGGTCCACTCCTCGCCGTCGGCCACGTTGTTCTCCCGCGCGTCGATGGCCGGGTCGAGGTCGCCGAAGACCTCGGCGACCGGCTCGATCCGCTCCCAGTAGGTGCGGGCGACCGGATAGAGCTCTTTGGCCTTGGCCACGTCGCCGGCCTTGACGGCCTCGGTGAACTCCTTGGTCTTGGCGAGCAGCGTGTCGGACTGGCTCTTGATGTAGCGCTTGTAGCCGGCGACGGCCTCGGCGAGCTTGGCGTCCTCGGCGAGCGGCTTGTGCTCGCCGCTGACCTTGAGGGGGCCGCGGATGCCCTTGCCGGTCATCCCCGGCTTGCAGGCGGTCTCGTACACGCCCGGGGGAAGCTCCACCACGACGTCGCGGGTCAGGCCGGGCACGATGTTCTCGACCTCGCCCATGACCCGGTCGCCCGCCGCGTACACGTAGAACTCGGTCACCTTGCTGCCGTTGTTGGTGATCGAGAAGGTCGAGGTGCCGGCGGCCAGGTCGGACTTCGCCACCTTGCACTCGGTGTCGGTGGCGGCCACGGCGATCTTCCCGTCGCCGGCCGCCGTCGCCTGGGTCGCGGTGCCGGCGCCCGTGGACGAGCAGGCGGTGAGCCCGGCGAGGGCCAGCGTCGCGACGGCCAGGACGGTGGGGGTGCGCATGTCGGTGGACTCCGGTCAGGAAGTGGGCTGGGGAGACGTGGAAGCGGGGCTCGCCGGCCTCTTGGCCGCGGGCCGCAGGAACAGGAAGAGGACGGGAACCACGTAGACGACCCAGGCGACGGCCTCCAGCACGCTGGGCTGCGGGGTGACGTTGAACATCCCGCTCAGCAGCGTCGAATACCAGGCGCTGGGGTCGAGCACGCCGCTGATGTCGAAGGCGTAGGTGCTCAGGCCGGGCACCAGCCCCGACTCCTGCAGGTCGTGCACGCCGTACTTGAAGATCCCGGCGGCGACGAGGATCAGCAGCAGGCCCGTCCAGGTGAAGAACTTCGTGAGGTTGATGCGCAGGGCGCTGCGGTAGAGGCCCCAGCCCAGCGCGACCGCGGTCAGCAACCCGAGCGTGATGCCGACCAGCGGGCTCGCGCTGCTGGTCGCGCCCTGGACGGCGGCGAACCACAGCAGCGCCGTCTCCAGGCCCTCGCGCGCGACGGACAGGAACGCCACCACGACCACGGCGGTGGCCCCGAGTTCGAGGGCCTGGCCCATCTTCTCCCGCAGCTCGCCCGACATCTTGCGGGCGGCCGTGCGCATCCAGAAGACCATGAAGGTGACGAAGACGGTCGCGGCCAGGGAGGTCACGGCGTCGAACATCTCCTGCTGCTGCGTCGCGAGGTGGGCCGCGGTGAAGGTCAGCAGCGCGCCGAACGCGACGGACAGCGCGACGGCCGCGCCGACGCCGGCCCAGACCAGGGGCAGCCGCTCGCGGCGGTCGCTCTTGACAAGGAAGGCCACCAGGATGGAGACCACAAGAGTGGCCTCCAGACCCTCGCGAAGGCCGATGAGGTAGCTCGCGAACACATCGCCTCCGGGATTGTCGGTAAGCCTTACCTAACTTAGGGCAGGTTCACCTTACCGACAAGGTCCCGAACGCGTGGAGCGGGGTATGCCTTTTGTCACCTTCAGGGGCGGGTGAGGCGACGCCCTCATCGGGCGGTGGATCGACGAGCGGCGGAGCGATCCGGGCGCCGCCCCGAACGGGCGGTGGATTGACGGGCGTTTAATTCGGTGGCGTCCCATCTCCGCTCCCCGTTATCGTGACGGACGTCCTGCCGCCGCACCCTGGAGGGTCACTTGGAGCTCTGAGGTCCCGACACCGCGCTTACGGCCGCCATCGGTGGTCCGGCGCAGCGACCTCAGGCAGACCCTCGCCTCGCGGCCCGTGCCCGCGGTGTCTCCACGGTTCGTTCACCATTCCGCCCTTGGGGATACCCGGAGCCGCTCTATGTCTTATTCCATTGTCTGTACGGATCTGTCCTTTTCCTGGCACGACGGGACGTCTGTCTTCGAGGAGCTCGACTTCGCGTTCGGTGCCGGTCGCACCGGGCTCATCGGCGTCAACGGCAGCGGAAAGTCCACCCTGCTCAAGCTGATCGCGGGAGAGCTGACCCCCACGCGCGGCTCGGTGTCGGTCACCGGACGACTCGGCTACCTGCCGCAGAACCTCCCGCTCGGCGCGAGCCGTACGGTGTCCGACCTGCTGGGGATCACACCCGCGCGGGAGGCGCTGCACGCGATCGAACGGGGCGACCTGAGCGAGGCGAACTACGACGCGGTGGTCTGGGACGTCGAGGAGCGCGCCCGCGCCGAGCTCGACCGTCTCGGGCTGACGGGCGTGGACCTCGACCGGACGGTCGCGACGCTCTCGGGCGGCGAGACCGTCATGGTCGGGCTCGCCGCGCGCTTCCTCGCCGAGCCCGACGTGCTGCTGCTCGACGAGCCGACCAACAACCTCGACCTCGACGCGCGGCGGCGCCTGTACGACGCCGTCTCGTCGTGGACGAGGACGCTGGTCGTCGTCAGCCACGACCGCGCGCTGCTCGACCTGGTGGACCAGATCGCCGACCTGCCCGCCCGCCGCACCTTCGGCGGCACGCTCAGCGCGTACGAGGAGGTGCTCGCGGTCGAGCGGGAGGCCGCCGAGCGGACGGTCCGCGCGGCCGAGGGCGACCTGCGCCGCCAGCGGCGCGAGCTGACCGAGGCGCAGACCAAGCTGGCGCGGCGCGTGCGGTACGGCAACAAGATGTACGAGCAGAAGCGCGAGCCGAAGATCATCATGCAGGAGCGCAAGCGGCAGGCCCAGGTCTCGGCGGGCAAGCACCGCACGATGCACGAGGAGAAGGTGGCGGCCGCCCGCGAGCGGCTGGCCGAGGCGGAGGAGGCGGTGCGCGACGACGCCGAGATCCGGGTGGCGCTGCCGGCCACCGAGGTGCCGTCCGGGCGCACCGTGCTCCAACTGGACGGCCTGCGCACGGCCGCCGGGCCGATCGGCGACCTGATCATCCGCGGCCCGGAACGGGTCGCCCTGCTGGGGCCGAACGGCTCGGGCAAGACGACGCTGCTGCGCACGATCCTGGGGGAGATCCCGCCGGGTGAGGGCTCGGTCAGGCTCGACGTCCCGGTGCGCTACCTGCCGCAGCGGCTCGACGTGCTCGACGACGCGCTCAGCCTGGTCGACAACGTGCGGGCGGTGGCGCCCGCGGCGTCGGTCAACGCCGTCAGGGCCGGGCTCGCCCGGTTCCTGTTCCGGGGCGCCCGGGCCGAACGCCCGGCGGGCGCGCTCTCGGGAGGCGAGCGCTTCCGCGCCGTGCTGGCCTCGCTGCTGTTGGCCGAGCCCGCGCCGCGGCTCCTGCTGCTGGACGAGCCGACCAACAACCTCGACCTGGCCAGCGTGCGCCAGCTCGCGCAGGCGCTGTCGGCCTACCGGGGAGCGCTGGTGGTGGTCTCCCACGACCTGCCGTTCCTGGAGTCGATCGGCATCACCCGGTGGGTGACGCTGGGCCCCGAGGGGGTGACGTCGTCGGCGTGACCGCGGCTTGACAGCATCCGCTCACCGCCTGACAGTGTTTCGGGTGATCACCCCCCGGACCTACTCACGCACCTTCGCACGCACCGTCCAGGCCGGCGCCGTGCTGGCCGCGTCCGTCACGCTCGCGGCCTGCACGGGATCGCCCGGCGGACCGGGAAAGGCCGCCTCCGGCGAGGAGGAGGCGCCGTCCGCCGCCACCACGACGACCGCCGATTCGGGCCCGCCGGCGCTGACGCCGGCGGCGTACCGGGAGGCGCTCGACGCCGCCGGCCGCCCCGCCCGCTCGACGCTCGCCGCCATCGCCAAGGCACGGACCTTCAAATCGCTTCGCCAGCGCATCGGCCGGGCGGAAAGCGCTCTGGGGTCCGCGCAGGAGCGGCTCGGCGGGCTGCGGCCTCCCGCGGACGTCGCCGCCGAGCACGCCGACTACGTCGCGGCGCTACGGGGCCTGAACGGCAGGCTCGGCGCGCTGGAAGAGGACGTGTCGTCGCGCGTCCTGTGCAACGGGACTGCCGTGCTGGCCGGCCTCGGCCGGTCGGGCGAGTTCAAGGACCTCAGGTCTGCCGCGGGCGACCTCGCGAAGGCCGGAGACTACCCCGTGGTCCGGATCACGCCTCCGGCCCGGCGCACGCGCCGGCTCGGCAACGGCACGATCCTGCTCTCGGCGATCCGGGGCGGCCGGGGCAGCCTGACCGTGAAGAACGGCGGCACGCAGGACGGCGTGGTGACCCTGGTGCGCGGAGGCCGCAAGGCGGTCAGCTTCTACGTGCGCAAGCGGTCGACCGCCAAGGTCGCGAACATCAAGGACGGCACCTACCGCGTCTACTTCACCACCGGAGTGGACTACGACCGGGGCGCCCGTGCCTTCACCCGGAACTGCGGCTTCTCGAAGTTCGACGACGCGGTGAAGTTCCAGACCGTCTACAGCGGATACAGCGTGAGGTGGAGCGACTGGACGCTCACTCTCGACGCCGTGTTCGGCGGGAACGCCACCACGAGCGACGTGGACCCGGACGCCTTCCCCGCGTGACCTTTCTCCCCGGCATGACCGGGAGCTTTTCCGGCCCTGCCCGGCACGACCCCGGGCACGCCGGAGGCCGCGGCCCGGGGTTGGGGCCGCGGCCTCCGGTGAAGCCTTCAGGATGGGTTCAGCTGGAGAACAGCATGCCGACCCAGCTGCCCCGCCGGTGGCCGTAGTGGCCTCCGTGGTGGCCGCCCCAGGCGGGCCCTCCGTGCGCCGGCGGCGGGGGAGCGTAGTGCTGCTGGGCCCACTGGGCCTCCATCCGGCTCAGCGTCTCCAGCTCGCCGTAGTCCAGGAAGATCCCGCGGCAGTTGTCGCACTGCTCGATGTGGACGCCGTTGCGGTCCAGCGTCCGCATCCGGCCACGGCACTTGGGGCACTCCATGTGACGAACTCTCCTCGATCAGGTCTCGGCCTCCACGGCCGCGACGATCCTCTTGCAGGCGGACACCAGTGCCTCGGCGGCGTCGTCGGGAGGTTCCCCCGCCCGCGCCGCCGTTGCCACCGCCGTCGCCGCCAGTTGGACGGTCAACGCCCGGGCCGGCGCGTCGAGTTCCCGCCACGGGTCGTCCGCGGAGACGGCGGTCCCGCCCGCCGCCAAGTAGGCGGTCAGGAAACGCTCCCACTCGTACGGGCCGAGCAGGCCGGCGGCGTACCACGCGGCCGGGCGCGCCAGGTCCCACGCGGGGTCGCCCGGGCCCAGGTCGTCGGGGTCGATGAGCAGCCACGCGCCGTCGTGCCGGACGATCTGGCCGAGGTGCCAGTCGCCGTGCGTCAGCGCGCCGCCCTCCCGCACCGGCGGCAGCGTCGCGTACGCCGCGCGGATGGGCGCCGCGACCGGGTCGGGCACGCCCGCCGCCGCCAGGTCTGCCATGGCCCTGGGCAGCCGCGACGGTCCCCCGGCGGGAGGCAGCCCCGGAGGCGCCGGCCGGGAGTGCAGCAGGGCGAGCAGCCGGCCGCCCTCCTCCCACGGGGTGCTCCCGGCGTCCACGTCGGCGATGGTGAGCGGCTCGCCTGCGGGCCAGATCGTGACGAGCCTGCCGTCCAGCCGTTCGAGGCCGAGCGGGGCCAGCATGACGCCCGGCAGGTTCGCGGCGGCGTCGAGGCGGGCGCGCAGGGCGCGTTCGTCGGTGCCGGGGGGATGTGCCTTGACGACGACGTCGCCGGCCCTGACCACGAGCACGCGGGTCTGCTTGAGCACCGACACCGGCCCGTCGCGGCGCGCCAGCCGCGCCAGTTCCTCGATCACGGGGGACACCCTAGGGTGTCGCCATGAAGGTTGGTTTCGGTGTGCCGGTGTCGGGCTCGTGGGCGACCCCGGAGAACATGAGGCGGATCGCGCGCCGCGCGGACGAGCTCGGCTACCACGGGGTGTGGACGTTCCAGCGGTTGCTCTATCCCGTCGGCAACCCGATGGGTCCGGTCTACCGGAGCGTGCACGACCCCGTCGTCACGCTGGCGTATCTGGCGGGCGTCACCGAGCGGGTGCGGCTCGGGGTGGCCGTGCTCAACCTGCCGTTCGTCTCTCCGGTGCTGATGGCCAAGCAGCTCGCCTCTCTCCAGGAGGTGTCGGGCGGCAGGCTCGACGTGGGCCTGGGGCTCGGCTGGCTGCCCGAGGAGTTCGCCGCCTCCGGCGTGCCGATGGAACGGCGGGGCAGGCGCGGCGAGGAGTACGTCGGCCTGCTGCGGCGGCTGTGGACCGAGGACGTCGTCGAGCACAAGGGCGAGTTCTACGAGGTCCCGCGCTCCCACCAGGACCCCAAGCCGGCCACGCCGCCGCCGGTGATGCTCGGCGGCACGGCCCGGGTCGCGCTGGAGCGGGCCGGGCGGATCGCCGACGGCTGGATCAGCTCCAGCCGCGCCGATCTGGACACCATCGACCAGCAGATCGCCATCGTGAAGGAGGCCGCTCGGCAGGCGGGCCGCGACCCCGGCGCCCTGCGGTTCATCGTCCGCGGCGTCACCCGTGTCCGCCCGTCCGAGGAGGGCCCGCTGACCGGGTCGTACGACAAGATCCGGCGGGACGTCGAGGCGCTCGCGGACAAGGGCGTGACCGAGGTCTTCCACGACCTCAACTTCGACCCCGAGATCGGCAACCCCGAGGCCGACCCCCGCGAATCCATGCGACGCGCCGAAGAGGCCCTCGAAGCTCTCGCCCCCCGCTGAGCTCCGAGACCGCCAGGGACACGACGAGGACGAGCCCCACGGCGAGCGGCCCGGCGACGGCCAGGTGGGCGGTGATCGCGTCCGCGAGGTCGGGGACGAACCGGCTGAGAGTCACCAGGGTCGCCGCCCACGCCGCCGCCGTGGGCACGCTGACGCGGGCGAAGTCCGCGTACGGCACGCCCGCCCAGCCCGTGAGCCTCGGGACGAGGGTGCGGGCGGCGCCGAGCCACTGACCGCCCGCGACGGCCCAGGCGCCTCGCCTCGCCACCATGCGGCGGGCCCGCGCCCACGCGGCGGGCGCGAACCGGCCCGCCAGGGGGTGGACGGAGGCGGCGCCCTCGCGTCTGCGGCCCTGGGCGTACGACAGCTGCGGGCCGGCGACGGCGGCCGCCACGGCCACGGCGAGCGTCCCGGCGAACGGCAGCACGTCGAGGCGGCTGAGAAAGCCGAGGGCCACCAGCACGCTCGTCCCCGGCAGCGCCACTCCGGCGAGCGTGCCGGCCTCGGCGACGATCAGGATCGCGGCGACCGCGAGCACGAGGGGAGCGGGAAGCCGGCCGAGCAGGTCAGCCACGGTGCACCGGTCTCCGGCACACGTATGCCAGGCCGGGCGGCATGTTGCGCCAGACCGGCCCGGTCGTGAGCACCTCGTCGAAGGCGGCGCGCAGGCGCCGCCGGAACCGCCGCGCGCGTGCCAGCGGCACCGCGGGCAGATAGGTCACCGTCGTGAACGCCCCCGTCGGGCGCAGCACCCGCCCGACCTCCCCGAGGATCGCCTCCTGGGCGTCCTCGGGGAAGAGCGTCCACGGCAGCGTGCTGATCACGGCGTCGACCCGAGACACTCCCCGTTCGTCCAGCAGCGCGCCGAGGCGGGCCGCGTCGCCCTGGAGCACGTCCAGCCAGGGCCGGGCGCGGCGCAGGTGCGCCACCATCCCCGGGTCGATCTCGACGGCGAGCTGGCGGGAGCCGGGCGCGAGCCGTTCCCTGATGGCCTCGCTGATCGCGCCGGTGCCCGGCCCGAGCTCCACGACCACGGCGGGACCGGTCGTCGGGACGACGGCGGTGAGGGCCCGCGCGAGCGAGCGCGAGCTCGGGGCCACGGCGCCCACGACGCCCTGCCGGCGCAGCGCCACGCCCGCGAACGCCCTCAGGTCGGAGACCTGCTGGACTGTCTCGTTCATGCGGCCCATCAGACCGGTCTCGTTCATGCGGCCCATCAGACCGGTGCCGGGCCCGGGCCCGCCAGCCGTCCCGGCCCCCCTGCGGGGGTATGGCCGGCCCTACCTCCGCAGGGGGGCCTGGCCGTCTTCGACCGGGCCCGGACGGCCTCTAGGGTGGGTCGGGTGCGCCTCAACGGCCCGTGGCAGGTCCTCGCACGCAAGGACCTGCCGGCGACCTCGCTGCCCTGGCGCGCCCTCGCCTACCTGGTGACGGGCGCGGTCGTGGGCGTGGTCGTGCTGGCGTCGCTGGTCGTCTCGCTGACCGCCGGGGCGGTGCTCACCGTTCTCCTGGTGGGCGTGCCGCTGCTGGCGCTCCCGGTGGTCGCCGCCGTGCCGCTGGGCGCGCTCGAACGCCGGCGGCTGCGGATCCTGGACGCCGAGCCCGCGCCGAGCCCCCACCGCCCCGCGCCCCCCGGCCCGCGCGGATGGCTCGCGACGCGCCTGCGCGAGCAGGCGACGTGGAGGGCACTCGCCTACGCGGGCCTGCTGGCCGTCGTGCTCGGCCCGGTCGAGCTGATCGCCGTGACGTACGGCCTGCTTGTGCCGCTCGTGATGATCTGCGCCCCGATCAGCGTGGCGGAGGCGGGGCCCATCGTGCTGCTGAAGTTCTGGCCGCTCGACTCGCTCGTCGAGGCGTTCGCCGCCGCGCTCCTCGGGGTCGCGGTGCTCGTTCTGGCGGCGTACCCGATCACCGCCCTCGCCACCGCGCACGCCCTGCTGGCCCGGCTGCTGCTCACGTCGGAGAAGGGCGAGCCGGGCGAGCGGCTCGCCGAGCTGACCCGCTCCCGGAGCCGCCTGGTCGAGGCGTTCGAGGTCGAGCGGCGGCGCATCGAACGCGACCTGCACGACGGCGCGCAGCAGCGGCTGGTCGCGCTGACCATGACGCTCGGCCTGGCCAAGGTCTCCACGGGGGAGGAAGCGTCCGGGCTCGTGGCCAGGGCGCACGAGGAGGCGAAGCTCGCCCTCGCGGAGATCCGCGACCTCATCCGCGGCATCCATCCCCGCATCCTCGCCGATCGCGGGCTGCCCGCCGCGGTCGCGGAACTGGCCGACCGGTCGCCCGTCCCGGTCGAGGTCGACGTTGACGTGCCCCGCCTGCCGGGGCCGGTGGAGTCGGTCGCCTACTTCGTCGTCAGCGAGGGCCTGGCCAACGTGGCCAAGCACAGCGGAGCCGAGCGGGCCTCGGTGCGGGGCCGGCTCGGCGACGGGCTGCTCACCGTCGAGATCCGGGACGACGGCGTGGGCGGCGCGGACGTGACCGCCGGCACCGGGCTCGCCGGGCTCGCCGACCGCGTCTCGGCGTTCGAGGGCAGACTGATGCTGTCGAGCCCGCCGGGCGGCCCCACCCTGCTGCGCGCGGAGATCGAATGTCTGCCGGCCCTTCCCTGACCGTCGTCGTCGCCGAGGACGGCGTGCTGCTCCGCGAGGGACTGGCCACGCTGCTGGCCAGGTTCGGCCACCGGGTGGCCGCCACCGCGGGCGACGCCGAGGGGCTGGTGAAAGCGGTGGAGGAGCACGCCCCCGACATCGTCGTCACCGACGTGCGGATGCCGCCCGGCTTCTCCGACGAGGGACTGCGGGCCGCCGTGGCGTTGCGCGCGGCGCACCCCGGCCTCGCCGTCCTGGTGCTGAGCCAGTACGTCGAGCAGACCTACGCGGCCGAACTGCTCGACTCCGGGGACGGCACCGGCGTGGGATACCTCCTCAAGGACCGGATCGGGGAGGTCGAGGAGTTCGTGGACGCCCTGACCACCGTCGCCGGCGGGGGGACGGTCGTGGACCCGGAGGTCGTGCGTCAGCTCCTGCGCCGCCGCCGCGACCCGCTGCGGCGGCTCACCCCCAGGGAGAGCGAGGTCCTCGCCCTGATGGCCGAGGGCAGGTCGAACGCCGCGATCGCCCGCGCGCTGGCGGTGTCGGAGGCCGTCGTCGGCAAGCACATCGGGAACATCCTCGCCAAGCTCGACCTGCCTCCCGACGAGGACGCCCATCGCCGTGTCCTCGCCGTCGTCACGTTCCTGCGCGGCTGAGGGGTGTCGGGCCGATCTGTCGGGTAGGGCGGAAGATGGAAATAAAGGGCTATATGTCCGATTCTTTCGATCGGCAGTGGATGAGGCTCCCATGGCCAGGCGACGACGGGATCGCGGAGGGGGCGGGGCCGGCCGCCCACCGGAACTGACAGCAGAGGCGGGATGCTCGCGGCGCGCGTTCATCGTGGGTTCCATGTCGGGCGCGGCCGTGCCGTACCTCGTCGCCCAGGCGCCCGCGACGGCGGCCGCGAGAGACTTCGTCCAGGCTCCCGGGGCGCCGGCCCCCGAAAACAACTTCGTCGTGCAGGCGACGCCGTCGTGGTATTTCGTCCAGCGGGAGAACGGCTCCCAGGAGATGAAGTGGGGTCCGGTCGGGTACGCGGTCCTCCACGGCGAACACGTCGGATATGGGGAGCTGGTCCCCAACGACCGGATGTACATCCACAACAGGGCCCGCCCGCCGGAGATCGACCGCCGGATATGGCGGCTGAAACTCACCGGCGACGCGCTCACCCGGCCGCGGTCGTTCACCTACGAGGACCTGCTGGCCATGCCGTCCGTGACGCTGAAGCGCACGATCGACTGCGGCGCGAACTGCGCCGCGTTCTTCCCCAAGCTGCCGCCCGGCGGAGCCGGCGATCGCTGGCTTCCGGTCGGCTACACCCAGTGGCACTTCGGCGCGGTGGGGGCCGCCGAGTGGACGGGGGTGCGGGCCAAGGACGTGCTGGCGGCGGCCGGCGCAGAAACTCCGGTGGACGTGAGGTTCACCGGCCTCGACGTCATCCGCAACCCGAGCCTCCCGGGTGGCTCGGTCCACTACTCCCAGGTCGCTCCCGCCGGGAAGGTGCTCGAGGACGACACTCTGCTGGTCTATCGCATGAACGGGCAGGACCTGCCCGTCGATCACGGCTATCCGCTGCGCCTGCTCCTGTCGGGCTGGGCCGCTGTCAGCTATGTCAAGTGGCTCGGCGAGATCGAGGTGTCGAAGCACCGCATTCCGCCGTCGGGGCTGCAGACACGGCACCTGCTCACCGGTCCCGCCTATCCCGAACCGGTCCCCCTGACCGTCGGTCCCGTACGCAGCGCCATCGAGCACGACCGGGAGATCACGCTCGCTCCCGGCGACATCACCCTGCGCGGGCGGGCGTGGTCGGGGGCGGGCGCGATCGAGCGGGTCGACGTCTCCGTGGAGAAGCTGGCCGCCCCCGGGCGGTGGGTCACCGAGATGCCATGGCGGACGGCCACGCTGCTGAGCACAGCCGAGCCCTACATGTGGGTGCGGTTCGAGGTGCCCTGGCCCGGGGTGAAACCGGGGCAGTATCGCGTGATGTCCCGTGCCAGGGACAAGGCGGGCAATGTCCAGCCGCGCCCGGAGGACGTGGTGTGGAACCAGCACGGACTCGGCTACAACGGGCACCACCCGCTGGAGCTGATCGTGGCCCCGCCCAGCGACATGCCCTGACCGCCCTCACGCCTCCTGGATCATCCCGTACGCCTTGGCGATCAGCTGGTAGGAGCGCAGGCGCGCCGCGCCGCCGTGGACCTGCGTGGTGATCATCAGTTCGTCGGCCCCGGTGCGCTTGCGCAGCTCCTCCAGCCCGTCGCGCACGGTCTGGGGGCCGCCGTGCACCACGTTCGACAGCCGGTCGCGGACGAACTCCCGCTCCATCGGGGTGTACGGGTAGGCCTCCGCCTCCTCGACCGTGGGCGTACGGCCGGGCCGCCCCTGCCGCAGGCGCAGCCACGACAGCGCGCCCGGCATGACCTGGCGCAGCGCCTCCTCATCGGTGTCGGCCGCGACCGCCGCCACCCCGATCAGCGCGTACGGGCGGTCGAGCACCTCCGAGGGCCGGAACGAGGAGCGGTAGAGGTCGAGCGCGGGCTCGGTGTTGGCGGCGCTGAAGTGGTGGGCGAAGGCGAACGGCAGCCCGAGAAGCCCGGCCAGCCTGGCGCTGAACCCGCTGGAGCCGAGCAGCCAGATCGGCGGACGGTCGTCACCGCGCGGCACCGCCTGGATCTTCGCGTACGGATGGCCGGACGGGAAGGCGGCGTCGAGGAAGCCGGTCAGCTCGGCCACCTGCTGGGGGAACTCGTCCGGGTCCACGTCGGCCGAGCGGCGCAGGGCGTTCGCCGTGGCCATGTCCGTGCCGGGGGCGCGGCCGAGGCCGAGGTCGATGCGGCCGGGGTGCAGCGCGTGCAGCGTGCCGAACTGCTCGGCGATCACCAGTGGGGCGTGGTTGGGCAGCATCACGCCGCCGGAGCCGATCCGGATCGACCGGGTCGCCGCCGCGAGGTGCGCGATCAGCACGGCCGGAGAGGAGCTGGCGACTCCGGGCATCCCGTGGTGTTCGGCGACCCAGATGCGGTGGTAGCCCCACTCCTCGGCCCGGCGGGCCAGCTCGGTGGCGTCGCGCAGCGCCTCGGTGGGCGTCGACCCCTCGCCCACGGTCGCGAGCTCCAGGATCGACAGCGGCACCTCGGCCGTCCCGCGCGGCACCCCACGGATGTTGTCATCGCTCATGCTCGGGCCAACCTGAGGTCGCATCACGATATTTCCGGACATGGCGAGAGGTGTGCTTCGTCACTCCGTCACCTGCCATGCTTGGACACATGAGCGAGCGAAAGCCCATCGAGTCGTGGCTGTCCGACATGGACGGGGTGCTGGTCCACGAGGGGCAGCCGGTGCCGGGTGCCGACGAGTTCATCAGGCGCCTGAAGGAGTCGGGGAAGCGGTTCCTCGTCCTGACGAACAACTCGATCTACACCCCCCGCGACCTGTCCGTCCGGTTGCGCGCGGCCGGGCTCGAGGTGCCGCCGGAGGCGATCTGGACCTCCGCGCTGGCCACCGCCAAGTTCCTCGCCGACCAGCGGCCCGAGGGCTCGGCGTACGTGATCGGGGAGGCGGGGCTGACCACGGCCCTGCACGCGGCCGGATATGTGCTGACCGATCTCGACCCCGACTACGTGGTGCTGGGCGAGACCCGCACCTACAGCTTCACGTCGATAACGCGGGCGATCCGGCTGATCGACAACGGCGCCCGCTTCATCGCGACCAACCCCGACCCCATCGGCCCCTCGACCGAGGGCTCGCTTCCCGCCTGCGGCGCGGTGGCCGCGATGATCACCAAGGCGACCGGGGTGGAGCCGTACTTCGTCGGCAAGCCCAACCCGATGATGATGCGCAGCGCGCTCAACCAGATCGACGCCCACAGCGAGACCGCCGCGATGATCGGCGACCGGATGGACACCGACGTCGTCTGCGGCATCGAGGCCGGCCTGCACACGATCCTGGTGCTCACCGGCGTCACGCAGAAGGACCAGATCGACCGCTACCCGTTCCGGCCCACGCAGGTGGTCAACTCCGTGGCCGACCTCATCGAGCTGGTCTGAACCTGACGCGGCCTGTCAGGTACGGGTGCCAGGCTGGACGGCATGAACCATCGCGTCTACCTGGAAATCGGCCCCAAGAAGGTCTTCGCCTGCTCGATCGACTGGCCGGGCTGGTGCCGCATCGGCAGGACGGAGGAGGCCGCGCTCGGCACGCTCGTGGACTACACGCCGCGCTTCCGGCTGATCGCCGAGCGGGCGGGGCTGGAGTTCACGCCGGGCGACCCGACGGTCGTCGGGCGGGTCAAGGGCGACAGCACCACGGACTTCGGCGCGATCTCCGCCATCCCGGACTTCGACCGGGAGCCGGTGGACGCGCCGGAGGCCGCGCGTGCGGCCGCCCTCGCCCGCGCGGCGTGGGCGGTGTTCGCCGAGGTGGCCGCGACGTCCCCGGAGGAGCTGCGCAAGGGCCCCAGGGGCGGCGGCAGAGACCGCGACAAGATGGTCTCCCACGTCGTGGAGGCCGAGCGCGCGTACGCCCGGAAGATCGGCGTACGGCACAAGCCGTTCAAGGACGAGGCCGGCCTGACTGCCATGCGCGAGGACATCGTGTGGGTGCTCGAACGGCCCGCCGAGGCGTTTCCTGCCGGTGGTGAGGGCTGGCCCGTCCGCTACGCCGCCCGCCGTATCGTCTGGCACGTGGTCGACCACATCTGGGAGATGGAAGACCGCCGGATCTAGGTGAGGGCGTCGGCGGCGCGCAGCGCGAGGGCGACGACGGCGGCGTCCTCGGGGACGCGCACGTCCCGGCCGGTGAGCTCGCGGAAGCGCGCGAAGCGGTGCTGCACCGTGTTGCGATGGCAGTAGAGGGCCGCGGCCGTGTCGGCGACGGAGCCGGAGCCGGTCAGATGGATCCGCACGGTCTCCAGCAGTCGCTCGCCCTCCGAGCCGCCCAGGGCGGCCAGCGGGCCGAGCACCTGGTGCGCGAGCTCGGCCGCAAGCTCCCCGCTGCCGCCGACGAAGACGTCCAGCCAGGCGTCCTCGAGCCGCCGCGGCCCCGCACCGGCCCGCGACGCTCCTTCGGCCGCCGCGGCCAGCCGTACGGCGCGGGGAACCTCCGACAGGCCGGAGACGACGGGGGAGACGCCGCAGCGCACCCCCGTGAGCGCGGTCAGGACCGACCGCGGCGCGCCGGCGGTCCGGGCCGTCGGCTGCACGATCAGCACGTCACCGGTCGGCGACTCGTGGCGGTAGTGAACGCCGATCCCGGCCATCGCCGCCGCCGCGGCGCGCAGCGCCGCCCCCTCGCCGGGATGGGCGACCACGGCGAGGACCGGCTGTGCCGGGGCGAACCCGAGGACGCGGCCGGCGTCGCGCACCACGTCGGGGTTGCGGCCCTGGCTGTCCATGAGGCGGGCGAACCACGCCCTGCGCTGGTCCTCACGTTGCCGTCCCATCTCCAGCACCGCCCGCTGGTAGCCCGTCATCAGCCCGGTCACGTGCTGCTCCACCGCCTCCCAGACCAGGTGGGCCGCGGCGATCAGGCCGGGCAGCGCCTCCGGTGTCGCCCGCACGTTCATGGCCCGCCAGAGCACCCGGGCGTCGAGCCGCGCCGCGGCCAGCAGCGACTCCAACGGCACCCCCTGGCCGGCCCTGCGCTCCCCGACGCGTTCGGAGAGCCCGGCCATGCCGGGGGCGACCGATCCCGTGGCGATGTGCCGCAGCAACATGTCCAGCCCGGCCAACGCCGTGCCCCGCAGTTCGTCACGGGAGACGGGTGGGTCGGGCGACCCGTACGGGTCGACGAGTTCGACCTGGGCCAGCCACTCCTCGACGACGTCGTCGATGTCGTCGAGGCAGCGCAGCGCGAGCTCGGCCACCGGTGCTGGAGGGGGAGTGTTCATCTGCACAATCTAGCCGCTGAATTCCGCGGCGGAATGCCGTTGGGTGGCTCCCTAACCTGCGCCTACGGTTGACTCGCCCGCAAGGACGGGCCATCGAGCGGAGACGAAAGCGAGGGCGGACTGTGCACCTGACACCTCGCGAGCAGGAGCGGATCACCCTTTTCACGGTCGCGGAACTGGCGCGGCGGCGCCGGGCCCGGGGCCGCAGGCTCAACGCCCCGGAGGCTGTCGCCCTGCTCTGCGACGAGATCCTCGAGCGCGCCTGGGACGGCGCGTCCCTGGAGGAGGTCGTGGCGGCGGCGCGGTCGCTCCTCACCATGGACGACGTCATGGAGGGCGTGCCCGACCTGGTGCCGCAGGTGCAGGTCGAGGCGCTGTTCCCGAACGGCACAGCCCTGGTCTGCGTCGACACCCCGTTCGGGGTGGGGGACGGGCGCGGCCCGGGCGCGGTGGAGACCGCCGAGGGCGAGCTGCACCTCAACGAGGGGCGCGACCGGGGGCGGATCGCCGTGCGCAACGAGGGCGAGCAGACCGTCTACGTCTCCTCGCACTTCCCGCTCGACCAGGTCAACCCCGCCCTGTCCTTCGACCGGGCACGAGCGGCGGGCATGCGCCTGGACATCCCGGCAGGCACCGCGCTCGCCTTCCCTCCTGGAACCGAGCGGCTCGTGGAGGTGGTGAAGGCGTGACGACCATCCCGAGGAAGACCTACGCGAGGATCTACGGCCCGACCACGGGCGACCGCGTACGGCTCGGCGACACCTGTCTGTGGATCGAGGTCGAGCACGACGACACACCGTACGGCGACGAGCTGCTCGGCGGATGCGGCAAGACGCTGCGGGACGGGCTGCTGGCCTCCCCGCGCGCCGACCGGGAGTCGGCGCTCGACCTGGTCGTCACCAACGTCGTGCTGCTCGACGCGGTGCTCGGCGTGCGCAAGACGGTCATCGGCGTCAAGGACGGCCGGGTCGTCAGCGTCGGCGCCGCGAACAACGGCGACGGGGACTTCGCGATCGACTCCCACACGGCGATCGTCACCGGCGAGGGCCTCATCGCGACGCCGGGCGTCATCGACTCGCACGTGCACCTGTCCTCGCCCGAGATCGCGCCCGCCGCGCTCGCCTCCGGCGTGACGACCGTCGTGGGCATGGGCCTCGGCGGCGTCTGGGACGTGGGTTGCAACCCCGCCCACAACCTGCACACGCTGATGAGCGCCTGGCGGGGCACCCCGTTGAACGTGGCGTTCCTCGCCCGCGGATCCTCCAGCTCGACGAGGCTGCTGGAGGAGGCCGTGCTCGCCGGCGCCGGTGGTTTCAAGATCCATGAGGACTTCGGTGCGACGCCCGCGATCGTGGACACCTGTCTTGGGGTCGCCGAGCAGGCGGATCTGCCGGTCGCGCTGCACACCGACTCGATGAACGAGTCGGGCTACCTGGCCGACACCGTCGCCGCCACCCGGGGGCGCACGGTGCACGCCTACCACGTGGAGGGCGGCGGCGGACACCCCGACCTGCTCCGGATCCTGTCCGAGCCGAACATCCTGCCGTCCTCCACGACGCCGACCATCCCCTACACCACCAACACGGTCGGCGAGCTGTTCCCGATGACGATGACCGTCCACCGGCAGAACCACCACATCGGCAGCGACGTCGAGGTGACCCGCAGCCGGATCAGGGCGCACGCCATCGCGGCCGAGAACGCG
Organism: Microbispora hainanensis; assembly: GCF_006874475.1. Classification (GTDB taxonomy): domain Bacteria; phylum Actinomycetota; class Actinomycetes; order Streptosporangiales; family Streptosporangiaceae; genus Microbispora; species Microbispora hainanensis. The sequence goes on from NZ_VIRM01000043.1 coordinate 34,872, forward strand.
CTGCACGACCTCGGCGCCATCAGCATCGTCAACTCCGACTCCATGGGCATGGGACGGGTCGCCGAGACGATCCGCAGGACCTGGCAGCTCGCCCACCTGCAGGCGCTGCGCACGGGGGCCGCGCAGCCGGACAACGCGCGGGTCCTGCGTTATCTGGCCAAGCTCACGCTGAACCCCGCCATCGCCCACGGGATGGCGCACGAGGTCGGCACCCTGCAGCCGGGGCGGCTGGCCGACATCGTGCTGTGGAACCCGGCGTGGTTCGGCACCAAGCCCGAGCTCGTGATCAAGGCCGGCTTCGTCGCATGGGGCGTGTCCGGCAGCGGCTCGGGCTCGACCCGGCTGACCCAGCCCCGCATCTACCGCCCGTACTTCGGCGGGCTCGGCGACGCGCCGGCCCGCCTGTCGCGGATCTTCGTCGCCCACGAGGCGCTGGACTCCGCGGACGCCCGTGAGGCGCTGCCCACGGGCCTGCGTTACGCGGCCATCCGCCGCACGCGCGGCCTGACCAGGGCCGACATGTGCCGCAACACGGCGACCCCGCGGGTCGAGGTGTCCCGGGAGCCCGGTCCCGTCCTGGTGGACGGCGCCGAGGTCCACGTGGACCCCGCCACCGAGGTGCCTCTGTCCCGACTGCATCATTTCGCCTAGCCCCCCTGGTGATACGCAATTGAGTACGAGCAAGGCCCGCGGCGCGGGCATCGCGTCCTTCGTCGGCACCTCCATCGAGTGGTACGACTTCTACATCTACGGAACGGCCTCGGCGCTGGTGTTCAGCAGGCTGTTCTTCCCCGAGGCCAGCCCCACGGCGGGCGTCATGGCGTCCTTCGCCACGTTCTGGGTCGGGTTCCTGGCCCGTCCGCTGGGCGGCGTGGTCTTCGGGCACCTCGGCGACCGCATCGGCCGCAAGGGCACACTCATCACCACACTGCTCCTCATGGGCGGCGCGACGACCCTGGTGGGGATCCTGCCCACGTACGAGTCCATCGGGATGGCGGCGCCCGTGCTGCTGGCCGCGCTCCGCCTGGTGCAGGGCGTCGCCGTTGGCGGCGAGTGGGGCGGCGCCGTGCTGATCGCCGCCGAGCACGCCGGGCCCAAGCGCATCTTCTACGCGGCGTTCGCCCAGCAGGGCTCGCCCGCGGGGTCGATCCTCGCCACCGGCATGTTCGCGCTGGTCAGCCTGCTGCCTGACGACGCGTTCCTGTCGTACGGCTGGCGCATCCCGTTCCTCGCCTCCGCCGTCCTGCTCGTGATCGGGCTGGTCATCCGGCTGCGGCTCGAGGAGTCGCCGGAGTTCGTGCGGATGCGCGAGCAGCGTGAGGTCGTCAAGCTCCCCGTCGCGGAGGTCTTCCGCACGGCCTGGCCGCTGGTGCTGCTCGGCATCGGCGCGAGCGGCGTCGGCATCGCCTCGGCCTACTTCACCAACACCTTCATCCTGTCGTGGGCCACCACCGACCTCGGCATCGCGAAGGGCACGATGCTGAACGTGCTGCTCGTCGTGGCGGTCGTGCAGTTCGTCACGCAGCCCGCAGGGGCCGTGCTCGGGCAGCGCTGGGGAGCGGCGAAGTTCATGCTGGCGGCGTTCACGGTGCTGATCTTCATGACACCGGTGACGTTCCTGCTGGTCGGCACGGGCTCCGCGCCGCTGGCCACGCTGGGCCTCGCCCTGAGCATCGTGTTCGGCGGCGCGTCGTACGCGGCGCTGGCGGGCTTCCTCGCCGAGGCGTTCCCGGCCAGGGTGCGCTACACCGGCATCTCGCTGTCCTACCAGTTGTGCGGCGCGTTGATCGGCGGCACCACCCCGCTCATCGCTCAGGCCCTGCTGACGTGGTCGGGATCGATCTGGCTCGTCGTGGCGCAGTACATCGTGATCATCCTGCTGACGATGGCGTGCGTCACCGGCCTGCGTCGCCGCTCCGCCGCCGCGGCGAACGCCCGGCCCGCCACCACGGCCGCCTGAGCAACCTCGGAGGGAAGCACCATGCGTCTGGACGTCCTGTTCGTCAACGGCCGGTTCACCACCCTGGACCCCGACCGGCCCGCCGCGACCCGGCTCGGCGTGTTCGCCGGCCGGATCGCGGGGCTGGACGAGGACCTGGACGGGCTCACCGCCGACGTCGTGGTCGATCTCCGGGGCGCGCCGGTGGTGCCGGGATTCAACGACGCCCATCATCACCTGAGCATGCGGGGCCAGCGGCTGCGCGAACTGGACCTGCGCGACGGCCGGGTGCGGACGCTCGACGAGCTGTACGCGAAGGTCGCCGAGCGCGCGGCGGGCCTGCCGCAGGACGCGTGGGTCAAGGGAGCGGGCTACGACCAGAACAAGCTGGGCGGGCTGCATCCGAGCCGCGAGGCGCTCGACCGGGCGGCCGGCGGCCGGCCCGTCTGGCTCCAGCACGTCTCCGGCCACATGGGTGTCGCGAACACGGCGGCGTTCGCCCGCATGGGCTTCGAGCGCGTCGAGGACGTGCCGGACGTCCCCGGCGGCACGGTCGGGCGGGACGCCGCCGGCCGGCCCGACGGGCTGCTCGCGGAGCAGGCCCAGGGCCTGGCGTACGCCGTGCTGCGCCCGGTGCCGTTCGAGGACTTCGTCGAGGGCATCGCGCTGGCCGGCCGGGCGGCCGCCGCCGAGGGCCTGACCAGCTTCACCGAGCCCGGCATCGGCCGGGGGCTGGCCGGCAACGGCGCCTGGGACCTCGCGGCCTTCCAGGAGGCGGTGCGGCGGGGCGTGCTGCCGCAGCGGGTCACGCTGATGCCCGGCTCCCCCAACCTGCACGACATCGGCGACGGCTGGTTCGGGCTCGACCTCGGGTTCCGCACCGGCATCGGCGACGACCGGTTGCGGATCGGGCCGGTGAAGCTGTTCTCCGACGGCTCGCTCATCGGCCGCACCGCCGCCATGTGCTGCGACTACGAGGGAGAGCCGGGCAACCGGGGACTGCTGCAGGAGGGCGCCGGGGCGCTGCGCGCGTTCATCCTGCGGGCGCACGCCGCGGGCTGGCAGATCGCCGCCCACGCCATCGGCGACCACGCGATCGACGTCGTGCTCGACGCCTACGAGGAGGCGCAGGCGCGGGATCCCCGGCCCGGTGCCCGCCACCGCATCGAGCACTGCGCGGTGACCAGCGACGCCCAGGTGGCGAGGATCGCCCGGCTCGGTGTCATCCCGGTGCCTCAGGGCCGGTTCGTCTCCGAGCTCGGTGACGGCATGCTCGCCGCCCTCGGCCCCGAGCGCTCGCTCGGCTGCTACCGGCAGAGGTCGTTCCTGGAGGCCGGCATCGTCGTCCCGGGCAGCTCCGACTGCCCGGTGGCCGACGGCGCCCCGCTGCTCGGCATCCACGACCTGGTCAACCGCCGTACGGCGAGTGGCGTGCCGTTCACCCCCGCGGAGTCCCTCACCCTGGAGCAGGCACTGCGCGCGTACACGGTCGGCTCGGCGTACGCCGTGGGGGAGGAGCGGGACAAGGGCACGCTGTCACGCGGCAAACTGGCCGACTTCGTCGTCCTGGGCGACGACCTGTTCGCGGTCGCCCCCGAGCGGATCAAGGACGTCGCCGTGCTGGCCACGGTCGTCGGCGGCGCATTCGTCTTCGACGAGGCCGGCCTGTCCGCATAGGCTGTGGTAAGTGGTACGTTGTTACCATGGTAACAGTGCAGCGGACGCAGACCGGCCTTCGCGTCGAGCGCAACACCTTGAAGGTGCTCAAGGGCCTGGCCGAATATCTGGACATGTCCCTCGGCGACCTCGTGGAGGGAATCGTCCTGCACGCCTTCGAGGGCAAGTCGCCGTTCGGGCCGGAGACCCTCGCGAAGATCGGGCAGCTCAAGGAGGTCTACGGCCTGACTCTGACGGCCGCCGACGCCCACCGGCTGGAGGAGAGGTGAGCGCCGGCCCGCGGCGCCGCCGCCTCACCGGCAGCCTCCGGGTCGCGCTCGCGCCCGCCGAGGCGTTCCGGCTGTTCACCCCGTACGGCGAACGGGACTGGGCGGAGGGATGGGAGCCGCGGTTCCCGGAACGGGCCACGGACGACACGGCGCCCGGCACGGTCTTCCAGACCCATGCGCATGGGGCCACCACCACGTGGATCGTCCTGCACCGCGAGCCCGGCCGGTCGCTCTCCTACGCCCGGGTGCGCGAGGGGGTCCACGCCGGCACCGTCGGCGTGACGCTCGCTCGGGCGGAGCGCGGGCACAGTGACGTGACGGTCACCTACGACCTCACCTCGCTCACCGCCGCGGCCGAGGCCGACCTGGCCGCCTTCGCCGCCGGCTACCCGGCGTTCCTGCGCTCCTGGGAGGACGCCATCGCCGCCCATCTCGGCAAAATGGACCAATAAGTACAGGAAGTTGGTCCGAAGGAGGGCGCGATGGGGGCGGCGCCGGAGATGGGCATCACGCACCCGCGCGACAGCGCCGCGCGTCTCAGTCGTCCGTGCGGCGCAGGCGCTTGAGGCCGGAGCGGTGTTTCTTGGCCGCAAGACGGCGCTCGACCGCGCCCTTGGACGGCTTGGTGGGACGGCGCCGCTTGGGCGGCGGCGCGATGGCGTCGCGGAGGAGGGCGGCGAGCCGTTCCCGCGCGGCCTCCCGGTTGCGCAGTTGCGAGCGGTGCTCCGAGGCCGCGACCGTGATCACACCGTCCACCGCGCGGGCGGAGAGCCGTTCGAGCGCGCGGGCCCTGAGCACCGGGCCGAGGGCGGCGGTGTGGGCGAGGTCGAAGCTCAGCTCGACCCGGCTGTCGGTGGTGTTGACGCCCTGGCCGCCGGGCCCGGACGAGCGGGAGAAGCGCCAGGCGAGCTCCGCTTCGGGCACGACGATCGAGCCGCGCACGTGCAACGGGCCTGACATCGGTTGTCTCCTTTTCTACGGACGCACGGGACGACCAAACTTATCGGGGTGAATATCACCACCGCTCTCCATTTATCACCGTAAACGCGGCGCGTGGTTGTCGCGGCCGATCGCGTCGTGCACAGTGGCCCCGGAATCCGGCGGGCCCCGGGCATCGGGGCGACAGGGATGGGCGGGAGCATGACCTCGATCGTGGGCGTCCACGGCATCGGCAAATACCACTACTTCGAGGAGGCCGGCGGGTCGGCGGGCGGCGCCGCCGAGGCCGTGCGGGCCAAGTGGAACACCTATCTGCACCAGGGCCTCACCGGCCGGGCGGACGGCACCGGTCAGTACTTCGCCGAGATCGCCTACTACGCCCATCACCTGCGCAGCGAGCCGCCGAAGCCGCCGCGGCAGATGGCGACCCCGGCCAAGCTGGTCCTCGCCGACTGGGCGGTCCAGCTCGGCGGCCCGTTCCGCGAGGCGGCGGGGGAGTCGCTCACCGGTCTCGCGCACCGGCTGGCCGAATGGCTGCTGACGAGGATGGGCCCGCAGGCGGTGCGGTTCGCCCAGGACTTCTGCCCGGAGGTGGCCGCCTATCTGGGCGGCGGCGACCCGCGCGTGCGGGCCCGGGAGGCGGTCGCCGAGGTCATCCGCAGGCGCCGTCCCCGGGTGGTGGTCGCCCACTCGCTCGGCAGCGTCGTGACGTACGAGGCCCTGTGGGCGCATCCCGACCTCCCGGTCGAGTTGCTGGTGACGCTGGGCAGCCCGCTCGGCATGCGCGACGTCGTCTTCGAGCGGCTCGCGCCGGTCCCGGTGCGGGGGCGCGGGGCGCGCCCGCCGGGCGTGCGCCGCTGGATCAACATCGCCGACAAGGACGACATCGCCGCGATCCCGGCCGTGCTGGCGTCGTGCTTCGACGGCGTCGAACGGGACGTCTCCTGCGACATCGACTGGCTCGACTTCCACACCGTGCGCAACTACCTGCGCTGCGGGAGCGCCAACGAGTTCCTCACGCCCTATGTGATCTGATTCCGCACACGGGTTATGCTCGTACGACCATGAAGACTGTGCTTTTCGACTACGGCAACGTCGTGTCGCTTCCCCAGGACCCCGAAGACGTCGCGCGCATGGCGGGAGGTGATCCGGGATTCGAGGGCCGCTACTGGGCGGCGCGGCTCGACTTCGACCGGGGCACACTCGACCCGGCCGCGTACTGGTCCCACGTGTACGGCAGGCCGATGGGCGGAGCCGAGCTGGACGCGGTCGTCTCCCTCGACGCGGCGAGCTGGTCGCGGCCCAACGAGGAGACCGTGGCGATCACCGGCGAGCTGGCCGGCGTCGGGGTGCCCATGGCGCTGCTGTCCAACATGCCGGTCTGCATCGCCGAGACCATCGACACGCTGCCGTTCATGCGGCCGATCGGCCCCCGGTTCTACAGCGGCCGCATGGGCCTGGTGAAGCCGGAGCCGGAGATCTTCCACGAGACCGTGGCCTGGCTCGGGGCGGCCCCCGGCGACCTCGTCTTCGTGGACGACCGGGAGGAGAACGTCGCGGCGGCCGAGCGGGCGGGGCTGGCCGCCGTCCACTTCCGCGACGCCGCCGCCCTGCGCGAGGAGCTCAAGACGCTGCTCGCGTAGGGAGCGTCCGGCGCGTGCTGCCCGGCCGGGTCCACGATCCCGTCCGGGCACATCGTGCTGCGGGCGCAGCCTCCGGCGGCCCCGGCGACCTGTGACGACCCGTGGCGGCCGCGCGGCGTCCCCGTCAGGTCAGGGGAGGCGCCTCGACCGGGCAGCCGGGGGCGGGCGGCTCGGGCACGGACACGAGGACGTTCCGCCTGATCGTGACGAACGTGAGGGCCGCCGCGACGGCCATCATGGCCGCGGCGGCCAGCATCGAGGTGTGGAACCCCCGGGTGAACGCCGCCGGGGAGTCGTAGGCGGCCCCCGTCAGGCCCACCAGCGGCGGGACGGCGGCGACGGCCAGCAGGCCGCCCGTCCGGGCCAGGGCGTTGTTGATCCCGCTCGCCACGCCCGCGTACCGCTCCTCCGCGGTGGCGAGCACGGTCGCGGTGAGCGGGGCGACGGCGGCGGACAGGCCCAGCCCGAACACGACGGCCGCGGGAAGCACGTCGGCGAGATAGGACGCGTCGGGGGCGATGCGGCTCATGAGCAGCAGCCCGGCCGCGCACAGGAGGATGCCGGCCGTCATGGGGAGGCGCGGGCCCACCCGCTTGGCCAGGTCGCCCGCCCGGGGCGACAGCAGCAGCATGAGGATCGTCACCGGGAGCATCGCCGACCCGGCGGCGATCGGGGAGAACCCGGCCGACACCTGGAGCTGGACGACCAGCAGGAAGAACACCAGTCCCATCGCCGCGTACATGACCAGCGTGACGACGTTGACCGCGGTGAACTCCCGCGAGGCGAAGACCCCCACGGGGACGAGCGACCGGGGGGAACGCCGGATCTCCACCACCACGAAACAGACGCTCAGGACGATCCCGGCCGCCAGCGGCACCAGGCCGTCGCCCGCCAGGATCAGACCGTACGTCAGCCCGGCCAGCGCGGGCGCGGCGAGGACGGTGCCGAGCACGTCGAAGCGGCCGTTCGACCCGGCGTCGCGGGTCTCGGGCACGTGCCGGGTGGCGACGCCCACCACGACGGCGGCGAGCGGCAGGTTGAGCAGGAACACCCAGCGCCAGCCCGCCGTCTCCACGAGCCAGCCGCCGAACAACGGCCCGAGCGCGGCGGCCACGCCGCCCAGCCCCGACCAGGCGCCCACGGCGCGCGGCCGGTCGTCCGGCACGTAGCTCGCCTGGATGATCGCCAGGGACCCGGGGATCAGCAGGGCCCCGCCGATGCCCTGGAGCGCGCGGGCGAGCACGAGCACGGGCGTGTTGGGCGCGGCTCCGCAGAGCGCGGAGGCCAGGGCGAACCAGACCACCCCGGTGACGAAGATCTTCCGCCTGCCCAGCCGGTCGCCCAGCGACCCGCCCAGCAGGATCAGCGCGGCCATGGTGAGCGTGTACGCGTTCACGGTCCACTGGAGGCCGGACATTCCGGCGTGCAGGTCGCGCCCGAGAGCGGGAAGGGCCACGTTGACCACGGTGCCGTCGAGTGTCGCCATGCCCGACCCGAGGACCGTGGTGACCAGCACCCACCGGCCTGGCGCCGAGCGGAGCCGGATATTTCCGGATGTCATGGACGCCATCATGCGTTACCCGGAGCAGTGGCCTGACCCTCGCGCAAGTCGGATTACACAATTACGATCGCTCACAGCGAACTGACGCAGAACAGGGAACAGGATCGGACTCCTGTTAGTTGAGTCGGCATAACTCAACCTAGTGGAGTGCTGATGTCCCAGATCCTTCCCGTCCTTCCGCTCGACGACGAGGTCGTCCTGCCCGGCATGGTCGTGCCTCTCGATCTGTCGGACTCCGAGGTCCGCGCCGCCATCGACGCCGCACGCGCGAGTGGCGAGAGCACGGTCCTGCTGGTGCCCCGCATAGACGGCCGCTACGGCCCGGTTGGGGTGAGCGCCGTCGTGGAACAGGTCGGCCGGCTGCCGGGCGGCGAGCCCGCGGCCGTGGTCCGCGGCGTCGACCGCATGCGGGTCGGCACCGGCACCGCCGGCCCGGGCGCGGCGCTGTGGGTCGAGGCGACCGTGCTCGAACCGGTCCCGGCCGGGCCCAGGGCCGAGGAGCTCGCCAAGGAATACAAGACTTTGACCACCACGATCCTGCAGAAGCGGGGCGCGTGGCAGGTCGTCGACGCCGTCAACCAGATCAAGGAGCCGGCCGTCCTCGCGGACAGCTCCGGATACGCCCCCTGGCTGACCACCCAGCAGAAGCTGCTGCTGCTGGAGCTCAACGACCCGGCCGAGCGCCTCGACAAGCTGGTCGGCTGGGCCCGCGATCATCTCGCGGAGATGGACGTCGCGGAGACCATCCGCAAGGACGTCCAGGAGGGCATGGAGAAGCAGCAGCGGGAGTTCCTGCTCCGCCAGCAGCTCGCGGCCGTCCGCAAGGAGCTCGCCGAGCTCAACGGCGACCCCTCCGACGAGGAGGAGGACTACCGCGCCCGGATCGAGGCCGCCGACCTGCCGGAGAAGGTCAGGGAGGCCGCGCTCAAGGAGGTCGGCAAGCTGGAGCGGGCCTCCGACCAGTCGCCCGAGAGCGGCTGGATCCGCACCTGGCTCGACACCGTGCTCGACATGCCGTGGAACGTCCACACGACCGACTCCTACGACATCGCCGGGGCCCGCGCGGTGCTCGACGCCGACCACACGGGCCTGACCGACGTGAAGGACCGCATCGTGGAATACCTCGCGGTGCGCAAGCGCAGGGCCGACCAGGGCCTCGGCGTCGTCGGCGGCCGTCGCAGCGGCGCGGTCCTCGCGCTGGCCGGTCCTCCCGGCGTCGGCAAGACCTCGCTCGGCGAGTCGGTCGCCCGCGCCATGGGCCGCAAGTTCGTCCGCGTCGCCCTCGGCGGCGTCCGCGACGAGGCGGAGATCCGCGGCCACCGGCGCACGTACGTGGGGGCGCTGCCCGGCCGCATCGTCCGGGCGATCCGCGAGGCGGGTTCGATGAACCCGGTCGTGCTGCTCGACGAGATCGACAAGGTCGGCGCCGACTATCGCGGCGACCCGACGGCGGCGCTGCTGGAGGTGCTCGACCCGGCGCAGAACCACACGTTCCGCGACCACTACCTGGAGGTCGAGCTCGACCTGAGCGACGTGCTGTTCCTCGCCACGGCCAACGTGCTGGAGCAGGTGCCCGGGCCGCTGCTCGACCGCATGGAGGTCGTCGCGCTCGACGGCTACACCGAGGACGAGAAGGTCGCCATCGCCCGCGACCACCTGCTGCCGCGCAACCTGGAGAAGGCCGGCCTCACCGCCGACGACGTGACGGTGGAGGACGCGGCGCTGCGCCGCCTGGCGGGCGAGTACACCCGCGAGGCCGGCGTCCGCTCCCTCGAACGCTCGATCGCGAGGATCCTGCGCAAGGTGACGGCGAAGCTCGCCCTCGGCGAGGCCGAGCTCCCGCTGACGGTCACGGCCGGCGACCTGGTCTCCTACCTGGGCCGGCCGCGCCACGTGCCCGAGTCGTCCCTGCCGGAGGCCCGGCAGCGTACGGCGGTGCCGGGCGTGGCGACCGGCCTCGCGGTGACCGGCGCGGGCGGCGACGTCCTCTATGTCGAGGCGTCGCTGGCCGATCCGGAGACCGGGGCGACCGGGGTGACCCTGACCGGTCAGCTCGGCGACGTGATGAAGGAGTCGGCGCAGATCGCGCTGTCCTTCCTGCGGTCGCGGGGCGCCGAGCTGGAGCTGCCGGTCGGGTCGCTCAAGGACAGGTCGGTGCACATCCACGTGCCCGCGGGCGCGGTGCCCAAGGACGGCCCGTCGGCCGGTGTCACGATGACCACCGCCCTGGCCTCGCTGCTGTCGGGCCGGCCGGTCCGCGCCGACGTGGCGATGACCGGCGAGGTGTCCCTCACCGGGCGCGTGCTGCCGATCGGCGGGGTCAAGCAGAAGCTGCTGGCCGCCCACCGGGCCGGGATCACCACCGTGCTCATCCCGGCGCGCAACGAGCCCGACCTCGACGACGTGCCGGCCGAGGTGCTCGCCGACCTCACCGTCCACGCGGTGAGCGACGTGCGCGAGGTCCTCGACCTGGCCCTCACCCCGGCGACGGTCGCCCGGCAGGCGGTCGCCTGACCCGTTCCACACGGCCCGCGTCTCCGTCCCGGAGGCGCGGGCCTTCTCCTGTGACTAAGCACACATTCCCGGTATGGAATAAGGATTAGCCTCACACCCGTTTCAGCCGCTTGTGAGCGTATCGAACCCGATGAACCCGCCCGAGCTGGGGTGTTGTCCCGCGGCCTGAGATCTCCCGCCGCCCGCACCCTCCTCACGAAGGCATTCCCCCTGATGACGCTCCTCCCGCTGCCCGATCCGCTCCTGCGCCGGATCACGCCCCAGAAGGACAGCAAGTGATCACGGTTTCCGGCCTGCGCAAGGCCTACGGCGACGTCGTCGCGCTCGACGGCGTCGACCTCCACGTCGGCAAGGGCGAGGTCTTCGGCGTGCTCGGGCGCAGCGGCGCCGGCAAGAGCACGCTGCTGCGCTGCGTCAACCTGCTCGAACGTCCCGACGAGGGCGTGGTGAACGTCGACGGGCGCGAGCTGACCGCCCTCGGCGCGGCCGACCTGCGCCGCGCCCGCCAGCGCATCGGCATGATCCACCAGCACTTCGCGCTGCTGTCGTCGCGCACGGTGGCGGGCAATGTGGCCTTCCCGCTGGAGGTCATGGGCGTCGGCCGGGCCGCCCGGGCCCGGCGCGTCGCGGAGATGCTCGACCTCGTGGGCCTGGCCGACCGCGCCGGGGCCTACCCGGCGCAGTTGTCCGGCGGCCAGAAGCAGCGGGTCGGCATCGCGCGGGCGCTCGCCGCCGAGCCGTCGGTGCTGCTGTCGGACGAGGCCACCTCGGCGCTCGACCCCGCCACGACCCAGTCGATCCTCGCCCTGCTCCGGCGGCTCAACCGGGAGCTGGGGCTGACCATCCTGCTCATCACCCATGAGATGGACGTCATCAAGGCCGTCTGCGACTCCGCGGCGATCATGAGCGACGGGCGGATCGCCGAGGCGGGGCCCATCCCCGAGCTGCTCGCCACCCCGGGGTCGCGCCTGGCGGCCGAGCTGTTCCCGCTGCCGCCCGCCGAGCCCGGCGCCGTGACGGTCGCCCTGGGCACGGACCCCACCCTCTTGTCGCGTCTCGCGCGTACGCGCGACGTGGACGTCGCCGTCGCCGCGGGCGCGGTCGAACAGGTGGCCGGGGTCCCGGCGGGCCGGCTGCGGCTGCGGATCACCGGAGCCGGCGCGGCCGCCGCCCTCGCGGAGCTGCGCGGGCGCGGGCTGCTGGTGGAGGAGGACGCATGACCTGGTCGGAGATGAGCCCCCTGCTGTGGGAGGCCACCGGGCAGACCGCCGTGATGGTCGGCTGGTCCACGCTGTTCACCGTGCTGTTCGGGCTGCCGCTCGGCGTCTGCCTCGCCGGGACGGACCGGGGCGGGCTGTTCCCCGCGCCCGCCGTACGGCGCGTGCTCGGGCTGGTCGTGAACGTCGGGCGGTCGCTGCCCTTCATCGTCCTCATGATCGCGGTCATCCCGGTCACCCGCGTGCTCACCGGCACCACGATCGGGACCGCCGCCGCGGTGGTGCCGCTGACGATCGGCGCGGTGCCGTTCTTCGCCCGGCTGGTCGAGACGGCGCTGCGCGAGGTGGGCCGCGACGTCGTGCAGGCGGCCGAGGCGATGGGGGCGGGCCGCGTCACGATCGTGGCCCGCGTCCTGCTGCCCGAGGCGCTGCCCGGCCTGGTCGCCGGGCTGACCGTCACCGTCGTCACGCTCATCTCCTACTCGGCCATGGCCGGCGTGATCGGCGGCGGCGGTCTCGGCGACCTCGCCGTCCGCTACGGATATCAGCGCTTCGAGACCACGCTCATGGTCGTCACCGTGGTCGTCCTCGTCGTCGTGGTGCAGCTCGCGCAGACCCTGGGCGACGCGGTCGCCCGTCGTCTTTCTCACCGTTGATCCCTCTGAAGGAGTTTTCCCATGCGTAGAACGCTCGGCCTCGTCATCGCCGCCGTGGTCGCGCTCGTGTTGTCCGCCTGCGGGTCCTCGTCCTCGGACACCGCGTCCTCCTCCGGCACGGCGGCGGCGGACGCCCCGCTCAAGGTCGGCGTGAGCCCGGTGCCGCACGCGCAGATCCTGAAGTACGTGGCCGACAACCTGGCCGCCGCGAAGGGCCTGAAGCTGGAGATCGTGGAGTTCAGCGACTATGTGCAGCCCAACCTGCAGCTCCAGGACGGCCAGCTTGACGCCAACTACTTCCAGCACAAGCCCTACCTGGACGACTTCAACGCCTCCAAGGGCACGAAGCTGAGCTTCGTCGCCCCGGTGCACCTGGAGCCGCTGGGCCTGTATTCCAGGAAGGTCAAGGACCTCGCCTCGCTGCCGCAGGGCGGCACGGTCGCCGTGCCCAACGACGCCACCAACCTCGGCCGGGCGCTCAAGCTGCTCGCCGACAACGGCGTGGTCACGCTGAAGGACGGCGTGGGCACCGCCGCGACCGAGCGCGACGTGACCGGCAACCCGAAGAACCTGACCTTCCGCCCGCTGGAGGCCGCCCAGCTCCCGCGCTCGCTCGACGACGTGGACGCCGCCGTGATCAACGGCAACTACGCGCTGGAGGCGAACCTCGACCCGTCGTCCGACGCGCTGGTGCTGGAGAAGGCCGAGGGCAACCCGTACGCGAACGGCCTGGTGGTCGCGCAGGGGCACGAGGGCGACCCGCGGGTGAAGACGCTGGCCGGGCTGCTGGCCGGCCCCGAAGTGAAGAAGTACATCGAGGACACGTTCAAGGGCTCGGTCATCCCCGCGTCCTGACGCACGCATACATGGACGAATCATCCAGTCGTTTGACTGGATGATTCGTCCGTGCTGTCATGGCCGCATGTTGTACGCCACACCGGCACTGGAGGCCGCGGACGAGAAGGTGCTCGCCGAGATCGAGGAGATGCGGCGGGACCTGAAATACCGGCTGGCCGAGGCGCACCGCTGGGACGGCCTGCTGCGGCGGCAGTTGCAGGCGCGGGCGATCCAGGGGTCCAACTCCATCGAGGGCTACCACGCCAGCGTCGAGGACATCGAGTCGATCATGTCCGGCGAGGACCCCCTGGAGACGTCGGCGGCCGTGGCGCGCGAGATCGCCGGCTATCGGCAGGCGCTCACCTACATCGGCGCCCTCTCGCGGGCGCCGGCCTTCCGCTACGACGCGGGCCTGCTGCACGCGCTCAACTTCATGATGATCGGCCACCACGTGAACAAGACGCCGGGCACCGTGCGGCCCGGCGGGATCTATGTCCGCAACTCCGCCACCGGCGAGGTGGTCTACGAGGGCCCGGACCACGAGCAGGTCCCCGGCCTGCTGGCGGAGCTGGTCGACTGGCTCAACGAGGGCGACTCCGGCGCGCCCAGCTACGTCCGCGCCGCCATGGCCCACCTCAACCTCGTCAAGATCCACCCGTGGCGGGACGGCAACGGCCGCATGTCGCGCGCGCTGCAGACGCTCGTGCTGGGCCGCGACCAGATCACCACGCCGGAGTTCGCCTCGATCGAGGAGTGGCTGGGCGAGGGCCGCACCACCTACGACTACTACGACGTGCTCGGTGAGGTGGGACGCCGCCGGTGGAGCCCGCACGGGGACACCCTCTCGTGGGTGCGGTTCGTGCTGCGCTGCCACCACATGCAGGCGCAGCGGGTGGGGCGCCGGCTCGCCGAGGCGGGCGAGGTCTGGATGCTACTGGAGGACCGGACCGCGGCGCAGGGCCTCCACCCGCGCACGGTCTCCGCGCTCTACCAGGTGTTCGTCTCCCGGCGGCTGCGCCGGGGCATGTACCAGGCCGACGAGGGGCTGAGCCAGGGCCAGGCCGCCCGCGACCTGCGCGAGCTCGCGGCCACCGGGTGGCTCCAGCCGTACGGCGAGACGAAGGGCCGCTTCTACGCGCCGGGGCCGAAGATGACCGAGATCAAGGCGGCGTTCGCCGAGCGGGCCGCACCGTTGCGCGACCCCTACCGGGCGCTGGAGGGCTGATCACATCCGCATCGGGATGTGACTCCTACCACATCGGCGGCAAACCGAGTAACGTTCGGTTATGCACCCTGGGGCGATCGCGGCGGTGACGCCGGACAAGCCTGCGGTGATCATGGCGGGCTCCGGCCGCGTGGTCACCTTTCGCGAGCTGGACGAGGAATCCAACCGCCTGGCCCACCTGCTGCGGGCCTGGGGGCTGAAGCCCGGCGACCACATCGCCTTCATGCTGGAGAACCATCCGCTCTTCCTCGTGATCGCGTGGGCCGCGCACCGCTCGGGCCTCTACTACACCGCGATCAGCTCCCGCCTTCAGGCCGACGAGCTGTCGTACATCGTGGACAACTGCGGCGCGCGGGTCTTCATCTCCTCGGCGAAGCTCGCCGGCGTCGCGAGCGCCGTCACCGCGGCGACCCCCGGGGTCGAGCTGCGGCTCATGGCCGACGGCGTCGTCCCGGGCTTCACCTCCTACGAGGAGGCGGTGGCGGGGCAGCCCGTCACGCCGGTCGAGGACGAGTGCCAGGGCGCCGACATGCTCTACTCGTCGGGCACCACGGGACGTCCCAAGGGCGTGAAGCCGCCGCTCAGCCGGGCGCCGCTGGAGGCCCCCGGGGTCCTGGTGCAGCTCATCCAGGGCCTGTTCGCGCCCTCGGCCGACAGCGTGTACCTGTCGCCCGCGCCGCTCTACCACGCCGCCCCGCTGCGCTACAGCATGTCCTTCCAGCGTCTCGGCGCGACCGTCGTGGTGATGGAGAGGTTCGATCCCGAAGAGGCGCTCGCGCTCGTCGAGCGCCACGGGGTCACCCACGCGCAGTGGGTGCCCACGATGTTCGTCAAGATGCTCAAGCTGCCCGAGGAGGTGCGCGGGCGCTACGACCTGTCGTCGCTGCGCTGCGCCGTCCACGCCGCCGCGCCCTGCCCCGTCGAGGTCAAGGAGCGGATGATGGAGTGGTGGGGGCCGATCGTCCACGAGTACTACGCGGGCACGGAGGGCAACTGCTTCCTGTACGCGAGCCCAGAGGACTGGCTGACCCACAAGGGCACGGTGGGCCGGCCGCTGCTCGGGGTCGCCCACGTCTGCGACGAGGAGGGCGACGAGCTGCCGCCCGGTGAGCACGGCACGGTCTACTTCTCCGACGGCCCCCGGTTCGAGTATCACGGCGACCCCGCGAAGACCGCGTCGGTGCAGGATCCCAGGGGCCGCGGCTGGACCACGCTGGGGGACATCGGCTACCTGGACGAGGACGGCTTCCTCTACCTCACCGACCGGCGCTCCTACATGATCATCTCCGGCGGGGTGAACATCTACCCACAGGAGGCCGAGAACGTGCTGGCGATGCATCCCAAGGTGGCCGACGTGGCCGTCTTCGGGGTGCCGGACTCCGAGATGGGCGAACAGGTCAAGGCGGTCGTGCAGCCGGCGGACCCGGCCGACGCCGGTCCCGCCCTGGAGGCCGAGCTGATCGCCTACTGCCGGGAACGCCTGGCCCACTACAAGTGCCCGAAGTCGGTCGACTTCCGGGACGAGCTGCCCCGCCACCCCACCGGCAAGCTGTACAAGCGCCTGCTCAGAGATGCGTACTGGCCCCGGACGAGCTGACATAAAGTACGCGTAGGGCGCTCGGGGATCCCCGCCACTGATCGCTTAACGAGACCTTATCGCCGATGCGCCATCGTATTACCTGTACCGGCGGAGAGCCGGGATCACCGGCGAATCCATTGAGGGGGATGGCGATGAGCTCACCTGAGCACGTTCCCGGCGACGAGAACACCCAGATAATCCCCGGTCACGGCTGGAGCCAGTTCGGAAGCACTCCGCCGCAGCACGGGCAGTACACCGGGGCGTACCAGTCGTACGGCGCCTATGGGAGCGGACCTTTTGACACGGCGCAGTTTCCGTCGCCTCCGGCGCGGAAGGGCACGCTGAGCGCGCGCCAGAAGGCGGGCGCGGGTCTCGCCCTCGTGGCCGTGGCGCTGGGCGGCGGGGTCACCGGGGCCCTCGTCGCCAACAGCGTGAACGGCGGGCAGACGGTGATCGCGAGCCCGGTGGTCAAGGGGGTGTCCAACTCCTCCAGCAACACGATCGCCGCGGTGGCCAAGGCGATCATGCCGTCGGTGGTGTCGATCGAGGTGAAGACCGCCACCGCGGGCGGCGAGGGGTCCGGCGTGATCCTGTCGGCCGACGGCCTGATCCTGACCAACAACCACGTGGTGAGCATCGGCGGCGGGGGCGGCGGCACGGTCACCGTGAAGTTCAGCGACGGCAAGACCGCCGACGCCGTCATCAAGGGCACCGATCCCACCACGGACCTCGCCGTCATCCAGGCGCAGGGCGTGTCGGGCCTGACCCCCGCCTCGCTCGGCGACAGCGACAAGCTCCAGGTCGGCGACGGGGTCCTCGCGATCGGCAGCCCGCTGGGCCTGGAGGGGTCGGTCACCTCCGGCATCGTGAGCGCCCTCGACCGCACGCTGACCGAGGCGCCGGAAGAGCAGCAGCCGCAGTTCCCCTGGGGGATGGGGCAGCAGCAGCCGCAGAGCCAGGGCAACACGATCGGCGGCATGATCCAGACCGACGCCGCGATCAACCCGGGCAACTCCGGTGGCGCGCTGGTCAACACCAGCGGGCAGGTCGTCGGCATCAACACCGCGATCGCCACCTCGGGCTCCAGCTCCGGCAACATCGGCGTGGGCTTCGCGATCCCCATCAACACCGCGAAGCTCGTCTCCGACCAGCTCATCAAGACGGGCAAGGCGACCCACGCCTTCCTCGGGGTGAGCGTGGCCGACGCGGTCGGCGGGGCGTCCGGCGCGGTGGTCAGCTCGATCACGGCCGGCAGCCCGGCGCAGAAGGCCGGCCTCCAGGAGGGCGACCTGATCACGAAGATCAACGACAAGGTGGTGGACAGCGCCGAGGCGCTGGTCGGCACCATCCGCAGCTCCCGCCCCGGCGACAAGGTGACCATCACCTTCACCCGCGGCGGCAAGGAGAACACCATCACCACCGCGCTCGCGGAGCAGTCCGCGGGCTGACGCCCACGATCATCGCCGGCGGGCCTCTGGGGGGACGGCCCGCCGGCGATCGGCTTTTCCGGGGCAGTTTTCCGGGGAAGAGCCCCTACACGCGCCGGCGGCCGCTGATCGCGCGGAAGGTGTCCTCCAGCGCGGTGAGCGTCTCGTCGTACGTGCGCCGGGCGGCCACCCCGACCGACAGGCAGTCGACGACGGTGAGCTGGGCGATCCTGCTGCCCGTCGCGCCGAAGCGGAACGGGGTCTCGCGCGCCGCGGTCGTCAGCACGATGTCGGCGAGCTCCGTGATCGGCGAGGGGTCGAAGTTCGTGATCGCGATCGTGGTCGCCCGCCGGTCGGCGGCCAGCCGCAGCGCGTCCAGGACGTCGACGGTGGTGCCGGTGTGCGAGATGCCGATCGCGACGTCGCCCCCGCGAAGCAGCGCGGCCGAGGTGAGCGCGCTGTGGAAGTCCTGCCAGGCGAACGCCATCAGGCCGATCCGGTGCAGCTTCTGGTGCAGGTCGGCCGCGACGAAGCCGCTCGCCCCGGCGCCGTAGAGATCCACGCGGCGGGCCCCGGCGATCGCGTCGACCGCGCGCTCCAGAGCGGCGATGTCGAGATGCCCGGCCGTCTCCGCGACCGCCCGGGAGTCGCTGTAGCCGATCTTGGCGACGATCTCACGCAGCGGATCGTCGGCGCTGATGTCGCCGTCGAGCGGGCGGGCGCTCCCGGCGCGCTCGGCCTCCAGCGTCGCCTCGCGGGCGAGCGCGATCCGCAGCTCGGGGTAGCCGCGCAGCCCGATGGCCCGGCAGAAGCGCAGCACGGTTGCCTCCGAGGTGCCGCACTCGCGGGCGAGCGCCCCGATCGGCCGGTCCGCGACGCTCTGCGGGTCGGCCAGCACCGCGCGGGCGACCCGTTGCTCCGCGGGCCGCAGCGATCGGATGGCACCGCGCAGCCGCACGAGAATACCGCTCGAATAGTCACCGGAATGGTCACCACCGGAGCGCACTCCGCCCTGCCTCACTTGCTCATGCCGGCGGTCAGCCCGGCGATGATCTGCCTGGTCGCCAGGACGAACAGCACGAACAGCGGCGCCGTGGCGAGGACCAGCCCGGCGAACAGCGCCGACCAGTCGGTCGTGTACTCGCCGAAGAACTGCGACAACCCGCGCGGGATCGTGAACTTCTCGTCGGAGCGCAGCAGCACCAGCGGGTAGAGGAACTCATGCCACAGCGGCACGAACTGGAACAGCATCACCGACGCCAGCGCGGGCCGCACCAACGGCAGCATGATCTGCCCGAAGATCCGGAACTCGCCCGCCCCGTCGATCCGGGCCGCCTCGTCCAGCTCGCCGGGCAGGGAACGGTAGAACGCCGACAGCACGAACATGCAGAACGGCACCCCGGACGCGGCGTACAGCAGCGTCAGCCCGAGCAGCGAGTCGATCAGGCCCATGGAGTCCATGAGGTAGAAGATCGGCACCAGGCCCAGCCGGATCGGCAGCATCAGCCCCGCCAGGAAGTACGCCCCGAGCACCCGGTTGCCGGCGAAGTCGTAGCGGGCCAGCGGATAGGCCGCGAGCGCGGAGACGGCCGTGCCGAGCAGCACCGCGCCGCAGGTGACGGCCAGCGAGTTCAGCAGGTAGGTGCTGAACGACGCCTCCGTCCACACCCGGGCGTAGCTGTCCAGCGTGGGCGAGGCCGGCAGCCCGAGCGGCGTCGTGAAGATCTCGCTCGTGGGCCGCAGCGAGTTGAGCAGCATGACGACCAGCGGCAGCAGCGCGACGACCGCGTAGCCCCACAGCAGCAGGTGGACCGCGACGCGCCCTGGAGCCCGGCCCCGGGCCGTCACAGCAGTCTCCGTTCACGGCGGCGGAAGTAGGAGCCGGCCAGCATCGACACTCCGAAGATGAACACGAACATCAGCACGGCCAGCGCGGACGACCGCCCGATCGCCTCCGTGCCGCCCTCCACGAACGCGACCCGGTAGAACAGCAGGCCGAGCACGTCGGTCGAGCCCGCCGGAGACCCGGTCGACCCGGCCATCGCGTAGACCAGCCCGAAGGCGTTGAAGTTGCCGATGAACGTCAGCACGCTCACCACGCCGATCGCCGGGGTGAGCAGCGGCAGCGTCACCCGGCGGAACGCCTGCCAGGCCGACGCGCCGTCGACCCGTGCCGCCTCGTGATACTCGGCCGGGATCCCGGCGAGCGCGGCGGAGAACAGCAGCATGGGGAAGCCCACCCACTGCCAGGCGTTGACGACGATGACGACCGGCAATGCCGTACGGGTGTCGCCCAGCCAGGGCAGCGCCCACGAGTCCAGCCCGGCCGCCTCCAGCAGCGAGTTGACCGGGCCGAACGTCGGGTTGAGCAGCAGGCTCCACAGGTAGCCGACGACCAGCGGGTCGACCAGGTAGGGCGTGGTGAACGCGGCCTGCAGGAACCGCTTGCCGCGGCCGTGGCGGAACAGCAGGAGGGCGAACAGCAGCCCGACCGTGTTCTGGATCAGCATGGTCCCGGCGAAGAACAGCGCGTTGTGCCCGAACGCCCGCCACAGCTGCTGGTCGTAGGGGTAGATGGTGAACAGGTCCCGATAGTTGGCGAGCCCCGCGAACCCCGTCTGCCGGATCCCGCGCCACTCGAAGAAGCTGTATTCGAGCGCGGTGACCAGCGGATAGACGATGAAGACCGAGTAGAGCAGGAACGCGGGCAGCAGGAAGACGGCCAGCACCCGCCAGCGCGGCACGTACCGGCGGCCGGAGCCGGTGCGTGCCGCGCGAGGACGGGAGAACCGCCCGGAAAAGCGCCCGGGGGAGCGCCCTGCGGAGCGTCGGGGCGTGCTCAGTTCCCCGGCTTGAACCACTGCTCGACGCCCTTCTGCACGCTCTCGGCGACCGCCTTGGGATCGGTCTGGCCGACCAGCATCTTCTGCACCTCGTCCCGGAAGACCGCGTCGCCGTTCGGCTGGCCATACCGGAAGTCGACGAGCAGCGTGTACGGCGCGCCGTTGGCGGCGTAGTTCTTCGCCATCTCGGCCAGCAGCGGGTCCGACGGCGTGACCCCGGGAACCGCGGAAAGCTGCTTGAGCTCGCTCGCGTAGAGCTGCCCGAACTCCGGCGTCGCCATCCACTTGACCAGTTCGAGCGCCTCGGCCTGGTGGGCCGACTTGGCGTTGACGCCGAACGAGCCGTCGGCCCAGCCCGGCGTGACGGGCGTGGTCACCGGGGAGCCGGGCGGCGGCGGCACCTGGAAGGCGCCGATCTCCAGGCTCGGGTCGGCCGCGAGCACGGGCGCCAGGTCGAAGCTGCCCGTGGGATACATCGCGGCCTTGCCGGTGGCGAACAACGCCTGGACGTCGGGGATCTTGACGGCCGCCACGTCCTTGGGGAAGTAGGGCTCCAGGTCCTTGAGCAGCTTGATCGACGCCGTGAAGTCGGGGTCGGTGAACTTCTTGCCGCCGCTCAGCAGCGCGTCGCGGAACGCGGTGCTGCCATAGCGGGCGTTGCCGAAGATCTCGTGGACGATCGGCAGCGTCCAGGTCGCGTCGGGCCCGGCCGCGACCGCGAACGGCGTGATCCCGGCGGCCTTCAGCGTGTCGGCCGCCTTGATCATCTCGTCCCAGGTGGCGGGCGGCTGGATGCCGTTGTCGCCGAACAGCTTCTTGTTGTAGAAGACCTGGAGCGTCTGGTAGGCGAACGGCACGCCGTAGATCTTGCCGTCCTTGTGGCCCTTGGCGCCTTCGAGCAGCTTGGCGTCGAAGCCCGACAGTGCCTCCACCTTGCCGTCGAGCGGCACGAGCTGGCCCGCCTCGACCAGCGGCTGGAGCCCGCCGTACGCCCGGAGCTGGGCGACGTCGGGCCCGGCGGTGCCGGACAGGCCGGTGGCCAGGATGTTGTTGTATTCGGTGGCCTGGAACGGCTTGAACTCGACGTCGATCTTCGGGTGCGACTCCTCGAACTTGGCGAGGATCTTGTCGTACGCCTTGACGTCCTCCACCCGCCACGACCACAGGCTCAGCGTGACCTTGTCACCGCCGGCCTCGCCGCCCTGGCCGGACGCGCCGCCTCCGGGCGCGCAGGCCGCCAGCGCCACCGTGAGCACTCCGATCGCTCCCGCGATCCACCCTCTCTTCATGAGATCCCCTTCGGCTCGTAGCCAGTCCGGCGAGCGCCATGCATGCCACGCGTGTAGGTAAATGCCCTGCAAGGCCATCGCATTGTCTGAAAATTACTTACATCTGACATGATCCGCAATGCCTTCTTCACGGAAGGTTCACCCGAAGCGGTGGTGCGGGGGGGGTCAGCCGCGGTGGCGGGTGAGGGCCTCGGACTCCCACAGATCCCGGTAGTAACCGGGCACGGCGACGAGGTCGGCGTGCGTGCCGCGCTGGGTGACCCTGCCGCCCTCCAGCACGACGATCTCGTCGACCTGTTCCAGGCCGCGCAGGCGGTGGGTGACCAGCAGCGTGGTGCGGCCCCGGGTGGCGTCGAGCAGGTCGGCCATCAGCAGGTCGGCCGTCTCCTCGTCCAGGGCCTCGGCCGGCTCGTCCAGCAGCAGTACCGGCGGGTCGTACAGCAGGGCCCGGGCCAGCGCGAGCCGCTGGAGCTGGCCGCCGGAGACGGTGCGGCCGTCCTCGCCGAGCACCGTGTCCCAGCCGGTGCGCTCGGCCCAAGTGTCCAGGCGGGCCCGCCGCACGGCCGCCCCGACGTCCTCGGCGGACGCCTCCGGCCCGGCCAGCCGCAGGTTGTCCCCCACCGTGGCCTGGAAGACGTACGGGTCCTGGGTGAGGCCCGTGACGAGCGCCCGGACGTCGTCGGAGGACAGGCGCCGCACGTCCGTCCCGTTGAGCCGGATCGTGCCCGACTCGATCTCCACCGTCCGCATCAGCGCCGACAGCAGGGTGCTCTTGCCCGCGCCGCTCGGGCCGACCACGGCGACCCGGCGGCCCGGCGTCAGCGTCAGGCTCACGCCGTTCAGCGCGGGCTCGCGCCCGCCGTGGCGCACCACGAGGTCGTCGACCTCGACCGTCAGCGGCGATTCGGGCGCGGGCGCCGGGTCCGCCGGCTCGCGCACGGCCGGGGGAGTGGCGGCGGTCTCCCTGAGCCTGCGCAGCGCCGCGACCACGCCGGCGAACCGCTCGCCGGCCGCCGCCAGCGGCAGCGCGGGCTCGAAGGCGACCAGCGAGGTCAGGGCGGCCACGGCGGTCGCGACGCGGTCGAGACCGGCGGCCTGCGCCGTCAGGACCACGGCGACGACGGTCAGCCCCTGCGTCAGCATGCCGAGGCCCAGCGCGGCGGCGTTGATCCGGGCCTGCCTCCGCTCCAGCCGGGACAGCCGCCCGTCGGCGTCCATCGCCGCCGACAGCGCCCGGTCGCGCGCGCCGTACGCCGCGAGGTCGGCCGCACCGTGGACCAGGTCGGCCACCCGGGCGGCCAGGTCGGCGCGGGCCGGGGCGATCCGGGCCGACCAGCGCCGCGCCGCGGCCGCGGTGCCCGCCGGCAGCAGCACCCCGGCGACGAGCAGACCGGCGGCGAGCGCGAACGCGGCGGCGGGCAGCAGGAAGCCCACGATGACGACGGCGGCGACGCCGGTGATCAGCGCGGCGGCGGCCGGCAGCAGGCAGCGGACGAGCAGGTCCTGCACGGCGTCGGTGTCGTCCACCATCCGGCTGAGCAGGTCGGCCCCGCGCTGCGGCAGCGGCCCGGCCGGGATCAGCGCCCGGTAGAGACGCTCTCGGGTGGACGCCTGGGCGCGCAACGCGACGTCGTGCCCGGCCAGGCGCTCGCCGTAGCGGAACACGCCCCGGGTGGTCGCGAACGCCCGCACGGCCACGATCGCGACCGAGAGCGCCGCCAGGGGCGGCTGCTCGGCGGCCCGGGTGATCAGCCAGGCGGCCGACGCGATGAGCGCGACCCCCGCGAGGTCGGCCGCGGCGCCGGCGAGCGCGGCGAGCACGAGCCGCCTGCCCATGCCGGCGACCACCGACCACGGGGAGACAGCCGTGGTCGTCTCCGCGCGGCTCATCGGGCCTCCCCGCCCTGTGTGGAGATCGAGGGTGCCGGGACCGGATGGACGAGGACCCCGCCATCGAGGCGGACGACCCGGTCGGCCAGGTCGATCATCGCCGGGCGGTGCGCGACGATGATCGCCGTGCGGCCCTCGGCCAGCCTGCGCGTGGCCGCCACGACCGCCGCCTCGCTCCTGCCGTCGAGCCGCGCCGTGGGCTCGTCGAGCAGCAGCACCTGGGCGGCGGGGCGGCAGAAGGCCCGGGCCAGGGCGACCCGCTGACGCTGGCCCGCCGACAGGTTCGCGCCGCGCTCGCCGAGCGGGGTGTCGTACCCCTGCGGCAGGGCACCTGCGAACTCGGCCACCTGCGCCGCCTCGGCGGCGGCCCTGATCTCATCGGGACCGGCGGCCGAGCCGAGCGCGATGTTGTCGGCCACCGAGGTCGCGAACAGGTGCGGACGCTGCGGCACGAAGGCGAGCCGCCGCCGCCACTCGTCCAGGTCGAGATCGGCCAGATCGGTGCCGTCCGCCAGCACCCGCCCCTCCGAGGGGGTCACGAACCCGAGCAGCAGGTGCAGCAGCGTGCTCTTGCCCGCGCCGCTCGGGCCGGCGATCGCCACCCGCTCACCCGGCCGGATGACCAGCGACACGCGGTCGAGCGCGGTCTCCTCGCGGCCCGGGTAGCGTACGGTGACGTCCTCCAGCCGGATCTCCGGCGGCCCGCCGTCCGGGGTGGCACGCCGCGCGATCCGGGTCGCTCCGGCCGGTGCCGCCGTCCGCCCGGCCTCCCGAGGAGGTTCGGCGACCGCCTGCTGCGGGGGTTCGGCGACCGCCTCGCGCGGAGGATCGATCACCGCGAACGCCTCGTCGGCGGCGGCCACGCCCTCCATGGCGGCGTGGAAGCGTGTGCCCATCGCGCGCAGCGGCAGGTAGGCCTCCGGGGCCAGCAGCAGCACGAGCAGCGCCGTACGCAGGTCGAGCGAGCCCGACAGCAGCCGCAGCCCCACGGGCACGGCCACCAGTGCCAGCGACAGCGACGCCACGAGTTCGAGCACCAGCGACGACAGGAACGCCACCCGCAGCGTGCGCATGGTCGCCGCGCGGTGCGCCTCGGCCACCTCGCGGATCACCGACGCCTGGTAGCGGGCCCGGCCGAACGCCCGCAGCGTGGGCAGGCCGCGCACGACGTCGAGGAAGTGGCCGCCGAGGCGGGCCAGCGCGCGCCACTGCCGTTCCGTCACGGTCTTGGTGGTCCACCCGACCAGCGCCCCGAAGACCGGGATCAGCGGCAGCGTGAGCACCACGATCACGGCCGTGGCCAGGTCGGCCACGAAGAGCCGCACCACGACCGCGAGCGGCACGATCCCGGCCACGGCGACCGACGGCAGATAGCCGGTCAGATAGGGGTCGAGCGCGTCGAGCCCCCGGCCCGCGAGCGTCACCAGCTCGCCCGACCGGTACGCCGGGCCGAGACCCTCCACCCGGCCGAGGAGCAGCCGCCGCAGGGCCGACTTCAGCGCGGTGGCCGCGCGGCCCGCGAGCACTCCCTGCGCCCATCCGAGCAGCCCGCGGCAGGCGACGACGAGCGCCAGGGGGAGCAGCGCGGCGACCGCGAACCGGCCCGACAGCACCCCGGCCAGCAGCTCCGCCTGCACGAGCACGAGCAGCCCGGCCAGCACCGCCGCCGCCAGGCAGCAGGCGAGATGGACGCGGACACCGCGCTCCGCGCGGGCCAGCCGGAGGAGGTCCTTGTGCAACGGTCCCCAATCAGAAGAACGTCGGCAGCGCACCCCTGGAGAAGGTGCGCCACACCCATACTTGCGCGCCCACGAGGATCGGGGCGATCGGCACCACCATGACACTGAGCACACTCAGTGTCCGATCCGGGGCGGCGTTGCCGAGCATGTGGCCGGCGGCGGCCGCCATGACCAGCACGGCGGGCGCGGCGGCGGCGCAGGCCGACAGCAGCAGTGCCCGCCCGCTTCCGCGCGCGCCCTCCTGGAGGCGCCAGGCCGCGAAGGCGCGGCCGTGCCAGGCGAGCAGCGCGAGCAGCGCCAGGCCTGCCGCCACGGCGGGCACGTCGAGGGGCGAGGCGGGCAGGCCGCGCACGACGGCCATCAGGATCGCGCCCCAGGCGAGCGCCAGCCCCGCCGAGCCCGCCCACAGCGCGCCGTCCCACACCAGCCGCCAGGCGGCGCCGTCGGCCCTGCGGCGGAACCACAGCCCCGCGTCGCGCACGATCCAGGCCAGCAGCAGGGCGACGACGAGGGGATACATGCGGCTGAGCGCCTGTCCCTCCAGCACCGGGAACGCGCCGAACAGCGCACCGGCGAGCGCGACCAGCCACACCTCGTTGGCGAGCACGAACGGGGCCATCGCGCCGACGAGGCGGTCGCGGCCGGCGGGAGTGCGGCCCAGCACGGGCAGCAGCACGCCGAGCCCGATGTCGAAGCCCTCCAGGGCGAAGTAGCCGGCCAGCAGGACGGTGAACGTCAGGAACCAGAAGATGTCCATGGGGAGCGTGTCCTCTACAGCGAGCGGGCGGGGACGGGCTCCGCGGTGACGGGAACGTCCGCGGCGCCGAGCATGACCCGTCCCGGGCCGCGCCGTACGGCACGGGCGATGAGGACGTAGTCGACGAGGGCGAGCAGTCCGAGCACACCGGCGAATCCCGCGAAGGAGGCGGTGATGTCCGCTCGGGTCAGTCCGGGGGTAAGGGCGTCGGCCACGGAGAGCCTGCCGTACACGAGCCAGGGCTGGCGGCCGACCTCGCGGACGATCCAGCCGGCGATCGCGGCGACGAACGGCAGCGGGGTCACGAGCATGAGGAGCGGGTGCATCCAGCGCGAGCGGGCCAGCACGTCGCGGATGAGCAGCGGCGTCAGCACGAACATCACCCCGAACTGGCCGAGCTGCCCGATCAGGATCATCAGTTCGAGCGAGATGCCGGGGACCGCCCCGTGGAACTTGTCCGGCTGGACGGAGCCGACCGGCCCGAACTGGGCGTACCCGAAGCCGACGGTGAACAGCGACCCGGCGAAGGCGGTCAGCACGCCGATGCGCAGCGACCGGGTGAAGAACTCGCGCTCGGGGGTGCGCCGGAACAGGTGGTAGGCGCTGGCGCCCATGACGACGAACCCGCCGGTCCACAGGCCGGCGCTCAGCACGTGGGGGAGCGCGAAGACGAGGGCCGGGTTGGTGAACAGGGCGCCGAAGTCGCGCAGCACGAGACGTCCGCCGACCTCCTGCGCGCCCGCCGGGTTCTGCAGGAAGGAGTTGGCGACCATGATGAACAGCGCCGAGGCGTACGCCGTCAGCGTGACCAGCCAGATGCAGGCCACGTGGAGCCGGCGCGGCAGCCGGTGCCAGCCGAAGATCCACAAGCCCAGGAACGTGGACTCCAGGAAGAAGGCCAGCAACGTCTCCATGGCCAGCGGCGCGCCGAACACGTCGCCCGCGTAGTGGGAGAGCCCGCTCCAGCTCAGCCCGAACTGGAACTCCATCACGAGCCCGGTCACGACGCCGAGCGCGTAGTTGATCACGTAGATCTGCCCCCAGAAGCGGGTCATCCGCTCGTGCAGGGGGTTCCCGCCGATGGCATAGCGGGTGTGCATGATCGCCACCAGCGGGGCCAGTCCCAGCGTGAGCACGACGAACAGGAAATGGAGGCTTCCCGTGACCGCGAACTGCGCCCGGGCGAGATCGACGACGTCCATTGATTTCTCCATGCGTAGACTGTCTACATGTAGGCAGCCTACATGTAGACTCGACGCATGACTAACCGGGATAGGCTGCGGCCGTGAACGCCGACGCGCTCCGGGGGCATATGGACGCCCTGCTGCTCTCCGTGCTGGAGCGTGAGCCGCTCCACGGCTACGCGATCATCGAGGCGCTGCGCGAGCGCAGCGGCGGTGCGCTCGACGTGCCGACGGGCACGGTCTACCCCGCGCTGCGCAGGCTGGAGCGCGCCGGGCTGCTCGCCGGCGAGTGGGCCTCCG
The DNA here is from genome assembly GCF_006874475.1 of Microbispora hainanensis. Lineage (GTDB taxonomy): Bacteria > Actinomycetota > Actinomycetes > Streptosporangiales > Streptosporangiaceae > Microbispora > Microbispora hainanensis. The sequence continues at coordinate 62,357 of NZ_VIRM01000043.1, forward strand.
ACGGAGGCCGCAAACGGCGGACCTATCGCCTCACGGACGCCGGACGTACGGCGCTGGCGGGGGAGCGGTCGGCCTGGCGGTCGTTCACGACCGCGATAGGGAGGGTTCTCGACCCGCTGCGCTGAGCGCGGAGATCGCCCGGGAGCAGCGCAGGCAGCGCGCGGCGTTGTACAACTGGGCGATCGCGCACACGTAGCTGACCATGGTCACGCCCAGCCCGGGCAGGTAGCCGGTGAAACCCACCGGGCCCTGCGAGGCCACCGCCAGCGTGATGCCCATCACCCCGATCAGCGGCGTCTGGATCCAGACGAACACCCCGAGCCACCGGGTGAGCCGCTCGGGCTCGCGGATGCGCCGCGATCCGCGCCCGAGCGCGAGCAGCGCGAGACCGCCCACCACGCCCACACCGAGCTGGAACGCGTCCACCGTTCTGGCGAGCGGCCCGAACCACACCGGCTTGATCTGCTCGATCCGCGGGCTCTCGGGGAAGATCCGCCAGATCACCGCCCACAGGAACGCGGTCAGCGGCACGCTGAGGAACAGCAGCACGGCCGTCCGCCTGCCCTGGCTCACCGCCAGCTCCCCCTGGAAACCCGGCGCGATCTCGGCCACGGTGCCGAAGTCGGCCACCGCCAGCCGTTCCGCCTCGGCCCGGGGGAGGCCCTCGCCCTCGTACGCCTCGGCCGCGTCGAGCAGGCTGTCGCGCGCCTCCGCCAGCAGGTCGCGCTTGGCTCCGCCCGGGCCCCGCAGCGTGTGACGCATCGACGCGACGTACTCGTCGATCGGCCCCGCGTTCCTCATCGTCCCTCCCCGGTCTGCCGCAAGCGTACGGTGGGGACGTGCCGCCCGCATCAGGGTCATCCCTGACCCGGGCCTAAGGTCCCACCCGGTCCGAGCCGTACGGCACTGCCGTCGCGGGGGCGGCGGGCGCTTTGCTTGAGCAGGCGGGACGGGCAACGAGACGGCCGGCGAAGGCCTCCGGACGGGCAAAGGGGTGAGCTGCACCGCTCCGGTTCGCAGATACCCTGTTCTCAGGTGAACCCCGCCCCCAAAAACATGGCCCTGTCCCTTTTGCGGCGCGAGGGACACGGGGGTTTTCTGGGTACAGGGATGCTCATGGGCGGTGTCTTCTGACCGTTTCGCCGCGGCAACACCCTGTTAACCCTGGTCGGCGAGACTGAGAGCGGAGAGCGAGGCGGAACGTGAACCAGCCGAAGATCGTGGTGGGCATCAACGGATCGATGGCGTCGCAGGCCGCACTGCGGTGGGCCGCCGCCGAGGGTTCGCTGCGCGGCGCGCGGGTCGAAGCGGTGTACGCCTGGGAGTGGATGGGCGGGCTGCACGCCCACTACGCGCCGATCGCGAGCCGCACCTCCCGGGAGGACGAGCACAGGAACGCCCTCGACGTCGCCGCCCAGGCCGTCGCCGAGCTCGGCGAGCGTGACGTCGAGCCGGTCGTGATCGAGGGGCCGCCCGCCCAGGTCCTGCTCCGCGCGACCGAGGGCGCCGACCTGCTGGTGCTGGGCGCGCACGAGGCCGAGTCGGAGCCCTATCCGGTGCTCAACCCGGTCGTCTCCGCCTGCCTGCTGCGGGCCAGGTGCCCGGTCGTCGTCGTGCTGCCGGGCATGGAGCACGACCGCCGTCCCGGAGTGCTCGCCGGGAGCCGGTCCTGACCCTGGTCTGACCCCGGGGGCCGGACGTCCTCCCGGTCTCGGGACTTTCCGCCCTGCCGGAGCGCACGGCCTGGGCGGACTCTGAGCGTATGGACCCCAGCAGCCCGGTCAGCGGCCCGGGCATCGTCGTCGGGTATGACGGCTCCGACTTCGCCATGCAGGCGCTCGACTGGGCGATGGACGAGGCCGAGTTCCGCGGCTCGGCCATCACCGTCTGCCACGCCTGGCAGTCGCCGTACGGCACGGACGACGAGGAGGCGCGCAGGTCGCTGCAGCACGCGGCCGAGCACGTGCTGTGGCACGGCGCGGAGTGTGCCCGGCAGTGCACGAGCGGGGTCCGCGTGCGGGAGGACCTGTTCGAGGGGCCGGCCTCCGACCGGCTCGTCGCGCTGTCGGAGACGGCCGACCTCGTCGTCGTGGGGTCGCGCGGCCTGAGCGGCGCGGCCCGCCGCGTGATGGGGTCGGTCGCGGGACACGTCGCGTCGCACGCCCTGTGCCCGGTGATCGTGGTCCGCGGCCGGGGGCCGCTGCCGCATCGCAGGCACCCCGGCCCCATCGTCGTGGGCGTCGGCGGCGGCGACGACCACGTCCTCGCCTTCGCCTACCACGAGGCCGCCCTGCGCGGGCTGGAGCTGATCGCGGTGCACGCGTGGCGCTACCCGGCCGCCGCCTGGAGCGCCGGCATGGCGCCGATGGTGATGTCCGACGTCCCCGGCAGGGAGGCCGTCGAGGCTCTGGAGGCCGCAGTGAAGCCCTGGCGCGCCCGATATCCCGACGTGCGCACGCTGCTCCGGCCGGTCGCGGGGCCCGTGCTCGACGTGCTGGCCGGCGCCTCGCCCGGCGCGACCATGCTGGTCGTCGGCGCGACCCGCGCCCGGGGGGTGCTCGGCAGGCTCGGGTCGGTCACCCGGCCGCTGATCGACGCGGTCACCTGCCCGGTCGCCGTCGTCCACTGCTGAAGCGCCGCCGATCTCGGGGGTAGGACCGATCCATCCCGAATCGTGCCGCGCAAGGGCAGCAGCCCTACGGTTGCGACGTCTGGTAATCGGCAAATTCATACAAGTTTGTGATAAAGACACTCTTTGGTCCTGGTGTCGGGGTGATCTCCCCCTAAAGTCCGGGGCATGCGTGCTCTATCCCGGGCCTGCCCCGATGACCACCCCGGTGGCCGTGACTCGAGACGCGGCGTCGGACGCGCCGCTCGCGCGGCCGCCGCGCTCGCGGCCGCCGGCCTCCTGACCGCCGGCGTCACGGTCGCGTCGACGGCGCCCGCCTCGGCCGAGCCGGGCGCCGTGGTGATCAGTCAGGTGTACGGTGGCGGCGGCAACTCCGGCGCCCCCTACACCAACGACTACGTCGAGCTGTTCAACCGCGGCACGGCCGAGATCTCGCTGGACGGCTGGTCCCTCCAGTACACGAGTGCCGCCGGGACCGGCCAGTTCGGCTCCCAGAAGCAGAACCTCTCGGGCTCGCTCGCCCCCGGCCGGTATCACCTGGTGCAGCTCTCCGCCGGTTCGACGCCGAGCGGCGCCCTGCCGGCCGCCGACACCGTCGGCACGCTGAGCCTGAGCGCCACGGCCGGCAAGGTCGCGCTGGTCCGCTCGACCACCGGCCTCGCCTGCAACGGCGGCTCCTCGCCCTGCACCCCGGAACAGGCCGCGCAGATCGCCGACCTCGTCGGGTATGGCACGGCCAACTACTTCGAGGGCTCGGCGGCGGCCCCCGGCCTGAGCAACTCCACCGCAGCCGTCCGCGCCGGCGGCGGCTGCGCGGACACCGACGACAACGCCGCGGACTTCACCGCGGGCACGCCCGCACCGCGCAACACGGCGACGCCGCCCGCCCCGTGCGGCGGCGTCTCCCCGTCGCCGTCCGCGACCCCCTCCACCAGCCCCTCCGCCTCGCCCTCGCCGTCGTCCTCCCCGTCGCCCACGCCCACCGGCGATCCGTGCGACGTTCCCGCGAACCGGCAGATCGCCGAGGTCCAGGGCAGCGGCGACGCCTCCCCGCTCACCGGACAGACCGTCCGGGTCGAGGGAATCGTGACCGGCGACTTCCAGACGACCGGCCAGCAGAGCGGCTTCTACTTCCAGGACCCGACGCCCGACGCCGACCCGGCCACCTCCGACGGCCTGTTCGCGTTCGCCCGGGACACCCTGAAGGACGTCAAGGTGGGCGACCGGGTGCTCGTCACCGGCCGGGTCACCGAGTTCAACGGGCTCACCGAGCTGTCCCCGGTCACGGCGGTGGACGTCTGCGGCACCGGCACGATCGAGCCGAGGGCCTACGACCTGCCGCGGGCCGGCGGCGCCACCTTCGAGCCGTACGAGAACGTGCTCGTGACCTTCCCCGAGCCGCTGACCGTGACCGACCACTACAACCTCGGCCGGTACGGCGAGGTGACGGTCGCCGCCGGCGGCAGGCTGTTCCAGCCGACCGACCGCACGGGAGTGGACACCGCGCTGGACGCCCGCAGGACGCTGCTCGTCGACGACGGCTCGAACACCGAGAACCCGGCGACGATCCCCTACACGACGCCGGAGGTCGTCCGGCTGGGCGACACCGCGAAGGGGATCACCGGCGTGCTCGGCTACGGCTTCGGGGCCTACCGGCTGGAGCCGACCAAGCAGATCACCTTCCAGCGGACCAACCCCCGCATGCCCGCGCCCGTGCCGGTCGGCGGGAACGTCCGCGTCGCGAGCCTCAACACGCTCAACTGGTTCACGACGCTCGGCTCGCGCGGCGCCAACACGGCCGAGGAGCAGCAGCGGCAGCTCAAGAAGATCGTCGCCACGCTCAAGGGCCTCAACGCCGACGTCGTCGGGCTGATGGAGGTCGAGAACAACGGCCAGACCGCCGTCAACGCGCTGGTCGCCGCGCTCAACGCCGAGGTGGGCGCGGGCACGTACGCCGCCCTGACCCACCCCTACCCGGGCACCGACGCGATCCACGTCGCCGCGATCTACAAGCCGGCGAGGCTGACCCCCGTCGGGGCGACGCGGTCCTCGGCCGACCCCGTCTTCCGGCGGCCGCCGCTGATCCAGACCTTCCGCCGGGTGGGCGGCGGCCAGCCGTTCACGCTGCTCGTCAACCACTTCAAGTCCAAGGGCTGTGACGCGGAGGCGCCCAGCGGCGACACCGACCAGGGCGACGGCCAGGGCTGCTACAACGCCGAGCGCGTACGGCAGGCCAAGACCGTGCTCGGCCTCATCGACTCGATGGACCTGCCGAACCCGCTGGTGATCGGCGACCTCAACGCGTACGGCGAGGAGGACCCGATCCACACGCTGGAGAAGGGCGGCCTGACCAGCCTGTCCAAGCAGTTCGTCCCCGCGGCCCAGCGCTACAGCTACCTGTTCGGCGGGCTGTCGGGCGAGCTCGACCACGCCATGGCCGGCAAGCAGCTGACCAAGCGGGTGACCGGGGCGACGATCTGGCACGTGAACTCCGACGAGTCGCGCATCCTCGACTACAACCTGGAGTTCAACCCGCCGAGCCTCTACCGGCCGGACGCGTTCCGCTCCTCCGACCATGACCCGCTGCTGATCGGGCTGAACCTGCCCGGCGGCAAGCACTGACGACCGGCACGCGAAGGGGCCCCCGTCGCCCGGGGCCCCTTTCGACTCGTCAGGCGTTGGGATCGACGACGTCCCGCTTGGTCTCCGGCGGCTCGCCCGGCTTGCCGCCGAGACGCGGATAGCGCAGGTCGAAGGCGGGCCGCTCGGAGCGGATCGGCGGCATCCACAGGAAGTTGTGGCGCGGCGGCGGGCAGGACGTCACCCACTCCAGCGAGTTGCCATGCCCCCACGGGTCGGCCACCGTCACCTTCTCGCCGTGCCGTGCGGTCCACCAGACGTTGTAGAGGAACGGCAGGGTGGACAGCCCGAGCAGGAACGCCCCGAGGCTCGACACCTGGTGCATCCACGTGAATCCGTCGCTGGCCGCGTAGTCGCCGTAGCGGCGCGGCATGCCCTGCGCGCCGAGCCAGTGCTGGATGAGGAACGTCGTGTGGAACCCGATGAACAGCATCCAGAAGTGGATCTTCCCGAGCGGCTCGTTCAGCATCTTCCCCGTCAGCTTCGGCCACCAGAAGTAGAAGCCGGAGAACATGGCGAACACCACCGTGCCGAACACCACGTAGTGGAAGTGGGCGACGACGAAGTAGGTGTCGTGGATGTGGAAGTCCAGCGGCGGCGACGCCAGGATCACCCCGGTCAGCCCGCCGAGCAGGAACGTCACGAGGAACCCCACCGACCACAGCATGGGCGTCTCGAAGGTGAGATGGCCCCGCCACATCGTGCCCGTCCAGTTGAAGAACTTCACCCCGGTGGGCACGGCGATCAGGAACGTCATCAGCGAGAAGAACGGCAGCAGCACCCGGCCGGTGGCGAACATGTGGTGCGCCCACACGGTGACCGACAGCGCGGTGATCGCGATCGTCGCGCCGACCATCCCGACGTACCCGAACAGCGGCTTGCGGCTGAAGACCGGGATGACCTCGGTGACGATGCCGAAGAACGGCAGCGCGATGATGTAGACCTCCGGATGGCCGAAGAACCAGAACAGGTGCTGCCACATCAGCGGACCGCCGCTCGCCGGGTCGTAGATGTGCGAGCCGAGCTTGCGGTCGATCTCCAGCGCCAGCAGCGCGGCGGCGAGCACCGGGAAGGCCAGCAGCACGAGGATCGAGGTGAAGAACACGTTCCACGTGAAGATCGGCATCCGGAACATCGTCATGCCCGGGGCGCGCATGCACATGACCGTCGTGATGAAGTTGACCGAGCCGAGGATCGTCCCGAGGCCCGACAGCGCCAGGCCCATGATCCACAGGTCCCCGCCGAGCTGCGGGGTGTACACCGCGGACGACAGCGGCGTGTAGGCCGTCCAGCCGAACGTCGGCGCGCCGCCCGTGAGCGACGACGCCAGCACCATCAGGCCGCCGAACAGGAACAGCCAGTAGCTGACCATGTTGAGCCGGGGGAAGGCCACGTCGGGCGCGCCGATCTGCAGGGGCATGACCGCGTTGGCGAATCCGGCGAACAACGGCGTCGCGAACAGCAGCAGCATGACGCTGCCGTGCAGCGTGAACAGCATGTTGTACTGCTGCAGCGTGACGAACTGCATGCCCGGATCGAAGAGCTCCGCGCGGATGACCATGGCTTCCAGGCCGCCGACCAGGAAGAAGAAGAACGCGGTGATCATGTAGAGGTTGCCGATCACCTTGTGGTCCGTGCTCGACAGCCACGAGACGAGCAGGGCGCCGGGGCCCTTCTGGCCCGTCAGGTCGCTCGGCCGTACGGCGTGAGTCGTCATCGGCGTGCTCCTTCTACGTCAAGGAGGTCTGCTGCCCAATCACACGAGGCTCATCACGAAATGGAATGCTGGGATCGACCGGCTGGTTATGCCCGCTGAAGACCGAGCGAAAGGAGTCGCCAGTGGCGACCATCGAGGTAACTGAGAAGAACTTCAACGACATCGCCGACAATGGCATCGTACTGCTCGATTTCTGGGCGTCCTGGTGCGGCCCCTGCCGGTCGTTCGCGCCGATCTTCGAAAAGGCGTCCGAGGAGCACGCGGACATCACCTTCGGCAAGATCGACACCGAGGCGCAGCCGGGCCTGTCGGAGGGCTTCGAGATCACCGCGATTCCCACGATCATGGCGATCCGCGACGGCATCGTGGTGTTCGCCCAGCCGGGCGCCCTTCCCGCGCCCGCGCTCGAGGACCTGATCAGGCAGCTGCGCGCGCTCGACATGGACGCCATCCGCGCCCAGATCGAGGCGGAGGCCAAGAACTCCTGAGGCCGCGGGCCGCGCCCCCGGAAACGGAAACCGCCGTCACCCCGTCCGAGTGATCGGAGGGCGACGGCGGATTCAGCGGTCCCGGGTTCGGGCCCGGTGGTTCTGGATCCAGCTCGGTGGTTCTGGCTGGCAGGTGCGGCGGTCAGCTCGACCGGTAGAGCTCCGCGACGCGGAAGGCGAGGTCGAGCGACTGGCCGCGGTTGAGGCGGGGGTCGCAGGCGGTCTCGTAGCGCAGCGCCAGGTCCTCCTCCACGATCGCGTGCCCGCCGCCCACGCACTCGGTGACGTCGTCCCCCGTGAACTCGATGTGGATGCCGCCGGGGTGGGTGCCGAGCGCGTGATGCACCTCGAAGAAGCCCGCGACCTCGTCGAGCACGTCGTCGAGGCGGCGGGTCTTGTGCCCGCTCGGCGCCTCGAAGGTGTTGCCGTGCATCGGGTCGCACACCCACGCCACGGTCGCGCCGCTCGCGTTGACCTTCTCCACCAGCGTCGGCAGCGCGTCGCGGACCTTGCCCGCGCCCATCCGGGTGATGAAGGTGAGCCGCCCGGGCTCGTTGTCCGGGTTGAGCTTGTCGATCAGCGCGATGGCCTCTTCGGGAGTGGTCGTCGGGCCGAGCTTCACGCCGATCGGGTTGCGGATGCGGCTGAAGAACTCGACGTGCGCCCCGTCGAGCTGCCGGGTGCGCTCGCCGATCCACACCATGTGCGCCGACACGTCGTACGGCAGCCCCGTGCGCGAGTCGATCCGGGTGAGCGCCCGGTCGTAGTCGAGGATCAGGGCCTCGTGGGAGGAGTAGAACTCCACGGTGTGGAACTCCTCCGGGTCGGCCCCGCAGGCCCGCATGAACGAGAGCGCCTGGTCGATCTCCCGCGCGAGCTGCTCGTAGCGCCGCCCCGCCGGGGACTCCGCGACGAAGTCCTGGTTCCACGCGTGGACCTGACGCAGGTCGGCGTAGCCGCCCTTGGTGAAGGCCCGCGCGAGGTTCAGCGTGACGGCGGAGGAGTGGTAGGCGCGCAGCAGCCGGTTGGGGTCGGGACGGCGGGCCTCGGCGGTGAAGTCGAAGCCGTTGACCATGTCGCCCCGGTAGGCCGGCAGCTCCACGCCGTCGCGGATCTCCGTGGGCTTGGAACGCGGCTTGGCGAACTGCCCCGCGAGCCTGCCGATCTTGACGACCGGCACGCGGCCGGCGTAGGTCAGCACGATCGCCATCTGCAGCAGGGTCTTGAGCTTGTTGCGCACGTTCTCGGCCGTCGCGCCCGCGAAGGTCTCGGCGCAGTCGCCGCCCTGCAGGACGAACGCCTCCCCGCGCGCCACGGCGGCCATGCTCTCCTTGAGCTGGTCGCACTCGCCGGCGAACACGAGCGGGGGCAGGGACGCCAGCTCCGCTACGACCTTGTCCAGCTCACCGCGGTCCGGCCAGTCCGGCTGCTGGGCCGCGGGAAGGTCACGCCAGGCGTCCAGGACAGGGCCGCTCACGGGGTCGAGGTTCGTTGCGCTCACGGGAACCAAGGTTATTGCACCCGGTCCCGTGCGGGCCCCGTCCTGTCCATTTGCTGAGATCTTTTTCTCGCAGCGGAAGACGTACGTGCTCGGGCAGGACGCCGAGCCCGATGAACCGCGCCACCAGCGAGCGCACCACCGGCACGCGGGTGAGGGCGGGGATCCGCGCCACGGGGCCGGCGAGCGCCGGCCGGATGAGCCGGTCCTGCACCACCCGCTGCGCGGTCTGCACGATGATCGTGGGGACCTTCCTGCGGCGCTCGACCTTGGCGAGCACCGCGGAGGGGGCCCGGCCGCGCAGCAGGGCCGGCCCGACGATGCCGGCCGCCGCGACGGCGTCGGCCACGGCGAGGTTGATCCCGACGCCGAAGACCGGCGACATCGCGTGGGCCGCGTCGCCGATCAGCAGCAGCCCGGGCAGGTGCCAGCGGGTGAGCCGGTTCACCTCGACGCTCAGCATGCCGGTCTCGTCGAAGCCGTGCAGGTCGCCGGTTCTGCCGCCGAGGAAGGGCAGCAGCCGTCCCACCTCGCGGCGCAGCTCGCCGATGCCCTTCGCCTCCAGGGCGGTGAAGCCGCCCTTGGGGATGATGTAGGCGAGCTGCCAGTAGGTCTCCCTGTTGATGGCGACCATGAGACGTCCGGCGGACGCCCGCAGGAACGGCTGCTCGGGATCGCCCTCCGCCCGCGGCAGCCGGAACCAGACGACGTCCATCGGGGCGCCGAACCGCTTCGGCGCCAGCCCGGCCGCCCGCCGTACGTCGGAATGCCGGCCGTCGGCGCCGACCGTGAGCACGGCCCTGATCTCGTGCTCCTCGCCCCGCTCGTCGCGGTAGCGCACCCCGCGGACCGCGCCGTCGTGCCGTACGAGGTCGACGACCTTGGCGTTCATGAGGAGGTGGAAGTTGGGATAGGCGGCCGCCTCGCGGGTGAGGAGGTCGAGGAAGTCCCACTGCGGCACGAAAGCGATGTACCGGTACTTCCCCGGCAGGTGCCGCAGGTCGGCGATGGGCACCTCGCCGTCGTCGGTCCGTATGGACATCGTGTACGCCTTGCGGTGCGGCAGCCGGTGGAACGCCTCGCCCAGGCTGATCTCGTCGAGGATCTGGAGGGTCGAGGGGTGGATGGTGTCACCGCGGAAGTCGCGCAGGAAGTCCGCGTGCTTCTCCAGCAGAGTGACATCGACGCCCGCGCGTGCCAGGAGCAGTGCGAGCATGGCCCCCGCGGGCCCGCCGCCCGCGATCACACATGTCGTCTCCATAATTCATCACCCGCTGAAATTGTCTCACGCGGAGGGCCGGGCCGCCAGATGTGGGCCTACCGGAGCGCGTGCGGGACCGCTATTTTGTGATCAATGGAGTCGGCCTTTATGGAGTCCGCTGTGAGTGCTCGCGTCAGTCACCTGTCCCGCGTCGCGGCCGGGGCGATGGTCCTGTCCCTCGTGGCCTCGCTGACCGTGGGGGCGCCCGCGGCCCTCGCGGCGACCGGCGACTCCGAGCCGCACACCGGCAACGGGTGCGGCTCGCAGTCCCTCACGCTGGAGGCGTGACCTCAGACGTGCGCGTGGTTCCTCGACCCCGCACGCAGCAGGTCGAGGCAGGCGACCAGTGACCGCGTCGTGATGTCCCTGATGCGGGCGTAGGACTCCTCCGGATACTGCCGGGGGCCGTCCTCCACCAGCATGATCAGGTAGAGGTAGGCCCGATAAAGGGCCATCCGTACGCGGGCGGCCTGATCCAGCCGCACGGGGCCGGCCTCCTGCCGATAACCCATGAGCATCGGGTCGTCCTCGCGCAGCTCGTCGAAGATCGTGGGCGTGACGAAGTCGGCGAGCGGGTCGCCCCAGAACGCCCTCTCGTGGTCGATGAGCGCCTGCACGCGGTTGTCGCCGTCCAGGAACACGTTGCCCGGCCACATGTCGAAGTGCACCAGTGACGGCGTGGTGACCTGGTCGAGGACGTGCGCGTTCATGTGGACCAGCCCGACGATCTCCACGATCGTGGCGGGGAGCGGGGTGTTGTAGTAGACGGCGTCGTCCAGCAGGGCGCCGACCATGACGAGGAACGCCTCCCGCCAGGTCCGGCCGGTCAGCCCTGCGTACGGGTAGCCGAAGACGCCCGTGCCCGGGATGGAGTGCAGGCGGGCGAGGTGGCGGCCCAGCTCGAACCGGAGCGCGCCCTCCTCCGCGGGGCTGAGCGTCGTCCGGTTCCACGGCACCCCGTCGAGCGCGGACAGGATGAGGTAGTCGCCGCCCAGCAGCGGGTCGTCGAACGACGCCTTGAGCAGGGCGGGCATCGGCAGCCCGGTGGGCTGGGCGAGGTGGTAGACCATCGCCTCGGTGCGCAGCAGGTGGCGCTCGTAGGCCAGCAGCCGCAGGTCGGGCGGTGGTCCCAGCTTGAGCACCACCTGACGTCCGTCGTCGAGGCCGAGCCGCCAGACGGCGTTCGCGAAGCCGTCGGTGAGCTCCTCCGACGAGGTCACCCCGCAGCCGAGCGCGTCGCGGGTGACCTCTTCGAGCTGGGCGGGGGACAACCGCCTCTTCGTCCTGCTGTCCATTCAGCCTTCCAATGACGCAGTGGTGACCGCGATGGTCCACGTGGCCTCGTGCTTGTCCCCCGGCTGCAAAACGATCAGATCGGTGCCCGAGTTGAACGCGTCGGGCGGGCACGTCATCGGCTCCACGGCCAGCCCCTGATGGCCCAGCCCCGTGCCGGTGCAGACCTGGACCCACGGCAGCACCGCGGGGTCCCAGGTGAGCTCCACCCCGCCCTCCGGCCCCAGCACGCGTACGCGTCCCTCCGTCACGCCCGTGAAGGCGTGGTCGACGGCGGTGTCCCCGATCACGCGCGGCGTCCTGAAGTCGTAAGGCGTTCCCTCCACCTCCACCAGCTCGGTGGGGGCGAGCAGGTCGTCGGTGAGCAGCACCCGCCCGGCCGGCAGGCCGAGCTCGTAGGCGGTGACGTCGGGCCCGGCCAGCAGCCACGGGTGCGGCCCGCAACCGTACGGCGCCGCCGTCTCGCCCACGTTCTGCGCCGTCAGCGTGGTCGACAGGCCCTCGCCGGAGACCGAGTGCCGCACCTCAAGGGAGATCCTGTGCGGATAGCCCTCGGTGGGCTCCACGACGTGCGTGAGCCGCACGTGGCCGTGGTGGTCCTCGACCGACAGCAGCTCCGCGCACTTCCAGTCGAGCCCGGAGACGAGGCCGTGCAGGGCGTGGCCGCGGTCGGGCTCGTTGATCGGCAGGTGGCGGCGCCGCCCCTCGAAGACGTACGTGCCGCCGACCACCCGGTTGGGCCACGGCGCCAGGATGGTGCCGCTGTAGTAGGGGACCGGCCCGCCTTCCGGCCAGCTCGTCACCAGATCGCGGCCCTCATGGCGCAGCACCCGGAGCGCGCCGCCCCGCTCGCTGATCGTGGCCTGGTATCCGCCGCCGGCAATCGTGTAATCGGGCACGGGGGAGTCCTCTCGCTGACGCGACGTCAAGAAGCGGGTCATCTGACGGTATGCAGGGACTTTATCCCAGCTCATCGCGCTTGATCCAAGCGGGGTGGGAGGATGGTGGGAGCGCTCCCACTCTGGGTAAAGCTAAGTCTTTTCGGCTGACGCGTCAACTTATTCGCGGGATTATCGCGTAGATCGGTGTAAGTGTACCGATTTGCCGCACAGTGGCAGTCGCGTGCACGTGCATGGGCGAACGCCCACCACCGCGTGCTGAAAGTTTCAGCAGTTCCGGGCAGCCGTCATCGCAATCCGCGCGCCACGGGTCCGGGCGCGCGGAATACGGCGCCCCGAATACGGCGCCCGGAATACGGCGCCCGGAATACGGCGCGGAATAGGGGGCGCCGAACGGGAACGGCGTCGTGGGAACCGCCGGTCGAGAGCGCCAAAAGGACGGCGGTGGCTGACGAATCGGCCGCCAGTGCCCCGGTGCCCGGCCGCCCGGACCGGAAACGAGTCTGGGAGCCAGGAGGCCCGGGAGGCAGGGCTCCCGACCCGGTGCCCTCGACCCGGTGCCCTCGACCCGGTGCCCTCGACCCGGTGCCCTCGACACCGTGCCCTCGACCCGGTGCCCGGGAGTTGGGGCCCGGGCACGCCGGGCCCGGTGGGCGGGGGAAAACGCTTCGCCTATCGGGCCGGCGTGCTCGCCGAGCGCGCTATCGGGTGCTCTTCATCGGGTGCCGTTCATCGGGTCGTGTTCGTCGATCCTGTTCGTCGATCCTGTTCGTCGGGTCGTGGCAGGCCCGCGTGGGGGGTCAGCGCAGCTCGCCGCTCTTCACGACGTCGCGATACCAGAGCGCGCTGTCCTTGGGCGTGCGCCGCTGCGTCGTGTAGTCCACGTACACGATGCCGAACCGCTGGCTGTATCCCTCGGCCCACTCGAAGTTGTCCAGCAGCGACCAGACGTGGTAGCCCTCGACCTGCGCGCCGGCCTCCATGGCGCGGTGCACCGCGCTCAGGTGGGCGCGCAGGTAGGCGATCCGCCGGTCGTCGCGGACCCGGCCGTCGGCGTCGACGCCGTCCACGGTGGCGAGGCCGTTCTCGGTGATGACCATCGGCACGCCCGGGTAGTCCCGCTGCACCCGGACGAGGATGTCGTGCAGGCCCTCGGGGTAGATCTCCAGCCACTCGGCCTGGGCCCGCTCGTGCAGGAAGACCCGCTCGCCCTTGCCGTCCACGAAGACCGGCGTGTAGTACTGCACGCCGAGGATGTCGATGGGCTCGCCGATGACGCCGAGGTCCCCGTCGAGGATGTGGTCGGCCATCGGGCCGCGCTCGGAGATCCAGCGCAGCGTGTCCTCGGGGTAGCGGCCCTTGAAGACGGGGTCGAGGTAGAGCCGGTTCTCCAGCCCGTCCTGGTGGTGGGCCGCCTCGCGTGCCTCCGGCGTGTCGTCGGCCGGGTAGGTGGGGTGCAGGTTGAGCGCCGGGCCGATGCGGCGTCCGGGGTGCCGTTCGTGCAGCACCCGCGAGGCGAGGCCGTGGGCGAGCAGCAGGTGGTGGCAGGCGACGAACGCGCGCGCGTCGTCCTTCACGCCCGGCGCGTGGGTGCCGAAGCGGTATCCGCAGTCGACCACGGTCTTGGGCTCGTTGATCGTCAGCCAGTCCCTGATCTCCAGGGCGTCGAAGCAGATCGCGGCATACTCGGCGAAGCGCTCGGCCGTGTCCCGGTTCTCCCAGCCCCCTCGGTCCTGCAGCTCCTGCGGCAGGTCCCAGTGGAAGAGCGTGGCCATCGGCCGGACGCCGCGCTCGGCCAGCCCGTCCACGAGCCGGCGGTAGAAGTCGAGGCCCTTCTGGTTGGGCTTGCCCGAGCCGGTCGGCTGGATCCGCGGCCAGGCGATGGAGAAGCGGTAGCTTCCGAGGCCCAGATCGGCGATCAGGTCGAGGTCCTCGTTGTAGCGGTGGTAGTGGTCGGCGGCGTGCTCTCCGCTGTCGCCGTCGCGTACGTTGCCGGGGACCGCGCAGAACGTGTCCCACACCGATGGCCCGCGGCCGTCCTCCGTGGTCGCGCCCTCGATCTGGTACGCCGCGGTGGACGCGCCCCAGACGAAGTCGGCCGGAAACCGTGCGGGTGAGTTCATGGCTTCATCCATTCTCGGTGAGGAAACGCGCGGGTGATTCGAGCGCCGTGCGGAGCTCCCCGAGGAACTCCGCGGCATCGCGACCGTTGATGTAACGGTGGTCGTATGCGAGGCCAACTGTGGCGGTCTTGCGTACGGCGAAGCCCGGACCGTCTTGGACGACCTCCGAGCGCGGCGCCGTCAGCGACAGCGCGCACGTCTGGCCGGGGAAGACGATCGGGACGGCGAACACGATGCCGTCGTGCGTGTGCAGGGTGAGCGTGATGGCGCCTCCCTGGAGGTCGCGTTCCCGGAACGACCCGGTGAGCGCCGTCTTGCGGAAGCCGACCAGGTCACCGGCGATCTTGGACAGCGGCCGGTTGCCCGCGTCGCGGACGACCGGGATGAACAGCCCTCGGCCCACGTCGACCGTCACGCCCACGTCGGCGGTGGCGGCCCTTCTCGCCCGGGGGCCGGGGCCGGGCGCCGCGAAGAACATCGGGAAACGGTCGAGCAGACCGCCGGTCGCCTTCACCACCATCTCGGGCAGGCCGACCAGGGTGCGCAGCCGGCGGGTGAGGTCGCGGGCGAGCGACAGGACCTCGGTCACGTCGACGTTCATCGCCGTGAAGGCCGCCGGGATCTCGCGCCGGGACCGTTCGACGACCTCGGCCGTCCGCTGCTGCGCCCGCGACAGCGTGATCCACTGCGCGTCGTCGTCCTCCACGGGGGAGTCTCCCGCCGGGGAGGAGTCCCCTGCCTGGCCGTCGTTCCCCGCCTGGGCGGCGTCCGCCGCCGCGGGGGAGGGCTCCTGCGCGGCGAGCAGCTCCTCGACGTCGGTCCGCCTGATGACCTTGCGGCCGAGGGCGTACACCCGATCGACGGCGATGCCGTGCGCCTCGATCAGTTCGCGCGCGGGCGCCGTGACGATCACCCCGGAGACGTCGCCGGGCGGCGCCGCGGCCTGCGGCCCGCCCGGGTTGTCGTCCGCGACCTGCCGGGCGGCCTGCTGCGCGGGCTCGCCCGAGGTCTCACCGGCGTCGTCGTCGTTCGCGAGCAGGCGGGCGATCACCTGCCCCGGCTCGCACTCGGCCCCCTCGGCGAGCAGCCGCCGCAGGACGCCGTCCGACGGGGCCTCGACCTCCTCGGTCGCCTTGGACGTCTCCAGCAGCACGATCGCATCGCCGTCGCGCACCGTCTGCCCGTCCTCGGCCAGCCACTCGACCAGCACGTACGACGTGTCGTTGTTGTTGAGCTTGGGCACCCGGAAGTCGGTCACGACAGCGCCTCCCTCACCGCGGCTCTGATGCTGTCGGCCTGCACGAGCACCTCACGTTCCAGATGGGGGGCGGCGGGGATCACCCCGTCCGCCGAGTTGACCAGCGTGATCGGGCCCCGCAGGCGGCCCCACAGGCGCGGATAGAGCGCCGTGGCCACCTCGGACGCCCAGGAGCCGCCCTCGGTGCCGTCGTCCACGACGCAGACGTGCGGCGCGTCCTCCAGCCCCGGCAGCCGCGGCACGGGATAGAGCTGGGCGGGCACCAGCAGCTCGCAGACCAGGTCGTCCTCCAGGAGGAGCGCCCGCATGGCGTCGAGCGTCCGGTGGACGAGCCCGCCGTGGGTGACCAGCGTGCAGTCGGGCCGGCCGGCGCCGTCGACGCGCACCCGCGCCACGTCGTCCACCAGCTCGACGGTGAACAGGTCGTCCACCTGCTGCATCTGCCGCGTGTAGAGCACCTTGTCCTCGAAGAACAGACAGGGCCGCCCGAGGCCGAACATCCGGGCGAACAGCTCGCCCGCGTCGTGGAACGGCGTCATCTCGAACAGCGACAGCCCCGGCACGCCGATGAAGTGCTTCTGCGGGTTCTGGCTGTGGGTCGGCCCGTAGCCGCGGTTGCCGCCCGTGGGGCAGCGCACCACGAGCGGCACCGGCACCGGCCTGCCGTACATGGAGGTGGACTTGGCGGCGAAGTTGGTGATCTGGTCGAACGCCAGCGCCACGAAGTCGGCGAACATGATCTCGACGATGGCCTTGTCGCCGGCCAGGGCCAGCCCGGCCCCGACGCCGGCGATCGCGCCCTCGCTCAGCGGCGTGGACCTCACCCGGGAGCCGAACCGGCTGGACAGCCCGCGGGTCACCTTGAACGCGCCGCCGTACGGGTCGCCGACGTCCTCGCCGAGCAGGTGGACCGAGGGGTCGGACTCCATGAGATCGTGCAGCGCCTGGTTGAGGTGCTCGGAGACCCTGG
>NZ_VIRM01000044.1 GCF_006874475.1 Microbispora hainanensis
TCATTGGCTCGTTCAAGGCCTGGACGGTGAGACGTTGCGCACTCTCGCAGGTCTTGACGGACGCGATCCAAACGAGGTGCGCGATGTGCTGGTCGAGGCCCTCGCGGATACGGGAACCGTGATGCCGTCCAGGTCCGATGCCCTGACGATTGTCTATACGGATATGGCGCGGTGCTGCCTCTCGGGGGAGGTCAGTGAGCGGTGTCCAACCCGAATCAAGACAGGGTGAGATCCTGTTATAGTGCGAATATGGCAATCGCTACCACGGGCGATGTGTCCGACGCCGCCCTGTGGGTCGCAGCCGCGGTAAGTTCCGGACTCTTCGTCCTGAGATTCGCGCTATTGATGCCGACGAAGCGATTCCGATGGCGAATTCCATTGGCGGCGCTGATGGGAATCGTGGTCGTCCTTGTGGTCGCGACGATCCGGGACTGGCCGACCCGTGAGGCTCTCGGCTACTTGTCCGTGGGGTTCTTCGCTCTCTTCCTTGCTTCGGTGGGGCAGGGGGCGAGCATCAGGCGATGGGCCTCGGTCGCGCACGAAAAAGGTGAGCCGGAGAGGCTTCAGCCCGGCCAGATGACGTTCGTCGTGAAAACTCTGATAATCCTCTGCCTCATGCTGTGGTTCAAATCCATGCTCGTCGCAGGCTGAATTCGCGGACCGATGTCCGACGTAGGCGTCCGCACGTTCCCTCTCGCCAGGCGACGAGAGGAAGGACACCGCCTCGCGCATACCATCGCGCGCTGCGGACTTGCCGGTGCTTTGGTCGGTGGGAGGTACGTCCACCGCACGTGGTGGGCTTCCATGGACAGCCAGGACCTCGCATCCTCAGCCTGGCACCACCTGCTTGAGCTCGTGGAACATGCGGGGGTTTCCCCCGGTGGCCTATCGACCCCGGTGACCAAAAGTGTGGGCGGCCTAAATCGGTTGCCGACCGCAATGTGAGTCGCCAATGATTGCGGCCATGGCCACGACGCGACGAGCGGACATGTTCACCGCGGACGGCAAGCCGTCTGACGATGACCCACGTGAGAACGGACCGACGCTGGGCGACGAGCGCACGACGCTGGTCGAGGCCCTGCGTTGTGCACGCCTCACGTTGGAGATGAAATGCGAAGGCCTTGATGCGGAGGCCATGGCGCGACGGTCCGTCGAGCCGTCGACGATGTCGCTCCTGGGGCTGGTGCGACATCTGGCCGAGGGCGAGCGAGCGACGTTCCGGGTGATGATGGCGGGACAGGACGTGCCCCGGCTTTTCACTTCGGACACCGACCGTGACGGTGATTTCGATGGTGCGGTTCCCGACCCGGAGGTGGTTGCGGAGGCGTGGGCCGCATGGCGCGCGGAGGTGGACTTCGCCGAGCGCTATGTGGCCGAGGCGCCCAGTCTCGACATCACCGGCGACGATCCCTTGAATCAGCATGGCAGCGGCGGAGGGTCGATGTCGCTGCGCGAGGTGCTGGTCGGAATGATCTGGGAGTACGGCCGCCACATGGGTCACGTCGACCTGTTGCGCGAACGGATCGACGGACGCATAGGCCAGTAACGCGTGCAGCAACCGGACACAGCCACGCCGTCACCTGTCGCCATCGTCATCGGTCGCAGCTTGGAGAACGGGTACGAATTTCGCCGAATTCGCCCCTGCCCTCAGGCGGACCATTCCGGGTTGTCGTCGTCCGCGGTGACCTGCACCAGGCCCGTCTGATAGGCGATGACGACGAGTTGTGCGCGGTCGCGTGCATGGAGCTTCGTCATGGCCCGCTGTACGTGGGCGCGAACGGTGAACGGGCTGAGGAACATCTGCTCGGCGATTTCCTGGTTGGACAGGCCGGTGGCGACCAGCGCCACCATCTCGCGCTCGCGCGGGGTGAGTTCGGCGAGTCGTTCGGACTGGCGGGGGCGACGTGGGGTGTTGGTGTTCTCCGGTGTCGCCAGGAAACGGGCGACCAGGGAGCGGGTCGCGGCCGGGGACAGCAGGGTGTCGCCGGCCGCGATGGTTCGTACCGCGTCCGCCAGGTCCTCGGCCCCGATCCCCTTGCCGATGAAACCGCCGGCCCCTGCGCGCAACGCCTGCGCGACGTACTCGTCGGTCTCGTACGTGGTGAGGATCAGGATGTGGCAGTCCCGTAGTTCCGGATCGGCACAGATCTGCGCGGTGGCGGTGATCCCGTCCACCCCGGGCATCCGGATGTCCATGACCACCACGTCAGGGCGCAGTTCCCGGCTGAGCCTGACCGCTTCCCGGCCGTCGGCCGCTTCACCGACGACCGTGATGTCGTCGGCGCTGTCGAGTAGCATCCGGAAGGCTCCGCGCAGCAGGGCCTGATCGTCGGCGAGCAGGACGCGCAGCGTCATGCGACGTCCCCGCGCCGCGCGGCGTCGTCCGGGGCCTCACCGCTCGGCAGAGGTTCAGCCACCGGCCGTCCGCCGTTTGCCGTCGATCGGCCGCTCGTCGTCGCACCCGTCTGCCTTTCCCGGTCGGCCGCAGCGGAACTGCGGATTGTCTCCCGTGCCGGGCGAGGCAGTTCGGCGACGACACGGAACCCGCCCTCGGGCCGCCTGCCTGCGACGAGCCGGCCGCCGACCGCAGCGGCACGTTCGCGCATCCCGATCAGTCCATAGCCGCCCGACCCCGCGGACGGGCCCGGGATCGTGTGGTCCCCCGGCCCGTCGTCGGTGATGGTGAGGGTCACGAGGTCGCGGGTCCAGACCAGACCCACCCGGGCCCGGCCGATACCGGCGTGTTTCGTCACGTTGGTCAACGCCTCCTGGATGATCCGGTAGGCGGTGAGGTCCAGGCCCGGCGGGAGTGTCCCCGCCGGACCCTCCTCGTGCACCGACACCGTGAGGCCCGTACGGCGGAACGACTCGATGAGCGTGGGCAGCTGAGCCAGCCCGGGCGCCGGTTCGGCGGGTTGGGCCCGGTCCCCCGACTGGCGCAGCAGTCCGACCGTGGCCCGCAGCTCGTCCAGCGCCTGGCGTGTCGTCTCCACCAGCTGCCGCAGGCTGGTGCGGGCCTGCTCGGGGCGGCTGTCGAAGAAGTGCGCGGCGACCGTGGCCTGTGCATTGGCAAGGGTGATCTCGTGGGCCACGAGGTCGTGCAGTTCCCGGGCGATGCGCACCCGTTCCTCGGCCACGCGCCGGCGCGCCTCGCTCTCCCGGCTCTCCTCGGCCCGCAACGCGCGCTCCTCCATGGCCGCGAGGTAGGCGCGCCGGTTCTGGGCCGAGTGCCCGAGCACGGCGGCCACCAGCGGGAAGATGACCGTCGAGCAGGTCCTGGTGACCGTGGACCAGGACAGCGGCTGCAACACCAGCCCCGCTGCCATGAGGAGTGCGGCGGAGATGAGCAGGACCGTGGTCGCGGTACGCCGCTCGGCCCGGACCGCGATCGTGTACGCCGTGATCATGGCGGGGACCACGACCAACGGAGTCAGCATCAGGTCCGCGACCATCGCCAGCACGCTGCACAGAGTGGTGACCACCATGACGGGCAGCGGTGCCCTGTGCCGCAGCGGCAGCGCGGCACAGGACACCACGGCGAGCAGATACGCGGCGATCGGCGGCGCCGTCAGCGACTCGTCGCCCCGCACGACGCTGCCCAGCAGGAAGAGCACGAACGCCGTCGTCGCGATCAGCGCCTCCCGCAACCGCTCTGCGCGCGGTTGCGGGAGAAAGCCGTTCAGGGTTGTCATGCCGGCTCAGCGTCCACCGACGGGGTTCGGTGTCGCCTCCTTGTCCGGCGCGGTCGTCTGCGGTGACAGGTAAGCGTCCAGCGACCGACCCTCGACATCGACGTTCGGAAGCACGCGATCCAGCATACGAGGCAGCTTCCAGGCCCGGTCCCCGAAGAGGGCCAGCACGGCCGGGACGATGGCCATGCGGACCACGAAGGCGTCGAAGGTGACTGCCGCGGCCATACCGAGACCCGTCGTCCGGATGTTGGTCTGGGCGATCCCGATGAACCCGGCGAAGACGCTGATCATGATGATGGCCGCCGCGGTGACGACGCGTCCGCTGTGCCGGAACCCGGTGACGATCGCGTCCTCGCCGGTCGCACCGTGCACGTACTCCTCGCGCATCCGGGAGACGAGGAAGACCTCGTAGTCCATGGCGAGTCCGAACACGACACCGATGACGAAGATCGGGATGATCGACATGACCGGTCCGGTCTGGTCGATCCCGAACAGGCTCGACGCCCAGCCCCATTGGATGACGGCGACAACGACACCGAACGCCGCACCCACCGACAGCAGGAAGCCGAGGGCCGCCTTGAGGGGCACCAGGATCGAGCGGAAGACCACCAGCAAGAGGATCACCGCGAAGCCGATGATCACGGCCAGGTAGATCACGAGTGCACCGTAGATGGACTCGGAGACGTCGACGATCACGGCGGTACGGCCGGTGACCGCGATGGACGTGTGCGTGTCGTCCTCCACGGCGTCGACGGCGCTGCGGATGTGGTGCACCAGGTCCCTGGTCTCGTCCGTGTTCGGAGCGGACGCGGGGATCGCCGTGAGGACGGCCGTGTCCTTCGCCGGGTTGAAGACGGGGGCACCGACCGAGACGACCCCGTCCACGTCCCGTACTGTCCTGGCGACCGTGTCCGCCGCCGCCTGCGCGTCGGCGGCCTGCGAGGCGTCGACGACCACGGTCAGCGGTCCGTTGAAGCCGGGGCCGAAGCCTTCGGACAGCAGGTCGTACGCCCGGCGCTGGGTGTTCGTCACCGGCTTGGACTCGTCGCCGGGGATACCGAGTTCGAGACTGAACGCCGGTACGGCGGCCACACCAAGGCCGATCACCCCCACCAGCAGCGCCGCAAGGCGTCGGCGCACCAGGAAGCGGGCCCAGCGGACAGCGATACCGGGCCGTTTTCCGTAAGCCGTGGAGGATCCGGCAGCCGCCGTGCCGGCGACGTTCGGGGCGAACGGTTCGTTCGCGACCGTGCCCCCGATGCCTGTGGACCGGCGGCCCCTGAGGTGACTGCGACCCGCGCCCAGGCTCCTGCGGACCGCGCGAGGCAGCAGCCGGTCGCCGAAGAAGCCGAACAGCGCAGGGACCAGGGTCAACGCGATGACGACGGAGATGAGCACGGTGCCGGCGCTGGCCAGGCCCATCTTGGTGAGTTCGGGGACGCCGACGACGCTCAGTCCGGCCAGGGCGACGAAGACCGTCGCGCCGGCGAAGACGACGGCGGAGCCCGCCGTACCGACCGCGCGGCCTGCGGCCTCGGCCGGCTCCCTGCCCCGGGCACGCTCGTCGCGGAAGCGGGAGGTGATGAACAGCGAGTAGTCGATGCCGACGGCGAGGCCCAGCATCAGCGACAGGATGGAGACGGTGGAGGTCAGGCCCAGGGGCCGAGCCAGGGCGAAGATCCCCATGAGTGAGATGAGCACGCCGACGAGCGCGGTCATCAGCGGCAGTCCTGCCGCGATCACCGAGCCGAGCGTGAGGAACAGCACCACCGCGGCCACGCCGAGGCCGATGAGCTCTGTCGAAGCGCCTGTCTGCGGTTGCGTCAGCAGGGCCGTGCCGCCGAACTCCACAGTCAGCCCCGCGTCCCTGGCCTGATCCGCGGCGGCCTGGAGGGTTTGCTTCGCCTCCTGTGTCAGGTCGTCGGCGCCCACTGTGTAGTTGATCCGGGAGTACGCCATGGTGCCGTCCTTGCTGACGGCACCCGAGGTGAACGGGTCGCTGACCGAATCGACCTGGGCACTTCCCTCCAGCGTGTCGAGCGCCTTCTCGATGGCCGCCTTGTCCGCTGTGGCCGTCACCTGCCGGCCGTCCGACGCCTGGAACACCAGGCGGGCCTCGGCGGCCTCGGGGTTGGTTCCGGGGAACCGCTCCGCCAACAGGTCGAACGCCTGCTGCGACTCGGTTCCGGGCATGCGGAGGGCCTCGTCCCCCGACGACGGTGCCCGCACACCGAGGAAGCCGACCACGAGGAGGACGCCGACCCACAGGACGCCCACGAGCCGGCGCCTTCGGAAGGCCCATCGCCCGACTCGGTAGAAGAAGACCGCCACCTGTCGTTTCACTCCAGACATCGCTCGCCAGGTTGGGAAAACGCGTGCGATGCACGCGGCTCCCACACTCGCTCGCGATGCCGGCCCGGACATCGTCTCCAGGACCCGTTCTCCTCTGGTGCAAGCGGACCAGTACCGCACGGCTTCTGGTGCGGATGCACTAAAAGCACTCCGACTTCCACGGAATCCGAGGCGCCGGCTCTTTGCGCAGGTGAAGGCGCCGATTTCGCCAACTGCTCCCGACGAGGCGACATTCATTTGCGGGGGTCAGCACGCGGTGGGCGTCGGCGATGGCGGACAAGGCCCGTTAAAGCCCCGAGCGGAGCCAGCGCTGAAGCCATCATGGCGGACGGCTGAGACGCAGCCTCTGTTCCGCCGGAGCGACCGCCGCAAGTCTCAGCAGGAGGGCGAGGCTCGTCTCCACCGTGTCCCATGAGCGGCCACCGCCGAATCCGACCATCGAATCGAGGTCGAATCGCTCTGCTGCGCCCGCGCTGCTCGGAGGCCGGTCGTCAGAGCCCGGGCCGGTCCGGCCGCTCGTCGCGTCGGTGCCGGGAGCGCCGGCCGTCGACGAGCACGCCGATATTGGTTCGCGTGGCGGACCCTCGCGCGCCTAGCGTGGATCCCTCTCGCCGGGGACATGCTCCGTCCGCGGCTTCGTACGAAATGGAGGTGTGGAGCGGGATGACCAGTCACCTTGTCTCGCTCTGCGTCGACGCGCACGACCCGCTCCCTCTGGCGCGCTTCTGGGCCGGCCTCCTGGGCTGGGAGATGACCGACGACCCTCGAGACGGCATCACGCTCCTGCCGAGCGATGACACCGGGTTCCGGATCCGATTTGTTGCCAGTCAGGAGCAGAAGACCGGCCAGAACCAGGCGCACTTCGATCTGACGAGCACGTCCCTTGAGGACCAGGAGCAGACGGTGGCGAGGGCGCTCGAACTGGGCGCCCGGCACATCGACATCGGCCAAGGCCCGGATGCGCGTCACGTCGTGCTCGCCGACCCCGAGGGCAACGAGTTCTGCGTCATCGGGCCGGACAACCAGTTCCTCGCCGACTGTGGATTCATCGGAGCGTTGGCGTGCGATGGTTCGCAGGAGACCGGGTATTTCTGGAGCAAGGCACTGGGCTGGCCGCTGGTGTGGGATCAGGACCAGGAGACCGCTATCCGCTCGCCGCACGGCGGCCCGAAGATCACCTGGGGTGGTCCGCCGCTCATGCCGAAGACCGGGAAGGAGCGGCTGCATTTCGACCTCGCTCCACCCGCGAGCGGTGACCAGCAGGCGGAGGTCGACCGTCTCATCTCCCTCGGGGCGACGCGCATCGACATCGGTCAGGGCGAGGTCGACTGGGCGGTCATGGCCGATCCCGACGGCCACGAGTTCTGTGTGCTGCCCCCGAGATAGCGCGCAATGCCTCCTGTGGTGCAGGAAAAATGGGTACGAACTTCGCCGGCTGCAAGGCTGAGCGCGTGAACGATGCGCACACCGTGGTCCTCGTCGAGGGCCTCAGCGACCAGTCGGCGATCAAGGCGCTGGCCGAGCGCCGGGGCCGGAACCTCGCGGCCGAAGGCATCGACGTCGTCGCGATGGGCGGCGCCACGAACATCGGGGCGTACGCCGGCAGGTTCGGCCCTTCAGGCCGCAACCTCCGGCTGGCCGGGCTGTGCGACGCCGGAGAAGAGGGCGCCTTCCGGAGGGGGCTCGAGCGCGCCGGCTTCGGGTCCGATCTCACGAGAAGCGCTCTGGAGGTGCTCGGATTCTTCGTGTGTGTGGCCGACCTGGAAGACGAGCTGATCCGCGCCCTCGGCACCGCCACGGTCGAACGGGTCGTGGACGCCGAAGGCGAGCTCCGCTCGTTTCGCACGCTTCAGAAGCAGCCCGGCTGGCGCGGACGCAGCACCCACGACCAGCTCCGCCGGTTCATGGGATCGGGCGGCGGCCGCAAGATCCGCTACGCGGGCCCGCTCGTCGCGGCGCTGGAGCCCGATCGCGTGCCGAGACCGCTGGACGCCCTGCTGGCCTACCTATGAGTCGCCTCACGAAGAGCGCGGCGGGTGAGCGCAGCTCGACAGGAGAAGCGAACGGGGGAGAGGGCCGCCTGTACAGGACGGCGGCGGAATTCCGGCCGTTTACGGATCGCCGGGGACAGGATCGCCCAGGACGGGGATGATCCCGTCTCCCCACACCGAATGCCACATCAGCGCCAGCGCCAAGAAAATGCATCCTCCGATCCCGGCGCCCAGCACGAGAGTCACCACGACCAGCTTCACCAGCGCGTACGGAAAGCGCCGAGCCGGGCCCTGGGAAAACGTCACATCGATAATCCTTCGTCATCAGTCCCGGCTGGTCAATTCTGTTCATCAAGAGACCCGGGACGCGCATGCTTCGCCGGACGCCGGGGAGCGACAGACGGGGACGGTATCGCAGGTCGATCCGGGTTTCGGGCGGGCCGATTCCCACTGTCCCGATCCGGATTTGCCGTTGAGGCTCGCGCCGGTCCCCGCCTCTGACTTCTTCAAGGACCATGGACGGGGATAGGGGAAAAGGAAAACTTCGAAAAGAGCGGCGTATGCAGTGATTTTAGATGTCCGTGGGGATCGTCGTGCACGGGTCAGGGAATGTCGGAGAGGTGACTTCGCTCCGCCACCTCCGTGATTGTCTCGGCGAACTCGACGAGCTGGAGCGCGACATCAAGCACGGTATCGACAGCATGTGCGGCAAGCTGTATCAGGCCATCGACTGGCAGCGGCGGTTCGAGGCCGATGTGTCGCACGAGCTGCGTACCCCGGTCGCGGGACTGCGGGCACAGTTGGAGGAGGCCCGGCTGCATCCCGGCGAGCTCGACGTGGACGACCTGATCGAACGGGCGCTCAGCGACGTGGAGCGGCTGCAGGCGCTGGTCGACGATCTCTACCTGCTGGCCCAGCTTCAGGCCGCCGCGCAGCCGGCCGAGCGGGCCCTGCTGGACCTCGGTGATCTCGTGCAGAGCGAACTGGCCCGGCGTACGGACAAGCACGACGTGAAGGTGCAGGTCGTGCGCGGGGTTCTGGTACGCGGCGTGGACACGCGGCTCCGGCGGATGCTGTCCGAACTGCTCGACAACGCGCAGCGGCACGCCAAGACGGTCGTGTTCGTCCAGGTCCGGCGTACGGCCCATGCGGCGGAGCTCGTCGTGGCCGATGACGGCGACGGGATCGGGGAGGAGGACCGGGAGCGCATCTTCGATCGCTTCACCCGCCTCGACGCCGCCCGCTCCCGGGACCGCGGCGGGACCGGCCTCGGCCTGGCGATCGTGCGGAACATCGTGCACGGCCAGGAGGGTGAGGTGCACGTGGAGCGGTCATCGGCCGGCGGTGCCGCCTTCGTCGTCCGGCTCCCCCTGGCTTGATGGGAGCTACCGGGTCGGTCTGATCAGGCAGACTCGGTCTTTTGACCGGTTGTCAGCACCACCCGCGCCTGGGCCGCACCGTCCCCTGCTCCTAGAGACGTACGTCGGCCCGCAGAGTGGCATCGGCCTTGTAAGCGAGCTGGACGAACGCCTTCCGGCACGTCATCGAGCGGTGCTTCGGCACCGGTAGGCCGATGACCTGGGACACCATTCGGGATCTTGCGGGCGGGGCCCGGCTCGGCTAGGTTCCCGCCGCATGCGCATCCCCCTGATCACCGCCCTGCCCGCGGTTCTGATGATCGGTCTCCTTCCCGGGACGGCGGCCGGGGAGACCACCGGTGGGCTCCAGGCACGTTCTCTCGTCCGCACATCCCCAGCGCCGGTGGAGCTCACCAGGAACCGTCTCTACGAATCCGGGCCGCTTCCCCGGAGGGCCTGCTCCGTGTCGGGACTGAAGAAGAACGACCCGAAGTCCGCCGTCAAGCACCTGCGTGCCTGGTTCGGCTGCCTCGACAGGTCGTGGCGGCCGCTGTTGAAGGACGCGAAGCTGCCCTCCGCCGCCCCCAAGGTTCGTTTCATCACCGATCCTGGCACCGCTGCGTGCGGCACCGACTGGCAGGAGGCCGGCGTGGCGCAGTACTGCGACAAAACGATTGTCATCTACCTGAAGGACAGCATCCTGAAGAAGCCGGACCTTCTTTTCCTGCTGTATCTGGCTGCCTATGAGTACGGCAACCACGTGCAGGCTCTGTCCGGCATCGCGAAGGCCGCCGACAGGCTCAAGGACAGCGCCGAGTCCGCACAGGAGTCGGAGCACCTGCGCCGTTACAACCTCCAGGCCCAGTGCTTCGCCGGGGCCTTCATCGGCAGCGTGTGGAAGTCTCTCCACCATCCCGGCAGCGACTGGCGGAAGTTCCTCGATGTCGTACGCCGCAGCGGAGACGACGTGCGGGGCGTGGAGGATCGCTGGCACGGTAAGGGTGCCACAATCGTGCGCTGGGTGAATCGCGGGTTCACCAAACCGTCCCCTGGACGCTGCAACACCTGGACTGCCGCCGGGAAATCCGTCGCCTGATGCGTGGGGTCCTGTGGCCGTCCCCCTGTAGCCGACGCGGGAGCCGTCGGGGATCGTCCCGGTTCGATGCGCTCCTTCCCATCAGGGGCGGGTGCCGGCGGCGGCGATCGCGGCCACGGCATCGGCGATCTGCTTCCGCAGCGTGGCGGGGTCGGCGGCCAGCCCGGGCTGAGTCTCGGGCCGAAGGGGCTCGCCGCCGACCAGGCGGTGGCGAGCGCCAGGATGGCCGTCAGCAGGAATTCGGGCGCGAAGCGCGCTCCCGGGCCGTCCGCGTCGCGCGCCGCCTCCATGGCCGAGACCTTCGCACTCTGCGCCGCGTTGCGCAGGGCGACCTCGCCGCTCTCCTGCATGGCTGATCACCGGAGTGAGCAGCGGCTTCGGGCGGGAGATGACCGACCAGCTCCTGCGGCGCGGTGACCGCGTCGCCGGGACGGCCCGGCGCATGGAGGCGATGGACGACCTGAGGGCCGAGTACGGCGACCGCCTGTGGCTCGCCCGCCTCGACCTGACCGACGGCCCCGCGATCGGAGAGGTCGTGGACCGGGCGTTCGCCGACCTCGGCAGGATTGACGTGGTCGTCAACAACGCCGGATATGGCCTGTTCGGCGCGGCCGAGGAGCTCACCGACGAGCAGATCGTCCACCAGATCGACACGAACCTGCTCGGCTCGATCCGGGTGGTTCCGCGCCGCGCTTCCTCACCTGCGCCGTCAGGGCGGGGGCCGCCTCATCCAGCTCTCCACGTACGGCGGTCAGGCCACCAACCCGGGCGCGTCGGTGTATCACGCGAGCAAGTGGGGCATCGAGGGGTTCATGGAGTCGACGGCCAAGGACGTCGCCCCGTTCGGCATCGGCGTGACCATCGTCGAGCCGGGCAGCGCCCGCACGCGATTCCGCGACGGGAGCTCACGGCTCGCCACGCCGATGAGCGCCTACGACGGCAGCCCCGCCGCGCTCACCCGGGGCATCCGCAACCCCGCGCTGCCGTCCGTCGGCAACGTCGCGAAGACGGCCGCGGCGATCCTCGGCTGCGCCGACCTGGACCCCGCGCCCTTACGGGTCGCCCTGCGAATCGCCCATTCCGAGAGCCGGGCCGGCCGCGCGCGTACTCTCCTGCGGCCGGAGCCGCCCGGGCTCAGGAGAACCGCTCGACGGTCACGGGCACCGGTCCCGCGTGGCGCGTCGCCGTCGTCAGCCGCCGCAGCAGCGGCCCGAGGGCCTGGACGGACGCGGTCCCCAGGTGGGCCGTGAGATCCAGGCAGCAGGCGACGCCGGGCCCGATGCGGCGCACCTCCCAGGTGAAGACGTCCGGGTCCGCTCGCAGTTCGCCTGCGCCGACGATCCGGGTCCCCGGGTCGCCGGCCTCCCCGGCGAGCGTCACCACGTCCGCGAGGAGGGACAGGCGTGGCTCCCCGGCGAACAAGACGCGGTAGACCCGCGTGTCGTGGAACCCCTCGGGGACCCGGGGCGGGGTGAGGCGCAGGGGAGGGGAGTCCGGCAGAGGCTGGTGGTCGCGGAAAAGAGCCCGCAACCGCGTCTCGCCGGGCAGCTCGCCCCCGCCGAGGCCGCGGTAGGCGGCCTCGGCCTCGCGACGGCTCACCGCGCGAGTCCGGGCGCGCAGACCGGGATCCTCGCGCATCGAGCGTCCGAAGGCCGCGGAACTCCACCAGTCACCGTCGGCCGCCGTCCACCCGGCGGTGTCCAGGCCGACGGTCCTGAAGTCGTCGGTGAGCGTGAACTCCTCGACGACGAGCGCCTCGGCCTGGGCTCCGCCCGCGTCCGCCGCCGGCATGATCAGGTAGTAGTCGAGAGCCGCCTGTGCTTCGGGCGTGGTGGTGACGGCCGCCCGCCCGCGCTCGCGTATGTCGCCGGTCATGGGCGCACCCTACTGACCTTCGCCCGTCCGTACGCCGGGCGGGCGACCCGGCGTACGAACGGCGACCCACGCGCCCGGTCCTCACCGGAACCGTGTCCGAGGGGGGAGCGGGGCGGGTCGGTACGGCACCAGCGCGGGGTCAGCGCGGCATCAGTGCGGCATCAGTGCGGGGCAGCACGACATCAGCGCGGGGGAGCGGGGCGGGGTCAGCGCGGGGTCAGCGCGGCATCGGTGCGGGAGATCAGTGCGGCATGGTGCTCATGTCCGAGCCGGTGCCCGACCCCATGCCGCCCATGCCGCCCATGCCGCCCATACCGCCCGTGCCGGTCATACCGCTCATGCCGCCCATGTCGTGTCCGGGGACGTTCCCGTTCTTGTCGGCCACCATGAAGACGCCCGCCATCCCCATGTCCGAGTGGCTCTGGACGTGGCAGTGGTACATCCAGGCGCCGGGCCCGACACGCTCCCCGGCGATCACCTGGAAGCCGAACGACTCGGCCGGTCCGGTGGTCTTCGTGTCGATGATCCGGGACGGGTCCTGCGGGCTCTCCAGCAGACCGGTGCGGTTGTCCGCCCAGCGGTGCCCGTGCAGGTGCCAGGTGTGGAAGAAGTCCCCGTGGGTGACCACGATGAACTCCACCCGCTCGCCGATCGTCGCCATGAAGTGCGGAGCCTCGCCGGGACTGGCGTTGTTGACGGTCATGTCGGTGAAGAAGACGACGAACTGCTTGTCCGGCAGGATGTCGCCCTTGCGGCGCACCACCAGCGCGCCGTACAGGCCTCTCTTGATGCCGCCGGTGCCGTGGTCGGTGCCGACGACGTGGTCGTGGTAGTGCCAGTAGCCGGCGCTGCCGGGCTCGATGGTGCCGCCCGGACGGCGGCCCGGCGCGTGGGTGCGCCAGACGTACGTGCGCCGGCCGCCCGGCTCCACCACGCTGTCGCTCATCCTCGTGCCGTCGCTGGTGAACTCGTAGTCCACGCCGTGCACGTGCAGGCTGGCGGTGACGTCGGTGTTGTTCACCAGCTCGATCTCGAGGGTCTCGCCTTCGACCATCTCGATCAGCGGGCCGGGAATCGTGGCCTTACCGGGCTCCAGGCCGTAGCCCAGCATATTGTTCGGCAACTTCTCCGCATAGAGGGTCATGCGGCGCACGTCGTCATTGCCGGGCTTGCCGGGCTTGCCGGCGACCTTGTCGGACGGCGCCGCGTCGGCCTGGCCCGCCCCGACCAGCGGTGCGAACGCGGCGGCCGTCGCGGCCGTGGTGAAGGCGCGCCGGGAGAACAGGCCTCGCGTCGTACCCCTGCCTACCTCGGTCATGGTTCCCCATTCGGTCGTGACGCCCCACTGCGGTGAGGCGAACGGCATCTCTTCGTGGCGCCGGCCTGGCGGGACCGGCCTGAACGGCGCGAGGTCTCGATGCGGTCCCCGCAGCGGGGTGGGTTCCGGCCGGTGGGCACCGGGCGGGGACCGGTCAACGAGCCTTTCGGCACCGTGTACGAAGGCTTTCGATGGAAGTACGCTCTACTTCTGCTGAAAAGTCAAGAAGTCAGTGTGTAAGTAAGAGAACTTTGTCATGGGGCTGGATGAAGTCCGGTACGGCTGCTACGTTGAGCCCGAACCGCTCACTTGACGCGACTCGACTGCCACAGTCTGCGGCGTCTGGTGGGCCGCACCTGGCCCTCGTCCCCCCGCCCGCCCACG
Source organism: Microbispora hainanensis (assembly GCF_006874475.1). GTDB lineage: Bacteria > Actinomycetota > Actinomycetes > Streptosporangiales > Streptosporangiaceae > Microbispora > Microbispora hainanensis. The sequence continues at coordinate 14,067 of NZ_VIRM01000044.1, forward strand.
CAACCATCCGCGACTCTCCGAAAGGCTCAGCGGTGCTTCGGCGACACCCCCCACGGCCGGCATCCGCCCCGCACGGTCCGCCCTCCCGCGTCCCGGCGGGCCTGCGGCTCAGACGGCCCCGGCCACGCCCGGGCGCCATAAGGCGTCGCCGGGCCCACGACACCCCGGCCTGAGGCCGGGAGGACCCCCCGATTCCGGTCGCCGTCCCGGCAGGACGGCCGGCGACCGTTGCACGCGATCGGTCCCCGGCGCCCGCCCACGACGGGCTCCACGACGACCACCCGCCGGCAGCGCGACGAACGGCGATGCCGCACGCCCGCGACCGGCCCCAACCGCCCTGACACGTCACCACACCGGTGACGGCCGGTCAGCGGCAGAACCGCCAGCGAGAGAAGAGGAGACCGGCAGAACCCTCGTGCCTTCCGGCATCCGCGTGCCCGGTCGCCGGCCACGGCCGGCCGGACGACCTGCGCACGGTGCTGATCCAACCCCCCGACCTGAAGGAGCGAACGATGGGTCGCAGAGACCTGCTCGTACACCCCCGGCCGCCCGCCTGGCGCCGCGCTCTCGTCACGGCGTCGAGCGCCGCCCTGACGCTGGGACTGGCGACGGTCCCCGCCACGCAGGCGCAGGCCGCACCGGCCTTCCCCGCCGCGCAACTGCAGGCGCAGGCCGTATCGGCCCACCTGCAGGCGCAGCCCAACCCACCCGAGCCGCATCCCGATAAGCCCGATAAGCCCGATAAGCCCGGCACACCCGATAAGTCGATCAGCGTGCTGGTGTTCCACGGACCCGCCAAGGAACAGAGCGACCCGGTCGAGAAGGCCGCGGACTCGATCAAGAGCCTGGGCAAGGACAACGGCTTCTCCGTCGAGGTGTCCGCGGACCCGGCGGTCTTCACCTCGAGCAACCTGGCCCGCTATCGCGGCGTCGTGTTCCTGTCCGCCAAGGGCGTGACGCTGAACGCCGCCCAGGAGGCGGCCTTCCAGGCGTACATCCGGGACGGGGGCGGCTTCGTCGGCGTCCACGACGCTGTACGCGCGCAGCCCGACTCGTCCTGGTTCACCGAACTGGTCGGCACCCGCCCCGCCGGCAGCCTGCCCCCGGCGGAGAAGGTCGTGGAGATCACGGCGAACGGCGACAACCCGCCGAACGAGACCAAAGAGAAGCTGGTCGACGGCAACAACAACAGCAAGTGGCTGACGTTCAACCCGACCGGCTGGGTCTCGCTGAAGCTGGAGCAGCCGAAGGCGATCGCCCACTACGCGCTGACCTCGGCCAACGACTTCCCCGGCCGCGACCCGAAGGACTGGACGCTGCAGGGCTCCCAGGACGGGAAGAGCTGGACCGACCTGGACAAGCGGACCGGGGAGACCTTCCCTTCACGGTTCCAGACGAAGGAATACACGTTCGACAACGGCACGGCGTACGCGTACTACCGGCTGAACATCACGGCGAACAGCGGTGAGCCCCTCATCCAGCTGGCCGAGATGCGGCTGTTCGGCCCCGACGCCGGGCCTCCGCCGGACAGCCAGGTGCAGAAGGCCACGGTGGACTTCACCGACCGCCAGCACCCGGCGAACAAGGGCCTGCCGTTCAACACCACGCGGTCCGACAAGTGGATGAACTGGAGCCCGAGCCCGCTGGGCAAGGTCCAGACGGTCGCGCAGGTCGAGGAGTGGACCTACAAGGCGGGCCTGAACGGCCACGGCGCGTTCCACCCGATCTCGTGGTGCCGCGACTACGACGGCGGCAGGTCGTTCTACACCGGCATGGGCGGCACCGAGGAGAGCTACACCAAGGACGAGCAGTTCAAGCGCCACCTCGGCGGTGCGATCAAGTGGGCGGCCGGCCTGGTCCGCGGTGACTGCCAGGCGACCATCGCGTCCAACTACAAGACCGAGCGGCTGACCGCGCAGAACCAGCCGGGTCAGCTCGACCAGATCGGCGAGCCGCACGGCCTGACCGTCGCCCCCGACGGCAAGATCTTCTATGTCGGCAAGGCGGCCTGCCCCACCGGCCCGATCGCCGACTGGAACAACCCGGACGTCGGCCTCGGCTGCGGGACGATCCACCAGTGGGACCCGAAGACCAAGCAGGTCAAGCTCCTCACCACCCTCGCCGTCATGGGCAACCGTGGCAGCGGCGACGAGCTGGTGAAGAACGAAGAGGGTCTCCTCGGCATCGTGCCCGACCCCAAGTTCCAGGAGAACGGCTGGCTGTACGTCTACTGGATGCCGCACGAGTCGATCGACAGGGACAAGCGGATCGGCAAGCGGACGATCTCCCGGTTCACCTACGACTCCGCCACCCAGACGATCGACCAGAAGACCCGCAAGGACCTGCTGCAGTGGGACACCCAGATCCACAGCTGCTGCCACGCGGGCGGTGGCATGGCCTTCGACAAGCAGGGGAACCTCTACGTCGGTTCCGGCGACAGCAACTCCTCCGGCGGATCCAGCGGTTACTCCGGGAACAACTGGACGCAGGACTACAAGGGCACCTCGTTCCAGGACGCCCGCCGCACCGCCGGCAACACCAACGACCTGAACGGCAAGATCATCCGTATCCACCCGGAGGCCGACGGGACGTACACGATCCCGAAGGGCAACCTGTTCACGGGTAAGGAAGAGGGCGGCGGCAAGACCCGCCCGGAGATCTACGTGATGGGCGTACGCAACATCGCGCGGCTCCAGTGGGACAACGCGAACGACTGGCTGACCGCCGGATGGGTCGGCCCGGACGCGGGCGGCCCGAGCGAGATCTGGGGCCCGGCGAAGTACGAGACCGCGACGATCCTCACCTCAGCCGGCAACCAGGGCTGGCCCTACTGCATGGGCGACAAGCAGCCCTACCGCGACCGCAGCAACACCGACGCCACGCAGCCCGCCGACTGGTACGACTGCGACAACCTGAAGAACACCTCGCCGCGCAACACCGGCCTGGTCGACCTCCCGCCGGCCCGCGACAACATGATCTGGTTCTCGCCCCAGGGCGGCGGCCCGGTCTATCCGAAGCGGACCGACGGCAGCGGCCTGCCGACCTACAAGCTGGGCGACGAGACCTTCACCGAGCCCTACCTGTCCGGCGGCGGCCAGGCGGTCATGTCCGGGCCGACCTATCACCGCTCCGAGGTCGACACCGACAGCGGCGTCGCGTGGCCGGCGTACTGGGACAACAAGTGGTTCATCGGCGACGAGTCCAACGCGAACAACCGGGTCGCGGTCACCGTCGACCCGAAGGGCGTCAAGGACGCGAAGCCGCCGGCCTTCGCCGAGGACCTGCGGTCCATCATCCAGCCCGGCGGCGGCGCCACCCAGCTGCAGGCGTGGATGGACGCGAAGTTCGGCAAGGACGGCGCGCTGTACATGCTCGACTACGCCGGTGGCTTCTTCAGCCTGCACCCCAACCAGAAGCTGATCCGCATCACCTATCAGGGTGGTCCGGCGACGCCGAACCCGAGCCTGGCCACGGTGCGGCCGGAGCGGCAGAGCACGCCGAAGACGGTGGTGTTCTCCCACACCAGGGCCGGCGGCGTGAAGTGGGAGTGGGACTTCGGCGACGGCAGCAAGCCCTCGACCGAGGCCGACCCGACGCACACCTACAAGGACTTCGGCACCTACAAGGCCAAGCTGAAGGTCACGTACGCCGACGGCGAGGTGGCGACCGGCGAGGTCACCGTCGAGATCGGCTGCCCGGCGCCGGACGGCAGGCCGACCGTGCGGCTGCTGGACACCGACACCGGCGTGGCCAACCGCGCCGTCGGCGGCGGCTGCACGATCAACGACCTGATCGACGACGAGCGCATGTGGTCGAACCACGGCGAGTTCGTCAGGCACCTCAACGACATGGTCAACGAGTTCCGCAAGGCCGGCGTCATCGACAACAAGGAGGCCTCCGCGCTCAGCAAGGCGGGCGCGCAGTCGGAGATCGGCAAGACGAACGGCTACGAGACCATCTTCGACGGGACCGCGCAGTCCCTGCAGGGGTGGTCGCAGGCGCCGTCCGGCCAGTTCACGCTGCAGAGCGACGGCAGCATCCGCACCTCCGGCGGGCTGGGCATGCTGTGGTACTCCGACAAGGCGTACGCCGACTTCTCGCTGCGGCTGCAGTTCCGTGACATCGCGCCCGGCACGGCCCGGGCCAACACCGGCGTGTTCGTCCGGTTCCCCGACCTGCGGACCCCGCTGGACCAGCGTCCGGCCGGGAGCTGCGGCACGACCGGATCGGCCCGTACGTCCCAGGCGTGGGTCGCGATCTACTGCGGCCACGAGATCCAGATCTATGACGGCGACTCGGGCGAGCCGCAGAAGACGGGCTCGATCTACAACTTCCAGCCGGTCACGCTCGACAAGGCGGGGGCGACCCCGAAGGGCCAGTGGAACGACTACGAGGTCCGGGTGGTCGGGCAGCACTACACGATCATCCGCAACGGCGTCGTGATCAACGAGTTCGACAACGCCCCGGGCAAGAGGTCGTCCCGCGACGGCGACCCCGCCACGGACCTGCGCCAGTTCGTCAGCGGGTTCGTCGGGCTGCAGAACCACAGCAACACCGACCTGGCGGAGTTCCGCAACGTCCGCGTTCGCGAGCTCTGACCCGGTGGCCGGGCGGGGGAGTCCCCCGCCCGGCCCCACCCCATGACCTCGGGCGGACGGACGCCGTTCGCCCGCCCACATGCACGTTTCTGTGAGGTGCGACCTCAGATGCAGTCGATGACAGGAAGGCTACGCGGGGCGCTACGCGCCACCGTGGCCGTGCTGCTGGTGTGCGTGGCGCTTCCGGCGCTGTGGCTGTCGCCGGCCGAGGCGGCCGCCGCGCCGCGGCCCGGGGCACAGACCACGCCACAGAGCACGCCACAGACCGAGGCGCGGCAAGAGGCGCGGCAAGAGGCTCGGCAACTGGTGAACCAGGCGGCGGCGCAGGTGCTCACCTGGACCGCCGACAACAGCATCACCGCGTACAAGGACACCCCGGCCACGGCGGTCGCGGGACCCGCGACGATCGTCTTCGAGAACAGCATGGCGACCGGCAGCACGTTCGGGATGACGCACACGCTGACCTTCGACACGACGACGCCCGGATACAACCACGACGTCAACGTCAACGTCATCGCCAGCCCATACGACGCGGACGGCGGCCGGCACGAGATCCAGGTGAACCTCACCCCCGGCGTCTACCGCTTCTTCTGCGCGATCCCCGGGCACCAGATGGTGGGCGAGCTCGTGGTCACCGCCGGCGGCCCCACCGACACGACCGCGCCGCAGGTGTCCGCCAACGTGTCGGGCGAGAAGGACGCCGACGGCAACTACGTCGGCTCGGCCACGGTGACGGTCTCGGCGAGCGACACCGAGTCGGGCGTGGACCGGGTGGAGTACGCGCTGGACAACGGGGCGTTCACCACCTACTCCGCTCCCGTGTCGGTGAACCAGGTGGGCTCCCACACGGTGCAGTATCGGGCGACGGACAAGGCGGGCAACGTCTCGCCGGCCGGGTCGGTGTCGTTCCGGGTGGTCGCGCCGCCGGCGGAGGACACGACCGCGCCACAGGTGTCGGCGCAGGTCACGGGCGACAAGGACGCCGACGGCAACTACGTCGGCTCGGCCACCGTCACGATCGCGGCGAGCGACAGCGAGTCGGGATTGGACACCGTCGAGTACTCCCTCGACTCGCAGCCGTTCGCGCTCTATTCCAAGGCGTTGACGGTCGACCAGCCGGGGGCGCATCGGGTGAGCTACCGGGCCACCGACAAGGCGGGCAACACCTCGGCGGTGGCGTCGGTGACGTTCACGATCGTGGTTCCCCCGGCCGAGGACACCACGGCCCCGCAGGTGTCGGCGCAGGTGTCCGGCGACAAGGACGCCGACGGCAATTATGTGGGATCGGCGACGGTGACGGTCTCGGCGAGCGACACCGAGTCGGGCGTCGACACGGTGGAGTACGCGCTGGACGACGGGGCGTTCACCGCCTACACGGGACCGATATCGGTCAACACCGCCGGATCGCACGCGGTGAAATACCGGGCGAAGGACAAGGCGGGCAACACCTCCGACGCCGCGTCGGTGTCGTTCACGGTCGTCGCGCCGGAGCAGGAGGACACGACGGCGCCCGAGGTGTCGGCGCAGGTCTCGGGCAACAAGGACAGTGACGGCAACTACGTCGGCTCGGCCACGGTCACGGTCTCGGCGACCGACGGTGAGTCGGGGGTGGCCACGGTGGAGTACTCCCTGGACGGCCGGCCGTTCGGCCTGTACTCCGCGCCGGTGGCGGTGGGCCAGCCGGGGGCGCACACCGTGAGCTACCGGGCGACCGACAAGGCGGGCAACACCTCCGACGCCGCGTCGGTGTCGTTCACGGTCGTCGCGCCGGAGCAGAAGGACACCACGCCGCCGCTGGTGTCGGCGCAGGTGTCCGGTGACAAGGACGGCGACGGCAACTATGTGGGTTCGGCGACGGTGACGGTCTCGGCGAGCGACACCGAGTCGGGTGTGGACCGGGTGGAGTACGCGCTGGACGGCGCGGCCTTCGCGACGTACGCGGCTCCGGTCTCCGTGAACGCGGCCGGGGCGCACACGGTGCAGTATCGGGCGACGGACAAGGCGGGCAACGTCTCGCCGGCCGGGTCGGTGTCGTTCACGGTCGTCGCGCCGGAGCAGGAGGACACCACGGCGCCCGAGGTGTCGGCGCAGGTCTCGGGCGACAAGGACAGTGACGGCAACTATGTGGGTTCGGCGACGGTGACGGTCTCGGCGAGTGACAGCGAGTCGGGTGTGGACACGGTCGAGTACTCCCTGGACGGCCAGCCGTTCGCGGTCTACTCGAAGGCGTTGACGGTCGACCAGCCGGGGGCGCATCGGGTGAGCTACCGGGCCACCGACAAGGCGGGCAACACCTCGGCGGTGGCGTCGGCGACGTTCACCGTGGTGGTGCCGCCGGACAAGGACACGACGGCCCCGCAGGCGTCGGCCGGCGTCTCGGGCACGAAGGACGCCGACGGCAATTACGTCGGCTCGGCCACCGTGACGGTCTCGGCGAGCGACACCGAGTCGGGCGTCGACCGGGTGGAGTACGCGCTGGACGGCGCGGCCTTCGCGGTCTACACCGCTCCGATCTCGGTGAACAAGGCCGGGGCGCACACGGTGCAGTATCGGGCGACCGACAAGGCGGGCAACGTCTCGCCGGCCGGGTCGGTGTCGTTCACGGTCGTCGCGCCGGAGCAGGAGGACACCACGCCTCCGCAGGTGTCGGCCCAGCTCGGCGGCAGCATGGACTGGGCGTGGAACTACGTCGGCTCCGCCACGCTCACCATCGCGGCGACCGACGGCGAGTCGGGGGTGGCCACGGTGGAGTACTCGCTGGACGGCCGGCCGTTCGCGCTGTACGCGAAGCCGGTGGCGGTGGGCCAGCCGGGGGCGCACACCGTGAGCTACCGGGCCACCGACAAGGCCGGCAACACCTCGGCGGTGGGCACGGCGACGTTCAAGGTCGTCGGCACCGGGCCGGGCTCGGACTGCCCGAAGCCGGGCAAGGGCAAGGGCTGCAAGGACGGCTGAGCTCGCATCGCCACGGGCGGCCTCGGTCCGGCGACGGGCCGGGGCCGCCTCTTGTCGCCGAGCCGGCCCGCACTCAATCGGCCCGGAAGGGGTCGTGCTCGGCGAGGAGCTTGTCGAGCCGGGCCTGATCCACGCGGCTGAGGACGCTCGACTCCTCCTGCCGGTCCCGTACGCACTTGGCAAGCGTGAACGTCGAGGTCACCACGTACATCAGACCGAGGGCGAGGAAGGAGCGCACCCAGGTCGTGACCGGAAGGTAGAGGATGCCGGCGGCCAGGCCCGCGACGGAGATCGCGAACGAGAGGACCGCCTGGATGTAGAAGGCCGTCGTCGTCGAGGTTTTCACCGGTTGCGTCATGGTGTCATCGTCCGCGGCCCGCGCCTGCGGGACATGAGCGCCGATACTCAGTTACCGGTGAGTACGAGCACCCCGCTCAGTGGTCCGGGTGCAGGGCGTTGCCGATGTACATGGCCGCCAGCATGGTGAACAGGAACGCCTGCAGGAACTGGATGAATATCTCCAGGGCGGTCAGCACGACGGCCATGGCGACGCTGAGCAGACCCACCGGGACTCCGAGTATCGTGGGCTGCTCGACGAGGAACCAGAAGCCCACCGCGCTGAAGAACGCCAGCAGCAGGTGCCCCGCGAACATGTTCGCGAACAGCCGTACGGCGTGCGTGAACGGCGCGGTGACGAACGTGTAGAGCAGTTCGAGCGGCGCGTACAGGACCAGCGCGAGCGGCTTCGGCAGGCCGGGCGGGAACATCAGGCTTTTGAGATATCCGCCCACCCCGTGGTGCCGGAAGCCGAGATAGAGCTTGATGACGTACGCGACCAGGGCGAACACCACCGGGAACGCGATGTGGGCGTTCACCGGGAACTGCACTCCGGGCACCACGCCCAGCAGGTTCCACAGCAGGATCACCGAGAAGAGGCTGAGCAGGAACGGCATCCAGCGCTCGGCGTCCGCGCCGATGAACGGCCGGGCCACCTGGTCGCGGACGAACAGGTAGCCGTACTCGCCGAGATGCTGCAGGCCGCGCGGGACGAGGGCCGGCCGCGCGAACGCCCCCCACGCGAGCGCGCACAGCAGGACCACGCCGACCACGGCCAGCACGACGGGCTTGGTCAGCCAGTAGGGCGCGCCCGCCCAGAGCGGCGGAAAGTCGAACAGCTCGACACCGGGAGCCGTGAATTCGTCCCTGGCGAGGATTGCGGGCATGGGGAATCCCCTCGACGGGCGGCACAAAACTGCGTATGCCGTACTCACTTTATCGATGCGAGCCTACATACCGGGTACCGTGTACGCAATAGCGCGACGACCTGCGACGACCTGTGACAACCTGCGACGACATGGGACGACTGACGATGACGGGCCACGAGAACCTGTGGATGCGACCCGAGCGGCCTGCTCGTGGGCCGCGGCCGAGCTTCAGCCGCGCCGCCCTCGCCGATGCGGCGATCCGCGTCGCCGACGCCGAGGGACTGGAGGCGATCTCCATGCGACGGCTCGCCGCCGATCTCGGCGCGGGCACGATGTCCCTGTATCGCTACGTGACGAGCAAGGACGAGGTGCTCGACCTCATGGTCGACACCGCGGTGCGGGAGTATCTGCCGGAGGACCAGCAGCCGCCGGGCGACTGGGTCGAAGGGCTCCGCCTGCTCGCCTGGCAGGCCCGGCGCACCATGCTCCGCCACCCGTGGCTCGCGCCGCTCGCGGCCGCGCGACCGCAGGTCGGCCCGAACAGCGCACGCCTGACGGAGACCGCCCTCGGCATGCTCGACGGTCTCGGCCTGAGCATCGACGAGATGCTGACCTTCGTCGGCGCGGTCTTCGCGTACGTCAACGGCTACACCCAGGGCGAACTGGTCGAGGCCGAGGCGACGCGGCGGTCGGGGATGACGCTGCAGCAGCGGCTGGCGCAGCACATTTCCTACATCCAGTCGCTCATCGCGACCGGTGAATTTCCCATGCTGGATCGGATGACGAAGGAGGCCGGGCGGCACTTCATGAGCTCCGACGAACGCTTCGCGTACGGCCTCGACCGGCTGCTCGACGGCCTGGCCGCCAGTCTGCGGGCGCGCGGCGCCGCGGATGGGCCCGCAGGGTCACGGTGACACGGACGGCCGATCCCGGAGGCGGCCACAGTGCTCGGGCGTCGTTTCGGGCGGGGTCCTGAGGCGGCGTGGGGGGTCCGGGGTGCGGTTTCGGGTGCGGGTGCGGTCGTGGGACGAGGCCCTGCGGGGGTGCGGCTCAGTTCGGAGTGATCTCGTGGAGGCGGCAGACCTGCCGCCAGACGCGCGCGTCGAGCGTGCCCGCCCTGTCCTGAAAGTCCGAGACGGGCACGCGGACCGGTCCGGTGAGGTCGAGGAAGCTGTTGTGGTCGGCGTCCGGGTCCCAGGTGCGGGTGGGGATCTCCACGTGGTCCGAGCGGTCGCTGCGATCCTGGCTTGTGATCTTCAGGACTTCGGCGCCGCCCCGGTGTGTCCTGAGCACCACGCAGGGGCGCACCTTGTGGCCGGGCCCGTCCTCGTAGGGCACGTCGGCCCACCAGATCTCACCCGGACGCGGATCGGCCTGGGTGGCCGCGCCGCCTGCGCTGCGCCCTCCACCTGGACCTCCACTTGGACCTCTGCCCGCGACTCCACCTGCGACTCCACCTGCGACTCCACCCCGGCCTCGACCCCGGCCACCATCGCGGGCCCCGGAGCCGGTGCCGCGCGTCGTGTGGGGGGCCGTGCCGCGACCGGGCCTGGTGCCCGGCCGCGCGGTCCCGGCCGGGGCACGTCCACCGGCCCCTGTGCTCCGGCCGGAGCGGCCCGGCGAGGGGCGCGACGAGGGGCGCGACGAGGGGCGCGGCGCGGACCGCCGCCGCGAGGTCCCCGGCAGGCGCCCGGCCATCCCGAGCACTCCCAACACGACCAGCACGGCCACCGCCACACCCACCCAGATCATGGCCGACAGCCTACGGCTCCCCGCGCCCCGCTTCGCCAGGAAGTCCACCGCCCTGCCCGGCGCGCAGGGCGGCCGAGGTCAGGAGCGCGCGTCCCAGGCGGCGAGGATGCGGGCCTCCTTGTCCGGGTCGATGCCGTGATGCATACGGCCGCCGAAGCTGCGCCGCTCCTCGGGGATGTCCTTCAACCACTCCCAGGTGTCGCGGACGGTCTCCCGCACCGGCCGGCAGGTGAGACCCGCGGCGATGGCCTTGGCGGAGGAGTGCGTCCACACGCCCTGGTTGTCCGCCTCCGGCGCCCACAGCGGAAGCTCGGTCCACATCTCCACGCCCTGGTCCACCAGGAAGGCGTCGTCGACCCACACCAGCTCCGCGTCCGAGCCGGTGACCTCCGCACAGTCGTTCAGCCAGTCGCCGTACGTCGTGTTGGCCTGCACCCCGCCCGTCATGTAGCGGCCGGTGGTGCCCTTGGCCGCATGGTCGAGGGTGAACGCCGCGATGTCCCGGGCGTCGATGAGCTGCATCGGGAACGCCGGGTTGCCGGGGGCGAGCACCCGCCCGCCTCGGGAGATGCGGGTGAGCCACCAGGGCAGCCGGCCCACGTTCTCGTGCGGGCCGAGGATCAGGCCGGGCTGGATGACCAGGGCGCCGCCGTCGAAGTGCTGCTCGACCGCCCGCTCGCAGCCGGCTTTCAGCACGCCGTAGTCGCCGAACTCGGCGTCGGCGTCGGGCGGGCACTTGTGCCGCGGGAAGGTCTCGTCGACGCCCGGCTTGTCGGGCCAGTCCGGATAGGCGGAGATGCTGGAGATGAACGTGTAGTGCGGAGCGTGCCCCGACAGCGCCCGCACCGACTCCAGGACGACGCGGGGGACGAACCCGCACACGTCGATCACCGCGTCCCACTGCCTGCCGTCGGCGAGCCGCCGCAGGTCGTCGCTGCTTTCGCGGTCGCCGCGCACCGCCTCCACGCCGGGCAGGTCCGTCCCGCTCCTGCCCCGGTTGAACGTCGTGACCTCATGACCGCGCCGCAGCGCCTCGTCCACGATGGCGCGCCCGAGGAACACCGAACCGCCGATGACCAGAATTTTCATACGGTCAATCCTTGGCCCGCCCGCGCCGCACGTCTGCCCGGTTTCACGGTCGGCGGACGTGATCCGCTGACAGCGAAGCCGGGCCGCTCGACCGGCGGCCCGGCCGCGCCGTGGCTCAGCGGGTGCTCAGCCGGCGCGGAGCTCGGGGACCGGCGTGAAGCGCTCCTGCTCCAGCGCGTGCACCCTGGCCGCGCCAATGTCGAAGTAGAGGCCGGTGAGCTCCAGCTTCCCGGCCCGTACGAGCGTGTCCACGAACGGATGGGTCCGCAGGTTGTCGAGCTGCTGGATCACGTTGATCCGGCAGAGCCGGTCGAGCGGCCCGGCGTCGTCGTCATGCGGCTCGGTGGCCACGAACCTGGCCAGGCTCTGCCGCCCGTGCCGCAGCCAGCTGCGCAGCGCGGGCAGGTCGGGCACCTCGCCCAGCAGGGCGGCCATCGCGCCGCATCCCGAGTGTCCGCAGACCGTGATCGTGCGCACGTCGAGCACCTTCACGGCGTACTCGACGGTGGCCGCCACCGAGTCGTCGGCCGGGACGGCGCCGGCGCGCGGCACGAGATTGCCGATGTTGCGCAGCGTGAACAGGTCGCCCGGGCCGCTCGCGGTGATGATGTTGGGCACGATGCGCGAGTCGGCGCAGGTGATGAACAGGTGCGACGGCGACTGCTTGCGGGCCATGCGGTGCAGCACCGGGCGGACCATCGGGGCGGTCCTGCGCTGGAACTCCCGCGTCCCCTCCAGCAGATCGGGCACGCCCTGCGGCTCGCAGAGCACGGAGACGTCGTCGTGCTTCCCGCCGTCGGCCCCGATCACCGCGTAGGACCCGGTGTCCACGCCGCCGGCCGCCAGGGAACGGGAGCGGCGCCGGTAGGCCCAGGGCAGCCACCAGCGGTCGTGCCGGGGCGGAATCCTGGCCGGGAACAGGCGGACACCGTTGATCGCGGCGGAGTACCACTCGGCGTGCGGCTCGTCCACGTCGATCACGCCACCGGTGCGTTCGTGCTCAAGCCGCCAGGCGTGCAGTGCCTCGAAGGCGGCGTTGTCCATGAAGTCGAGGTGCAGGTCGAGCTCGACCGCGGCCCCTGCGGGGATGCCGCGCAGCGCCTCGGTCAGCCGGGGTACGCCGAGGAACGTCAGCGATCCGGTGACGACGACCCGCCAGCGCCGCTCGCCCGTGGGCCGTACGTCGACCGAGACCCAGGCCAGGCGGCGCAGGGCGAGCAGGGCGGCCAGCCCGAGGCCGATCGCCACGCCCTCGGCCAGGCCGATCAGCACGACGCCGGCCATCGTCACGACGTAGACCGGCATCTCGCGGTGGTTGCGCAGGTTGCGGACGTGCCCGAGGTTGACCATCTGCACGCCGATGAACAGCAGCAGCGCCGCGAGCGCCTCCAGGGGGATCAGCGCGATCATCCAGGCGAAGACCGCGGTGAACAGCAGCACCCACACCCCGTGGAGCACCGAGGACCAGCGGCTGCGGGCGCCCGCCCGCGCGTTGGTGGTGGTGCGTACGACGACGCCCGACACCGGAAGGCCGCCGAGGGCGCCGGACACCATGTTCGCCACGCCCTGCGCCGTGAGGTCGCGGTCGAGGTCGGCGCGGGGACCGTCGTGCAGGCGGTTGGACGCCACGCAGGTCAGCAGCGACTCCACCCCCGCGAGGAGGGCGACGAGGAGGACGGCTCCGGCGATCGCGTGCCAGTCGCCCTCCGGCATCAGAGGTCCCTGGACGGAGGAGAACCCGCCCCTGAGGTCCACCTTCGTCAGATTCCAGCCCGACACCGCCGCCGTCAGCGTGGCGATCATCAGCGCGGCGAGCGGCGCGGGCACGGCGCGCAGCCGGGGGATCCGGCCCCACACGAGCAGGACCCCGATCGTCAGCACGCCGATCACGACGGCGTGCGTGTGGTTGTCGAGGATCTGGGCAGGCAGTTCGAGCACGTTCTCCAGCGCGGAGCGCTGCGGCGAACCGCCGAGCACGATGTGCAGCTGGGACAGCGCGATCACCACGCCGACCCCGGCGAGCATGCCGTGGACGACCGCGGGGGAGACCCCGAGCGCCGCCCGCGCCACCTTCAGCCCGCCGAGCGCCAGCTGGAGCAGGCCGGCCATCACGGTGATGGCGCACGTGGCACGCCAGCCGTAGGTGTGGACCAGCTCGGCGACCACCAGGGACAGACCCGCGGCCGGCCCGCTGACCTGGACGGCGGAGCCGCCGAGGGCGCCGGCCACCACGCCGCCGACCACGGCGGCGACGAGCCCGGCCGCCACAGGCGCACCGGACGCTACCGCGATGCCGAGCGACAGCGGCACCGCCACCAGGAAGACCACCAGCGATGCGGGCACGTCATGCCGGAGTACGGACCTCCAGTTACCCGGCGCAATCGTCTCGTCACTGATTGTCATGGGCTGACAATATGTCAGCCGCGGAGACCGTCACCAGGCAGACAACGGGAAAATCACCGGTAGTAGTCGGGATAATCACTCTCCGGGTCGCGGTGGCGGCTGCCCCGCCGCCGCCCGGTCGCCGAGGTGGGTGCGTCGCCGTAGACCTCGTCGTAGGCGGGCCAGCTTCCGCCGGCGTCCTGCTGCTGCTCGGGCCACGACGGATGGGTGCCGCCGTACCCCTGCTGCTGCTGGTCGTAGCCGTACTGGCTCTGCCCCGACGGCGCGTCGTAGCCCGCCGACTCGTACGGCGAAGCGGTCGCGGGGGCCGAGCCGGTCACCGTGTCGGAGGCGTCGATCGTCGCCCAGCCCGTGCTCACCTCGTAGGACGGGGTGGAGGGCGCGGCGGGCGACGGCGGCTGCGCGGCGGCCGGGTAGCCGCCCTCCGCCGGGTAGGTGGACGCGTAGCCGTCGTAGGAGGGGGTCTGGTAGGTCTCCGCGTTCGGCCAGGGGGACGCGCCGCGCGGCGGCTCCGGGTCGTCGAGCACGTCATGGGCGTTCGGCCAGGAGGAGGAGCCCGTCGTGGGGGTGGCGGCGACCGGCGGGTAGCTGCCCGCGACCGGCCAGCCGGGGTCGGTGGCGCCGCCGGCCTCGGGGCCGGTCACCGCCGGGTTGGGCGGGTACGACGCCGAGGCGTCGGCCGCGCGGAACGGGCCCGTCGCGGTGCGGGACGAGTCGTAGGCGTCGGACCGGGGCGTCTCGTAGCTCGTCGCCGCCCAGGCGTCGAAGGAGCCGCCGGTCGCGCGGGGCGCGGGGTCGGCGAGGGCGTCGGCAGGCGAGGCGGCGGGCGCCGCGGCCTCGAACGCGCCGCTGGTGCGGGCCGGGTCGTACGAGCCGGTGGCGAACGACCCGGTGGCCGGGATGGAGGAGGACGGTGTGTCGTAGCCGCCGGTCGCGCGGACGTCGGAGGAGCCCGCGCCGCCCTGCGCGGCGAACGGCCCGGTGGCCGCGGGCGAGTCGTAGGAGGGCGCGCCGAACGGGCCGGTGCTCGCCGCGATCCCCAGCGGGTCGGCGGCCGGCTGCGTGCCGTACGAGCCGGTGCCGGGGGACGACGGGAACGAGCCCGTGGAACGCCGGCTGTCGTAGGAGCCGCCCGGCTGACCCGCCTCGCCGGCGGTGGACGCGGCGGCGGCGCGGCGGGCCGCGGCCCGCGACGACCGGCCGGACCTGCTCGGCCTGCGGGTGGACGCGCCCGGCGAACCCGGAGTGCCCGCGGCGCCCGGCGTGCCCGGCTGGGGCCCGGCGGCCGCGAAGGGGTCGCTCGCGGCGGACGCGGGGGCGCCGCTCACCGCGGGGGAGTCGAACGGGCCGGTCGTGCGGCTCGCGTCGAAGGGACCGGTCGTGGGGGAGCCGGCCGGAGCGGCGGCCGCGTCGAGCAGGTCGGGCGTCGGCGCGGAGAAGGTGACGGTCTTCTGGTCGGCGATGGCCGAGGCGGAGACGGGGGCGGCGGGACGCGCGGGCTCGTCGGCGCCGGAGCGGCGGGGGCGGTTCGGACGGGAGGGCAGGGGAGCCTGCACGGTCGCGGCGTCGGGGCCGGCCCCCTTGGCCGCGGCGCCGGGCGCGCCCGCGGGCTCGTCCACCGGCCGGGGGGTGGCCATCTTCGCGGCGATCGTCCCCCCGAAGCCGCCGTCGTCGGCGCGTACGCGCGACCAGTAGTCGTCGTCGTAGTCGTCGGCCTCGCCCCACTCGTCCACGCCGCGCTTTCCGCGGGCAGCGGCGGGCTGTTTGCCGCCGCGCTGGGCGGGACGCGCCGCCTGACGCCCGCCGGGGCGGGGGGCGGGGCGCGGTGCGGGCTTCTGCTTCTCCGGCTCCTCGAAGGCGTCGAACCCCTTGGGGAAGCTCTCGAAGAACGTCTCCTCGGCGGGCCGCCGGGGCTTGGGGCCCTTGTTCTCGGCCATCGCCTTGATGCGCTCGGCGGAGAGAGCACTCTCCCTGCGGTTCATCGACCGCATGCCCAGCGCCACGACCAGCAGCACGAGAAGCACGACGGCGACAAGACCCGAAATGACCGCAGTCATAGCACCACCCTCAAGGCCATGGCCTTTCTGCGGCGCCGGTGAGATCGCGCGGCCATCGACGCGACCTGCCCCCTCTGGTCACCTGCGCTCAGCAATTGGATCCGATTCTGCTCGACCACAATGACCGTTGTCACACCCTAGGTGAAGATTGGTGTAGCACGACTACCTCCGGTGCTCAGCATGTCACTCGATCGTGTTCGCCGTGAGGCGCCCACGGGCGATGGTGTGACTCGCGATGCCCTCCAGGGTCTCCGCGAGGTCGGCGCCCTGCTTCAGGTCGAGCTTCGCGTTCAGTGCGTAGACAGTGAAACGGTAGCTGCCGTCGGCCCGGCATGGGGGCGCATAGCCCACCTTCCCGCTCGAGGTTCTGCCCTGCCGGGCGCCTCGGGGGACGTCGTTCATGCCCAGCTCGGTCGTCGCGGGGTCGATGTCGAACACCACCCAGTGCACCTCCGGGCCACTGCGGGGACTGTTGTCGTCGACCACGAGGGCCACCGACTCGGCGCCCGACGTGCCCGACCAGCGAAGAGGCGGGTTGCCCTGCCCCCCCTTACAGGAGTAGTCGTCCGGCAGGGGGGCGCCGTCGCGGAACTGCGGGCTCGACACGTTGATGACGTCGAGGTTCCTCGGCGATCCCCCGCCCAGGATTCCGCAGCCCGACGCGGCCAGCGTGAGAGCCGTCACCGTGACGGCGGCTCGCGCGACCGCTGATTTTCTCGGCGACCCCATGCCCGATGATGCTACGCGGATTGGACAGGTGCCCCGACCGGATCGCGGTGATCCGTACCGATGACCGGGCCGCTGCGAGCCGCTGACCTCCGTGTTTGTCCGAATCCACTCGTATGCGTCGAGGACCGTCAAGTGGGGATGTGCGGCCCTGGGCGCCCTTATCCGCCACAATTTAGGCATGCAGGGGGACACGCCGGGATCGGGCATGAGCTTCGCCGTTCTGGGCCCCCTCGACGTACGGCGCGACGGGCGGCCGATCGAGGTCGGCGGGCAACGGCTGCGGGCCCTGCTGACGCTCCTGCTGCTGGACGCCGGCCGCACCGTCTCCACCGAGGCGCTCGTGGCGGGGGTGTGGGACGACCGCCCGCCGAGCGGCGTGGGGAACGCCCTGCAGGCGCTGGTGTCCCGGCTGCGGGCCACGGTCGGCCGCGACCTGGTGGCCGGTGGGCCGTCCGGCTACCGCCTGGCCGTCTCTCCCGACCAGGTGGACCTCCATCTGTTCGCCCGCCTGGCGCGGGAGGGCGCCGCCGCGCTGGCCGCCGGCGATCCGGGCCGCGCCGCCGGCCTGCTGCGTGAGGCGCTCGGGCTGTGGCGCGGAGCTCCGCTGACCGACCTGCCGTACGCCGAGGTCGAGGTGGCCCGGCTGGAGGAGCTCAGGCAGGCGGCGACGGAGGACAGGATCGAGGCGGAGCTGGCCCTGGGACGGCACGCCGGCCTCGTCTCGGAGCTGCGGCTGCTCGTCACCGCCCACCCGCTCAGGGAACGGCCGTACGGCCAGCTCATGCGTGCTCTCTACGGAGCGGGCCGCCGGGTCGAGGCGCTCGCCGCCTACGAGGAGGCCCGGTCGGTGTTCGCCGACCGGCTCGGGGCCGACCCCTCGCCCGCGCTGGCCGAGCTCCACCTCGCGATGCTGAGGGGCGAGCCCGCCGGGGAAGAAACCCGGCCGCCCCCGGGCCTCACCCCGGCGTCGCAGGAACTCCTCGGAGTGGCGCAGGCGCCGCCGCGCGCCGCGCGGCGAGGCAACCTGAGAGCCCGGCTGACCAGCTTCGTCGGCCGGGACGGCGACGTCGGCAGGATCGGCGCGCTCCTCGCCGCCGACCGCCTGGTCACACTGCTCGGCCCGGGCGGGGCGGGCAAGACGAGGCTGGCGGTGGAATCCGCCGAGGCGATCGCCGCGCGGGTGCCCGGCGGCGTGTGGCTGGTCGAGCTCGCGCCGGTCAGCGGCGCGACAGAGGTGGCGCAGGCCGCCCTCACCGCGCTCGGCCTGCGCGACACCGGCCTGGTGCCGGTGCGCGCGGTGCCCGCCATGCCGGGCGGTCCGGGCGGCGGGGAGGCCGACCCGGTGGCCCGGCTCGTCGCCGCTCTGTCGGCGCGCGACACGCTGATCGTGCTGGACAACTGCGAGCACGTGGTCGAGCAGGCCGCCGTGCTCGCCGACCGGCTCCTCGCCGAGTGCCCCGGCCTGCGCATCCTGGCCACCAGCAGGGAGCCGCTCGGCATCACCGGTGAGAGGCTGTGGCCGGTCGGGCCGCTCGACGCCGATCACGCCGTGCGGCTGTTCGCCGAGCGGGCGGCCGCCGTACGGCCCGGCTACCTCGTGGACGGTGAGCGCGACGCCGTCGAGCGCATCTGCCGCGAGCTCGACGGCATGCCGCTCGCCATCGAACTGGCCGCCGCCCGGCTCCGCACGCTGTCGGCCGGGCAGGTCGCCGACCGGCTCGGCGACCGGTTCCGCCTGCTCACCGCCGGGAGCCGTACGGCGATGCCTCGCCACCAGACGCTCCGCGCGGTCGTGGAGTGGAGCTGGGACCTGCTCGACGCCGGCGAACGCGTGCTCGCGGCGCGGCTGGCGGTGTTCGCGGGCGGGGCCACACTGGAGGCCGCCGAGCAGGTCTGCGAGGGCGACGTCGACGTGCTCGGCAGGCTGGTGGACAAGTCGCTGGTCGTGTTCGACGGCGGCCGCTACCGCATGCTGGCGACGATCAAGGCGTACGCCGCGGAGCGCCTGGCGGAGTCGGGCGACGAGCGGACGGTGCGGCTCGCCCACGCCGAGTTCTTCGCCCGCCTCGCCGAGACCGCCGAGCCGCACCTGCGCGGGGCGGAGCAGATCGAGTGGCTGGCCCGGCTGTCGGCCGAACACGACAACCTGTCGGCGGCCCTCAGATGGGCGTGCGAGGAGGCCGAGGCGGACCTCGCGCTGCGCCTGGTCGGCGGGCTCGGGTGGTATTGGTGGCTGTCCGGCCACCGGCTGGAGGGCGCCCAGCGCTCGGCGGAGGTGCTGGCCATCGCGGGCGACGACGCGGACCCCGCGCGGCTGGCGCTGGCCCACGCGGTGCACGGCATCACGAGCGCGGGCGGCGAGGGGAACCTGGCGCAGGCCGGGCGGAGCCTGGCGGCCACGGTCCGCTACGCGCGCGAGGCCCGGGCTGCGCACCCGCTCGTGACGATCGCGGTGCCGGTCATGTCGATGTTCACCGGTCTTCACGAGGAAGCGGAGTCCCGGCTGGAGCCGCTGCTGCGGCATCCCGACCCCTGGGTGGCCGCATCCGGGCGCATCTTCCGTGCCAATCTGCACTTCAACTCGGGGCGTACGGGGGAGGGCGAGGCCGACCTGGTGCTCGCGCTCGACCAGTTCAGAACCATCGGAGACCGGTGGGGGGTCGGCAACTGCCTGAGCGTCCTCGCGGAGACGAACGCGATGCGCGGCGATCTCCAGGCGGCGGTGCCCGTCATGGAGGAGGCGATCGCGCTCCTTGAGGAGGTCGGGTCCGTCGAGGAGACGCCGTACCTGCGAACCCGCCTGGCCGTGACGCTGAACGCGACGGGCGACCGGCGGGCCGCCGAAGAGGTGCTGCGGGAGACCGAGCGGCTGTGCGACGCCACCGGCGACCCCATCGGGATGGCCGGGGTGCGGCACGTGCGAGGCGACCTCGCCCGGGCCGGCGGCGACCTCGACGCGGCGCGGCGTCACTACGACGAGGCCGTCCGGTTGCTGAGCTCCACGTGGACGATCCCGCAGTTCCAGGCGACGCTGACGACCTCGCTCGGCCTGCTGGCCGAGCAGGAGGGTGACGTCGCGGCGGCACGCGCCCTGCACGACAAGGCGCTGACCATCGCGGTGGAGAGCAACGACGCCCCGGTCATCGGGCATGTGCTCGTCGGGCACGCGGCGCTCGCCGCCCGCGACGGCGACCACGCGCGGGCCGCCGTCATCCTCGGTGGAGCGGACGCCGTCCGCGGGTTCGTCCACGGCCTGAGCGTCGACCACCGGAGGGTGGCCGACGCCGTGCGGGCCGCGCTCGGGCCCGAGGAGTTCGCCCGGTGCCGCGAGCGCGGGCGCGCCATGAGCCGGGACGAGGTCCTGGCCTTCGCATCCGCCGGGCCGTGAGCCCCCCGGGTGCGGTGCTCTCAGGTGCGGTTGCGGAAGGCGCGGACGGCGAGCGGGGCGAAGACGACGACGATGCCCGCGGCCCACAGCAGCGAGACCGTGGCGTCCGGCGCGACCGGCCCGCCGCCCAGCAGGCCGCGTACGGCGTCCGCCAGGTGGCTGACCGGGTTGACCTCCACCCACTTCTGCAGCCAGGACGGCATCGTGTCGGTGGCGACGAAGGCGTTGCTGGTGAAGGTGATCGGCATCATCAGCGAGAACATCAGGATCTGCACCTTCTCCATGCTCGCCGCCGTGACCCCGGCCAGCACCGCCGTCCACGACATCGCGAGTGCGAACGTCAGCAGCAGCGCGAGCGCGCCGAGCACCCCGGCGATCCCCGTGTGCACGCGGAACCCGAGCACCAGGCCCAGCCCGAGGAAGAGGGCGAACGCCCACACCTGCTTCAGCGTGTCGGCGACGATGCGCCCGGCCAGAGGGGCGGAGCGGGAGATCGGCAGGCTGCGCAGCCGGTCGAACACGCCCTTCGTGATGTCGACGTTCAGCCCGACGGCCGTGGTCATGCTCGCGAACAGCATGTTCTGCGCGACCAGGCCGGGCAGCGCGAACTGCAGGTAGTCGCCCGTGGACCCCGCGATGGCGCCGCCGAAAACGTAGGTGAACAGCAGCAGGAACATGATCGGCTGCACGCTGAGGTCGATCAGCTCCATCGGGTTGTGCTTGATCTGCACCAGGCTCCGCCAGGCGAGCGTCGCCGTGTGACGCAGGGCCGCCCCGGCGCCCGGCCGGGAGGACGTCGCGACCGCGCGCGTGGTGTGGGTGATCGTGGTCATCTGCTCTCCTCGTCGCATCGTGCGTCCTGTGGCTCCCGTCGCGGCCTCACGCCGCGGCCCCGGCGTTCTGCTCCTCGCCCGCCTCGTCCGGGACATCGGCGCGGTGGCCGGTCAGCGCGAGGAACACCTCGTCGAGGCTCGCCCGGCGCAACGACAGTTCCGCCGCGAGCACGTCGAGGTCGTCGAGGCGCCGTACGATCGCGGGGACGGCCGCGGGGTCGCGCACCGGGGCCGTGACCTGGCCCTGGGAGACCTCCGGCGTGACGTCGAGCACGTCGGCCACCACGCGCCGGACGAGATCGAGGTGGGCGGCCTCGATGGGCCGCACCTCCAGAACCTGGCCCCCGGCCGCCGCCTTCAGGCCGTCCGGGGTGCCGCTCGCGATCACCTTGCCGTGGTCGAACACCACGATGTCGTTCGCGAGCTGGTCGGCCTCCTCCAGGTATTGCGTGGTGAGCAGGACGGTCACGCCCTCGTCCTGGAGGCCGCGGACGACGCCCCACAGCTCGGTGCGGCTGCGCGGGTCGAGGCCGGTCGTCGGCTCGTCCAGGAACAGCACCTGGGGGCGGCCCACGAGGCTCGCGGCGAGGTCGAGCCGGCGCCGCATACCGCCCGAGTAGGTCTTGGCCGCCCGGCCGCCCGCCTCACCGAGCGCGAAGCGGCCGAGCAGGCGGCCGGCCCGGCGCCGGGCCTCCGCCCTCGTGAGGCCCAGCAGGCGGCCGATCATCACGAGGTTCTCGGCCCCGGTCAGGGTCTCGTCGACGGCCGCATACTGCCCGGTCAGCCCGATGAGCGTACGCACCTGGTGCGCCTGCCGGACCACGTCGAACCCCGCCACGTGCGCCCTGCCCCCGTCCGGTCGCACGAGCGTCGCCAGGATTCGCACCACCGTGGTCTTCCCCGCCCCGTTCGGGCCCAGGACGCCCAGGAGACGGCCCTGCGGCACCTCCAGGTCCACCCCGTCGAGCGCCCTCGTCTCGCCGTACCGTTTCGCCAGTCCTTCGGCCTGGATGGCATATCCCATGGCGTCTCCTCCGCTCGTATGCGCCTCGACTGCGTCTCCACTGTGCGGAGCGGCGCTGACACCTCGCTGAGGGCGGCCGTCAGCCGCTGACATATCGCTGACAGCGGCCGGCGGGGCCTACACGATCGACGCGGGGGAGGGGCGGGTGAGGGGCGCGCGTCACGCGGGTACGGGCTGCGCCGTTCCTCGCTTCGTGGCTCCGGCAGGGAAGAGGGCGGCCGGGCGAGACGCGTGGTCCGCGGTGGTGCGGTGAGCACGCGTCCACGGGGGGACGGG
Organism: Microbispora hainanensis; assembly: GCF_006874475.1. Taxonomy (GTDB): domain Bacteria; phylum Actinomycetota; class Actinomycetes; order Streptosporangiales; family Streptosporangiaceae; genus Microbispora; species Microbispora hainanensis. The sequence goes on from NZ_VIRM01000044.1 coordinate 36,376, forward strand.
CACGGGACGGAAAAGGAACACCTGGTCGCGCCGCCCGGTGCACGACTCCTGGGCGAGCTCGGCGCCGGGGACCACGTCGGGCTCGCCGTACAGCGCTCCGAGGCACAGCTTGCTGTGCAGGGGGCGCAGGGCGAACCCCGCCCCGGCGGGCTGCAGCAGGAAGCGCTGGTGCGGGGCCCCGGTGCAGTTCTCGGGGGCGAGCAGCACGCCCGGGTCGCGCAGCGCCTCGTCGACCGTGAGGCAGCCGACGCCCTCCTTGGGATGGTGCCACTGGATCTCGTAGGCGCCGCCGCCGACCGCCCGCAGGTAGGTGTCGGGGACGAGATCCCGGCAGGGACGCTGCACGGCCAGCGGCCGGTCGGTCCGCCCGTTGCGCTCGCGTCCCTCCCCGACACACAGGTCATGGTCGGCGACGTGCGACGGAACGACGTGATACCACCCGTCGCGCGGGGGGCGCTTGCTTCCGGCCGTCGGGACGGGCAGGGAAGCGGCGGGCGGGGTGCGGTCGTCTCCGGGCGTGGCGGCGGGAGCGGCCGAGGGGCGCTCGCCGCCGGCCCAGGAGATGCGCAGTTGCGCGAGGACCGCGCCCGTGGCGAGGAGCAGGACCGCGGCGACGGCCCCCGCCACGGTGAGCCGCCGCAGCGCCCGGCTCCCCAGCCGTGCGGCGGCTGCGCCCGGTCCGGCCGGATCCGCCGGGCCGGCCTGGCCTGCGGGGTCGGCCTGGGCCCTGGGACTGGCCTCGCCTGCGGGGCCGGGCTGCGCCAGAGGGTCGGCCTGGGCTGTGGAATCGGCCTGGCGCGTGGGCTCGGCCTGCGCTGGGGGGCTGGTCTGGCCGGTGGAATCGGCTGGGGCCGTCGAATCGGCCTGGCGCGTGGAGCCGGCCTGTGCCGCGTGGCCCGTCCCTATGGGATCGGCCTGGGTCGTGGAATCGGCCTGGCCTGCGTTGGCCTTGGTGGTGGGACTGGCCTTGGTGGTGGGATCGGTCTGGTCGCGCCCGCCGAGACCGCCGGGCCCGGAGCGGTCGGTCTCGTTGGGCCGGACATCAGGGCGGAGCTGCTCCGGCGGTCCGGGCGGGCGATCCAGGTCCGCGGCCGAGTCGTGCGGATCCGCCGGAGGCACCATGCCTGCGGCCAGCCGTTTCCTGTGCGCCACCCAGCGCGCCGTCTCGGCCTCACCGAGCCCGCAGGCCCGTACGAAGGCCGCCACGAACTCCTCCCTCGGGAGGGTCGTGCGCCCAAGGGCCCCCGCGATCGTGCTGCTGGGGAGCACGTCTCCCGACGCCTTCGCGGCGGCCGTGAGCTGACGATAGGTCAGGCCGGACCACTGGCGGAGACGGCCCAGGGCGGCGACGAATTCGGCGGCGGTGGCGAGACCGTCCGGCTGGGGAGGCGCGCTGAACGGCCCTGACACGACGATCCTCCCAAGCCACGCTTCGGCGTCGATCCGGGCGAAACACTAACAAAGATCGATGACGCGAGGCATCCCCCCGGGTAAGCGGATCGCGTCGCCCGGAGGGACTGGAAGTGGTGCTCTGTCGTTGTCCCTGGTCACAAATGGTCACACATGCTCACGTACGGCCGGCATAGTGGCGCTCTCCGGCCGCCACAGGTCGATCGGCGAGTCGAACCTCGCTCCTCGGACGACGATCGACGCGTCGGCCGGCGTCATGGACGCGCGGTCGAACAGCTCAGCCGTCTCGTTCTGTCGCAGTCCCTCCTGACTGGCGACCGTCTAAATCATGGTGAAAGGCTGCTCCATCGGCCGGTAGGTGCGCGGGCGCCTGCGGCGGTGGCCCCGTGACCGCCGCGTGCGCCGTCTGGGGAAGCGCGACCAGCGGGCCGGCGGTCACGGCGGCGGTCGCCGGATCACGCGTACGCGTGTCCACCGTGATCGTCGACGCAAGGAGAACCTCCGTGGGGGAAGGCCCCGAGCCCCGGCCGTACGCCGGGAAAGGGGTGCATTACGGAAGATCCTCGATGGACGGGACGCAGGACAAGATCCATGATCGTGCGGAACTGTTCCGGACGCCCCATGCGGCCCGTCTCGCGTGGGATCCCGGGCAGGGCGTGTGCGGTCACGCCGCAGATCGAGCCTCCCCGGTACGCGTCCTTGGGCGACGAGGACGCAGTGGGAGGAACATCCGGACGGAACGTGCGTCTGCCCAGGACCGCGAGCGGGCCGGGCAGACGGCGGAAGGCCGGCCGGCGAGTTCGCGGACCCGCCGGCCGGCCTTCATACCTGGAGTCGTGCCAACGCCGGTTCGGCTATGCCCGCACCGATGCCGTGGGCGGCTCAGCCCCGGCGTCAGGAAGCCGCCGTGCCCCGCGCGGTCAGTCCTGCTTGCGCGCGCCGAACATGATCTCGTCCCACGTCGGCACCGACGCCCGGCGTCCACGCGACTTGCGGGGCCGCGGGGGAGCCGGCTTCGGGACGGGCGGCGCGGGCGTCTCGGGCTTGGCGTCCTTCTGAGCCTCCTTCTGCGCCTCCTTCTGCGCCTCCTTCGCCCCGTCCTTGGACCCGTCGCCCGTGCGCTGCGCCTTCCGTGCGTCCCCCGACCGGGGCGTCGGCGCGGCAGCGGGAGCCTGCGCAGCGGGCTGTGCTGCGGGTCCCTGCGGCGCGGGCTGTGGTGCGGGCGCCTGAGCTGCGGGTGCGGCCTCGGCCGCGGGCCGCGCAGGCGGCGCGGCCTGCGCAGCCGGAGCCTCTGGCACGGCCTTTGCTGCCGCCGGGGCCGCGGGCGCGGTGGCGTCCGCCGCAGGAGCGGCAGGAGTCGCCGGAGCGGCAGGCGCCGGGGTGGGCTTCGGCGTGGGCACAGTTGTGGGCACAGTAGTGGGCGCCGCGGTGCTCTCCGCAGCGCCCTCCGCGGGCACGCTCACCGCTGTTGCTTCGGCCGCGCCCTCCGCGGGCGTGCTCGGCGCGGGCACGCTCACCGTTGTTGCTTCGGGCGCGGGGCTCGCAGCGGCGTCCTTCGCGGGCTCCGCCGGCGGAGCAGGTGCGGGCACGGTGACGGGAGCGGCGGCCGCCGGAGACGATTCGTCCGTGGCACCGCCCTCGGCCGGGTGGGCAGTCGTGTCCGCAGTCGTGTTCGTGTGGGCAGTCGTGTTCGTGTCCGTAGCCGCGGCCGTGACCGGCGCCGCGTCGGCGACCGGCTGCGACGCGGGCGCGCCGGCCGGTTGCTCGGTCTCGGCAGGCACAGCAGCCTCCACGGCGGCTTCCAGGGGAGTACCCGCAGGGGCCTCCACGGGGGCCTCCGCGCTCTCGCGGGCGTCGGCGTGGGCCTCGGCGTTCTGGGCGGACGCCACAGCGGCCACGTCGTCCGTGGCCGCGGCGTCTGTCGTCCCCGAACCCACAGTCGTCCCGGAACCCACAGTCGTCCCCGAACCCACAGTGGATCCGGCAGCGGTGCTCGTGGTCGTCGTCACGTCCTGGGGAGCTGTCCGCTCCACGGGCGTCACCGGAGGCGCGGCTTCCTGCATGTCCGCCGTTCCAGCGGGAGGCGTCGCGGTGGCCGGGACGGCGGCCCCGGCGGCGGCACCGGCCCCGCCGGCCACAGCGTCCTGCGCCGCAGGCGCATGCGTGGCATCCGCGGCAGCCTGCGCCGCGGCCTGCCGTCCCGCCATGTCCTGAGCGTCCGTGCGGCTCGCGCCGTCTCCGGTGGCCGGGGCGGCGTCGGCGGGCGTACGCGGAGGAGCGGCCTCGGCCGCAGACGCGGTCGGGGCCGGGCTCTCCGCCCTGATCTCGGCGGCGGGCGGCGGAACCGCGACATCGGGGCCGGCGAGGAGCGACTGCGGCAGCCGGAAGGGCACCGGGGTCAGCTCGGGCCGGTACGCCGCCGGCTCGTCCGCGTACGGCTCGGGCCGCTCGGGCCGGCCGGTCTCCGCGCGCAGCGGCGGGCTCAGGCGCGGTGGCGGCACGGGCTCGGGGAGCGCGGCGGGCTCGGAGCGTACGGCGGGCACGCTGAGACCCGGCTCGTCGCGGCGGGAAGGGGACTCCATGGGCAGCGGCGGCACCGGGGCGAGCTTGGACGCCAGGCGGGGCATGAAGGGACGCACCGTGGCGTCGTCCCGCTCGGGCTCGACGTATTCGGCGGCCGACAGGCGCATGGCCTCGTCGTCGTTGGGGGTGATGTGACGGCGGCGCGGGTCGAAGAGCCACTCGGCGTGGCGTGTGTGGCCGTTCCAGACGAAGCCGAGCCGCACGCGCCACAGGTTGTCGTCGCGCTTCGCGGAGTCCCAGTCGATCTCGTCGGCGGGCACGCCGCGCCGGGTGAGCCGCTCGGCGACCAGGTCGCCGAGAGTGGGCCCGGGGGTCGTCTCGCCCGGCATGCGGACCGAGACCCGCTGGGCCTGCTGGGCCATGTATTCGCGTTCCTGGAGAACCGGTCCCTCGAACCAGCGGACTCTCTCCACCGGAATACCGGCGGTGGCCGCGATCTCCTCCGCCGTCTCGCCGGCACGAATGCGCGCCTGGATCTCCTTGGGACGCAACGGGCTCTCCACTTCGATCTCGTACTGGCCGAGACGGGAGAAGTTGCCGCGGACCGCAGCGCGGAGCCGGTCGTCGACGGGCAGCGTGAAGCGCGTGCCTCGCCCGGCCGTCGCCAGGACGAGGTACGTTCCGTCCTCACTTACCGCGACGAGACGGAGCTCCTGCATGCGAGTCCCTTCGTCGTCGTGCTCTGTCTTCCCCCGGACCCTTGAGTCTCTCGCGTGAGCCGGTTGCCTTCCAGCACCGTACCCGGCATGTCCGAACATCGCCTCGCCAGGGGGCGAGGCAGGTGTTGTGACGCCGGTCACATTTTTCGCGTTCACCTTTCCGCAACCTGTCGGTCGTGTGGGAGCGGCAGTCCGTGGACGGCGGCCGCGCCGCCGATCCGGCCCACAAGGCGAGAGCGAGGGTCGTGTCTCCTCAGGTGGTGCGCGCCCACCGCCCGTCCGTACGGCACGGGCGCGGCGCACGGCGGCGTGACCGTGCCGTACGCCGTGCGGCCGGACCTGCGGGAGGGTCTCATTCCTGCTTGCTCCCTCGGGTTCGAGTGGCGCGCCGGGCTCTGGTGTGCCCGTGCTCCGCAATGTGCCTGCCCGAGGGCCGGCGCGGGCAACGCGACACGCGGAAGACGCCGGACCGTGGAGAGGGACTTTACGCGGGGATGGGGTCAGCCTTCCCGCGACGCGCCGAGCACCCGGTCGAGGTAATCGTTGGAGAACAGCCCGTCCGGGTCCATTTCGCGGCGCAGGGCGAGGAAATCGCCGAACCTCGGATAGACGCCACGCAGGTAGTCCGCGTCGCGGGTGTGCAGCTTGCCCCAGTGGGGCCGGCCCCCCAGCCTGACCATGATCTCCTCCACGCCCTCGAAGTACGCCGGGTCAGGCGCCTGGCGGTAGACATGGCAGGCGACGTACGCCGAGGGCCTGCCGTACGCGGTGGACAGCCAGGCGTCCGAGGGCGGCGTGACCCGCACCTCTACCGGGAAGGTGATCGGCCAGCCCGCCCTCTCCACGAGGTCCCGGGTCTCCCGCAGGGCCTGGGCGAGGTGGTGGCGCGGGATGGCGTACTCCATCTCCAGGAAGCGCACCTCGCGCACCGACGTGAAGATCTTGTAAGAGGTGTCGACGCACTCCGACGTGCCGAGCACGCGCGCGGAGATCCCGTTGATCGAGGGCACCGCGCCGGGGAAGCGGGCCCCGAGGGCGCAGGCCGCGCCGAACAGCGTGTTCTCCAGGAAGACGTTGTCGAGCCAGCGCTTGAAGGCGGCGGGCGGCCGGGCCGGGCCGGCGTCGCGGTTGTTGCGCTTGACCAGGCAGGTGTCGGTGTGGGGGAGCCAGAAGAAGTCGAGATGGTCGTCGGCCTCCGTCAGGTCGTCCAAGGTGTCGAGGATCCGGCTGAACGCCATCGGCTCGCGGCGGTTGCGCAGCAGGAACGCGGGCTCCACCCGGAACGTGACGGCGGTCAGCACGCCCAGCGCGCCGAGGCCGACCCGGGCCGCGTCGAACAGGTCGCCCTCGCGCACGGTCGTCACGGAGCCGTCGGCGAGCACCATCTCCAGCTCGACGACCTGGTCGGCGAGCCCGCCGACGTGCCTGCCGGTGCCGTGGGTCCCGGTCTGGATCGCCCCCGCGACGGTCTGGGCGGTGATGTCGCCCATGTTGGCCAGCGCCAGGCCGCGTCGGTAGAGCTCCTCGTTGAGCGCGTGGAGCGGGGTGCCCGCGGCGACCTTGACCCATCCGTCGCCCGCGTCGAGGACACCGGTCAGAGCGCCGGGCCGCAGGAGGATGCCGTCGGTGAGCGCGACCCCGGTGAACGAGTGCCCCGTGCCGGTCATGCGTACCCGCCGGCCCGTCTTCGCGGCGTCCCGCACGGCGTCGGCGACCTCGGCCACCGAGGCCGGGACGCGGACCTCCGCGGGGGTGACCGACTGGTTGCGCGCCCAGTTGACGAAGGCGTCCATGCTCCTCCTCGCCCCGGCACCGTGCCCCGGGGTGGACATGAACACTACTCATGAGACGTTCCGCTGCCTACGGGCCGCCGGTCTCAGTTCGTGTGCTGGTGACGCACCCGGACCAGCGCGGAGCCGGCCAGGCCCACGACGGCCGCGAGTAACGCGCAGGCGTAGGAGAAGCCGTACGCGTTGGACGCCCCGAACGCGTCGGTCAGCCGTCCGCCCGCCCAGGAGCCCACGGCCACGCCGAGGTTGATCGAGGTGGTGACCCACGCCATGCCCTCGTTGAGCTGGGCCGCCGGGACCATGCGCTCCACCAGCGAGAACCCGGTGATGATGGTGGGCGAGATGGACAGGCCGGCGACGAACAGCGCCAGCGCCATGACCCGCACGTCGCGCATCAGCAGCACCGGCGTGAGCCCGGCGGCGAACAGCGAGAGCCCGCGGACGAACCGGGAGCGCAGGCTGATCTTCCAGTGCCGCGAGCCGTACCACAGGCCGGAGACCGCGCTGCCGCACGCGATCGACGCGAGCAGCAGACCGGCCGCGCCCTTGCTGCCGTGCTCCTCCGCGAAGGCCACGGTGATGATGTCGACGGAGCCGAACACGGCGCCCATCGCCAGGAACACCGCCGACAGCAGGGCCACGCCCGGGATCGCGATCGGGGACCCGGCCGCCCCCCGGTGCCGTACGGCGGGCGGTTCGGTGCCGCGCATCGCGGCGAAGGCCAGCGTGCCCGACACGGTCAGCACGATCGCGGCGATCAGGCCCGCGTACGGGTTGATCGCGATCGTGAGCGCGGTCACGAAGGCAGGGCCGCCGACGAAGATCAACTCGTCGGCCACGGACTCGAACGAGAACGCGGTGTGCAGCTTGGCGGGATCGGCGAGCACGTGCGACCAGCGGGCCCGGACCAGTGAGCCGAGCGAGATCCCGGTGGCCCCCGACACCGCACCGGCGGCGTACAGCGTCCACTCGGGCGTCCCGGAGTGGGCGCACAGCATCAGGGCGGTGAGCGAGCAGGCGTGCAGCAGCACCAGCGGGACCAGCACCCGCGCCTGGCCGAACCGGTCCACCAGCCGCCCGGTGAGGGGCCCGGCCACGGCGACCGCGATCGAGAAGGTCGCCGCCACCGCGCCCGCCTTCGCGTACGAGCCGGTGATCGCGGTGATCAGCAGGATGACGCCGATGCCGAGCATCGACATGGGCGCCCGCCCGATGAACCCCGCGATGACGAAGCCCTTGACTCCGGGCGTGCCGAACAGCCCCCGATACGGCCCGACCATATTGTGTTTCCCCTTCGGCACTGTGTTCTGCACTGAGGTGCGTGGTTCTGCACTGAGGTGCGTGTGCGTCCGGGCCGGCCGTGCGACAGCGGCGGCGGCCCCGGGTGGTCCCGGGACACGCGGACGGCGTTTGTCTCCGGTTTGACCATCGCGTACCCGCTTATCATGTGGCAAGTGATTTTTCCGCACCGGGGGTGGAGGGGCTGAGGTGAGGTCGTCCACTCATTCCGCCTCTACGCGGCTCCGTCCGATCGTGACCGGCCTCGCGGTCGTGATCTTCAGCGTCATGGCCGCGGGCACCGCCTTTTTGGCCACCTGGCCGGGCGACGGCGCGCTCGCGGCCGGCGGCGGCCCGGCGGAGAAGGACCGCACGCGGGGCGACAACCCCCTTCCGGCCGCGCGGGCGACGGCGCAGAGCCTCGTGCCCGACCGCACGCTGCCGTCGAGCGCGCCCGTCGTCGGCGGGCCCGGCGTGCAGGTCACGCTGCCGCACCTGATGGCGATCTCCCCGAAGCAGGTGCCGCAGAGCACCCTGTTGAAGATCGCCAAGCTGCGGCACGTGCAGAAGGTGGCGGTCGCCGACGGCGGCCAGGTGCACGTGTCCGGCACGGCCCTGCGGCTGCTCGCCGTCGACCCGGCGACGTTCCGGTCGTGGACGCCGAAGAACGTGGCCGACCACCCGGAGGTGTGGAGCGCGCTCGCCCGGGGCGAGCTGGTCGTGGACCCGGCGACGATCAAACGTCTCGGCATGGTGCTGGGTGCGGAATACCAGATCGACCGGGGTCCCAGGCTGCGCCTGGCGGCCTCGGCCTCGCTCGGGCTGCCCGGCGTGGACGGCCTGGTCAGCCAGGACCTGGGCCGCAGGCTCGGCTTCCCCTCCGGCGTCGTGGTGCTGGTGCACGGCGACCCGGCCAAGGTGAGCGACAAGGCCGTCACGCGCCTGCTCGGCAGGGGCGCGCAGGTCGCGCGGGTCGGCGCGGCCGCCGTACGGCCGCGGGCCACGGCGACCCCCGGACGTGCCCTGGTGGGGCGGCCCACGAGCTACCTGGACCTCTACCAGCGGTCCGCCACCGTCTGCCCCGGACTCTCGTGGACCGTCCTCGCCGCGATCGGCCAGGTCGAGAGCAGCCACGGCCGCAACAACGGCCCCTCGTCGGCCGGGGCGCTCGGGCCGATGCAGTTCATGCCCGCCACCTGGAAGGCGTACGGCGTGGACGGCGACGGCGATGGTGAGGCGGACATCTGGAGCCCTTACGACGCGGTGCCGTCGGCCGCCAAATACCTGTGCGCCAACGGGGCCGGCGCGGGCGGCGAGAAGCTCAGGAAGGCCGTGTGGTTCTACAACCACTCCTGGGACTACGTGAACAAGGTCCTGTCGCTCGCCGACGCGTACGCCCGCGCGTACGCCTCCTGACGCGGGGGACACGCGGGCGGAGGGACCTGACGGACCCCGCTACTGGACGGGCCGTGCGGCGGGAGGCTGCCGGCCGTCCCGCCGTGGCGCCGCTACCGGCCGGGCCGTGCGGCGGGGCGGACGGGGGCGGGGCAGCAGGTCGCCGCGCATGGCACGGGCTCGGGCTCGGCCAGCAGCTCGGCCACCATCGAGACGAACCGCGGATGGGTGCCCGCGGTCGAGGCCCTGGTGAGGGCCATGCCGAGCTTCTCGGCCGTGGCCGCCGCCTCCACGTCGAGGTCGTAGACGACCTCCATGTGGTCGGAGACGAACCCGATGGGCACCAGGACCGCCGACGGCACGCCCTCGGCGTGCAGCGTCTCCAGGTGGTCGCAGACGTCGGGCTCCAGCCAGGGCACCTGCGGCGGACCGCTGCGGCTCTGCCACACCAGGTCCCACGCCCGCCCCTCGTCGAGCCGTGCCTCATCGACTTGGGCGGTCACCAGCTCGGCGGCCCGCCTGAGCTGGGCCTCGTACGCGCCTCCGGTGGGCCCGGCCGTGCGGGCCATGGAGACGGGGATGCTGTGCGCGGTGAACACGAGACGGGCCTGCTCACGGACGTCGGCGGGCAGCCGGTCGAGGGCCTCGCGGGTGTGGTCGGCCATCGCCGCGATGAAGCCGGGATGGTCGTAGTAATGGCGGAGCTTGACGATCTCCGGAGCGCCGGGGACGGCGGCGCGGGCACGGGCGATGTCGTCGAGATACTGCCGGCAGGACGAGTAGGAGCTGTAGGCCGCGGTGACGAAGGCCGCCGCCTTGCGGACGCCGTCGTCCTTCATCTGCCGGACCGTGTCCTCCAGGAACGGGTGCCAGTTGCGGTTGCCCCAGTAGACCGGCAGGTCCACGTCGAGCGCGGCGATGAGGTCGCGGCACTGCTGGTTGATCGGGCTGACCCCGCCGAACCCCTGGTAGTGCGCCTCGACCTCCAGCAGCCGCTCACGCGGCACGCCCCGGCCGCGCACGACGTTCTCCAGGAACGGCATGACGTCCTCGGGCTTCTCCGGCCCGCCGAAGGAGACGACGAGAAGGGCGTCGTATCCGTTGGTGCTCACCATGCGCCACACCTTACGCGGCGGGTACGACGGTTCCGTGCGCGCCTGACGGCTTGGGTGGTGCGTGCGTCAGAGAGTAGGTTCGAGCGGTGACCCAATTTCCGGACATCCGCGAATACACGGCTCTGCCGCGCGTGAACGCCCTGCGGCTGTCGCCCGACGGGACCCGGCTCGTGTCCGTGGTCCAGTCCCTCAACCCCGACGGCAAGTCGTACGGCACGGCACTGTGGGAGATCCCCCAGGACCCCGGGGGCGAGCCCCACCGGCTGACCCGGTCGGCGAAGGGAGAGGCGGGGGCCGAGTTCGCCCCAGACGGGACCCTGTTCTTCGTCTCCCGCAGGCCCGACGAGACGGTGAAGGAGAGCAGCGGCGACACGGCCGCCCTGTGGCTGCTGCCCGAGCGCGGCGAGCCGGTGCGCTTCGCCACCCGCCCCGGCGGGGTCTCCGCTGTGCGGGCGGCCGGCGGCACCGTCGTCTACGCCTCCGGGGTGCTGCCCGGCGACGCCGCCACCGAGGAGGAGCGCCGCAAGGCCCGCGACGAGGCCGGGGTCAGCGCGATCCTGCACGAGGGCTATCCGGTGCGCTACTGGGACCACGACCTCGGCCCGGCGCAGACCCGGCTCTTCGCGGGCCGTGCGGCGCGCGAGGGCCTGGAGGACGTGCGCGACCTCACGCCGGAGCCCGGCGGCGCGCTGGACGAGAACCTGTCGTTCGACGTCACTCCCGACGGGCGCACCGTGCTCACGAGCTGGCGGGTTTCGCTGGGGAACGGCGACGTGCGCTGGGACCTGGTCGCCGTCGACGCCGCGGACGGATCCCGGCGCACGCTGGCGACGTCCGCGGGGCACGACTTCATCGGGCCGGTCAGGGTCTCGCCCGACGGGCGGCATGTCGCCTGCCTGAGGGAGCACCACGGCACCGAGGAGACGCCGATCGCGATCGACCTGTGGGTGGTCGACCTGTCCACCGGCGAAGGGCACGCGGTCGCCGAGGAGATCTTCCCCGCGTCCGTCGCATGGGCGCCCTCCTCCCGGGAGCTGTTCTTCGCCGCCGACCACCAGGGCCGCCGGCCGGTCTTCCGCGCCACCCTGGACGGCGAGGTCACCAGGCTGACCTCGGACGACGGCGCGTACACCGAGCTGTGCCCGGCCCCCGACGGTTCGGTCTACGCCCTGCGCGGAGCGATCGACTCGCCGCCGCGTCCGGTGCGCGTGGCCGCCGACGGGTCGGTCACCACGCTGCCCGCGCCCACGCCGCCGCTCGACCTGCCCGGCACGCTGACCGAGGTGACCGCGACGGCCGAGGACGGCACCGAGATCCGGGGCTGGCTGGTCGTCCCCGCGGAGGCGACCGCCGAGAACCCGGCGCCGTTCCTGCTGTGGATCCACGGCGGCCCGGTGTCGAGCTGGAACGACTGGAGCTGGCGCTGGAACCCCTGGATCATGGCCCGGCACGGCTACGCCGTGCTGCTGCCCGACCCGTGCATGTCCACGGGCTACGGCCAGGACATGATCCAGCGGGGCTGGGGCGACTGGGGGCCGGTGACCCACGCCGACCTCATGGCGATCACCGACGAATGCCTCAAACTGCCGGAGATCGACGAGCAGCGGACGGCGGCGATGGGCGGCTCGTTCGGCGGCTACATGGCCAACTGGGTCGCCGGGCACACCGACAGGTTCCGGGCCGTCGTGACGCACGCGTCGCTGTGGAACCTCGACCAGTTCGCCGGCACCACCGACGGCGCCAACTTCTGGCAGCGCGAGTTCGGCGCCCTCGGGTCCGCCCGCTACGCCCGGCTGTCGCCCCACCGGTCGCTGGGCGACATCAGGACGCCGATGCTGGTGATCCACGGCGACAAGGACTACCGCGTGCCGATCGGCGAGGGCCTGCGGCTGTGGTGGGACCTCCAGCGTTCGGGGGTCGAGTCGAAGTTCCTCTACTTCCCCGACGAGAACCACTGGGTGCTCAAGCCCGGCAACGCGGTCGCCTGGTATGAGACCGTCCTGGCCTTCCTGGCGCAGCACGTCCTGGGAGAGGAGTGGACCCTGCCGCCGTCCCTGAGCTGACCGTTGAATGGCGGTACATCCTGGTTTGGGAGGATGTCACTCGTGCGGCCGGCGCTCCGCGCCGGCCGTTTCGGTGTGAGCACCTACGAGGAGGGGGCAGGTCAGGATGGACGAGCGGGAGGACCGGCATGACCGCGCGCGGGTGGAGGAGCTGCTGGAGCTGGCGACCGGCATAGCCGAGGAGGCCGGTCAGATGCTCCTCGCCAAGCGGCCCGCGCGGCCCGAGGTGCTGGCCACCAAGTCGAGCCCCACCGACGTCGTCACCGCGCTCGACCGGGCCGCCGAGGAGCTGATCCGCGCCAGGATCGCCGCGGCCAGGCCGCACGACGCCGTCCTCGGCGAGGAGGGCGGCGACACCCCCGGCGAGGGCGTCGTCCGGTGGGTCGTCGACCCCATCGACGGCACCGTCAACTTCCTGTACGGCCTGCCCGACTGGGCGGTGAGCATCGGCGTGGAGGTGGACGGCGAGATCGTCGCCGGAGTGGTGCACAACGTGCCGCGCGGCGAGGTGTTCACGGCGTCGAAGGGCGGCGGCGCCTGGCTGAGGGGCGAGCGGCTGCGCTGCAACACCGGGGTCCCGCTGGCCAAGGCCCTCGTCGCCACCGGGTTCGGCTACGCGGCCGGACGGCGCCGGGTGCAGGCCGAGGTGCTGGCGCAGGTGCTGCCCCAGATCAGGGACATCCGGCGCGGCGGCTCGTGCGCGATCGATCTCTGCTCGGTCGCCGCGGGACGGGTCGACGCCTACTACGAGCGCGGCACCAACTACTGGGACCACGCGGCGGCGGGCCTGATCGCCGCGGAGGCCGGGGCCCGCGTCGCCGGCCTGAAGGGCAAACCGGTCGGCCCGGACATGGCGCTGAGCGCGGCCCCGGGGCTGTTCGAGGAGCTGCACGACCTGCTCGTCCCCCTCGACCCCGAGCGCGACTGACGCGGCCCGCGCGTGCCGCTGCTCGGTCGCATCGCTTGATCGCTGCTGCCTGCCGCCGAGGCCGGGCTCCCGCGCGACGTCCTCGACGCCCGTGAATTCGCGTCGGGTTCGAGGAGGCTTCGCCGCGCGTTCGTCCTGGCTTCGCCCTGGGTACAGGCGAGGGGGCCCGCCTTGCGGCGGGCCCCCTCGTCAGTTTCGGTTCCGGTCAGCGCTGGATGTCGATGCCGTGATCTTCGGCGAGGCGGTGCAGGTCCTCGATCTCGGCGGTGAGGGTGTCGGCGAGGAAGTCGTCCCCGCTCGTGGTGGCCTCTTCAAGACCCTTGTAGGCCTGGTCGAGCCTGGTTTCGATCGTGGTCGTGAACTCGCCCATCTCACCTTCTTTCTCAGGGGGCGAAACGTGTCACGGGGGGCTCCGGCACGGATCCTGCGGAGAGGCGCACCCTTCCCCGGCACACGACAATGGAGGGTGTCACGGGCCTTACCCATGTCCGGAGCGACCGTAAACCTATGAATTTCTGTGCTCTACGTCACGTAGAGCGCAGGAACCGCTTACCGGCGGCTTACGCCGGCTAAGTCCACAATGAGGGGCCTCATGCCAGCTAGGAGGACTTGATGCGCGTGCTTGTGGTGGAGGACGAGCGGGTGCTCGCGGACGCGATCGCCACAGGCCTCCGCCGGGAGGCGATGGCCGTGGACGTCGCCTACGACGGCGCGGCCGCCTTGGAGAAGACCGCCTACATCGACTACGACGTGATCGTGCTCGACCGTGACCTGCCCAAGGTGCACGGCGACGAGGTGGCCCGCCGCCTGGTCGCCGAGCGGTCGGCCTCGCGGATCATCATGCTGACGGCCGCGGGCGACGTGGACGACAAGGTCGAGGGTCTGGAGCTGGGCGCCGACGACTATCTGGCCAAGCCGTTCGTGTTCATGGAGCTCGTGGCCCGGGTGCGCGCGCTCGGCCGCAGGTCCGCGCCGCCTCTGCCGCCCGTGCTCGAACGCGCCGGCATCCGGCTCGACCCCGGCAGGCGCCAGGTGACGCGGGACGGAACCGAGATCCACCTCACCAAGAAGGAGTTCGCGGTGCTGGAGGAGCTGATGCGGGCAGAGGGCGCCGTCGTCAGCCAGGAGGACCTGCTCGACAAGGCGTGGGACGAGAACATCGACCCGTTCACCAACGTGGTGAGGGTGACCATGATGACGCTGCGCAAGAAGCTGGGCGATCCACCGGTCATCGAGACCGTGCCCGGCGTCGGATACCGGCTGTGACGACCCGCGCCACCGCCACGTCCCGGGGGAGGGGGCCCTGTGAGCGAATCGCGTGACGCCTCCGAGAGGAGGACGCCCCGGATCCTTCCGTCGCCAGGGGAACCGGACGCCGCCGCGACCTCGCCGGACGCGGCCTCGCCGGACGTGACCCCTCCGGGCGCGGCGGCTCCGGCCGGCGGCCGCGGCCCGGCGGGTCCCACCCGCCGGATGTCGAGCCCGATGGGCACCGGTCCCTACCGCAGCCAGGTGCCGCCGCCGCCCAGCGGCCCGCCCGCCTGGGACGGTCCGCCGCCGCTGGTCGCCCATCCCGTGCAGCGGGGCAACCTGCTCAACGAGATCAGGTCGCTGCAGAACCGCGTCAGCATCCGCTGGCGTCTGACCCTCACGTACGCCGCGCTGGTCTTCGTCGCCGGCGCGCTGCTGGTGATGGTCATGTACGTGCTGATCGGCCAGGCGATCGACATCGGCTGGCAGAGCGTGCCGCAGATCTTCCTCCCGCGCGGGAGCGTGCCGCAGGAGTGGATCGACGAGGCCAACCACCAGTTCGCCCAGTCGCAGGCGGAGGTCACCGCCGTGGCACGGGCCGAGCTGCTGAAGCGGGCGCTGCTGGCCCTGCTGGGCGTGGGGATCCTGGCGCTGATGCTGGGATATCTCGTGGCCGATCGGGCGTTGCGGCCGGTGATGAAGATGACGGCGACCGCGCGGAAGCTGTCGGAGACCTCGCTCGCCCACGAGCGCATCGCCCTCCAGGGCCCGGACGACGAGCTGAAGGAGCTGGCCGACACCTTCGACGCGATGCTCACCCGGCTCAACACCGCCTTCGACGCGCAGCGCAGGTTCGTGGACAACGCCTCGCACGAGCTGCGGACGCCGCTCGCGATCAACCGTACGGTGCTGGAGGTGGCGCTGTCCGACCCCGAGGCGTCGGACGACCTCAAGGTGCTCGGGCGCACGCTGCTCGGCACCACCGCGCGCAACGAGCGGCTGATCGAGGGCCTGCTGCTGCTCGCCCGCAGCGAGCGTGAGCTGTCGGTGCGAAAGCCCGTGGACGTCCGGGAGGTAGCCAGGACGGCGGTGGAGCAGCTGGCACCCTTCGCCGAGGAAGAGGGCGTCACGGTCGAGCACGACCTCCACCCGGCGGCCACGACGGGCGACCCCGTCCTCATAGAACGCTGCGTGTCCAACCTCGTCGAGAACGGCATCAAGCACAATCTTGGCGAGTCCGGAAAAGTATGGGTCCGGACGGGAATTGTGGACGGGGGTGCGGTTGTTCAGGTCGCGAACACGGGACCGCACGTTCCCGCGTACGAGGTGGAGAGCCTGTTCGAGCCGTTCCGGCGGCTGAATGCCGACCGGGTTCAATCCGCCAAGGGCGCGGGTCTCGGCCTGTCCATCGTGCGCGCGATCGTTCGCGCGCACGGCGGAACGGTCGCCGCCGTCCCCCGCGACGGGGGTGGTCTCGTGGTGACGGTGCGTCTCTCCGGAGCCGGGGCGTCTCCGGGGACGCCGCAGTCGGCGCGCTGATGGAGCGTGCACGCCGTACATGTGGTTGGATGTGCCGTCGAACGCGGTGGGGATACCGCCGATACTGTGGTTTTCGCCATATTTGGCTAACCGCAGTCCCAGGTGGGATGCCCCTCGCGTGTCGGAAGGTTCAGTGTTCGTTCAAGCGGGTACCGAATGCACAATTTAGCGGCCCCCGCGGGCACAACACCGGCCTTCCGAGCGTTATCCACGCGCGACACAGGCGCAGGCAGATAGATGAGGGGGATGGAGTAGCAGATGGCTACCGACTACGACAGCCCGCGTAAGACCGACGACGATCTGAACGAGGACAGCCTCCAGGAACTCCAGGCGCGTAGGAGCGACAAGTCGTCGGGCAGCATTGACATCGACGAGACCGATCTGGCCGAGTCGTTGGAGCTGCCGGGGGCGGATCTGTCGAACGAGGAGCTTTCGCTGCGGGTGATTCCTCGGCAGGCCGACGAATTCACCTGCTCGCGGTGCTTCCTGGTGCATCACCGCAGCCAGCTGGCCTCAGAGAAGAACGGCCAGCAGGTCTGCCGCGAGTGCGCCGCCTAGGAGACCCTTGGGAGGGTCCGTGACTTCAGCAGCGGATGAATCAAACAACGAGGTGGCCGACCTTGTCGGCAAACTCGTGGCCCCTGAGGAGACGGACGGGGCCGAGCGGCGTCGGCTGCTCGGCCGCCTCAGCGGGGCCTTGGCAAGGTCCGCCGCGAAGACACGGGAACGCGGCGTCGGCCGGGGGCGATGGCTGGCCGACGTCTTCATGAACATCGCCCCGCGGTTACCGGTCAGGGACTACGAGACACTGCGGGACCACCACTACGGGCTCACCGGCGAGCAGCTCGCCGACGATCTCGTCAGGACCGCGGCGAAGGCGACGACGGCGGTCGGCGCGGTCGGCGGAGCGCTCGCCGCGGCGGAGTTCGCCGCCCCGCCGCTGCTGCTGTCCGCACCCGCCCAGATCGTGGCCGAGACGCTGGTCGTCGCGGCCATCGAGGTGAAGCTCCTCGCCGAGCTGCACGAGGTGTACGGCGTGAAGGTCCCCGGCAACGGAACCCAGAGGGCGGCCGCGTTCGCGCTCGCCTGGTCGAAGCAGCGGGGCGTCAACCCCCTCGCCCCCGGCTCGGCCACGATCGCTCTCGGGACCGCCGCGAAGACCGCCCTGCGCAACCGCCTGATGCGCACGCTCGGCCGCCATCTCACCACCCTCGGGCCTTTCCTCACCGGAGCCGTGGCCGGCGGGGCGCTGAACCGGGCCGCCACCAGGAGACTCGCCGCCGCGGTGCGCGCGGACCTGCGCCGCCAGAACGCCCTGCCGCCAAGCTGACCACCCCCCGAAGCCCCCCAAGTCCACCCTTCGAGGCCCCCAAGCCGGCCCCCGAGGCACCCAGGCCGGCACCCCCGAGGCTCCCCGCCGCCAGGCGGACACCCGGCGCCCGTCCCAATCGGCACTCTCCGGTCGCCCTGATCTTCCAGATAGAGAAGTGTCACCGATTGGTCTAAACCTGTTGGCGACCCCGGATGAGCTGCGTGAGATCATTCTCACAGTGATAGGCGTGGATTGTGCATGTTCTTACGGGTATGGGGGCACTGGTGACTTTCCGTATGGTGGTCACAGGCGACCACCTGGAGGGGATTCATGCGTGGCACCAGCTCGTTTCTGATCGTCGCGAACCGGCTGCCGGTCGATCGCGTGGGCGAGAACGAATGGCGGCGCAGCCCGGGCGGGCTCGTCACCGCCATCGCGCCCGTCATGCAACGGCGTGACGGGGCCTGGCTCGGCTGGACCGGAGCGGCGGGGGAGGAGCTGAAGCCCTTCGACCACGACGGGATGCACCTGATCCCCATCCCGCTGTCCCAGCTCGAGGTCGAGCTCTACTACGAGGGCTTCTCCAACGCCACGCTGTGGCCGCTCTATCACGATGTCGTCGCCACGCCCGTCTACTCGCGCGTGCTCTGGGACGCCTACCGGGCCGTCAACGAGCGGTTCGCCCGCGCGGCCGCGGACGCCGCCTCGCCGGGCGCGGTCGTGTGGGTGCAGGACTACCAGCTCCAGCTCGTGCCCGCGATGCTGCGCAGGCTGCGGCCCGACCTGAAGATCGGCTTCTTCCTGCACATCCCGTTCCCGCCGGGCGAGCTGTTCTACCAGCTGCCCTGGCGCAACGAGATCCTCGAAGGGCTGCTCGGGGCCGATCTCGTGGGCTTCCAGCGGCCGGGAGGCGCCCACAACTTCCTGCGGCTGTGCCGCCGCCTGCTCGGCCTGCCGCACCTCCGCAACGCGATCCAGCTTGAGGACCGGACGGTCCGTGCCGAGTCGTTCCCGATCTCGGTCGACTTCGGCGAGATGGACCAGCTCGTCCGCGAGCCGCGCATCCAGCAGCGGGCCAAGGAGATCCGTGCCGAGCTGGGCGACCCCGAGCACGTGCTGCTCGGCGTCGACCGGCTCGACTACACCAAGGGCATCGGCCAGCGGCTCAAGGCGTTCGGCGAGCTGCTCGACGACGGCGCGGTCAAGCCCGACGAGGCGGTCTTCGTGCAGGTGGCCACGCCCACCCGTGAGCGGGTCGCCGAATACATCCGGCTGCGCAACGACATCGAGCTGAGGGTGGGGCGCATCAACGGCGAGCACGGCGTGCTCGGCCGCATGCCGATCTCCTACCTCCACCAGTCGTACCAGAAGGAGGAGCTGGCGGCGCTCTACTGCGCGGCCGACGTCATGGTCGTCACGCCGCTGCGCGACGGCATGAACCTCGTCGCCAAGGAGTACGTCGCCTGCCGCCACGACCTGCGCGGGGCGCTCGTGCTGAGCGAGTTCGCCGGCGCGGCCGACGAGCTGCGCCAGGCGTACATGGTCAATCCGTACGACATCGCCGGCATGAAGCGGGCGATGCTGACGGCGATGCGGGCGACCCCGCACGAGCTGGCGCGCCGGATGCGCTCGCTCAGGCGCAGGGTCGCGACCTACGACGTGGACAGGTGGGCCAGCGACTTCCTCACGGCCCTGGAATCGGGGGAGCCGGCCGCTTCTAGGGAGTGAGGTCCCGGGCGGCGTCCTTCCAGGAGCGCCACTTCTTCGCCGCCGAGCGAGTGACGACGATTCGCGTGATCTCCATGCCCAGGCCCATCACCACGGCGTACGCGATGGCCTCGCCGAGCCCGATCTCGGGGGAGTCGGCGCTCGCCGGCGGCTTCTTGCCGGTCGCCCTCTCCCACGCGAACGCCAGAAGCTTGCGCGAGCAGAAGCCGACCGCCAGGCCGAGCAGGCCGCCGACGATCCGCCACTGCATGTCGGGCTTGTCCGTCGCGCTGAGTTCGCGCTTGGCCTCCCGTGCCATGTCCGCCATGATTCCTCCTCGATAACGACCTTAGTGTCTCCCCGCGGGGTGACGGTCCACGCCATACCATGTGGTGGCATGACCGAACAGCGACTCCACGCAGCCATGCCCGAGAAACCGACGCTCGACGGCTTGGAAGCGGTATGGGTAGCGCGCTGGGAGGCCGAGGGCACCTACCGGTTCGACCGGTCCCGGAGCAGGCACGAGGTGTACTCCATCGACACCCCGCCGCCCACGGTCTCCGGGTCCCTTCACGTGGGGCACGTCTTCTCCTACACGCACACGGACACGATCGCCCGCTACCAGCGGATGCGGGGGCGCGAGGTCTTCTACCCGATGGGGTGGGACGATAACGGGCTGCCCACCGAGCGCCGCGTGCAGAACCACTTCGGGGTGCGCTGCGACCCCTCCATGCCGTACGACCCGGACTTCACGCCGCCCGAGAAGCCGGACGCCAAGCGGCAGGTGCCGATCTCGCGCCGCAACTTCATCGAGCTGTGCGAGCGGCTGACCGCCGAGGACGAGAAGGCGTTCGAGGAGCTGTGGCGCCGTCTCGGCCTGTCGGTGGACTGGTCGATGACCTACGCGACCATCGACGGGAACGCCCGGGCGGCGTCCCAGCGGGCGTTCCTGCGCAACCTCGCCCGCGGCGAGGCGTACGTCGCCGAGGCCCCGACCCTGTGGGATGTGACGTTCCGCACGGCCGTCGCCCAGGCCGAGCTGGAGGACCGGGAGTGGCCCGGCGCCTTCCACCGCATAGGGTTCGAGCGGCCCGGCGGGGAGACGGTGTGGATCGAGACCACCCGCCCCGAGCTGATCCCGGCCTGCGTGGCGCTGGTCGCCCATCCCGACGACGAGCGCTACCGGCCGTTGTTCGGCGCCACCGTCCGCACCCCGATCTTCGGGGTCGAGGTGCCGGTCGTGGCCCATCACCTCGCCGAGCCCGGCAAGGGCTCCGGCATCGCGATGATCTGCACGTTCGGCGACGTCACCGACGTCACCTGGTGGCGCGAGCTCGACCTGCCCACCCGGCCGGTGATCGGCTGGGACGGCCGAATGCTCCCCGAGCCCCCGCAGGGCGTGCCGGCCGAGCCGTACGCCGAGCTGGCCGGCAAGACCGTGCACAGCGCGCGCGAGCGCATCGTGGAGATGCTGCGCGAGTCCGGCCACCTGGACGGCGAGCCGCGCAAGATCCAGCGGCCGGTGAAGTTCTACGAGAAGGGCGACCGGCCCCTCGAGATCGTCACCACCCGCCAGTGGTACATCCGCAACGGCGGCAGGGACCCGAAGCTGCGCGCCGAGCTGCTGGAGCGCGGCAGGGAGCTGGAGTGGCACCCGCCGCACATGCGGGTCAGGTACGAGAACTGGGTGGAGGGCCTGGCGGGCGACTGGCTGATCTCCCGCCAGCGGTTCTTCGGCGTGCCGATCCCGGTCTGGTATCCGCTCGACGCCGACGGCGAGCCGGTCTACGAGGCGCCGATCGTCCCGCCCGAGTCGGCGCTGCCGATGGACCCGTCCAGCGACGTGCCGCCCGGCTTCTCGGAGGACCAGCGGGGCAAGCCGCTCGGCTTCACCGCCGACCCCGACGTCATGGACACCTGGGCGACGTCGTCGCTGAGCCCGCAGATCGCCGGCGGGTGGGAGCGCGACGACGACCTGTTCCGCCGCGTGTTCCCGATGGACCTGCGGCCCCAGGCCCACGAGATCATCCGCACCTGGCTGTTCTCCACGATCGTGCGGTCGCACCTGG
This sequence comes from Microbispora hainanensis, assembly GCF_006874475.1. Taxonomy (GTDB): domain Bacteria; phylum Actinomycetota; class Actinomycetes; order Streptosporangiales; family Streptosporangiaceae; genus Microbispora; species Microbispora hainanensis. Next base: position 57,475 of record NZ_VIRM01000044.1, read on the forward strand.
AGCACGGCGGGCTGCCCTGGCGGCACGCGGCGATCTCCGGGTGGATCCTCGACCCCGACCGCAAGAAGATGTCGAAGTCCAAGGGCAACGTGGTCACGCCCATGGGCCTGCTGGAGGAGTACGGCTCCGACGCGGTCCGCTACTGGGCCGCGAACGGGCGTCCCGGCACCGACACCGCCTTCGACACCGGGCAGATCAAGATCGGCCGCCGGCTGGCCATCAAGATCCTCAACGCGTCGAAGTTCGTGCTCGGCTTCCGGTCCGAGGGCGGCGGCGAGGTGACCGAGCCGGTCGACCTGTCCATGCTGGCCGCGCTGGCGGCGGTCGTCGCCGAGGCGAGCGAGGCGTTCGAGGCGTACGACTACACCAGGGCGCTGGAACGGACCGAGCGCTTCTTCTGGTCGTTCTGCGACGACTACGTCGAGCTGGTCAAGGCCCGCGCGTACGATGGGGACGCCTCGGCCGTCGCGGCCCTGCGGCGGGCGCTCGACGTGCTGCTGCGGCTGTTCGCGCCGTTCCTGCCGTTCGTGACGGAGGAGGTCTGGTCGTGGTGGCGGGAGGGCTCGGTGCACCGCGCGTCGTGGCCGTCTCCCGAGGAGCTGCCCGAGGCGCGGCACGGCGACCCGGCGGTGCTGGAGGCCGTGGCGGAGGTGCTCCGCCGGGTGCGGCGGGCCAAGTCGGAGGCGCGGCTGTCGATGCGGGCCGAGGTCGCCCGGCTCACCGTGTCGGGCGCCCAGGCGGACCTCGTCCGGCTGGCCCAGGACGACCTGTGCGCGGCCGGCAACGTCGAGGAGTTCGTCCTCGAACCCGGTGAAGGACCGCTCGACGCGGTCGCCGAGCTGACCTCGTGAAGCCGTGGCGCTGACCGCGCGAGGCCATCGCCGGCCGCCGTCGTCCCTTCGCGGGACGGCGGCGGTCGGCGAAGTTTGGGACGTTCCAGGACGTTCCCGGGCGTTTCGGCGCGCGACCTGGGGGCGGCGTAGGCTTGAGGGCGAAACGACCGCCATACGCGCGTAAAACGGCTGCGCGTCCCGCCCGCCGACATGCCAGTCTGGATCCGTGATCCCGTCTAACCGCAGTACCACCGAGAGAGTCCCGCCGACGCTGGCGACGATGGCCGCGTGGAGCTGGCGGCTGCTGCTGCTCGGCGGGATGATCTACGTCCTGTGGCTGATCATCGACAGAATCAGCTTCGTCGTCATGCCGGTGGTCGTCGCGCTGCTGCTCGCGGCCCTGCTGCACCCGCTGACCCGGCGGCTGCGCGCCACCGGGCTCCGGCCGATCTACGCCACATGGATCACGATGCTGCTCGGCCTCGCGCTGATCGTCGGCATCGGGTTCCTGATCGGCGTGCGGGCCAACGAGGAGTTCCCCCGGCTGGTCCTGCAGATCCAGGTGACCGCGCGCAACGTGCAGGACTGGCTGCTCCACGGGCCGCTCCAGCTGAAGGAGGCGCAGATCGCCGACTTCGTGGACCAGCTCAGCAGCCAGATCACCCAATATCGCAGCCAGATCACCAGCACGCTGCTGAGCGGCGCCACCGCCGTCGTCGAGGTGCTCACCTCCATCGTGCTGATCCTGTTCGTGACCTTCTTCCTGCTGAAGGACGGCGACCGGATCTGGGCCTGGTTCCTGCGCGCCTTCGGCAGTGCCACGCCCCGCGTGGACGCCGCGGGCCGCGCCGCCTGGGCGACGATCTCCCACTACGTGCACGGCACGGTCGCGGTGGCGGCCATCCACGGGCTCGTGATCGGAGTGGTGCTCGCCGGGATGCAGGTGCCGCTGTGGGCGCCCCTCGCGGTGCTGGTCTTCCTGGCCAGCTTCATCCCGATCGTCGGCATCCTGTTCGCGGGCACCATCGCGACGCTGGTGACCTTCGGCTCCCGGGGCTGGTTCCTGGCGCTGATCTTCGTGGGCGTCCTCGTGGTCGAGCAGCAGCTGGAGAACCACGTGCTCCAGCCGCTCATCGTGGGCCGGGCCCTGGAGTTCCACCCTCTGGCGATCATCCTCGTCCTCGCGGTGGGCGGTGTGCTCGGCGGCATCGCGGGCGCCGTGGTGGCCGTTCCGCTCACGGCGGTCATCTACCGCGCGCTACCCGAGCTGCGCCGCGGCCGGCCCGCCATCGAAGCGGCGGCAGAAGGCGGCCCACCGGGCGCCGGGGAGCCTGGACCCGAGGGCGCACCCCCGGGCCCGGAGTCTGACGCCGTGGAGTCCGGCGCCGTGGAGTCCGGCGCCGTGGAGACCGGCGCCGTGGAGACCGGCACCACGGAGCCGGGCGCCGGGGAGCCCGCGGCCTCCCGGCCCGCCGCCTCCGGTGAGGGCGGGCAGAAGCAGGAGACGGCACGCCCGCCATCCGGCACCGGAGAGGCGGTGTCCCCCCAGCGCAACGGGTAGGGTCTTGCCTCATGAGCTGCCCTGTGCCGAACTCCGGACTGCCGGGCCCGAGACGGGCCCCGGCCGCCGCTCGCGGGATCGAGGCCGCCCGATGAGCGTCGAGATCCTGATCCACCGGCTCGACCCGGATCTTCCGCTCCCGTCGTACGCGCATCCGGGTGACGCCGGGGCCGACCTGTATGCGGCGGAGGACGTGGAGTTGCTGCCCGGCGAGCGGGCGGTCGTGCGGACCGGCGTTGCCATCGCGCTGCCGGACGGGTACGCCGCCTTCGTCCATCCGCGTTCGGGCCTGGCGGCCCGGCACGGCGTCACGCTGGTCAACGCGCCGGGAACGATCGACGCCGGCTACCGGGGCGAGATCAAAGTGACGATGATCAATACCGACGCGAAGGACCCGGTGCGGTTCCGGCGTGGCGACCGCATCGCCCAGCTCGTGGTCCAACGGGTGGAACGGGCGGCGTTCTACGAGGTCGACCGGTTGCCCGGCTCCGTACGGGGCACGAACGGGTTCGGCTCGACGGGGAGCTGACACCCCGGGGCCCGGGAAAACCGGGCCACGATGCGAGGAGAGTGAGAGAAGTGTTGCGACGCCGGCGACGCGCGGAGGAGGAGAGCGCACCAGCTTTCGTGCGGGAGGAGAGCCACGCCCCGGCGCGGGCGACGGGCCCCTGGGACGCCGAAGACGACTACCCGGAGGCCGAGCGCGTGGACCTGGGGGGCCTTCGCCTGCCCGTTGGTCCCGGATTCGAGATCCAGCTCAGCATGGCGGGCGACCAGGTCGACGGTGTGATCGTCCTGGTCGAGGAGAGCGCCCTGCAGGTGAACGCCTTCGCCGCGCCCAAGCGCAGCGGGATCTGGGACGAGGTACGCGCGGAGCTCGCCCGTGAAGTGGTGGCCGCGGGCGGCTCGGCCGAGGACCGCGAGGGTCCGTTCGGGCCCGAGATCGCGGCCGAGGTGCCCGTGCAGAGCCAGGGCCAGGCGCAGGGACGGCAGCCGGTGCGCTACCTCGGCGTCGACGGCCCGCGCTGGTTCCTCCGCGCCGTGATCAGCGGCAGGGCCGCGGTCGACCCGGAGGCGGCGCGGACCCTGGAGGACGTCGTGCGCGGCATCGTCGTCGTACGCGGCGACGAGCCGATGCCGCCCAAGGAGGCGATCCAGCTCCGGCTGCCCGCCGAGGCCCGGCAGGCCATGGAGGAGCAGCAGGCATCCCGGCAGCAGGAGTTCCGGCCCTTCGAGCGTGGTCCGGAGATCAGCGAGATCCGCTGACATCCGTCCGGGATGTGCCGGTTGACCGAATCGGGAGGCAAGGCCAGCCCTGACCGTCCTTCTGGCCCGTGGGCGGCTCACGTATGCTGCGGTGGGAAACGACCGGCCTAGGCTGGAAGCCAGGACGACGAATCCCTCCAAAGGGATCGCGAACGAGGAAGCTGGGTGAGTGACCGATGGGCACGCCGGAGCCTGCCAAACGCGGCGGACTGCGGGGCTTCTTCCGACGGCTGACCACCAGCCAGGCCGAGCTGGAGGCCGCCGAGCTCCAGGAGGACCTGGAGCAGGAGGGGGCCACGCCCATCGCGCGGTGCGGTGAGCGTCAGCGAACGTGCGTGGCGGGCACGCTGCGCACCGTGACCCTCCGCCCGCGCGGCGGTGCGCCCGCCCTGGAGGCGGAGCTGTACGACGGGTCGGACGTGATCGACCTGGTCTGGCTCGGCCGCCGGAAGATCGCCGGCATCGAGCCGGGCCGGGTGGTGCGGGCCGAAGGGCTGGTCAGCGTCCAGGACGGCCGCAAGGTGATGTTCAACCCCCGCTACGAGCTACGCCCGGCCGGTGGCCCTTGATCTCTCAGGAGACCGTATGAGCACAGCGGACATGACGGCCCCCGCGGCGCACGCCACGGTCGAGGCGGCGGTGCGCGCCCAGATGAGCAAGGCGCTGGGAGGCAAACGCGGGATCGTCGAGGCGGCCGTGCCCACGCTCGCCTTCACCGGCACGTGGATGGGCACTCAGGAGCTGAAGCCCTCTCTGATCGTCGGCATCGCCTCGGCGGTGGTGCTCCTGCTGGTGCGGATCGCGCAGCGGAGCACCCCGCAGTTCGTGCTCAACAGCCTCGTCGGCATCGGGATCGGCGCGTTCTTCGCGGCCCGCACCGGTGACGCCAAGGACGTGTTCCTGCCGGGCATCCTCTACAACGGGGCCTACGCCGCCGGCATGCTGCTGTCGATCGTGATCCGCTGGCCGATCGTCGGCTTCCTGATCGGCTCGGTGACGGGCGACCCGACGGCCTGGCACAACGACAGCGCGCTGGTCCGGCTGTGCTCGCGGCTCACGTGGCTGCTCATGCTGCCCTGTCTGCTGCGGGTGGTGATCCAGCTGCCGCTCTACTGGGCCGACCAGGTGACCGCCCTCGGCGTGGCCAAGATCGCCCTGGGCTGGCCGCTGCAGGTCGCGGCGCTCGCCGCGATGGTGTGGGTGCTCGCCCGCGGCCGCACCCCGATCCAGCCGCAGCCGTCCGTCTGACGATCACGCGGAAACGACTCAGGCCCCGGGTGCGCGCCCGGGGCCTGAGCCGTCTGCGGATCAGGGACGTTCGTGGGCCGACAGCAGCTCGGTGAGCTCGTGCTCGACCTCCTGGCTGGCCACGAACAGCAGCTCGTCGCCGGCCTCCAGCGGGTCGTCGGCCGAGGGCACCAGCACCCGGCCCTCCCGCAGGATCGCCACGAGGGCGGAGTCCACGGGCCACGGCACCGAGCCGGCCCGCTGGCCGACCACCGGCGCGTCCTCGGCCAGCGTCAGCTCCACCAGGTTGGCCTGGCCCTGCCGGAAGGTCATCAGGCGCACGAGGTCGCCGACGCTGACCGCCTCCTCGACCAGGGCCGACAGCAGGCGCGGGGTGGAGACGGCGACGTCCACGCCCCACGACTCGTTGAACAGCCACTCGTTCTTGGGATGGTTGACCCGGGCGACCACCCGCGGCACGCCATACTCGGTCTTGGCGAGCAGCGAGACCACGAGGTTGACCTTGTCGTCGCCGGAGGCGGCGATCACGACCTGGCAGCTGTTCAGCCCGGCCTCGTCCAGCGAGGAGATCTCGCAGGCGTCGGCGAGCAGCCACTCGGCCCGCGGCACACTGTCGATCTTGATGGCGTGCGGGTCGATGTCGATGAGCAGGACCTCGTGGCCGTTCTCCAGGAGCTCCGCCGCGATGGAGCGGCCGACGGCTCCGGCGCCGGCGATGGTGACGCGCATCAGTGCTCCTCGTCGGACGGCGGGGCGGACAGCGTCTTGTTGATGCGGTCCATGTCGTTCTCGGCGGCGACCAGGTGGAGGATGTCCCCTTCCTGGACGACGGTCGCGTCCTTCGGCACGAGCGCCTCGCCCATACGGTTGAGGAAGGCCACGCGCGCGCCGGTGACGTTCTCGATCTCCCTGGCCCGGGTGCCGATCCAGCCCGGGTGGAAGGCCACCTCGGCCAGGACGACCGTGCCGGTCGGGTCGCGCCAGAGGGGTTCGGCGCCCTCGGGCAGCACCCGGCGCAGGATCTGGTCGGCGGTCCAGCGGACCGTCGCCACGGTGGGGATGCCGAGCCGCTGGTAGACCTCGGCCCGGCGCGGGTCGTAGATGCGGGCGACCACGTTGTCCACGCCGAACATCTCGCGGGCGACCCGGGCGGAAATGATGTTGGAGTTGTCGCCGCTGCTGACGGCGACGAAGGAGGCGGCCGAGGCGATGCCGGCCTCTTCGAGAACGTCGCGGTCGAAGCCGATGCCCGTCACCCTGCGGCCGCGGAAGCCCGCCCGCAGCCGCCGGAAGGCCTGCGGGTCGCGGTCGATCACGGCGACCGAGTGCCCGTTGTCCTCAAGGATGTGCGCCAGGGTCGAGCCGACCCGTCCGCATCCCATGATCACGATATGCATGCTCCCCCGCCGTGGGTTGTGGCGGTCTCCTAATGGAGACAGTATGTCGCCAGTGCCCCACACCGCATGACTCGGGAGCGGCACCGGGGGACTAGGCTCGTCAGACGTGTCCAAGGTGCCAGATCTTGTCAAGCGGCTTCTCGTGGGGCGGGCTCTGCGGAGCACGGCGCTCCACCATCAGCTGCTGCCCAAGCGTGTGGCACTGCCCGTCTTCGCCAGTGATGCCCTGTCCTCGGTGGCGTACGCGCCGCAGGAGATCCTGGTCATCCTGTCGATCGGCGGGGTCGGCCTCTACAGCCTCAGCCCGTGGGTCGCCGCGGGTGTCGTCCTCGTCATGCTCACGGTGGTCGCCTCCTACCGCCAGACCGTGCACGCCTATCCCAGCGGCGGCGGCGACTACGAGGTGGCGACGACGAACCTGGGACCCACCGCGGGACTGACCGTCGCGAGCGCGCTGCTCGTCGACTACGTGCTGACCGTGGCGGTGTCGGTCGCGAACGGCGCCGACTACGTGGGCGCGACGATTCCCTTCGTCGCCGAACACCGGCCTCTGGTCGCGGTGGCCATCGTCGCGCTGCTGACGGTCATGAATCTGCGCGGCATCCGGGAGTCGGGCGTCGCGTTCGCCGTCCCGACGTACGCGTTCATGATCGCCGTTATCGGGATGGTCGCGTGGGGCCTGTTCCGGCTGGTCGTGCTCGGCGACGAGCTGCGCGCGCCGACCGCGGACTATCACATACTCGCGCAGCAGACCAACCTCGCCGGATTCGCGATGGCGTTCCTGGTGCTGCGCGCCTTCTCGTCGGGATGCGCCGCGCTGACCGGCGTCGAGGCGATCAGCAACGGCGTGCCGGCGTTCCGCAAGCCCAAGAGCAAGAACGCCGCGACGACGCTGCTGATGATGGGCCTCATCGCGGTCACGATGTTCAGCGGGATCATCTTCCTCGGCCTCAAGTCGGGCGTGAAGCTGACCGACCCAGCCGTCGCCGCCACCCACGTCATCATCAACGGCCGCCCGGCCGGGCCCGGCTACTACCAGCAGCCGATCATCGCGCAGGTCGCCTCGGCCGTCTTCGGCCACGGCTCGTTCCTGTTCGTCGTGATAGCCGCGGTGACCGCCCTCATCCTGTTCCTGGCCGCCAACACCGCGTTCAACGGCTTCCCGGTGCTCGCCTCGATCCTCGCCCAGGACCGCTATCTGCCGCGCCAGCTCCACACCCGGGGCGACCGTCTCGCGTTCAGCAACGGCATCATCATCCTCGCCGCCGGGGCCTGCCTGCTGATCTGGGCGTTCGACGCGGACGTGAGCAAACTGCTCAACCTCTACATCGTCGGCGTGTTCGTCTCGTTCACCCTCAGCCAGATCGGCATGGTCCGGCACTGGACCCGCCTCCTGAAGACCGAGAGCGACGCGCGGGCGCGCTTCCGCATGATGCGCTCGCGGGTGATCAACGGCTTCGGCGCCGTCATGACCGGGCTCGTGCTCGTCGTCGTGCTCGCCACCAAGTTCACGCACGGCGCGTACATCGTCTGCATCGCGATGCCGGTGCTCTTCCTCATGATGAAGGGCATCAGGCGGCACTACGACCGGGTCGCCGAGGAGCTCGCCGCGCCGGAGGGGCACGAGGCCGACGAGTCGCTGCTGCCGGCCCGCAACCACGCGATCGTGCTCGTCTCCAAGATCCACAAGCCGACGCTCCGCGCGCTCGCGTACGCCAGGGCGACCCGCCCGTCCACCCTGGAGGCCGTGACCGTCAGCGTGGACGCCGACGAGGCGAGCCGGCTCAGGGAGGAGTGGGACCGGCGCGGCATCGCGGTGCCGCTGAAGATCCTCGACTCGCCCTACCGGGAGATCACCGGCCCGGTGCTCGAGTATGTGAAGTCGCTGCGGCGGCGCTCGCCCCGCGACGTCGTGACGGTCTACATCCCCGAATACGTGGTCGGCCGCTGGTGGGAGCACCTCCTGCACAACCAGAGCGCGCTGCGGCTCAAGGGAAGGCTGCTGTTCAAGCCCGGGGTGATGGTCACGAGCGTGCCGTTCCAGCTCGCCTCCTCCGACCGCCTCAAGCGCCGCAGGGAGCCGTCCGCTCCCGGCGCCTCCCGCCGCTCCTATCAGTCGCCGTCGAAGAACTCGCAGATCAAGGCATGAACGACAGGAAAGAGGCCGACATGGGCGGCGCACGGCTCGAACTGACGGTGGACGCCGTCGCCAACGGCGGCTGGTGTGTGGGCAGGCACGAGGGCCGGGTGGTCTTCGTCCGGCACGCGCTGCCCGGCGAGCGGGTGGTCGCCGAGGTCACCGAGGAGACCGCGCGGTTCCTGCGGGCCGACGCGGTCGAGATCCTGCAGCCCTCGCCCGACCGGGTCACGCCGCCCTGCCCGTTCGCCGGTCCCGGCCGCTGCGGCGGATGCGACTGGCAGCACGCGTCGCTGGAGGCGCAGCGCCGGCTCAAGGCCGACGTGGTCGCCGAGCAGTTCCGGCGTCTCGCGGGCCTCGACCTCAAGGTCGTGGTCGAGGAGGTGCCGGGGCCGGAGGACGGCCTCGGCTGGCGCACCCGCGTGCGGTTCGCCGTGGAGCCGGACGGCACGGCAGGGCTGCGGCGCCACCGGTCGCACGAGATCGAGCACGTCACCGAGTGCCTCATCGCGCATCCCGCCGTCGAGGAGGTCGGCGCGGAACGCCTCGCCTGGCCGGGCGCCGCCGCCGTGGAGGTGGTGGCGGCCTCGGGCGGCGACCGCGCCGTGATCGTCGAACCCGTCCCACGCCGCCGCGCGGACATCCCGGACGTGGACGCCGCGGTCCTCCTCGACGAGGGCAGGCGGGGCACCCGCGCGCTGCGTGGCCGGGCCTCGCTGACCGAGCGGGTGGGCGAGCGCGACTTCCGGGTTACCGCGAGCGGATTCTGGCAGGTCCACCCGGGTGCGGCGGCCGCCCTGCTCGGCGCGGTGCTCGACTTCGGCCGGCCCGAGCCGGGGGAGTGGGCGCTCGACCTCTACTGCGGCGCCGGTCTGTTCGCCGCCGGGCTCGCCGAGGCCGTCGGCCCGGAGGGTGCCGTGCTCGGCATCGAGTCCGAGCCGCAGGCGGCGCAGGACGCCCGGTTCAACCTGCGTGACCTGCCGCAGGCGCAGGTCGAGCGGGGCAGGGTCGAGGAGGCGCTCGACCGGCTCCGGATCGAACGGGCCGATCTGGTGGTGGCCGACCCGCCCCGCGCGGGTCTCGGCCGTCCCGTGGTCGAGCGCGTCGCCGGTCTGGAGGCCTCGCGCGTGGTGTACGTCTCGTGCGACCCGGCCACGCTGGCCAGGGACGTCGCCTGGTTCGCCGGGCTCGGCTACCGCCTGGAGGACCTGCGGGCCTTTGATCAATACCCGATGACTCAGCATGTGGAGTGCGTCGCGCTGCTCGTCAGGGACTGACCCGCCTCACGGGCGGGGGCGGCCATGCCGGCGACCAGGAGGTCGGTCAGCCTCCGCACCGCCGCGGCCGTGCGTTCGGGCGAATCCGCGCGCAGGGAGGCGATGGCCACCAGTCCGATCCGTACGTCCTCGAACGACAGCTCGGGACGGACGTGGCCCGCGCTCCGGGCGCGTTCGATGAGCCGCTCCAGCCTCCGGACCTGTGCGCGGCGCTGCCCGGCGATCGTGGCGCCCGCGGGGTGGGAGCCGAGCAGCGCCTGGTTCAACCCGCGGTGCCGCACCTGGTGGTCGGCGAACCTGCGGATGGTCGCGCGCAGCGCCCGCCAGGGGTCGGGGTCGTCCAGGGCGGCGCGCATCTGCGCGCGGCACACCGTCACCTGCTCGGCGAGCACGGCGGCGACGAGGTCCTGCCGCGACGGGAAGTGCCGATAGACGGTCGCGACGCCGAGGCCGGCCCGCCGGGCGATCTCGTGCATGGGAAGGTCGAGACCGTCCGCGGCGAACGCGGCACGGGCGACCGCCAGGAGATGCCGCCGGTTGTGCTCCGCGTCGGTCCGGGGTTTCCGCGTCAAAGTCGTCCTTGCCCCTCTCGCTTCCGGCGATCCGAGACGGTCGCTGCCGTGTGCCCGCCTACCGTGGTCGGCGGCCACTCGGAACAGCCGGAAAGGTGATTATGTTCCCGGACGCGTAAATGTCTGCCATGCGGTTCGACGGGTTCGATCCCCCCGAGCGCTGATCAGAACTCCGCATCGACGCTCTAACCGTGGGTGCGCTGTGCAGGATCAGCTGTGCAGGATCAGCTGTGCAGAATCACCGGGGGCGTACGGGATTGGCGCCGGGCGTCACCTCGGGGAGGGCGGCGCCCGGGTCGGCGCCTGTGCCGGGGACGGGCGGCCGGGCCAGGATCCGCAGGACGTCGTCGGCCGGCTTGGCGCCCCGCAGGGACAGCCAGCCCAGGCCGTTGCGGGCCCGGTACGCCGCCAGCCGCCCGGCCTCGCCGGGGCCGAGGTCGCCGGCGCCGGAGAGGACCGGCACGAGGCCCATCCGCCGCCACGCCCGGTCGGGCGGCACGTCGAGCGCCGCGGCGATCTGGAGGCGCGCCGCCCGGGCCGCGACGGCAAGGTCGTGGAGGTTCGAGACGCCGGAGGCGACGGGCACGAGCAGGCCGACCGACTCGATCTCCACCCCCTCCTCACGGGCCGCCCGCAGCATGTCCTGGTCGGCCGGTTCCAGGCCGTGGCGGGAGGCGGGAAGCGTGAACGTGATCCGCAGCGGGCGGCCGCGTGCCCGCGCCTCGCGCTGCAACCGGGCGACGGCGGCGGCGCGGCGGCCGACGGCGGCGGGCCCGGCCGACCCGCCGGCCTCGAAGTCGACGCCGGGAGGGTCGAGTGCCGTGACGACGTGGCGGTAGGCCGAGAGCAGCCTGGCCGGGTTCTCGCAGGTGGCCGCCAGCTCCTGCCCGTACGGCCCGCCGAACGTCGGCCACACCTCGCCGCCGTCGCCCCGAAGCCGTTCGATTCGCGCGGCGACGGAGTCCCCGCCGCGTGGTCGCGCCCCCGCCCAGTGGGGAGCGCAGCCGCCCGGACCGGCGACGATGTGACCCATGGTGAACGAGCGCACGCCCGCCCGCAGCAGTTCGGGGCGTGGTTCTCCGGCGGCGTCGAGGAACCCCCGATAAAGGGTCGCGGGCTCGTGGGCGGGGGGATCGGCGGTGGGCGGGGCCGGCGAGGCGACCGTCTGGCGTGCGGCGACCAGCGTCTCCGGCACCGGGGAGGCCGGAGTCCGCTCACCGGTGGGCGTGGCCGTGACACCAGGCGTGGCCCCGGGCATCATCCCGGGCCCCGCGTTCCAGCCGGGCGGCGCGGGGGGCAGGGCCCACACGGCCGCACCGGTGCTCGCGACGAGCGCGGTCGACGCCAGGAGGACAAGGGAGCGCGGGGGGCGGCCCGCTTCGCGGGAATGACGTGCGGAGTCCACGCTCACCACCCTGAGTTGCGATGCGACCACGTTGCGCACAGGCGGCTCGCACTCTAGCAAGCCGAGGACCGGGGAGCAGGGATAATGGACAGATGAAATTGAGGATCTTCACCGAACCCCAGCAGGGGGCGAGCTACGACGACCTGCTCACGGTGGCGCAGGCGGCCGAGCGGCTCGGGTTCGACGCGTTCTTCCGGTCCGACCATTACCTGCGGATGGGCGAGGGCGACCCCTTGCCGGGCCCGACCGACGCGTGGATCACTCTGGCCGGTCTCGCCCGGGAAACCTCGCGCATCCGGCTGGGCACGCTGGTGAGCGCCGCGACGTTCCGCCTGCCCGGGCCGCTGGCGATCAGCGTGGCGCAGGTCGACCAGATGAGCGGCGGCCGTGTCGAGCTCGGCCTCGGCACCGGCTGGTTCGAGGAGGAGCACACGGCGTACGGGATTCCCTTCCCGCCCCTGGGCGAGCGGTTCGAGCGCTTCGAGGAGCAGCTCGAGATCGTGACCGGGCTGTGGGCGGCGACCAAGCCGTTCTCCTTCACGGGCGCGCACTACCAGCTGGCCGACTCCCCGGGGCTGCCCAAGCCGGCGCAGCGGCCCCGGCCGCCCATCATCATCGGCGGCGGCGGCGCCAAGCGGACGCCTCGGCTGGTCGCCCGGTTCGCCGACGAGTACAACGTGCCGTTCCACCTTCCCGAGGACACCGCCGCGGCCTTCGACCGGGTCAGGCAGGCGTGCGACGCCGTGGGCCGGGAGACCGTCCTGCTGTCGGCGGCGCAGGTCGTCTGCGCCGGGCGGGACGAGGCGGAGATCGCCCGGCGCGCCGCCAACATCGGCCGCCAGGTCGACGAGCTGCGCGTCAACGGGCTGGCGGGCACGCCGCAGGAGATCGTGGACAAGATCGGCCGGTTCGCCGAGATGGGCGCCGAGCGTCTCTACCTCCAGGTCCTCGACCTGCACGACCTGGAGCACCTGGAGCTGATCGCGGCCGAGGTGCTTCCGCACGTGTGAGAACAGCGCTCCCGCACGTGTGAAAGCAGGGCTGTTGTGTGGGAGCGGCGCACCGTGCGGCCTGAAAAGGCATAGCCGGTCGAAGGGGGCATCCGGCACACTTTGCCGGGTGCTCCTCACGATCTCGACGACTCTGCGGCCCGCCACGGACCTCGGCTTCCTCCTGCACAAGCATCCCGACCGGGTGCAGGAGTTCGAGCGGTCGTTCGGCACGGCGCGGGTCTTCTACCCTGAGGCGGGCGAAGACCGGTGCACCGCGGCGCTGCTGCTCGAGGTCGACCCGGTGCGGCTCGCCCGTTCACGGGACTCGTCCTCACCCGACTTCTCCCTCCGGCAGTACGTCAACGACCGGCCGTACGCCGCGTCCTCCCTGCTGGCGTCGGCGCTGGCCGACGTGTTCCGCACGGCGCGGACCGGGCGGTGCAACTCCCGTCAGGACCTCGCGGACGGGCCGATCCCCCTGGAGATCCGCCTGCCCGCGCTGCCGTGCCGGGGAGGGGCCGATCTGGCGCACCGGCTGTTCGGGCCGCTGGGCTGGGAGGTGGGCGCCGAGGCCGTGCCGCTGGACCCCGATTTTCCCGAGTGGGGCGAGTCGCGCTACGTACGGCTCGCGCTGCGCGGGAACGTGCGCCTGGCCGACGCGCTCAACCACTTGTACGTGCTGCTCCCGGTGCTGGACGACGCCAAGCACTATTGGCTGGCGGGCGACGAGGTCGACAAGCTCGTCCGCGCCGGTGGGGGGTGGCTGGCCGGCCATCCGGAGAAGGGACTGATCACCCGCCGCTACCTCGGCCGGCGGTGGGCGCTCACCCGCACCGCCTTCGCCCGTCTCGCCGAGCTCGGCGACGACGTGGAGGAGACCCTGGACCCGCCGGTGGAGGAGGAGCCGGGCGCCGACCCCTCCGCCTCCACGGCACCGGCCGGCGGAGTCGGCGGAGCCGGGCAGACCGAGCCCGCCACCGTCGAGCCCGCCACCGTCGAGCGCGGCACCCCCGAGCCGCCGGATGCCGCGCCCAGCGAAGGGACGGATGAGGGCCGGGTGCCGTTGAACACGCTGCGCCGGGAGGCCGTCGTGGCGGCGCTGGAGGAGATCGGCGCCCGCAGCGTGCTCGACCTCGGCTGCGGTTCGGGGCAGCTGCTCTCGGCGCTGCTGGCCAAGCCGTCCTTCACCAAGGTGGCCGGCATGGACGTGTCGGCCCGCGCGCTCGCGATGGCCGGCCGCCGTCTGCGCACCGACCGGATGCCGGACGCCAAACAGGCCAGGCTGGAGCTGTTCCAGGGCTCGCTGACCTACACCGACGCGCGCCTCGCCGGATATGACGCCGCGGTGCTGATGGAGGTCGTCGAGCACGTGGACCCGCCGCGGCTGCCGGCGCTCGAACGCGTGGTCTTCGGCACCGCCCGGCCCGCACACGTGATCGTCACCACGCCCAACGTGGAGCACAACGTCAGATACGAGCTGCTCGCGGGGGCGCGCCGCCACCCCGACCACCGGTTCGAGTGGAGCCGGGCGGAGTTCGCCGCGTGGGTGGCGGGCGTGTGCGAGACGTACGGCTACGCGGCCGATCTGCGGCCGGTGGGCGAGGACGACCCCGAGGTGGGCCCGCCCACCCAGATGGCGGTCTTCAGCAGGAGGGAGGAGCGGCCGTGACCGAGATCAGCGTGCCGGAGCTGTCGCTGGTGGTGCTCGTGGGCGTCTCCGGGAGCGGCAAGTCGACGTTCGCGGCCCGGCACTTCGGGCCCACGCAGGTCGTCTCGTCCGACTTCTGCCGGGGCCTGGTCTCCGACGACGAGAACGACCAGACCGCGACGCCCGAGGCGTTCGAGCTGCTCCACCACATCGTGGGCATCCGCCTGCGCCGGGGCCTGCTCACAGTGGTGGACGCGACCAACGTGCAGTGGGAGGCCCGCAAGAAGCTCATCGAGCTGGCCAGGTCCCACGACGTTCTCGCCGACGCGATCGTGCTCGACGTGCCGGAGGAGGTGGCGCGCGCCCGCAACGCGGGCCGTCCCGACCGGGCGTTCGGCCCCCACGTGATCACCCGGCAGCGCAAGGAACTGCGCCGGTCGCTCGGCAAGATCTCCAAGGACGGTTTCCGCCGGGTCCACGTCCTGCGCGGCGACGAGATCGACGACGTGACCATCACGTACGAGAAGGCGTGGACCGACAGGACCAACCTCACCGGGCCGTTCGACATCATCGGCGACGTGCACGGCTGCCGGGCCGAGCTGGAGTGCCTGCTGGCCAAGCTCGGCTGGGAGGTCGGGCCGGACGGCGCCGTCCACCCCGAGGGGCGTACGGCGGTCTTCGTCGGCGACCTGGTCGACCGCGGCCCGGACACGCCGGGCGTGCTGCGGCTGGTCATGAGCATGGTCGAGGCGGGGACCGCGCTGTGCGTGGCGGGCAACCACGAGCAGAAGCTGGTGCGGGCCCTCGACGGCCGCAAGGTGCGGGTCGCCCACGGACTGGAGCGGTCGCTGGAGCAGCTC
Source organism: Microbispora hainanensis (assembly GCF_006874475.1). Classification (GTDB taxonomy): domain Bacteria; phylum Actinomycetota; class Actinomycetes; order Streptosporangiales; family Streptosporangiaceae; genus Microbispora; species Microbispora hainanensis. The sequence goes on from NZ_VIRM01000044.1 coordinate 72,671, forward strand.
GCCGCCGAGCCGGAGGAGTTCCGCGCGGCGGCCAGGACGTTCATGGACGGCCTCATCAGCCACTACCGCCTCGACGGCGGCAGGCTGGTGGTCGCGCACGCCGGGCTCAAGGAGGCCTACCACGGGCGGGCCTCCGGGCGGGTGCGGGCGTTCGCCCTGTACGGCGACACGACCGGGGAGACCGACGAGTACGGCCTGCCGGTGCGCTACCCCTGGGCGAACGACTACCGGGGGCGGGCCATGGTCGTCTACGGGCACACCCCGGTGCCCGAGCCGGAGTGGGTGAACAACACCATCTGCCTCGACACCGGCGTGGTCTTCGGCGGGCGGCTGACCGCCCTGCGCTACCCCGAGCGCGAGCTCGTCTCGGTGCCGGCCGAGAAGGTCTGGTATGAGCCGGCCCGTCCGCTGGCCGCCGCCACCCCCGCCCGCGACCCCGGCGTGCTGGACATCGGCGACGTGGACGGCACCCGCTTCGTGGAGACGCGGTTCGGCGGCCGGATCAAGGTCGCGGAGGAGAACTCCCGCGCCGCGCTGGAGATCATGAGCCGGTTCGCCGTGGATCCCCGCTGGCTGGTCTACCTGCCGCCGACCATGGCCCCGCCGGAGACCTCCACACTGGAGGGCTACCTGGAGCACCCGGCCGAGGCGTTCGACGAGTTCGCCCGGGCGGGGGTGACCCGGGTGGTGTGCGAGGAGAAGCACATGGGCTCGCGCGCGATCGCCGTGCTGGCGCGGACGCCGGAGGCGGCGGCCCGCCGCTTCGGCATCGCCGACGGCACGACGGGCTGCGTCTACACCCGGACCGGGCGGCCCTTCTTCGACGAGCACATGCCGGAACTGGTCGACCGGCTGCGCGAGGCGGCCGCGCCACTCTGGGATGCGCTGGAGACCGACTGGGTCGTGCTCGACTGCGAGCTGCTGCCGTGGTCGGCCAAGGCGGAGGGACTGATCCGCGACCAGTACGCCTCGGTGGGCGCGGCCGCCCGGGTGGCGCTGCCCGAGGCGGTCGCGGCGCTGGAGATGGCGGCGGGACGTGGCCTGGATGTAGGCGCTCTGCTCGACCGCACCCGCCGCCGTGCACACAACGCTGCCCGGTTCCGTGACGCCTATGCCCGCTACTGCTGGCCGGTCTCGGGTCTCGACGGCGTACGGCTCGCGCCGTTCCAGATCCTCGCGTGCGAGGGCCGGGCGACGGCGGTGGCGGAGCCGCACGAGTGGCACCTGAAGACGCTCGGCCTGATGGACTCGCCGCTCGTCGCGCCGACCCGCCACGTCTTCGTCTCCCTCGACTCGCCCGAGGAGCGGGAGGCGGCGGTCGCGTGGTGGACGGCGCTGACCGAGGCCGGGGGCGAGGGCATGGTGGTCAAGCCCGCCGCCCACCAGGAGGGACGGGTGCAGCCGGGCGTGAAGGTGCGGGGCCGCGAATACCTGCGGATCATCTACGGCCCCGACTACACGGAGTCGCTCGGCGTGCTGCGGCGCCGGTTCACCGGCAGGAAACGGTCGCTGGCGCTGCGGGAGCACGCGCTCGGCCTGGAGGCGCTGACGCGGCTGGCCGAGGGTGAGCCGCTGTGGCGGATCCACGAGGCGGTCTTCGCCGTGCTCGCGCTGGAGTCCGAGCCGGTCGATCCCCGTCTGTGAGACCGGACGGCCCCCGGGCACGGCTTCCCGCCCACGCTCGGGATCCGTGCCCGGGGGCCGGGTTCAGGGGGTAGGTGAGGGATCAGGCTCAGTGAGGGATCGGGTTCAGCGGGACTCGGTCGCGGTGGGGGCGTCCGCTCCGGCGGCGGCCGGCTCGGCCAGGTCCACGCTGTCGCGCAGCCGCACCTGCGGGAGGAACAGCACGGCGAGGATGCCGACGACCGCGATGCAGGCCGAGATCAGGAAGATGTGGCCGGTGGCGTCGCCGTAGGCGGCGCGCACGATGGTGCGGATCGGCTCGGGCAGCGCCCCCATGTTGAGGCTGCCGCCGCCGCCGCTCTGGGTCGCGGGCACCGGGATGCCGGCCTTGGTCAGGCCCGTGGTGATGTTCTCGGTGACCTGGCCGGCCAGCACCGCGCCGAGGACCGAGACGCCGATCGTGCCGCCCAGCGAGCGGAAGAACGTGACCGCGCCGCTCGCGGCGCCAAGCTCGCGCAGCGGCACGGTGTTCTGCACGGCCAGGACGAGGTTCTGCATGGACATGCCGACGCCGGCGCCGACCACCAGCATCCCCGCGCCGACGACGACCAGCGAGGTCTCATGGTCGATCATCGACAGGGCCGCGAAACCGAGCGTGAGCACGATCGAGCCGACGAGGATGTAGGGCTTGACCCGTCCGCTCCGCGACACCATCCGCCCGGAGACCGTGGACGACACGAGCACGCCGAACATCATCGGGATGGTGAGCAGGCCCGCCTCGGTGGGGCTGTAGCCGCGGCCGATCTGGAAGTACTGGCCCAGGAAGACCGCACCGCCGAACATCGCCATGCCGACGGCCAGGCTGGCGAGGATCGCGAGGGCCGGGGTGCGCCGCCGGACGACGTGCAGCGGGACGACCGGCTCGCGGACCACGGACTCCACCCAGACGGCGACGCCCAGCAGCACGACCGAGACGCCGACCATGGCGAAGGTCTGCCAGGAGATCCAGTCGAAGGAGTTGCCGACGAAGGTGACCCAGACGAGCAGGATGCTCACGCCGGCGGCGATGAGGAGCGCGCCGGGGTAGTCGACCGAGGTGCCCGGACGGCGGACCGTGACGATGTCGAGCGTGCGGTGCAGGACGATCAGCGCGATCGCGGTGAACGGGATCGGCAGGAAGAAGCACCACCGCCAGCCCAGCCAGGACGTGTCGGTGATCAGGCCGCCCAGCAGCGGCCCGCCGACCGTGGCCACGGCCATGACCGCGCCGAGGTAGCCGTTGTACTTGCCCCGCTCCTTCGGGCTGATCATCGCGGCGATGATCACCTGGACGAGGATCTGCAGGGCGCCCATGCCCAGGCCCTGAACCGCGCGGAAGGCGATCAGCATCGCCGTGTTCTGGGCGAAGCCGCAGGCCAGCGAGGCGACGAGGAAGATGCCGATGGCGATCTCGAGCAGCAGCTTCTTGCTGAACAGGTCGGCGAGCTTGCCCCAGATGGGGGTCGAGGCGGTCGTGGTGAGCAGGGCGGCCGTGACCACCCAGGTGTACTGCGACTGTGTGCCGTTCAGCGAGCCGATGATCTGGGGCAGCGAGACCGACACGACGGTGCTGCTGATCATCGCGAGGAACAGGACGAGGAGCAGGCCGCTCAGCGCTTCGAGTATCTGCCGGTGGCTCTTGGCCCCCGTCTCCGGCAGCGTTGGTGCGCTCACGCGCAGCCTCCAATCCGATGGGTGAGGACAACTGCCTCAAGATTACATGCCCACTGGGCAACTTTGCCCAGTGGGCAATATTTTAGCGGCTAAGCTTGGCCCACGATGGAGACGACGGCGGGGCTGCGCGAGCGTAAGAAGGCCGAGACGCGGCAGGCGATCCACAAGGCCACGATGCGGCTCGCGGTGGAACGCGGGCTCGACCACGTCACCGTCGACGACATCGTGGAGGCCGCCAACGTCTCGCGCCGCACCTTCTCCAACTACTTCGGCAACAAGGAAGACGCCCTCCTGTACGGCGAGGAGCAGCGCATCCGGTCCCTGGTGCGGGCGGTCCGCGAACGGCCGGCGGGGGAGTCGGGGTGGCAGGCGCTGCGCGGCGCCGTACGCGACGAGCTGGAGGACGTGGGCGAGCCCGACCGGGAGTGGGCGGTGCGCACCTTGCTGACCCGGCGCCATCCGGCCCTGCTCGCCCGGCAGCTCGCCAACCATGCCGAGCTGGAACGGGAACTTGTGCAGGCGATCTGCGACCGAGAGGGATCGGGAGAGCCGGGCGGCGACCTGAAGCGCCGCATCATGGCCGGTGCCTTCCTCGTCGCGTTGCGCATCGCGACCAACATCTGGATCGAGGAGCAGGAGGCCCGCCCGCTCTCAGAGATCATGGAGCAGGCCCTCGACGAGGTGGCACGGCCCTTCGCCTGAGCCCGGGGTCCTTCCTGGGCTCCTTCCTGGGCTCCTGTCCGGCTCAGCCGGTGAAGCGGGCCAGGAACAGCGAGAGCCTGAGGTCGTGGAGCTCACGCGGGAGGCGGCCGCCCCGCATGAGGGTCACCAGGCCGTGGAGGGCAGCCCAGAAGGTCTCGGTCAGAGCGCCCAGGTCGTCGTCGCCCGAGTAGGGGCGGACGGCCTCGGCCAACTCGCCGAAGGCCGCCTGCAGGGCGGGCGGGGCCTCGGGGGTGGCGAACGGCAGCGGGACGTCCAGGCTGAATATCACGTCGTAGAGGGCCGGGTGCCGGTCGGCGAAGGCCACGTAGGCCGCGCTGACGCCGGCGATGGCGTGGCGGGCGTCCGGCGCCGCGGTCCGGGCCGCGCGCAACTCCACGGCCAGGTCGGCGCAGCTCTCCACGGCGACGGCCGCCATGATCGCGCCCTTGCCCTTGAAATGGCTGTAGAGCACAGGCTGGCTGTATTCGACCCGCTCGGCCAGCCGCCGGGTCGTGACCGCCTCCCAGCCCTCGGCCTCGGCCAGCTCCCGGGCCGCCGTGATGATCAGCTTCTCGCGCTCGGCGCGCTCGCGCTCCTTGCGTGACTGGATGGACATGCTCCGAACTCTAGCAGCGCTAGCGCTTATCGCACTGCTCTGCTAGCGTCGTTTTCGTTCCTAGCGCTGCTAGATCTCGGAGAGAGACATGCTCACGCCCATCGCGTACGGCCTCGCCATCGTCCTCAACCTGTTCGTCGTATACATCGGGGCCCGCTTCCTGTTCGCGCCCCAGGCGGCGGCCGCGGGCTACGGCGTCCCGGGCAAGAAGGACGGCGACGGCGCCTATCTGACGATCAAGGGCCTGCGTGACGGGACCTACGGACTGCTGGGCCTGGCCCTGCTGGCCTTCGCCGGCGCCCGTGCCGAGGCCTGGTACATGCTGGTCGTCGCCCTGCTGCCCCTGGGCGACACGCTGATCGTGCTGCGCAACGGCGGCAGCCGGGCGGTCGCGTTCGGCGTCCACTTCGCGACCGCCGTGGTCGTTCTGATCAACGCCGCCCTGCTCTTCGCCGTCTGACCCCCGTACCCGTCGCACCGCCTTCGTAAGGAATCCCGAATGTCGCTGGTCGTCCCCCGCTTCGCCGAATCCGTGATCGTGCGCTCCGCCGACGCCGAGGTCATCGGCAGGATCCCCATCACCATGCGGCTGCTGGCCGACAGCAGCGCCACGGGCGGCGCCCTGTCCGCCCAGCGCATCACCCTCGCCGACGGCGCGGACGGCGCCGCTCCCCACCACCACGCCGGCTCCGCCGAGCTGTTCTACCTGCTCGACGGCCGCGCCCAGCTCCTGAGCGGAGACGAGGTCGTCACCGCGGAACGCGGCGACCTCGTCATCGTCCCGCCCGGCCTCACCCACGCGTTCGCCGCCGCCCCCGGCCACGACGCCGACATCCTCATCGTCGTCACGCCGGGGGTGGAGCGCTTCGAATAGTTCCGTCAGCTGGAGCGCATCGCCTACGGCAAGCAGCCGCCGGAGTCCCTCCTCGAGGTTCAGGAGCTCTACGACAACCACCTGCGCACGAGCGACGTCTGGAACGCCACCAGGAGCGGGCAGGCCGTCTAGCGCAAGCTGGACCGGATCGAGTGCGCCCTCACTCAGCGGCCGGAGCGGACCTTCGCCCTCGATGAGTTCGGCCCGCTGGGCATCCGCCCCACTCACGGGTCCGGGTGGGCGGAGCAGGGGCGGCCGGACCGGCTGCCGGCCACTTACCACCGCACCCGCGGCATCACCTACTTCCACGGCTGCCACTCCGTCGGCGACGACCTGCTGTGGGGCGTGGTCCGGCGGCGCACGGGCATCGACCACACCTGGGCCGTGCTGCGCTCCATCCGGGCTGCCCGCCCCGACGGCGCTTCCATCTACGTCATCTTGGACAACCTGTCGGCCCACAAGAACTGGCGCATCCTGGCTTGGGCGAAGAACAACACGGTCGAGCTGTGTTTGGAGCGCCGCCGTCACACGCCTACCTACGCCGGCGCAACGCCGACGCCCGCCACCCCGACGTCCTCGCCGCCCAGCGCCGCGAACGCGCCCGAGTTCGTAGCGAGAGAGGCATCCGCTGGGGCGGCCGACCACTCTCAGC
>NZ_VIRM01000045.1 GCF_006874475.1 Microbispora hainanensis
GCCACGTGGTGCTCTGCCATCTGAGCTACGGAGACCGAAGCCTCCGGCTGGACTCGAACCAGCGACCGCCCCATTAAAAGTGGAAGTAGGCCTCGCCTGCGCACCGGGCACGATCTGAAGTTGTGGTCCTCCCGAGATCAAGAGTGACGGCGGAGACGCCCACCGGATGGGCGACAGCCCCATGGGAGGGGCTGCAAGGAATCGAACCTCGAAGTAACCGCAGTCGGCGCACCGGGAGGTGCATATCAGGTTGTGCGTTCCAGAGGTCCGGGGACGGCACCGGCGTAGTTTCACCCGAAGAAGTAGCCGGGGCCTTCACACCTGGAACACCAGGAAGCCTAGCCCTCTCCCGCACCGCGCCGCTTCTGATTTTTTTCCATGCGAACCCGCGCATCCGGGAAGCATTGTCCGGGATTTCTCGCCCGCTTTGACCTGCGAATCCCCGTTATCGACGGCATGTCCAGATGGGTCTTGCCGTCCACGGCGATGCCGGGCGGGCGGGCGCCGGGGCTACGACCTCAATAGAGCGACGCGGAAGACGAGGCGCCTCCGTCGACCGTGAAGACGGCTCCGCTCGTATAGCCGGATCGGTCCGAGGCGAGAAACGCGACCAGGTCGGCGATCTCGCGTGGTTCCGCCGGCCTGCCGAGGGGATAATGAGCCGTGAGTTCGGCATATCGGCTCTGGTCCGACAGGCTGGACAGGGCGGCGTTCTTCAGATGCGTGACCATTCTTTCTGTGGCCACCGGGCCCGGATTTACTCCCACCACGCGGATGCCGTCGGCCAGGCTGTTTCCTCCGAGAGCCCGGGAGAATGCCATCAGTGCGGCGTTTCCCGTGCTGCCCGCCAGATATCGGCTGTCGACCCGATCCCCCGCGTTGCCGATGATGTTGACGATGACGCCCTTGCCACGCCGCTTCATCCGCGCATACAGAAGACGCGTCAAATTGACGTAACCGTAGACCTTGAGGTCCCACCCATGGCGCCATGTCTCCTCGTCGACGGTGTCGATCGTGCCGCCCCGGATGTCCCCGGCGTTGTTGACCAGGATGTCCGCGTCCGCAGTGCTCGCCGCCAGTTCGGCCAGATCTTTTGGATTTCTGAGATCCACGACATGGGTGTTCACCGTGATGTGGTGAGCCGAGCGAAGGCGTTCGGCCATCTCTTCGAGGATCGAGCCGCTGCGGGCAGCGAGATGCAGGTCACATCGCTCCTCCGCCAGGACCTCGGCGATCGCCGCCCCGATACCCCGGGACGCGCCGGTGACAACGGCCGTGCGTCCGGTCAGATGCAGATCCAACGTGGACTCCTCTGCTTTTCGGCTGAACCGCATGCGCTCATGGAACTGAACGCTCCCGGTGGTGCGCTGGTGAACGACCTCTCGCGACCGTGATCGAACGCAGGTCGCCGCCCGTCCCGCTAACCGTACCGCAGGGTTCGTTTAGCTCCGCGCCCGGACCAACCGGCACAGCGAGCGCGACAGCGCCGCACCCGGTGCTGCCCTGAGCCGGCCGGGTGCGCGACCAGGTCCTCGTGGGACGGCTCGTCCGGCCCGGGCCGTCGCGCCGGCTCCTGGAGGAGGGGCGTCGGCCCCGTGGGAGAGTTGGCGTATGCATGATCCAGCGAGCCCTCTTGATTCGCGGAGTTCTTCGCCGATGCGACCAAGGCAACGCGCAGACGCCCGCCGTAACCATGACAAGGTTGTTGCGGCCGCTCATGAGGTGTTCTCGGAGCATGGACTGCACGCGAGTATGACGCAGGTGGCCGAGCGCGCCGGAGTGACGAAAGCAACAATTTATCGGAATTATCCAACAAAAGAAGCGCTGATCAATGCGGTGACCCGGCATCAGTTCCACTTGCTGGAAAGCCGGACACGGGCCGCACTGTCCGAGCCTGACGCGTACGAAGCGTTCGCCGCCTATATCATCGACCTTTTCGAGTGGATGGCCGGCGATCGCCTTCTCGCCGACGCACTGTCCGAGGCGACGGTCGTGGGTCCGGCACCGGTGATCGAGCTCATCAGTCAATTGATCGAAGCCGCCAAGAAGTCGGGGAAATTGCGACCCGACACTTCGGCCGTGGATGTGCGGGTCCTGGTGTGCGGCGCAGTGCTTCAACTGAATCGTTTGGGGAACCGCGAACCCGGCGTCTGGCGCCGATATGGAGAAATGACACTGGCGGCGCTCCGTCCTTGGCCGGAGGCGCGCATGGCCTCGGCCTGACATCACGAGGCCGCGTACGCGTCAGTGGAACTCGACGATGTCGCCGGTCAGCGTCCCGGTGAAGAACCGCCAGGAGCCGATGCGGTCCGATCGCGCCAGCACCCAGGCGTCGCCACGCGCCCAGGGTCGAGCCGTGGCAGGTGCGGGAGAGGTAAGAGCGGATGGTGCGCAGGTCCGGGCGGGGGCGCGCCGGGACGTTCGTCCGCAGGCGGGAGACGAAGTTCCCTACTCTGCCCGGTCGCGCGAGGCGAAGGGTGGGAGGGACTGTCGTAGTCGACATTCGGCGAGGTGAGCCATGTCGCGGTTGGTCAGGTGGTTCGCCGAGCTGGGCCGTACGGACGTCGGCCTGGTGGGCGGCAAGAACGCGGGCCTGGGGGAACTGATGCGCAACCTGGCCCGGTCGGGGGTTCGCGTGCCGGAGGGCTTCGCCCTCACCGCGGAGGCGTACCGCCGGTTCATCGAGGTGAACGGGCTTGACGAGGTGATCGCGGAGGAGATCGGCCGCCTGCACCGAGGGGCCTGCCTGCCGGACGTCGGCCGTGCGATACGGGAGGCGATCCTGGCGGCCGAGCTTCCGGCGGAGGTCACCGAGGCCGTCGAGCAGGCATACGGTGAGCTGGCCGATCGTCTGGCGACCATCGACCCGGACGTCGCGGTCCGCAGCAGCGCGACAGCGGAAGACCTGCCTGAGGCCAGTTTCGCCGGGCAGCTGGAGAGCTTTCTCAACGTCAGCGGTCTGCCGGCGTTGCTCGACGCCTGTCTTCGCTGCTACGCGTCCCTGTTCACCGACCGGGCGATCAGCTACCGGGAGGACAGCGGGTTCGGTCACCTGGACGTCGCCCTGTCGGTCGGGGTGCAGCGCATGGTCCGCTCCGACCTGGGCGCGGCCGGGGTGATGTTCTCGATCGACACCGAGACCGGGTTCCCGCGGGCGGTGCTGATCGACGCCTCCTGGGGGCTCGGCGAGACGGTGGTCGGCGGCAGGGTGGATCCCGACGAGTATGTGGTCTTCAAGCCGCTGCTCGGCGACCCCGGCCTGTGCCCCATCGTGTCGAAGATCCGGGGCCGCAAGCAACGCAAAGTGGTCTACGACGCGGCGGGAGGAACCCGTCAGCTCGACACGTCCGAGGAAGAAGCGATCCGGTACGCGCTGGACGAGGAGGAGATCCTGCTGCTGGCCCGATGGGCCGCCGCGGTGGAGGACCACTACGGCACCCCGATGGACATGGAATGGGCCAAGGACGGCAGGACCGGCGAGATCTTCCTCGTCCAGGCCCGCCCGGAGACCGTCCATCGGCGCCGGGAGGCGTCGCTGCTGCGCACCTACCGCATCCGCGACGCCGGTGAACCACTGGTGAAGGGGCTGGCCGTCGGAGACGCGATAGCGGCAGGGCCGGTGTGCAACCTGACCAGCCCGGCGGAGATCGACCGCTTCGTGGACGGATCGGTGCTCGTCACGAAGATCACCGACCCCGACTGGGAGCCGATCATGAAACGGGCCGCGGCGATCGTCACCGACCACGGCGGCCGCACCTCTCACGCCGCCATCGTCAGCCGAGAGCTCGGCGTCCCCGCGATCGTCGGCACCGGCGACGCGACCGCTCGTCTGAGCGACGGCATGACGGTGACCGTCTCCTGCGCGCAGGGCGACGAAGGCTTCGTCTACGAGGGCCTGCGCGACTACGAGGAAGAGGAGATCAGTCTGGAGAACATCCCGGCCACCAGGACCAGGGTCATGCTCAACCTGGCCAACCCCGCCGCGGCCTTCCGCTGGTGGCGGCTGCCCGCCGACGGCGTCGGCCTGGCCCGGATGGAGTTCATCGTCAACAACCACGTCAAGATCCACCCGATGGCCCTGGTGCACCCTGACCGTGTCGAGGAGGACGACCGCCGCAGGATCGCCGAGCTCACCCGGGGCTACGACGACCTCACCGGCTACTTCGTCGAGCGGCTCGCCCACGGCATCGCCCGCATCGCCGCCTCCCGCTGGCCCGACCCGGTGATCGTGCGAATGAGCGACTTCAAGACCAACGAGTACGCCCGGCTCGTCGGCGGGCGGCCGTTCGAGCCCCACGAGGAGAACCCGATGCTCGGGTGGCGCGGGGCCAGCCGCTACTACACGGAGGGATACCGGGAGGGCTTCGCCCTCGAATGCCACGCCATCCGCAGGGTGCGCGAGCGCATCGGTCTCACCAATGTCATCGTGATGATCCCGTTCTGCCGTACGGTCGAGGAGGCCGACCGGGTCCTGCGGGTCATGGCCGAAGAGAAGCTGCGGCGGGGCCGAGACGGCCTGGAGGTCTACGTCATGGCCGAGGTCCCGGCGAACATCATCCTGGCGGACGAGTTCGCCGACCGCTTCGACGGGTTCTCCATCGGCAGCAACGACCTCACCCAGCTCACCCTCGGGGTCGACCGGGACTCCGCCGAGCTGGCGCATCTGTTCGACGAACGCAACCCCGCCCTCACCCGCAGCATCGAGCACCTCATCTCGGCCGCACACGCGAAGGGACGCAAGGTCGGGCTCTGCGGGCAACGTCCCAGCGACGACCCGGACTTCGCCCGGTTCCTGGTCGAGGCGGGCATCGACTCGATCTCCGTCGCACCCGACAGCTTCTTGCCGGTGAAGGAGAACGTCGCCGCGGCCGAACGCGCACAGGAGCGCCGGGAACCCGCCGCGGCGGTCCGCGGAACGCGGTCGTGGCCGCCGGCCTGAGCTCCGGCGTCCGTGCGTCCAAACCCACGTCTGCCGCAAGACATAAGGCCGCATGCAGGACGGTCACCCTTTGCCTGATCCGGACCAACCCTGGGCGCTTTGCGAGGTTCCGCTCGTGCACGGGGGTAGCACCGTCAGGAGGGGTCCCGCACGCCGTCGCGACGGCGGCTGGGCGAAGGCACACCGAGGGGGGCGCATGAGAACCCGAGGTCTGGTCTGCTGGAGAGCCTGTCTCACGACTGCCGGAGTCGTCGCCTTTCTCGCGGCGGGGGCCGGGAGCGCGACGGCGGCCGTCGCCCCCCACGGGGACGATCTGGACCCGTTGACGCGTACCAACGTCACGAAGGCGATGCAGGGCGAGGCGCTGGCGCACGTGACCTACCGCGCCTATGCCAAGCAAGCGGACCGGGAGAACCTGCCGGACGTCGCGGCGCTGTACCGGCGCACCGCCGACACGGAACTGCGGGAACACTTCACCGAGCAGGCGAAGCTCATCGGCATGGTCGGCGACAACGCGGCCAACCTCCGCGACAGCGCCGGCGGCGAGGCCTACGAGGCGACGACGATGTACAAGGCGTTCGCCGAGCAGGCCGACGCGGACGGCGATCAGGAAGCCGCCAAGCGCTTCTCCGAGATCGGGCGGGACGAGGCCGATCACCGTGAGAAGTTCCTCCAGGCGGAAAGGGCCGTCACCGATCCGTCGTCCGGGGTGACGATCCCGACCGACGTGCGGGCCAAGCCGGTGAAGATCCAGGCCGGCCCGCCCAAGGTCTCCTCATCCCGGACGCTCGACAACCTGCGTACGGCGATGAAGGGCGAGGGGTTCGCCTACGCCAAATACACCCTGTATGGCGACAAGGCGCGGGAGACCGGACAAGCCAGGCTCGCCACGCTGTTCCACCGGACGGCCGCCGTCGAGCGCACCGAGCACTTCGCCGAGCAGGCGAACCTCGCCGGCGCGGTCCGCGACACCGGGACCAACCTGTGCGCGACGATCAAGGGAGAGGCCCACGAGGCGACGCAGATGTACCCCGATTACGCTCGCCGCGCCTCGGCCGCGGGCGACACCGAGGTGGCGAAGGTGCTCAGCCACACCGCCAAAGACGAGCTGAAACACGCCCAGGCCTTCTCCCGGGAAGTCTCCAAGCTCGGCAGGCAGTGCCCCACACCGAGCTGACCGATCACAGTGCCACCTCATGGCCGGGGCGTGGTTCCGCTCACGAGCGCGTGAGGCAGAACTCGTTGCCGTCGGGATCCTGCATCGTGATCCAGTCCTCACGCTCGGCCTGAACCGTTGCCCCCAGCGCACACAGCCGCTTGACCTCTGCGACCGCATCGGTGGCGCCCAGGTCGAGATGAACCCGGTTCTTGACCCGCTTGCTCTCCGGCACGAGTTGGAAGAAAATGCGCGGCAGCCTGCCGGAGGTGTGGACGAGCAGGACCGTAGGGTCGTCCTCCGGGTCGTCGATGCCCATGGAGCGCAGCCGTGCCAGCTCCTCCTCGTCGTACGGCGCAATCGCGTAACCGTCCAGGGCCTGCGACCAGAACCGGGCGGCTGACGCCGGATGAGGGCTGTCGAAGACGATGTCCTTGATGAATGCCACAGGACTCCCTTCAGAAACGGATGACGTCGGAGAACGGTGAGCTGAGCCCGCTGGTGGAACAACACCGGAAATCGTAGATCAGCTGAGGAAACTCAGGCGGCCCTCGGCTCGGACCCGCGCACACGGCCTGAAGACGGGCACAACCGCTGTGAGAGCCCTACCTGCCGATCGTCAGACGGGGTGGCGTCATGGCAGAGCCGATCGTCGTCGGCGTCGACGGATCGACGCCCTCGCTTCAGGCCGCCGCCTGGGCCGCTCGGGAAGCCGAGCTGCGCGGTGCGCCGCTGCGCCTCGTGTACGCGACACTGCGCTGGCCCTCCTATGTGCCGCTCGTCCCGCAGCCGGCGCGCTGGCGAGCCGACGCAGAGGCGGCCGCGCGAGCCGTGCTCGATCAAGCGATGATCCAGGCCCGAGCGGGCAGGCCGCGTCTGGCCGTGTCGGCTGAGGTCGTCGACGGCGGAGCCGAGCAGGCGCTCATCGTGGCGGCGGAGAGGGCTCAGCTGCTCGTCGTGGGAAGCCGCGGTCGTGGCGGGTTCGCCGAGCTGCTCCTGGGTTCGGTGAGCCGCTGCGTCACCGCCCAGGCCCCCTGCCCCGTGGCCGTCGTCAGGCAACCGAAAGACGCCGACCGCGGGGAGATCGCGGTCGGCGTCACCGGGCGTCCCGACCAGGAACCCGTCCTGGACTTCGCCTTCCATGAGGCCGCGCTGCGGCATGCCCGCCTGCGTGCCGTACACGCCTGGACGCAACCGGTCGCGAGGGAGCCGGGCGACATGCTGCCGCCGGTCTACGACGTGGACGCCATCGGGGCGGAGGAGGCGCGCCTGCTCGCGGAGAGCATCGCCGGGCGCCGGGAGCGCTTCCCCGACGTGACGCTCACCGAGCACGTCGTGCGGGAGCACCCGGCCAAAGCCTTGATCGACGTCTCCGGGGAGACCGACCTGGTCGTCATCGGCGCCGATACGGGACTGTCCGCCTGGCTGGGCCTGGGCTCCACCGCTCACGCCGTGATCCACCACGCGTACGCGCCCGTGGTCGTGGTCCGGCCACGTTCCGTGGATGTCTCACCGACGGCGTAGCGTGGAGGAGACGCGTCCGAGGGCGCCCATTGGGGGCGAAGGAGGGTCGCCCATGGAAACCGTCGTCATTCGATCGCTGGAACCGCTGATCGCCGAGTTGCGGGCGCGGGGGTTCGCCGTGGTGGCGCCGACCACTCGCGACAAGGTCATCCGGATGGGCGAGATCGCCTCGGAGAGCGAGCTGCCCAGGGGGTGTGGAGACGAGCAGGAGCCCGGCCGCTATCGGCTGCGCGAGGGCGACGACGAGATGCTGTTCGGCTTCGCCGCGAGTCCCGACTCCGCCAAGCGCTACACGCAGCCGCCCAGCCGCACCCTGTTCCGCATGCGGGGCGAGAGCATCGAGGAGCCCGAGGCGGAGGTGCCCCGGGTCGCCCTGCTGGGCGTACGCGCGTGCGACCTGGCCGCGCTGGCCGTGCAGGACCGGGTGTTCCTCGGGGGCAGGCATCCCGACCCCGACTATCGCAGACGGCGGGAGGCGCTGTTCCTCGTCGCGGTGAACTGTGCCGTGCCCGGGGGGACGTGCTTCTGCGTCTCCATGGGCACCGGCCCGAAGGCGACCGCCGGCTATGACCTGGCGCTGACCGAGCTCGCCGGACCGCACCGGTTCGTGGCCGAGCCCGGCAGCGCATGCGGTGCGGAGATCCTCGGGGCGCTCCCCCGCGTTCCGGCCGCGAACGCCGATCTCGACGCGGCCGAGGAGGTCTCCCGTACGGCCGCCGAGCACATGGGACGGCGGGTCGACACCGAGGGGATCAAGGAGCGGGTGGCCGGCGCCCACGATTCGCCGCGCTGGCAGCAGGTCGCCTCCCGCTGCCTCACCTGCGCCAACTGCACCATGGTCTGCCCCACCTGCTTCTGCACCACGGTGGAAGACAGCACCGATCTCACCGAAGGCGCGGCCGAGCGGATCGAACGCTGGGACTCCTGCTTCACGCTCGGGTTCACCGAGGTCGGCGGCGCGCCGGTGCGGGGGTCGGGGGCCGCGCGTTATCGGCAGTGGCTCACGCACAAGTTCTCCACCTGGTTCGACCAGTTCGGCACCTCGGGCTGCGTGGGCTGCGGCCGGTGCATCACCTGGTGTCCCGTGGGGATCGACGTCACCGAGGAACTGGCCAACCTGCCATGACCGCCGAGACGCGCCGGCCGCCCGCAGGGCGCGACGAGCCGCGCCTGGTGAGGACCGGCTCGGACATGCAGGTGCGTCCGATGACACCGGAGCTCTACCGGGTGCGCTCACGGCGGGCCGACCGGGTGGACACGGTCACGCTCCAGCTCGTGCCCGTACACGGCGAATGCCCGCCATATCGGCCCGGGCAGTTCACCATGCTGTACGCCCCGGGGGTCGGCGAGGTCCCGATGTCGATCAGCGGCTGGGCCCGCTCGGGGGGATATGTCCACACGATCCGCGCGGTCGGCGCGGTCAGCGGCGCGTTGTGCGGCAAGCGGCCCGGAGACGTGGTCGGGGTGCGCGGGCCGTACGGCACCTGGTGGGACATCCCGGCCGCCGCCGGGATGGACGTGGTCGTCGTCGCGGGCGGGCTGGGCCTGGCGCCGCTGCGGCCCCTGGTGCGGGAGCTGGTGCGGGAGCTGGTGCGCCATCGCTCACGGTATGGGCGGATCAGTGTGATCGCGGGGACCCGTACGCCCGCGACTCTCGTCTACGGGCGGGAGCTGGCGCGCTGGAGCGGCCTGGGCGTCGACGTCCAGGTGACCGTGGACCACCCCGATCACGCCTGGAAGGGGCCGGTCGGCCTGGTCACCCGGCTCCTCGACCGCATCGTCTTCGAGCCGCGGCGCACGTTCGCCTTCGTGTGCGGCCCGGAGACGATGATGCGGGCCACTGCCGACGACCTGGTGGCGCGCGGGGTGGCGGCTCGCCGGGTGGAGCTGTCGCTGGAGCGGAACATGAAATGCGGTCTCGGCTGGTGCGGGCACTGCCAGCTCGGCCCGCTGTTCGTCTGCCTGGACGGCCCGGTGCTGAGCTACGAGCGCGCGTCGCGCCTGCTGGCCGTGGAGGAGCTGTGATGGGAGCACCGAGACGTTCATCCCGGCGATCATCGGCGAGCGGGCCGGGCGGCGCGCGGCCGCGGCTGGCGGTGTGGAAGTTCGCCTCGTGCGACGGGTGCCAGCTCACCCTGCTCGACTGCGAGGAGGAACTGCTGTCGGTGGCCGCCCGGGTCGAGATCGCCTACTTCCTGGAGGCCTCCAGCGCCCCCGGCCCGGGCCCGTACGACCTTTCGCTGGTTGAAGGGTCGATCACCACGCCCGACGACCTGGAGCGGATCCGGCACGTGCGCCGGGTGTCCAGGCGCCTGGTCACCATCGGGGCCTGCGCCACCGCCGGAGGGATCCAGGCACTGCGCGACTTCGCCGACGTGCGGGAGTTCCTCTCGGTCGTGTACGCCCGGCCCGACTACATCGCGACGCTGGACCGCTCGACGCCGATCTCGGCCCATGTGCCGGTGGACTTCGAGCTGCGCGGCTGCCCCATCGACAGGCGGCAACTGCTGGAGGTCGTCTCGGCCTTCCTCGCCGGGCGGCGCCCGGTCGTGCCGCCCAACAGCGTCTGCGTCGAGTGCAAGGCCCGTGGCAACGCCTGCGTCATGGTCGCCCACGGCACGCCCTGCCTCGGCCCGGTCACCCAGGCCGGCTGCGGGGCGCTGTGCCCGGCGTTCAACCGGGGGTGCTACGGCTGCTTCGGCCCGATGGAGAGCCCGAACGTGCGTGCCCTCAACCGGCAGTTGCGTGAGCTGGGCATGAGCACGCCCGAGCTGGTGCGGGTCTACCGGACCTTCAACGCCGCCGAGGAGCCCTTCCGGCAGGCGGCCGAGGACGCCGACCCGGAGCTGCTCGACCATGAGACGGCACCTGAGAAGGCACCGGAGAAAGCACCGGGCAAGGCGCCGGGCGAGGACCGGGGAGGCCGCCGGTGACCCACAAGACGGTTAAGGTCGGGGGCCTGACCCGGGTGGAGGGGGAAGGCGCTCTGCTCGTACGCGCCCGCGACGGGCGCATCCAGGACCTGGAGCTGCGGATCTACGAGCCGCCGCGGTTCTTCGAGGCGCTGCTGCGCGGCCGGTTCCACACCGAGCCGCCCGACATCACCGCCCGGATCTGCGGCATCTGCCCGGTCGCCTACCAGATGAGCGCCTGCCAGGCCATCGAGGCCGCCTGCGGGGCCGAGGTCACCGGCCCGCTGCGCGACCTGCGGCTGTTGCTCTACTACGGCGAATGGATCGAGTCGCACACGCTGCACGTGTATCTGCTGCACGCGCCCGACTTCCTCGGCTACGACAGCGGCATCGCCATGGCGGCCGACCACCGCGACCTGGTCCAGCGGGGGCTCGCTCTGAAGAAGGCCGGCAACGACCTCGTGGCGGCCGTCGGCGGCAGGCCCATCCACCCGGTGAACGTCCGCGTCGGCGGCTTCTATCGGGTGCCCAGCCGCCGCGAGCTGGCCCCCGTCGCCGAACGGCTGCGCCGCGCCCGCGAGATCGCCCTCGAGACCGTCTCCTGGGTCGCCGGCTTCGACTTCCCCGAGGTCGAGCACGGCTACCGCTTCCTGGCGCTGCGTCACCCCGGCGAGTACGCGATCCTGTCCGGGGCCGTGGTCACCAGCGACGGCGGGAGCTTCGCCGTACGGGAGTGGCCCGAGCACGTGACCGAGGAGCAGGTGCCGCACTCGACGGCGTTGCACGCCCGGCTCGACGGCTCCCCCGGCTATCTCGTCGGGCCGATGGCCCGCTACAGCCTCAACTCGGCCCAGTTGTCGCCGCTCGCGCGGGAGGCGGCCGCGGCGGCGGGCCTCGGGCCGGTCTGCCGCAATCCCTTCCGCAGCATCGTCGTGCGGGCGGTGGAGATCGTGCACGCCTGTGACGAGGCCCTGCGGCTGATCGACGACCTGGCCGAGCCCGACACGCCGTACGTGCCGGTGGAGCCCCGCGCGGCCACCGGCCACGGCGCCTCGGAGGCGCCGCGCGGGACGCTCTATCACCGCTATCGCATCGACGCCGGCGGGGTGATCCGCGAGGCCGACATCGTGCCCCCGACCTCCCAGAACCAGGCGCGCATCGAGGCGGATCTACGGCACCTGATCGAGCCCCGGCTCGACCTGCCCGAGGAGGAGCTGGCCGCGCTGTGCGAACGGGCCATCCGCAACCACGATCCCTGCATCTCCTGTTCGGCGCACTTCCTCGACCTCCATGTCGACGCCCGGTGACATCGTGGTGATCGGCCTCGGCGGGGACGGCCGGGGCGACGACGCGGCCGGTCTGGAGGTCGTACGGCGGCTGCGCGGCTTGGTCCCGCCGGCCGTCGTGCTCGTGGAGAGCGCCGGAGACCCCGCCCAGCTTGTCGAGGCCTGGACCGGCGCCCGTCTGGCCGTCGTGATCGACGCCGTCTCCTCCGGTGCGCCGCCGGGTGCGGTGCACCGCCCAGCCGGCGTCGAGGGCGGGCCGTCCTGGCACGGCAGCTCCCACTCCTTCGGCCTGGCCGACGCCGTCGATCTCGGCCGTGCGCTCGGCCGCCTGCCCGCCCGGCTCGTCGTCATCGGCATCGAAGGTGCGGACTTCACGATCGGCGCGCCGACCACGCCGCCCGTGCTGTCCGCGATCGACGCCCTGGCGCGGGAGCTGGAACAGCGACTCCGGCAGGAATCCGCGTAACGCGGTGAGCAGGGTGATCTCATGCCGCGCCGCGCGACGCCTCTCTCGTGCGCAGGGCGTCGCACAGCAGCACGGTGAGCACGGCCGCGGCGACGGCCATCGCCCAGCCGAGCGGCGGCAGCGGCACGAGGGCCAGCGGAGCCCCGAGCACCGGCACCGCCGTCACGAGGACCTGCAAAATCAGCGTGGCCGACACGGCCGCCGCGACCGCGCGGCCGTGCCACCAGCCCCGCTCGAACGTCCGCCGCCGCGCCCTGACCACGTACGCGAGGGTCAGGCGGGCGAAGACCAGGGCGAGCACGGCCTGGGTGCGCACCTGCTCGTCGCTCCAGCCGAGCCGCCTGGCCGTCTCCACGACGGCGAACACCAGCACCGCGACGACCACCGAGCGCAGGAGGATGCGGCGCAGCACCCGCCACGACAGCAGCCCGTCGCCGCGCGGGCGCAGGGCGAGCGGGTCGCCCGCCGGCCGGTCCACGCCCAGCGCGATCGCCGGGATGCCGTCCAGGACCAGGTTGATCCAGAGCAGGTGCACCGGCAGCAGCGGCACGACCAGATCGGGCCAGACGAGCAGGCCGGTCAGGACGATGAGGATCTCCGCGAGGTTGCCGGTGAGCAGGTAGCCGATCATCGAGGCGACGTTGTGGTGCAGGCGACGGCCCTCCCGCACGCCGGTCACGATCGTGCCGAGCTCGCCGTTGGTCACCACGACGGCGGCGGCCTCGCGGGCGACGTCCGTGCCCTCCTCGCCGGCCATGGCCACGCCGACGTCCGCGTGGCGCAACGCCGGGGCGTCGTTCACGCCGTCGCCGGTCATCGCCACCACTTCGCCACGTTCCTTCAGGGCCCGCACGAGGTCGAGCTTGGTCTCCGGGTCCACCCGCGCCACGACGGCGGCCTCGGGCAGCCGCGCCCGCCCGCCGTCCCCCTCGATCGCGGCGCCGGTGACGAGCGGCTCGGGGTCGATCCCGACCTCCTGCGCGACGGCGCGAGCGGTCTCCGCGTGGTCGCCGGTCACCATCACGACCCGGATGCCGGCGCCCCGGCAGTCGGCCACGGCCTGGCGGGCCGAGGCCCGGATCTCGTCCTGGAGCGCGACCAGGCCGACCGGGCGCAGCCCGGTGGCGTCGAGGTCGCCCGTCCGTCCCTCCGCGAGCGCGAGCACCCGCAGGCCCCTCCGGGCCAGCTCCGGCACGGCCTGCGCCAGCCGGTCGGTCTGTTCACCGGGCGCGCAGCGCGCCAGCACCGCCTCCGGCGCCCCCTTGACCGTCAGCAGCGGCGGCCCGCCGTCCAGCGCGGTGACCACGGCCATCGACCGGGTCTCGGCGTCGAAGGGACGCGCGTCGAGCCGGGTTTCCGCGGGCGACAGCCGTACGCCGTGACGGGCGGCGGCCTCGGCCAGTGCCACGTCCACCGCGTCGCCGACGCCGTCGCGGGCGTCGTTGCAGCGCAGCGCGGCCCGCCACAGATCGGCGCCCGGAACGGCGAGATGGTCGGCGACGGTCAGGTGGCCGGTGGTGAGCGTGCCGGTCTTGTCGGTGGCGATGACGGTGGTGGCGCCCAGGGCCTCCATGGCCGGCAGCCTGCGCACGATCACTCCGAGCTTGGCCATCCGCTGCGCGCCCATGGCCAGCGCGGTGGTGACGGCGGCGGCCATGCTCTCGGGCACCGCGGCGATGGCCAGCGCCACCCCGGCCAGAATGATGTCGATCAGGGCGGCCTCGCCTCTGCTCACCCGGGTCAGCCCGATGAGGACCATGAGCGTTCCCGCCGCGACCGCCAGCAGGCCGATGCGGCGCGACACCTGGCCGAGTTCGATCTCCAGCGGCCCCTTGCCCCCGCCGCCGAGGGCGGTGGCGATGCGGCCCACCTCGGTGCCGGATCCCGTACGCAGCACCTCGGCGGTGCCCGAGCCGCGCACGACGAGCGTGCCGGAGAAGATCTCGCCGGTGCGGTCGCCCAGGGGCACATGCGGGCCGCCCGCGCCGCCCGCGCCGCCCGCGCGCTTGTCGGCCGACAGCGACTCCCCCGTCAGCAGCGCCTCGTCCACCGCGAGCGCACTGGTTTCGATCAGCCGGGCGTCGGCGGGGACCCTGTCCCCCGCCGCGACGGTGACGATGTCGCCCGGCACGACCTGGGCCGCCGGGATCCGGCGTACGACGTCGCCGCGTACGACGGTCGCCATCGGCGCGGTGAGGGTGTGCAGGGCCCGCACGGCCTTGTCGGCCTTGGTCTCCTGGGCGACCCCGATGACGACGTTCACCAGCAGGATGGCCAGGATCGCCGCGCCCTCGGGCACCTCGCCGAGCACGAGGAGCGTGACCAGCCCGGCGACGAGCAGCAGGACGGACATCGGGTCCGCGAGCTGGCGGGCGGCCCGCACGATCAGGTTGGGCGGCTTCGGCTGGGGGATCTCGTTGGGCCCGTGCTCGGCCAGGCGGCGCGCGGCCTCTTCCTCGGTCAGCCCGGTCAGGGTCCGGACAGCGGGTTCCATGCCCCCAGCAGATCACCGGGGCCTCGGGGACGGCTCCGGGCGAAAGCCATCGGCCCGGAGGACCTTCGGCCCCGGCATGCCTGAGGCGCTACACCGACGGCGTGATCGATGCCGGCGGGTGGAAACCGCCGATCTTCTGCTCCAGCAGTTCGGCCAGCCGCAGCGGGGTGCGGTCCTCGAACATCGGACCGATGAGCTGCACTCCCACCGGCAGGCCCTCGGGCGACCGGCCGGCCGGTATGGCGGTGGCGGGCAGGCCGGGCATGGTGGCCAGGCCGGCCCAGACGAGCTGGTCGAAGTACGGGTATTCGACGCCGTCGATGTCGATGAGGCGTTCCAGCGGATTGGGGTGATGGTCGTGCGGGAACGCGGGCGTCGGCGTGATCGGGCACACCACGGCGTCGAACTCGGCGAACACCTGCCGCCAGCCGTGGCGATGGACCTCGCGGCGATGGTTGGTCTCCATCCAGTCGCGGTGGCTGAACAGCATGGCGCGCAGCCGCGCGGCGTCGAGACTCCGGTCGTCCGCGCTCAGCTCGTCGGCGCGGGCCCGCAGCTGCTCGAGTGATTCGATGGGAAAACGCGCGACGGAGCCCGACACCAGCAACTGCATGTAGAGCGTCGCGGCTTCGGTCAGATCGGGCGGCAGCGGGCTGTGCCGTTCGACGCGGGCGCCGCCGTCGGCGAGCGCGGCGGCCACCCGCTCCACACCGGCCCGCACGGCGGCCCCGGTCGGGAGGAGCGGATGCTCGCCGATGACCAGGACCCGGAAATCCTGGAGCCGCTCGTGGCGGGCGGGCGGCAGCGCCAGACGGTGCGCCACGCCGAACGTCAGCGGGTCGGGCCCGGCCATGACGTCGAGCAGGAGCGTGAGATCGCGGGCGGTGCGCGCCATCGGACCGACGACGGCGAGGTCGAGATCGACCGGCCATGCCGGCTCGGCCGGCGGGATCATGCCGCGGGTGGCCGCCAGTCCGAGCGTCGGCTTGTGCGCGTAGACGCCGCAGAAATGCGCGGGGGTGCGCAGCGAGCCGGCGAGGTCGGAGCCGATGGACAACGCCCCGAACCCGCACGCCAGGGCCGCCGCCGAGCCGCCGGAGGATCCGCCGGACGTGCGGCGGTGATCCCACGGGTTGTGGGTGGTGCCGTAGATCTCGTTGAACGTCTGGATGTCCTGCAGCCCCAACGGCACGTTGGTCTTGCCGAGCACCACCGCGCCCGCGGCCTTGAGCCGCGACACCTGCACCGCGTCCTCGGCCGGCACGAAGTCCCGGTGCTGCGGCATGCCCCAGGTCGTGGGCAGCCCGGCGACGTTGAACGACTCCTTGACCGTCACCGGGATGCCGAGCAGCGGCCGCTCCTCATGATCCTCGCCGCGCGCGCGGGCCCGGTCGGCATCGCGTGCGGCGGCCCGCGCACGGTCGAAGTCCGGCACGCAGACGGCGTTGATCGCCTTGTCGTCCCGCTCGATGCGGGCGATCGCCTCGTCGGTCAGTTCCACCGAGCTCACGTCACCGGCACGCAATGCGGCTGCGAGCTCTTCGGCCGTGTGAAAACTCCATTCCATGAACGTGACTCTAACCGCGTGCCGTAAACGTTTCTCCCCGCACACGTCGCCCCATTCGCGGGAGAAGTCGAAACGCCACGCGATCGTTATGCCGCCGGAGATGCTCCACCCCAGGTCAGCAGGGTCGCCGGCAGATTTACTGCGTCGACAAGGGCATGGAATGCCGCTTCGGCGCAACGAGATGGACGTCTCAATTCTCGCCGTGCGGATCAGGCCGCCGGCTATTCATTCGGCTGATGGCCATAGCGAGCGAGAATTGTCAAGCGAACATTCAATCGCCGCCGAGGGCGGCCGGGCGGAGGACGCAGAACTCGTGGCCCTCCGGGTCGGCGAGGACGACCCATGAGACGTCGCCCTGGCCGACGTCGGCGGGGGTGGCGCCGAGGGTCGTCAGGCGGGCGACCTCCGCCGCCTGGTCGTCACCGGGGTAGGGCAGCAGGTCGAGGTGGACGCGGGTCCACACCGGCGCCGCGTCGGGCATCGTGCGAGGTGCGGCGCGGACGAACTCCAGGTAGGGCCCGGCGCCCGTGGCCGAGCGCAGCCGCGCGTGGTCGTCGCTCACCTCGTGCAGGGTCCAGTCGATGGCCTCGTCCCAGAAGCGGGCCATGGCCCGGGGGTCCTCGCAGTGGACCACCACCGCGGCGATCGGCCCGGTGTCCCGGTAGATCTCGCGGGGCTCCAGCACGCGGAACACGTTGCCTTCGGGGTCGGCCAGCACCGTCCACGGCACGTCGCCCTGCCCCACGTCGGCGGGCGTCGCCCCGAGCTCCTTCAAACGCGCGACCAGCTCCGCCTGATGGGCCGCGGAGGTGGTGGCGAGATCGAGGTGCACGCGATATCTCACCGTCTCGGGGTCCGGAACGGCGACGACGTCGACACAGACGGCGGCAGGGTCCGGCCAGGTGAAGTTCAGGGGTTCGACGTTGGTCACCCCGGGGCCCTCACTGGAGACACCCCAGCCGAGCGCGTCCGCCCAGAACCTGCCGAGCGCCGCGTCGTCCCCAGCCTTGAAATTCACCTGAACGAGTCGTAGTGCCATGCCGGCAACTTTAGGGCAGATCGATAAGCCAGAATGGACCACGCATATTCCGCTCAACCGGCGAAAGCGGGCAGGCCAGGGACGTCGCCGTACGGCCGGGTCAGGGCTGGGTGGCGAGGACGGCCACCGGATCGCCGACGTGGATCTCGCCGTAATCGCGGGGGACGAAGCGGACACCGAACCAGGTCTTGCCGTCCCATCGGCGGTGGCGGGCCATCGTACGGAGGGGTTCCTTGCCCTTCTCCAAAGTGGTGGGGTCGTAGGTGGGCACGGCGCAGCGGTCGCAGAGCTCGGACATGCGGAAGCGGAGGGCGCCGATGCGGATCTCACGCCAGGTGTCCTCGGCATAGGGGGGAAAGCCGTCCACGACGAGGTTGGGGCGGAAGCGGGCCATGTCGAGGGGGGCGGGGGCCTCCTCCTGACGTTCGAGGGCGTCCTCGGCGATCCAGTCGTCGAGCCGGCGGAGAGAGGAGCGGGAGGTCAGCAGGAAGGGGGCGTCCCCGGCGAAGCTGACGACGTCGCCCGGCAGGCCGCCGTGGGAGGCCGGGACGGCGCAGCGTCGCGGGTCGTCGAGCCAGACGAGGCGGGCGGGTTTCCCCAGCAGGCGGGTGAACCAGTCGTGGGCCTCCGGATGGGCGAGCACCACGGTGTCCACTTCCACGAAGTGGACGGGGACGCGTTCACCCGTGGCCGGAGGGACCTTCAGCTGCGGCAGACCGGGAGCCTCGAGCAGGAGGCCGCCCTCGTCGGTGGGGGCCGCCACGACGGAGAGCATCCGCGGGTTCTCCCCCACCCAGTGCAGGTCGCCCGATTCGTCCACCACGGCCCACCGGCGGTCCCCCGCCGGCCCCCACGGTTCCACGACCGCCGAATCAACAACCCACCCAGAAACCGACTTCACCGGATATCTACGGATCTCGGCCAGCTCCACACCGCCAGCGTACGTCCGAGGATCACTTCTCGATAGCCGCAAAATCTGGTCGGAACCCGCGAACCGGCGCGAGTCCGGCACGACGGAGGTTACGGCTTTACTCCTGCTCTACCCCATCCGGCGCCCGCTTCGCGAGGAGGCCGCAATGAGGTATCGGCATGGGTGTTTTCCCCCTGCCAACATCAAGACCCGCACAGGCAGTCTGGAAGTCTCTTGAAGACTGCGTGACAGCAAGGGGGAATCATCATGTGCCGGCACCACACGCAGTGCCTGCCGGCGACCCTTCCCGGCCGCGACGAGGCCTGCCTGATCGTTCACGGCCTCCGGCAGGGAGGGGGACCGCTGGGCGACGGCGTGGTGCTCTTCGGCGACGGCGGCGAGCTTTCGGCCAAGGGACAGAGCACCCCCGCCCACGAGCCAGTGGGGTCTGCAGCGTGAGCCTGATCTACTTTCCGCTCGGAACCCAGCCGATGCTGGCCTCGTATGACTGCGAGCGGGGCAACGGCCTGTGGCGCCGTCACTCTTCCGTGCGTGACCGCTGGGAGACGCTGCGACGGCGGGTCGGTGACCTGGTGATACAGCTCGTGGACGGTACCGACCTCGAGGAGGCGTCATGGCGGTTGCCCGTACAGCCGACGTCGTGCGGCCGGGCCCGCCGCCTGATCCGCAAGCAGTTGAGCGCCTGGGGCATGGAATATGTGTCCGACGAGGCCGAGCTCCTGGTGAGCGAGCTGGTCGCGAACGTACTGCGTCACACGTGCTGCGACGATCTCACCCTGAGGCTGTCGACGGTGAACGGGCTGCTGCGCTGCGAGGTCGAGGACTGTAATGGGGGGATCCCGAAGATGCGCTGGCCCGCCCCGGACGACGAGAACGGCCGAGGACTGTACATACTGGACTCACTGGCCTGCTGCTGGGGCACCGACCGCACCCGCAGCGGCAAGATCATGTGGTTCGAGCTGCCGTCCTATGCCGGCCGCTGACGGCCGGTGCGCTCCCGCCACGGGGACAGGTGCGAGCCGCCGTGACGGCCCACCCCCGACTGGAGCGGTCATGTTGACATGATCGGGAAGGACGAGATGGGAAGGCTACATATCGTTGTCGGCTACAAGCCGCCCCACGCGGTGCTGGCTCTCAACGGGGAGCTCGACATGGCCACCGCCGCATACCTGGACGACGTGTTCACGCGGGAGTACGAGGCGGGCCACCGCAAGATGATCCTCGACGTGGGAAGACTGACCTTCTGCGACTCGTACGGCCTGCGGACGATGCTGCGCCTGCAGGACCGGTGTGCCGCCGACGGCGGCCGCCTGGTGCTGGCCGAGTCGCGCGGGATGCTGGCCCGGGTGCTGAACCTGACCGGCCTCGAACGCGCGCTCGTCCAGTTCGACACCGTGGAGCGGGCCACGGCCGAGTGCTGACCCCCGCTCCCGGGCGGCCGCGCGCTAACGGCCGATCTTGTCCAGTTCGGCGATGTCCTCGTCGGAGAGCGAGAGCCCGGCGCCGGCGACGTTCTCGCGCAGGTGCGTCACCGACGAGGTGCCGGCGATCAGCAGGATGTTCGGCGACCGCCGCAGCAGCCAGGCCAGGGCGACCGACATCGGCGTCGCGCCCAGGCGGTCGGCCACGGCCGACAGCGCCGAGGACTGCAGGGGGCTGAAGCCGCCGAGCGGGAAGAAGGGCACGTAGGCGATGCCCTCGCCGGCGAGTTCGTCGATCAGCCCGTCGTCGTGCCGGTAGGCGAGGTTGTACATGTTCTGCACGCAGGCGATCGGCGCGATCGTCCGTGCCTCGGCGACCTGTCCGGCCGTCGCGTTGCTGACTCCGAGATGGGCGGATCAGGCCCTGCCGCCGAAGTTCGGCGAGCGCCTCGAAGGGCTCGGCGAGCGAGCCGGGCCGGGGTCCCCGGGCGTCGCCGAGCCGGAGGTTGACCAGGTCGAGCACGTCGAGGCCGAGGGTTTCGAGATTCTCGTGGACGGCGCGGCGCAGGTCGTCGGGCCGCCGGGCCGGGGGCCAGCCGCCGTGCTCGTCGCGGGTCGCGCCGACCTTGGTCACGATGTGCAGCGATTCCGGATAGGGGTGCAGCGCCTCGCGGAGCAGCTGGTTGGTGACGCGCGGTCCGTAGGCGGCGGCGGTGTCGATGATACCTCTGTCCTTCATGTCGGGCCAGGTGGTTCCTGTCGGTTCGCCCGCGACGCCGACCGTGCCCGTCACGGTCTGCTACGAGCTGACCGACCTCGGTGTCTCCCTGTACGAGATGGTGCGCAGCCTCAAGGCCTGGGCCGAGACGCACATGGACGATGTGCTCGCCCACCGCGCGGCGTACGACGCCCGCACCCCCTGACTCCGGTGTGGTCGGGTGATCGGCAGGGGGTGCGGCTCCGTCGCGCCGCCCACGCGGGACGCGGCGGTCACCCGGTCACTTTCTGGAGGAACTCGCTCACGTTGACCGCGGTCCTGCTGATCTTCTCTTCGAGCGTGAGCGATTCCGGCATCCGCCCGCCGGGCCCGACGTCCTTCTTGCCCCGTAGATAGAGAGAGCAGGCCAGGTCGGTGCAGATGTAGGCGCCCACCGAGTTGCCACTGCCTCCGGTGCGGCGGGCGGTCATCAGCGACACGCCGTCACCGGTGTGCGTGGTCAGGCAGAGCGAGCACATGCTCCGCCGTACATGCCCGGCGTTCGGGGCGGCCCGTCGTAGCGCCACCCCCACCAGACGGTCGCCCTGCTCGGCGACCAGGTACGCGCGACCCGGCGAGGAAAGGTCCTGCCAGCCCAGGAAGTCCAGGTCGTCCCAGGGCCGCGCGTCCAGGTCCCTGGGGACGGCAAGGCGCTTGACCTCGCCCTTGGTGCAGTTGACGAACGATGCGCGGATCTCGCGCTCGGCGATCGGCCTCATAGGCACGAACCTATCGGCAGCCGATTTTTGGGGCAAACGATTAAGTTTTTTCCTAGGAGTCCTAGGAAGTCCCGGCAGCGGCGAGCGCGACCGAATCGTTCGGCCCACTAATGATTGTGCTATCGTTCGAGAGACAAACGTTTCCAGCCCTAACGTTTTTATGGGCAAACGAATCCCTCCGGAGCTGAGACCATGATCAAGCCGTTCCGCATCGACATCCCCCAGGCCGACCTCGACGACCTGGCCGACCGGCTCGCCCGCACCCGCTGGCCCAACGAGGTCGCCGACGCCGGGTGGGACTACGGCTTCCCGCTCGCGCGGCTGAAGGAGCTCGCCGAGCACTGGCGGACCGGGTACGACTGGCGCGAGCACGAGGCCGCGCTCAACGAGCTCCCGCACTTCACCACGGAGATCGAGGGCCAGAACATCCACTTCGTCCACGTCCGGTCCGCCAAGCCGGACGCGCTCGCGCTGATCCTCACCCACGGCTGGCCCGGCTCGTTCCTGGAGTTCCTCGACGTCATCGGGCCGCTGTCGCGCGAGTTCCACCTGGTGATCCCGTCCATCCCCGGATATGGCTTCTCCGGGCCGACCCACGAACGCGGCTGGGACGCCGTCCGGATCGCGCGGGCCTGGGCCGAGCTGATGCGCCGTCTCGGGTACGAGCGCTACGGCGCGCAGGGCGGCGACTTCGGCGCCGGCATCTCCCTGGCGCTCGGCGCGGCGGCACCGGAGCGGGTGGTCGGGGTCCACGTCAACTACCTGCCGACCCGGCCGGTGCCGGACGCCGGCATCGAGCTGTCCGCGACGGACGAGGCCAGGCTGGACAAGGTCAGGCACCTGATGGCGAACCGTCCGCCCTACCAGGCCCTGCAGGTTCTCACCCCGCAGACCATCGGCTACGCGCTGACCGACTCGCCGGTCGGCCAGCTGGTCTGGATCGCCGAGCGCTTCGCGCAGTGGACGGACCCCCGCTTCCCCATCGGCGACGACCGCATGCTCACCGACGTCTCGCTCTACTGGCTGACCGCCACCGCGGCCTCCTCGGCGCGGCTCCACCACGAGACCCCGCGGGGATCCTCGCCGTGCCCGGTGCCGGTCGGCGTGGCGGTACTCCCCCACGACATCACGCAGTCGGTGCGACCGCTGGCCGAGCGGCTGTACGACATCCGGCACTGGTCGGAGTTCGAACGCGGCGGCCACTTCGCCGCGATGGAGGTGCCGGAGCTGCTCGCCGGGGACGTACGGGACTTCTTCCTCACCCTGGTCGGCGCGGCCGAGGGCCGGAACGCGTGATCGTCGCCGGGCAGGACAAGGGCAAGGACGAGGGCAGCACGAGGGCCGTCCCGGCGGCGCGGCCCTCGCCGCCGGGCCTCCCGGGCGCGATGGGCCGGGTGGACTACGGGAGCTGGTCGCGGCGGCGGGTCAGCGCCGCGATCTCGGCGGTGTTGCCCGCCAGGCCGATGGCCGTGTCGTAGGCCGCGCGCGCCTCACGACCTCGGCCCAGCCGGCGCAGCAGATCGGCGCGGGTGGCGTGGTAGGCGTGATAGCCGGCCAGCCGGGACTCAAGACGGTCGACGGCCGCCAGCGCCACCTCCGGGCCGTCGAGCTCGGCGACCGCGATGGCCCGGTTGAGCGCGACGACCGGCGAGGGATCGAGGCGTACGAGCTGGTCATAGAGGGCGAGGACCTGCGACCAGTCGGTGTCGCGCATGTCGCGGGCGGAGGTGTGCACGGCGTTGATCGCCGCGAGGATCTGGAAGCGGCCCGGGGCCGCCCCGGCGGCGGCAGCGGCGAGGCGCTCGCGCACCAGCCGGTGGCCCTCGGCGATCAGCGCCGTGTCCCACGCCCCGCGGTCCTGCTCGTCCAGGGCGACGAGTTCGCCGCCGGCCGAGACCCGGGCGGGCCGGCGGGCCTCGGTCAGGAGCATCAGCGCCAGCAGCCCGGCCACCTCACCGTCGCCGGGCAGCAGCACCCGGATCAGGCGGGTGAGCCGGATCGCCTCGGCGGTCAGCTCCCGCCGTACGGGATCGGTGCCGGGGCCGGTGGCCAGGTAGCCCTCGTTGAACACGAGGTAGAGGACGGCGAGGACACCGGAGACGCGCGCCGGGAGGTCCTCCGCCGACGGCATCCGATAGGGGATGCGCGCCGCCTTGATCTTGGCCTTGGCACGGGTGATCCGCTGCCCCATGGCGCTCTCGGCCACCAGGAAGGCGCGGGCGATCTCGGGCATGGTCAGCCCGGCGACCATGCGCAGCGTCAGCGCCACGCGCGCCTCCATCGCCAGTGCGGGGTGACAGCAGGTGAAGATCAGCCGGAGCCGGTCGTCGTCGATCGCGCCGACCGGCTCGGGCGGGTCGTCGTCGTAGACCATCCGAGCCTCCCTGTGCTTGTCGTCGCGTTTGTTCTCACGCCGGATGCGGTCGATGGCCTTGCGGCCGGCGGTGGTGGTCAGCCAGGCGCCGGGGTTGGGCGGCACGCCGTCGGCCGGCCACCGCTCGACGGCGGTCGCGAACGCCTCGGCGGCCGCCTCCTCGGCGATGTCGAGGTCGCCGAAGCGCCTGGTCAGGGCGGCGACCACCCGCGCCCATTCCGCACGGTGGGCCTGGGTGATCGCCTCGCGGACGTCGATCCCGTTCACGCGAACGGCCGCACCTCGACTTTCCGGTTGCAGGCTTTCGACCCCTCCGCCGCCAGCCTGAGCGCCACGTCGAGGTCGGCGGCCTCGATGATCCAGAAGCCGGCGAGGAACTCCTTCGACTCCAGGAAGGGCCCGTCGGTGACCATCGCCGCCCCGCCCCGGTTGTCGACGACGGTGGCCGTGCCGGGCGAGGCGAGGCCGCCGGCGAAGACCCAGTGGCCCTCGGCCTGGAGCCGGTCGTTGAACACGTCGATCGCGGCGTCCTCCTCCGGAGTGGCGAGGCCGGGCCGGTCGTGGATCACGGAGAACAGGTATCGCATCTGAAGATCATCTCCTGTGGCAGGGCTGGGAGGGCGTACGGGTCGGGGACGTCACGGCGTCACGTACTGCGGGCGCCCCGCCGGCCGGTAGACCTGGATCGTCACACCCTTGGAGTCGACGCGCGACTCGATCAGGTCGAGCGCGAGATCCGGGCCGGCGTCCGGGAACAGCCGCGCGCCCTGGCCGAGGACGAGGGGCACGACGATCAGCGTCATCTCGTCGACCAGGTCGTTCTCCAGCAGCCACCGGGTCAGGGTGCCGCTGCCGTGCACCTGCAGCTCACCCCCCGGCCTGGCCTTCAGGTCCGCGACGGCGGTCGCGAGGCCGGCGGGCAGGACCGTGGTGCCCGCCCACGCCGATGCGGCGAGCGTGGCCGACGCGACGTACTTGGGCCGGGTGTTCAACGCCCGCACGACGGGCTCCCAGCCGGGGGCGTCCTCGGCCGTCATGGTCCCCCACGAGCCGGCGAACAGCTCGTAGGTCCGCCGGCCGAACAGGAACGCGCCGGCGCGCTGATAGGTCTGCTTGATGAGCTCGCGGGTCTCGTCATCGCCCTTGCCCAGGGCCCATCCGCCGCGCTCGAATCCGTTCCTGCGGTCCTCGTCCGACGTGCCGCCGTTTCCCTGCATCACTCCGTCGAGGGTGAGCTGGGTCATGGTCGTCAGCTTCATGGTCGTGCTTCCTTCTCTGGGTGCCGCTGGGTGCCGCTGGGCGCCGCCCCTCGTGGCGGGCCTCACCCCTGCTACGAACGCCCCCGCCCCGATCCGACACCGCCTCCCGGACGATGTCGACCACCTCGCGCACACGTTCGACGTCGCTGGTGTCCATGATGCGCGGCTGGACCATCGGTCACCTTGTCCCGGTCGCGCTGGGAGAGGGCGAGCAGATCGGCCGGCCAGCCGGCCGGGCACCTGGCGCGGATGGCGGCGTCGTTCTCGATGAGATACGGGATGCCGCCGCTCACCAGGCGTTCTTCTCCGCGATCCCCTCGCGTGATCGCCGCCTCTGCGGTGTGCAGCCCGCGTAGCGTGCCGGAGGTGCCAACGTCGGCAAGGAGCCCCGCTACCTGCGTATGCCCGCCGAGCAGAGCCAGCTCCCGCGCCGTGTGGAAGCGGGGGCGGAAGGCATCGATCCGCCGGACGGTGAACTCGCCGGTCAACAGCCGTCCGACGCGGGGTGGGACCGGGCGGGTCCGTGGCCACCAGGAAGCCCGCCTGCTCGCCGATGGCGTCCGGCGGCTGCTCAGGTGCGGGCGGGCGAGCGCTTCGCAGGCGGCACTGTTTTCGCATAACAAAGACGCCTTTCTGCGAAAAAGGTGGAGGAATTACGCCTCTTCAAGGCGGCTGGTGAGCGGAAGCAGCACCAGCGGGATCACGACGGCCGCCGTGAGTGCGGCCAGCAACGGCATGCGCTCGCCGGGCGTGAGATGGTGCAGCAGCTGGATGTGGATCACCAGGTGTGGCGCGGCGAACACCAGGTACACGGCGAGTGCCGTACGAGCCGTGCTCCGCCGTACGACGAAAACAGCCACCCCCAGCACCACCGACGTGGCCAGGCTCATCGCGCCGTAGTCCATCATCAGATGCGCGTTGTACGGCATGCGCATCCCCACCCAGGGGATGTTGAAGAACGAGCGCGGGAACAACAGAGCCCAACCTCCCACGGCAAACTGCGTCACGGCGAGGAAGGCAAGGCCCGCGCGCAACCACGTGCGGGCACTCATGCGGCGAGGAACTGCTCGAAGGTGATGCGTCCGTCGGCGTGCTCAGGGGTCAGATGTCCCCCTTCGCGGTAGCCGCGGATGCCGGCCCCCGGCATCGGCACCGACACAACCGGCCGGCGGCTGGAGCGCGAGCGGGCGTAGGCTCGGGCCAGATCGGCGGCGGGCCGCACCTCGGGGCCGCCCATGTCCGGCACCCGGCCGGCCGGCGGCGCACCGGCCAGCGTGGCCAGGCGGGCAGCCACCTCGCCGGCGTCGACGGGCTGGAAGCTCACCCCGCTGGGCATCACGATCATCGGCAGCCACCGCTGGCTCTTGCACATCCAGACGATGAGCTCGTGGAACTGGGTCGTACGCTGGATCGTCCACGGCAGGCCGGAGCGTTCCACGAGCTGCTCACAGGCCATCTTCGCTCGATAGTAGGACATGTCCACCCGGTCGACGCCGACGATGGACACGTACATCAGATGCGGGCGGCCGGCTCGCACCGCCGCCTGGATAAGGTTGCGCGTGCCGGCGATGTCCGAACGGCCGTTATCGGTCGCGCAGTGGACAATCACACCGACGCCGTCGACCGCCTCCTCCAGGCCCTCACCGGTGAGCAGGTCACCGCGCCACGTCTGCTCATCCGATGGCGGCCTGCGGCTCAGCACGCGGACGGCATGACCGTCCGACAAGAGCTGTGGCACGAGCGCGCGGCCGAGCCGGCCGGTACCGCCCGTCACCAGGATCAGGTTCGTCACGGGTAGAAATCCTCCGCGGAGAGCGCGATGCCGGTGTTCCGGCCTCGCGCGGCTGTCAGGTCACCGCCTCACGCCGGGTCCGGCGTGGGCGGTCACCCGTTAAGAACCGGATAGGCCTCTGGAATGTGACAACCGGAGCTTGTCGGGGTTGGCGATGATGCGGATCCCGCTGATCCGGCCCTCCGACGTCTCCGGCACCAGCACGCCGACCAGCTCCTCGCCGGCCCAAGCCAGCAGCCCCAGTGCGCCGTTCACCTCCGCAGCCGACAGTCTCACCCCCTCACCGGCGATCCTCAGCGATCCCACGAAGTAGCGCGCCACCTGGGAGACGCCGGAGATGGGCCGCCGGGCAGCGCGGACCCTGCCGCCACCGTCCACCCAAACGGTCACGTCCTCAGCCAGCACCTTCTCCAACCCCGGCAGGTCCCCCTGCTGCGCGGCTGCCAGGAAGCTCTCCACCAGGTCGCGGCGGTTGGCCTGGTCCAATCGGCGATCGGAGCGGCCACGCGCCTCGGTCAGGCGCCGGCGAGCTCGGGTGTACAGCTGCCGGCAGTTCACCTCGGAGGAGTTGATGACCTCGGCCACCTCCCGATGGCTGTAGTCGAAGGCTTCGCGCAGGACGAACACCGCGCGCTCCAACGGGTTGAGCCTTTCCAGCAGCACCAAGAAGGCCAGCGAGACGAACTCCCGCTGCTCGGCGCTGTCCAGCGGGCCCAAAGCGCCGCCCGCGGTCAACACCGGCTCCGGCAGCCAGGAACCGACATAGCTCTCCCGGCGCGCACGCGCGGACGCCAACCGGTTCACACACAGGTTGGTAGCGACCTTCGCCAGCCACGCCCACGGCGACGCGACAGCGCTCGCATGATGCCAACGCAGGAAGGCGTCCTGGACGACGTCCTCGGCCTCCTCAGCCGAACCCAGCATCCGATAGGCCAACCCGAACAGCTTCGAGCGGTGCCGCTCGAACTCCTCAACCGCATCAACTGTCACGCCCATCAGACTCTCAGCCCCCCTTACGGGCCCGGTCGCCCAGAGGCCATGACCGGTGCCGCTCGCCCCTCGCCGCAGCGATCGGGGACGCGCGGAGCGAGTCGTGCGGTTCATCGAGCCGTGGGATGAAACCCGTCCCAGACGCGGGTCAGCGGGGCGAGCAGGGACGTTCGCTCTGTCGCGTATAACTGAATATCTTTTCGATATTGGCTGAATCGAGCAGGGCGAACACCTCACCGAACCAGGGTCAGCTCGACACGCTCATCTGCGATAGCGATGGGGAGGGGGTGACCGTGGGCGAGCTTCACCGGCTGGAGCGCGGCGCATCACCTCCGCTGTTCCTGGGGATGACCGCTCCCCCGGGAAACGCAGGTGCGGGACGCCGACGCCGGCTGAAAGACTGCGCCGATGACCGCATGGGAACCGAAGAACGACCTGCACCGCTATCTGCAAACCGCCCGCGACGCTCTGCTGTGGAAGCTCGACGGGCTCTCCGAATATGAGATCCGCCGCCCGCTGACGCCCACCGGCACCAATCTCCTGGGGCTCGTCAAACACCTCGCCGGGGTGGAGGCGGGCTACTTCGGCGAGGTTTTCGGACGGCCGTTCGGCGAACCGCTGCCGTGGATGGAGGACGACGCCGAGGACAACGCGGACATGTGGGCCACCGCGGACGAGTCGCGTGACGACATCGTCGGGCTCTACCGCCGGGTGTGGCAGCACGCGGACGCCACGATCGCCGCGCTGGCGATCGACGCGACCGGCCGTGTGCCGTGGTGGCCGGACGAGCGGAGCGAGGTGACGCTGCACCAGATCCTCGTGCACGTGATCGCCGAGATCAACCGGCACGCCGGCCACGCCGATATCGTCAGAGAGCTCATCGACGGTGCCGCCGGGGTGCGGGACGGCGGTCTCAACCTGCCCTCCGGCGATCAGAAGTGGTGGGAGGACTACCGCAACCGGCTGGAGGAGACGGCGCGGCAGGCCGCCCAGGGCTGACCGCGCCCGGCGCCGATCGAATGTCCGGTTCGCCCCGCGCCATTCGCCCCGCGCCATTCGGGCCGTGGTGTCCGGGCCGTGGTGTCCGGCCCGCGGCGTCCAGGCCGCGGCGTCCAGGCCGAGGCCCTCGGACCGCGCCGTTCGGGCCGTCGCGGAACCGGCCGGAAGTACGGTCGCGGGCGGCCGGAACCATGCTTCCGGCCGATAACGGCGAAGGGCCGCCGCCCGCAGGATGAGGGCCCATGCACCGTGAGAACACCTCCTCTCCCGCCGTACGCCTCCGGCCCGGCGAGGGCGGTCCCACCACGACCTCGGCGGGCCGCCCGCGGATCGCCGCGCTCGACGTCGTGCGCGGGTTCGCCCTCTGCGGGATCCTGCTCGCCAACGTCCAGCCGATCGCCGCGACCGGCGCGTTCATCGCGAGGTCCGCTCCGGGGGGTGATGAGGCCGCCTGGCTGGGCCTGCTCGTCGAGCAGCGCTTCTTCCCGATCTTCTCCCTGCTCTTCGGCGTCGGGTTCTCGCTGCTGCTGGACTCCGCGGCCGCCCGCACCGCCCGCCCACGGGTGGTTCTGCTGCGTCGGCTCCTGGCGCTGCTCGCGCTCGGCGCGGCGCACTTCGTGCTGCTGTGGCACGGCGACATCCTGAGCACCTACGCCGCCATCGGCCTGCTGGTGCTGCTGCCCTCGACCTGGCTGCCCCGCCTGGCCGTCGCCGCCCTGGCCCCCGTGTTCATCGCGGTGTCGCTGTTCGTCGGAGGCGACCGGCTCGTCCTGATCGCGGGGCTGTTCCTGCTGGGCTCGGCACTGGTCCGCTGTGGCGTGATCGACCGGCTGGAGCGCTCGGCGCGCGTGCCGGCCGTGCTCGCCCTGGTCCTGGCCGCCGCCGCCGCGCCCGTGCTGTGGCTCCAGACCCGGTCCGATCCGGTCGGCCGTGACTTCAGCATCTCGCTGGCCGGGGCCGGGCTCCTGATCGCCGGGGTGTACGTCTGCGTCCTGCTGGTCGCGCTCAGGACTCCGCTGCGGCCGGTGCTGCAGACGGTGTTCGCGCCGCTCGGGCGGATGGCGCTGACCAACTACCTGTCCGCGACGGTCCTGGTGCTGGTGGCGGGCCTCGCCATCGGTAGCCCGCCGCACACCTGGGTGGCCTCGACGGTGCTCCTGATCGCCGGCGTCATCCTCGCCGTCCAGTGGGTGTGGTCCACCCTGTGGCTGCGCCGCTACCGGCAGGGCCCGCTGGAGTGGCTGTGGCGCTGGGCCACCTGGGCCCGCCGCCCGCCCCTGCTCCGGGAGTAGGCGCCGTCACGGGAAGACCGGACCCCGCATTTCCAGCCCCTGCCTTCCGGGCCCGTGGTGTGCGGGTGCGCGTACGGGCTGGTGTAGGGTGCCGGTCACGGCGGCGACGACGCGAGGAGGTGAGCCCCATTACCGCTGAACAGGTCGGGTGCTCCCTTCTCCCCATGCGTTCGGTCGCGTAGAGACAGGCGACCACGGGAGCGCCCTCCACACGTCGAAAGGCTCTCCCTTGTCCCTGTCCTTCTCCCCCGCTCTTCCCCCGATCGTGGCCCGGCTGCGGGCCGCCGGATGCGTGTTCGCCGAGGACGAGGCCCGTCTGCTGGTCACCGCCGCGCGTACGCCCGCCGAGCTCGACGACATGGTGGACCGGCGCGCCCGCGGCCTGCCCCTGGAGCACGTCGTCGGGTGGGCCGAGTTCTGCGGCCTTCGCCTCGCCGTCGATCCGGGGGTCTTCGTGCCCCGGCCGCGCAGTGAATTCCTGGTGCGCCAGGCCATCGCACTGGCCCGGCCGGGCGCGGTCGTCGTCGACCTGTGCTGCGGCTCGGGCGCGCTCGGCGCGGCGCTTGCCGCCGCCGTCGGACCGGTCGAGCTGCACGCCGTGGACGTCGAACCCGCCGCCGTACGCTGCGCCCGCCGCAATCTCGCCACGGTCGGCGGCACGGTGATCGGCGGCAGGGGGACCGGAGGCACGGTCATCGGAGGCGGGGTGTACGAGGGCGACCTGTACGCGGCCCTGCCCGCCGGCCTGCGGGGCCGGGTGGACGTCCTGCTCGCCAGCCCGCCGTACGTGCCCACCGAGGCGATCGGGCTGTTGCCTCCGGAGGCGCGTGTGCACGAGCCGCAGGTCGCGCTCGACGGCGGCGCGGACGGGCTCGACATCGTCCGGCGGGTGATCGAGGGGGCGGACGGCTGGCTCGCGCCGGGCGGCCACCTGCTGGTGGAGACGAGCGAGGCCCAGGCCAGGCAGACCGCCGACGCCGTCGCCCGTGCGGGGCTCACCGCCCGCCTGACGTACGACGAGGAACTGGACGCCACCACCGTCATCGGCACCAGGCCCGGCCCCACTGGCCCCGCCGGCTGAACGGCCACGGCGGCGGAAACCGGTTGATCGGCTCCGGGGCCCTCGTCCCGGCCCCCGGGGAGGAGAAGGAGCTCACCCGTGACTGAAACGACATCCTTGCTGCTGGAACGCCTGCACGCGGCCGGGCTGACCGATGTCGTCGCGGTCGAGCCCGCCACGGGCGGCCTCGCCGCGACGGCGGGGCTCGCGCGCCGCGGCGACGGCACGCCGGTGTTCGTGAAGGCGTTCGGCGAGCCGCCGTCGGACGACGTCTTCGCCGCGGAGGCCGAAGGGCTCACCGTGCTGCGCGAGGCGGGCGGCGCCGCCACACCCGAGGTCGTCCTCGCGGACCGCGACCTGCTCGTGCTGTCGGTGCTGCGGCCCCGGCCGGAGACCGCGGCCTTCTGGGAGCGGTTCGCGCACGCGGTCGCCCGCCTGCACACCACGACGCGGCACCCCCGGTTCGGGTGGCACCGGGACAACTGGCTGGGCCGTCGCCGGCAGGTCAACACCTGGGACGACGACGGGTTCGAGTTCTTCGCCCGGCACCGCCTGCTGCGCTGGCTCGGCGAGCCCCGCGTCCGGGAGGCGCTCGACGCCGCCGACCGGGCCGCGCTGGAGCGGCTGTGCGACCGGCTGCCCGAGCTGCTGCCGGTCAGGCCGGCGTGCCTGACGCACGGCGACCTGTGGGCCCAGAACGTCATGGCCACTCCCGACGGGCGGCCCGCGCTGATCGACCCGGCCGTGTCGTACACGTGGGCCGAGGTCGACCTGGCCCACCTCTGGACGACGGCGCCGCCGCCCGAGGCACAGGTGTTCTTCGAGTTGTACGCCGAGCTGACCGGGCTCGACCGCGGCTGGCGCGAACGCATGCCGATCCTCCAGTTGCGCCAGCACCTGGCGGTGATCGCCCAGTTCGACCCCGACTGGGGTGCGGCCGACCTCGTGCGGGCCACGCTCGCCCCGTTCCGGCGGAGGCCGTGAACTCAGCCGAGGACACGAGGGACTGCTCCTCGACGTGCAGCAGGCCGCGCAGGGGCGGTCGCCGCGGGAAAACCAGTTGATCGGCTTCGGGCGCCCCCGTCTATCGTCGGGGCCGTGCTATCCGACGTGCGGCTGCCTAAGGCCGAGACCCAGGAGCAGTTCATGGCCGTCCGGCGGGACGAGTCCCATCTCGGCCCGGCCGTGTCGGCACTGCTGGAACATCTCGGGCTCGGCGGCGAACGCGTCGAGCGCTTCGCCGACGGGTCGCTGCCGGTCTACGCGGTGGGCGACCGGCATGTGCTCAAGCTCTACCCCGAGGTCTACCTGCCTGAGGAATACGACACGGAGCTGACCGTCCTGCGGGCCGTCGAGGGACGCCTGCCGATCCCGACACCGCGAGTCATGGGGGCGGAGCATCTCGAGGGGTGGAGCTACATCCTGATGACCCGCCTGCGCGGCGAGAG
This sequence comes from Microbispora hainanensis, assembly GCF_006874475.1. GTDB lineage: Bacteria > Actinomycetota > Actinomycetes > Streptosporangiales > Streptosporangiaceae > Microbispora > Microbispora hainanensis. The sequence goes on from NZ_VIRM01000045.1 coordinate 32,426, forward strand.
CCTCGCCGGGGCCTGGCCGCACATCCCGCGAGACGACCGGATGGAGCTCGCCGCCGGCGTGGGTGAGACGCTGGCGGCGCTCCATTCGGTCTCCTCCCCCGCCGTCGACGCCGCCGTGGGCCCGCCCGACTGGGACGGCTTCCTCCGTACGCGGCGGCAGGAGTGCGTGGCCCACCACCGGGCAGACGGGCTGGACGAGGTGTGGCTGGCGCAGATCCCGGGCTTCCTCGACAGCGTGGAGCTCCCGCCGTCCGCGCCCGTACTGCTGCACACGGAGGTGATGCGCGAGCACCTGAGGGTGGAGCGGGACGGCGACGGCTGGCGGCTGGCGGGCCTGTTCGACTTCGAACCGGCGATGCGGGGCGCGCGGGAGTACGAGTTCGCCTCGGTGGGGCTGTTCTTCTCCTGCGCGGAGACCGGGATCCTGCGCCGTCTGCTCCTCGCGTACGGCTACCGCGAGTGCGACCTGGGCGAGGAACTGAGCAGGAGGCTGCTGGCCTACGCCCTGCTGCACCGCTACAGCAGCCTCGCGTGGTATCTGACCCGGCTGCCCGCGCCGCCGCGGCCCACCTTTGACTGCCTGGCCGCGCACTGGTGGGCTCTGTAGACCGGGGGCCGCGCTACCGGCAGGCGGTCCTGCCCGGGGTGCACAACCGCACCTCGGGGTAGCGCGGCGACGGCTCGTCCAGCAGGGGTTGCGGCTCGTGGCGCAGGTGCCGGTCGAGGAAGGCGCCGACGTACGCGCGGGTGATCTCCGCGGAGCGGGCCGGGGACAGGCCGCCGGGGACGGCGATGCCGAGGGCGCCGGCCAGGAGCGGCACGTCGGTGAAGGACTGGTGGTCCGCGCCGGGCAGGACGAGCCAGCGCTTCCATCCGGTCAGGAGCTTCCAGTCGCGGTCCCAGGAGGTGTCGCGGCCCGCGGGCTCGTGGCCGGCCGAGCCCAGGAACAGGAACGGCCGCGACAGCCCGCTCTTCGGGATCCGGGCGTAGGTGGTGCCGTCCATGTCGATCCCGGCGCGCACCCGTCGGTCCTTCAGCATGGCCGCCGCGGCCGCGGCCCCGCCGATCGAGTGGCCGGCCATCGCGATCTCGGACGGGTCGATCAGGGAGGATCCCTCCCACGTCGCGTGCGGCCCGGTCAGCTGGTCGAGCACGAAGGAGACGTCGGCGGCGCGGACGCCGGCCACCTTCGTGCCGAAGCCGGGGTCGGTGTCGCTGTCGCACGCGACGCATTCGGCGACCCGCCCGTCCGGGAAGGTGGTGGCGTAGTTCTCGTAGGTGTGGTCGACGCCGGCCACTGCATATCCCCTGCTGGCCAGCTCCTCGGCCAGGGAGGTGAGCGTGCTGCGGGGCATGGTGAACCCCGGCGAGAGCACCACCAGGGGCAGACCGCCCGTGCGCCCGGCGGGTTTCGCGTCTTCGAGGGCGTTGGTGCGGGTGCGGCTCAGCACGTCGTACGGCACGCCGGTCACGTGCTTGCCCTTCAGCGTGAGCTCGGACTCCTTGGCGGTCATGTAGGGGGCCCGCCGCCCTTCTCCAGGCCGGGCCGGATACCACAGGGTGACCATGAGCTCCCTGGCCGTCGCTTCGGGCACCCACGGGTCGGGGCGGGAGGTGTCCTTCAGATACAGGGTGGTCGCGCCCACGGGGTGGGGGCCGGTGGGCGCGGGCAAGGCCCCGATACCAGTGGGTGCGGTGCCGGTGGGTGTGGCGGCCGGGGCGGTGGCCGCGGCGGGGACGGTCCTGGGCGGGGGCGGCGCGGTGCAGGCGGCCGCGGCCAGGGCGGTCAGCCCGGCGACCGCCAGGTGCTTGACGGCGTGACTCATGAGACGGTCCGTCCTTTCCGGCGGCACATGCTCGCGCGGGGGTCATGTGTGCAGCAGGGTCAGGGCCTTGTCGAGCGCGGGGTCGCGCCCGGCGGCGGCGTCCTGCGGGGTCGGCGGCACGTGGTGATCGGGCGCCACGCCGACCCGGTCGATCACCTCGCGACCGGGTGCGAGGTGGCGCGTCGACGGGAGCATCAGGGTGGTGTTGTCGCCGAGCAGGTATGGCCGTGCCGGGCCCGAGACGGCGCCAGCGGTTCTCGTGCCGACCAGCTGTCCGAGACGCAGGTCCTTGACGGCGGAGCTGAAGTGCTCGCAGGCCGAGGCGCAGCCGCGGTCGGTGAGCACCACCAGGGGCAGGCCGAGCAGCGGCACGCTGTCGTCGGTGCGCATGGGGGCGCACGCGCCGTCCCCCGTGTCCCTGGTGTCCGGGGAGGCCGCGCACTGGTAGGCCGTGACCTTGCCGTGGGCGAACCCGCTCAGCAGCCGGGTCGCCTCCTCGGGGCTGCCACCGCCGTTGCCGCGCAGGTCGAGCACGACGCCGGTGAGCGTGCGGCCCGCGCCCAGCCTGGAGATCGCGCGGAACACCCGGTCGGCGGCGTCGGGCGCGAAACCGCTCAGCCGCACGTAGGCGACGCGGTCGCGCAGCAGCTTCGGCGTCACCACCTGCAGGGCGGCCGGATCGGGCTGGTAGAGCCCCGGCTTCAGCGTCACCGTCCAGCGCCTGCCGGTCGTCTGCCGCACAAGCCGGAGCCGGACCGCTCCTGCTTCCGGGTATTGCGGGTACAGCGCGGCGACGGCGGCCGGGGTGACCTCTCCATCGACGAAGGGCGCCGATCCGTTGATCGACTCGATGACGTCGCCGGGACGCAGCCCCGCGTCCTTCGCGGGTCCGCCCAGCACGGTGGTGACGAACAGCGGGGGCAGCGCGGTTCCGGGATGTGTCCGCACCTGGGGGCCAGTGCTGGCGCGCAGCCCCAGGCCGTACTGATCGCCGTCGTAGTAGTCCGGTGGCCGGGCGGCGCCGTGCGTCCAGCGGGCGTGGTCGTCGTCCAGGGCGGTCACGATGGCCTGCAGGGTGGCGGCGGCCAGCTTTGCCTGGAGGTCCGCGTCCTGCGGCAGCAGGCCGGTGACGCGCCGCCACGCCGTCTCGAACGCGGCCCAGTCGGCGTGGCGGTCACCGGTCAGCGCCGGCATCGTGGCCTCGGGCAGATCGCGTCCGGCGCGGTTGAGCTCCTGGACGAAGGCGGCGAATCCCGCGGTCAGCAGCGAGCGGGCGTCCAGCGTGGCCCCGCCGTAGTAGTTGGCGAGGATGCAGAAGTACGCCTGTTCGACGACGTCGATCGTGGTGGGCGTCTCCGGCGGGGGATTTCCCTGCGGCTGCGCGCACACCTGTGCCGCCTCGGCGGGCTTGCCAGGCTGGGCGCGGGGCGGCGTCGCCGTGCAGGCGGCGGTCAGGAGGAGCACGAGCCCGGCCGCTGCGAATCTGACGCTCATGACAGGCGCCTGCGGATCCAGCGGAAGCAGAGACCGGCGAGGCCGGCCGTGAGGAGGGCGTAGATCCCGGTCTCGATCCACTGGAACGGCCAGAACCGCTCGAACGGCTGATAGACCGCCTCCTGCCGGTAGCCCAGCCGGTTGATCTCGGCGATGCAGGACTCGAAGCCCTTGCCCGGTTCCCGGGACTGCTGGGACGGCCCGCACGGCCCTGACGTCGTGGAGACGCGAACGGTGGCCGGAAGGCCCTCGCCGCCGGCCACGCGTCCGGACGGGTCGGTGAGGCGGCTGGACAGCACCCAGGCGCCCGTGTCCCCGGGTATCGCCGATTCCAGGGTCAGGTGCGGAAACTCCTGGTCGCCGGCCTTGCCGAACGAGTCCACGTTCTCCGGGCCGAGCGCGAAGGAGGCGCCGACCGGCGGCAGCAGATGGGGCCGGACCGCCAGCGGCATGACGATCTGCACCGCGGCGAAGAGGACCAGGGTCACGGCCATGGCGGGCACGGTGCGGCGGACGAGCATCCCCACGGTGACGCCGAGCACGAAGGCGAACGCCGCGTACGCCATGGGGACGATGCCGCGCGCGCCGAACACCAGGGGGTCCATCAGCCCGAAGCCCGGGGCGGCGGACCTGTCCAGAGGAGCCGACCACCAGGTCGCCACGAGGCTGCACAGCCCGGCGGCGGCCACGGCGGCCAGGCCCGTGAAGGTGAGTTTGACGGCCAGCCAGCGGGTGCGGGTGATGCTCTGGTTCCACACCAGCAGGTGGGTGCCGGCCTCCAGCTCACGGGTGACCAGCGGCGCGCCCCAGAACAGGCCGAGCAGGGCCGGCAGGATCAGCACGACGAGGGTGACGGCCAGGAACGGGAGCTGGTGGTCGTCGAAGAAGCGGTCGAAGAAGCGCGGGCAGCCGCCGTCCCGGGCGCAGGCGGTGATCCCGGCGGAGTAGCCGGAGGCCAGGCCGGGGCCGGTCAGCGCCAGGGCGGCGGCGAGCACGACGAGCGCGGCGGCGGCCGTCGCGGCCGCGACGCGGAACTGGCGCCAGGTCAGCCAGATCATCGCTTGACCTCCAGGACCGGTCGCAGGTGGGCGGGGGCGGGTTCGTCCATGTAGGCCAGGACGAGGTCTTCCAGCGTGACCTGGCTGACGCTCCAGGCGGGGTCGTGGATCGGGGCGTCGGTGCGGACGATGAGCGTGCTCTGCCGGTCGGTGTGGCGGGCGGACACGACCTGCCAGTCGCCGGGCAGGCGATCGGGGCTCCGGCGCGGGCCGGTCAGCCGGTGGTGGGTGGCCAGCAGGTCCTCGACCTCTCCCGCCGCCCGCACGCGCGAGCCGACCAGCACGATCAGGTAGTCGCAGGTCCGTTCGAGGTCGGAGACCAGGTGGGAGGAGAGCACCACGCTGAGTTCGTGCTCGGCCACGGCCTCCATCAGTCCTTGCAGGAACTCGCGCCGGGCCAGCGGGTCGAGCGCGGCGACCGGTTCGTCCAGGATCAGCAGCTCGGGCCGTTTGGCCAGGCCCAGGGTGAGGGCGAGCTGGGCGCGCTGCCCGCCCGACAGCTTCCCGGCCCGGTGCCGGGGATCGAGACCGAGCCGTTCGACGCGGTCGCGTGCGAGCGCGGCGTCCCAGCCGGGGTTCAGCCGGGCGCCCAGCCGCAGGTGGTCGGCGACGCTCAGCCCGGCGTAGACGGGGGTGTCCTGGGCGACGAACCCGATCCTGGCCAGTTGCGCCGGCTCCCCCGTGGGACGGCCACCGAGCACGGTGATGGTTCCCGAGGTCGGTGTCAGCTGGCCGGCGGCGAGCTTGAGCAGGGTGGTCTTGCCGGCGCCGTTGGGGCCCACCAGCCCGACGACGTGGCCGGCCGGGATGTCGACGGTGCAGTCGCGCAGCGCCCATCGCCTGCCGTACCTCTTGCCCAGGTCGCGGGCGTGCAGGGCGGCGCTCACGCGATGTCCTCCTGGGAGGCGGTGCGGAAGGTGGTCATGAACAGGGCCTCGATGCTCTCGTCGTCCAGGCCGGCCAGGCGGGCCTTGGCCAGCCAGCGGCGCAGGTCCTGCCGCAGCCTGCCGTGCGCGGCGAGAGAGGCGTCGGTCAGCGTCCTGGTCACGAACGTCCCGACCCCCGGCCGGGCCGCGACCAGGCCCTCGTGCTCCAGCTCCCGGTAGGCCTTGAGCACCGTGTTCGGGTTGATCGCCAGGCGCGCCACCACGTCCTTGACGGTCGGAAGCTGATCGCCTTCACGCAGCAGGCCCAGCCGCAGCGCGTGCCGCACCTGCTGGACGAGCTGCATGTAGGGCGAGAGGCCGGATCTGCCGTCCAGGTAGAACTCGATCACGAATACCTCTATTCATCTAGGTTCCTAGCACTTTAGGAGTCTAGTTGTTAAGAGGCCGTAAGGATCAGCGAATCAGGCGGTCAGCCGGTGACGGCCTGCACCTCCTATAGCTACGGCGAGCCGCCACCCCGGCCAGCCCTTTCCTGGGCTTGAACGAGACGGTGTTCGCCGAGATCTCCGATCAGATCGTGGCGGCGTGGCCGGGCGACGCGGATGCATCCCTCCGACTTCGCGGCCTGCCCGCCGTCGGTGCGCTACACACTGCTGGCGGCGTTGTGCTGGACGCGGCAGGCCGAGCTGGTGGACGGGCTGGTGGACGGGCTGGTGGAGCTGTTGATCGGGCTGATTCACCGGATCAACGCGCGCGCCGAGCGGCGGATGGAGAGGGAGCTGATCGGTCAGCTGGCCGCGGTGCCCGGCAAGCGCGGTATCTTCACCAAGATGGTGAACGCCGCGCTGAGCAAGCCCCGATGAGACGGTCCGGCAGGTGGTCTTCCCCGCCGGCGCCTGTCCGGTCCGCCGCCACCCACCTCGGCGACGCCGGAATCCCGCTGCAGCTCATCATGGGCAGGACCCGCCACAAGAACCCCCGCACCGCCATGCGCTACGTCAAACCCGGCGCCGAAGCCATCGCCAAAGTCACCGAGGTCCTCGCGCCCCGTCGCCGTACCCACTGATCAACCGGGTGGCGGCTCGCCGGAGCTGTAGGAGTTCCGGGCCGTGAGGTAGTCGTGCAGGCGGGCCGATCCTTCGAGCATGGCGACGGCCGTGGCGGCCAGGGCCGCATCGCGCTCGGCGAGGGCGGCGCGCAGCGCCTCGGTGCTGCCGGTGCGGCGCAGGCCGTCGAGCACGTCCCCGATCCGCGCCAGCGGATAACGCCCCTGCCGGAGCATCTGGATCATGCGGGCGTCGCGGACCTCGGCCGGGCCGTACCACCGATAGCCGGTGCCGGGCTCGCGCTGCGGCGTCAGCAGCCCGGCGGCCTCCCACACCCGCAGCGCCGAGGCGCGTACGCCGAGGAGGGCGGCCACCTCCCCGATGCGCAGGGGGGACTGCGGCGCGGCCGGGCCGCCGGGATCCTGCCCGGCCACCGCTTCGAGCGCCTCCCCCGTCGCCCGCAGGGCGAGCCGCTGCCGGTGCAGCGCGGCGTGGCAGGCGTCCACGAGGGCGAGCGCGCCCGTCAGGTCGCCGTCGTGCACCGCCAGCATGATCGAACGGGCGGCCTCCCAGCCGTACCCCTTGGCCAGCGCCCGGTAGGCGAGCAGGGCGCCGCGGTGCCGCGTGTCGAACCTGCGGTAGCCGGCGGCCGTCCGCTCGGCGGGCGGGAGGATTCCCGCGTCGGCGTAGTTGCGGATCTGCTGGGTGGAGACCCCCGCCTCCCGGGCCAGATCGACGGGGCGCAGCGCCCTGTGACTCACCTGTGACTCACCCGTGGGCTCACCTGTGGGTTCACCGGGCTTGAGGCTTGGGGTCGCATCCGCTCATGGTAATCGGCTGCGAGTCTCAAAGCCCTTCGCGTCGGGTGAGGGCCCGGCGCAGGACGTAGACGGCGGCGCCGGCCGCCAGCACGGCGGCCCCGGAGACCACCGACGACAGCGGCAGGGCGAAGGCCAGGACCAGGCACCCGGCCAGGCCGATGGCGGGCACGGCCCGCGGCGGCCGTCCCTCATCCGGGCCGAGGGTCCAGGCGCCGGCGTTGGCGATGGCGTAGTAGACCAGCACCCCGAAGGAGGAGAAGCCGATCGCGCCGCGCAGGTCCGCGGTCGCGGCCAGGATCGCCACGACCGCGCCGACGGCCAGCTCGGCGCGGTGGGGCACCGAGAAGCGCGGATGCACGGCGGCCAGCGCGTGCGGCAGGTGCCGGTCGCGGGCCATGGCCAGCGTGGTGCGCGACACCCCGAGGATCAGCGCGAGCAGCGAGCCGGTCGCGGCGACCGCGGCGCCGGCCTGTACGACCGGAACCAGGCCGGGAAGCCCGGCCTCCCGCACGACGGCGGCCAGGGGGGCGACCGCGTGGCCCAGTCCGGCGTCGCCCAGCACGGCGAGGGCGGCCACCGCGACCGCCGCGTAGACGACCAGGGTGAGCCCGAGCGCGAGCGGGATCGCGCGGGGGATGATCCGCGCCGGGTCGCGCACCTCCTCACCCAGGGTGGCGATGCGGGCATACCCGGCGAAGGCGAAGAACAGCAGGCCCGCCGCCTGCAGCACCCCGCCGGTGGTGGCGTCGGCTCCGATGTCCAGCCGCCCCGGGTCCGCGGCTGGAGAGGTCAGACCGGCGACCACCACGACGGCCAGCACCGCGAGGACCACCCCGACGATGACCCGGGTGAGCCAGGCGCTCTTGTGGATCCCCGCGTAGTTCACCGCGGTCAGCGCCGCCACCACTGCCACCGCCACCCCGTGGGCCTGCTCCGGCCACACGTAGGAGCCGGCGGTCAGCGCCATCGCCGCGCACGAGGCGATCTTGCCGACCACGAACGCCCACCCCGCCAGGTAGCCCCAGAAGTCCCCCAGCCGCTCGCGGCCGTACACGTAGGTGCCGCCGGAGGCGGGGTAGCGCGCGGCCAGCCGGGCCGAGGAGGTCGCGTTGCAGTAGGCGACCACCGCGGCGGCGGCCAGCCCGAGCAGCAGCCCGGACCCGGCCGCCCGCGCCGCCGGAGCCAGGGCGGCGAAGATCCCCGCGCCGATCATCGACCCCAGCCCGATCATCACGGCGTCGGCCAGGCCGAGGCGGCGCTTCAGTGGTCCCTCAGGGGACGGTGTGCGCGTGCTCACCATGGGTCCCGGTGGAGGCGGGCGTCGCGTCTCAGGGCCACAGGCGGTGCCGGGCCCAGGCGTCGTCCTGCCGGGTGTAGCGCAGGCGGGTGTGCCGGCGGTCGCGGTCGGCCTGCCAGAACTCGACTTCGTCCGCGCGCACGCCGTACACCGTCCATCCGGGCGCGACCATCCCGGGATCGGCCTCGATCGCGGCGTGCGCCGCGCGCAGGGCGGCGTCGAGGTCGGCGGGGTCGTCCAGCACCTGCGACTGGCGGCCGGTCAGCGCGTCGGCCCGCGCGCCGGGGGAACGCGCGAGGAAGTCCGCGGCGCCGCGCTCGGCGTCCGCCGGCACGGCCGCGCCCCGCACCCGGATCTGCCGGCCCTGCTCGGGCCAGTGGAAGCACAACGCGGCGTACGGCGTGGCGGCCAGCTCCCGTCCCTTGCGGCTGCCCGCGCCCGTCGCGAAATACCAGGTGCCGTCCGGCGCGAGGTCCTTGCAGATCAGCACGCGGGAGGACGGCCGTCCCTCGCTGTCGGCGGTCGCCAGCGACATCGCGTGCGGTTCGCGCACCCCGGCCCCGACGGCCGAGGTCAGCCATTCCACGAACAGGCCGACCGGGTCGGACGGCGCGGCGTCGACGTCGAACTCCGGCAGTTCAGTGTCGAAGACCGCAAGCCCCCGCAACAGATCACGAATCGAATCCACCACAAGACTCTCCGTCATGATCACTCCTTCACGTCGCGTCCGACTCTGCCACGAGGCCGCGACCGGGTGCCCGCCCCACTCGGCAGTATTCCATCAAATGCATTTGATGTATTGTCCGGGTCATGGCGTCGTCCGAGCAAGCCCTTCCGGCGTTCGTGCGCCTGGCCGGCCACACGCTGCGCTGGCGGCTGTTGACCGAGCTCGCCGCGAGCGACCTGCGGGTGCGCGAGCTGATGACTCTCGTCGGGGCACCGCAGAACCTGGTCTCCTACCACCTGCGGCTGCTGCGCGACGGCGGCCTGGTCACCGCCACACGAAGCAGCCACGACGGCCGCGACAGCTATTACCGGCTCGACCTGGACCGCTGCGGCCAGGCCATGGCAGACGCGGGTGCCGCCCTGCATCCCGCCCTGCATCCCGCACTGGGCGGCGTTCCCGAGCCGCCGGCGCCTCCGCCGCGGTCTCCCCGTCTTTCGGTGCTGTTCGCCTGCACGGGAAACAGCGCCCGCTCACCGGTCGCCGAAGCTCTGCTGCGCCGTCACACCGCCGGTCAGGTGACCGTGACCAGCGCCGGCAGCCGGCCCGCGGCGCAGATGAATCCCCACGCCGTACGCGTGCTGCGTGAGCGGTACGGCATCGACATCGCCGGCAGGCGGCCCCGCCATCTCGACACACTTCGGGGTCGCCGGTTCGATTACGTCATCACCCTCTGTGACAAGGTCCGCGAGGTCTGTCCGGAATTCGGCGACCACGCGCGGTGGATCCACTGGAGCACTCCCGACCCGGCTGCGGCGGGCCGGTCGGAGCACGACGTCCATGCCGCGCTCGGCCGGGTGACGGCGGACATCGACACGCGCATCCGTCACCTACTGCCCGTCCTGGCTCAGACTCCGGAGGCTCACTCATGACGGCGACCGACCACCACGCCAGCGTCCGCTACCTCGTCGACGACGTCCAGGCGGCCGTCGGCTTCTACACCACCCACCTCGGCTTCACCCTGAGCGGCAGCGCCGCGCCCGCCTTCGCCGCCGTGGAACGCGGGCCGCTGCGGCTGCTGCTGTCGGGGCCCGCCAGTTCCGGCGCCCGGGCCACACCCGCCGAGGCCACCGGCACGGGCCGCAACCGCATCCTGGTGGTCGTCGACGACCTGGACGCGGAGATCGGCCGGCTGCGCGCCGCGGGCCTGCCGTTCCAGGGCGAGGTGGTGACCGGCCCCGGCGGCCGGCAGATCCTGCTCCCCGACCCCGCCGGCAATCTCGTCGAACTGTTCCAGCCCGCCCAGCGGGCCTGACGCCGGCCGGCCAGGGCGATCGCGTGACACGGATCGCCAGGCCAAGCGTTTACCCGCGCCGCCGCGTGGCCTCCGGCCGTACGGGGGAGTCTTCGATCGCGTACGAGCACGCAGGCGGGACCCGGCGACCGGGCGAGGACGGAGACGGCGTGGACGATCGTGATTCACCGGCGGTGCGCCGCCGCGACCTGCTCGGCCTGTCCGCCGCCGCCCTCGCCGGAGCGGTGACCGTCACGACTCCCGCGGCGGCGGCCGCGCCTGAGGAGGAGGCGGAGGTGACTCCGCCTGAGGACCTCATGCGCGAGCACGGCGTGCTGAAGCGCCTCCTGCTCGTCTATCGGGAGGGCATCCGGCGGGTCGAGGGCGGCGAGCGGGCTCCCGCGCAGCCGCTGAACGCCGCCGCCCGCATCATCCGCGGCTTCATCGAGGACTACCACGAGCACCTGGAGGAGAAGTACGTCTTCCCCCGGCTGCGCGAGGCCGGCATGCTCACCGGCACCGTCTCGGTCCTGTTGCTGCACCACCGCCGAGGACGCGCGCTGACCGGGCGCATTCTCACTGCCACCGAGCATTCCAGGGGGGCAAGGGCCGCCCACACCCTGGTCGCCGACATGGCGGCGTTCGTCCGCATGTACGAGCCGCACGAGGCGCGGGAGGACACGGTGGTGTTCCCCGCCTTCCGTGAGGTCGTCCCCGCCAAGGAGTTCCTCCGCCTGGCCGAGGTCTTCGAGGACGAAGAGCACCGGCGTTTCGGGCCGCGCGGCTTCGAAGGCGTGGTCGGCCAGGTCGCCGACATCGAGAAGGCGCTCGGCATCTACGACCTGTCCCGCTTCACTCCCACCGAGTGACGGGCGGACCTCGACCGGCTCGTCGGCGGCGCTCGGTGGCATGCGCCCGCCTCCTGACATGACCGGCTCGTCAGCCGGGGCGGCGGAGGGTGCTGCGCACGGCCAGGCCGCCGAGGGCCGCCGACGCGAGCGTCAGGATGCCCGCCTCGGTCCACTGGAAGCGCCAGAACCTGGCCGGCGGATGGTAGTAGACCGCGTACCGGTAGCCCTTGCCGAACAGGCACGCCTGCCACGCCTCGGTGTTCCTGTTGCTCTGCCCCGCGTCCACCCGGCGGGGGCACCCGCTGTCCGACGGGTCGGCGACCTCCCTTCCCGACGGCTCCACCCAGGCGGCGCTCACCAGCCGGGCGTCCTGGTCGTCCAGCACCACACTGCCGGACAGCTCGGTGCGCGCCGGCTCGGCGTAGTAGTCGCTCAGCCGGAACAGGGTGAACATCGTCACCGCCACCCCGGCCACGACCAGCGCCATCGCGGGCAGCGTACGCCGGAACAGGGTGCCGGCCGCCGTGCCCAGCGCGAACGCGTACAGCCACCACGCCGCCGGATCCACCCCGACCATGTTGAACACGCCGATGTTGCCGAACGTGGAGTCGGCCCCCGATCTGAACACCGGCCGCCACAGGCTGACCATGAGCGACAGCAACAGACCGCCCGCCACGACCGCCGCGCCCAGGATCGACAGCTTGACCGCCAGCCACCGCCCCACCGGAACGGACTGGGTCCAGGCCAGGCGGTGGGTGCCGCGCTCGTACTCCCGGCCGAGCAGCGGCGCGCCCCAGAACGCCCCGATCAGCGCGGGGGCCACCAGCGGCATCCAGCCGAACACCGAGTAGACCGCGTCATAGCGGCGCCCCAGCGCCGCCGCCAGGTCGCCGCAGGCAACGGCGGGCCCGGGGCAGCCGGGCGGGGCGTGCTCGGACATGTACCGGATCGCCTCCACGGCCGACCCCAGCAGCAGCATCCCGAGCAGCGCGAGGAAGGCCGCCGTCACGAGGATCTGCGCCCGGTGCTGGCGCCAGGTCACCCAGATCACGCGCCCACCCCCGTCAGCTTGGGCAGCGCCGCCGAATCGGGGCTGCGCAGGTAGCCCATGACGAGCTCCTCCAGCCCGGGGCTGCGCGCCTGCCAGCGGGGATCGAGCGGGGGCGCGCCCCTGACCAGCATGCCGACCTGCCTGCCGGTGCGGCTCGCGCTCACCACCTGCGCTCCCGCGATGGGCGCGTCGTCCGGACCCGTGACCACGAGATGCCCGTCGAGCAGTTCCTCGATGTCGCCGCTGACCTGCAGCCGGCCCGCGTTGAGCACGACCAGCCAGTCGCACGTCTCCTCCAGGTCGGAGACGACGTGCGAGGACAGCAGCACGGTCAGCCGCCGCTCGGCCACCTCTGCCATGATCGAACGCATCACGTCGTGACGGGCGAGGGGGTCGAGGTTCGCCAGCGGCTCGTCCAGCATGAGCAGATCGGGCAGACCGGCCAGCGCCAGGGTGACCGCCACCTGCGCCTGCTGGCCGCCCGACAGCCTGCCCACCTTCCGCCGCAGCGGGATGCCCAGCGCGGCGAGCCGGTCGGCGGCTGCGGCGTCGTCCCAGCGCCGGTTCATGCGGCGGCCGAAGGCGAGCATCTCGGCGACGGTGAAGCTCTCGTACAGCGGCTTGTCCTGCGCCACGAACGCCGCCTCGCCGGCCACGCGGACGCTCCCCAGGGCGGGCCGCAGCAGGCCAACAGCCGCGTGCATGAGCGTGGTCTTGCCCGCGCCGTTGGGCCCGACGAGCGCCGCCACGCGTCCCGTGGGCAGGGACAGCGAGCAGTCGCGCAACACCCACGTACGGCGATAGCGAACCCCGAGCCCGGTGGCCTCCAGCGCGGCGCTCATGCCACGCCCTCCTTCGCGGCGTCGGCCAGGGCCACGGTGAACAGCGCCCGCAAGTCCTCCTGATCGAGCCCGGCCGCGCGGGCGTCGCGCACCCACGCCTCCAGATCGCGCCGCAGCCGCGTGTGCTCCGCGAGGGTCGCGCCCGCGATGCCCTGCCGGACGAACGTCCCCATCCCCGGCCGTCCCTCGACCAGCCCTTCGCGCTCCAGCTCCCGGTATGCCTTGAGCACGGTGTTGGGGTTGATGGCCAGGCTCTCGACCACCTCACGAGCGGTCGGCAACTGGTCGCCGGGCCGCAGCACACCGAGCCGCAGCGCCTGTTTCACCTGGTGGACGAGCTGCAGGTAGGTCGACACCCCCGAGCCGCGATCCAGGTTGAACTCGATCACGCTCAATCGCCCTTTCCCTATTTGAATAGTGAAAGGGTGGTGGACTCGTCCGCTCGTTGTCAACCTGGTCGCCGGGATCCGAGGGCAGGACGCGCGGCTCGTCAGGCCTCGCTCGTCAGGTGTCGTCACCCAGGCGGGCGGCGCGGGCGTAGAGGTAGCGCCGGCGTGGCAGCGTCGCCGCCCGCCGGGCCGCCGCCAGGTATGCCTCGCGGGCCGCCGCCCGCTGCCCGGCCATCTCCAGCAGGTGCGCGCGCACCGCGGGCAGGCGGTGGTCGCGGGCGAGCCGTTCGTCGTCCTCCAGCCCGTCGAGCAGGTCAAGCCCCGCGCGCGGGCCCCGGCTCATCGCCACCGCCACCGCGTGGTTCAGCAGCGTCACCGGGTTGTCCGACATCCCCGTCAGCACCTCGTACAGCGCGGCGATCTGCGGCCAGTCGGTCGCCTCCGCGCTCGGCGCCTCGTCGTGCAGGGCGGCGATCGCCGCCTGGACCTGGTAGGGCCCGGGCGCACCCCGCGACAGCGCCGCCTCGACCAGCTTCACGCCCTCGGCGACGCCGGCGGCGTCCCACAGGGCGCGGTCCTGCTCGGCCATCGGGATCGGCGTGCCGTCGGGGGCGGTACGCGCGGCGCGGCGGGCGTCGGTGAGCAGCATGAGCGCGAGCAGCCCGGCCGTCTCGCCGTCGTCCGGCAGCAGCCGGTGGACGAGGCGGGCCAGCCGGATCGCCTCGGCCGTCAGATCCTCCCGGCCGAGCCCGCTCTCCCCGGCGTACCCCTCGGTGAAGATCAGATAGAGCACGTGGAGCACGGCGCGCAGCCGCGCGTCGCGGTCGGGCTCCGCGGGCATGCCGAACGGCAGGCCGCTGTCCCTGATGCGCTGCTTGGCCCGGGTGATGCGGCGGGTCATGGTCGCCTCCGGCACCAGGAACGCCCGGGCGATCTGCGCGGTGGTCAGGCCGCCGACCGCGCGGAGGGTGAGGGCGATCTGCGACGCGGGCGACAGCGCGGGATGGCAGCACAGGAACAGCAGGATCAGCGTGTCATCGGCCCCTGCCGAGGGGGCATCCGCGGCGGGAGCGAGCCGCCACTCCGGAAGCGCCCGCCTGCCGGCGGCGTCCTCCCGCTCGCGCCGGGCCTGCTCGGCGCGCAGCAGATCGGTGAGCCTGCGGGCGGCGACGGTGACGAGCCAGCCCATCGGGTTGTCCGGCAGGCCGTCCTCCGGCCACCGGACGGCGGCGGCCAGCAGCGCCTCCTGCACGGCGTCCTCGGCGGCGTCGAAGTGGCCGTAGCGGCGCACGACCGCGCCGAGGACCCGCGGCGCCAGGCGGCGCAGCAGGTCCTCGGTCTCGCCGTCGGGCGTCGTCACAGCTCCGGCTCGGCCTGCCACTCGTCGATCGGGCGCACGTCCACATACCAGTCGCGGGCCGTCGCGCCCTCGGGATGGGGGGTGTTCGCCAGGCGCGCGGCGATCTGCGTGGCCCGGTCGAAGCTGTCGCACTCGACGATCGTGTAGCCGGCCAGGACCTCCTCGGTCTCGGCGTACGGGCCGTCGGTGACGACGGGAACGCCCTCACGCAGCCGGATCCTGCGGGCGTGGACGGGGGCGGTCAGGCCCTGGGCGTCGACGAACTCCCCCGACTTCACCAGCTCCTCGTTCCACTCGCCCATGAACGCGTGCATGGCCGCGGCCTCCTCGGCCGACCAGGCGGGCCCGTCGCCCGGCCGTCCCGACAGGGCGTCGTAGTCCTGCTGCGAGCCGTACAGCATGATCATGTATTTCACGATTCGCTCCTCTCCGGCGGGCGTCCTCCGCACCGCTTCGTCAGGGACGTCGAAGCCGGCCCCCGGATCCGGACACACCCTCGGGCGGAAAGATGTCCGGCCACTGTGCCGGAGCGTCCGCGGGCCCTGTCAAGGCAGGGAGCACGGAGAAAGTTTCACATGGGAGTGCCGGGGACGTGCCTCCGATCAGCGCGTACGTCCCCGCCGATCGGTACGCGGAGGCCGGCCGTGGCGTGCCCGGCTCCTGTTGATCAGTGTGTGCGGCATGAGGCAGCGGGCAGGCGTAGGTGCAGGCGCATCGCGGATCGCGGCCGTCGTGGCCGGTGTGGCCGTCGTGGCATCCATGCTCCCCGCGCCTCCGTCGGCGGCGGCGGCGGCGAGCGCGGCGGCTGGTGCTGGTGCTGGTGCGGTGGGCTTCTCGTGGGACCGGTATCCGCAGGAGCCGCTCCGGCATCCGCCCCGGCCGCCGGGGCGCGACCTGCGCTGGGGCGACTGCGCGGGGGTCGGCGACCCCGCCCTGCGCTGCGCCGAGGTCACCGTGCCGCTCGACCACCGCCGTCCCCACGGCCGGACGATCACGATCGCGATCTCCCGGCTGCCCGCGACCGACCCCGCTCGGCGGCGCGGCGTGCTGCTCACCACCGGCGGCGGCCCCGGCGGGCCGGGCGTGCCGCTGCCGTCGACCCTGGCGCCCCTGCTGTCCCCCGAGGTGCGGGCGCGCTACGACCTGATCGGCTTCGACATGCGGTTCGTCGAACGGAGCACGCCCATCGGCTGCGGCCAGGACGTGGAGGAGGCCGGCGGCTACTGGGTCCGCACCGCCACCCCGGCCAGCCTTCCGGCCGACGCGGCCGAGGCCCGCGCGTACGCCCGCGACTGCATGCGCGCCGCCGGGTGGGCCCTGCCGCACGCCACCACGGCGAACGCCGCCAGGGACATGGACGTCATCCGGGCCGCGCTCGGCGAGGAGAAGATCTCCTACCTCGGCGGCTCGTACGCGGGGATGCTCGGGGCGGTCTACGCCGTCCTGTTCCCCGGCAGGGTGGACAGGTTCGTGCTCGACAGCCCCGTCGACCCGAACACCGCATGGCGGCCGTACGAGCTCGCGCGCACCCCGGCGTTCGAGGCCGGCACGGCGGCCTTCGCCGCCTGGACGGCCGAACGCGACGCCACGTTCGGCCTCGGCGGCACGGCCCAGGAGGTCACCGGCGCCGTCTCGGGGCTGATCCGGCGCGCCGCGACGGCCCCGATCGTCGTCGCGGGCCACGCCTGGACGCCGGACGAGCTGGGGACGCTGCTCGTCGCCGGGATCTACGACGAACGCACCTTCGGGCTGGTCGCCGCGGCGTTCGCCGACATCGCCGCCGGGCGGGAGCCCTTCGTGCCGTTCCCCGTCCGGCCGCTGCCGCCCGCGGGTGTGCCCGGCGTCCCGGCCGACAACCACACGGCGACCAACATCGCCTACCGGTGCGGCGACGGCCCCTGGCCGCGTGGTCTCGGCGACTACCGGCGTGACCTCGCCTCCTACAGCGTCCGATATCCGCTGTTCGGCCCGGCCAACGCCAACATCACCCCGTGCGCCTTCTGGCCCCGGATCGAGGACGAGCCGGTGCGCCTGCCGGCCCGCCGGGCGCCCGGGGTCCTGGTGACCGCCGCGCTGCGGGACGTCGCGGTGCCGATGGCCAACAGCCGCGCCGTGGCGGCGGGCATCCCCGGCTCGCGGCTGGTGACGATCGACGCGCACACCCACGCGCCCTACCCAGCTTTCGGCGACGCCTGCCTCAACGGCCAGGCCGACGCGTTCCTCACCACCGGCACGCTCCCGCCCGCCGGCGTCGCCTGCTGACCCCCACCGGCTCCGGCCGCCCCGGGGAAATAGGCTGACATCGTGCAACGCCGCAAGCGGACGTACTTGATCATGATGGCCACGTGTCTCATGCTGTTCGTCCTGGCCGGAACGGTCGTGCGGGAGATCTCGCCCGTGGCCGCCCTGGTGATGTTCGCGGTCGCGCTGGTGATCCCGCCGTTCGCCGTCATCATCGGCAACCGGAACAACCGGCGCGAGTGAATCAGCGAGTGAATCAGCGGGTGAGCAGGGCGCGCAGGGCTCCGGCGACCCCCGCCGGGTCCTCCTCGGCCATGAAGTGCCCGCTCGCGACCGTCATGTGCACCAGGTCGGGGGCCCAGGCGCCCCACAGCGCCCCGGCGTCGTAGCCGAGGGCGGCCCCCCAGTCCTGCTGGAGCACGGTCACCGGCATCCGCAGCCGGCTGCCCGCCTCCCGGTCCGCCCGGTCGTGGTCCACGTCGATCCCCGCCGACGCGCGATAGTCCGCCACGATCGAGGGCACCGCCGTACGGCAGGCGTCCAGATAGGCGGCGCGTACGCCGGCGGGGATCGCCGTACGGTCGAGGGTCCAGCCGTCGAGGAAGTGGCCGAAGAAGGCGTCGGCGCTCGCGCCGATCAGCCGCTCGGGCAGGCCGGGCGGCTGGGTCATCAGGTAGAGGTGGAAGCCGACGGCGGCGCCCGCGCCGTGCATCACCTCCCACATGTCCAGCGTCGGCAGCACGTCGAGGCAGGCCAGGTGGCTGATCGCGGCCGGGTGGTCGAGCCCGGCGCGGAAGGCGACCAGCGCGCCGCGGTCGTGCCCGGCCAGCGCGAACCGCTCGTGGCCGAGCGCCCGTGCCAGGGCGACGACGTCGGCGGCCATCGTGCGCTTGGAATAGGTGTCATGCCCGGCCTCGGCCGGTTTGTCGCTGTCGCCGTAGCCGCGCAGGTCGGGACAGATCACGGTGTGGTCGGCGGCCAGGTCTGCGGCGACGTGCCGCCACATCAGGTGGGTCTGGGGGAAGCCGTGCAGCAGCACGATCGGGCTCCCCGACCCGGCGACGGCCGCGTTCAGCGACACGCCGCCGGCGACCGGCACGCGGAGGTAGTCGAAACCGGGAAGGACAGGCGCCATGACGCGCTCCCTTTCTGCGTTGGGATCGGATGTGTCCCCAGGCTGCCGGGCGTGAATGAGCATCCGGTCAGCGCGCTACCGTGACAGGTGCCGTGACCTGGAGGGGGCCGCAGGTGGGGATCGCGTTCGGAGTGCTCGGGCCGGTGACGGCCTGGGACGGCACCGGCCACGCGATCGCGCTGAAGGGGCCGCGGCACCGCGCGGTGCTGGCCCGGCTGATCGTCGCCCGCGGCCGCGTCGTCCCGGTCACCCGCCTGATCGACGACCTGTGGGACGAGCCCCCGGCGGGCGCGGCCGGGGCCGTACGGACGTTCGTGGCGGCGCTGCGCCGCGCGCTGGAGCCCGCCCGGCCGCCCCGCACCCCCGCGCGGCTGCTGGTCACCGAGGGACCGGGGTACGCGCTGCGGGCCGCCCCGGACGGAGTGGACGCCTGGCGCTTCGAACAGGCGGTGACCGGCGCCGCGGACCTGCCCCCCGAAGACGCGCTCGCCCGGCTGGAGGAGGCGCTGGGGTGGTGGCGCGGCCCCGCCTACGCGGAGTTCGCCGACCAGGACTGGGCCTGTGCCGAACGCTCCCGCCTGGGCGAGCTGCGGCTGCACGCGGTCGAACGGCACGCGCAGACGCGCCTCGACTCGGGGCGGGCGGCCGAGGCGGTGCCCGACCTGGACGCGCACGCGGCCGGGCACCCGTGGCGGGAGGAGGCATGGCGGTTGCTGGCGCTCGCGCTGTATCGCAGCGGGCGGCAGGGCGACGCGCTCGCCGTGCTGCGCCGGGCGCGGGCGCTGCTCGTGGACGAGCTGGGCGTGGACCCGGGCCCGGGGCTGCGCCGCCTGGAGACCGACATCCTGCGCCAGGCCGATCATCTCGACCTCCCGGCGGGCGGCGCGGCCGTACGGGTGTGGGCCCAGGCCACCGCCGCCTACGACCGCGCGGTCGCCTCCGGGGCGAAGGCCCGCCTGGAGTCCACGGCGGGACTGCTGCGCGACCTCGCCACGACCGGGGGCGGTGGCCTGCGGGCGGCGCGAGAGCACCGCGTGGCCGCCGTCGAGGCGGCCGAGGAACTCGGCGACGCGGAGCTGACCGCACGGGTGATCGGCGCCTTCGACGTCCCGGCCATCTGGACCCGGTCCGACGACCCCGCGCAGGCGGCGCGCATCGTGGCGGCGGCCGGGCGCACGCTGGCCGCCCTCGCCCCCAACCCCGAAGCTGCAGGTCCCGAGGCGGCCCGGGCCCGCCTGCTGGCCACGATCGCGCTGGAGTCGCGCGGCGACCGCTCCGGCGACGGGCCGCGGGCGGCGCGGCAGGCCGAGGAGATCGCCCGCCGTCTCAACGACCCCGCACTGCTGGCGTTCGCGTTGAGCGGGGTGTTCATGCAGACCTTCCACCGGACGGGCCTGGCCGCCCGCCGCGACGAGATCGGCGCCGAGCTCGTGGACCTTTCCGCCCGGCACGGCCTGGTCACCTTCGAGGTCCTCGGGCATCTGGTCCGGATGCAGGCACGGTCGGCGCTCGCGGACTTCACGGCCGCCGACGCCCACGCCGCCGCCGCCGAACGCCTGGCCGTACGGCACGAGCGGCCCCTGGCGGGCGTGTTCACGGCGTGGTATCGGGCGCTTCGCCTGGACGCGACCGGCCGGGCGCCGCTGGAGGAGACCGAGGCCGCCTACCGGCTGGCCGCCGCTCTGCTGGACGGCGCCGGCATGCCGGGCGTGGAGCACGGCCTGCTGCCGCTCGCGCTGCTGTGCCTGCGCCTTCGGCACGGGCAGCCCCCGCCCGGCGCCGATCCCGCCGGTGAGCGCGTCGCCGAGCACATCGACTGGGGGCCGTACGCGCCGTGGGCCAGGCCCCTGGTGCTGCTGGCGCGCGACCGACGTGCCGGGGCGGCGGCGGCGCTGCGCGCCCTGCCCGAGCCTCCGCACGACCTGCTGACGGAGGCCCTGTGGTGCCTCGCCGCCCGGGCGGCGCTCGCGCTGGGCGACCGCACGGCGATGGAACGCGCTCACGCCGCGCTGCTGCCCGCGGCGGGCGAACTGGCCGGGGCGGGCAGCGGCATGCTGACGCTCGGCCCGGTGGCCGCGCACCTGGACGACCTGTCCGCCGCGCTGCGCCGACCGCCAGGAGCCGCGCCCAGCGGGTCGTGAGCGCGCGTTGTCAGCAGGGCTCCAGTGAGGGGAGACGGCCCGCGAAGAAGGCCGCCGGAGGCACGCCCATCAGGGTGCGGAACTCGGCGGTCATGTGGGACTGGTCGTAGAAGCCCTCGATCGCGGCGAGCTGCGCCCAGCGCGCGGTGTGGGCCCTGCCTCCAGCGAGCACTCTGCCTCCAGCGGGCCCCCTACCCCCTGCCAGCCCCCTGCCCTGGGCAAGCACCCTGCGCACGCGTTCGATCCGCTCCATGCGCTTGGGCGGCACGCCGACGCCGTCGCGGACGAGGTCGCGCATATGACGCTCGCTGACGGCCAGTCGCCGGGCGATGGCGGCGACGGGCTCGCGCCGTTGCCCGGCCTGGTCGCGCAGCGCCTGCGCGGTCGCCCGCACCAGCTCGCTGCGGGCCACGTCCGCGTTCGACCGGGCGGCGACCCGGGCCGGCAACGCCGCCTGAAGACGCCGGAGAACGTCCCTCACGTCGTCTCCCGGCGGGGCCGTCAGCCCCGCTGCGCCGTCCCACAGCTCCTCCAGGTCGACGACCCGGTCGACCAGCTCGGTCATCGGGACTCCGAACAGGAGCCGGGCGGCGCCGGGACGCAGCCTGAGCCGCAGGCAGAGCGGGAAGTCCTTGCCCACGTGGTAGGAGGCGCGGGTGCGCGGCCCGGCCACCAGCAAGGTGCTGCGCGGCGCCGACGTCGTACGGAAGATCAGCGAGGTGTCCGCATCGGGAAGGTGGACGAGCGGCGTCCCCCCGGCCGGCGCGCAGGCCCTCACGGAGGTGATCTCGCTGACCAGCCGGCGCAACGGGACCGGCACGGTCACGGGGACTTCGAGGGGCATGGCCTCACGTTACCCAGCGGCGCCGGGACGCTGACCGTGCCGAAAGTTCCTATAGGTCACGGCACCGGCGCTGACATGGTGGTGACCATGATCCTTGTGACGGGTGCGACGGGCACCATCGGCAGTGAGACGGTCCGCCTGGTGGCGGCCATGGGCGAGCGGGTGCGGGCGATGACCCGGGACCCCGCGGCGATCACGCCTGCGCCGGGCGTGGAGGTCGTGCGGGGCGACTTCGGCGAGCCGGATTCCCTGGCGCGGGCGGCGGACAAGGCGGAGGCGCTCTTCCTGCTCAGTGCCCCGGGGCCGCGGCTGGCGGAACACGATGAGGCGATGCTGGCCGCGGCCCGTGCCGCCGGTGTCGGCAGGGTGGTGAAGGTGTCGGCCATCGGCACGGGCCGCGACACCGAGGCATGGGTCGGCGACTGGCATCTGCCGGGAGAGCTGGCCGTGCGAGCCGGCGGCCTGCGATGGACGATCCTGCGCCCGTCGAGCTTCGCCTCCAACGCGCTTCGCTGGGCCGGTCACATCCGTCGCGGAGAGCCGGTCCCGAACACGACGGGGACCGGCAGGCAAGGCGTCGTCGACCCCCGTGACATCGCCGAAGTCGCCGTGCGGGCGTTGACGTCGGACGATCACGCGGGCCGCGTGCTCACGCTGACCGGGCCGGAACTGCTGAGCGTCCCCGACCAGGCCGCGATCCTGGGCGAGGCCGTCGGGCGCCGCGTCACGACCGCCGACGTGCCGTTGGAGGTCTACCGGGAGCAGATGCTCGCCGCCGGAGCCGATCCCGCCTTCGCCGAGATCGCGGTCAACGGCTCCAGGCTTGTCGCCCAGGGCGGCAACGCCGTCATCAGCGAGGATGTGGCACGCGTGCTCGGCCGCGCGCCCCGCGCGTTCTCCGCCTGGGCACACGATCATCGCGGCGCGTTCGCCTGAATCCCGAGGCCGCAAGACCGCCGTGCTACCGGCGCGTGCGGCGGACCGGCGGCTACCCGCGCCGGCGGCGGGGGCGCGGGCGGCGGGCGGAGACCCCTCCCGGCGCCGCGGCCGGGCCGGTCTGTGTGGCCGGCCAGTGCGCCGGGCGGGCGAGGGCCGGGGGCAGCTTCGTGGCGGCGTCTCCCCTGGCCGCGTTCACCTGGACCTGGGTGAGGAAGACGCTCCCTGTGAGATCGGCGCCGCCGAGATCGGCTCCGCGCAGGTCCGCCCCGATGAGGTCCGCGCCACGCAGGTCCGCCCCGCGCAGATCGGCCCCGATGAGGTAGGCGCCCCTCAGGTTCGCGCCGCGCAGATCGGCTCCCCGGAGCCGGGCGCCGATGAGGTCGGCTCCCCTGCGGTCGGCGGCGGCACGGCCCCCGGCCGACGCCCGCACCAGCTCACTCGTCCGCAGCAGCAGCACGTTGACCTTGTCGCGGTGGGCGGCGACGTCCACCCCCAGCAGGTCGCCGGGGGTGCCCGTGGCCAGGCGTTCGGTCTCCTCGAACGCGGCGCGCAGCTCGGCGTGGATCGGGCGGGTCACCGGCAGGGACATCGCCTCGTCCAGATACCACAGCAGCTCGTGCAGGTGCCGTACGACCGGGAAGACCTCGAACATCTGCGCCGCGATCCCCGGATCGTCACGCCAGCTGCGGCCGAAGGTGACCTGCGAGACCTTCTGACCCGCCCCGAAGCAGTCGTAGACGGTGCAGCCGGGAAAGCCGCTGTCACGCAGGCGCGCGTGGATGCCGCAGCGGAAGTCGTCGCGCAGGTTGGGGCACGGCCGCCCGGCGTCCTTACTGATCGCGAAGTCGGCCGAGGCGGCGAAGGGCAGCGCGACGCAGCACAGCCCGAAGCAGTTCGCGCAGTCGGCCCGCAGCGCGGCCCGCCCGTCGCCGGGGCCGGCCGATGCCGTGGCGCGGGCGTCCCCGTGGTCGTGCGTGTCGGGCACCGTGCCTGATCTCCTCGTGTTCCGTGGGCGCGCGGCCGCTCGCCGTCCCGCTAGAACGTATCCCACCGAACGCACGCAGTGCGCCCGGCGGCCGGCCCCTGTGAGGCGGCCGCCCGCCGGGCGCGAGGGGGCACGGGTCACACGGCCACGCGGCCGCCGTCCACGTGCAGGGTCGTGCCGTGGACGAAGCTCGCCCGCGGCGAGGCCAGGAACACGATGGCCTCGGCGATCTCCTCGGGGCTCGCGGCGCGTCCGGCGGGCCCGCCCAGCGCGAGGTCGTCGAGGTCCCCGCCCATGGGAGCGGTGCCCTCGGTGCGCGTCGGGCCGGGGCTCACCGCGTTGACCCGTACGCCCCGGGGGCCGAACTCCGCCGCCCAGGACTTCGTCAGGAGCACCATCGCGGCCTTGCTCGACCCGTACAGGCTCATGCCGGCGAGGCCGAACTCCGCGACCATCGTGGTCACGTTGACGATCGCGCCGTTGCCCCGGCCGGCCATGGCCGGGGCGAGTTCGGCGACCAGGAAGTAGGGAACCTTGACGTTCAGGTCGAAGACCGCGTCGAAGTCCCGTTCACTCGTCTGGGCCGTGGGCCCGAACGGGTAGATCCCGGCGTTGTTCACGAGCACGTCCACGTGCCCGAGCAGCGCGGTCGCGCTCCTCGCCAGAGAACGCGCCGACGCCTCGTCGCGTAGGTCGGCCCGCACGAAGTGGGCCTCGCCGCCGAGAGCGCGGATCTCCTCGGCCGCCTCCTCGCCCCGCGTCTCGTCGCGGCCGGACAGCACGACCCGGGCGCCGAGCCGGGCCAGCGCCCGGGCGGTCGCCCGCCCGATGCCGCTGGTGCCCCCCGTTATCAGCGCGCCTGTTCCCGGCAGTTCTGCGGTCATCTCTTCCACCTCTGCTGATTCACTGATCCTTCGGACCGGCCGCCGAGCGAGGCGACCGGGTGCGCAGGGTGCAAGCCCGGGCCGGGTGCGGAACTTCCGGAACGTCCATAGCGGCGGCCGATGGCCGCCATCAGGCCTTCCTCTGGCCCGCCTCAATGGCCTTCGAGGTGACCTCCGCGGCCGTCGGGATGGGGTACGGAGGTTCTGCGGCGGTCATCCCGCGCCGCCCGGATCGCGGAAGGCCGCGATGAAGTCGGCCAGATCACGGCGGCGCGAGCTCGACGGCCACACCGCCCACGTACGCCGGATCAGCGGGTGACCGGCCAGGGCCGACCACGCGACGGCCGGAGGCAGCGGCTGCGGCCACCTCGGCGGCGCCAGCGCGAACCCCCTGCCCGTGCTCACGGCGGCGAGCTTGACCTCCGCGATCAGCTCCTGCCCCTCGGGGGCGGCAGAGCCGAGGTCCAGGCCGTGGCTACGCAGGATCGCGGCCAGCTCGTCGAACCAGGCGGGGCTGCCGGAGCGCGGGAAGCCCACCCATTCCAGCCCGGTGAGCTCCTCCAGGCGGATGCCGTCGGGGCCGCGCAGCTCGGCGGCCCGCTCGGCCGCGAGGAGCACGCCAAGCCGCTCCCTGGAGACGAGCATCGCGTCGAACTCCTGCCCGGGCGGGCGCTCCCTGAGCAGGCCCACGTCGAGCTCGCCGGCCTGCAGTGCGGCCAGTTGCGCCGCCGTGGACAGATGACGAGCCTGCACGCGGGTGCCGGGGTGGGCAACGGCGAGCTGCTCCAGCGGCGGTCCGAGCAGGTCGGACGGCAGCTCAAGGGGAATCCCCACGCGCAGGACCCCGCCGTCCCCGCTCGCGTACGCGGCCATGGTCCGCAGTGCCCGGTCGTGCCGGGCGAGCACGGCGCGCGCCTCGGCGAGCAGCGTCGTCCCGGCCTCGGTCGGCCGGACTCCGGCGCTGCTGCGGATCAGCAGCTTCACCCCCAGGCGGCGCTCCAGCATGCCGACGGTCTGGGACAGCGCGGGCTGGCTCAGGTGCAGCCGCCGCGCCGCGGCCGACATGCCGCCCTCCTCGGCCACCACGACGAACGCCCGCAGTTCCCGCAGTTCCATGCCCGCCATGACACCCTCCCGTGAGCGGCGCGGCGCGAGCGGCCGGCGCCT
Source organism: Microbispora hainanensis (assembly GCF_006874475.1). Lineage (GTDB taxonomy): Bacteria > Actinomycetota > Actinomycetes > Streptosporangiales > Streptosporangiaceae > Microbispora > Microbispora hainanensis. The sequence goes on from NZ_VIRM01000045.1 coordinate 57,642, forward strand.
GCCCCGTGACCCGGGCCGATCCGCATCGTGCGAGCGGCGTACACTTTCGGGACTGGACGATTTGGTCCAGTCTGTGGTGGTATGTCGCAATTGTCAAGGTTGCTCCTCCGGTATGGCCCCGGCAGGGCTGCTGCGGCCGAAGGTGGGGTTGTCACATGGCGGTTCGAGGGCCGGAGAAGGGTTCTGCGAGGCTCACCGCACGCGGCGCGGCCACTCGCCGGCGCATCGTCGCGACCGCCGCGGACCTCATGTTCCGGCAGGGAGTGGCGGCGACGCCCCTCGATCAGGTGGTGGACGCCTGCGGCATCAGCAAGTCGCAGCTCTATCATTACTTCCCGGACAAGGACGCGCTGGTCACCGAGGTGATCGCGATGCGGGAGCACCTCATGGTCTCCGCACAGAAACCGCAACTCGAGCAGGTGCGCTCGATGCGGGATCTCGAACGGTGGCGCGATTCCCTGCTGACGGGCCTTCGGGAGCGCGGCCTGCCCTACAAGTGCCCGATCGGCTCGCTGGCCAACGAGCTGTCCAGCCGCTGCGACGACGCCCGCCAGTCGCTGGCAGGGATCTTCGGCGCTTGGCAGGGGCTGATCGCGGACGGCCTCGCGCGGATGCGCGAGGCCGGCGAACTGGATCCCGGGGCGGACCCGGAAGAACTCGCCGTCGCGGTCATCGCCGCCCTGCAGGGGGGCTACCTGCTCGCCGAGACGATGCAGGACGAACAGCCCTTCGTGGTCGCCCTCGACATGGCATTCGACCACGTGAAAGCCCACGTCAAGACTCCTGTCGCCGATTTGACACAATCGGACAACTGACAGCAAAGTGGACGAAATCGTCCACTCTGCCTTGGTGGTGGCCCACTGGGGGCGGCAGGAAATGGTGAGGCCGATGCGGTTCCTGCACTCGATGCAGGCGCGGTATACGACAGCGGCGACGGCGCTGTTATTCCTGCTCACGGCCTTGGGCGGCGTGAGCCTGGACCTGGCCGTCCGCTACAGGATCGAGGACCGGGTGTTCTTCGACGCCGAGCAGGTCGCCGCCCGGTGGAGCGCGCAGGTGCGCAACGGCGCACTGCCGCACCCCGCCTCCGGCGCCATCGACCTGGTCCAGCTGGTGGACGCCCAGGGCAGGATCCTGGTCGCCAGCCCGGGCGCGGCAGGGCGGCCGCGGCTGAGCATGCTCCGGCCCCCGGCCGACGACCGGCTCCAACGGCGCGTCGAGTGCCACCCGGGCAAGCCGTGCATCCTGCTCATGGCCAACCGGGTGTCACCGGCCCCCGATGCCCCTGTCGTCTACGCCGGCACGGTCGAGTCACCCCTGTGTGCGACGCACCGCCTCGAATACCTCATCGGAGGGGCCGGGCTCCTCATCGTCCTGTCGGGCGCCCGCCTGATGTGGTGGATCGTCGGCCGGGCGCTGCGCCCGGCCGAGCAGCAGTGTCAGCTCGCCTCCGTCGCCTCCCACGAGCTCAGGACACCGATCACCGGGCTGCGGCTGCAACTGGAGGAGGCGCTGCTCCACCCCGATCACGTCGACCCCCGCGACACCATCCGGGGAGCGCTGTCGGCCGCCGGCCGCCTGGAGGCCATCGTGCAGGACCTGCTGGTGATGACCCGGCTACGCGACGGCCGGCCGGAGCCGCACGAGCCGATCGACCTCGCGGCGCTGGTCACCGCAGAGGTGGACACCCATTTCGGTGGCACGCCGGTGAAGGTCTGCACGGCCGGGGACGTGTGGGTGCACGGCTCGCGGATCCAGCTGATCCGGCTGATGGGCAACCTGCTGAGCAACGCGCGGCGGCACGCGGAGACCGGCGTCACGGTCTGTGTCGCATCCGCCGACGGCCGGGCGGTCGTCACGGTGACCGACGATGGGAACGGCATCGCGCGCGCCGACCGCGAGCGGGTCTTCGAGCGGTTCACCCGCCTGGACGAGGGGCGGCGCCGGGACTCCGGCGGCACCGGGCTGGGACTTGCGATCTCCCGCGACATCGCCCACGCCCACGGCGGAACGCTGCGGATCGAGGACTCCCCACTCGGAGCGCGGTTCGTCCTCCGGCTGCCGCTCTTCGACCGGAACGCGATCGACAGGCGGCGTTTCACCCGTCCCGAGCGGACGGACCACAGGCCGGACCCCGGGCGGGAGGCCGGACCGGACCTCGGGCCGGGGCTGGAGCCGGGGCCGGACCGCTGACGACCGGTGACCGGCGGCGGGCGCGCCCACTCCGCCTGGCACCCCACACCTCATCACACCGCTCATCACACCGCCCACCAGGCCGCCCACCAGGCCGTACGTGCCCTCGGCCAGGTGCGGCGCTCCCCGGGAGAGGTTGGCCGGGAAAATTCTTCAAAAAAATCCGGGAGGCGTGTCGATCCGGGGGCGTCCCGTTCGAGGAGTGGGTGAAGGGCCGGGAGGGACCGGCCCCCGCCGGAGGGAAAACCACCCATGACCACCGCCGCCCACGCCACCGCCGCGCACGCCACCACTGGCCACGCCGCCGCCGCTCCCACGTGCGACCGGGAGACCAGCGTCACCCGCAGCCTCCTCGGGTACGGCGTGATCGCCGGCCCCGTCTACATCGGGGTGTCGCTGGCCCAGGCACTGACCCGGGACGGATTCGACCTGACCCGGCACGCCTGGAGCCTGCTGGCCAACGGCGACCTCGGCTGGATCCAGATCGCGAACTTCGTGCTGGCCGGGGCGATGACCGTCGCCTTCGCCGCGGGCCTGCGCCGGGCCCACGGAGGCGGCTGGGCCCCCCGTCTGCTGGCCGTCTACGGCCTGAGCCTGCTGGCGGCCGGGGCCTTCCGGGCCGACCCGGCGGGCGGCTTTCCCCGCGGCGTGCCGGCGGGCGAGGTGAGCTGGCACGGCATCGCCCACCTGGCCTCCGGCGGCATCGGGTTCTCCTGCCTGGTCGCGGCCTGCTTCGTCCTCGCCCGCCGCTTCGCCCGGCGCGGGCAGACGGCCTGGGCGTGGAGTTCGCGGGCCACCGGCGCGCTGTTCGCGGCCGGTTTCCTGGCCGTAGCCTCGGGGGCGGGCGCCGCCTGGGCCACCCTCGCCTTCGTCGGAGCCGTCGTGCTCGGCTGGGCCTGGATCGGCGCCCTGGCCCTGCACACCTACCGGAACGCCTGACCCGTCCCGCATTCGCCTGATAGACCAGTGATCCCAGAAGGAGACCACCGATGCGTTACATGATTCTGCTCAAGGCCGCCCAGCCCGACACCCCGCCGCCGGACGACCTCATGGAGGCGATCATGAAGCTGGGTCAGGAGGCCACCGTCGCCGGTGCGCTGCTCGACACCGCCGGGCTGGCCCCCAGCGCGTCCGGGGCGAGGGTGCGCCTGGCCGAGGGCGCGCTCAGCGTGACCGACGGCCCGTTCACCGAGTCCAAGGAACTGATCAGCTACGCCCTCTACGACGTGCGGTCGAAGGAGGAGGCGATCGAGTGGGCCGCGCGCTTCATGCGCCTGCACCGCGACCTGTGGGCGGGCTGGGAGGGCGAGGCCGAAGTGGTGAAGGTGCTCGGCCCCGAAGACTTCGCCCCGCCGGCCTGAGCCGTTTCGACAGCCGTTTCGACCCGGGTCACTCCCCACCCGGGTCACTCCGGATCCGAGCATCTGTCACGATCGGCCCGGCCGGAACGATCCGGCCGGTACCCTGCCACCTGGCTCTCCCACCCGAGCCCTGCCACCTCAGTCCTGCCACTTCAGTCCTGCCACTTCAGCCCTGCGACCTGACCCCCTGTGAGCCAAGCACCCGATGACCGGCACCGACGCGCTGCTCGCGGCACACCGCGCGATCGAGGCGGTCTGGCGGATAGAGTCCGCCAGGCTCGTCGCGGGGCTGGCCCGCATCGTCGACGACGTCGGCCTCGCGGAGGAGCTCGCGCAGGACGCGCTGCTCATCGCCCTGGAGCAGTGGCCGGAGGCGGGCGTGCCGGCCCAGCCGGGCGCCTGGCTCATGGCCACCGCCAAGCACCGCGCGATCGACCACCTGCGGCGGCGCAGCAGCTACGAGCGCAAGCTCCAGGAGATCGGCCGCGACATGGAGAGCAGGCCGCAGCCGGACCCGGACGCCGACCTGGACGACCACATCCGCGACGACATGCTGCGGCTCGTCTTCACGGCCTGCCATCCCACGCTGACCACCGAGGCGCGCGTCGCGCTCACGCTGCGCCTGCTCGGCGGCCTGACCACCGGGGAGATCGCCCGGGCGTTCCTGGCCACCGAGCCGACGGTGGCGCAGCGGATCGTCCGCGCCAAGCGCACCCTCGCCGCCAAAGGGGTCAGATTCACGATGCCCGCCCCCGGCGACCTGGCGGAACGGCTGGCCTCGGTGCTGGAAGTCGTCTATCTGATCTTCAACGAGGGCTACTCGGCCACGGCGGGAGCCGACTGGACGCGTCCCGATCTCTGCCACGAGGCGCTTCGCCTGGGCCGTCTCCTGACCGGACTGCTCCCCGGCGAACCGGAGGTGCACGGCCTGGCCGCGCTGATGGAGCTGCAGGCCTCCCGCCTGCGCGCCCGCACCGGACCGGACGGCGCACCGGTCCTGCTCCCCGACCAGGACCGGCGTCTGTGGGACCGGCTCCTGATCCGCCGGGGCCTGGAGGCGCTGGAGCGGGCCGAGTCGCTCGGCGGGTCCTTCGGGCCGTACGCGCTGCAGGCGGCCATCGCCGCCTGCCACGCCCGGGCCACCCGCCCCGAGGACACCGACTGGGAGCGTGTCGCCGCGCTCTATCGGGTGCTCGCCCACGTCTCGCCCTCCCCCGTGGTCGAGCTCAACCGGGCCGTCGCGGTCGCGATGGCCGGCGACCCCGCGCGCGGCCTGGAGATCGCCGACGCCGTCGGCGACGACAAGGCCCTGCGCGACTACCCCCAGCTGCCCGCCGTACGCGGGGACCTGCTGGCCCGGCTGGGCCGTACGGACGAGGCGCGGCGGGAGTTCGAACGGGCGGCGGCGCTGACCGGCAACGAGCGGCAGCGGGCCCTGTTCCTGGCCCGCGCCGCCGGCTGCGAGTAGCCCCGCCCCCTGCCGGCACCCATGGCCGGCCTTCCCCGGCCCGCACTCCCTGCCTGACACCCTCTGCCTGACACTGGCTGCCTGACACTCCCCTGGCCGACGCCCGAGGTTGGCACCCCTGCCTCTTCCGCGAGCCCCATTGACAAAGACAATTTTTACGTACAACATTGTTTTTGCGATGAGAGACGTCCTGTACCTGGAGCAGATCGAGCAGGCCGAGGCACTGCTCAAACCGCAGCGCATCGAGGTGCTGCGGCAACTGGCCGAGCCGCGCACGTGCACCGAGGTGGCGGCGGTGCTCGACCAGACGCCGCAGCGCGTCTACTACCACGTCAAACGCCTCGTGGAGGCGGGCCTGGTCGAGCAGGTCTCCGAGCGGCGGGTGCGTGGCATCACCGAAGGCATCTACCAGGCGAGCGCCCGCTCCTACTGGCTGTCGCCGGGCCTGGTCGGCCGCATCGGCGGGCTGCGCCGGCGCCAGGACGAGCTCAGCCTGGGCTACCTGCTCGACCTCATGGAAGAGGTGCAGGCGGACATCGCCGCCCTCGACCGCACCGCGCCGGAGCTGCCGTCCATCGGCGTGTCCGGCGAGGTGCACGTGTCACCGGAACGACGCCAGGAGTTCCTGGCCGACCTGCGCACCGTGCTGCAGGACCTGTTCACCCGCTACGGCGGCGCCGAAGGCGACGCCTTCAAACTCGTCGTGGCCTGCTATCCCCACCACTCCCAAGGAGACGACAGTGACTGAACCGATGATCGTTCGCGTCCGCCTCGCCGCCCCGGTGAAGGAGGTCCGACACGCGCTGACCGACGCCGCCGCGATGCGGGTGTGGCTGGCCGAGCACGCCGAGTCGGACCTGCCCGGCCGCTACGCGTTCTGGGGCCGCCGCGCGCCCGAGGGCGACGCCCCTCACCAGCGTCCGCTGCACGCCGACGACCACACCCTGCGCTTCGCCTGGCTGCTGGACGGCGTGGAGACGACCACCGAGATCACGCTGACGGAGGAGACCCCGGACACGACCGTCCTGACCCTGTCGCAGACCCACTTCGACTTCCAGGACGTCATCACCGGGGCGAGCATCCGGGGCGTGCTGCAGACCTTCTGGTCGATGGCGCTGTCCAACCTGGCCGACTACCTCGAAGGGCGCGAGATCGGGCCCCAGCCCGACTTCACCTCGGCCGACTTCCGCGGCGAGACCGTCATCGACGCGCCGGTCGAGCAGGTCTTCGACTCCCTGATCGACTCGGACAAGGCGAGCGACTGGTTCGGCTTCCCCGTCGGCATCGAGCCGCACGTCGGCGGGCGCTTCGCCATGGGCGGCCTGGACGCCGACCCGAGCCCCGCGAAGATCATCGACCTGGTCCCCGGCAAGACCATGGCGACCGACTGGGGACCGGCGGGCGTCGTCACCTGGGAGCTGGAGGACAGCGGCGGCAAGACCCGCCTGACGTTCGTCCAGAGCGGCTTCGACACCGCCAAGCCGCCGTACGCCGCCTGGACCGGCTGGCTCAGCGGCATCGCCGCGCTGCGCCGTTACCATGAGAAGCCCGGCAGCCACCGCTTCTGGCTCCCCGCCGAGCCGGCGGCCTGACCGGCCCCAGCCCGCCCTCACCAGCCCGCCGCACCCCACCAGCACGGCCCCGCCCGTGGAGCTGTGGCGGACGCAGGACGTGCTGCGCCGCGCCCTGCCGTCACCGCCCGCCCGGGTGCTCGACGTCGGCGGCGGCACCGGAGTGCACGCCGAGTGGCTGGTCGCCGACGGCTACGAGGTCGAACTGCTCGACCCGGTCCCGCTCCACGTCGAGCGGGCCCGGGCCCTGCCAGGGGTGACCGCGCGGCTGGGCGACGCACGCGACCTGCCCCTTCCGGACGCCAGCGCCGACGCCGTCCTGTTGCTCGGCCCGCTCTACCACCTGCCCGGCCGCGCCGACCGGATCGCCGCCCTGGCCGAGGCGCGCCGCGTGGTGCGCCTGGAGGGCGCCTTCTGGCTGTACGGCGACGTGGACGACTGGCTTGACGCCCCCGAGCGCCGCAGGCTCATGCTCGACGCCCAGCGCACGCTCGAACGCGTGCCGTCGCTTCTCGGGGTCAGCGGCCACCTGCTCACTCTCGCCCGCCGTCCGGCGTAGGCTCCTGCCTCGCCTTGGGGCGGGCACGCAGGTGGGCGCGCTCGCCCTGGCTGCCGAACAGGCTGAGGAACTCGACCGCGTCCTCGTCGGCCGCGCCGAACCAGTGCGGCAGCCGGGTGTCGAACTCCGCCGCCTCCCCCGGTGACAGCACCAGATCCCGCTCGCCGAGGACGAGCCGCAGCCGCCCGTTCAGCACGTAGAGCCACTCGTAGCCCTCGTGCGTCTTCGGCTCCGGCCGCCTCCTGGAGCTGCCCGCCGGGATCACCAGCTTGTACGCCTGGATGCCCCCGGCCCGGCGGGTCAGCGGCAGCATCGTCATGCCGAAGCGGGCGACCGGCCGCAGATGGATGCGCGGATCCCCCGTCGGCGGGGCGTCCACGAGCTCGTCCAGCGTGACCCCGTGGGCCTTGGCCAGGGGCAGCAGCAGTTCGAGGGTGGGCCGCCGCGCGCCCGACTCCAGCCTCGACAGCGTGCTCACCGAGATGCCGGTCGCCGCCGACAGGTCGGCGAGAGTCGTCTCACGCTGCTTGCGCAGCGCACGCAGCCGGGGCCCGACCGAGACGAGCGCGTGTTCGAGGTCGTCGTCCACGCACGCCAGATTGCCATAACGGCAACGACACATGCCAAGAGCACCCGAAATGAGACCTCCGTCCAATGTTGGTAGGTTCCTGGGTACCCATTGACTTATCTGAACGGAGGAGCAGCGCCGTGGATGTCGAGCAGACGGTGTTGCCGGGAATCGGGCTTCGGCACGAGTTCACCACGCGCTCGGGACGGCGCATCGGGGTCGTCTCCCACCGCACAGGCCGGCGGGACCTGGTGATCTACGATCCCGATGATCCCGACAGGGCCTGCGAGACGGTGAAACTCAACGACGAGGAGGCGGACGCGCTCGTCGAGCTCCTCGGCGCCCCCCGCATCGTCCAGCGGCTCAACCACCTGCACCGCGAGGTCGAGGGCCTGGTCAGCGTCCAGCTCCCGATCGCCGTGAACTCCCCCTACGCCGGCCGGCCCATGGGCGAGGCCCAGGTGCGCACCCGCACCGGAGCCTCCATCGTGGCCGTCGTCCGCGCCGGGCACGTGTTCGCCAGCCCTGCCCCCGACTTCGTCCTCTCCGGGGACGACATCGTGGTCGTGGTGGGCAGCGAGGACAGCACCGCCGCCGTCGCCGACATCTTCGCCAGCGGCTGAGGCAGCGCGTGCACAATACGGCCATACTGTTCCTGGAATTCGGCGCCGTCGTCCTCGGACTCGGCATCCTCGGAGCGCTGGCGCTGCGCGTCGGCATCTCCCCCATCCCGCTCTACCTCATCGCGGGCCTGGCCTTCGGCACCGGTGGCATCCTCCCGCTGGCCACCAGCGAGGAGTTCATCGCCACCGGGGCCGAATTAGGCGTCATCCTGCTGCTGCTCACCCTCGGCCTCGAATACAACGCCGACGAGCTCGTGACCAGCCTCAAGGGCAACGCCCGCGCCGGCCTGGTCGACCTCGTGCTCAACGCGGCGCCGGGCGCCATCTGCGCGCTGCTCCTCGGCTGGGGGCCCGTCGCCGCCGTCGCGATGGCGGGCGTCACCTACGCCACCTCCTCGGGCATCACCGCCAAGGTGCTGTCCGACCTGGGCTGGATCGGCAACCGCGAGACCCCGGTGGTGCTGTCGCTGCTGGTGTTCGAAGACCTCACGATGGCGATCTACCTGCCGGTCCTGACCGCCATGCTCGCGGGCCTGAGCCTGGTCGCCGGTGCGGTCGCCGTGGCCATCGCGCTCGCCGCGGTGAGCGTGGTCCTGCTGGTCGCGCTGCGCTTCGGCCGCTACATCGAGGCGTTCGTCGCCAGCCCCAACTCCGAGGTCCTCGTGCTCAAGGTGGTCGGGCTGGCGCTGCTGGTGGCCGGGCTGGCCCAGCAGCTGCAGGTGTCGGCCGCGGTCGGAGCGTTCCTCGTCGGCATCGCGCTGTCGGGCGAGCTGGCCGAAGACGCCCAGGCGCTGCTCGCGCCGCTGCGCGACCTGTTCGCCGCGGTCTTCTTCGTGTTCTTCGGCCTGCAGACCGACCCCACCAAGATCCTGCCCGCCGCCGCCCTGGCCGCGGGCCTGGCCCTGGTGACGATGATCACGAAGCTGATGACGGGCATCTACGCGGCCCGCCGCGCCGGCATCGCCCGCGCCGGCCGGGTCCGCGCGGGCATCGCGCTCATCCCCCGCGGTGAGTTCAACATCGTCATCGCCGGTCTGGCCGTCGCCGCCGGCGCCCATCCCGACCTGGGCGCTCTGGCGGCGGCGTACGTCCTGATCCTGGCGGCCTTCGGTCCCCTGGCGGCCCGCCTGGTGCAGCCGCTCCTCGTACGCGTCGCGAGCCGCGCCTGACGCCCCCCCAACTCCCCCCACCGGCCTGCCCCCGCACACCGCGGCGGCAGGCCGGCGCGTTTCCGGCCCCGTACGCGTTGCCGGGCTCCGTACGGTTTTCGGCCCCGTACGGTTTTCAGGCCCGTACGGCCCGGCCGGCGATGGGCCGGGAACGGCGCTCCGGACGCCAGGTGGACACGAGGGCGGCCGCGAGGAGGAGCTCGGCGATGTCCCCGCCGTAGTACATGATCTCCGCACCGCCCCGGACCTCGGCGACGGGCGCGTGCACGTCCACCCAGAAGCCGCCGTACATCAGCTGCGCGACGACCGCGTGCACGGCGATGGCAAAGCCCAGACAGACCAGACGGGCCCGGACGCCCGGCCGGGCCGGCGCCGGGTCGGGACCGGCGATGACATGCGCGAACAAACAACCCGACAGCAGGAAGTGCGCGTGCAGCAGCCAGTGCCCGCCGGGCCGGGCCGTCACAGCGTTGTAGAGCGGGGTGAAGTACAGCACCACAAGGCTGCCGGTCGACAGCAGCAGGGCGGTCACCGGATGGGTCAGCAACCGGCCGGGACCGCTGTGCACGACGGCCGACAGCCGCCGCGCGCCCGCGACGGGCAGGGTCCGCAGCAGCAGGGTGACCGGCGCGCCCAGCACCAGGGCGAGCGGGGCGTACATGCCGATGAGCAGATGCTGCACCATATGGCCGCGGAAGTCGGTGTGCGCGAACGACGCGACGGGCGGCAGCAGCGCCACCGCCGACAGCGCGAGCCCGGTGGCGAAGCAGGCCGTACGCCGCCGGCTCCAGCCCGCGACCGGGTTGCGGCGGCGCGCCCGCCGCGCCAGGTGCAGGTAGACGACCAGGGCGAGGAGCGGCGGCAGCACACCGGGCAGCACCGCGAACAGCGCGGCGTGGTCCGTCACAGGGTGGTGGTTCATCGCGCGCGGCTTCCGGCAGTCGGATCGGCAGGCGGGTCGGCAGGGGGGTCGGCAGGGGGCTCGGGCGGGTCGAAGGACCGGCCGCTGCGCGCGAGCAGGTAGCCCCCGGCGAGCAGCAACGCGCCCAGGACGAGGAACCCGATGTCCCACCAGAGCTGGTGGGGACCGCCATGGACGTGGTGGATGCCCAGGATGTGATGGTCCAGGATGCCTTCGACCAGGTTGAAGATCCCCCAGCCGGCCAGGATCCAGCCCCACAGCACCCGCGAGGTCCACATCCGGCGCCGGTGACGGGTGACCCTGGAGTAGAGGATGGCGAGGCCGATGAGCACCGCGAGCCAGCACACGGTGTGGAAGACGCCGTCCCACACGGTGTTCATCTCCAGCCCGGAGACGGTGCGGGGGTTGTAGAACTTCACCCCGATGTTGTCGCTGTCGGTGCTGCTCAGCATGTGATGCCACTGCAGGAGCTGGTGCAGCAGAATGCCGTCGACGAACCCGCCGAGCCCCACCCCGAGCACGATGCCCGGCAGCCGCAGACTGACCGGTGCCACACCGGCGCGGGCCTCGCCCGCGGTGGTCGCCATCGCCGTGCCTCCGTCCTCTCCGCGCCGCTGTGCGGATCACACACGCGGATCACACACGCGGATCACACACGCGGATCTCTTGTACGGGGATCTCCTGCACGGATCTCCGCCAGGGCAGGTTCCCCGGACGCGAGGGCGTAGTCACGCAGGCACGCGCGGACCGGCCGCCGGGCCTACCGACTCTTTGAACAGCACCTCACCTGGCGGTGCGGGCGGCGACGAACGCCTCGATGCCGTCGAGCACGCGCTGCAGGCCGAACTCGAAGGCCTGGTCGGGGTCGTAGGCCGCGTTGTACGCCTCGCCCGCCGCCGCGCCGACCCGGGCGGCCACGGGGTAACGCCGGGGGTCGAACACCTTGGCCAGGTAGGGCGCGTGCGCGTACCACCACTGCTCGTCGGTGACACCGGTGTCGCCCGGCGCCTGCGCCGCCTCCACCGCGCCCCGCGCCGCGCCGCTCACGTAGCCGTTCAGCAGCGTGACGACCGAATCCATCTCGAGGTCGTCCAGGCCGATGCCGTCGACGGCCCGCAGCTCGTAGTCGTACTTCGCGATGAGGTTGGGGCCCAGCGGCGGCCGGGTGAGCGACGACACCTGCAGCATCCACGGATGCCGCCGATAGAGCGCCAGGTTCTCCCGCGCGATCAGCTCCAGCCTGCCCCGCCAGCCGCCCGGCACCTCCTCGGGCATCGGCAGTTCGCCGTACGCGGTGTCGAGCATGACGTCGATCAGCTCGGCCTTGCCGGGGACGTAGGTGTACAGGGACATCGTCCCCACCCCGAGCTGCTCGGCGACCTTGCGCATGGACAGCGCGCCCAGGCCCTCGGCGTCGGCGACCTCGATCGCCGCGCGCACGATCCGGTCGACCCCGATCTCCGGCTTGCCCTTGCGCCCGGTCCGCTCCCCGGTGCGCCACAGCAGGGCCAGACTCCGCGCCGGGTCTCCCTGCGAGCTGTACTCCGTCATCGCCTGCGAATTCTATGCGCACCTCGGATCGTACGGTGCACGGTACGCCGTACGGAACCCTGGGAGGAAGCACGATGACGTACGCGATCGCGGCCGGCGGGCTGCGCAAGCGATACGGGGACACCCCCGCTCTCGACGCACGCCGCCCCCTCGTTCACGGGCGGGAGGACGAGGAAATCGGGGAGTCCGCCGCCCGCTGGGTGTGGTGGTCCAGCAGGCGGGTGAGCAGGTGCACGAACTGGTCGCGTTCGGCAGGGGTCAGCGGGGCGAGCAGCTCCTCGTGGAGGTCGTCCAGAACCTTGTCGAGGCGGCGCAGGCTCCGCCGGCCCTGGGCGGTGATGGTGATGACGTTGCGGCGGCGGTCGTCGGGATCCGGCATCCGTTCGACGAGACCGCGCTCGGCCAGCTCGTTGAGCACGCCGACCATGTCACTGCGATAGATGCCGGTGCGGCGGCTCAGGGTCGCCTGGCTGCCCGGGCCGAACTCCTCCAGCGAGGCCAGCACCGCGTAGTGCCACTTGCGGGCGTCGACCTGGGCCAGCCCCTCGGTCATCAGCCGGTCCGCCCGCGCCGCCACCCCTGCGAGCAGGCGGCTGGCACGTCCGCGCAGCCTCTCCGGCGTCTTCGTCTCGCCGTCGTGCGGCATGTCCGCGGATTCGGATCTGCTGGTCATGCCGCGATCCTATCGCCCTTACGTTAGTCGGGCTAACGATACGTGGCGCCGCACTCAGCCGCCGGGGCGGAGCGTGGCGGCGATGATCTCCGAGCTGCCGGCGTGCAGGGCCTGCGCCGCCGTCTGCCCCGCCGCCGCCAGATAGGTGTCGACCAGCCGATTGCCCACGGCGTACCCGGCGCCCATCGGCAGACCCACCGGGGTGAGGCCGAAGCGCTCGGCGCTGGGGTCGCCGTGCACCCAGGCGGTGAAGTTCTGCATACCCGTCACATCGAGCCCGGTGAGCACCTTGCCGAAGACCGCGTCGTCGTGCAGATGCGGCACACCGATGCGCGTGTGGCCGAGCTCGTCGCCGTAGAGCTGGCGGGCGAAGGCGTCGGCCAGGCCCTCGGACACGATGTGATCCCCGACCGTGACCGTCATCGGATCCCACACGACCCCGCCCGGCCCGAACCGCAGGTTGTGGTGGAGCTCGTGCACGGCGGTGGCCTCCAGCCGCGCCACGTTCTCGGGGAAGGGCCAGAGCGTGATCACGATGTGGCCCGAGATGCCCCCGAACCCCGTCACACCTCCGCAGGGACCCATGAAGTGCTCGTCACCCGGATCACCGAGCACGAGCAGCACGGTGATGCCCGGGACCCGCAGCCCCGGCGTCGCCTCCAGCAGTACGGCGAGAGCGTCGTCGAGGGCACGCTGCATCCGCTCCCACGCCCCGGCCGCCGCCAGCGTTTCGAGCGCCTTCAGGCAACGCTCCTCGTCACGGTCGATGGGGAACCCGGACGACTGGCCGTGGATGTCCACCAGGTCCACCTCACCGGGGTAGTAGCGATACATCCCCCTGTTGGCCTCGAGCATCGAACGCAGCAGGTCGGCGCGGTCGGCGGCCGGGGCCAGCAGGATCCGCCGCATGGCCGAGCAGGTGTCGGCAACAGTGATCGACATGGCCGCGAGGCTAAAACCTGACCCAACGTCAGGGTCAAACCCGCGGCACTCTTCGCCAAGGCACGCTGCGGCAGGTCGTCCGCCCGCCCCTCGCGGCAGATCACCCCCGCGCGACTGCGTTAGCCTGATCGCCATGCTGCGCCGATGGATGCTCCCGATCCTCTTCCTGGCCCTCGGGGTCGCCGCCGCGGCGCGGCAGATCGCCCAGGGAGCCCCGGTCGCCGCCGTCATACTGCTCCTGATCTTCCTGGCCGGCGCCGTCATGCTGTCCCCGCTGATCTTCCCCAGGTCCGTCAGCGCGGCGGAGGCGCTGCGCCGCAGCGCGGCCGACGACCGGCCCATCGTCTACTGGCGCCCCGGCTGCCGCTACTGCATGCGGCTGCGCACCCGGCTCGGCCGCCACGCCTACCGGATGCACTGGGTCGACATCTGGCGCGACCCCGACGGCGCCGCGGCGGTCCGGGCCGCCACCGGCGGCGACGAGACGGTGCCCACCGTGGTCGTGGCGGGCACGCCGCACGTCAACCCCGACCCTCGTTGGGTGCGCGCGCAACTGCCCTGATCAATCTCAGCTTCGGACGCGCGATATCCCCCTCCGAGCACCTTTCGGGCACACCCCCGCGTACGGCGTCCAGCCCTCGCACGCCGTCCAACCCGCGCAGCGTCCGCGCCGCACCCGCGACCAGCGCGGCGCGCGGCAGGTCTCCGCCGGCGGCGCACCACTCCGCCACCGCCTCCAGCACCATCGCCCGCACCGTCTCGTCACCCGCCCGCCCCGCCGACACCAGCGCCGAACGCAGCGACCGCCACGCCGCCTCGCGATCACCCCGCTCCGCCCGCACCCGCGCCAGCTCGACATGGACCGTCGACAGGAACTGCCCCGGCACGTCCGCCTGCCCGCCGACCAGCTCCAGCGCCTCCACCAGCAGGCCCTCCGCCTCGCCGAGCGACCCCAGCCGCCGCGCCACCTCCCCGGCGGCCTGCCGCACCCGCGCCGCCGCCAACCGGTCCCGCGTACGATCGGCCACCTCGCCCGCCAACGCCAGCTCCCACTCCGCCCCCGCCAGGTCACCCGTACGGGCACGCAACTGAGCCAGCCGCACCCGCAGCATCAACGGGAGCGGAACCGCCTCCATCCCACCGAGCAGCCCCGCCAGCTCCGCCGCCTCCTCCAGCAGCGTCAGCGCCTCCGCCGCATCCCCCCGGTTCTCCGCCGCCAGCGACAGCCAGTAGAGCGCCAGGGACAGCCCCCACCGCTCCCCCAGCGCGCGGTAGCCCGCCAGCGCCGCACACAACCACGGCCCGGCCGCCCCCGCCCTGCCATACTCGAACTCCCCGATGCCGCCCATCAGCAGCCCCGTCGCCCGCGCCCACGGGTCCTCGTGATCGCCGAACGCCCGCATCGCCGCCAGCGCCCTGCGCCAGTGATCCACCGCCCCGCCCGCGGGCCTGACCCCCACGATCCAGGCCCACAACGCCACGGGATGACCCGACTCCTCGACCACCCGCAGCGCCTCCGGCGACGCGTACGGCTCGTCGGACGCCAGCAGCACGCACAACGTGTGGGGCAGCTCCAGCCCAGGCGGCGCGACCCCGCCCAGCACCGCCCGGACGGCCCGCGCCCATCTCGCCACCTCGTCGCCCCGCCCCCGCACCGTCCACGCCCACAGCCTGGCCATGAACAGCCGCAGCGCCTGCCCTTCCTGCCCGGTCCGTACGGCGTGGCCCAGCGCCGCGTCGAGGTTTCCCCGCTCGGCGTCGAGCATCGCCAGCAGGCGAAGCTGCCCGGCCGTGCGCAACCCGGGCTCGGCCGCCTCCGCCACCTCGACGAAGTAGCCCAGATGCCGGTCCCGTACGGCTCGCGCCTCGCCCGCCTCCTCCAGCCGCTCGGCCGCGTACGCCCGCACCGTCTCCAGCAGCCGATAACGCACCTGCGCCGGCTGTGTCTGCGCCGCCCGGTCCGCGGACCCGTCCGGCTCGGCCACGACGACCAGCGACCTGTCCACCAGACATGCCACCGTCTCCAGCCCCGCCCCGCACACCCGCAGCGCCGCCTCCGCCGTCGCCCCGCCCGCGAACACCGACAACCGGCGCAACGCCACGCGCTCCTCCGGCGACAGCAGATCCCAGCTCCAGCCGATCACCGCCCGCAGCGTCCGATGCCGCGGCGCCGCCGTACGGCCGCCGCGCAGCGCCAGCCGCTCCCCCACCGCCTCCGCGAGCTGCCGCACCGTGAACGACCGCAGCCGCGCCGCCGCCAGTTCGATCGCGAGCGGCAGGCCGTCGAGCTCCCGGCACACCGCGACCACGTCGGCCACCAGGGAGTCGTCCACCACGAACCCCGGCCGCGCCGCCGACGCCCGCTCCGCGAACAACGCCACCGCGGGGAACTCCAGCGCCCGCGCCGCGTCCACGTCCTCGGCGTCCTCGGCGTCCTCGGCGGGCAACGCGAGCGGCCGCACCGGATGGAGATGCTCACCGGGAACGTCCAGCGGCTCCCGGCTGGTCGCCAGGATCCGCAGCCCCGGCACCCCCGCGAGCAACCGCTCCGCCATCGCCGCCGCGCCGTCCACCACGTGCTCGCAGTTGTCGAGCACGAGCACGAGCTCCCGGCCCGCCAGCGCCTCCACCAGCGCGTCGAGCGGTGACGCGGCCGGCCGCGCGGCGACGTCCCCGTCCGGCTCGGGCGTGGCCGCAGGCACGGTCGCGCGCACGGCGGCCACCACGTCCGCCGTGTCCCCGGCGGCGGCCAGCTCGACCAGCCAGACACCCGAAGCCGCGGCGAGCCCGCCCGCGACCTCCACCGCCAGCCGGGTCTTGCCCGCGCCGCCCGGCCCGGTCAGCGTGACCAGCCGCGCGGCCGACAGCAGGCTCCGCACCCGTGCCACGTCCTCCCGCCGCCCCACCAGGCTCGTCACCGGTGCCGGCACGTTCCCCCGCACAGCGCGTACGGCCTGCACGGCTTTTTCCTGAGGCGCTGCGCGAAGCGCCTCCAGATGAGCCGCGCGCAGCTCCGGCCCGGGATCGACGCCCAGCTCGTCCGCCAGCCGCCGCCGGGCGCGTTCGAACGCCTCCAGCGCGTCTCCACGCCGCCCCGCAGCGCGCAGCGCCCGCATCAGCAGGGCGTGGAACGGCTCACGCAGCGGGTGCGCGGCGACGACCTCCTCCAGCTCCGCCACCAGCGCCCCGGCCGCCGCTGGGTCCGCCGCCGGGTCCGCCACCGGGTCCGCCACCGGGTCCGCCACCGGGTCCGCCACCGCGAGGTCGGCCGCCACCCGGGCCTCCAGCGCGGAAAGGCGCAGCTCCTCCAGGCGCGCCGCCGCCACCTGCGCGAACGGCAGGCCGGCCGCGTCGGCGAGCGCCGCACCCCGCCAGAGCGACAGGGCCGACCGCAGGACGGCCGCGGCACGCAGGGGATCACGCTCGGCCCGGCCCGCGCGCACCAGGCGTTCGAACTCGACCGCGTCGACCTCCTCCGGCGGGACGTCGAGCAGATAACCGGCCGGATGCGACACCAACACGCTGTCTAAGCCCTCGCGCATTCCCTGGTGTCGCAGCTCGCGACGGAGCCGCGACACCAGGGAATGCAGGGCCGCCACCGGGTTCGCGGGCGGCTCCTCCCACAGGTCCTCGGCGAGACTCTCGGCGGTGACCACCCTGCGGGGTTCCAGAGCGAGCCGGATCAGCAGCACGCGCAGCCGTGCACCCCTGAGGTGGCCGCCGGTCACCCGCAACGGCCCGAGAATCCCGATTCGCATGGCCCTCTCATTGTCGTCGAGGGTTCTGGTCTGTGGTGTAAATGATCTTGTAGTTGCCCGCGGCCTTTACAATGTAGATTCATAGTAGGATCGACGCGATGAACACCCCCGCCGTCCCCGAGCGGAACACCCCCGCACGGCCAGAGCGCGACCCCTACCAGGTGTATCTCGACGCCCTGCAGAGCCCCGAGTCCAAGCGCACGATGAAGGGCTGCCTCGACCGCATCGCCCGCCTCATCACCGGCGACCCGGAGGCGACCGGCGCCGGCCAGCCCTGGGAACTGCTCCGCTACGAGCACACCATCCGGCTGCGGACGCTGATGCGGGAGCAGGGCTGGTCGCCCTCCCACGTCAACAAGCATCTGGTCGCGCTGCGCCGGGTGCTGAAGGAGGCGTGGCGGCTCGGCCTGATGAGCGGCGAGGACTACCAGCGGGCCGCCGACCTGCCCGCCTACAAGCACACCCGCGTCCCGGCGGGACGGCACGTCGAGAGCGAGGCGCTGGCGGCCGTGCTCGACGTGTGCGACGGCGACCCCTCCCCCGCCGGCCGCCGCGACGGCGCGATGCTGGCGGCGCTCTACTCCACCGGCTGCCGCCGCGCCGAGATCGCCGGGCTCACCCTGGCCGACTTCGATCCCCACGCGCGCTCCCTGCGCGTGCGCGGCAAGGGCGACAAGGAACGGCTGGTCTACCTGACCGCGGAGGCCGTCGAGCGCCTCGATCTCTGGCTCGCCGTACGCGGGCGGGCGACGGGCCCCCTGTTCTGCCCCATCAACAAGGGAGGGCGGCTGCGCCTTGCCCACATGACCGGCCAGGCCATCGCCGACATCGTCTCCCGCCGCCTGGCCGCGGCCGGGGCCTCCCCGCGTACGCCGCACGACTTCCGGCGCACGTTCATCGGCGAGCTGCTCGACGCCGGGGTCGACCTCGCCACCGCCCAGGCCCTGGTGGGGCACGCCTCCCCCGCCACCACCGCGCGCTACGACCGGCGGCCAGAGCGGCGCCGCCGCGAGGCCGTCGACCGGCTCCGCGTCCCGGGCGCCGCCCGCTGACCGGGCCTGCCGTTCCTCAGATG
>NZ_VIRM01000046.1 GCF_006874475.1 Microbispora hainanensis
GCCAGACCCGAAAGATCAATTAAGCAGAGGAGAGCGCCGGCAACAGCCCGCGCACGCACAAGACAACCACCGAAGTGATCGAAGAGGAGTGCGCCGAACCGCGCCGACACCACAAGATTACCAGGGCCTGCCAGCGGCTTGGCCCAACTAAGCTCCAACGCATCCGTGCGGGAACCTATTCCCGCAGGTCATCCTGCGGATCGAAGCTCCGGAGGTATTGAACGGAGTCCGACCCGGCTTCATTCCCGTCACGACTCGCCCGCGCGGACAAGGGTAGGGGCCGGGGCGTGCTACGACTGATCCACCTTGCACACCTTGCGCAGCCTTTCCAGAAGGAGAAGGGGTAGGAACGGGACGTGACTCGACAGGGGTTCCCTCGCGCCCTGATCGTGCTGGTCTGTGCCGCGGCCGCAGTGATCACCCTCGCCGGCGTCCAGGCAGTGGGCTCGATCGTCGGCCCAGTCGTCCTGGCGCTGACCCTCGTCATCGCGGTCGCCCCGGTGCGCGGCTGGCTGGCCCGCCACAACGCGCCGGTGTGGGTGCAGGTGGCCCTTCCCCTCGCGGTGGTGCTGCTGGTCCTGCTCGGCATGGTCGCGGTGCTCAGCCTCGCCGCCGCGCAGCTCGCCATCCTCGCTCCCACGTACGCGGTGCAGTTCAACGCGATGGTGGCCGATCTCCAGCGCTGGGCGGCGGACCTCGGCTACGGGAGTGAACAGCTCAGCAAGGCGCTGTCGTCGCTCGATTTCAGCAGGTTGATCGGCCTCGCGCAGAGCGTGTTGAGCAGCCTTCTGGGAGTGCTGTCGAGCCTGTTCCTCATCGTCGTGCTGCTGCTGGCCATGAGCCTCGATGCTCCCGTGTTCGCCCGGATCGTGGACGCCGCGTCGGCCGAACGCCCCGCCCTCGCTCGTGCCCTCAAGTCCTTCACGTACAGGACCCGTCGTTACCTCGTCGTCTCGACCGGCTTCGGCCTCATCTGCTCGGTCCTGGACACCATCGTGTTGTACGTGCTGAGCGTGCCGCTCCCGCTGCTGTGGGGGGTGCTCGCCCTCATCACGAACTACATCCCGAATATCGGGTTCATCCTGGGTCTCATCCCGCCGGCGCTGCTCGGGCTGCTGGAAGGCGGGCCCAAGACGATGCTGCTGGTGATCATCGCCTATATCGCGATCAACGTGGTGATCCAGTCGTTCATCCAGCCGAAGTTCCTGGGTGACGCGGTGGGCTTGTCCACCACGGCCACCTTCCTTTCACTGATCGTCTGGGCGTGGGTGCTCGGTCCGCTCGGCGCGCTGCTCGCGATCCCGCTGAGCCTGCTCGTCCGCGCTCTGCTCGTCGACAGCGATCCGGACGGCGCCTGGGCCGCCGCGCTCATCTCAGGGCGGCTACCGGAGCACTCCCCCAACTCCGATCCCAACTCCGATCCTGACCCGCAACCTGACCCGCAACCGGAACAGCCCGAGCAGCCCGGACAGCGCGAGCAGCGCGAGCAGTCCGAGCAGTCCGAACCTCGCTGAGGCCGAGGCCGTCCGGGCTCAGAGCCCTGGGCGGCATTTCGGGCGGAGCCTCGGCTTGGCCGTGGGCGGGAGACCCCGACACGGAGCGTCTGCCGAGTGCGCCGTCGTGCTCCGGCTTAGGGTCTGATCATGCGGCGATGGGACAACGACGAGCGCCTCACCGGGATCGCGGACGCCTCGGCGATGGAGCCACAGGTGTCCGCCCTGCTCGACGCGATGGCACGAGACGGGTGGGTGGCGGAGGAACCCGAGGCGCATCTGCTCCCCCACCTGCGCCGGGCGTGCGGATCGGAGTGGCTGCTGACCGGTGAGCGCCTGCTCGACGACGGCGTGTACGAGGTGACGGTCTCGCTGGCCGGCGACAGGGAGGGCGTCCACGTGCAGCGCGACGTGATCCGGCTGCTGTCGGCGATCGCCGAGACCGTCTTCTTCGTACGGCAGGCCGCACCCGGCGTGTTCGAGTGCGTGACCGGGATGCTCGACGGCGACTCCGGCTACGCGAGCCACGGCCACATGGTCCGCCTCATCGTCACCTGAGACGCGACCTGAGACGCGACCGGAGACAGGGGCCCGCGGCTCAGGTGGCGGGGATGCTCTCCTTCTCCCCCGGAAGCGACTCCGGCGTGATAGCCGCGTTCCTGCGCCGCCACGGGATCGCCGCGATCAGCACCGGGAAAAGCACCAGGGAGCCGATCGACCACGGCACGTGCAGCTCGCCCCACTTGGGCCCGGCGAACTGGGTGAGCACGATGTATCCGATCGCCGCCCACAGCGAGCTGCCGATGATCGCCGGCCAGGCCCAGCGGGTGGGCCGGGCGACCAGGAACGGCATGAACCACAGCAGATACTGCGCGCCGAGACGTGGCGTGAAGATCATGAAGGACAGCAGGATCGCGATCGTGACGTCGACCGGATGGGCCTTGCGCCACCAGACGAGGCAGGCGACGATCGCCGCGTAGATCAGGTATTGGCCGATCCTCGCCGGGGTCGGGTCGAGGTTCCAGTGGCCGCCGCTCACCAGGGCGGTCCAGCCCCAGTCACCCGTGATCGGGCGGACGTCGCTGGGCCGCAGCCCGATGGTGTTGAGCACCTCGGGCAGCTGCCGCCACTCCGTCCAGCCGCCGATCGGGAGCGTCAGCAGGAAGAACACCGGCGAGACGCCGGTCGCGACCAGCGTGAACAGGCGGCTGCGCAGCCCGGGCAGGAACATCAGCAGGGCGGGCACGAGGATCACCGGCCAGCTCTTCGCACAGAGCGCGAGCCCCATGAGCAGACCCGCCCATATGGCCCGGCCCGTCGCCGCGCGGTCCTCGTCGGACGGGTGGACGACGCGCCGCACGATCTCGGCCGGCGAAATCCAGGGCAGCGGCAGCTCGTGGTTCGCGAGCCGCATGTGGGCCCACGGCAGCGGCTCGGGCCGCCGCCATTCTCCCGGGCCGCGCGCGACGACGTACGCCGCGACCCCGAAGACCAGGGAGACCGGCTCGACCTGGCCGTGCACGGACGCGACGAGGATCGCGAGGGGGTTGCAGGCGTACTGGAAGGCACGCAGCTTCTCGGTCCGCCCCCCGGCCAGCTTGCCGACCAGCGGGATCAGTACGACGTCGGCCACGACGGTGACGATGCGCCCGGCGTACTCCCACGGGATGCCCAGCCACAGCAGCAGGCCGTACATGTACGGGATCGTGGGGAGGAAGTGCCATCCGCCGTTGCTCTCGAGCACCGGATCGCGGTGGTCGAGGATCGCCACGCCGGCGGGCTGGAAGCTGTTGACGTAGTCGACCGGCTGCCACTGGGTGTCCCTGGCCGACAGAACCATGATCAGCACGCGTACGGCGATACCGAACGTGAGCGTGACGGCGAGGGACGGCCGCCAGCCCTTCCATTGGGCAACGAGGGCGAGCACGACGCCGGCGACGAGGACGATGCTGGTGGGGATCGCGTATTCCATGACGTGCCAAGCCTGCCCGACGGATCGACGTACAGGCGACTCGTTCCCGGATTCGGGCCACCGGCCGTCGCGGTCCGTCACATTTCGGGGTATTGTGACCACGGAGCGTTACATTCGGGAGACTTCGATGAAAATTCGCCTGTGGATCACCGTTGCCGTGGCCGTGATCGTCGGAATGTTGATCGGCCTGCTCGCCCCCACGCACGGGGGCGACCGGCACGGCGGGTAGGGGGGTCATCCCCGCCGGACCGGCCGCCTGCTCATGGTGGCCCGGCTCGCATCGTCCCGTGCTCGCGGCGGTACGTGCTCACATCGATCTGAGCTCACATCGATCTGAGCTCGCGATGGTCTGGGCTCACATCGTCCCGTGCTCGCGGCGGTACGTGCTCACATCGGTGCGCGCTCGCATCGCGCGGGCGGCGAGGGATCCGGTCCGGCCGGGCCGTGCCCGGATCCCTCTGGCCGTCGAGAGGTGGACGGATCAGAAGCCCGCGGTGATCCGCGTGAAGTCCCAGTCGTTCTGCGCGATGCCACTGCAGTTCGACACCACGCCGCCACCGGGGCAGCCGCGGTCGCGGTTGACCGCCCAGTAGGCGAGCCGGCCGAGGCCCTTGGACTTGGCCCAGTCGCGGATCTGGGTCCACGTGGACACGGAGGTGAGCTCCTGCTGGTCGGACAGGCCGTTCATGCCCGAGATGCCCATGTGCGCGTACGCCTGGGCGTCACTCCAGCCCCAGGCCGACTTGAGCGCGTTCTTCAGGCCCTCGGCCGCGTTGACGGTGCTCTGGTACATGTTCGCGCCGCCGCCGAAGTCGAACGGCATGATCGTGTAGTTGTCGATGTTCACGCCCAGCGCCTTCGACTGGTTGATCAGCCGGGTGCCCCACCAGCTCGGGCCGGTCGTGGTGGTGCCGAAGGTGACGACGACCTTGACGTTCGGGTTGTTCTGCTTGACGATCTTCAGCCCGCCGAGGATGCGGTCCTGGACGGCCTCGTTCTCGAACTCGTCGCTGTTCTCGATGTCGAAGTCGACGACGGCCGGGTTGTAGGCGTTGATCACCTGCTGGACGGCTGAGGCGAAGGCGGACGAGCTGGAGCAGTTGGGCCCGAGCTTGTTGCCCGACCAGCCGCCGAAGGAGATCTGGACGTTGCCGCCCGCGGCCTTGATCTGCGAGATCGCGGTGGCGTCGGGGCTGCCGGACAGCGGGCGGGAGCCGTCCCAGGCCGGGCTGCAGCCGCCGCCGGAGAGCATGAAGGCCATCGTGAACTGCTTGACTCCGGTGGCGTTCATGACCGTGGCCGGGTTCGGCGGGTTGCCCCAGCCCATGTACAGGTAGGGCGCGCCGGGGAGCTTCCCGCCGCTCGCGGGACAGCCCGTGGTGGTGCCGGTCACCGAGCCGCTCGCCGCCGACTCGCCGTTCGAGTTGTACGCCTTGACGCTGTACGTGTGGGTGGTGCAGGTGCCGAGGCCGGAGACCGTGGCGCTGGTGCCGCCGACGGTCGCCTTGACCGAGGTGCCCTCATAGACGCGGTAGCCGGTCACGGTGCCGCTCGACCCGCCCCACGACAGCGAGATCGAGGAGTTCGTGGTGCCGGTGACCGACGGGTTGCCCGGCTTGCCGGGTGCGCCCGCGGGCGGCGTGGGCGACGGGCTCGGGGACGGGTTGCCGCCGCCGCTGACCTTCTTCCACAGGGCCGGGACGATCGGCGGCTCCCAGCCGGTCAGGGAGGTGTGCGCCTGGATGCACTCGTAGTCGGCGCCGTTGTAGGTCACCCGGGCGCCGATGGCATACCAGGTGTTCGGGGCCCATGCCGGGTAGGCCAGCATGACCACGCTGTTCGGGGCCGCCGAGGCGGACGCGGCCGTGCCCGCGACCAGTCCGGCGACGGCCAGGAGGAGGGAGGCGAGCAGGGCGAGGGCCGTCCTCGCACGCCGGCCGGTACCAAAGCGAAGGTGCATTTCTCCTCGCAAGGGTTGGGGGGGTGGGTGGGGGGATCACTTCAGGGCGTCGAGATACGCCCTGTGGGAACGGGAGAACTCGGAGCCCGCGTACCTGTCCCAGTTGACGGACCAGGCCATGAGGCCGCGCAGGCCGGGGAAGGTTCCGTGCGGCCGGTAGGAACCGCAGCCCGTCCCCTTCGCCAGGCAGGTGAAGGCGCTCTGCACCTCGGCCGTGCTCGTGTAGCCGTTGCCGGCGTACGGCGCGGCCGGCAGGCCGATCGCCACCTGGTCGGGACGCAGCGGCGGGAACGTCGCGCCACCGGCCACCGGGAAGCCGGTGAGCAGCATGTCGGTCATGGCGACGTGGAAGTCGGCCACGCCCATCGTGTGGTACTGGTTGTCGAGGCCCATGATCGGCCCGGAGTTGTAGTCCTGGACGTGCAGCAGCGTGAGGTCGTCGCGCAGCGCGTGGATCACGGGCAGGTACGCCCCGGAGCGGGCGTCGGCGGTGCCGTTGCGGCCCGGGCCGTAGAACTGGTAGCCGAGCTGGACGAAGAACGTCTCGGGGGCCATGGTGAGCGTGAACCTCGCGCCATACCTGGCCTTGAGCGTCCTGATCGCCGAGATGAGGTTCACGACCACCGGGGTGGTCGGGTTGCGGAAGTCGGTGTCACCGGCGTTCAGCGACAGCGAGTGGCCCTCGAAGTCGATGTCGAGCCCGTCCAGGCCATACCTGTCGATGATCGCCGAGACGGACTGGACGAACGTGTCCCGGGCGGCGGTCGTGGTGAGCTGGACGATTCCGTTCTGGCCGCCGATCGAGATCAGCACCTTCTTGCCGGCCGCCTGCTTGGCGCGGATGGCCGCGACGAACTCGGCGTCGCTCTCGACGTTCGGGCACTCGGCGGCAGGACAGCGGGTGAACCGGATGTCGCCGGAGGTGGGCGAGGTCGGCTCGCCGAAGGCCAGGTCGATGATGTCCCACGCGTCGGGAACGTCGGCCATCCGGACGTAGCCGGAGCCGTTGGCGAACGAGGCGTGCAGGTAGCCCGCCATGAGCCGCTTCCCGCCCGGCTGCGGGGGCGGGCTCGGCGACGTCGAGGGTGACGGCGACGGGGACGGCTTCGGGCTCGCCGACGGGGACGCGGACGGGCTCGCTGATGGGCTCGCCGAAGGTGACGGAGAGGGCGAGGGCGGCGTGCCGGGGCCGTCGAGGACGACGTCGTCCACGTAGTAGGTGCCCTGGCCATACCAGCCGTTGACGTAGATCGTCACGCTCGTCGTGGACGACCCCGTCGTGAACGACGTCGACAGCTGCGACCACGACGATCCCGGCGAGCCCCATGTCTGGGCGTTCACCCCGGCGCCGGTCGCGCCGAGGAACACGTAGTTTCCCCGCACCCACGCCGACAGCGCGTACGTCGTGGACGGCTTGACCGTGATCGTCTGCTCGCACCGGGCGTAGTCGCTGCCTGCCGGGGTCGCGGACAACGCCCTCGATCCGCCGTGGACCGGGCTCGGCACCGCCTGCGCCGTGGACGCGCACGTCCAGCCCGGCAGACCCGACTCGAACCCCGGATTGGCCGCGATGTTGGCGGCGAGGGCCGGGCCGGTGAACGTCGCCGTGAGCAGGCCGGCGAAGGCGACGGACGCCGCCGCGCCCAGGCCGATGAGCTTCTTCATGTGCGTCATCCCGTGTACGAAGCGAAGATCTTGGAGAACTCGTAGGGCGACTGGGGGACGTTGGTGCAGGAGTAGAGCGCGCCGGTGCAGGCGTTGCGGTCGCGGGTCATCTCCCAGAAGGCGAGCAGCCCCAGGTGTTTGCCCTTGGCGAAGGCGACGAGCCGGCGGGCGTCGTCCTGGTTGTAGATCCGGCCGTCGTCGTTCTGGCCGAGCATCGGCGTGACCCCGGCCATCCGCCACACCTGGGCGTCGGACAGGCTCGGATAGAGGCTCTTGAGCTGCGCGAAGACGCTGTTGGCCGCCTGGACCGCCGCGTCGCCGTAGTCGACGGACTGGTAGTAGTCCATGGCCATGACGTTGACCGTGTCGAGCCTGACCCCGGCGTCACGGGCCGACCGCACCACGTTGAGGCCGTCGGAGGTCAGCCCGTTCGGCAGCACGGGCAGCGTGAGCGAGATCTTCAGGTCGGGGTGGGCCTGCTGCAACCGGGCGAGCGCCTGCGACCTGCGGGCGATGGACGCGGGCTCCGCCGACGCGGATCCCTCGATGTCGAGGTCGATGTATTTCAGGTCGTACGCGGTGACGACGGCGTCATACTCGGTGACCAGCGCGTCGACGTCCGTGCACGCCTGGGCGAGCTCGATGCCGGTCGCGCCGCCGAAGGACACCTTGACGTCACCGCCACCGGCCCGGATCGCGTCGATCTGGTCCTTCGCCCACTTCTGCCGTGGGTCGTACGCGTTGAACCACATGGCCTTGCAGCCCGAGGCGGTGACGAACGCGAGGGTGAAGCTCTTCAGGCCGGAGGCCGAGGCCATCGCGCTCAGGCTTGGAGTGGGCCAGGCGCCCATGTCCACGTACGGCGCGGCGCGCAGTGCCCCCGGCGCGGGCGGCGGCGAACTCGGAGACGGGCTCGGCGACGCGCTCGGGGAGGTGCTCGGAGACGTGCTGGGGGACGGGCTCGGCGAGGGGGACGGCGAGGTCGTCGCGCCGTCGCACGGGCCGCCGTTGAGGCGGCAGTTGACCGGCGTGCCGGGTCCGCCGTTCACCCAGCCGAATGTCGTCGAGGCTCCGGGAGCCAGTCCGCCGTTGTACTCGCGGTTCCTGAACGTGTAGTGGTCACCGGCACGCGTCATGAGCGCGTCCCAGTAGGTCCCGGCCGTCGAACCCGCGGGGAGGTCGAACTCGACCGTCCAGCCGGTGATCGCGGCGGTCCCGGTGTTGGTGATGGTGTATCGGCCCTGGTAGCCGGAGCCCCAGTCGGAGTCGGCCGAGAAGACGGCCTTGACCGTGGCGGCCTCGGCGGGCAGCGCGACGAGAGCGAGCGCGAGTGCGGCCATCGCTGTGAGCGCACGCCAGACGTACCTGATCTGCATGGACACAACCTCTGTGGGGGGTGAACGGGGAGGTCATGGGAATCCGTACGGCCGGCGCCTGACGGAGGCGGCCGATCGGAACGGCACCGGCCGTACGGCACTCAAGGGCGTCTGGTGACGGGACGCGAGAGAAAGGCGCTAGGGGTGAGGAAGGGCCATATGCGGCTCCCGGTCGTTCTTTTAGGAAAGTTTCCTAAGAGTTGTACGGATCGTAGCTTCGCGCTCGCGGGTCCACAAGACCCAATTCGACAGCGTTCCTAACGAACCGTGTCATCGCTGCTCGACGTGCGAGACCTGGTTATGTGCGCGTTAAGGACCGGCTGCTCGCCCGTTAAGGGTCACGCGGTCTGTCAGGGGCGTGCGGGCTCCGCCGTACGAAGCACACCGAGCGCCTCGGGTGCGTTGAGTCGCGGACGGAACCTGGCCGGCAGGTGCGCCCGTCGCTTGCCGCCGTGGACCATCGGACGCCGGACGAGACGAAGCGTGTGTTCTCGACTGCGGAACGTGCTTTACCTTCTCTTGGCAATTCGTTACTGTCGGTCCATAACCGTGTGTAAATGGATAAGTCAGGCGTTCCGTGCCGCGGATATCAGGGGAGCTCATGCACCGCGCCCATGCGCCTTCGCGACCGCCGCGGCGGCGGTGTCCCTCATCGCCACCCCGGCGAGCGCGGCCGCGAAGCCGAATCTCCGCGCCTGCTACGACGGGAAGTGCACGATCACCATCACGAAGCCGGTCAGCTTCCGCGTCGCCGGCCGCTACCACTTGTCCAGGGTGCGCGTCGCCAAGGTGCACAGCGGCTTCTTCAACAGCCCCATGGTCCGCGTGTGGGGGCCCGGTGTCAGCGTGACGCTCGGCGAAGGCGCGCGCGGCAGCCTGAACGGCCTGTCGGTTCGCGTTCTGTCGATCACCAGCCGGGGCGCGAAGGTCCGCTTCTCGGGCTGACGCCCCCAGCCCGGGAACGCGCCCATCGCGGCTCCCCAGCCGGAACGCCGCGCCGGTTGCCAGGCAGGGCAGCGCGCGCAGACTAGGCGCCATCGCATATCGGCAGGGCGTCGTCGCAGATCTCTGCGGCCTCCGGGGCGTGGGCCGGGCGTAGGTCGGCGAGGCGGGCTCAGCGCAGGATCGCGCCCTCGCGGACGGCGTGCCGGCCCTCGCGTTGCACGTTGACGAAGTCGACGAGGCCGACCATCTTCTCCAGCTCGAACCAGGCGTCGATGCGATCGGCGTCGGCGGGCAGGTAGACCGTGAGCAGATAGCGGCGGCCGGTGGCCTCGCCGAGCGCGTCGAGCTGCGCGCGGAACTCGGCCAGCAGGGCCGTCAGGTTTCGCCTGTCGTCGGCACCGGCGTGGTTGCCCAGGTGCCCGCCGCCACCGGGCCACTCCCAGTCGATGTCGATGCCGTCGAAGACGCCCGCCGCGCTGCCCGGCCCTCCCCTGCCCCCGGCGCCTGGCAGGTCACCCCTGACGTAGGTGTCGAGACACGACTTCACGAACCTCTGCCGGGTGGCGGCGGTGCGCGCGACGTCCGAGAAGTATTTGGAGTAGGTCCAGCCGCCGATCGAGATCAGTGCCTTCAGGCCGGGATGGCGAGCCTTGAGCTTCTTCAGCTGGTTGAAGTTTCCGGCGAGCGGAGCGTCCGGAGGGTCGGCCACGCCGTCCAGCGACTCCGCGGCCGTGAAACCGCGCTGGTAGTCGGCCCAGGCGTCGCCCGCGCCGTCGCCCTGGTCGGGGTCGCCGGGGTCGGGCGCGAGCGGCCGGGTGACGCCGCTGAGACAGGTCAGCGACTCGGGATCGATGTTCGCGAAGGCGTACAGAACGTGGGTCAGCCTGCCCGCCAGCCCGCTGGACTCCAGGTCGCGCACGGTGGACGTGGCACCGTACGCGCCGCGCTGCGAGACGTAGCCCACCCTGATGCGGCTCGGCGAGGGGGACGGCGACGGCGTGACGGTGACCGTGACCGTCACCTCGGGCACGGGAGCGGGAGCGGCGGCCCGCGCGGGTGCGTCCTGCACGAAAGAGGCCGGCTGCGCCGGTGCGGCCTGGGCCGGCGCGACCTGTACGGGAGCGACCGCGGCCTGTGCAGGAGCGGCCTGGGCCGGCGCGGCGGCGGCCTTGCGCACCACGACACGTGTTCTGGCGTAAGTCTGGCCGACGGCCGTGGCGCCGGTCTCGGTGGCGCGGGCCGGGCCGTACCAGGCCACGAACAACGAGGACAACACGGCGCTCAGGACCACGACGGCGAAGGCGCCACGCGTGATCGCTCCCATGGTGGGCTCCGAACCAGGACGAGCCTCCGCGACGGGATGTGGAGGCGGAAAGAGGAATGCCGCGGAGCGTAGTGACGTCATCGCCGGACGGACAACCGGCGCAGTCTTAAGCCCGGATTATGCGCGGCTCATGTCGCAGGTAGGCGCGTTCCAGGGATGCCACCTGCGGTTATCCGCGATGCCGCCCTTCTCTGGAAGTTTCACCCCTGCCGCTTTCGCCCGCGCCGTGATCGGCGAGACCGCCGCCCGCGCTCGCAGGGCGCCGGCGCCTGCCGGCACGGTGCCGGCACGGTGCCGGCCCCGTGCCGGCCCTGTCCCAGCCCTGTCCCAGCCCTGTCCCAGCTCGGTGCCAGCCCTGTGCCAGCCCTGTGCCAGCCCTGTGCCAGCCCTGTGCCAGCGCGGGCGGCGAACGTCGGAGCATGACGTACGCGATTGAGGCCCACGGCCTCGTGAAGAGATACGGCGACAAGGCCGCGCTGGCAGGGGTCGACCTCGCCGCGCCGCCGGGCACGGTGCTCGGCGTGCTCGGCCCGAACGGCGCGGGCAAGACCACGGCGGTCCGCATCCTCGCCACGCTCGTCTCCCCCGACGAGGGTCGGGCGGTGGTCGGCGGGCACGACGTGGTGAAGGCGCCGGCCGAGGTGCGGAAGCTGATCGGGCTGACCGGCCAGTACGCGTCGGTGGACGAGAAGCTGACCGGGCGGCAGAACCTCGTGATGATCGGGCGGCTGCTCGGCATGAGCCGGGCCGGCGCCCGGGGCAGGGCGGCGGCGCTGCTCACAGAGTTCGCGCTGGAGGATGCCGCCGACCGGGCGGCGGGGTCCTACTCCGGCGGCATGCGGCGGCGGCTCGACCTTGCCGTCAGCCTGGTCGGCCGGCCGTCCATCGTCTTCATGGACGAGCCGACGACCGGGCTCGACCCGCGCGCCAGGGCGGACCTGTGGCGCATCGTGCGCGAGCAGGTGGCGGGCGGGGCGACCGTGCTGCTCACGACGCAGTATCTGGAGGAGGCCGACCAGCTCGCCGACGAGATCGTGCTCATCGACCACGGCCTCGTGGCCGCGAGGGGCACACCGGGCGAGCTGAAGGCCAGGGCGGGCGACCGGCGCCTGGAGATCCGGCCCGAGCACGACGCGGACAAGGCGGAACTGATCCTCGCCGAGGTCACCGGGCTGACCCCGCACCGCGGCGAGAATGGGCTGCTCAGCGTGCCGCTGCTGAACTCGTCGGTGAGCCTGGCCGTGTTCCGGCGGCTGGAGGAGGCCGGTGTCTCGCTCGCCGAGCACGCCGTCCGCCGGCCCACGCTCGACGAGGCGTTCCTCGCCCTCACCGGCACCACGACCTCGGGGAGGACGCGGTGACCGTCGCACCCACGACACGAGTGAGACCGACCGACGACGACCGCGGGGAGAACCGATGACCACCACACCGTTCACGACCGGGCGCCGGGGCGCGCTCGCGCAGGGCATGACCCTCGCCTGGCGGAGCCTGGTGCCGCTGCGGAACGAGCTCGGCCGGCTCATCCAGTTCGTGCTTCAGCCGGTCTTCATGGTCGTGGTCTTCGCCCTGATGTTCGGGGCCATGTCCGGCGACCCCGATCACGCCGCGCGCTATCTGATGCCCGGCGTGCTCACGCAGGTGACCCTCATCTCGACGAACATCACGGGCATGAACCTCGCCGAGGACATCGTGAACGGCGTGTTCGACCGGTTCCGGAGCATGCCGCTCGCCCGCTCGGCCCCGCTGATCGGGCGGGTCGCCGCCGACGCGCTGATGACGACGGCCACCATCGCGGTGGCCCTGGTCGCCGGGGTCGCGGCCGGGTTCCGCATCACCGCTCCACCCCTGGAGGCGCTGGCCGGCGTGGCCCTCCTGCTGCTGTTCACGCTGGCCCTGAGCTGGGTGTCGGCCTGGCTCGGGCTGAAGGCCAAGTCCGTCGCCTCGATGCAGGGAATGGCGACCGCGATCCTGCTGCCGCTGACGTTCGGCAGCAGCGCGTTCATCCCCCCGGCCAATCTGCCGTCCGCACTGCGCTGGTGGTCGTCGGTCAACCCGATCTCACACCTGGCCGACGCCGTACGCGCACTGCTCCTCGGCACCCCCGTGGGGCCGCACGTCTGGGTCACGCTGGCCTGGGCCGCCGCCGTCACCGCGTGTTTCGTCCCGCTCGCCGTACGCGCCTACGCCAGGAGGATCCGGTGAACGCCTCGCCCGGCACCCGGCCCCGGCGCGGAGCAGCGCGCCGTCCTACCTGCTGCTGCCGGTGACGGGCAGGCCCAAGTCCTCGCGCGACGCCGTACGGCCCCGCTCGTAGGCGGCGTCGAAGGCCGGGCCCGCGGCCTCGCGCGCGGACTCCAGCGCCGCGGCGGCCTCGGGGTCCGCCCGCCAGCCCTGGTGGGCGGCGTCGGCCGCGCCGAAGAGCGCCGCGGACCGCACCGCGTCGCCCCCGGCCAGGGCGATCATGGCCATCCCGGCCAGCACGGTCGAGAGGACCGGCGGGTCAGGGGCGGCGCCGAGGGCGTCCAGCGCCTGGTGGTGACGTGCGAGCGCGTCGACGAGGTCGCCCTTGGCCAGCGGCGTCCTGCCATACGCGGCGTACGCCGAGGCGAGTTGCTGCGGGATGGCGGGGCCGGCCTCCAGCGCGGACAGCGCCTTCTCGTACGCCGCCACCGCGCCGTCGAGATCGCCCCCGCTCCGCGCCACATTCGCCTCGCCCATGCTCACCTGCACCAGCGCGTACGGCGAGACGCCGGCGGCCACGTGCGAGCGGGCCGCCGCCACGTCCGCCGCCGCGCCCTCGTGGTCGCCCGCCTGAAGGCGCAGCTCGGCCAGGCGGGTGAGGGTGGAGATCATGTCGTCCGCGCTGACCCACCCCGCCGTCAGCCCGGCGATCTCGTCGATCAGGTCGGTCGTCGCCGCGCCCCGGCGGGCGCGGAGCGTGGCCAGCGTGAGCAGGGCCTCGCTGAGCCCCCAGCGCTCCCCCAGCGCGCGGAACCTGCGCACCGCCTCCGCGACGTCCCGTTCGCTGCCGCCGTGCGGCCCCAGCGAGCCGCCCCTGATCATGAGCGCCGAGCCGGCCAGCCAGGGATCGTCCGAGCCGGCGTACGCGTCGAGCATCGCGGCCGCCTCCTCCCCGCGTCCGGCGATCGCCGCCACGACCGCCCGCAGGATCGGCAGCATCGGATGCACCGGACCCTCGCGGAGGGCCTCCTCGATGAGGTCGCCGAGCTCCCGGCGGATCTCCTCGATCCGGTGGGGCTCCGTCCAGATCGTGCCCAGCCGCGTGACCGTGACCGCGAACCGGCACCCGGCGTAGGCGCGCACCAGCCCGGCGGGCGGGCCCTCGGGGACGAGGTCGAGCACCTGCCCGGCCCAGACGGCCGCCTGACCGCGATGTCCGCGCAGCCACCAATACCAGCTCATCGTGCCGCACAGACGCAGCGCGGTCTCCGTCTCCCGGGAGTCGACGGCCCAGCGCAGGGCGGCGTTCAGGTTGTCCTGTTCGGCGGTCAGCCTGGCCATCCACTCCAGTTGCCCGGCTCCGCGCAGGCGCGGCTCGGCCTCCTCGGCCAGCCGCAGGAAGTGCGCCGCGTGCCGCCGCCGATAACGGTCGAGCTCACCGCTGTCCGTCAGCCGTCGCAGCGCGTACGCGCGGATCGTCTCCAGCATCCGGAACCGGCCGTCGCCCGGCGTCTCCAGGAGAGACTTGTCGACCAGCGACGGCAGCACCGCCACCACGTCGAGGCCGTCGCCCCCGCAGACCGGCTCCGCGTCGTCCAGCGTGGCCCCGCCCGCGAACACCGCGAGCCGCTCGGCCAGCGTCCTCTCCTCGGGCGCGAGCAGGTCCCAGCTCCACTCGACCACCGCGCTCAGCGTCCGGTGCCGGGGCAGGGCCGTACGGCTCCCGCCCGTCAGCAGGCGGAACCGGTCGTCGATGCGGGCCGCGAGCCGTTCGGGGCCGAGCGCCCTGATCCGCGCCGCGGCCAGTTCGATGGCCAGCGGCATCCCGTCGAGGCGGCGGCAGATCGTCACGACGTGCGGGGTCGTGTGCTCGTCGAGGGCGAAGCCGGGACTCACCGCGCGGGCCCGGTCGACCAGGAGGCGTACGGCGGCATACTCGCCCGCCTCGCGGGGGGTGACGCTGGTGACGCCCTCCGGGGGCAGGCCGAGGGGCGGGATCGGGGCGAGCGTCTCCCCCGGCACGCCGAGCGGCTCGCGGCTGGTCGCCAGCACGCGCACTCCCGGGCAGCGGCGCAGCGCCAGCTCGGCCAGGCCCGCCGCGGCGTCGATCACGTGTTCGCAGTTGTCGAGGATGAGCAGCAGCTCGCGTCCGGAGAGGGCGGCGACCAGGCGTTCGGCCGGGTCCGGCGGGTCGTGCCGCCAGTCGCCGCCCACCCGCGGCTCGGCGGCGACGCCCAGCGTTTCGAGCACGGACCGCACGACGTCGGCGGGGTCCGTCAGGGGAGCCAGCTCGGCCAGCCACGCGCCCTCGCCGCACGCGCCCCCACCGCACGCGCCCTCACTGCACGCGCCCTCACTGCAGTGGCCCTCACCGCGCCCGACCTCACCGCACCCGACCTCACCGCAGTGGCCCTCGCCACGCCCGCTCTCTGCGGAACCACCGGTTCCGTACCCGTACCGGTGCTCGGCGGGGCCGGCCGGGGCGACGCGCAGGGCGGTCTCGACCGCGAGGCGCGTCTTGCCCGCCCCGCCCGGACCGACGACCGTGACCAGCCGCGAGTTCCGCAGCAGGGCCGTGAGACGCGTGACCTCTTCCTCGCGGCCCACGAACGTCGTCGGGGGCGCCCACACCCTGCCCGCGCGCGTGCCGGGGGCGGCCACGCCGTCGGGGGCGTCGGGGGCGCTGGGCGTGCGCTTCGGCGGCGGGCTGGGCGCGAGCGGATCCTCCTGCCCGCGCAGTACGTCGAGATGGGCGGCCCGCAGCTCCGGCCCCGGGTCGACGCCGAGGTCGTCCGCGAGCGCACGGCGGACCCGCTCCCAGAGGGCGAGGGCGTCCGCCTGCCTGCCCGAGCGGGCGAGCGCGCGCATCGCCAGGGCGGACAGCCGTTCGCGCAGCGGATGGGCGGCCGCCTCGGCCGACAGGTCCACCTCGCGGCCGAGCGCGAGGTGCGCGGCGGCGCGGGCCTCGACCGCTGCCAGCCGCCGCTCCTCCAGCCGGGCCGCCGCGGCCGCGAGGTAGGGCACCGCGCGCAGGTCGGCGAGGGCGGGCCCGCGCCACAACGCCAGCGCCGCGTCCAGCTCCCCGCACGCGGTCTCCGCGTCCGTCACCTCGTCCGGCAGCGTGCCCGTGGCGTACGGCAGGGTCAGCCGCAGGAACACGTGGGCGTCGACCCGCGGCGGGTCGAGGTCGAGCACGTAGCCGCCGTCGCGCCACAGCACCGCGTGCGGCCGCCCGAGCGCCGCGCGCAGGCGTTTAACCAGCGTCTGCAGGGCGTTCGCCACGTTGGCCGGCAGGTCGTCATCCCACAGCGCGTCCACGAGCCGGTCGGCCGGGACGAGGCGGCCGGGCCGCAGGGCCAGCACGGCCAGCAACGCGCGCACGCGCGTGCCCGCGACGGCGACCGGCGCCCCGTCGTCGTCGAGGACCTCGAGCGCGCCGAGGAGACGAACCCGCACGCCGGACTATCCTGCCAGCCGTCCGGGAGGCCGCGTCGCCCGCCCGTCACGCGGTCACTCAGACGGCGCCCACGAGGGTGACGACACCGGCCCCCACCAGGGCGAAGGCCCACATCCTGTCGAGGTTGAACCAGGCCCGGCGCAGGACGGCGACGCCGAGGAACTCGTACACCACGACGGCGACGACGGTCGCCGTGAGGAACATCGCGAGCGTGTGCACCCCGGCGACGAGCATGCCGCCCGACAGGGCGTGCCCGTGGTGACCCGCGGCGGGCATGCGGGTCAGCACGGGCAGCAGCATCAGGCCCGCGCCGTGCACCGACGACATCAGGAACGACCAGGCGGCCAGTTGCGGCAGCGACAGCCGCATGCCCACCCAGCGGAAGTGCCGCCGGGAGAGCAGATGCCACAGGCCGAACCCGACGAGCACGACGCCCGCCCCGATCGAGAGGGCCGTGGCCGTCACGATCGACCCGGTCGCCGACACGGCGAGCACCACGAGAGCCACCGACGCGAGGTGGCCCAGCGCGATGACCGGCAGGGACTGCAGCAGCAGGTCGCGGCTGCGCTCCTGCAACCCACGGGCGACGGCGAACAGCCAGCCCATCGCGGGGTTGATCCCGTGGAAGGCCCCGAGCAGGATGACCGCGGTCAGGGTCACGGGTAGCAGTAGGAGTCGGAGGACGCGTCGCCGCCCTGCAGCCGGACCTGGTGCGGGCGCAGGCCGCGGAAGTCGTCGCCGTGCGGGAAGAACCGCTCGTCGAGCGCGAACGGCTCGGCGTCGATCTTCGCCATCCAGGCGCCCACGCCGTCCGGGTAGAACTGGTCGTCCCAGGCGCCGTACAGCGAGTTGGTGACGTAGACCCGGCGGCCGTCGCGGCTCACCTCGACCATCTGCGGGCCGCCCGAGAGCCGCTCGTCCGGCGCGGCCGGGTGCGCCTCCCGCCGCACGATGCCGCCGAGGCGGACCGAGCCGATCTCGACCGGCTTGAACGGGTCGGACACGTCATACTGCTTGAGCTCGCCGGTGCCCCAGCACGACACGTACAGGCGCTGGTCGTCCACAGACAGGTCGATGTCGGTCACCAGTGGCGGCACCGCGCCGAACGGCTTGAGCACGTCGGGCAGGTCGTCGGGCGAGGCCGGCTCGGCCGGGATCGTGATCACCTTCTGCGCCGCCCAGCGGGAGCCGTCCCCGTGCCCGACATCTCTGTGCCACAGCCACACGGAGGCCGACAGGTCCTCGACGCTGACGACGACCGAGGCGAAGCCGTACGTCTTGGTCGGGTCGTGGGCGGGGCGCAGCTCCAGCGTCATCTGGTGCTGGTCGCCGAGGTCCACCTCCTGGACGTGCTTGCGCTTGCGCAGGTCCCAGAAGTGGATCTTGTGGCCGTACTTGCGGCCGAGCAGCAGCTCGCCGACCACCCCGTCCTCGATCATGGACGGCGTGCCCCACTCGGAGGTGATCAGCACGTCGTGGTTGATGTGCCACCAGAAGTCGTACGCGAGGTACTGCGGGCCGCGATCGACCTCCCAGCGGCCCAGCACCTCGAACGAGTTGTGGTCGAGGATCGCGATGCCGCCGGGCCCGTCGTCGCCGTAGCCGCCGAGCGCGCTGACGTACAGGCCCTCTGGGCCGCAGTGCACGGTGTGCGGACGGGAGTAGCCGGCCCGTTTGCCCAGTTCCTCGGCCTCGATGACCTTCACGAGCTCGGGGCTGACCCGGTCCTTGGTGTCGTAGACGTAGATCCGCGACGACCGCAGGCCTGGGACGATGAGGTAGCGCCGCTCGACGTGGGGGTGCGGGGCGTAGGGGCACAGCGCGCTGCTGCAGGCGTTCCAGCCGAAGTGGTGCAGCTCGTCCCCCGTGTACGGCAGGTCGGTCCAGCCCACCACGGTCCCGTACGACGGGGAGCCGGGATCGGTGTCGAGCACGGCGAGCGCGTCGGGCCGCTGGGCCGACCGGTCGAAGGCGGCCACGTAGGCCCGCTTCTCCGGCGGCGCCTCGGCGGCGTCCCGCGGCGAGGGATAGAACGTGGGGTCAGGCTTCCACAACGTCATGCATCCCAGGATTCTCCCGCGTTCTCTACCAAGTCAATAGGAATCTACTGACTGTGACCGGTGCCTGGATAGGGCTATAACAGGACATGCGATTTCGTGACGGGAGCGAGCATGTTCTTCGGTATCACCAACATCTGGACCTACATCGCGGGAACGTTCCTGATCATCCTGCTTCCGGGGCCCAACTCGCTCTTCGTGCTGTCCACCGCCGCGCAGCGCGGCGTGCGACAGGGCTACCGGGCGGCGGCCGGGGTCTTCGCCGGTGACTCGGTCCTCATGTTCCTGTCGGCCGCGGGGGTCGCGTCGCTGCTGAAGTCGACGCCCGTCCTGTTCTCGATCGTGAAGTACTCGGGCGCGATCTATCTGGCGTGGATCGGCTTCGGCATGCTCCGCGGCGCCTGGCGCTCCCTGCGCGCCTCCCGCGACGGGGCCGCGGCCGCCCCGGTCGCGGAGACGGCCCAGGCCGCCGCGACAACCGAGCCGGCGCCGGTGCGCAGCCCCTTCCGCAAGGCGTTCACGATCAGCCTGCTCAACCCCAAGGCCATCTTGTTCTTCGTGGCGTTCTTCGTGCAGTTCGTGGACCCGTCGTACGGCGCGCCGGCGCTGTCGTTCCTGATCCTGGCGCTGATCGTGCAGATCTTCAGCGTGACCTACCTGAGCACGCTCATCTTCGGCGGCACGTTCCTCGCGGCCCACTTCCGGCGCCGCCGCAAGCTGACCGCCGGGCTCACCTCGGGGGTCGGCGCGCTCTTCCTCGGCTTCGGCGCCAAGCTGGCCACCGCGACCCTGAGCTGACACCCACCACAGGCCGCGCTCATTCGGTGGGCTCATCCGGCCGGCTCATCCGGCCGGCTCATCCGGCCGGCTCATCCGGCCGGCTCATCCGGCCGGCTCATCCGGCGGGCTCATCCGGCGGGCTCATTCGCCGCGCATGTCGGCGAGGGCGTTCTCGAAGGCGTCCATCGCCCGCTGGATCCGGTCCCACCCGGCCGACGGCAACCAGGGCATCACCCGGGCGACCCCGGCCTTCTCGCACCGCTCCAGCACGTCCGGGTCGGCCGGCACGGACACCACGATGACCTCGACGTCCTTGCCCTCCTCCTCGGCCCGCCGGAACAGCTCGGGGATGCGCTCCAGGATTCCGGGGCCGTAGTTGGGCAGCCACGCGTCCCCATAACCGAGCACACGGTCGAAGACGCGCGGCCCGGCGCCGCCCACCAGGATCGGCGGGTAGGGCTTCTGCGCCGGTTTGGGCCACGACCAGATCGGATCGAAGGACACGAAGTCGCCGTGAAACTCGGCCTCGTCACGGGTCCAGATCTCCTGCATCGCCCGCACGCGCTCCCGCATGACGGCGAAGCGGCGGGCCGGGTCGACGCCGTGGTTGCGCAGCTCCTCACGCTGCCATCCGGCGCCGACGCCGAACTCGAACCGCCCGCCGGTCAGGTTGTCCACGCTCGCCACCGTCTTCGCCAGGCTGATGGGTTCGTGCTCGGGCACCAGGCAGATGGCCGTGCCCACGCGCAGCCGCGTCGTCGCCGCGCCCGCGGCCATGGAGGCGATGAACGGGTCGTAGCTGTGCCAGTAGCGCGGAGGCAGCTCGCCTCCCTCCTGGTCCTTCGGCGTCTGGCCGGCGGGTGGCACCGGGATGTGCGTGTGCTCGGTGAACAGCAGCGCCGTGTGGCCGCGCTGCTCGACGAGCCGGGCCAAGGAATCAGGACGAACCGCATAATCCGCTGCGAAGTAGCCGAAACCCGAGTCCATGCCGTCAACGTAACCCGCGTTCCCTGTCCGCCGGGAAAAGCCCCCTGCACCCCCTGGTAATGCGCTGATCAGAGGTTCTCCATCGACCATGACGCCTACGGGAGGCATACCGTACCGTTATGAAGCGCGGGGGCGGTCCGCCATTCGGCCCCCGCGGGCGTGACGGTCAGGTACGGTAAGCCACCGACGATGCCGCCCAACCCGGGAGTTTCCATCCGTTATGTCCGGGTAGGCGCGTTGCCCAACTACAGCGTCGGTCTCCCCCACCGGCCCGTTGGAGTCGCCATGAACCACGCACCCTTCGCCCTGCCACGGCTCACCGCGCTGATCAAGCAGGCGGTGCCCAGGCTCCTCGAAGGCGTGGTGGCTCCCCTCGTGGTCTTCTACGCGGCCCTCGCGGTGCTCGGCCTGCGCGGCGCGCTGATGGCCGCGGTGTCGTGGGTCTACCTGGGCGTCCTGTGGCGGCTCGTCCGGCGTCAGCCCGTGCCGGGGACGATGATCATGGCGACGATCGCGATCACCTTCCGCACCGTGATCGGGTTGTGGACCGGCAGTCCCGTCCTCTACTTCATCCAGCCGGAGCTCGGCACGATCTGCATCAGCATGGTGCTGCTGGCGTCGGTGCGGATGCGCCGCCCGCTGGTCCAGCGGCTCACGCTCGACTACATCCACCTGCCGTCGTTCGTGCTGCGGCACGAGCGCGTCCGCACCTTCTTCGCCCGGATCACCCTGCTGTGGGCGTTCGTCCTCCTGGCCAACTCGGCCATGAGCATCTGGCTGCTGCTGCACGAGTCGATCGGCGACTACCTGATCATCCGCACCGCCGCCGTGGCCGTCGTCACCGGCCTGGCGTTCGCGGCGTCCGTCTGGGCGTTCCGCCGGGTCCTGGGGCGGCTGCACACCGAGGCCCCGGCGGTCACCCGTTAGTCCTCCCGCCTGTGCCTGCGCACCGCCCCGTCGCCGCGCGGGTGCCAGGCGCCGGACGCCACGCGACCTGTGATAGGGACGCATGTCATGGGTAACGCACTGGTCACCGGCGCCTCACGAGGTCTGGGCGCCGTCATCGCCGAACGACTCGCCGCGGACGGCTGGCATGTCGCCGTCAACTACGCCAACGACACGGCCGGGGCCTCCGCCGTCGTCGACCGCATCGCCGCCGGCGGCGGCTCGGCCGTCCTGGCCAGGTTCGACGTCACCGACGAGGAGTCCGTACGGGAGGGCGTGGCCGCGATCGGGCCTGTCGACGTGGTCGTCAACAACGCCACCGGCCCTCAGCCGCTGGTGCCGGTGGAGAAGCAGACCTGGGAGGACCACCTCGGCCAGCTCCGCTTCTTCGTCAAGGCCCCGCTGCTGATCCTGCAGGCCGTGCTGCCCGGCATGCGCGAGGCCGGCTCCGGCCGGATCGTCAACGTGGGCAGCGAGGTCACCGACCTCGGCAACCCGGAGTTCGGGCACTACGTCGCCGCCAAGGCCGCGATGCACGGGCTCACCCGGTCGTGGGCCCGGGAGCTGGGGCCGTACGGGATCACGGTGAACACCGTCGAGCCCGGCTGGATCCCGGTGGAGCGGCACGCGGACGTCCCCCCGGAGGACTACACCGGCTATCTGAGCGACGTCCCGCTGGGGCACATGGGCGTGCCGATGGACGTGGCCGAGGCGGTGGCGTTCCTCGCCTCCCCCGGCGCCCGGTTCGTCACCGGCCAGCGGCTCGCCGTCAACGGCGGCAAGACGATGAGCTGATTCCGCCGGTCGAACTAAAGAATCATGTGATTCGCGAGCTGTTTCGGCGAAAAATCGGTTAATGTCCGTTCATGTCCGGCGCATATTTTCCCCGTATCCAGACCGTCACGGGCGCCGTCCCCGTCGCCGAGATCGACGGGCCGGTGCTGCCGTACGAGCACCTGCGCACCGACACCCGCTGGGGGATCGGCGTGGACTCCGATCCCCATCGGTGGCTGGACGAGGAGCGATATGTGCTGGCCGAGGTCAAGAACCTCGGCAGGGAGCAGGCGCTGGGCCTGATCGTGGAGCACAGCTGCATCGGCATGGCCCGCGACCCCGCCGCGCTCGCCCGGATCTCGATGGCCTCGCGGGTCCCGATCGTGGCCGCCACGGGGTTCGCCGCGCAGCCGTTCGCGGGTGAGGCCATCACGCGGTATGGCGTGGAGGACCTGACCGCCGACCTGCTGCACGAGATCGGCGCCGGGCTCGACGGGACGGGCGCACGACCGGGCGTCATCGTCGCCGACGCGTGGGACGAGACGCCCGCCCCGGCCGAGGAGCGGGCCGTCACCGCCGCCGCCCGCGCCTCCCTGCGCACCGACCTCCCCGTGGCGACGGGCGGCCTAGAACTGCTGGAGCTCCTGCTGTCGCAGAACGTCCCCGCCCGGCGCCTGGCCGCCCGCTCCGGCGACCCGCTGGTCCAGCGCAAGATCGCCGAGACCGGGGCGTACGTGAGCGTGGACGACGCCGAGGACGTCCTCACCCTCCTCGATGGCGGGCACGCCGAGCGCGTACTGCTCAGCAGCGGCGTACGCCTGCGGGAGCACCTGTCCGGCTACGGCGGGCAGGGCTACGGCCGGCTGTTCTCCACGGTCCTCCCGGCCCTGCGAGAGGTCGGCGTGGACGACGACACGCTGCGTCTCATCACCCACGAGAATCCGCTCCGCTGGCTCACCGCCTGACGCGGCGCGCGGATCGGCAGCGCGAGCGCACGGAACGGGCGCCGGGACTGCCCAGCGGGCGGCCCCGTGGTGTCTGCGCGAGGCATCTCGCCCGTACCTCATCCGACATCCACCCTGTGTCCACGGGCCCCGGGTTGACGACGTCGGCGCTGACGCCGAGATGGGCGAGTTCATGCGCGGCCGCCAGCGTGATCCGGTCCAGCGCGAGCTCACGCACTAGATCTTGACGATCTCGACGTCGCCGCCGCAGAGTGGCGTGAGATCCGCGGGGTCGGAGGTCAGGACCGTGACCGGACGGGCCGCGACGCGCGCGATCGCGGCCAGGACGGCGTCGATCGCGTACCTGTGACCGCGAAGGCGATGGGCACGCAGCAGCGCCGCCGCCTCGGCTCCCAGTCCCCGGGTGACGTCGAGGACGTCGATGCGCGACAGAACCCATCGGACCCGTGCCGGATGCACCCGTTCATCGTCGGCCTCGAGCGTGGTCATCACTGTGGTCACGACACGTACGCCCTCCTCCTCCGCGGCCGCGAGAAGGGCCAGCACGCTGCGGTCCTTGCGGTAGAGCCGTGACAGGCCCTCACTGTCCAGGACGAGCGTGCCCGGCATCAGGCGGCCGCCCCGCCCTTGTCCCTGTGGTCGTGACGCAGGAGGGCACGCGCCGCGTCGATCTCCTCGCGCGTCAGCGGATCGTTGTCGGTCTCGAAGTCGGCCACGATCTCGCGAAGCTTGTCCATGGCAACCCGATGCTCCAGGGCTTCGGCGACATAGGCGGAGAACCCACCCGGTCCGACCTGGGCACGGATCGCCTCGGCAAGCTCCTCAGGCAGGCTCACGGAGTACTTCTTACTACCGCTCATACGATGCATGCTACCTCTGGTAGTAGAACCCCGCCGCTCATCGAGCTGACACACTGCCTGCCACCTGCAGATGACCTCAGGAGTCGAAGCCGACGCCGAAGGCGTCGAGGGTGCGCAGCCAGGCGTTGCGGCGGCCCTCGTGCTCGTCGGCCCGGGCGATGGCCCAGCGGGTCAGCTGGATGACGCCCGACCGCACCGGCTCGGGCGGGAAGGGCAGCGGCTTCTGCCGCACCATCCGCAGGTCCGTCCGCTCGGTCACCCGGCCCTGCAGCAGGTCGAGCATGACGTTGGCCCCGAAGCGGGTGGCCCCCACGCCGAGGCCCGTGTATCCGGCCGCGTACGCGAGGCGTGCGCCGTACGCGGTGCCGAAGAAGGCGCTGAACCGGCTGCAGGTGTCGATGACCCCGCCCCACCTGTGCGTGAAGCGCAGGCCGTGGAGCTGCGGGAACGTCTCGAAGAAGTGCGTGGCGAGCTTCTCGAAGGTGGCGTCGCGCTGCTCGTACTCCGGCTTGACCAGGCCGCCGTTGTGATAGACGGCGTCGTAGCCGCCCCACAGGATCCGGTTGTCGTCGGTCAGCCGGTAGTAGTGGAACCGGTTGGCCGAGTCGCCGATGCCCTGGCGGCCCCGCCAGCCGACCTCCGCCAGCAGGTCGGCCGGCACCGGCTCGGTCATCAGCGCGTAGTCGTACACCGGCACGAGGAAGTGCTTGAGCCGGCGCAGCAGCGGCGGGAAGGCGCCGGTGCCGAGCGCCACCCGCCCGGCCCTGACCCGCCCCTTCGGCGCCTCCAGTTCGAGCGCGACGCCGTCGTCGTGCAAGGCGCGCACCGGCGTGTGCTCGAAGACGCGCACGCCGAGCCGCACGCAGACGTCGCGCAGCCCCCACGCCATCCGCGCCGGGTCGACCATGGCGACGCCTTCGCGGTCCCACACGCCTCCGAGGTACGTCGGGGAGTCCACCTCGGCCCGCACCTGCTCGCGGTCGAGCCGATCCAGCCGGACGCCGAGCGAGGCCGCCCCGCTCACCTCCTCGTCGAGCCCGGCGAGCTGCCACTCCTCGGTGGCCACCCGCAGCTCCCCGGTCCGTTCGAAGGAGCAGTCGACGCCATAACGGGCGAGGGTCGCCTCGATCTCGTCGAGGTTCTCCCGGCCGAGCCGTTCCAGCGCCGCGATCTCCGCGGGCCAGCGGTCCTGCCCGTTGCCGAGACCGTGGGTCAGGCTGGCGGCGCAGAACCCGCCGTTGCGGCCGGAGGCGGCCCACCCGACCGCGCGGCCCTCCAGGAGGACCACGTCGAGCGAGGGGTCGCGCTCCTTGGCCATCAGCGCGGTCCACAGGCCGGTGAACCCGCCGCCGACAACCGCCAGGTCGGCCGTGACGTCCCCCGTCAGCGGGGGCAGCGGCTCGGGCGCGATCGGCCGGTCCAGCCAGTACGGCTTGCGCTCCGCGTCGGCGAGCGCCTTCGACGGAACCACGGTCTCACTTCCTCACGCGTTGGCGCGGCGGCGGGCCAGGAGGGCGTTGACGACGGCGATCAGCACACCTGCCGCGAAGATCAGTGTTCCCATGACGTTCACCTGCGGCGGCAGGCCCACCCGGGTGGCGCCCCAGATCCACAGCGGGAACGTCATGGTGCCGCCGGAGTTGAAGTTGGTGATGACGAAGTCGTCGATCGACAGCGCGAAGGCCAGCATCGAGCCCGCCAGCACGCCCGGGAAGATCATCGGCAGGGTGACCAGCCGGAACGTCGTCCACGGCCCCGCGCCGAGGTCGCGGGCGGCCTCCTCGAGAGAGGAGTCGAGCGTCATCACCCGGGCCCGCACGGTCACCGCCACGAACGAGATCGAGAACATGACGTGCGAGATCAGGATCGTCCAGAAGCCGAGCGGCACCGCGAGCGTGACGAACAGCGACAGCAGCGACGCGCCCATCACGATCTCGGCGCAGGAGATCGCCGCGAACATCACGAGGTTCATCGCCCCGGAGCCGCGGAAGCGATAGCGGCCGAGCGCCAGACCGATCAACGACCCGAGCACCCCGGCGATCAGCATCGTCAGCACGGCGATGAGCAGCGAGTTCACCAGCGCCTGGGTGAGGTCGCCGATCTCGAACAGCTTGCCGTACCACTTGAACGTGAAACCCTGCCAGGCCGTGTTGTAGCGGCCCTTGGTGTCGTTGAAGCCGAACAGGATCATCACGGCGATCGGCAGCACGAGCCACGCGATCACCAGCCAGGTGTAGATCTGCAGGCCGCGGCCCCGCAGCAGGCCACCCTTCATCGCGCCGCCACCTCCAGCACGTCCTCGGTGCCGAGCGCCTTGGCGTACGCGAAGATGCCCACGAGCAGCAGGGCCATCAGCGTGAACGACAGCGCCGAGGCGGTCGGATAGTCCTGGTTGACCAGGAACTGGTTCTGGATGACGTTGCCGATCATCGTGTTGCTGGTGCCGCCGAGCACGGAGGCGTTGACGTAGTCCGACGTGGCCGGGACGAACGTCATCAGCACGCCGGCGAACACGCCCGGCAGCGACAGCGGCAGCACCACGCGCAGGAAGGTCTGCACCTTGCTCGCGTAGAGGTCCTGCGCGGCCTCCAGGACGCGCGGGTCGATCCGCTCCAGCGCCACGTACATCGGCAGGATCATGAACGGCAGGAAGTTGTAGGCCAGGCCGCCGATCACCGCCGCGCTCGTGGCGAGGATGTGGAAGTCCTCCGGCACCAGGCCCAGCGACTTCAGCGGCCCGAGCAGCATGCCGTTGTCGGACAGGAAGAAC
Organism: Microbispora hainanensis; assembly: GCF_006874475.1. Lineage (GTDB taxonomy): Bacteria > Actinomycetota > Actinomycetes > Streptosporangiales > Streptosporangiaceae > Microbispora > Microbispora hainanensis. The sequence continues at coordinate 26,512 of NZ_VIRM01000046.1, forward strand.
TGCCACGAGATGGTGCGCAGCACGAACGACACCAGGAAGGGCAGCAGCAGGAGGAACAGGTAGACCGACTTGCGGGTGCCGCCCTTGAAGGCGATCCAGTACGCCACGGGGAACCCGATGACGATCTGGATCACCGTCGAGATCACGCCGTACACCAGGGACCTGATGATCTGGTCGTGGTAGGTGCCGATCCCGTCGACGTAGCTGTGCCAGTTGAAGGTGAACGCGTAGCCGTTGACCACGTCGCCCGACTGCAGCGAGAGCGACAGCATGACGACCGTCGGGATGACGAAGAAGATCGCCAGCCAGAGCGTGCCCGGGAAGAGCAGCAGGTATGGCGTCAGCGAAGCCCTGAGCCTGCTCATGACGTCGTGATCGCCTGGAAGATGGACTCGAACTTCTTCTGCTCCTGCGGCGTCTTGAAGTTCACGTAGTTGCGGAGCCTGGCGGAGTCCTGCTCGCTCGGGAACACCAGCGGGCTGCTCGCCACCTCCTCCAGGAGCTTCTTGTCGTCGCCCGTGGCCTTGGCGGCGTCGGCGGCGATGACGTCCTTGGCGGCCGGGACCGGCGTCACGTAGTTGATGTACTCCGCGAGGTGCGCCGCGATGTTCACGTCGTAGAAGAAGTCCATCAGCATGATCGCGTCGACCGGGTTGGTGGCGGTCTTCGGGATCGTCATGTTGTCGGTCCAGATGGTGCCGCCCTCCTGCGGGACCACGAACTTGAGGTCCGTGCCGTCGGAGACGTTCTTCTGGAAGACGTCGCCCGACCACGCCATCGTGAGCCAGATGTCGCCCTTGGCGAGCGGGTCGGTGTACGCCTGGTCGTAGTACTTGCGCACGATGCCGGCGTCGCGCTGCTCCTGGAGCTTGGCCGCGGCCTTCTCCCAGTCCGCCTCGGTGGACTTGTCGGGGTCCACGCCGATCGCGAACAGGCCGAAGTTGGCGATCTCCTGGGAGTCGGACATCATGCCGACCTTGCCCTTGTATTTGGGGTTCCACAGGTCGGCCATGCTGGTCGGGGGGGTGTCCACGTACTTCGGGTTGTACGCGATGCCGGTCATACCGGAGGCCCACGGAATGCTGTAGACGTTGCCGGGGTCGAACGACTCGTTCTTGTACTCCGGCGCGGCGTTGGCCGCGAAGTTCGGCAGCTTGGAGTGGTCGAGCGGGGCCAGGTAGCCGAGCTGCACGAGCTGGTCGAAGTGCAGGCCGTTGGTGACGACCATGAGGTCGTAGTCGATCGACTGGCCGGCGGCGAGCTGCGGCTGGATCTTGGCGAACCAGCTCGGCATCTCGAGGATGACCTCTTTGTAGTTCACCGTGATGCCGGTCTGCTGGGTGAACTGCTTGAGCTCGGGCTGCTTGGGGTCCATGTAGAGCGGCCAGTTGGCGAAGTCCACGTGGCCGTTCTTCGTCTTGCCCGACCAGAACTTCTCCACCTCTGACTGGGCCTGTGCGGAGGAGGACGGCCTGGTCGTGCCCTTGCCCTGCACGCCGCAGGCGGCGAGAGCGAGCCCGGCGGCCGACAGGCCGGCGAGCCGGAAGGCGTCACGCCTGCCGAGCCGGCGCTGGGTCATGCCGCGGAGGAGGGCGGGGTCCTGCCTGTATGGGTCGTTCATAGGAGTTCGTGCTCCGGGTTCGCTCAACCGGGTTCGCTGTACCGGGGGGTTCGGGGTTCGTGGCGGGGAATGCGTCGCGGGGATGCGTGGCGGGGGTTCGACGGGTGGAGCCGGTGGGGGGGATCTACCGCAGCGCGTAGGAGTGCCAGGGCTGCCAGGAGAGCCAGACGGTGTCGCCGCGTTCGGCGGTGATCGTGCTGTCGTGGGCGTTCTGCTCGAACACCGTGATCTCGGCGCCGTCTCCGAGCGCCACGACATAGCTGTTGGAGGTGCCGAGGTAGACGACTTCGGAGACGGTCCCCCGCACCAGGCTGAGGTCGCCCTCCGGCCGGCCCTTGGCAATCTTGATCTTCTCGGGCCGGACCGTGAGGTCGACGGTGGCGCCGGCCGCGAGCGCGCCGTCGGCGGGGACGAGGATGCGGTCGCCCGCGCCGAGCGCGAGCACGGCGGTGTCGCCGGTGATCTGCTGGACGGTGCCGCTCAGCAGGTTGGACGTGCCGATGAATCCCGCCACGAACTTGCTCGCGGGCCGCTCGTAGATCTCGCGAGGGTCCGCGAGCTGCTCCACGAGGCCGTCGTTCATGACCGCGATGCGGTCGCTCATCGTCAGCGCCTCGCTCTGGTCGTGTGTCACGTAGACGAACGTGATGCCGACCTCGCGCTGGATGCGCTTGAGCTCGATCTGCATGGCCTGGCGGAGCTTGAGGTCGAGCGCGCCGAGCGGCTCGTCGAGCAGGAGCGCGCGGGGCCGGTTGACCAGGGCCCGGGCGAGCGCGACGCGCTGCTGCTGGCCTCCCGACATCTCCTTCGGCCGGCGCTTCTCGCGGCCGACCAGGTCGACGACCTCCAGGATCTCGCCGACGCGGCGCTTGATCTCCGCGTCGGGGACCTTCTTGCGCTTGAGCCCGAACGCGACGTTGTCCCAGACGTTCATGTGCGGGAACAGCGCGTAGGACTGGAACACCATGTTGATGTCGCGCTTGTTGGGCGGGACGTTCGTGACGTCCTCCCCGTGGAGCCTGACGACCCCCTGGGTGGGGTCCTCGAACCCGGCGATCATTCGCATGCTGGTGGTCTTGCCGCAGCCCGACGGGCCGAGGAGGGAGAAGAACTCCCCCTCCGCAATGGCGAGGCTCACGCCCTTGACCGCCCGTACGACCTCGCCGTGCGAGACGTACTCCTTGACCACGTGGTCGAGTTCGATGGCGGGCACGTCTCCTGATACGGGGGCGGCCGCGACGGCCGCCCCCGAGCCCGCCTGGATCTCTGTCATTCCAGGCTTATCCCTCTTTTTCGATAGGCGTCCGGCCGCGGCCGATGGCGCCTATTCGCCGATGTAGTGCATCACGTGCTTGACGCGCGTGTAGTCGTGCAGGCCGAAGACGGACAGGTCCTTGCCGTAGCCCGAGTGCTTGAAGCCGCCGTGCGGCATCTCGGACACGAACGGGATGTGGGTGTTGACCCAGACGATGCCGAAGTCGAGCCGCTTGGACATCCGCATCGCGCGGCCGTGGTCGGTGGTCCACACCGAGCTCGACAGGCCGTAGCGGACGCCGTTGGCCTTGGCCAGCGCGTCGGCCTCGTCGGTGAAGGTCTGGATGGTCATGACGGGTCCGAAGATCTCGTCCTGGACCATCTCGTCGTCCTGCTTCAGCCCGTCCACGACCGTCGGGGCGAAGAAGAAGCCCTTGTCGCCGACCCGGGCGCCGCCGGTGAGGACCTTCGCGTGCTCGGGGAGGCGCTGGAAGAAGCCCTCGACCCGGGCGAGCTGGGCGGCGTTGTTCAGCGGCCCGAAGTAGGCGTCCTCGACCTCGTGGCCGCCCAGCTTGGTGGCGGCGGCGGCCTCGGCCAGCGCCGCGGCGAACTCGTCGTGGATGCTCTCCTGCACGAGCACGCGGCAGGCGGCGGTGCAGTCCTGGCCGGCGTTGTAGAGACCCGCCCCGGCGACCGCCTCGGCGACGGCCTTGATGTCCTTGACGTCCTCGAAGATCACGACCGGGGCCTTGCCGCCCAGCTCGAGGTGGACGCGCTTGAGGTCGTCGGCGGCCGTCCTGGCGACCGACATGCCCGCGCCGACCGAGCCGGTGATCGCGACCATGTTCGCGGCCGGGTGGCCGACGACCAGCGAGCCGGTCTCCCGGTCGCCGGTCACGACGTTGAAGACCCCGGCGGGCAGGACGTCGCCGAGGATCTCGGCCAGCTTCAGCGTGGAGACCGGGGTGGTGTCGGACGGCTTGAGCACGACCGTGTTGCCGGCCGCGAGAGCGGGGGCGATCTTCCACACCGCCATCATCATCGGGTAGTTCCACGGCGTGACCTGACCGATGACACCGATAGGCTCGTGCCGGATCATCGAGGTGTGGTCGGCGAGGAACTCACCGGCGGTCGGGCCCTCCAGGGTGCGGGCCGCACCGGCGAAGAACCGGAAGTGGTCAGCGGCGATGGGGGTCTCGTCCTCGGCCATGCGCGCGCGGGGCTTGCCCGTGTTGCGGCACTCGGCCTCGTCGATCTCGTCAGCGCGGGCCTCGATCGCGTCGGCGACCTTCAGCAGCAGCGCCGCGCGCTCGCCCGGGGTCGTCTGGCCCCACGTCTCGAAGGCGGCCGTCGCGGCGGCGTACGCGGCGTCGACGTCCTCCTGGCCCGACACCGGTGCCTGGGCGTATACCTCCCCCGTCGTAGGGTCTACGACGTCGGAGAAACGGCCGCTGGCGGCGTCGACGAACTTCCCGTTCACGAAGTTCTGGAGACGGGTGGTCACCGGTGACCTCCTGGTGGTGGCTGAGTTGTCGCGACTCTGGCAGAGGAAAGAGCCTACGACAAGGGATTTCGTCGCTAAGATACCAAATTGCTACGAAATCGCTTGACGCGAGCGATGGAGCTGACAACATGTCGGACCACGATCGCAACATGTCAAAAACGATGGTGTAACACCAGGTCGCTACGGCGATCGAAGCCGAAGCCCGCCAAGAGAGGACACCCCCCGAGGATGACGACTCCGCCAAAGGCTCGCGCGGCTGCCGCGAAGGGTGGGCCGGTGGTGCTCGACGAGATCTCCAAGCAGATCATCGAGCAGCTTCAGATGGACGGGCGAAAGCCGTACGCCGCCATCGGCAAGGCGGTGGGGCTGTCGGAGGCCGCGGTGCGCCAGCGCGTGCAGCGCCTGCTCGACCTCGGCGTCATGCAGATCGTCGCCGTCACCGACCCGCTCACCCTGGGCTTCCCCCGCCAGGCCATGATCGGCATCAAGTGCGAGGGCGACCTGGAGCAGGTCGCCGACGAGTTGTCGCAGATCCCCGAGATCGACTACGTGGTGCTCACGGCCGGGTCGGTCGACATCATGGTCGAGGTCGTCTGCGAGGGCGACACCCACCTGCTGGAGATCCTGGGGAAGATCCGGGCGATCTCCAGCGTGCGGGCGACCGAGACGTTCGTCTACCTCAAGCTGCACAAGCAGACCTACTCCTGGGGCACGCACTGACCACGGCCCCCGCCCCGGCCGTCATCACAGTCGGCGGGGGTACGTCCCGGTAGCCGAACCGGACGCGGCCGGGCTCGTCGCCTGAGGCGAAGTCCGGCGACGCCGACGAGACTTCTCGTTCGCGTCCTGCCCGGGTTCGCGTCCTGCCCGGGGTTCCGTCCTGCTCGGGCGGCCGGACGGCAGGTTGCCGGCTCAGGTGGCGCCCAGGGCGCGCAGGGCGGCGGCGAGGATCTCGGCCCGGGTGCCGGCGCTCATCGGCCCGCCGTCTCCCAGCACGGTCAGCGTGACCTGTTTGGCGACCGTCAGCGCGGCCTGGGCGCGCACAGCCGCTCCCTCGCCCGGCGCGCCGCGCGCCAGCGCCGCGGCCAGCGCGTCGTTGATCCGGCGCGCGTCCCCGTGCCGCGACCGGTTCACCACCGCCTGCGCGGACGGGTCGCCGCCGATCAGGCCGCTCAGCGCACGCGCCTCCACCGTGGTGTCGATGACGGCGGCGAGCAGCTCGGCCGGGGTGTGCGCGCCCGTCTCGGCGCGCTCGGCCAGGCGGGCGAACGCGGCCAGCGGCGCCGCGAGCAGCTCGTCGAGGATCTGCTCCTTCGACGTGAAGTGGTAGTAGAGCGCCGCCTTGCTCATCTCCATGCGGGCGGCGATGTCCGCGATCGACGTGCCCGCGTAGCCCTTCGTGGCGAACAGCTCGGCCGCGACCGCGAGGATCCGCCGGCGCGTCTCGCCGCCGTCCTCTCCGCGGCGCCCGGCGGCCCTGCCCTGCGTCCCCTGCATCGGTCCTCCTTCCCCGGGCCCCACCGTACTTGCCGAACGATCGGTCAGTCGATTACGGTCACCTTCCGAACGATCGGTAAGGAGAGCCACATGGACGACATGCGGGCACTGGCCCATCGGATGCACCACGCGTTCAACACCCGCGACCTCGCGGCCACCGGCACGATCTTCGCTCCCGGCTTCGTCAGCCATCCCATGGGGACGACCGGACCGGAGAGCGTACGACGAGCCTGGTCGGCGATGCTCGATCGCCATCCGGAGCTGCACACGGTGATCGAGGACGTGGTGGCCGAGGGCGACAAGGTCGTCGTGCGGTTCACGCTGACCGGGGCGCCGGCCACCGAGCGGGGACGCGCCCCGGAGGCCATCGAGATGTTCCGGGTCGAGAACGAGCGGATCGCCGAACTCTGGGGCGTCTCCACGCTGCGGTGACGCCTGGGGAAGCCCCGGTCAGCCGATCCGGGCGACGGCGCGGACGGGAGCGCCGTCGGCACCGGCCAGGCGCAGCGGGAACAGCGAGACCTCGATCGGGCGGCCGGCGGCCTGGGCGTCCAGGAGCGGGCCGAGGCCCCGCAGGTTCTCCGCGATCACGGCGTGCGCGCCGCACAACACGCGGTGCGCCGGCAGATCGGCGGGAGCGGGGGTGGGATCGACGCTGAGCGCGTCGACGCCGACGGTCCGCACGCCCGCGGCGACGATCAGGCGGGCGGTCTCCGCGTCCAGGTATGGGTGGGCCGAGTAGTCCGGGGTTCCCCAGTGCTCGTCCCAGCCGGTCGCGACCAGCAGGACGGTCCCCGGGGCCAGCCGCCCGGCCACCGGCTCCAGCATGGAGGGGGTGACCGGCGCGCGCGGCGGCAGGCCCCGGGCGTCGAGGACCGCCGCCGGACCGAGGAAGCGTTCCAGTGGCAGGTCGTCGAGCGTGGGCAGCGCGTCGTCGATGTGGAACGGCGCGTCCACGTGCGTGCCGGACTGCGACCCGAGGTGCAGGCCGAGGACGTTGACGCCCTCGGCCGCCACCGTGAGGGCGGGCACGATCTCCACCTCCGGGTCGCCGGGGTAGACGGGCATGCCGCTCACGACGGGCACCGACAGGTCGACGATCACCGCTTCTCCCCCTGGCGTCAGGCCTTCCCCAGCGCGAGCAGGCCGATCAGATCGTAGGCCACGTGGGAGGCCGCGACCGAGGTGATCTCCGCGTGGTCGTACGCCGGGGCGACCTCGACCACGTCCGCGCCGACGATGTCGCACCCGGCCAGGCCGCGCAGGATCTCCAGCAGCTCCCGGCTGGTCAGGCCGCCGGCCTCGGGGGTGCCGGTGCCGGGCGCGTGCGCCGGGTCGAGCACGTCGATGTCGATCGACAGGTAGAGCGGCCGGCCGCCGATGCGCTGCCGCAGCGCGCCGGCGATCTCGTCCACGCCCCGGCGCATCACGTCGGCGCTGGTCACGATGCCGAAGCCGAGGCGCCGGTCGTCCTCCAGGTCCTTCTTGCCGTACAGCGGGCCGCGGGTGCCGACGTGGCAGACCGCCTCGGTGTCGAGGATGCCCTCCTCGACCGCGCGGCGGAACGGCGTGCCATGCGTGTACTCGGCCCCGAAGTAGGTGTCCCAGGTGTCGAGGTGCGCGTCGAAGTGCAGCAGCGCGACCGGGCCGTGCCGCCGGGCGGCGGCCCGCAGCAGCGGCAGCGCGATCGTGTGGTCGCCCCCGATGGTGACGAGCTTCGTGCCGCCGTCCATCAGCCCGGAGGCGGCCTCCTCCACGGTCTCGACGGCCTCGCGGATGTCGAACGGGTTGCACGCGATGTCCCCGGCGTCCGCCACCTGGATGGTGGCGAACGGCGAGACGTCGAGGCCCGGATGGTACGGCCGGAGCAGGCGGCTGGCCTCCCGGACGGCCGCCGGGCCGAACCGGGCGCCGGGACGGTAGGAGACCCCGCCGTCGAACGGCACGCCCACCACCGCGACGCCGGCGTGCCCGACCTCGTCCAGCCGCGGCAGCCGCGCGAACGTGGCCGGTCCGGCGAATCGAGGGATCCGGGAGGAGTCGACGGGTCCCCGGGGCTCTGTCATGACGTGCGCTCTTCCTTCCAGTAGAGGTCGGTCCGCCGGTCGCGATGGACGTCGTTGCGGGGGCCGGTGGCCTTGTCCCGCGCGTGCGCGAGGTCGCAGTCGGCGACCAGCACGGCGGGCCCGTCCCGCAGCACGGGGCCCGCCAGGGGATATCCGTCGGGACCGATCAGGGAGGTGCCGCAGACCCAGCCGACACCGCGCTCCACCCCGCACCTGTCGGCCACGGCGACGAACATGCGGTTGGCCGCCGCGGCGATCTGGGCGAAGGCGACCAGCACCGGGCGCTCCCCCGCGGGGACGGGCGAGGCGGGCCAGTTGGTGGAGACGGCGAGCAGGTCGGCCCCCGCGAGGCCCACGGACCGCACCCACTCGGGGAACTCCAGGTCATAGCAGACCATCATGCCGATCCGGCCGAGCGCGGTCCCGACGACCGGGGCCGGCTCGTCGCCGGGGACGAACACGTCCTGCTCGTCGTGCCACAGGTGGGCCTTGCGATAGACGGCCCTGGTGCCGGTGGCGTCGACCATGACCTGGCTGTTGCGTACGGCCCCGCCGGCCAGCTCGCAGAATCCGCCGACGATCACGAGGTCGTGGGCGCGGGCCAGCCGCCGCCATTCGGTCACGGTCCGGCCGTCGGCGGGCTCGGCGAGGCTCCTGGCCTCCTCGGCTCCGGTGAAGACGTAGCCGCTGTTGACCAGCTCGGGCAGCACCACCAGCCGGGCGCCGGCCTCGGCCGCCTCCCTGATCGCCGCCTCGGCGGCGGCGCGGTTCGCCTCCGGCTCGCCCACCCGCAGCGGGAGCTGCGCCACCGCGACCCGCGTCACGGCCGCACCCCCTCGTTCGTCCCTGTGTCCGCACCCGCGTTCGCCCCCGTGTCCGTCCCAGCGGGCGCCCCCGGCCGTACGACCGTGCGCAGGCCGGTGCCGGCCCGCAGGCCGGCGAAGGCCGCGGGCAGGTCGGCGAGCCCGGCCTCGGCGCCGACCAGCCGGTCGAGGGGCAGGCGTCCGGACAGGTAGAGGCTCGCCAGCCGGGGGAAGTCGACCGCGGGCACGCTGGAGCCGTAGTTGCAGCCGAGGATGTTCTTGCCCTGGTCGGCGAGGTCGAACGGGTCGAAGGAGACCCGCGTGCCGAGCGCGGTCATGCCGACGAGGACGGCGTTGCCGCCCGCGCGCAGCAGCCCGGGCAGCGCCTCGATCGTGGCGGCCCGGCCGATGGCCTCGAACGCGTGATGCGCCCCACCGGTGATCTCCAGCACCTTCTCCGCCAGCGCCGGGTCGTCGCCGCGCAGGGTGTGCGTGGCGCCGAGCTCCCGGGCCAGGTCGAGCCGCCGGTCCGACAGGTCGACGGCGACGACCGGCTGGGCGCCGGCCAGGCCGAGGCCGAGCACGACCGCCTGCCCGACGCCGCCGCAGCCGATGACGACGGCCGACTCCCCCGGCCGCACCCCCGCCGTGTGCACGGCGGCCCCGACCCCGGTCGTCACGGCACACCCGATCAGCGCCCCCACCGGGAACGGCACCTCGTCGGGAACGACGATCGCGGCGGTCTCGGGCACCACGGCATATTCGGAGAACGTGCCGAGCCCGAGGAAGGGCAGCACGGGCGCGCCGTCCTCATCCGACAGCGGGGTCGAGCCGTCCGGCAGCGTGTTGGACACGGCCTTGGTGTTCGAGCACAGCCAGGCGCGGCCGGCGGCGCACGCCTCGCAGCGGCGGCACGGCGCGAACCACGACAGCACGACGTGGTCGCCGGGCCTGACGTCGCGTACGGCCGGGCCGACGGCCTCGACCACGCCCGCGCCCTCGTGGCCCAGGACGATCGGCTCCTCGACCGGCCAGTCCCCGTCGAGGACGTGCAGGTCGGAGTGGCAGACGCCGCTCGCCTCGATGCGCACGAGGACCTGGTCGTCCCGGGGGCCGGCCAGGCGCAGCGCCCGGCTTCGCAGGCCCTGCCCCGGCACGAGGACGGCCGCGTTGGTGACGGTCATGTGATTCCTTCCTCGGACGACACCCGGCGGGGTTCAGGACGCGACGAGCTCACGCTCGCTGGCCGCCACGACGCCCTCCTCGGACGAGACGTCGAGCGTGCGGCACAGCAGCAGGTAGACGCCGCCGCCCACGATCAGCCCGACGGCGAACGCGATGTCGACGCCGCCCATGGCCTCGGCCACCGGGCCGGTGAAGAAGCTGAGCACCACGAAGGGGACCATCGCGGCCAGGCCCAGCAGGTAGGAGACCAGCCCGCGCCACGCCCACATGCCGTAGATGCCGTCCTTGCGGAACAGGTGCGTGATCGCGTAGTGGCCGCGCCGTACGAAGAAGTAGTCGACCAGGTTGACGGCCGTCCAGGGCACGAGCACGTACAGCATGATCAGCTGCACGTTGGTGAAGGCGGTGGAGAAGTCGCCGATGAGCAGCATTCCCACGAGGGCCCACACCACGGCCAGCACGAGGACGGTGAGGATCCTGATCGAGCGGGTCGGCCGCACCGGCCGCAGGGTGTCGATGGCGGTGACGACGGTCAGCATGCCGCTGTAGGCGTTGAGGCCCATGGTCGCCACCAGCACGAGCACGGACACGACGGTGAGCACGCTGCCGAGGCCGGTGAACACGTTCTCACCCGCGTCGTGGATGCCGACGAGCGTGTCGGTGACGCCGAGCCGGGTGGCCATCCACGCACCGATCGGGATCAGCCACAGCGGCGAGGCCGAGGCGCCGCAGAAGACCGACCACACGATGTGCGAGGTCTTGGTGCGCCGGGGCAGATAGCGCGAGTAGTCCGAGACGTACGGCGCGTAGGTGATGTTGTACGACGCGGCGACCGCGAACTGGACCATGAAGGCGACCCAGGTGAAGCCGCCGGAGGAGGGGGCCGCCTGCCCGCCCGCGCCCCCGAACAGGATGGCGGCGGTCAGCACGAGCCACAGCGGCAGCGAGATCCAGAACAGCACCTGGAACGCCCGGTGGAGCCAGTCGTAGCCGTAGATGGCCAGCACCGCGGCCACCACGGTGATGACGAGCCCGATCACCGGCTTGCCCCAGCCGAATACCGCGTGGAGGCCGTTGTCGATGATGACCGTGTCGATGACGTTGAAGCCGACGTACGTGAAGAGCGTGCCGGCGAGCGCCACGATGACGCCGCGATATCCGAGCTGGGCCCGCGACTGCACCATCTGGGGCAGCCCGAGCCAGGGGCCCTGCGAGGCGTGGAAGGCCATGAAGAAGGTGCCGAACAGGATGCCGAGCGTGCTCGCCAGCGAGGTCCAGCCGAGCGGCAGCCCCATCGCCGGGCCGACGAAACCGATCGCGACGGTGTACGGCTGGAAGTTGCCGCAGAACCAGAACGGGCCCTGGTGCCAGACCTTGCCGTGCCGCTCGCCCTCCGGGACGTAGTCGATCGAACGGACCTCGATGGCGCCGGGCGAGGCGGAGGGGGCAGCCGTCGTCATACATTCCTCCAGGTCGGGGGGGAGACTGCTTGAGTGTGCCTAACGGCTCCAAATCAGAACAATTGGGTCAATCACCGGAAATAGGCTGAGCGTTGTGGACGGGCACAACACGGTGGAAGACCTGGTGCGCTCCCCCGCGCTGCAGCTGAAGGTGCTGGCGGGCGAGCGCGGGCTCGGCAGGTCGGTGTCGTGGGCCCACGTCAGCGAGCTGGAGGATCCGACGCCCTGGCTGCTCGGGGCCGAGGTCATCATGACGACCGGCATCGGGGTGCCGCGCGCCGCCGCCGCCCAGCGGGCGTACCTGGAGCGGCTCGACGACGCCGGGGTGGCCGCGCTCGCGCTCAGCGCGGGCCTGCACGTCCCCCCGCTGCGCCGGGCCTTCCTCGACGTCGCCGAGGACCGCGGATTCCCCGTGCTGGAGGTGCCGCTGGCGGTGCCGTTCATCGCGATCGCCCAGGAGGTCGCGGCCGCGGTGCAGGCGGACGCCCGGCAGCGGCTCGGGGCACAACTCCAGGTGTTCGGCGCGCTGCGCTGGCTCGCCTCGGAGAGCCTGGACACGGCCGGACTGTTCCGGCGGCTCGAACGGCTGTCGGGCTACGAGATCTACCTGACCACGCCGCAGGGCCGTCCGCTGCTGCCCGGCGTGCCGGCGCCCCCGCCGGGCGTACGCCTGCCCGCCTCGATGGAGGCCCCGCCGACCATCCCCGGCGGGTTCGCGCTCCCGGTGCCCGCTCCCGGCGGGCCTGCCGGGTTCCTGGTCGCCTTCGAGCGGGAGGGCGCCAGGCCCGCCGGGCTCGCCGTCGTCCAGCACATCGCGACCGTCGCCGCCCTGCGGGTGGCCATGGTGCGCAGCGAACGCGAGACGCTGCGGCGGCAGGGCGCCGAGACGCTGGCCGAGCTGCTGCAGGACGTGCTCGACCCGGAGACCGCGCGGCGCAGGCTCGCCCTGGCGGGCCTGGCGGCCGACCGCGACATCGTGCTGCTCGTGGTGCGCGACGCCGCGGACGACGCCGTCGTACAGGCGCTCGGCGAGCATCCGCACCTCATGCTCCGCCGCCAGAGCGACCTGTACGTGCTGACGGCGGCGGACGCCGACACGGCGGAGCTGGAGGCGGTGCCGGGGATCGCGGCAGGCGTCAGCCGCGCTCTCGCACCCGGGTCGTCGCTGCGCGTCGCCCAGCGCGAGGCCCTGTGGGCGGCCTCCCGCGCCGCCGAGTCGGGCCGGCCACTGGTCGCCTACGGCGCGGACACCACCGGCCGGTGGCTGCCCGCCGACGTGGGCGTGCTGACCGCTCTCGTCGAGCACGTGCTCGGCGACGTCCTGCGGTATGACGCCGAGCACGGATCCGAACTGGTCGCGTCGGTGCGGACCTGGATGGAGCGGGACCGCCGCGTCGACGACGCCGCGCGGGCCCTGCACGTGCACCCCAACACGCTGGCGTACCGGCTGCGCCGGTTCGGGGCGCTCACCGGGCGCGACCTGTCGGCGACGGGCGACTTCGCCGAGGTGTGGCTGGCCCTCCGCGCCGCGGGACAGCTCGGCCGGGTCTGAACGCCCGGCGGGGTCAGCGGATGCCGACGTAGAAGCGCGTCTGGTCGCTGCGGTGGAGGGCGTGATACGCCTCGAACCTGGTGTTGTCCTCCAGCCACGCGACCGACTCGATGCCGAGCAGAGGCGTCGAGGTGGACACCTCGAGCAGGGCCGCGTCCTCCCGGCTGGGGAAGACCGCCTCGATCCAGCGGTCGGCCGCGGCGGGCTCGATGCCATACCGGCGGCGCAGCACGTCGTACAGCGACTGGTTCTCCAGGATGGCGCGTTCGAGCCCGGGGACGAGCCGGGCGGGCAGGGCGGTGTCGACGAGCAGCCACGGCTGGCCGTCGACCCGGCGGAGCCTGCGCAGCCGGACGACCTGCTCCCCCAGCGGTATGCGCAGGAGCGCGGCCTCCCGCTCGTCGGCCTCGCCGAGCGCCTGGCCGACGGTCTGCGTGGTCACCCGGCGCCCCGACTCCCGCAGGTCGTCGGCCGACCCGGACATCGATCCGACGAACCTCAGCTCGGTCTTGCGGGGCGCGACGAAGGCTCCCTTGCCCTTTACCTTGTAGATCAGGCGTTGCTGGACCAGCTCGCGCAGCGCCTCCCTGACGACCGTGCGGGAGACGCCGAACAGGTCGCTCAGCTCGGCCTCGGACGGCAGCGGCTGGTCGGGCCCGCGCACACCGCTCTCGATCTCCGCGCGCAACGCCCGCATGAGCTGCATCCACAGCGGTTCCGCCCCGTCGCGGTTGAGCGGGGGATAGGTCATCGTCACGGGAACCTCCTCGGCGGCACCGCAGCAGGATGCCCCACTCGAACCTGTAACTACAAGTGCGCCCGGCTGTTACCAAGATTAGCCGTCACCGGTGGTCCGAGGCGACCGAAAACAGGCTCTTGACAGGCCCGTAACGCCCGCTTAGTTTGCTTGTCACTACAGGCCTGTAATGACAGGTCGATCGGGCGAAGCCTTGACGCCGACTCTCCCCCCTCGCGAACCCGCTCTGTCTGGAGACACCATGCACATGCGTCCCACACGCCGGCCCTGGCGCGCCGCCTCCGCCGCGGCGATCTCCGCTCTCGCCGTACTGGCCGCGGGCTGCGGCTCCGGCGGCTCCGGTAGCGCCACCGCGGACGCCGGTGGCGCGGCCGCGGGCGGCGGCGGTGACAAGCCCTTCATCGCGCTGAGCAACGGCTTCATCGGCAACGGCTGGCGGCAGACGATGATCGCCAAGTTCGAGGCCGCCGCCGAGCAGGCCAAGGCCGACGGGCTGATCGGCAAGTACAAGGTCGTGAACGCGCCGGGCGAGAACTCGGCGACCGAGCAGGTCGCCCAGATCAAGAGCCTGCTGCTGCAGAAGCCCGACGCGCTGCTCATCGACCCCGCCTCGCCCACCGCGCTGCAGCCGGTGATCCAGCAGGCCTGTACGGCCGGCGTCAAGGTCGTGGTCTTCGACTCCGCCATTGATGCGCCCTGCGCCCACGTGCTGCAGAACAGCTTCGTGGACTGGGCGACGTACGCCGCCAAGCCGCTGCTCGAAGGCATCGGCGGCAAGGGCTCGGTCATCGTGAGCCGCGGGGTGGTCGGCTCCCAGCCCGAGGCCGAGATGCTCGACACGACCAAGAAGATCCTCGCGGGCTACCCCGGGGTGAAGACCGTGGCGACGGTCACCGGCATGTGCGACGGCGCCACCGCGCAGAAGGCCGTGCTCGGCGTGCTGTCCAGCGTGCCGAAGGTCGACGGCGTCATCGGCTGCGGCGACGGCTACGGCGTGGCCCAGGCGTTCGCCACCGCGGGCAAGCCCGTGCCCGCGGTCGACTTCGAGACCAACGGCCGCGCGCTGAGCTACTGGCGGGACAACAAGATCGACAACGGCTCCGTCGCGGTCATGTCCGACCCCGGTCAGTCGGTCGCCGCGCTCTGGGAGGCCCTGGACCTGCTCGACGGCAAGGACGTGCCCAAGCAGATGACCTTCCCGATCGTCCTGATCGAGCAGAAGGACCGCGACGCCTGGGCCTCGGTGCTCAAGCCCGACGAGTACGCCGCCTGGCCGTGGACCCGGGAGCTGTTCCGGCAGCAGGTCGAGGCCGTGAAGACCGGCGGCAAGCCGGTCCAGCCGCCGATCCCGTCGGCCGCGAGCTGACCCGGCTTCGCGACGACCACGGCACCGAGGAGACGGAGGAGACCGGGCATGCACGTCGACAATCTCCCGGCCGGCGGCACGGCGCCGCCGCAGACGGGCACCGGACCGGCCGCCCGGCCGCCCGTCGTCACCGCCAGGGGCGTGACCAAGGCGTACGGGCGCACCCGGGCCCTGACGGGCGTGGACCTGGAGGTCCGCGCGGGCGAGGTGCTCGGGCTGGTCGGTCACAACGGCGCGGGCAAGAGCACGCTCATGCGCGTGCTCGCCGGGCTGGAGGCCTGCGACACGGGCACGGTCCTCGTGCACGGGAGGAAGGCGTCCGCCGGGGACTTCCGGTCGGTGCGGATGGCCTACCAGGAGACGTCGCTGTGCCCCGACCTCACGGTGGCGGAGAACATGTGGGTGTCCTCGCGGCACTGCCTGCCCCGCCTGCGGTGGCGGCGGGCGGCGAGCGACGCGGTGCGCCGCCGCCTCGACGAGATGTTCCCCGGCCACGGCGTCTCCCCCCGTGACCGCGTGGAGGACCTGTCACTGGCCCGGCGCCAGATGGTGGAGATCGCCCGGGCCTGCCTGGTGGACCGGCTCGACCTGCTGATCCTCGACGAGCCCACCGAGTCGCTCGGCCCGGACGCCGCCCGGTCGCTGTACGCCTACGTGCGCAGGCTGATCGGGGCCGGCACCGCCGTGCTGCTCATCTCGCATCGCATCCGCGAGGTCCTCTCTGTGGCCGACCGGGTGGCCGTGCTGCGCGACGGCGCGGTCACCGCGGAACGGCCGGCCGCCGGGCTCGGCGAGCCGGACGTCCTCGAGCTGATGGGCGCCCACGTCGCCGCTCCCTCGTCGACCGGCGCGCGAACGGCCTCCGCCGGGACCGCGGCACGGGAGACGGTGGCCGAGCTGCGCGGCGCCATCGGACCCGGCCTGCGGGAGGTCACCCTGCGGGTCGGCAAGGGCGAGGTCGTGGGCCTCGCCGGGCTGGCCGGCCAGGGCCAGCAGGAAGTGCTCGAACGCCTGTGGCGGCCGGTGCGGCGCGACACCACGGTGAACGTGACGCGGGCGTACGTGCCGGGCGACCGGCAGCGCTCGGGCGTCCTGCCCCTGTGGAGCGTGGGCGACAACCTGATCGTGACCGCGCTGCGCGGCATCGCCCGCCGCGGGCTGCGCCGCCCGGCCGAGGAGCGCGCGGTGGTCGGCGACTGGGTGAAGCGCCTCGCCATCAGGGGCGGCGCGGAGGCCGGGATCATCGAGCTGAGCGGCGGCAACCAGCAGAAGGTCATCGTCGCCCGCGCCTTCGCCTCCCCCTCCGGGCTCGTGCTGCTCGACGACCCGTTCCGGGGCGTGGACGTGCACACCAAGAGCGATCTGTACCGCCTCATCAGGGAGGAGGCGGCGAAGGGCCGGAGCATCGTCTGGTACTCCAGCGAGAACGCCGAGATGGCCCACTGCGACCGGGTTTACGTCTTCCGGGCCGGCCGGATCGTGGCCGAACTGACCGGCGAGGAGATCTCCGAGGAACGCATCATCGCCGTCTCCTTCAACGAGGACGGAGGGAACGACTGATGGCCCATCTTCTCGCCCCGGCGCTGCCCGACCGCGCGCGGATGCGCCGCTCGGCCCCGGCGGCGGTCAGCGCCGTCGCGCTGGTCGCGATGCTCTGCGTCTGCTCGTCGCTCCAGCCGGGTGTGCTGACCGTGGAGGGCCTCACGCTGGTCCTGTCCGCGACCGTCCCGCTGGTGATCGCCGCGCAGGCGCAGATGACGCTCATGGCCGTCGGCGACATCGACCTCGGAATCGGCAACTTCGTCGGCCTGGTCACGGTGGTCTCCGCCACCCTGCTGGTGTCGTCCCCCCTCCTCGGCGTGCTCGTCCTGATCGGGCTGGTCGCGGCGTACGCCGTGCTCGGCCTGCTCATCCACCTCCGCGAGGTGCCGGCGCTGATCGCGACCCTCGGCGCCTCGTTCCTCTGGCTCGGGCTCGGCCTGTTCCTGCTGCCGACTCCGGGCGGCACGACCCCCGGGTGGCTGGCGTCGTTCGGCGCCTGGCAGCCCGCGGGCTTCCCGGCGCCGCTGCTGCCGATCCTGGTCGTCGCGCTGGTGGTCTACCTGCTCACCGCGCGCAGCGCCGCAGGCGTGCGGATGCGCGGCCTGGGCAGCAACGCGGTCGCGCTGCGGCGGGCCGGCCTGCGGCCGCTCACGTCCCGCGTCTTCGCCTACGCGACGGCGGGCGCGCTCGGCGTGCTGTCCGGCCTCGTCCTGGCCTCCCAGACCGGCGGCGGAGACGTGTCGTCGGCCTCCGGCTACACGCTCACGACCGTGGCCGCGGTGATCCTCGGCGGGGGCTCCTTCTCCGGCGGCACCGCCGTGCCGTGGGGCGCCGCGATCGGCGGAGTGACGCTGGGGCTGGTCAGCGTGGTTCTCAGCCTGCTCGACGTCCGGTCCGACATGCAGTCGGCCGTGCAAGGCGTGATCGTCCTGGCCGTGCTCGCCGGCCGCGTCGTCGTGGGGAAGGTGCTGCGATGAACATCCGCGTGACCCGCCAATGGAGCGGCCCCTGGAACGGTGCCCCCTGGATTTGGGGCTTCGCCGCCGCCGCGCTCGTGTGGCTGGTGATCCTGGCCATCTCGGGCCAGGGCGGCGGGCAGACGGTCTCCCTCGCCCTGTCGCTCGCGCCGTACCTCGTCATCGTCGGGCTCGGGCAGATGCTGGTCATCAGCGCGGGCCCCGGCAACATCGACGTGTCGGTGGGGTCGGTCATCTCGCTCGCCGGGTTCGTCTCGGTGGCGGCGGCCTCCGCCACCGGCTCCGCGGCTGTGGGGATCCTCGCGGGGATCGGCGTCGGCGTCATCGTCGCGGCGGTCAGCGCCGTGGCCATCCTCGGCCTGTCCGTCCCCCCGATCATCGCCACGCTGGCCGCGGGGCTCGTCGCCTCGTCGATCACGCTGTCGACGGCCAACGGCTTCACCGCCGTGCCCGACCCCGGTCTGCGCTCGGCGCTCAACCTGCGCCCGGCCGGCATCCCGCTCCTCGCGCTGGCGATCGCGGTGCTGACCGTGCTCGTCGTCGCGCTGCTGCGCCGCACGGTCTACGGCCGGTCGCTGATCGCGGTGGGCCAGAGCCGCCGGGCGGCCGAGCGGGCCGGCATCCCGGTCGCCCGGATCATCGGGTCGACCTACCTGCTGAGCGGGGCGCTGGCCGGGCTGACCGGCGCGCTGCTCGCCGCCTACATCGCGCCCTCGGCCGATCTCGGCACCCGCTACCTGCTCGATTCCGTGGCCGTCGTGGTCATCGGCGGCACGCTCATCTCCGGCGGTCGCGCGGTCCCGGTGGGCGTGTGGGGCGCGTCTCTCTTCTTCATCCTGCTCGACGGACTGGTCAACCTCGTCGGCTGGAGCACCGCGGCGCAGAACCTGCTCAAGGGCGGCCTGGTGCTCTTCGTCCTCTTCCTCGCCGGCGGAGGCGACCGTACGGCATCTCTGTTCAAACGGCGATCGCGCACCGCGACCGCCACCACCACTAGTACAGGAGACGACACTGATGGCTGACACCGACGGCCTGCTCGACGCCCGCGACTTCGGGACGTCCGCCGGGCCCGCGGCGAGCGGCTTCCACGTGAAGGGCGCGCACGGGCAGGACTGGGGCCTGCGCAACCGCCTGTCGCGCATCTTCCGGCCGGACACCGGGCGCACGGTCATGCTGGCGTTCGACCACGGCTACTTCGTCGGCCCGATGGCCGGCCTGGAGCGCCTCGACACCCGGATCGCCCCGCTCGTCCCGGACGCCGACGCGATCATGATGACCCGCGGCGCGCTGCGCACCAGCATCCCCGCGACCACCGGCGCCGGGATCGTGCTGCGCGCCAGCGGCGGCCCGAGCATCCTGCGCGAGCTGTCCGACGAGCACATCGCGCTCGACATGGAGGACGCGCTGCGCCTCAACGCCGCCGCCGTGGCCATCCAGGTGTTCATCGGCGGCGAGCACGAGTCGCGGTCGGTCGCCAACCTGGCCGCGCTCGTGGACGCCGGTCAGCGGCACGGCGTCGCCGTGCTCGGCGTCACCGCCGTCGGCAAGGACATGGTCCGCGACGCCCGCTACTTCCGCCTCGCGACCCGGATCAGCGCCGAGATGGGCGCCCACATCGTCAAGACGTACTACGTCGAGGAGGGCTTCGAGACCGTCACCGCGAGCTGCCCGGTGCCGATCATCGTCGCGGGTGGCAAGAAGCTGCCCGAGATCGACGCCCTGACGATGGCCTACCGGTCGATCCAGGAGGGCGCCGCCGGCGTCGACATGGGCCGCAACATCTTCCAGAGCGACAGCCCCGCCGGCATGCTCGCCGCGGTCCGCGCGGTCGTGCACGACGGGCTCAAGCCCGAGGAGGCGTACGAGATCTACAAGGAGAAGGCGGGCGGCTCCGCCGCCTAGTCCGATCCTTCTCCGGCGCGGGTCCGCCCGCGGACCCGCGCCCGTCACCCTCCGGGAGCCACCCATGTCGCAACACGTCCCCTTCGGTGAGACCGACGTCGTCGATCTCGCCGTCATCGGAGCCGGCATCAACGGGCTCGCCATCGCCCGGGACGCCGCCGCCCGCGGCCTGCGCGTCGTCGTCGTCGACCGCGCCGACGTGGGCTCGGGCACGTCGAGCACCTCCAGCCGGCTGATCCACGGCGGCCTCAAGTATCTCGAGCGCTACGACTTCACGCTCGTGCACGAATCCATCCGGGAGCGGCACCTGCTGTTCCGCACCGCTCCCCACCTCATCCGCGACTACCCGATGCTGATCCCCTTCTACGAGGGGAACACACGGCCGGGAGCGCTGATCCGGCTCGGCCTGCTGGCGTTCGACACGATGGCCCTGGGCCGGGGACGCGGGCTCAGCCGGGGCGTGCCGGTCCGCACGGTGGCCCGCCGGTGGCCCACACTGGCGCGCGAGGGCCTGCGCGGGGCGGCGCTGTTCCACGACGCGCAGGTGCCGTGGGCGGAGCGCCTCTGCGTCGAGCTGCTCCTCGACGCCCGCCACCTGGGCGCCCGCGTCCTCACCTACACCTCCGTCACCGGACTGATCGTCGAGAGCGACCGGGTCGCCGGCCTTCACACCGAGGACGTGCGGACCGGGGAGCGCGGGGAGATCCGGGCCGCCGTCACCGTCAACGCCGCCGGGCCGTGGATCGACCGGATCCTCGACGGGCAGATCGAGAGCCGGCGGCTGAACGGCGGCACCAAGGGCAGCCACGTCGTCCTCGACCCGTTCCCCGGAGCCCCCGACACCTGCATCTTCTTCGAGGCGGCGGCCGACGGCCGGCCCATCTTCGTCTTCCCCTGGCAGGGCCGCTACATGCTCGGCAGCACCGACCTCACCTACGAGGGCGACCTGGACGAGGTGGTGGCCGGCGACGCCGAGATCGACTACCTGCTCGCCGAGACCAACCGGATCTTCCCGCAGGCGAACCTCACACCCGCCGACGTGCTGTGGAGCGTCGCCGGGATCCGGCCCCTGCCGTACACGGCCGAGGTGTCGGACAACGCCAAGATCAGCCGTGGGCACACCGTGCTCAACCACGCGCCCGCCTATCGGGGCCTGCTGACGGTCATCGGCGGCAAGCTCACGACCCACAGGGCGCTCGCGGAGGACGTGACCGACGAGGCGCTGCGCGTGCTCGGCAAGCGGCCCCGCCCGTGCGTCACCCGGACCCGGCCGTTCCCCGGCGCGGACACCTCCGACTGGCCGGAGTTCGTGCGCGACTTCCTGCGTGAGTCGCCGCTGGACGGTGCGTCCTCCCGCAGGCTGCTGCAGCTCTACGGCGTGCGCGCCCGCCGGGTGCTCGACCTCGCGGCGGAGGACCCCTCGCTCGCCGAGGTCGTCGACAAGGAGACCGGCGCCCTGGCCGCCGAGGTCGTCATGGCCGTACGCGAGGAGGGCGCGGTCACGCTGGCCGACGTCATGCTGCGACGTATCCTTGTCGGGCTCAACGGCGACATGGGCCTTTCCAGCGCCGCGACCTGCGCCGACGTCGCCGTACGCCACCTCGGCTGGGACGAGGGGCGGGCCCGCGCCGAGGTGGCCGCCTACGAGAACGAACTGCGGCGCCACCGTCCCCGGGCGCTGGCCGCCGCGGCGGGTGGAGGCGCGGCCGGAGGCAGGGCAAGCGACGGGAGGACACCATGACGAACCTGGCCACGTGTTACGTCGGGGTCGACGTCGGCCTGACCGCGTCGAAGGCCGCCGCGTTCGACGCCGAGGGGCGCGAGGTGGGGGTGGTGCACGCCCGCACTCCCCGCACCAGCGTGACCGCCCACCGGCACGACGTGGACATGATCGGGCTGGCCGGCACCGTCGTGTCGCTGCTCGGCGACCTCGCGGGCAAACTCGCCGCCGACGGGTACGCGCCGGCCGGCATCGGCGTGGCCGCGCACGGCAACGGGCTCTACCCGGTCGACGCGTCGCTGCGGCCCGTCGGGCCGGCCATCGCGTCGTCGGACAGCCGGGCCCAGCACATCGTGGACGCGATCGAGCCGGAGGCCGCCCGCCGCCTGGCCGCCGAGACCGGCTCCATCCCCTGGGCGGCCCAGCCGTCCGTGCTCCTGCGCTGGATGCACGACGCCGAACCCGAGGCGTACGCCGCGACCCGGTGGGCGCTGTCGTGCAAGGACTGGGTGACCTCGCAGCTCACCGGCGTGCCAAGCGCCGACTACAGCGACGCGAGCGCGTTCGGCATGGTGGCGCTGGACACCCGCGAATACACGCCGACGGCGCTCGAACTGGTGGGGCTTCCGGCCGGCGACCTCGACCGCTTCCCGCCGTTGCGCGAGTCCGGGCAGGTCGTGGCCGGACTCAGCGCGCGGGTCGCGGAGCTGACCGGGCTGCCGGAGGGGCTGCCCGTGATCGCGGGCTGCATGGACTGCGTGGCCGCCACCCTGGGCGCGGGCGGCCGGGCGCCGGGCGACGTGACGATCATCGTGGGCACCTGGGCCATCAACGGGGTCGTCGTCCCCGCCGCCACCCCCGCGCCCGAGGTCACGCTCAGCGCGCTGATGCCCGACTCGGGAACGATGCTCGCCATGGAGGTCGCCCCCACGTCGGCCGCCAACCTCGACTGGCTGAGCACCGCGTCGGCGCCGCACCGGGCGACCGCCGGCGTTCCGGCGGCGGACCTGCTGGCCGAGGCGGCGACGGTGGCGCCGGGCGCGGACGGGCTGCTGTTCCTGCCGTTCGTCAACGGCGCCCCCGAGCACCCGACGGCCTCGGGGACCTTCCTCGGCATCTCCGCCGTACACCGTCGCGGGCATCTCACCCGTGCGGTCATCGAGGGGGTCGCGCAGTATCACCGGGTGCAACTCGACCGCGTCCTGGCCAGCGGGGCCGCCGTGGGCGACCTTCCCTGGCGGCTGGCCGGGGGCGGCGCGCGGTCGGAGGTCTGGGCGCAGATCTTCGCCGACGTGCTCGGCCGTCCCGTCCGCCGTCAGCTCACCAGCGAACTCGGCGCACGCGGGGTCGCCTCGCTGCTGCCCGCTGCGCTCGGGCACAGCGACGTGCCGTGGTCGGTCAGCGACAGCGACGACCTGTGCGTCCGCCCCGGTCCCGCCCGCGAGGCGTACGTCCGGCAGGCGGAGGTGTTCGACCGGTGCCTGGCCGGGATGTCCGCCGCGTGGTCGGAGGTCGAGCGGTATCGCACGGCGGGGTTCGAACCGGCTCCCACGTCGGACGGCCGCTGACGAGCTTTGCGAATCGCCTCAGCGGCAGCGCTCCAGCACGTTCGCCATCTCGGCCAGGAAGCCGTCCACCTCGTGGATCGCGTAGCCCGGCCGGAACACCACGGTGGCGAACGTCGCCTTCCTGACCTGCTCCGCCGTGAGCGGCTCGGCCGCCGTCCCGCGCAGCGTCGCCACCATCCTGTCGAGGAAGGCGTCGACCTCCTCCTCCCGGTAGCCCATGCCGAGCCGCCCGGGGTGGAAGGCCACCCGCTCCACCCGCACCGCCTGCGTCTCCAGCCAGCCCGGAGAGCCCGGCTCCGGCGGGAGCGTGCCCGTCCTCTCCTCAGGGCCGGCGTCCTCGGCACGCGTACGGCGAGGCCGGGCCGTCGAGGCGGCCCGGGCGGCGGCGGGTTGGGACACGCCGGCGGGTTGGGACACGCCGGCGGGTTGGGACACGGCGGCGGACCCCGAGGCGGCGGGCCGGGGCGTTCCGGCAGTGGCCTGTCCGGCGGGCCGCCGGGCGGCCGGTGCGCGATCTTCGGCGACTGCCCCCAGGGCAGCGGATCCGGAGCCGGTGGGCCCCGAGGGGGCGGGTGGCGGTGGCACGGCCGGGGTGGTGGGCGGCGGCTTCAGGGCCGGGGTGGCGGTGTCCCGGCCTCCTCTGGCCTCGACCGCCACGATGAACGCGTCGAGCGCGAAGTCCACGGCCGTCTCGTTGTAACCCCCGCGCTTGACGGCGAACCTGGCGTTCCTGATCTCGTCGGCGGTCACCGGCGGGCCGTCGAGCGGGCCGAGGCCGAGCGTCCGCTCGATCCTGCGCACGAATTCGTCGACCTGTGCGGGGTCGTATCCCAGCCGCGCGGCCATGACGCGGGGAAAGCGGTTCACACCACACCTCCCTGCCCGTTGCTCAAGCCCGTCCATTCTGACGGGACTCCGAACAAAAAGGCGAGACCCAATGATCGCCCGAAGTTCGTACGCGGGGAGGAACGATCCCGATAGGCTCAAATGACTATGCGGATCGCCAGCCTCTCCTTCCGGTACGGACGGCGCGCCCCCTGGATCCTGTCCGACGCCGGCCTGGTCCTGGACGCGGGCGACGTGGTCGAGGTCACCGGGCCCAACGGCACCGGCAAGTCCACCCTCCTGCGACTGGTCGCCGGGCTGCTCCGGCCCACACGCGGAAGCGTCGAGGACCGCCCCCGGATCGTCGGGTACGCCCCCGAGCGGTTCCCCTCCGACCAGCCGTTCACCGTGGCCGCCTACCTGCGGCACATGGCGGCGGTCCGGAGGGTGAGTACGGAGTCGATCGGCCGGTGGAGCGAGCGGCTCGGCATGGACCACCTGCTCGGGCAGCGACTGCCCGACCTGTCCAAGGGCAGCGCCCACAAGGTGGGCCTCGCGCAGGCGCTTCTCGCCGAGCCGGGGCTGCTCGTGCTCGACGAGCCCTTCGCCGGTCTCGACGCCGCCACCCGGGCCGAACTCCCCCGGATCATCGGGGAGATCAGCGCGCGCGGCGGCATCGTCGTGGCGAGCGACCACCAGGGTGATCTGCGTTACTTCCCTGGCCTGCGCCGCTGCGAGGTCCGTGACCGGGCCCTGCGGGAACTCGATCCGGTCGATCCGATCGAGGATGCCGCGGAGCCGGCCCTGACCGTGCTGGAGGTGGCGGTGGCCGCGTCGAAGGCGCAGGACCTGGCCGACCGTCTGCGCGCCGAGGGCTGCACGGTGAACATCACGGCCCGCGCCACCCGGGAGGTCGCAGGATGACCGCCATGATGGCGCTGGCGAGGTTCCGCCTGGCCGGATACGCCGCCTCACACCGCGCGCTGCAACCGCTGATCGCGCTGCTGGCGCTGCTCGCGGTCCTCTACGCGGGCTCCATTCCGGCCGGTCAGGAGATCGCGGCCACCGCGGACTCGGCGGCCATGCTCGTGCCGGTGCTCGCCTGGGCCGCGCGCGGCCTGCTCGACACCGAGCCCGACGAGCAGCGCAGCGTCGCCATCTCGGCCCTGGGTCCGAAGGAACTGGCCGGCGGCCTGGTGGCGGCGTTCGCGTCGCTGCTCGTCCTGGCGGCGATCGGCGAGGGCGCGCTGCTCCTCCGCCTCGCGGGATCCCCCACCCTCACCGTGCTGCTGGCGGGCGTGTGGCTGCATCTGCTGTCCGCGACGGCGGGCCTCGCGCTCGGGGCGCTGACGAGCCGCCCGATCCTGCCCTCCCCTGCGGTGTCCACGATCGCCCTGATCCTCGGCTATCTGTCGATGCTGGTGCTCAGCATGGCCGGGGCCCGCTGGCTCACCGTGCCGGTCATGGGCTGGATGCGGGACGCCCATCACGGGGTGTTGCTGTCCGGGCTGCCCCTGATCACCGTGCAGTCGCTGCTGTGGCCCGCGATCGGCCTGGCGGCCTACACCTGGCTGCGCCGCACGCGCCCCTGAGGCACCACCACGCCGGTTATCGGGCCGGTTATTGGGGCGCCGCGGCGAGCTGCCCGCACGCCCCGTCGATCTCCCGCCCCCGGGTGTCCCGTACGGTGACGGCGACGCCGTGGGACTCCAGGCGGCGTACGAACGCCCGCTCGTCCTCGGGACGCGATGCGGTCCACTTCGAGCCGGGCGTGGGGTTGAGCGGGATCAGGTTGACGTGCACGAGCTTGCCCTTGAGCAGGCGGCCGAGCAGGTCGGCCCGCCACTCCTGGTCGTTGATGTCCTTGATCAGGGCATACTCGATGGACACACGCCGCTTGGTCTTGGCCGCGTAGCTCCAGGCCGCGTCGAGCACCTCGGCGACCTTCCACCGGGTGTTGATCGGCACGAGCGTGTCCCTGAGCTCGTCGTCCGGGGCGTGCAGGGAGACGGCGAGCGTCACCGGCAGGCCCTCGTCGGCGAGCTTGCCGATCGCGGGCACCAGGCCGACCGTCGAGACCGTGATCCCGCGCGCCGAGATGCCCAGACCCTCCGGCGCGGGGTCGACCAGGCGGCGGACGGCGCCGATCACGGCCTTGTAGTTGGCCATCGGCTCGCCCATGCCCATGAAGACCACGTTGGTCACCCGTCCAGGGCCGCCCGGGACCTCGCCCCGCGCCAGCGCCCGGGCGCCGGCGACGACCTGCTCGACGATCTCGGCGGTGGACATGTTGCGGGTGAGCCCGGCCTGCCCGGTGGCGCAGAACGGGCAGTTCATGCCACATCCGGCCTGGGAGGAGACGCACATGGTGACGCGGTCGGGATAACGCATCAGGACCGACTCGACCAGCGAGCCGTCGAACAGCTTCCACAGCGTCTTGCGCGTCATGCCGTCGTCACAGGTGATCTCGCGTACGGAGGTCAGCAGCGGAGGCATGAGCTGCTCGACCAGCCGCTCGCGCAGCGCGCCCGGCAGGTCGGTCATCTGCTCGGGAGAGCCGGTCAGCCGGGTGAAGTAGTGGCGGGAGAGCTGGTCGGCGCGGAACGGCTTCTCCCCCAGCTCCGCCACGGCCGCCCTGCGTTCGGCCATGGTCAGGTCGGCGAGGTGGCGCTGCGGCTTGGCCCTGCGGGGCGCCACGAAGGTCAGCTGCCCGGTCTTCGGCTGCTCGCTCACGCAAAACCCTTTCCATCATCCGCGGCCGTGGTCTTAACGACCGGCGCACGCGGCTTTACATTCTGTCTGGCGGTCGAATCCCGGAGGCGTACGAGAGGTGAGGTGTGGACACCACTGTCGTGCTCACCAGCACCAACCCCTACGGGAGCCGCACACTGACGATCGAAGCCGACCGGACCTCCTCAGTAGCTTACCTTCGTGACGCGAAGGGGATCGTCCACGGAGCGGTCTGGCTGGCCAACCACGTCCCCGCGCCCACCGAGGCCGATGCGGCCCGCGCCGAGGCAGGGCTGCCGCCGGTGATGCCCGAGGCGCACACCGCGCACCCCTCCGGCCGGCCGCCCCTGGACGCCGGGTCGCTGTCGGTGCTGTGGTTCGAGGAGGGCGACGGCGTCGCCCTGTACGAGAACGACGCACTCCTGGCGGTCATTCCGGCATGGGCCGGCCTGGAGCGCGGCCTGCCCGGGTACGCGCGGGACGCCGTCGGGGAGTCTCCGTTCGCCTGGCCGTTGGGCGAGGCGCTGGAGGGCCTGTCCCCCCGGGTGGCCAAGGCCCGCGCGTACTGGCGGTGGCGGCAGGCGGAGGGCAGCTGGGCCACCTACCAGCAGTTCGTGCTCGGGCACCTGGACAGCAGGCTCGGGGCGCCCGGCCGCTATTGGGACGTCTCCGGCGACCGGTTCCCCCTGGTGGGCGTCAGCGAGCGCCCGCCCACGTTCACCCGGGACTACAGCGTGCTGTCCACCGTCGGCATGAGCTGCCAGCGGATGCCCGCCGCGGAGATGTACGACACGGCGTGCCGGGTGGAACTCGCGCTGGCGACCAGGCAGGATCCGAGGGCCGCCGCGCGGCTGTTCGCCTGGCTGGGGCAGTATCCGTGGCGGTCGGTCACCTGGCTGGGGCATGGGCACACGGCCCGCTGGTTCCAGGACCCGGCCACGTTTCCGCTGGACGGCGGGCACCAGGGGGTGCTCATGCTGATGGACCCGCCCGGGCTACCGGACATGTCGGGATTCATGTTCGGCGGCGACGCCGTACGGTGGCTGTGGCTGCTTCCGCTCACCGAGCCGGAGCTCCGCCTCGTGGCCGATCACGGCCATCAGGTGATCCGCGAGCGGCTGGCGCTGACGAGCCGGATCTGACGCGTCCGCACGCCCTCCCCGGGCCCTCCTGGCGGCAGGCCGGGTTGTGAGCGAACTCGGCTGTCAGGCGACCGGGACCAGGAGCGTGAGCAGCAGCCACACGGGGACGAGCGTGAACAGCAGCGAGTCGAGGCGGTCCATGGCCCCGCCGTGCCCGGGCAGCAGCGTGCCCATGTCTTTGATGCCGATGTCCCGCTTGATCACCGACTCGACCAGATCGCCGAGCGTCGCGCACACGACTCCCGCCAGGCCGACGACGGCGCCTTCCCAATACTCGCCCTGCAGCAGGAAGTGGACCAGTAACGCGCCGCCCACGACGCAGGCGAGGGTGGACCCGGCGAAGCCCTCCCAGGTCTTCTTGGGGCTGATGAGCGGCGACATCCGGTGCTTGCCGAAGAAGATCCCGGCGAAGTATCCGCCGATGTCGCTGCACACGGTGACCGCGACGAAGACGATCACGCGATCCGGCCCGTCATCGGGGGCCAGCAGCAACGGCACGAACCCCGCGAGCAGCGCCGGGTAGACCGCGACGAACATCGCGGCGGTCGCGTCCCTGACGAAGCCTTCCGCGCCCTGGAACATGCGCCAGGCCAGCAGCACCATCACGGTCACGCCGAACGCGCCGACCAGGAACGACGTGCCGCCCCAGAACGGCCCGATCGTCATGGCCGCCATGCCGGCCAGCAGGGGCGGCAGCGGCACCCGGATGCCGAACTCCCCCAACGCCTTGACGAGCTCGTGGATGCCGACGCCGACGGCCAGCAGGACCACGACGAGGAAGGCGGCCTTTGCGGTGTAGAGCGAGACGATGACCGCCGCGCCGAGCGCGACGCCGACCCCCACCGCCGCCGGGAGATTGCGGCCCGTGCGGCCCGAGGACTTCTTGGCGGGATCGCCGGACGCGCCGGCGCCCGGGGGGTCCGCGAGGCCGTTCGGCGCAGCGGCCCGGCCGGCCCCGGCAGTGGAATCGGCGGAACCGGTGCCGGCTTCGGCCATGCCGCTCTGACCGGCGTCACGGCTCGCGCCGGCACGGCCGAGGCCGTTCGGCCCGGACGCCTGACCGGCGCCGGTGCCACCACTCGCCTCGGGGCCGTGTCCGGCATCGGAAGAGCCCGCCGGGCCTCCCACCGGGTTATCCGCCGGATTCCGGTCGCCGGCGGCAGCGGTTCCGTCCACAGCGTCCCACTCTCTATATGCGCGTGATCCTTGCGCCGCCCCGCTTGTCGCGAATGCGGCACAAGGATCACGGTCGTGCCGTACGGCCCGCTTTCCGAGCCGCGACGTCAGACCTCGAGCAGCTCGGCTTCCTTGTGCTTCAGCAGCTCGTCGATCTTCGCGACGTGCTTCTGGGTGAGGTCGTCGAGCTCCTTGACCGCACGATGGACCTCGTCCTCGCCGGCCTCGCCGTCCTTGACGAGCTTGTCGAGGATCTCCTTGGCGTGCCGGCGGATGTTCCGGACGGACACCCGGCCGTGCTCCGCCTTGTTGCGGGCGACCTTGATGTACTCCTTGCGGCGCTCCTCCGACAGCTCGGGGAACACCACGCGGATCACGATGCCGTCGTTGCTCGGGTTGACGCCGAGGTCACTGTCGCGGATGGCCCTCTCGACCGCGTTCAGCGAGCCCTTGTCGTACGGCTGCACGAGCACCATGCGCGCCTCGGGGACGTGGAACGACGCGAGCTGCTGGATCGGCGTCTGCGATCCGTAGTAGTCAACACTGATCTTGTTGAACATCGAGGGCGTCACACGGCCGGTGCGGATGCTCGCGAAGTCGTCCTTGGCGACCGTCACCGCCTTGTCCATCTTCTCCTCGGCCTCGAGGAGGGTTTCGTCGATCACTGCGGCTCCCTACTTCCCTGCCGGACTCACCAGCGTGCCGATCTTCTCACCACGGACCGCCCGGAGGATGTTGCCCTCGCCCATGAGATCGAAGACCACGATGGGCAGGCCGTTGTCCATGCACAGGCTGATCGCGGTGGCGTCCATGACCCCGAGGCCCCGCGTCAGCACCTCGCCGTAATCAAGCTGGTCGAACCGGACCGCGTCGGGGTTCTTGCGCGGGTCCGAGTCGTACACGCCGTCGACCTGGGTGCCCTTGAGCAACGCCTCGGCGCCGATCTCCAGCGCGCGCTGCGCCGCGCAGGTGTCGGTCGAGAAGAACGGCGAGCCGAGCCCGGCGCCGAAGATGACCACGCGGCCCTTCTCCAGGTGGCGGATCGCGCGGCGCGGCAGGAACGGCTCGGCCACCTGCTGCATCGTGATCGCGGTCTGCACACGGGTGTCGATGCCGCGCTTCTCCAGGAAGTCCTGCAGGGCGAGGCAGTTGATCACGGTCCCGAGCATGCCCATGTAGTCGGCACGGGCGCGGTCCATGCCGCCCTGCGACAGGGCGGCGCCGCGGAACATGTTGCCGCCGCCGACGACGACCGCCACCTGGACGCCCTCACGGACGGCCTCGGCGACCGAGTCCGCCAGCTGGGCGACGACGCGCGGGTCGATCCCGAGGGACTCGCCGCCCGCGAACGCCTCACCCGACAGCTTCAGCATCACCCGCTTCCAGCGCAGCGGCCCGTCGTACGACGAAGCCGCCGGCGTGGCGGGTCTGGTGTTCTCCTGCACGGCGGCGGCCTCCTCGTATGTTCGCGCGGGTCGAAAAGCTCCTGGCAGTAAGCCTAAGCCTGGCCGACCTTGTAGCGGGTGAAGGCCAGGACCTTGACGCCGGCCTCGTCCGCGACCTTCGCGATCGTCTTCTTGTTGTCCTTCACGAACGCCTGCTCCAGCAGGGTGAAGTCCTTGTACCAGCCGTTGACCCGGCCCTCGACGATCTTCGGGATGGCGCCCTCGGGCTTGCCCTCCTCGCGGGTCATCTGCTCGAACAGCGACCGCTCCTTCTCGATGACCTCGGCGGGCACCTCGGCGGGGCTGAGGTACTTCGGCGCCATCGCGGCGGTGTGCTGGGCGATGTCCTTGGCGACCTCGGCGTTCGGCGTGTCGAGCTGCACGAGCACGCCCACGGCCGGCGGAAGCTGCGGGTCGGTCTTGTGCATGTAGGAGGTGATGAAGCCACCCTCCAGCACCGCGAACCGGCGGATCTCGATCTTCTCGCCGAGCGCCGCGTTGGCCTCGTCGAGCAGCTCCTTGACGGTCTTGCCGTTCAGCTCGGACTCGAGCAGCGTCGGCACGTCGGCGGGCTTGGTCGCGACGATGTGCGCGACGATGTCGGCGGCGAGCTCCTGGAAACGCTCGTTCTTGGCGACGAAGTCGGTCTCGCAGTTGAGCTCAAGCAGCGCCGCGAGGGAGTCGCCCTCGTGCTTGACGGCGACCAGGCCGTTCGACGCGGTGCGGGCCTCGCGCTTGCCGACGTCCTTGGCGCCCTTCAGGCGCAGGATGTCGACGGCCTTGTCGAAGTCGCCCTCGGACTCCTCGAGCGCCTTCTTGCAGTCCATCATGCCGGCGGCGGTCAGCTCGCGAAGCCGCTTGACGTCGGCCATGTTTACGGAAGCCATTGTCCAATTTCCTCTTCGGGACCCGGATGCGAATCGTCTGGGGGGTGGGCGCCCGTGCCGAGCGCCCACCCGGTGAAGCCCTCAGCGCGGCGGGCGTCGCCCTGCCGCACCGGAACCAGGTCGCTGCCTGGGCGATTCCCGCCGTCGCGGCCGGCCTGAGGCGCCGCGACCGGCGGGAATCCGTGGCCGTACGTCAGGCCTGCTCGCCCTGCTCGCCCTGCGCGGGCTGCTCGGCGGCCGGAGCCTCGGCGGTCTCGGCGGTCTCGGCGGCCGGAGCCTCGGCGGTCTCGGCGGTCTCGGCGGCCGGAGCCTCGGCGGCCGGAGCGGCCTCGCCGCCCTCGAGGAGCTCGCGCTCCCACTCGGCCAGCGGCTCGGCGGCTGCGACGCCCGCCGGCTTCTCGTCACCGCGGCCGGCGCCCGCACGGGTCATGAGACCGTCGGCGACCGCGTCGGCGATCACGCGCGTGAGGAGGCTGACGGCGCGGATGGCGTCGTCGTTGCCCGGGATCGGGTAGTCGACCTCGTCCGGGTCGCAGTTGGTGTCGAGGATCGCGACGACCGGGATGCCGAGCTTCTTGGCCTCGTTGATCGCGATGTGCTCCTTCTTGGTGTCCACGACCCAGACCGCGCTCGGGACGCGGGCCATGTCACGGATACCGCCGAGGGTGCGCTCCAGCTTCTCCTTCTCGCGGCGGCGCATCAGGAGCTCCTTCTTGGTGAGCCCGGAGCCGGCCACGTTGTCGAAGTCGAGCTCCTCGAGCTCCTTCAGCCGCTGAAGCCTCTTGTGCACGGTGGAGAAGTTGGTGAGCATGCCGCCCAGCCAGCGCTGGTTCACGTAGGGCATGCCGACGCGCGACGCCTGCTCGACGATCGACTCCTGCGCCTGCTTCTTCGTGCCGATGAACATGATGGTGCCGCCGTGCGCGACGGTCTCCTTCACGAAGTCGTAGGCACGGTCGATGAACGACAGCGACTTCTGCAGGTCGATGATGTAAATGCCGTTGCGCTCGGTGAAGATGAAGCGCTTCATCTTCGGGTTCCACCGACGGGTCTGGTGGCCGAAGTGGACGCCGCTCTCCAGCAGCTGCCGCATGGTGACGACAGGGGCCATGGTGATGGTCCTCCATGGTCGTGTGCCCTTGGGCACGGTCTCGGTTGGTCACGCGGGCGTCTTGCCCGCGCCCTGACGCCCCGGGCCGCTTTCACCGGACGCGGTCCGGACCGAGAAGGCGGCTCGTGAGTGGGCGTGCGAATTCGGCCCGCCTAGCAGGCCGTCGAACAGTCTACCCGGATCCGCCCCTTCAGTTGACCCTTGCCGGATCGGCACGCGTCACACCTCCTTCGGCCCCACCGGCCCACCTTCGAGAACCGGCGCCCAGCCGCCGCATCGCCCGCCCACCGCATCGCATCGCCCTGCCTGGCACCTGCCGGGCCCCGGCTGTCGTGGTGCCTGCGAGACCTCGCGGGAGAGCGGCGGGAGCCGGCGGATGACAGTCCGCAGGGCCCAGGGGCGGGTGAGGACGCAGGGTCGGCGGTCAGGAGGACGGGGCCCACGCCGCGGCGTGCTCCCCCTGCCGGGGCGGCGGGCTCGTCCAGTGCGGCCGCGTCCCGTCGATCGCGCCGGGCGGGGTGACATAGGTGAGCGTGCCGAAGGGGCTGTCCATCGTCGCCAGCAGATCATCCACCCGCGGCTGCCGCACCCCCGCCCCGTCGATTCCGGCCCCGTCGACCCTGCCGAGCTCGTCAAGCCATGCGGCGGTCCTCGCCAACGACACCTCGACATGCCAGGAGCCGCCCTCGGCCGCCCGCCGCAGCAGCGCCGCGACCGCGCCGAACGCGGCCAGGTAGCCGGTGCCGTGATCGAGAGCCTGCGCGGGCAGCGGACTCGGCCGCAGGCCGTCGCCGTTCTCGTGGGCGATTCCGGATGCCATCTGGACGAGGCTGTCGAAGCCTCTCCTCGACGCCTACGGCCCGCGCGAGCCGTACGCCGAGATGTCGACGCTGACGATGCCGGGCCTCAGGGCGGCGAGATCGTCCGGCCCGAAACCTCTGGCCCGCAGAGCCCCGGGCCGGTATGCCTGAATGACCACGTCGGCCTGGCGGACCAACTCCCTCAGCCTGTCCGCCTCCGAACGCAGGTCGATGTGGCACGACCGCTTGCCGAACGCCGTCTCCACCACGAGCCCCGGCACCTCGGGCAGGTGCGCGGCGCCCACCCGCAGCACGTCCGCGCCGTACGCCGCGAGCGCCCGCGCGGCCACCGGCCCCGCGATCACGCGGGTCAGGTCGAGCACCCGCACGCCACCGAGCGGCCGCTTCATCCCCGCCGGGAGGTTGCTGCCGAGGTCGCCGGCCACATGGCGGGCCCGCGCGCGGCCGCCCCCTCTGCCGGTCTCGCCGCCGTCGGCCCCGCTCGCCTGACCGTCCCAGCCGGAGGCGCCATCGGCCCGGCCGTCCCGGCCGGACAGCCGAAAGACGCCGACAAGGGGAAGGCCGGCCAGCGCCCGCGCCTGGGGGTGCGCGAGCCATTCGGCCCTGCTCCGCATCGCCGCCGCGCAGCCGCCCTGGCGAATCACCGCGTCCTCGATCTCCACCGCCGTACGAGCGGCGCACGCCCTGGCGACGTCCTCCTCACCCGAGCCGGATGGCAGTCCGAGCGCGCGCAGGGCGGCGTCACGGTGATGGTCGAAGTTGCAGTGGAGCCGGACCCAGCCGTCCGCGGTGCGGTAGTCCCCCGACAACGCGGCCCAGGTGTCCATGGCCTTCCCGTCCGTGCGGAAATGCCTCTCGCTCTGGAAGGCCACGGCGGCGTGCCGGACATCGATCGTCACGTCCGGATCGCCGTAGGCACCGCGAGCCGGTTGCCGCCCGCCGGACCCTTCCTCGTCGCTCTCCCCGCTGCGGCCGGCGTACGCCGCGACGGCGGCGGCAAGGGCGCCGGCCGATGCCGCGGCCATCGTGCCGATGGGGAAGACGGACGGCAGGACGGGGTCCTCACCGATGACCCGGACCTCGGGCAGGGCGACTCCCACGCCCGCCCCCAGCTCCCTGATCAGCTTCGCGGTCACTGCCGACTCCTCACGCGATGCCACTGCGATGCCCTCCGCCCATGCCCTCCGCCCATGCTCTGTGGCGATGCCCGGCCGCGTGCTCCACCACGGCAGCGCCGCCTCCCGGTAACCGGGGCAAGTATCCATACCGGTCGCTGTCCGCCCATGGCCGCCCTCTCGCTTCCACTTCCGGCCCCGGTTCTGGACGGCAAGAGCCTTGTCGCAGCCGTACGAACGAGTCTCGCCGCCCAGGCCCGCGCCACCCTGGCGATGCCGTCGTCGGGGCGGCACAGGCGATGGCATGCCGCCGAGAGCCCCGGCCGGGCGCGCCGCGATGACGCGTGCTGCCCGTTCATCCGCGCGCGGCACGTCGCAGCCGCCACCCACGATCCACGTTCTCGACGAATCCCGCGGCGGCCAGGGCGCCGAGGCAGGCGAGTGCCGTCCCGATGTCCACACCGGCGGCCACCGCGATAGCGGCGGGGCCTGTGGCGCCGCGCGCGGGGATCGCTTCGAGCACACGTCTGGTCTCCTCGTTCAGCCCGTCGCGCGGCCGGACCGGCCCGCGTTGCTCCGGTGCGAGATCGTCGCCGATGGAGCCCACCAGCTCGATGATCTCCTCGGGCGAGGTGACGCAGACGGCCTTGCCCTGGCGGATCAGGACGTGGCAGCCCGTGGAGACGTCCGCGGTGATCGGACCGGGCACGGCCATCAGATGCCGGTTCAGGCCCCAGGCGTGCGTGGCCGTGTTGAGCGCACCGCTGCGCACGGCCGCCTGCACGACGACGGTCCCCCGGGACAGGGCGGCGATGACCCGGTTGCGGATGAGGAACCGCAGCCGGGTGGGGTGCGCGCCCGGCGACCACTCGCTGATCACCGCCCCCTGGCGGCGCACGGCATGGAACAGGTCCTCGTGAGCGCTGGGGTAACACACGTCCGTCCCGCAGGCGAGCACGACGACCGTCGGCGTTCCGGACGCCAGAGCGCCCCTGTGGGCGGCACCGTCGATGCCGTAGGCGCCACCGCTGATCACCGTCCATCCGCGTCCGCCGAGACTCATGGCGAACTCCGCCGCCACGGTCGCGCCGTACGCCGTCGCGGCCCTGGCCCCGACGACGGAGACCGAGCGCAGGCAGGAGAAGCGCAGGTTCGCCTGTCCGTCCACCCACAGCCCGAACGGCCGTGCGTCCCCGAGATCGTCGAGCTGGGTGGGCCATTCGACGTCGCCCGGCACTACGAGCCGGGCTCCTCCCCGCATGCCTTGCGCCAGGTCGCCCGCGGGGTCTGTGTAGCGGGCCGCCCAGGCGGCCGCGTGCCGGCCGAGATCGAGGTGGCGCCGGGACGCCTCGGCGCGGTCCTTCTCGTCACGGGCGAAGTCAGGGTCGAGCACGCCGCGTCTCGCCTGCTCCATGGCGCCGACGGGGCCATAGCGGGCGATCAGCCGGCTCATCACCGCGTCGCCTGCCTCGGCCATCCGCATGATCGCCACGCGGGCCAGCCGCTCCGCCCTTCCCTGACCTGCTGCACCACCGGCGTCCCCGGCCGGGCTGGCGGAGGCGCCCGCTGCCTGCGCGGTGGTCTCCCGGGCCGGCGCGTCGCCGGCGGTGGAGAATTCGGTCGTTTCCATCAATCTACTCCCAGCCACAGTGCGAGGGCGGCCGACGTCTCGGCCTGGTCCGGACGGTCCTTGCAGGAGAGATCAGCGAGCGTCCAGGAGATGCGGAGCACACGATCAAGGCCGCGCGCGCTGAGCGTGCCCACGTCGAGACCTCGGTGTAGCGGGGCCATCGCGGCGCCGGACAGGCGGAAATCGCGGTGCAACGCGGATGACGACACCTCCGCGTTGGTGCGCCAGGGAGTGCCTGCCAACCGTTTGGCGGCCCGCTCGCGCGCCAATCTCACCCGCTCGGCCACGGTCGCGCTGGTCTCCACGAAGTGCCGGTCCGCGAGCAGCTCCGCGCGGGTGGCCCGGCCGATCTTCACCTTCACGTCGACGCGATCCAGCAGCGGCCCGGAGAGCCGGTCGAGATAGCGGCGCCGGCCCGCGGGCGTGCATTTGCAGGGGTGCCCAACCGTGCCCTGCAGTCCGCACGGGCATGGATTGGCCGCCATGACCAGCATGAACCGGGCAGGGAAGGTGACCGCGCCGACGGCTCGCGCGATGGTCACCGTGCCCGACTCGAGGGGTTGCCGCAGGGAGTCGAGCACGGTGGTCGCGAACTCCGGCGCCTCGTCGAGGAAGAGGACGCCTCGGTGTGCCAGCGATACCGCTCCGGGCCGCACGACGCCTCCGCTCCCGCCGCCCACGACGGCCGCCATCGTGGCGCTGTGATGCGGTGCCATGAACGGCGGCCGGGTGAGCAAGGGGCGCCCCGGCGGCAGCGTTCCCGCCACCGAGTGGATGGCCGACACCTCCAGCGCCTTCTCCTGGTCGAGTGGCGGCAGAAGGGTCGGCAGGCGCTCGGCGAGCATGGTCTTGCCGCTCCCTGGCGGGCCCAGCATCCAGAGGTTGTGCCCTCCGGCGGCGCACACCTCCAGCGCCTTGCGGCCCATCGGCTGCCCGGCCACGTCGCACAGGTCCGGTCCCGGCGCGCCACGATCGCCGCCGTACCGACCTGCCGGGCGCGACACGTGCTCGGCGGGCCGGGCGTGACCACGATGCTCTGCGTGAGCGCCCTGCTCGCTGTGCGCGCCGTGCCCGCTGCACTGGCTGTGCTCGGCGTGAGTGCCCTCCTCGGTTCGAGCGCCGTGCCCGCCGTGCCCGCCGTGTTCGTCCTGTTCGACGCCGCCCGCGTGCTCGGCGTCCTGCGCGAGCGAGGCGGCGTCGTCCACCACCGGAAGCCGGTGCAGGTCGCCCGAGCGCAGCCACCCCACCAGTTCGCCGAGAGTGGCGACGGGGACCACGGTGAGATCGGGCACGAGAGCGGCCTCGGCGGCGTTGAGCGCGGGCACCACGATCGTGCGCACCCCCGCCTCCGCGGCGGCGAGCGCGGCCGGTAGCACGCCCCTGATCGGCCGGACCCGCCCGTCGAGACCGAGCTCGCCGACGAACACCGGCGCAGCGATCCGCTGCGCGGGCACAGCCCCGGCAGCACCGAGCACCGCGATCGCGATGGCCAGGTCGAAGATCGATCCTCGCTTGGGCAGAGTGGCCGGGAACAGGCTCACGGTGACCCGTGCGTCGGGCCAGGCCAGCCTGCTGTTGATCAGCGCGGACCTCACGCGGCCCCGTGCTTCGCTGATCGCGGTGTCGAGGAGCCCGATGAAGTGCGTTCCGGCGATGCCGGGGCCCACATCGGCCTCGACCTCGACGAGGCGCCCGGTGACACCCACGAGGCCGACGCAATTGGTCCGGGCGACGGGCATCTCAGACCACCCCGCGTTCGTGCCTGAGCGAGAAGTCGCCCGCGAACCGCTCGATCGCGATCACGTCGACCCGTAGGGTGTCGAAACGCTCTGTGTGCGTGGTGAGCCATTTGACGGCCAGTGTTCGCAGGCGCTGCAGCTTCTCCGCGGTCACCGCCTCGAAGGCGGTGCCGTGGCTGCGCCCGGAGCGGGTCTTCACCTCCACGATCACCAGCGCGCCGCCGTCACGGGCGACGATGTCGACCTCGCCCTCCGCGCAGCGCCAGTTGCGGTCGAGTATGCGCATGCCCTTCGCCGTCAGAAAGGTCACGGCGAGTTGCTCACCCTGTCTGCCCAGCCGATCTTTCGCCGCCATGGGACCACCTCCGCCGCAGACATTCGCCGAAATCACCCCCGGCCCGTGCCACCGAACCTCTTTCTGTGGATAAGACGCCGCGATTCGACGGCTGTGGATACCGGCGGAGCAGCACGCGCCATCGCGCGGGCACCACCTCGCGTTCACGTGAGCGCCCCCACCGGCACGCGGGCGCCACCCCCCGCCGGCCGTGGGCGCCACCACACGCCGCGCGGCCGGCGTACCGGAAGGAGGCCGGTGGGTAGCATGCGGATCGTGGCAGCGGGCGAAGAGCGGGGAGCCGGGGAGTTCGACACCGTCCTCGAACAGTTCGAACGGCATCTGCGGCTCGAACGGGACCTGTCGCCGCACACGCTGCGTGCGTATCTCGGCGACGTTTCCTCGCTGCTCGCGCACATGAAGGCCGCCGGGCACGCCGACGTGTCCGCTCTTGACGTCGTCGTCCTGCGCGACTGGCTGGGGGACCAGCACCAGGCCGGGCGATCGAGGGCGACGCTGGCCCGCCGGTCCGCCTGCGCCCGGGTCTTCACCGCCTTCTGCCATCGGCGGGGATGGCTGGCGAGCGACCCCGGGCTGCTCCTCGGCACGGCGAAGGCCGAGCGCCGGCTGCCGAAGGTGCTGGACCAGGCCGAGGCCGAGGCCGTCCTGTCCACGCAGGGGACGGGCGACGCCAGGGACCTGCGCGATCGGGCGATGCTGGAGCTGCTGTACGCGACGGGCATGCGGGTGAGCGAGTTGTGCGGCCTCGACGTGGACGACGTGGACCGGGATCGCCGGACGGCCCGGGTGCTGGGCAAGGGACGCAAGGAGCGGACGGTGCCCTTCGGGCTGCCCGCCCTGCACGCCCTGGACGCGTGGTGCGTGCGGGGCAGGCCCCTGTGGATTCGCGAAGGAAGCGGCCCCGCGATCTTCCTCGGCGTCCGAGGAGGCCGGATCGACCAGGGCACCGTCCGGCGTGTCGTGCACGCCCACCTGGCCCAGGTCGAGGGAACGCCCGACATGGGCCCGCACGGGCTGCGTCACACCGCCGCCACCCACCTCCTCGAAGGCGGGGCCGACCTGCGATCCGTGCAGGAAATGCTGGGGCACGCCTCCCTGGCGACCACGCAGATCTACACGCACGTGTCCATCGAGCGGCTGCGGGCCGCCTATCGCCAGGCCCATCCGCGCGCCTGAGCAACGCACCTGGGCACAGCCGCCGAGCACAGCGTCCGAGCACAGCGTCCGAGCACAGCGCCACCGGCCCGGGTTGTCACGAGCCTCCCGGGCGTCGCGGCGCCCAGCGGGATCAGCGGGCGGGCCAACGGGGCAGGAGGCGGACCTGCCCCCGGCCGAACAACAGGAGCGGGTCCAGGTAGAGGCGTCCGCGCAGGAGTCCCCAGTGCAGGCAGGGGGCGGTGCAGTGCGCGGCGGCGTCCTCCTCGACGACGCCGATGACCTGACCGGCCGCGACGACCTCACCTGGCCTGACCAGGGCTCGGACCGGCAGATAGGTCGTGCGCAGGCCGCCGGAGTGCGAGATCGTCACGACTCCCCGGCCTGCGACCCGCTCCGCCAGGCCGACGATTCCCGGCCCTGCCGCCACGACCTTCTCTCCGGGCCGCGCGGCCACGTCCACGCCCCGGTGGCCGGCCAGCCACCGCTGCGGGGGCGGATCGAAGCGCCTCGTCGGACGTGCGGACCCGGAAAGCGGCCAGCGCCAGCCGGACGCCTCCCCAGGCGGCCCCGTCGGCCTCATCAAGAAGAGGCCCGGCGCGACCGTACCGACCGGTTGCGCGGCCTCAGGAGAACGAACGGCCTCCCCAGGCGGCCCCATCGGCCTCATCAAGAAGAGGCCCGGCGCGACCGTCCCCACCGGCCGCGATGCGACCGCGTACGGCTCCGTGGACGGCTCCGGGGAGCCTCTGGCGGCCGCGGACCGGACGGCGCCGGATAACAACCCATCGGGAGCCGCGGTCAGCAGGACCAGGACGAGCACGTACGCGACGAGACGCATGCCACGACGATGCACCCCTGAGGCTCACGCCGAGCGGCCGAACGTCATTCTGTGGACAGACCGCGGACGATCAGCTGGAGAAGCCCTCCTTGGGCATCTCGAGATCGGGCTTGGCCAGTTCCTCGATGTTGACGTCCTTGAAGGTCACCACCCGCACGTTCTTCACGAAGCGGGCCGGGCGATACATGTCCCAGACCCAGGCGTCCTGCATCTTCACGTCGAAGAAGACGTCGCCGTTCTCCGCGGTGCGGACGTCGAGATCGACGGAGTTGGTGAGATAGAAGCGCCGCTCGGTCTCGACCACGTAGGTGAACAGGCCGACCACATCGCGGTACTCCCGGTAGAGCTGCAGCTCCATCTCGGTCTCGTACTTTTCGAGATCTTCCGCGCTCATCCCGGTCCTCCTCTTCCACTCCCCGTCGGGATCCCACCGTCGAGGCCGACCCGTTCAGATGACACCGGTCTTAACCTCATTCTCGCGCATGTCCTCATCCTGCCCCGTCCACAGTCCCCCGGCCGGGATCCTTGTCCCACGAGTCACCCTGGCCACCGTCACGAACGAGAACCGATGGTGTGGGCACGGCCCATGCCGCGCCAGCGCCCGCCGATGTCCGGGCGTCACGTAGCCCTTGTGCAGGGCGAAGCCATACTGCGGATAAACCTCGTCGAGGCCGTGCATCAGCCGGTCCCTCGTCACCTTCGCCACTATCGAGGCCGCCGACACGCACGCGGCGACCTGGTCGCCCTTCCAGACGGCCAGCGACGGCGCGGGCAGCCCCGCCACCGGGAAGCCGTCCACGAGGACGTAACCGGGGACGATCCCCAGCCCGGCGACGGCCCGCCGCATTCCCGCGATGTTGCACTTGTGCAGGCCACGCGAGTCGATCTCCTCCGGTGGGATCACGACCACGCTCACGGCCCGGGCGGTCGCCGTGATGCGCTCGTAGAGGTGCTCGCGCACGGCCTCGGTCAGGAGCTTGGAGTCGCTCAGCCCGTCGATCTCCCGCCCCAGCACGACCGCGGCGACGACCAGCGGCCCGGCGCAGGCGCCGCGCCCGGCCTCGTCCACCCCGGCGACCGGCGTGAACCCCCGCCGGGCCAGGGCCCGCTCGTAGCCGTAGAGTCCGGAGTCCCGTCGTACGACACTCGGTCGCGGGCGATAGGCAGCTGTCATGACGACAAGCAGATTACGCCCCATTCGGGACCGGCGATACGGCCGAAACCACCGCCGACGGCAAAGCCGCAGGTGAGATCAGCGTACGGCGGAGAAAGTGTCGGGCCGGGAGAGGATCGAGATCCGGTTCAGCGGCCAGTAGCGCAGGAACGCCCGCCCGGTGACGTCGTCCTCGGAGATCGTGCCCTGGTGCCCGTCGTCGGTGTAGAAGCGCGAGTCCGCCGAGTTGTTCCGGTGGTCGCCCATCAGCCACAGCCGCCCCTTGGGGACCGTTATGTCGAACTCACGGTCGGAGGGCTTGGCCCCCGGGTAGAGGTACTTGCCCTCCTCGTCCAGCGGCGTCCCGTTCACGGTGATGCGGTGCTTGGCGTCGCAGCACTTCACGTAGTCGCCGCCCACCCCGATCACCCGCTTGATCGTGTCCTCGCCGTTCCAGCCCTTGAAGACCACGATGTCGCCGCGCTCGACCGGCCCGAGCTTGTACGCGAGCTTGTTGACCACCACGTAGTCGTTGACCAGGAGCGTGTTCTGCATCGACTCCGACGGGATCCAGAACGACTGCAGCAGGAAGGTGTGGACCAGCAGGGCGACGACGACCCCGCCGAGCACGTACACGAGGGTCTCGAGAAGACCGGAGCCCTTCTTCTTGGGCCGGCCCTTCTTCCCGGCGGCGGCCCCCTCGTTCTCGTCCGCCTTGTCCGTCTCGTCCGCGACCGCCGGTTTCGCCGGCTCTTCAGGGGTGCGGTCCGCGGACCCGGCCGGCTCCGCGGTGCCTAAGCGACTCTCGTCGGACTCTCCCACGGCTGCCTCCTCCGGCTCTGTCACGTCCTACGTCGCCTCACCAGCCGGCGGCGCAGGGCCACCAGCGGCACGGCCCCCGCGAAGCCCGCGACGAACGGCGCGGACCCGAGGGCCGCCTGGAGCGCCGGCTGCGCGAACGTCTCCGGAATCGGCAGGATCTTGGCCCGGTTGAACGGCCAGACGATGACGAACGCGCGGCCGATCACCTTGTCGGCCGGAATGGTGCCGCCGCCCGGGTCACCCATGTGCAACCGGGAGTCCCAGGACACCGAACGATGGTCGCCCATCACCCACAGGCGGTCCGGCGGGACGGTGACCTCGAACTCGCGCCCGGACGGCTCGTCGCCGGGATACAGGTACGACTTCTCGTTCAGCGGGACGCCGTTCACCGTGACCCGGCCCTGCTCGTCGCAGCATTTGACCTTGTCGCCCGGCACACCGATGACCCGCTTGATGTAGTCCTTCTCCCCCGGCACGACGCCGAAGGCGGTGCCGAGCCAGCGCAGCGCGGCCGAGACGGGGTTGGACGGCTCTTCGAGCTTCACCTCGGGGTCCCAGGAGTCCACGCCGGAGAACACCACGATGTCGCCGCGCTCGATGTCGCGTACGTGGTAGACCAGCTTGTTCACCAGCACCCGGTCGTTGATGAGGAGCGTGTCCTCCATCGACTCGGACGGGATGTAGAACGCCTGGACCACGAAAGACTTGATCAGCAGGGCCAGAGCGAGGGCGACCACGATCAGGACGGGCAACTCCCGCCAGAACGAGCCTTTCTTCTTCCCGTCCTCGGCGTTCTGCTTGACGTCTTCGGCGACCACGTCCACCCCGTCCTCGGCAGGGCTGCGCGTGCCCGGCCCCTGTCCCTCGCTAGCCATCGCTGCTGAGCCTAGATGATGTCCGCGACGGCGAGCGCCGGGGACACCGCATCACCGGCAAAAAGAAAGTGGCCCGCGCCTGGGGCACGGACCACGATCTCCAAAGCCTTACTTGGCGGCCGGCTGCGCCTCGCGCTTCTCGCGGATGCGGGCGGCCTTTCCGCGCAGGTCACGCATGTAGTACAGCTTGGCCCGGCGGACGTCACCGCGGGTCAGGACGGTGATCTTCTCGATCACGGGGCTGTGAACCGGGAAGGTGCGCTCGACGCCGACGCCGTAGCTGACCTTGCGGACCGTGAACGTCTCACGGATGCCACCGCCCTGGCGGCGCAGGACGAAGCCCTTGAACACCTGGATGCGGGACCGGTTGCCCTCGACGACGCGGACGTGGACCTCCAGCGTGTCACCCGGGCGGAAAGCCGGTACGTCGCTGCGAAGGGCAGCCTTCTCGATCTCCTGGATCTGCGTGTGCATGGCGGCGGTTCCTCATTGACATGGGCACGCGGAGGTCCACCCGGCCGGCCCGAGGGCGCGGCGACGAGGGGGACACGCGTGCTTGGCTTGATACGTCTTGTCTGCCATATTCGGCCGGGCGCACCCGGCCATGCAGAAGTAGGCAGCAGCGATTCAGTCTGCCATATCTTCCGGCTCCGCGCGAAACGCGGTGCGAGCCCCGGGGGGAAACCCGGTGGGAGACGCGCTGTGGGACGCATCGCGGGACGCATCGTGAGACGCGGCGGCCGGACGGCGCTCCTCGAGACGTTCCTCGAACTCCTCGATGACGCGCCGGTCGTGCTTGTCGAGGCCGTCACGGTCGAGCCTGGCGACCAGTTCCGGCCTGCGGTCCAGCGTACGGCGCAGCGCCTCGTCGCGCCGCCAGCGGGCGATCCTGCCGTGATGTCCCGACAGCAGGACCTCGGGCACCTCGTGCCCCCGCCACACCGGCGGCTTGGTGTAGACGGGGCCTTCCAGCAGATTGGCCATGGCCCCAGGGGCGAAGGAGTCGTCGGCGACGGAGCGCGCGTTGCCGAGGACGCCCGGCAGC
Organism: Microbispora hainanensis; assembly: GCF_006874475.1. Taxonomy (GTDB): domain Bacteria; phylum Actinomycetota; class Actinomycetes; order Streptosporangiales; family Streptosporangiaceae; genus Microbispora; species Microbispora hainanensis. Next base: position 70,153 of record NZ_VIRM01000046.1, read on the forward strand.
AGCCTCCCCACCGCCTCGACCATCACCAGGACGGCCGCCTCTCCCCCGGCTAAGACGTAGTCGCCGATGCTCACCTCGTCGGCGCGCAGCCGCTCGCCATACTCGGCGACGACGCGGGAGTCGATGCCCTCGTAGCGCGCCGGGGCGAACAGCAGCCACGGCTCCCCGGCATACTCCAGCGCCACTTCCTGGGTGAACGGCCGGCCGCTCGGCGTGGGGACGATCAGCCGGGGCAGCGCGTCCGCTCCGAGGCCGGCGCGTCCGTCCTCGATGACCGCGTCGACGGCCTCGCCCCAGACCTCCGGCTTCATCACCATGCCGGGGCCGCCGCCGTACGGCGTGTCGTCCACGGTCTTGTGGACGTCGTGCGTCCAGTCGCGCAGCTGGTGGAGGTGGATGTCGAGGATGCCGCGCTCGCGGGCCTTGCCCATGAGGGAGACGTCGAGCGGGGCGAAATACTCCGGGAAGATCGAGATGATGTCGACGCGCATCCGCGGCCCCCTACTCCGCCTCGGCGTCGAGCAGGCCGGGCGGGGCGTCGACGACGAGGATTCCCTTGCCCAGGTCGATCTCGGGCACGAGCGCCTTGACGAACGGCACGTACGCCTCGTCGCGGGAGGGACGGGCCACCACAAGCAGGTCCTGTCCGTGGTGGAGGACGTCGCTGACCTCGCCGACCCGCTCCCCCTCGGTGGTCACCACCGTCAGGCCGATCAGCTCGTGGTCGTGGAACTCGTCGGGGTCCTCGATCGGCGGCAGGTCCGCGGAGTCCACGACGAGCAGCGTGCCGCGCAGTGCCTCCGCGGCGTCCCTGCCCTCCACGCCGGCCAGGGTCAGCAGCAGGATCTCCTTGTGCCACCGGGCCCGCTCCACCGTCAGCGGACCGGCCGAGGCCGGGTCGGTGGCCAGCGTCGCACCCGGAGCGAAGCGCAGGTCGGGCTCGTCGGTGCGCACCTCGACCGTGACCTCGCCCCGCACGCCGTGCGGGCGGCCGATCCTGCCCACGACTAGCTGCACTTGTCGCCTACCTTCGCTACCGCTTCGCGACCACTACGTCTGTCACCGCGAACCCACTACTGCGAACCCACTACTGCGAACCCACTGTGAACCCACTGTGAACCCACTGTGAACCGCCGGGACAGGCCGGTTCGACCCCGGAAAAACACGCCGGGGGACCCCGATGCGGGGCCCCCCGGACGCGTCGTTGGGCTCAGCGCGCCTCTTCCAGGTCGACCAGGTCGATCCGCACGTACTTACCGTTCGACAACGCGTTGAGCACGGTGCGCAACGCCTTCGCCGTACGGCCGCCACGGCCGATGACCTTGCCGAGGTCGTCGGGGTGTACCCGGACCTCGAGAACGCGCCCGGTGCGGATGCGCCGCGCGCGGACCCGGACGTCGTCCGGATGCTCGACGATGCCCTTGACCAGGTGCTCGAGGGCCTCCTCGAGCACCTCAGGCCTCGCCTTCCGGCTTCTCCTCCGCGGCCGGGGCCTCGGCGGTCTCTTCGGCCTTCACGGTCTTCTTGGCCTTCTTCGGCGTGGTGGCGGCGGCGCCGGTGTCACCCGCGAGCGACTCCTTGGCGGCGGCCTCGTACGCCGCGTGCCGGTCCGGCTTGGGCTCGGCGACCAGGAGCGGCGTGGCGGGGGCGGGCTCGCCCTTGAACTTCTGCCAGTCGCCGGTCAGCTTGAAGATCTTCAGGACCGGGTCGGTCGGCTGCGCGCCGACGCCCAGCCAGTACTGCACCCGCTCGGAGTTCACCTCGATGCGCGAGGGGTTCTCCTTCGGGTGGTAGAGGCCGATCTCCTCGATGGCACGACCGTCCCGCTTGTTCCGGGCGTCGGCGACGACGATGCGGTACTGCGGGTTGCGGATCATGCCGAGCCGCTTGAGCTTGATCTTGACTGCCACGGGTGTGGTCTCTCCTGCATTAGAGCGTGGGTGAGCGGTGTCTCATCGAGTGGGGCACGATGGGAGCCCGCCCGAGGGACAGGCGCGACCGGCGGGGGTGAGAGGGCACCCGCCTGGTCACGATGTTCCAGCCTGACATTCTGCCAGATGATTCCCCATGCTCCGCAAAGGACGGTTCCATCGCCGCCCTGATTTCGGCACGGATGCGCCCATGTCTCCGGAACGGGCCCGCGAACTGATCGCGTGGACAGGCCGTCCAATGGTCATGCGAATCACGAACACAACCCTCACGGCCGGAGCGGCGGCCCTCGCCCTGCTGGCCGCCGGCTGCGGCACGGGCACGACGCCCTCCGCGGCCGCCGCTCCCCCGGCCAGGACGACGACCGCGCACACCACGACCACACACACGACGACGGCGCACACGACGACACCGGGCACGGCGCCGGCCGCCGTGGACGCGGGACGGGCCACCGCCGCGAGCGCCGTGTCCGCCCGGTACGGCTCCGCGGCGCAAAGCACGGCCACACGGACCGTGACCGCACGAACCACGGCCACACGGACCACGGGTGCCGCCCCCGCGCGGTGCCGTACGACCGGCTTGCGGGCCCGCGTGGGACGGCAGGACGCGGGGGCGGGCAACCGCTACGCCCCGCTCGTGCTGACCAACACGTCGGGCAAGACCTGCTGGGTGTACGGCTTCGTCGGGCTCGTCCTCATCGACGGCCGGGGTGACGTGCTGCGTACGCGCACCCGCCGCGAGAGCGTCACCCCGCACCGGGTCACGCTGCGCCCCGGGGCGAGCGCCCACGCCCGGCTTCACTGGACCGTGGTGCCGGCCGGGCACGAGACCCGGTGCCCCGCCTCGGCCCGGCTGATGATCATTCCGCCGGACGAGATGGCGCACCTGGAGGTCCCGTTCAAGGCGACGGTGTGCGACGACGGCAGGATCGACGCCTGGCCGATGGCCCCGGGCGCCGGCCTCTGACACGGAGTCAGCGGACGCCGCACGCGACTCTCCACGGACATCTCGTGAACCCCGAGGACGCCGCGCGCGCTCGGAGGACCCCGCCTGAGCTCGGAGGACGCTGCGCGCGACCCTCTGAGCGCGCCGCGGCCCGCCGGAAACCGGCGGGCGGGCGGGCGCGTCAGTTCTGGCCGGGCAGCTTCAGCTTCGACGGGTCGAAGCCGGGCGGCAGCTCGAGACCGGGGGGCAGCTGGCCGCCGCCGAGGTTGCCGAGCAGACCCTTGGGCAGGTTCGGAGCGTCCGAGGACGCCGCGTTCGCACCGGCCTTGCCGAGCGCGGCCTTGCGCGGGTCGCCGCTGACACGACGGCCCTTCTTGGGCTTCTGCGCCTTCTGCTTGCGGCCGCCGGGCATGCCCGGGATGCCCATGCCCTGGGTCATCCGCTTCATCATCTTCTGCGCCTCGAAGAAGCGGACCACGAGGTTGTTCACCTCGGTGACCGTGACGCCCGAGCCCTTGGCGATGCGCGCCCGGCGCGAGCCGTTGATGATCTTCGGGTCCTGGCGCTCGCCGGGCGTCATGGAGCGGATGATCGCCGCGATGCGGTCGAGGTCGCGGTCGTCGACCTGGTTGAGCTGGTCGCGCATCTGCCCCATGCCCGGCATCATGCCGAGCAGGTTCTTGATGGGGCCCATGCGGCGCACCATCATCATCTGCTCGAGGAAGTCCTCCAGCGTGAAGCCGTCCCCGGAGACGAGCTTGCCCGCCATCTTGGCGGCTTCCTGCTCGTCGAACGTCTTCTGCGCCTGCTCGATCAGGGTGAGGATGTCACCCATGTCGAGGATCCGGCCCGCCATGCGGTCGGGGTGGAAGGCGTCGAAGTCCTCGAGCTTCTCACCGGTGCTGGCGAACATGATCGGCCGGCCGGTGACGTGCCGCACCGACAGGGCGGCGCCGCCTCGGGCGTCGCCGTCGAGCTTGGTCAGCACCACGCCGTCGAAGCCGACGCCGTCCATGAACGCGCCGGCCGTGCTCACCGCGTCCTGGCCGATCATCGCGTCGAGGACGAACAGGACCTCGTCGGGCGTGACCGCGTCGCGGATGTCGGCGGCCTGCTTCATCAGCTCCTGGTCGATGCCGAGGCGGCCGGCGGTGTCGACGATGACGACGTCGTGCTGCTGGCGGCGCGCGTGGTCCACCGACTGCCGGGCCACCGCCACCGGGTCGCCCACGCCGTTGCCCGGCTCGGGGGCGTACACCGCCACACCGGCCCGCTCGGCCATGACGGCGAGCTGCTGCACCGCGTTGGGCCGCTGGAGGTCACAGGCGACGAGCAGGGGGGCGTGCCCCTGGTCGCGCAGCCACTTGGCGAGCTTGCCGGCCAGGGTCGTCTTGCCGGAGCCCTGGAGGCCGGCCAGCATGATCACGGTCGGCGGGGTCTTGGCGTAGCGCAGTCGCCGCGTCTCGCCGCCCAGCACCTCGATGAGCTCGTCGTTGACGATCTTCACGACCTGCTGCGCGGGGTTGAGCGCCTGGGAGACCTCGGCGCCGCGGGCCCGCTCCTTGACCCGGGCCACGAAGTCCTTCACGACCGGCAGCGCGACGTCCGCCTCGAGCAGCGCGATGCGGATCTCGCGGCAGGTCGCGTCGATGTCGGCGTCGGAAAGCCTGCCTTTGGACCGAAGGGAGGAGAAGACCGAAGTCAGCCGGTCGGAAAGCGTCTCGAACACGTGTTTGGCCAGCCTCGAAGCGAGTGGACGGGTCGGTGAACCATCAGTCTCCCCAGACTATCCGCCCGCGCGCCCTTCACGCCCGTGCCGCCGGGGCGAGATCGCCGGTCCGGCCCGTTTCCGGTTCTCACCGGAGCGCGCTCACGTGGGATGTCAGCGCGTGTTCGACCAGCGTGATGAGGGTGCTCTTGACGGATTCGCGGTCGCGGGCGTCGGTGCGGACGATCGGAACCTGGGGCGACAACGTGAGGGCTTCGCGCAGTTCGTCCTCCCCGTGGGT
>NZ_VIRM01000047.1 GCF_006874475.1 Microbispora hainanensis
TAGCCAGAACGCCAGCCGCTCAAGCAGGAATGTGCAACACTGCCACCGACTCTCTGAGCACGGGCTCGGCATGGTGCCAACCCTGAGAGCCCTAACATCCGGTCATCTCCTGCCGGGTCAGCTCAGGTAGGGTGATCTTCCTCCTGTCACGATCTTGCCTAGAGGTTCCCCAGTTGAACGCCCCCTTTGCTAATGACCTTCTTGGCTGGAAGACCAGCAAGAAGGGCCTTGTGCCAAACACTGCCGATACCGACAACGCAGCTTCCATGGAGATCGCGGCTGGGGTGCTCGATGTGCTCCGCGTTCTGCGCGGGGCACCTACCGGAGTGGTGGACCCGAAGAGCGGCCGACCTCTAGAACGCGCCGTCGCAGATCACTTGCGACTAGAACTCCCCAATCATGATCACTCACGAAAGTGGGACGTACGCGTCGCGCCCGCTTCTATAAGCAGCTTTGTCCAGTACAGCCACCTAAATGAGGTGGACCGCCTCGTCAAGACGAACCCTGAGCTGCGCATCACTCTCGGCCGCGACTACCTCATCAAACCCGACGTCGCGGTGGGCCTCCCAGGCCGGACCGACTTGGACCTGCCGTTCCTCCATGCCGCGGTGTCCTGCAAGTGGACCATCCGCTCCGATCGCGTTCAGAACATCAGGCATGAGAACAACCAGATGATTCGCCATCGGCGGGAGCGCCTCCCTCACCTGGTCACGGTAACCGCCGAGCCGCTGCCTAGCCGACTAGCTGCCATTGCCCGCGGGACGGGAGAAGTCGATGCCGTCTATCACATCGCCTACGATGCCCTAGATCAGGTAGTGCGGGAACTAGCTAGCGATGGGCGCATCCAGGCTGACCAGCTAGACGCCTGGAAAGAGTGCATCGGCCTCGGCCGAGTACGTCCGTTCAGCGATCTTGCGCCGACGCTCGCCCGATGGTAAGGACGTGCAGGTCGCGCTGGAAGCGCTTGCTATCAAAGCCTCAGGCTTGATCACGTTCCGGAGTCGCTGCAGTTCTGTCAGTCACATGCTCTATCGTCGTCCATGTGTTCGGTCTCAGAGTTCAGCGCAGCAACAACTGTCTCTACAGCAGCTGGCAGGGACTCATGTTCCCAGAGACGGACGACCTGCCAGCCAGCCGCCGTCAGCGCAGCATCGGCCGCACGATCGCGCTCGACGTTTCGGCGAAGCTTGGGCGCCCAGTACCACTCGTTGGTAGTGGGTTGGCGACCGTGCTCGGGGCACACGTGCCAGAAGCACCCGTCGACGAAAACAGCAAGCTTGCGGCCAGTGAAGACGATGTCAGGACGCACTCTCACATCGCCGAGATCCAGCCGGAGGTCCTTGCGGTACCGATAGCCGAGCCGATGCAGCGCACTACGCAGAGCTACCTCCGGCTTAGTGTCCGCCCGGCGATTAGCTCGCATGTTACGAGAACGACCCTCGTTGAGCGGCGCAGGGTACAGGCCCCGCGCGTGAGCCTTCTTACGTGCCTCATCACTCATGCTTGCAGACACATCCACAACGGTGAGCACCGACAGTCCTGTCTCCACCGTGAAGATACAACTAGTACACGTCCACGTTGTTCCTGAACCCTAGAGGAGAACCTCCGTGGCTCTTGAGGTCGTTGAGATTTGCGCTGGTGCTGGCGGCCAGGCGCTCGGCCTGGAGAAGGCTGGGTTCGAGCACGCACTAGCCGTCGAACTGGACGAAAACGCCTCTAACACGCTTCGGCATAACCGCCCCCGTTGGGAAGTAAAGACGGGCGACGTAGCCGACACAAACGTGTGGAAGCCTTCTGAGTATGAGGGAGTCGCCCTGCTTGCCGGCGGCGTTCCCTGCCCACCATTCACCATTGCGGGCAAGCAGCTAGGGGCAGGCGACGAACGCGACCTCTTCGCATGGGCAGTGGAGCTAGCAGGGATAGTTAAGCCGCAAGCGCTGCTCCTAGAGAATGTACGCGGATTAAGCATGCCTCGCTTTGCAGGCTATCGACAGCATGTTCTAGACCGGCTACGCGAGCTCAACTACGTCGCCGAATGGAAGCTTCTCCATGCTTCCGAATATGGCGTACCCCAACTACGCCCACGATTTGTCCTCGTCGCACTACAGGAGGAATTCGCCGATTACTTTCACTGGCCAGATCCAGTCGGCAAACCTCCGACGGTCGGCGAAACCCTTTACGACTTGATGGCATCTGACGGCTGGCGAGGCGCCAAGGCGTGGAGGGAAAAGGCCAACGACATCGCCCCGACGATAGTCGGTGGTTCCAAGAAGCATGGAGGTGCCGACCTTGGGCCCACTAGGGCCAAACGCGCTTGGGCCGAGATGGGCGTGGACGCCCTAGGCGTGGCTGACACCCCACCGACAGTGCACGACGATCCAGACTTCATGCCAAAGCTGACGACCGAGATGGTTGCGCGCATCCAGGGCTGGAACGACGAGGAATTCCCATGGTCCTTCACAGGGAAAAAGACCTCTCGGTATCGGCAGATTGGTAACGCCTTCCCGCCTCCAGTTGCTGCCGCCGTTGGCGAAGCCATAGCTGCGGCGCTTAAGAAGGAGGCAGGAACGCGTGAACGCAAATGCGACAGGACCCAAGACCCGATCTACCGAGTACTGCGCGAAAGCGGCGACTTCATGACCGCTACCCAAATCGTTCGCGAAATTAAACGGGCTCTAGAGCCTGACGAGGCGAAAGAATTCAAGCTGGAACAGCATGACTTGGAACGCAGGATCGCCCTTCTCGGGCGGGATTTCGATATCGAGACGAGCAGTAGGGCCGACGCTATCGCCTACAAGCTAGGCCAGTTCCGCGCCTTTGTTGGCCAGGACGACCACATTCGACATGAGCAGTTTCTGAAGAACAAGGCAAAGATCAGCTAAGAGGAATTCGACGGCTGGGAGGTCGCATGGTACGCCGGCCCCTCGGAGGTTCTCATGCAGCAAGGGTCCGGCGTTCATGCGTGATGGCGAACTCACTACTATTGCCTTAACGGCTGCCCTGAATCATCGTGCGCAGGGTATGCTTCAGCCGTTCCTGCTCTCCCTCAGATAGTCGGCGAGCTCTATCGTAAGCGGCATCTACCCGGTTTCGTATACGCTGCCTGGCTTGCAGCCACGACAGCAGAGTTTCTAACTCCGACTTGCGGAAGCGTTTCACCTCCGGGAGAAGTTCGGTGAGCGTTTCAGGAAACCCCAGCTCATGGCGCAGTGGCTCATTGCAACGTTTGCACTCAGTCTGAAGGTTATCGAGTTCGACCGATCCGCCTAGATCGCGTGCAACACGATGACCAACGGTGAGAACCGCCTTTGAGTCCGGGTTCTCCGGGTACGGCTCACCGCTCCCCACCCCACACACTACGCAGCGCCAGCCATCCCGATTGAAGATCCGGCGACGGTCTGCATCGGACACGGCATCGCGCTTGGGCCGTGGCCCTAGGCCCGGATGCCAGCCCTTGGCCTCCAATCGATAGGTTCCGATGGGAAGGGTTCGATCATCGGTATTTGATGGAATTCGCCAGCCATCTGGCCGAAGCGCTCTAAGACGGCGATTCAGGTGTTCGGCATCGTTAGGGACCTCATCGCCGAGTGCGCGACGTAGATCCGCCATCGTGAATGTGTCCCCTTCGTTCACGTTGAACGTCAGCCAAGCAGCAAGCTTCCGCTCATCACCGAACCGCCGACGACTCCCGGGCTGGTAGCGCAGACGCCACCAAAGCTGCCCATTTGGCGCATAGGCCTCAGCAGGGTAGTCCCGGCTATCGGCCCTGTTCTCCGCAGTCACACCACAATGTCTAGTCTGTCCGGACTGTCAGCACAAATCTGCATGCGACACATCGGGCGCCCGTTTCCCTTTCAGACGCGTTGATGCTGGTCAAGCACATCCACCAATCCGAAGGGAGCTTGAGGTGATGGCCGAGGAGGCTACATACCTGGCGGAGCGTCGCCGATAGTTCGTGAGTGGCCAGATCGGCGGCCTGACGCAACAAGAACATGTCCTTGTCGCGACGCGCCGAGCCGGGAGCAGTACCGAGCAGCAGGTCCAACTCCCAGTAGTCCACGCCTAACCTCAAGTAGGCGGTGGCTCGCGGCATGTCGATGTATCCCTGGCTGCTATAACCAGCGTCACCAAAAAGGCGTCGTCGTATCTGTACGGCCTGCGGGAGGGTCAAGGCCTCATTCCGTCTTTGCCTCCTGGCGCGCTGCCCCGAATAGCACGTCTGCCAGCGGATGCCAGTTCCAGAGGTGTTCAGGGCCATCCTGAAGGACCAGGCTGATGTGGTCGATCGTGACATCGCAGTCGGGTAGGTGACGGCCCAGGGCGGTGATGACGGGCTCGGCGGGCTGCTCCGCACTGCTGTAGGCGACCGTGACGTGAGGTGCCCAGGGATTGGTGTCCAAGGTGCCGTCATGGCCCACAGCAGCGCGGGTGGCGGCCCGTACGGCGTCGAGCATCGGTGCCAGGGCCTCTGCGGGACGTACCGCCAAGGCGATGGCTTCGGGGTGGTAGAGCACGCGGCCGAGTGTCACGGTGACCGGCTGCACGTCCGCCAGGCGTTTCCGAGCTTCCGCGATCAGCGCCATGAGCTGCTCCTCCGTGACCTCGTCCGTAAGGCCGACGACGAGGGTCGTCAGGTGCAGCCATTCGTGCGGCACTGGGTCCAGCCCGCCGATTCCGGCCAGGCGTCGATGGGCCTCGCTCGCTATCGCCCGAACCTCCGGGTGATCGCGAAATAGAACATGCCAGTAGATCCGGCCCTTCCCTGAGGGGAGCATTTCCCGCCTCCCCCAGCGGTCGGCCATGAACTTCGGCAAAGGGCTCACGCGCCCTCCCCAGCACCGACCGCCGACAGGGCGGCAGAGGTGAAGTCGCGGATCTGCTCCCGGAGGGTCACTGCGACGTCGGAGCCTTGGAAGCGCCGGTCGTCCAACCGCGCGTCCAGTTCCACGAGGTAGTTCGTCACTGTGGACATACGGAACTCCGGCGGCATGCTCATCACGGGCGCGATCTGCTCGGCAGCGCCGTGAAGATCGCCCATCATCGCGTACGCGTTGGCTGCGCCGAACCTGATCTGCGCCCAGGTCGCAGGGACGCGCGGATCGCCTGACGCCCACGCTGCTTCCGCCTGGCGAGCGGCGTGGAGAGCTTCTTCCGGATTGGCGGCCTGCAGAGCGACCGAGAGCGCGTACAACGCCTGCCGCGGGCGCGGGCACGACCAGGGCGAGATGCCGGAGTCCTGGGTGAGCCGGGCCTCGGCGGCCTCGTCGGCACGCCGGAGGGCTTCCCGCGCCCGTTCCTTGTCCCCGAGCAGACCTGCGGCGTTGGCCTCCTGGCTTGCCAGCAGGACGCGAAGCTGGGTCGGCGGGCTGCACTCGTACCCACGGCGTGCCAGGTCAGCCGACGCGGCGAGCCGGCCCCGCCATCGTTCGGTCTTCGCCTGGGCGCTGAGCGTGGCGGCCGGGCTTGCGCCGGCTTCCTCGGCACACATGGCAGCGGCCGTGCCGTAAGTCATGGCGACAGCGTTGCGGTGCAGGTCCCCGAGGAGGATGCAGGCGTGGGCCAGAAGTTCGGCCTCGATGCGGAGCAGTTCGCGGGTTTGGCGAAGCCTCTGCCTGCCACCGGACAACAGTGCGCGAGCGTTCCGTTCGAGGCGGACGACATCAGACAGCACCCGCGCGGGAGGAACGTGGGCGTGGCTCTCACCGAGGCGTCGCGCCTCCTCCGCGAGCATGCCGATCGTGCCGTCCCCGACGTTGGTCTGCTCGATCCAGGCGACGAAGTCGATGACATCGTCCTCGCGCGTCGGAGCGGCAACCGGTTCTCCGAACAGCTCGGCCTCGGTGAGCCCGAAGGCTCGGACGTACAGCACGCGATAGGGGTCGCCGGGGCGGTTGTGCCCGGCCTCGTACGCCTTGATGCGGCGGATCATCGTCTCCCGCGACGGCAGGCGAGGACGGATGCCCTCGTCGGCGGCCTCGACCAGACGGCGAGCCATCTCACGCTGGCTCCACAACCTGTTGCGCCGCTCGGCCCGCAGCCGTACGGCCCATGCGGGTAGGTCGTCGCTCATCGCCTGCCCCTTCGCTCGGACCGGGGGGTGATCCCTGGGCGCCCTCAGTTTCCCTCATCCGCACCTGTGCCGGAAGGGTTACGCAGCGCTGTCATAGCAGGTGAAACGGAACGGAGTCCAGGCCCTACAAGGATTCAGGAATCGAGGTCCGAGCTGTGACAGACCGGAAGGGCACCGCGCCGACCGAGGGCTGGCGGGTGATGACGAGCGATCGTGGACGGCTGTGGGCGACTCGCGAGCGGCCATTCCCCGCCGCAGCCGAAGAGGCGGGGGCCGCCCGGACCGTCGACGGCGACGACCTGACCGAGCTCTGCCGGGTCATCGCCGAGCAGGAGAGCCTGGCCGCCCTTGCCTCGGCCTCTTGACAGCTGTCCCGGGCTGCATCTGGTGCCCGCGCAACCAGGGCAGGTCGCGCTGCGGTGGATGACTGAGACCAGGCGCACTACCCGGGTCCGGGTCGTGGCCCACACCTGCGACCACTGCTCGCCGCTGGCGTACGAACTGTGCGCGTCCGGCGGGCTGCTGTTCGTCCGCCGTACGGACCGAACCGACAGAACGCCGGAAGTCCGCGAGACCGAGCGCCTGCCCGACGCCCGGGCGCGCCGGGTGTGGCTGGACCTGCTACGCGGCCGCGCCCGATGAAGGCAAGCCCGGTGACGACGGGCCCTATGAAGACGCCCGCCCGGCGAACCGTACGAGGCGGGACCACCAACAGGAAGGAACCCGATGGACCTGTACGACCGCGACCTCGCCGGAGTGCGCTTCCGGCGGCTGTGCGGCGGCAACCAGCAGGAGGAGGACATGGAGTCCTGCGTCGAACTGGCCCCGATTCCGGGCGAGGCGGACGCCTTCGCCCTGCGTGACAGCAAGAACCCGGATGCCGGGACTCTCCGGTTCACCGGTGCCGAGCTTCGCGCGGCCGGCCTGACCACACTGTAGGAGCACGGCGGCCCCTGCCCGCTCGCACCAGGCAGGGGCCACCCCCACTGTACGGAGCGTCATGCACCTGCACTGCTATGTGTGGAGCGGCATCGGGGAAGAGCTGCGCAACGAGGCCGAGCGGCGACCGCCGCTGCCGCCCGCCGACCCCGGTCCGTTCACGAGCTCCCCGCTGCCGCCGATGCGTACGTGCGACTGGCTGCTGAAGCCGGCCCGCCGGATCGACGCCTCTCCGGCCACTCACGACGACGCGCTCACGTGGCTGGCGGAGCGCCACCGGTCGATGGAGAGCTCCTTCCTCCGCCCGGCCGACGAGGCCCGGATCGGGCTCGACGTACGGCTGCGCAACGCCCGCGAGGCACTCGCTGGCGGCGTCGACGTGCAGTGGGGCATCTGGCTGAGCGGCGGCCGGTTCCTCACGTGCGGCGTGGTGTGCTGCTCCCCCAACCGCCACGCCGCCTACCGCTGCCCCACCTCCTGAACCGGCCTACGAGCCTTCCGACCAGAAGATCTGAAGACGAGCAAGCGCCTCATCTCGCGACATGCGGCCGACCTCGGCGTCGGTCAGCCCGGCTCGATGGATGAGGAGATAGACCAGGTCTGCGGGCAGCGCCTCAGCCGGCGCTTGAGGGCCTCCCCGGTCAGGCACGATCCCGTCCCGGACGCAGCCCCAGAACTCCTCCTCGGAGACCTGGAGCTGATCTCGCAGGATATGAGCCCAAAGGCTGGGCCCGTATGTCGTGCGGTCAGGTGGATGTGAAATTCGCGTCCGCAGGACGCCGCCCGCAGGGAGGTCGAACTCGTACGTGACGTGGTGCGTGCCCGTCCGTCCCCTGGCGTCCCGGATTCGCCGCCAGCCTTCGTTCTTGCAGAAACGCTCGTGATCTTCCCGGGTCGGCTGCGGCCACGTCATTGAGCCGCCCCTATCAGCCACTCCCGTAGCTGGTCGTCGCTGCTCAGGCAGATCATCTGCACCAGACCCCAGTTGTCGCGGTGGTTGACCGCGTCCAACAGGTGGTCCTGCCAATCCTCGGCGTACTCTCGAAGCGCGTCGATCATCTCGTCGATGGCCTCGTCGAACGTCCGCCCGTCCGCGGCGACCGGCAGCCCTGGAATGAAGACCGACCATCCGCCATCCTCGGCCACTACCTGGGCGTTGGATGGGCAGATTCGAGCCAGGAAGTATCGCAAGCGCTCGCCGTCTACTACAGCGGCGGTCCGGTCGTCGCGGCGAACGGTCGCACTCCGACCCCGCTCGGCAGCGTCGAGGAGCTCCTTGAGCTTGGCTCTGGCCTCCGTGTAGCTGGCGAAATGCACTCCCATGCCACTTCCTCTCGTCCCACTGCCAGTATCGGATCGAGAGATACGTACGTCAAGTACGTGAAGTACTTCCTACAATCCGCGCGGCGTACTCCGGGGTATCGATCCGATCAGGCACGTCCGGTCACTTTGACGGCCTGTCCTGCTGCCCCGTCTCCTGACTCAGTCGAGGACGAGGAACTGCCTGCCGTCGATCAGCTCGCGTACGGCGTCGAGATGGCCGGCGTGGGTCGCCGTCTCGACGATGACGTGGAGGATCGCCGCACGCAGGTCGCGCGGCGGCCGGTCGTCACGGTGGTCCGGCCACCAGCGCGGCGTCTGGTCCAGGCCGTTGGAGGCGATCACCTTGTCGGCGCGCGCCGTCTCCTCGCGGTAGAGGTCGAACACCTCCGAGGCGGGCCGGTCGCCGGGCACCTGCCACGCGTCGGCCGAGGTGGCGAACGAGGCCACCGCCTCGGGGTCGCCGCCGAAGACCGCGCGGAACCAGAAGCGCTCGACGTCGAGGGCGAGGTGGTGGACGAGGCCGACCGGGGTCCAGGCCGACGGAAGGACCGGACGCCGGAGGTCGGCCTCGTCCAGGCCGTCGAGGATGTCGATGACGTGCCGCCGCTTCCAGCTCAGGTAGCCGAGGAGGGTCTCGACCTCACTCGATTCCGGTGACGAGCTCATGTGCGGTCTCCCCTTCGGTCACTCTGTCGCGAGGGCGTCGAGCAGCCGCTGGAGGGCCGCGCGGTCGCCGGTGGTCTCCAGCCGCTCCCCGAGCCGGCCGGGCGGTGTCCCGTCGATCACCAGGGCCTTGAGACCGGCCGGATCGGTCCGCAGGGCGACGTCCCACCGATCAGGCTCGCCCCTGCGGATCGCGAGCTCGCCGCCGGACACGCGGAGGGTGAAGACGTCCTCGCCCACGTCGACCAGGAACGTGGCGTCGAGGTCGCCCAGCCGGGCGGGTTCGAGGTGGCTCTTCACCGCGAGCATCAGCGAATCGGTCCCGAGGGGCGTCGTCGTCTCCTTCAACGGGGACTGCCGGCCCCATCGGCCGAGGTGCACGAGGATCGGCTCCAGGTCGTGGCCCCACTCGGTGAGCTCGTAGACCCACGCGCGCGCCGGCGGGCCCAGCTTGCGCCGCCGGATCACCCCGCCCTCCTCCAGATCGCGCAGCCGCTGCGAGAGCACGGTCGGACTGGCGTTGGGCAGGCCGCTCTGCAGGTCGCTGTAGCGCTTCGGGCCGAAGAGCAGATCCCGGACGATCATCAGCGCCCAGCGCTCCCCGACCAGGTCGAGGGCGCGCGCCGCGGCACAGGGGTCGCCGTACGTGCGTGCCGTGATCACGTGCTCATCCTACTCATCCCGGAGCAGGTGCTTGCTTTCCCGTAGTCACGCCGGGGAGCTGTGATAGGCCTCGACGAGCCATTCTTCGTCGCGCCGTATGAGCGTCCAGGTCGCCAGCTCCCACCGGTCGGCCGGCGGTTCCTCCTCCCCCGCGAACACCGTGACGCTCCGCGTGATGACGAGGGCCACGTCCGGAACGGGGAACCGGATGCCCTCCGGCGCATGGACGCGCCTGAACCCCTTCAACGACCCCTCGAAGGCGGCGCCCATGGCCGACCTGATGCCGTCCCTGCCCCGCAGGTGGACCCCGGGCAGGATCACGGTGGCGTCCGGCGCATACCGGCCGGCGAACGTGCCGCCGTCGCCGTCCGACCACGCGGCCGACGTCGCCTCGAACAGGGCCCGTACGGCGCGCTCCTCAGCCGGCTCGATGGCCGCCTGGTGCGGTTCCGGGCTCATTTCATTCCTCCAAAGACGTTCGCATCGAGGAATGCCGCCGCGTGGCCGCGGGCGAACTCGGCGAAGGTCGTGGGCCGCACTCCGAACGCGCGGTGGGTCTCCAGCCGCACGTGGGACTGGGGACGCCGCCTGCGCTCGGCGAACAGCTCGCGCACGATGCGGATGGACGGTTCGGGCATCCCCGCCTCCGCGCACTCGCGCAGCTTGTCCTGCAACGGCAGCTCCACGTGGTGGAAGGCGGTTCCCGTCGCCGCCGAGATCTGCTCGACGACCTCCTTCATCGTCAGCGCCTCCGGGCCGGTCATGTCGTACGCCCTGCCCTCGTTGCCGCCGGAGCTCAGCAGCGCGACCGCGACCTTCGCGACGTCCGCGATGGCGACGGGCGCCAGCCTGCTGTCGCCGATGGACAGGCGCAGCTCCCGCCGGTGCGGATCCAGGCCGGTGAGGGTGCCGGGCAGGTATGCCTCCATGAACTGGCTCGGACGCAGGTGGGTCCAGGCCAGGCCGGACGCCTCGAGGTGGCGCTCGATCTCCAGGTGCTCACGCGTCCCGATGAAGCTGCCGGGATCGAACCCGACGCCCGACTCCTTGCCGGAGTACTTCACGATGTGCGGCACGCCCGCGGCCTTGGCCGCGTCGATGAAGGTGCGCTGCGTCTCCACCATCCGCTCCCTCGGGGAGGAGATCATGAGGACGCGCTCCACGCCGCGCAGGGCGGCCGTCAGGGTCTCGGGGCGCAGCATGTCGCCCTCCACCACGTCCACACCCGGCAGCCCGTGGAACTTGCGGGCCTTGTCCGGGTCTCTGACCAGCGCTCGGATCGGAACGTTCTGCCGGGCGGCCTCCCGGACCACGATCGATCCACTGAGCCCCGTCGCTCCGGTGACAAGAATCATGGCTACGACGCTAGTACTTGTTATTACAGAAAAACAAGTAAGTAGCTCTGCATATGTAGCGTCCTATGTGCCGTGCCGCACTCCGGACGCCGCGAGAACAAGCGATGGGAAGAGGACCGGGGTTGAGGACCCGCGGACAGCCGTTGGCGGTACCCGCGAGTAACTTAAGTGGCTCTTCGAGCTTGACCGGGGAGAAACTGGTTCAGTGTTCCAAGTTGGTTCGATGTACCAAATGGGCTACCGTGGAGACATGGCAACGCGAGCGCGGCGGACACAGCGGCGCAACCAGGTGCTCTCGCGGGAGCAGATCATCGATACCGCCATCGAGCTGCTCGATACGGGCGGCGAGGGGGCGCTGACCGTCCGGGCGATGACAGAGCGCCTGGCCACCGGGTCCGGGGCGATCTACTACCACGTGGGCACCCGGGACGAGCTCTTGGATACGGCGACAGAAACCGTCATCACGGCCGCTCTGGCGACCAGGCCTGGCGGGGCTTCGGCCACGCCCGAGGATGAGATCCGCTTCGTCGCGCTGGCCTTGTTCGATGCGATCGCTGAACACCAGTGGCTCGCCACGCGGCTGGCGCTCCAGATCATCCGCAACCCGGTCGGCCCGGTGACGGTGGGGATTTTCGAGAGGATCGGCCAGCAGGTGGTCGCCTTGGGCGTGCCGCAAGCCGCCTGGTTCGGCGCGACCTCGACGCTCGTGCACTACATCCTCGGCGCGGTCAGCCAGAACGCCCGCATCGAAGGGGATACCTCAGATGTCGAGAGCGAGGCGGACCGCGAAGAGTTCCTCGGCGCAGCATCGAGGGCGTGGCAGGAGCTCGACCCCGACGATTACCCGTTCATGCACGCCATCGCCGGCCAGATGCGAGAGCACGACGACCGCGAGCAGTTCCTCACCGGCATCGCGCTGGTCCTGGACGGCATCACCAACCTCCGATGACCCACCGAACCCCACACCGTGCACGGCTACGCGCCCAACGGCTCGATGACGGCACCCGCCTCGGCGACCTGATGCACCAGGGCCAGGCTGTTGCGCTCGACTTCGGCTCCGACCACGCGCTGCAGGGCGCGGCCCAGAGGTGGGAGCGCCGGATCCGGTACGCCTCCGGTGTGGTGCGTAACGACCTCGAACGGCAGTGCACATCCATTCCTGATCGGCTCACCTGCGCCGGAGCATCGATCTGAAAGCGGCAGACCGTGAACGCCAATCGCATGTTCCACGACCGCGGGCAAAGCCGCTTGAGACCGAACCATGCGAGCGCCACCGGCCAGAACACCAGTCGCGACACCGACAACCGAAGGACAACGACCATGACCGCCAGCATCGCCCGCCCTTCCAACCCCGACAGGCCGGACGCGGACGCGTTCGAATGGGTTCGCACCTGGGGCGCCTCGCCGCAGGCACCGGACAACTCCGTCAGCTTCGTCGAACCCTTCGGCAACGCCACGCTGCGGCAAGTCGTCCGCGTCAGCGGCGGCGGACACAGCATTCGCATCCGCATCAGCAACGAGTACGGAACCGCACCACTGACCATCGGCGCCGCCCGCGTCGCCATCACAGACTCCGGCATCGGGACCGAGAACGGAAGCGATCAAGCGGTGACCTTCAGCGGCAAGCCGACCACCACCATACCGGCGGGCGCGCCGATCCTCAGCGACCCCATCGATCTACCCATCGCCGCGCTGTCGCGGCTGACGATCAGCCTCTACCTACCCGGCCAAGTCGACACCTGCACCTGCCACGGGACCTTCCACGCACTCGGCTGGATCATCCCCGGCGACGCCACCACACTCACGTCCACGCCCACAGGCGCAGCCCCCTTGCCGGCACAAGCCCTGATCACGGCCGTGGAAGTGCAGTCCGGCACACCGACAAAGGCCATCGCCGTCCTCGGCGACTCTCGCGTCGATGGAATCGGCTCCACCCCCGGCGCAGACCGACGCTGGACCGACCTGCTCGCCGAGCGCCTAGCCGCCCGCGGCGGACAGACGCTCTGCGTGGTCAACCAGGGCATCGGCGGCAACCGCATCCTCGCCGACGGCATCGGCACCGCCGCCCTCGCCCGCTTCGACCGCGACGTCCTCGCCACCCCGGGCCTTGGCCACGTGGTGATCGCAGTGGGCAATGACCTCGTCTTCTCCTTCGCCCCACGCACTGAGGAGACCGCCGGATTCCTCGAGATGTTCCCCGGCGCGCCCGTCACCGCGGACGACGTCATCGCAGCCCACCTCCAGCTAGCGGCCCGAGCCCGCGCGCACGGCTCAAAGGCCTACGCCGCGACCATCGCTCCCTACGGCGGCTCGGACATGTACTCACCCGAGGGTGACAAAGCACGCGAACAGGTCAACTCATGGATCCGCGCGAGCGACGCCTTCGACGGCGTACTCGACTTCGACGCCGTCTGGCGCGACCCGGCCGACCCCACCCTCATTTGCAGCGACCTGCACATGGGCGACCACCTCCACGGCAACGACGCGGGCTACGCAGCCCTCGCGGAATCCATTGATCTCTCTCTTTTCGACTGATGTCTCTTGGCCGATCCGCTCGGCGCGCGAGTGCGAGGTCAGGCTGCATGCCAAGGCAAGGTCGGCTGACTGGCAGCGCGGGGACGACCCTTCCTAAGCCCTCCGCAAAGTTACTCGCGGGCACCGCCAAGGGCTGTCCGCAGGTTCCTCAACCCCGGGGACCGATGGGCGGCAGTGGTCGGTAGGACATGCACGGCCGGAGCGCTACGCGGTTTCCTCCGCGGATCGGGGGTACGGCGTAACGAGGTCGGAGTGGCCGGCGTCGCACACTCACCGTCGGGCCGTCCCGACCTCAGGTGGCGCCGGGGCTTTTCTCCGGCCGTTCGAAAAATCCGTCCCCCATTCGTGAAGGAGCATTCCAATGCTGACGCTGACCGACAACGCCGTCATCGCGATTCGTGATCTGACGGCCGGTGACGACATCCCCGATGAGGCGGGCCTGCGACTGGCGGCGAAGCCCGGCCCGGAAGCCTCCCTCGAACTGTCTCTGGTGAGCTCGCCGCAGGCCGGCGACCAGGTGATCGAGAAGGCGGACACCCGGGTCTTCGTCGAGGCGGGGGTGGCACCCGCGCTCGACGACAAGACGCTCGACGCCGAGATCGGCGCGGAGGGGCAGCACACCTTCATGCTCATGCGCCAGTAGAACCACCTCTAGCGGTGCGTAACCGCGGCCCATGTCGTGCGGGCCCGCAGGTCGTCAGGCACAGACCAGCGGACGGCTTCAGCGCGGGCTCGCATCGGGTCGTCACAGCGAACAGGGGTCAGGCCCCGCCGGTCACTTTGATCGCCTGTCCGGTGATGCCGGAGTTGGCGGCCGAGCCCAGGTAGACGACGGCCTTCGCGACCTCGGCGGCGTCGAGCAGGCGGCCGATCGGAGCTCGCGCGCTGTAGTGCCCGCCCCACTGCTCGGCCATCTCGGCGTTCGTCTCGGTCCTGGTGAAGCCGGGCATGATGACGTTGGACAGGATGTCACCGGCCTTCCCCAGCCCGAACGCGGCGGACCTGCTGAAACCGTGCAGCGCCGCCTTGGCCGCCCCGTAGTACTCCCCGCCGGGCATGCCGTCGACCGCGATGCTCGACGAGATGTGCACCATCCGGCCCCATCCGCGCTCCCGCATCGACGGGACGACCGCCCGGCTGAGCCGCAGCGCCCCCTCGACGTTGGCCCGGATCACCTTCTGCCACCTCTCGTCGGGCACAGCGTCGAACGGGAGGTCCGCATCCGGCTCGGCGGCGCCCCAGTGCACGGCGTTGTTGACCAGCACGTCGATCCGGCCCGACCACGCGAGCACACTCTCGACCAGGCCGCGGGCCGCTTCGTCGTCGTCCATCTCGTACGGCGCGACGAGCGAGCGCCCGCCGATCTCCTTGGCGAGCCGTTCCGCGCCGTCCTGCGCGTGGTGATAGGTGAGCACCACGTCGGCTCCTTCGGCGGCGAACCCGCGGGCGATCTCCCGCCCGATGCCGCCGGAGGCCCCCGTCACGACGACCGTACGGCCGGTGAGTCCCAGATCCATGTCGGCGCTCCTCATGTCAATGACAACCGTGAACAGCACCGAGGATCCGGTGACGGGGACCACCCGAGGGAGGCCGGGCCGAGACTGGCCCCCGCAGGGCCACGATCGGAGGCGAGGTCGCTCGATAGCCTGCGAAGCGTGAGCGACAACACCCTGGGAGAGTTCCTGCGGTCCCGCCGTGAGGCGGTCACCCCCGCCGAGGTCGGGCTGCCCGGCGGCGCCCGGCGCCGCACCCCCGGCCTTCGCCGTTCCGAACTGGCCACGCTGGCCGGAATCAGCGTCGAATATCTCACCCGGCTTGAGCAGGGGCGGGACCGTCACCCCTCGGTGCCCGTGCTCGCCGCCCTCGCCGACGCGTTGCGCCTGTCGTCCGACGACCGCCTCCACCTGCTCCACCATTTCAAGGCGGCCGACGGTGCCGGCCGGCTCGTCGGCCCATGCCAGGGGCCGCCCGCGCAGTCGGTCCGCCCCACCGTCCGGGCGCTGCTCGACCGGCTCGAACCCGCCCCGGCGGTGGTCGTCAACCGGCTCGGTGACGTGCTCGCCCACACGAACGGCTACGAACTGCTTGCCGGCCCCATCGGGTTGCTCGACCACCGGCCGCCCAACCTGGTGCGGTACGTCTTCGCCGACCTCCGGGCCAAGGCCGCGTACCCCGACTGGGACCGGGTCGCCGGCGAGCGGCTCGCCGCGCTGAAACCGGGGATTTCCCGGGAGGACCCGCACGTCGAGCACCTCGTCAACGAGCTGACCCTGGCCGTCGGCGCGCCCTTCACCGACCGGCTGGCGACTGCGCCCGGCCCGTCCAAGCGCACCGGTCTCGAACGGCTGGCGCATCCCGAGGCGGGCGAACTACGGCTGGCCTACGAGACCCTCGGCCTGTCCGACGACGACAGCCAGCTCCTCATCGCCTACCTCCCCGCGGACGACGCCACCGCCGCCAGGCTCGACCGCCTCACGGGCCGCCACCCCGGAGCCCTCCGCGCCGTCACGGGCTGATGATCTCGGGGCTAGTGTCGAAGAGCATCGAGAGGAGGCGGCACGGTGAGCGCGCTTGAGGTACGGCTGCGACCGGTGCAAGAGGACGATCTCGACATCTTCCGGCGGTTCGTCACAGAACCGGGACTGATCGGCCTCGACTGGGCGGGATTCCGCGACGCTCAGGCCCCGGCGCGGCGCTACGCCAAGGACGGATACCTGGGCGAGGACGACAGCAGGCTCATCGTCGAGGCCGACGGCACGGCCGCGGGCCTGGTGAGCTGGTCGGCGCGGGGGGTCGGGCTCTCCCGATTCTGGGAAATAGGGATCGCCCTGCTTCCTGACCGGCGGGGGCACGGCATCGGCTGGCGCGCTCAGGCGATGCTGTGCGACTACCTGTTCACCCACACCCCGGTCGAGCGCATCCAGGCGTTCACCCATCCGGAGAACATCGCGGAGCAGAAGTCGCTGGAGAAGGCCGGATTCACCTTCGAGGGCGTCTTACGCGCGGTGGAGTTCCTCCGCGGTCAGTGGCGCGACGGCTGGATGTACAGCAGGCTGCGAAGCGATCCGTACCCACCGAATCTCTAACAGATCGTCACTCGGTCGAGCCATTCGCCGACGAGCGCGGCCAGCAGCCCGGTCTGCTCGTGCGGCAGCGCGTGCCCGGCCCGGTCGAGGACGGCGTACGTGGCATGCGGATATCGCTCCACCAGCTCCCAGGCGCCGGCGTACCCCACGGTGGCGTCCTGGCGCCCGGCGAGGATCAGCGTCGGGCCGGTGTACGGGGAGGTGTCGCTCAGCCGCCATCGCTCGAAGACCCGCCCGAGGCCGTCCCGGTCGACAAGGGGCAGGGCCGGGGCCACGTGCTCCCGGAACCGTTCGAGGGTGGCGGGCGTCTGCACCACGAAGTAGTCGCGGAACTGGGCCTGCTCGGCCGGGCTCAGCGCGTCGGCCACGTCGGCCGAGGCGTGCTGCACCTCGTGTGCGGGCACGTCACGCGCGTCCTCGCCGAGGGGGCAGATCAGCGCCAGCCCCGCGACCTGGGCCGGACGCCGGGCGGCGACCCCCCTGGCCAGATATCCGCCGAACGAGTGGCCGACGACCGCAAACCGCTGATCGCCGGCAACGGCGTCGACCAGACCGAGCACGAGATCGAGGACGTCGTCGGAGCCGCGGAGCCGGTCGGCCACCGGCGTGCGCCCCATGCCCGGCAGGTCCGGGTAGACGCGCCGATAACCGGGCCGGTCGCGGAAGACGGGTTCCAAGGCGCCGACCATCTCGCGATGGTCCACCCCCGCTCCGTGCAACGCCAGAACGGGCATCCCGTCGCCGTGCTCGGCGAAATGCACCGGTATGCCGCTGATCTCCACGTCCATTCCGTCAACCTAGCCAGATCAGGCGGTGGCCGTTCTGGAAACGAGCCACTGCTCCCGGGTGATCGCATACTCGACCTCACCGAGCTCGCTCCCGGGGAGCGGCTCCTCCCAGTCCATGTGGAACGTACGGACGTACTGCATGCCGATCGCGGCCATCGTCGCGCGGGAGGCGGCGTTGACCGCCATGGTCTCGGCGAAGACGCGGTTCAGCCGGAGGTCTTCGAACGCGTAACGAAGCAGCTCGCGGGCTCCCTCGCTGCCGAGGCCCTGACGCCAGTAGCGCCGCAGGAGCCGGTATCCGAGCTCGGCCTGTCCGTCGGCCGGGCCCTGGTCGGCACGCTCGGGCGGCTCCAGAAGCCACCAGCCGACGAACCGGCCGTCCACGAACCCGGCCCAGAAGCCGAGCCCGGCAGCGCTGTGCGCGGCGGCGAGCCGCTGGCGGTGGAGGGCCTCCACCTCCTCACGGGTGCGCGCACGGCCGGTGAGGTAGCGCATCACCTCGGGATCGGCGTCGAGCTCGATCTCGTGCTCAAGGTGGTCGTCCGACAGCGGCACAAGCGTGATGCGGTCCGTCTGCAATATGGGCTGGGACACGCGGGCGATTCTCGCGCTTGACCCGCTTTCCGGTCATTCCATTTTCCCGGGGGACGTCGGCGACCGGGGTGTTGCCGTCGTCCGCTTCGGCGGTACTCCGGATGACCCGATCCCGGCTTGATCACAGCATCGTCCCGGGTGAGATACGCGCGCGGTCGGGCTCGGAGCTCTGCTGGATGATGACTCGTCGGCCTATTTCGAGGAGTCATCGTGTATCCCGCACCACCGCTCACACCTCTGCGTCCGATACGGGGCCTGGGGACGGCGGCCGTCGTGATGTTGGTCGTCGACGCCGTGGTGCGCGTGCTCGCCTTCGCCGTCGACGTGCAGCGCATCGTGCTCATCGACAGGTTCCTGGCCGATATGAACTCCGTGCCCCTCAGCGATCTCGAAACCAACGACAGGTTGTATTCGATGTCCGGGCTGGTGGAGACCGTCGCCTACTACGCCACCGCCGTCATGTTCCTGATCTGGCTGTTCCGGGCCAGGGCGAATGCCGAGACACTGAGCCCGTGGCCGCACCGGCGGGCCAGACCCTGGCTGATCTTCGGGTGGTTCGCGCCGATCGTCAGTCTCTGGTTCCCGAAACAGATCGTCGACGACATCTGGACGTCTTCCAAGCCGGGCGCCGTCCAGGAGACCGGAAGCCTCGCGGCCGCCCGCCGTTCCGGTCTTGTCTGGGCATGGTGGCTGACATGGTGGGTCACCTCGTTCGTGACGAGGGGGCTGAGCGTGTTGTTCGCCAATTCCAAGGAGTTGCCGGACATTCGGGATGCCGCCCTTTTCAGCGTCGCCGGCAACGTCCTGACCATCGGGGCCGCCGCCCTGGCCATCGCGGTCGTCCTCACGATCACTCGTTTCCAGGACGATCACCGCCGGGTCGCCTTCTGGCCGTCCTCGTACGCGATGTGAGGCGTCAGAGCCAGCCGTGTTCGTCGGCTACCAGGGCGGCCTCGGCACGGGTGCCGGCGCCGGTCTTGCCGATCGCCGCCGACAGATGGTTGCGCACGGTCCCCGCTGACAGGTGCAGGCTCCGGGCTATCTCCGCCATGGTCAGGACGGGAGCGCAGCACGCAGGTCGGCCGTGACCTCCAGGCCGTCCCTGCCCGGCATCTGCACGTCGAGCAGGGCCACGTCCGGCCGGCTGCGCCGGGCCGCCTCGACGACCTCCTCGCCCGAGCCGACCTGGGCCATCACCTCGATGTCGGGCTCCACCGCGAGCAGCACGCCCCAGCGCGCCGGGAGCAGCCAGGCCGCCACCGCGAGCACGTAGCTGAACACGCCGGCGTGGCCCAGACAGAGCGGGCCGTCGCGCAGCATGGCCGCGACGGCCGCGAGCACGAACAGCGCCGCGACGAGCAGGATCCGCCGCCGGGGCGGCAGGCGGATCCCGGCGGTCATGGCCACGCCCAGCACGAGCGTGTACAGCGTCAGGACCAGCGCGGCCTGCCCGCCGCCCTCCCCAATGGCACCGTCCAAAGCGGCCGCGTGCCCGACCTGGGCGAGCCAGTAGCTCGGCAGCACCTTGGCCACCGTCGCGAGCGCGTCGGGGAACGTGCTCACCGGGATGAACAGCCCGACGACCATGTCGATGGTGGTGGATTCGCCCGCGCCGTTGGGGCCGAGCAGGGCCACCACCTCCCCTCGGTTCACCACCAGGTCGATCCTGTCGACCACGCGGGTCTCGCCGTACGTCTTGCGCAGCCCCGTGGTGGAGAGGGCGGGGGCGCGGTCATGAATGTTCACAGGGCGAGCGTCCGCCGCCGCCCCGATGCGGACCTCCGTCGTATGTCACGACCCGCCCACGACAGATGTCACGGATCCGGCTCTTGCCGGCCCGCAACGGCGCCGCTAGATCGGATCTAGCGGCGGGTGCCCCGGATCTGGCGCCTCTTTCGTGAAGGTTTGGATGAAACGGAGACGACAGATCATGCACGACCTGGCGATAGAGACATCGGGCCTGGTCAAGACATTCGGCGACAACCGCGCGGTGGACGGGCTCGACCTCACGGTGCCGGCGGGCACGGTATATGGCGTCCTCGGCCCCAACGGGGCGGGGAAGACCACGGCGGTCAAGATGCTGGCGACCCTGCTGCGCCCGGACGGCGGCGAGGCCAGGGTCTTCGGCCACGACGTGCTGCGCGAGGCCGACGCCGTACGCGGCCGGGTGAGCCTGACGGGCCAGTACGCCTCGGTGGACGAGGAGATGACCGGGGTGGAGAACCTGGTCCTGCTCGGCAGGCTGCTGGGCCACAGGAAGGCCGCCGCCAAAGACAGGGCCATGCAGCTGCTCGAGGCGTTCGGGCTGACCGAGGCCGCCCGCCGGCAGGTCAAGAACTACTCGGGCGGCATGCGCAGACGGCTGGACATCGCGGCCAGCATCCTCAACACGCCCGACCTGCTGTTCCTGGACGAGCCCACGACCGGCCTCGACCCGCGCAGCCGCAACCAGGTCTGGGACATCATCAGGATCGTGGTCGCCCACGGCACGACCGTGCTGCTCACCACGCAGTATCTGGACGAGGCCGACCGGCTGGCGGGGCGCATCGCGGTCATCGACCACGGCAGGGTCATCGCCGAGGGCACGCCGGGCGAGCTCAAGTCGTCGGTCGGCTCGGGGGCGGTGCACGTGCGGCTGCGCGACGCCGCGCAGCGGCCGGAGGCCGAGCGGGTGCTGGCCAAGGAGCTGAACACCCAGGTCCATCTGGAAGCCGATCCGGTCGCCCTGACGGCCCGCATCGCCGGGGACGACGCCGACGCGGGCCCGGAGCGGGCCTCGCGTGCCCTCGCGGCACTGGCGGCGTCCGGCATCGTCGTGGACGACTTCTCCCTCGGCCAGCCCAGCCTCGATGAAGCCTTCCTCGCGCTGACAGGCGCGCCTCCTGGGGAACACAGCTTGGCACTCACGGATCACCCGGCCACCGGCGAGAACGCTCAGGAGGAGGCGGCATGAGCGCCACGACCACCGAGACCGGCACGTCCTTCGTCCCCGCCGCCGACATGCTGGGCGCGGTCCTGGCACCCGGGGTGCGCCCGCCGCGCCCCAGCGCCCTGTCGGCCTCGCTGACGTTCGGCTGGCGGGCGATGTTGAAGATCAAGCACGTGCCCGAGCAGCTGTTCGACGTCACCGCGTTCCCGATCATGATGACGTTGATGTTCACCTACCTGTTCGGCGGTGCGCTGGCGGGCTCGCCGACGGAGTATCTGCAGTTCCTGCTGCCGGGCATCATGGTGACGAGCGTCGTCATGATCACGATGTACACCGGGGTCGAGGTCAACAAGGACATCGAGAAGGGCGTCTTCGACCGCTTCCGCAGTCTGCCGATCTGGCGGCCGTCGACCATGATCGGCTACCTGCTCGGCGACGCGTTGCGCTACACGATGGCCTCGACGGTCATCCTCGTGGTCGGCCTGGTGCTGGGTTTCCGCCCGCAGGGCGGGGTCGTCGGCGTGGTGGCCGCGATCGCGCTGCTGGTGGCCTTCTCGTTCGCGTTCTCGTGGATCTGGACGATGTTCGGGCTGCTGCTACGCAGCGAGAAGTCGGTGATGGGCGTCAGCATGATGGTGCTGTTCCCGCTCACCTTCCTCAGCAACGTCTATGTGGACCCGCAGACCATGCCGGGCTGGCTGCAGGCGTTCGTCGGGGTCAACCCCATCTCCCACCTGGTCACCGCGGCGCGTTCCCTGATGGCGGGCAGCCCGGACGCCGGGGAGGTCACCTGGGTGCTGGTCTGCGGCGCGCTGTCGGTCGTGATCTTCGGCGCGCTGACCATGCGGCTCTACAACCGCAAGTAGGTCACAGGCGCCAGGTGATCTCGTGGCCGGACTGGTAGCGGCAGGTGGCGCCGGTGGAGACGGCCGAGCGCAGGTGCGCGGCCAACGCGGGATGCAGGCGGTCGAGCTTGCGCAGCACGTCACGGATGCGGGCGGTGACGGCCTTGCGGGCGCGCTCCGCCTCGTCGCCGAGCCGGCGGTCACGCCCGCCGAGCCCGGAGGCGGAGCGCAGCTCGGCCAGCAGAGCCGCCCGTTCTCTGTCGAACTCCACCGCCCGGCCGTCGTCGCCCCGCTCGGCCGCCCGGTCGATCTCCTCGTCGAGCCGGGCGAGCCGGCGCCGATATCGCGCCTTGGCCTCCTCGTCGAGCACCGCGTCGCCGCCCATCCCCCGGGCGGCGACGACCAGCTCCCCGCCCTCCGGGTCGAGCAGCCGTACGGCGGGCAGGTCGGCCCCGGGATGGCTCAGCAGGAAGTGGAGGTCGCGCAGGCCCTTGGCGTCGGGCAGGCGGACGGTGTGGCCGCCGAACCCCAGGGTCCAGACCGCGCCGTCCCGCCGGAACTCGGCTCCGGCGCCGGGCGGTGTGCGGCTCCTGCGGACGCGCTCCAGGACGTGCCGCATGCCGAGCCGGCTCGCCTCGCTCTCCACGTCGTCCAGCAGCTTCCCGGCCTCCTCGGCATCGCCCGGGCGGCCCCGCCGCAGCAGCGCCTCGCCGAGATGCGCCCGCGCCTCGACGGACCACGGACGGGCGAGGAGCAGCTCGGCGGAGTGCCAGGCGGCGGTGAACCCGTCGATCGCCTCGTCCCAGCGTTCCTGCGCCGCGTCGACGAGGGCACGCAGGAGGACCACCGGACCGCCGATGTCCCAGCCGTACATCGACACCGCCCAGGTGCCGAGGTAGGGATCGAGCTCGGCCCGCGCCTTCTCGCACAACTCCGGGTCGCGCGACCACGCCGCCACCATGGCCTGGAACCGCAACCACAGGGGCTGCACCGAACGTCGCGGCTCGCCCCTGGCCATGGTCTCGCGCAGGTGGCGCAGGGCGGTCACGCCGTCTCCCCTGCGCAGCGCGGTCATCCCCTCAAGCAGGCCAGGGCAGGGGTGCCGGCTCCGGCGCAGCGCACGGTGGATCTCGTCCAGGCCGTCGTCGCGGCCCTGCAGCATGCGCACGGCCCAGCGGTGGTGGTCCAGCATGTACAGGCAGTGGTCGTGCCCGTGCTCGAACCGGGTGAGGTCGTCGAGCAGCGCCTCCGCCTGACCGAAGTCGCCCGTGAGCGCGGCGATGATGCTGCGGTCGCTGGCCGTCGCTATGTCGATGCGCGGCAGGTCGGCGCGGCCGCCGAGCGCGACGAACTCGCGGAACTGGTCGAAATAGGCGGGGTCGCCCTGCTCGAGCAGGGCGACCCAGCGCAACGCGGCGGCGATGCTCTCCATCTCGACGTCGCCCGTGCGGCGGGCCAGGGTCAGCAGCTCTCCGGTGAGCGCCGCCCTCTCCGGTGCGGTGCCCAGGCCCCAGATGGCGTCGTGGGAGGCCCACAGGCTGAAGGCCAGCGCCTCGTCGTCCTCGCCGCGCCGGGCGAGCAGCGCCACATGGATGGCCAGCTCTCGTGCGAGGTGGTCGAGGGACAGCTCCTCGCCGGGGGGCAGGCCGTCCCGGACCAGCTCGCCGTGCGCCTCGCGCAGCAGATCGGCGACCAGCGGACCGCCGTCGCCGCCGCAGGACGCGTAGAAGGTCAGCGCCACCCGCGCGACCAGCTGGGGCTCGCCGATCTCCCGCGCGACGGCGGCCGCCTCCTCGAACGCACGCCTGCCGCCGTCGCGGTCGTTCCCGTGGTAGACCTCGCGGCCGAGTTCGAGTGCGATCACGACGCGCCGGCGGTGCTCACCGGCGACGGCGGCCAGTTCGAGCGCCCGGCGATAGTGCCCGAGCGCCTCCTCGGTGGCCAGGCGCGCGGCGGCGTCACGGGCCGCGGCGAGCAGCCGGTCGGCCGCGTGGGCCGGCTCGACGTGGTCACCGGCGAGGTAGGCGTGCCGGGCCACGTCGGCGGGGAGCACATGCTCCGCGAGAGCCGGCGACCGCTCCACGGCGTCGACCACCGCGGCGTGCCGCCGGGCCGCGGCCTTCTCGTCGAGAGACTCGTAGAGCGTCTGGCGGACCAGGTCGTGCGGGAACGCGAACACGTCCCCGCCGCCTGCCGACTTACCCCCTGCCGACCCACCCCCTGCCGGCCCTCCCCCTGCCACCCCGTTTTTCGCCGCCCCGTTTTTCGCGATCACGAGCCGGGCGGCCACCGCCTGGTCGAGCAGCCGTTCCACCTGGAAAACGGGAGCGGCGGCGACGGCGGCCAGCACCTGGCGGTGGAACTCACGCCCGAGCACCGCGGCGGTGACGAGAAGGTCCACGACCGGCGCGGGCAGCAGAGACAGCCGCCGCAGCAGGGTGTCGCGGACGCCGGGAGCGATCGTGGCGACCGAACCTCCGCTGCGCCACAGCCGCGCCGTCTGCTCCACGAAGAAGGGGTTGCCGCCGGTGCGCCGGTGCACCTCGGCGACGAGGTCGGCGGACGGATTCAGGCCGGCGGCGCGGGTCATCAGCGCGCCGACCTCCTCGCGTTCGAGCCCGGTCAGGGTGACCGTGGTCGCCCGCGCGACGAGCGGCAGCACGAGGGGCCGCAGCGGATGGTCCGCCGACTCCACCTCCACGTCGCGGTAGGTGCCCACCAGCAGCACCCGCTCGAACCAGGTGTGCTGGGCCGCGAAGTCCAGCAGCCGGAGCGACGCGGCATCCGCCCAGTGGAGGTCTTCGAGCACCACCACCAGGGGACGGCTCTGGGACACCGCCACCAGGGCGCTCGTCACCGCGTCGTACAGCCGGAAGCCCTCGGCCACGTCGGCGCTCGGCGACTCGCCCAGCAGCGCCGCCAGTCCGGCGCCCGCGGCGTCTTCGGCCGCCGCCCACTCCTCGGGCGCGGCCCACCGCCGCATTCCCCGCAGCACCTGCACCCACGGCCAGTAACCGGGGGCGTTGTCGGACTCCCAGCAGGCTCCGCCGAGGACCAGCGCGCCCAGGCGCCTGGCCTCCTCGGCCGCGCTGGTGACGAGCGTGGTCTTGCCGATGCCGGCCTCACCGGCGACCAGCGTCAGGCCGCCGTGACTGCCGACCGCCCGCGCGATCTCGGCGCGCAGCAGCGCGGCAGGATGCTCCCTGCCGATGAGCTGAGGGATCGCGCCGTCGATTCGCATGCCGATTCGACGGTAGCCGCCCGCTCCGACAATTTCAGCCGAGAAACTTCGTGAGGATCTCCGCCAGCGCCGCCGGCCGCTGCAGCACCCCGTGGTCCTCGCCGGGCATCACCCGGAGTTCGGCGCCGGGCACGGTCGCCGCGACGGCCTTCGTCCCCTCCGCCAGGTTCGGCGCGGTCTGGTCGCCGTACACGGCCAGCACCGGCACGCCGATCCCGGCGAGCCGCGCGTACGGCATCACCTGCCAGATCTCGCTGACCAGCACGTCGTACGGCAGGCTGGGCGCCTTGTCGGCCAGGAACGCCCACCCCTCCCCGGCCTTCATCCCGGCGATCGCCTCTGTCGGCACCCCGACCGCCTCGTGGAGGAACAGCTCCACCGCGCCGTCGCGGTCACCGGCGGCCACCAGGGCCTTGAGCCGGTCGTAGATGTCGGCCGCCGGCCTCGGCTGGTTCTCGTCGGCGCCGTACGGCGGCTCGTAGACGGCCACCCGGTCGATCGGCAGGCCCCGCATGACGCCCTCCAGCACGAGGATCGCGCCCGAGGAGTGGCCGAACGCCGAGGCCCGGCCGCCGACGTGCTCGATGACGGCCGCCAGGTCGTCGACCTCGTTGGCGACCCGATAGTCGTCGCTCTTGTCGTCGCTGCCCGCCCGGCCGCGCCGGTCGTACGTCACGACCGTGAACGCCGATGCGAGTTCGGCGCCGAGCCCGGCGACGGTGGAGCGGTCGTTGAACGCGCCGCCGACGAGGACCACCGGCGCGCCCTGCCCGATCGTGTCGACCGCGAGGGTCGTGCCGTCCTTCGACGTGATGTGCTCGGTCATGTCCGTCAGCCTTTCACGGTTACCGGCGGGTGAAGGTCATGTGGGTGATGCCGCTCGGGGTGGTCACGGACTCGATCTCGAAGCGCTGCTCAAGCCCTTCGAGCCCGTCCCACAGGCGCTCGCCGCGGCCCAGGACGATCGGGACGACGGCGACGTGCATGTGGTCGACCAGGTCCGCGGCCAGGAACTGGCGGACCGTGCTCGGCCCGCCGCCGATCCGCACGTCGAGACCGCCCGCGGCCTCGCGCGCCTGCCGCAGCACCTCCTCGGGAGTGGCGTCGACGAAGTGGAACGTGGTGCCCCCCTCCATCTCCACCGAGGGCCGGGGATAGTGGGTCATGACGAAGACCGGCGTGTGGAACGGCGGGTTCGGGCCCCACCATCCGGTCCACTCGTGGTCCTCCCACGGGCCCCGCTGCGGCCCGAACTTGTTGCGGCCCATGATCTCCGCGCCGACGCCCTCGTTCCAGGTGCGGGCCAGGGCATCGTCGGCCCCCGCGGCACCGTCGGTCTTCCCCTGCATGGCGCGGAAGACCCGGGTCTCGAAGAACCACTCGTGGAGCCGTTCGCCGGCGTGGCCGAACGGCTCGTCGAGCGTCTGCCCCTCACCCGTGGCGAAGCCGTCCAGGGAGACGGCGAAGTTGTGCACCCTGACGCGAGACATGGCTGATCTCCTGGGGTCGACTGGTGATTGTGGATTGCAACTACTGAGAACGAGCGTAAACTAGGTAGTGGCAAAGTGCAATCAGTTTGGAGGTCGGCATGCGAGACGAGCCGCGGTCGGGGTGCGCGATCAACGCGGCGGTGGAGGCGCTCGGCGACAGGTGGAGCCTCATCGTCCTGCGCGACGTCGTCTTCGGCGGGCGGCGGCACTTCCGCGACCTGCTGGCCAACTCCGAAGAGGGGATCGCGTCGAACATCCTCAGCAGCCGCCTCAAGGCCCTCGTCGCCGGCGGTCTGCTGACCCACGAGGACGCGGGACGAGGCCGTCGCGGCACCTACAGCCTGACGGAGGCGGGCATCCAGACGGTTCCGATCATGGTCGCGCTCGGCTCGTGGGGACTGCGGCACCGTCCGACGACGCCGGAGCTGGCCGTACGGGCACGGCTGCTCGAGGAGGGCGGCCCACCGCTGTGGGAGGACCTGATGGACGAGCTGCGCGAGGCGCACCTGGGCATCCCCCGCCCCGACCCCGCCCGCCCGCGCGCGTCCCAAATGCTCCAGGAGGCGTACGAACGCGTCCTGGCGACGTCGGCGGGCTAAGCAACCTGTATAGGCGCAGACGGCCGTTCTACTGCTGCGGCGTGAAGTGGGTGAGGACCTCGGGGTTGGCCATGGCGTCGGGGTTGGCGGCCTTCTCGACAGGGGTGCCGAGCAGGATCTTCCGCACCGGCACCTCCAGCTTCTTGCCCGACAGCGTCCTCGGAATGCCGGGGACCACGTGGATCTCGTCCGGCACGTGCCGGGGGGACAGCTCGGTGCGCAGGGCCGTACGCAGGCGAGACGCCAGCTCGTCGGACAGCGACTCGCCCTCGGCCAGGGTGACGAACAGCAGCAGCCTGCCCTCCTGGCCGAGCTGCCCGGTGTCGATGACGAGGCTGTCGGCGATCTCCGGGAAGCGCTCGACGACCCGGTAGAACTCGCTGGTGCCCATGCGTACGCCGCCGCGGTTCAGGGTGGAGTCGGAACGGCCGTAGATGACGCAGCCGCCGTCGGGGAGGATCTTGATCCAGTCGCCGTGCCGCCACACGCCCGGATAGTCGGCGAAGTACGACTCCCGATAGCGGTCGCCCGAGGGGTCGTTCCAGAACATGACCGGCATCGACGGCATGGGCCGGGTGATGACGAGCTCCCCCACCTCGCCCACGATCGAGGCGCCGGCGGGGTCGAACGACTCGACGGACGCGCCGAGGCAGCGGCACGGGATCACGCCGGCCCGGATCGGCAGCAGCGGCACCGCGCCCACGAACCCGGTGCACACGTCGGTGCCGCCGGAGAACGAGCCGAGCTGCACGTCGGGCTTCACGTCCGAGTAGACCCAGGCGAACCCCTCGGGCGGCAGCGGCGAGCCGGTCGAGCCGATCCCGCGCAGCCGGTCGAGCCCCTGCGGCTTCACCCCGGCCTTCATCGACGCCATGATGTACGGCGCGCCGGTGCCGAAATACGTCACGCCCTCCTCGGCGGCGACCCGCCACAGGGCGCCGGTGTCGGGGTGGGCCGCGCTGCCGTCGTACAGCAGGACGGTGGCCCCCACCAGAAGGCCGCCGATGAGGTAGTTCCACATCATCCAGCCGGTGGTGGTGTACCAGAAGAACACATCCCCCTCGCCGAGGTCCTGGTGGAAGGACAACGACTTGAGGTGCTCCAGGACGATGCCGCCGTGACCGTGCACGATGGGCTTGGGTAGGCCGGTGGTGCCGGACGAGTACAGCACCCACAGCGGATGACCGAACGGCACCCTCTCGAACTCCAGCGGCGCGGTCTCGGCGCGCAGGTCGTCCCAGCTCAGCGTGGTTTGAGGGCCGTCATCGGGCGCGCCCGCGGCGAGGGCGGGAATCCAGACGGTCGCCTCCAGCGTCGGCAGCTTGCCGGCGATCTCACGCACCACCTGCGACCGGTCGTACGCCCTGCCGCCGTAGCGGTAGCCGTCCACGGCGATGAGCACCTTCGGCTCGATCTGTGCGAACCGGTCGGTCACGCTGGGCGCGCCGAAGTCGGGCGAGCAGGAGGACCAGATGGCGCCGAGCGAGGCGGTGGCCAGGAAGGCGATGAGGGCTTCGGGGATGTTCGGGACATAGGCGGCGACCCGGTCGCCGCGCCCGACGCCCAGCCGTACGAGGCCCGCCCGGACGCGGGCGACCTCCTCGCGGAGCTCACCGAGCGAGTACTGCCAACGGCTGCCCGATTCGTTGCGGAAAATCACCGCCGTCCGCCCGGGGTGGCCGCGCAGCGCGTTCTCGGCGTAATTCAGGGCAGATCCCGTGAACCATTCGGCGTCCGGCATCGTTCCCTGGATGACGGGCCCGTCGCCACGCGTACCGACCACACCGAAGTAGTCCCATATGGAGGTCCAGAAGTCGGCCGGAGACTCGACCGACCACTTCCAGACGTCCTCGTAGTCCCCCGTACGGCCCAGTCGTTCCATGTAACGGGTGATCCGGGCCGCACGTACGACGTCGGGCGTGGGTTCCCAGAGCAGAGCGCCTTCCTCGACCATGCCCCCATCTTTGCCAGGCTCGCGCCGCATGTCACCCTCCCCGCCCACATAGAAAGGGCCTGTCATATGTGGGTTCTGAGCTGGTCGATCGCCATCCGCGCGGCGGTCCCGATCGCGGCGTCGGCCCGCGGCTGGTTCTGCGCCGTGCCGTACGACCGGGTGAACACGGCCACGGCGTAGCGCCCGCCGTCGGGATACTCCACCACCCCGACCTCGTTGCGCAGCGTGGGCAGCGTGCCCGTCTTGCCGCTCACCGCGACGTCGTCGAACGGGAACCCCGAGGCCAGCCGGTGCGGCCACACCTGCAGCGCCATGAGGCGGCGGATCGCCGCGCACGAGGCCGCTCCCGCCGCCTCGTCCCGCCAGATCATGGCCAGCAGCCGGGTCATCTCGCGCGGCGTGCTCCGGTTGGCCACCGCCGGGTCGAGCGCGCTCAGCCGCGCCACCACCTCGGGGTCGGCGCACGCCTGGTTCACGGCCGACTGGTCCGCCACGCCCGCGTCCACCCGCAGGCTGGTGAGCATCTCGCGGCAGTCCTGCGTCACCCGCGTCACCGTCAGCCCCAGGCCGTCGAGCAGCGCGTTGACCGCCTCCCTGCCCACCCGGGCGAGCAGCACGTCGGCCGCGGTGTTGTCGCTCACCGCCATCATCAGGTAGGCCAGGTCGCGCAGCGACAGCGTCGCGTCGTCGAGCATCGCCGCCAGCCCGGTGCCCCCGCCCGTACGGTCCGCGGCCGGCACGCGGACGCGCTCGGTGAGGTCGAGCAGCCCGCGCTCGGCCTGACGGTGCAGCTCCAGCAGCAGGGCCACTTTGAAGACCGACGCGAGCACCACGGGCTCGTCGGCCCGCAGGCCCACCTCGCGCCCGTCGTCGATGTCGACCGCGTGCAGCCACCCCATGACGCCGGCGCTGCGGAAGACCCGCTCCATGGGGTTCACGCCGGGGTTCATGCCGGGGTTCACGCCGGGGTTCACGCCGGGGTTCACGCCGCGTGCCATGTCGCGCGTCATGCGAGGAACCCGGTCGCCGGGCGCGGCGCCACGCGCGGGGCGGGCGGCACGCCTTCGTCCACCATGCCGGCGCTCTCTTTCAGCACCTGTACGGCCACGGACGTGAAGTCTCGCACGTACGGCCCCGGCTCGGCCCGCCACGCCGGGGAGCAGCGCCAGGCCAGGGGCGTGCCCGCGAGGGGCCGCCACACCACACCCGGCACCTCTGCGGGGGCGCCGAACGCGACGGCCGTGCCCGACAGGACCAGGCCGAGGGCGAACTCCACGCGGTCGGTGCAGACGATCTCGGCGGGGACGAAACCGCCCCTGCGGCACGAGGCCAGCGTGTCGTCGTACAGGCCGGGCTCGGCCTCCCGGGAGAACAACACCAGGTCGCGCCCGGCCAGGTCGCCGAGGTGCACGGTCGCCCACGCCGTCAGCTCGTCGTCCTCCGCCAGCAGGACCCCCGGATGCCGGACGAGCACCGGCCCGTACGCGAGCCCGTTCGCGGCGACCGGATGCCGCAGCAGCCCGACGTCGAGCCGGCCCTCCAGCAACGCGGTGACCTGCGCGGCCGTGCCCATCTCGGTCAGCGACAGCCGTACGCCGGGACGGCGCTCGCGAAACCCCGCGATGAGCGCGGCGAGCACGGCGGCGCCCAGGTCCGCGGGGACGCCCGCGCGCACCACCGCCGTGTCGCCGCGCGCGAGGTCGGACATGAGGTCGCGCATCCGCTCGACCCTGGCCACGATCTCGCGGGCCTCGGGCACCAGCAGCCGACCCGCCTCCGTCAGCGCCACCCGCCGGCTCGACCGCTCGAACAGGCGCACGCCCAGCTCCTCCTCCAGCCGCTTGATGCGCTGGCTCAGCGGCGGCTGGGCCATCCCCAGCCGCGCGGCCGCGTTCCCGAAATGCAGCTCTTCCGTCACAACCAGGAAGTAGCCGAGATGCCGGACCAAGTCCACGAGCTGGGAGCATATCCGAACCGCACATGAAGCACGTTGATATCCATATTGGACATCCTCCCGGCCGATCTGCTGCTCTTGGCCTGCACTCGATCCGAAGGGGGACGCATGCGAGAGCGAAGGCGCTGGCCGTACGTCACGGCGGCGGTGCTCGTGCCGGTGGTGGCCGCGGGGGTCACGGTGTGGGCGCTGCGGACGAAGGGATCGCCCGAGGAGACCGCTAGGGACTTCCTCGCGGCCTGGTCACGCTCGGACTACGCGACGATGCGGACGCTCGTCGCCGACCCGCCGGCCGGCTTCGAAAGCACCTACCGCCGTTTCCACGACGACCTCAAGCTCACGGGGCAGCGATTCCAGGTGACGAGCGTCCAGGACGACACAGTGCGGTTCCGGGCGCGGCTGACCGGCCCGCTGCCCATCGCGTACGACGGGAGGCTCCGCCTGGTCGAAAGCGACCGCGCCTGGAAGGTGGCCTGGACCTCGACGGCCATCCATCCCCGGATGGGCAACGGTGTCCGGGCCAAGCTCACCACCGTGCCCGCCGAGCGCGCGCCGATCACCGCCGCCGACGGCACCCGCATCGACACGCCGGACGCCCCCGGCTCCGTGCAGCAGCTCGCCGAGGGGCTGCGCGAGCAGTACGACTCCCGTCTGACCGGCACCGCGTCCGCGCGGGCCGACCTGGTCGACAGCCGTACGGGCTCGAAGGTCGCCACGCTGGCCGAGGGCGGATCGAAGCCCGGCAAACCGCTGCCGACCACCCTCGACCTGCGGGTGCACCAGGCGGGTGCCCAGGCCCTTGAGGGCGTGGACAAACCGGCCTCGCTCGTCGCACTGCGCCCGTCCACGGGCGAGGTCCTCGCCGTGGTCAACAAGCCGGGCGGCTACAACCGCGCCCTGCTCGGCGCGTACCCGCCGGGCTCGACTTTCAAGATCGTGACCGCCTCGGCCCTGGTCGCCGGTGGCGTCACACCCGGCCAGACCGTCGAGTGCCCGGCCGAGAAGACGATCGGCGGCTTCCCGTTCCACAACGCCGAGTTCCACGACTACGGCACGCTGCGCTTCGTCGACGCCTTCGCCCACTCGTGCAACACGACGTTCGGCGACATGGCGGTGCGGCGCCTCGGCGCCGATCGCCTGTCCAAGGTGGCCGCCGACTTCGGCTTCGGCGCCAGCATCAAAATCGGCGTACCCGCGGTGGACGCCGCCTTCCCCGCACCGCATGACGACACCGACCTCGCGTCCGCGGCCATCGGGCAGGGGCGCGTCCTGGCCAGCCCGCTGAACATGGCAGCCGTCGCCGGCGCCATCGCCGCCGGCACCTGGCGGCAACCCCGGCTGGTCCCGGCCTCGCTCGTCCCTGAGGGCGGCACGCCCCCGCGCGCGCTGGAGCCGGCGGTCGTGTCCGCGCTGCGCCGCCTCATGCCCGCCGTCGTCAGCGAGGGCACCGCGAGCGGCGTCTCCTTCCCCGCCGGTACGGCCGGCAAGACCGGCACCGCCGAGTACGGCTCGGCCGAGGATGGCAAGAACCCTCCCACACACTCGTGGTTCATCGGCTACAAGGGCGACCTGGCCTTCGCCGTCGTGGTCGAGGGCGGCGGCACCGGAGCGCAGGTGGCAGCCCCCGTCGCGGCCCGTTTCCTCAATGCACTGTGACTCCGCAATGCACCGTGACGACCCTCAGTACGGCCAGCCGGGGACGTTCAGCCGGACGCGGTAGAGGCCGAAGTTGCCGCTGTTCCCGCCGCGGGAGGGCGTGCCCGAGGTGATGTACAGCGTCTTGCCGTCAGAGCCGCCGAAGGCGACGTTGGTGGTGTTCTGCCCGGCGGAGATGGTGCCGAGCCGAACGCCGGACGGCGCGTACACGTGGACCTTGCCGTCGTTGAAGGACGCCTGGTAGAGGTTGCCGGCGCAGTCGATGGTCGCGCCGTCCGAGCCGTTCAGGGACGCGAAGTCGGCGCGGGTGCCGACGCTGCCGTCGGGGTTGACGGGCCACGTGTAGATCCGGCCGGTGCCGTTGCCGCCGACGTAGAGCGTCTTGCCGTCGGGAGAGAGCACGATGCCGTTCGGCTGCCGGATGGTGTCGTCGATGAGCGAGACGACACCGTTCTTGACCCGGAACACGCCCGTGCGGCCGGACATCTGGTCGGGCCGGTTGGCGCGCTGGAAGTCGGGGTCGGTGAAGTAGACGGTGCCGTCGGCGCCGACGGTGAGGTCGTTGGGCGAGTTGAAGGCGCGGTCTTGATAGGAGGAGGCGACCACGCCGCAGGTCCGGTCGGGCAGGTGGAAGGAGGAGACGCTGCGCTGGTCGTGCGTCGCGGCCAGGAGGGTGCCGCCGTCCCGGGTGAGGGCCAGGCCGTTGCTGCCGGAGCCGGAGATGAAGGTCTCGAAGGTGTTCGGCTCGGTGAACCGCAGCACGTCCGCGGGCTGGACGCCTTCCGATCCCGTGCCGTCGCGCATAAGCGACAGCAGCAGGGTCTGGGTGGTGGCGTCCCAGACCGGGCCCTCCAGGAAGTTGAACCCGTCCCGGATCTTGGTGGCGGTCACCGACGATGACGGCAACGGGTTGGGGTAGGTCGCGCCCGGCGTGCACGGTCCGACACCGGGGCGCGGCGTGCCCGGCGTGGGCGTGACGGTCGGCGTCGGGCTCGGCGTAGGAGTGGGGCTCGGGCTCGGCGTGGGACTCGGGTTCGGCGTAGGAGTGGGACTCGGGCTCGGCGTGGGACTCGGGCTCGGTGAGGGGCTGACGGGGACGGGGCCGCTGCACATGAAGCCGTTGAGCCGGAAGGTGGCAGGCACGGGGTTGGCGCCGGCGAGGCTCGCGGTGAATCCCATGCCACTGACCGTGGCGTCGGTGGCGATGGAGCCGTTGTAGGACATGCTGGTCGCGGTCACGTGCGTGCCGGACTGCGTCCAGGTGGCGTTCCAGCCGGACGAGATCTTCTGACCGGAGTCCGGGAAGTCGAACTCCAGCTTCCAGCCGCCGACAGGGTCGCCGAGATTGGTGATGGCCACGTCGCCCTGGAAGCCGCCACCCCATTGGTTCACGATCGTGTAGGTCACCTTGCACCCGGCGGCGGCCGTGGCCGGCGTCGTCGTCATCGCAGCTCCACCGGCGACCAGCGCGGCGGCCAGCCCGGCGGCCGCGACGGTGGCGAGACTTCGTCTCATCAGGAGTCCTTTCGGGGGAACCGACCGGCACGCCACGCGGCGCGCAGCCGGCCGCGCGTTCCGAAATTAAGCGACCGAGCAGGCGACAGCGATCGGTCCCCCGATGCGACGATCGCCGGGTAGGACGCGGCCGACGGTGCGGCGGCCGATCGCGCGCCACGCGAACGGCCGCGCCGGCCTGGGCGAACGCGGCCGCCCGC
Organism: Microbispora hainanensis; assembly: GCF_006874475.1. GTDB lineage: Bacteria > Actinomycetota > Actinomycetes > Streptosporangiales > Streptosporangiaceae > Microbispora > Microbispora hainanensis. Next base: position 34,400 of record NZ_VIRM01000047.1, read on the forward strand.
CCGGCCGGCGAGCCGATCGGCGGCCGAAAGGAATTACGCCGCGGCACTGAAACGTTCAGCCCGCGCCCCGGTGCGGCCGGCGCCCCGCCGAGTCCGGGGTCAGTGGGCCGTTCAGTGGGTCGTACGGTCGGCAGGGGTGGTCAGGCGGGCGACGGCCGCGACGACTTCGGAGGGGTTGGACAGGTCGGGCAGCACGATGTCCGCGCCCGCCTCGCGCAGCTCGGCGGCGGTGGAACGGCCCGACGCCACGCCGATCATGGCCGCGCCACCGATCTTCGCCGCCTGGACGTCACGCGTGGAATCGCCGATGAGGACGGTGTTGCCCGCGGTGAAGACGGCGCCATACCCGGCCTTGGCCCGCCCCTGCGAAACCTGCAGCAGGGTGGCCTTCGGATAGACCTCCTCGCCGTAGCCGCCCACCTCGACGTCGATCCACTTGTCCAGCCCGAACGCCTTGAGCTTGTGCACGGCGTTGCTCTTGATGGTGCCGGTGAGCACCGACTGTACGACGCCGTCGAGGCGCGACACGGCCTTGAGTGCGTCCTTGGCTCCGGGCAGCGCACGGCCGTCCTTGGCCAGCCGCCCGCGCCGTTCGGCGAAGCAGACGGCCAGCGCGTCGACGAACCGCGGTAGGTGGTGGTCCTCGACGGCGATGCCGTTGACGGCCAGGGTCTCGAAGATGATCTCCGAGTCGGGGCGGCCCAGCGCCGGCGCGAGCTTCACCAGCGGTCGCCCTGTCACCATCCGGAACGCGTCCGCGTAGGCGTCGCGGGTGACGATGGCGACGTCGACGAGCGTCAGGTCGATGTTCCAGAGAACGAGGCGGTTGATCGCGGCCTCCGTGGGGGTGCGGTGTGGATCGTGCTCAGCGTACGGCCCACGCGGAGTGTCCGCTGTATCCACAACCGTCTTGTTGATAACCCCTCGCAGGTGGGACGGGTAGCGAGGGTGCCGACCGAAAACCGCCGCGACGCTCCCTCCGGCGCCCGTTACCCCGGCGGCCGCCACGGCTGGAACTCGGGCCGTGTGGCATGTGGAGCGTCCACAAGTTCGCCACGGACCGGGCGGAAATCCGCTCTACCGCCATGCGCGGCGCGTACGACCACGTGCGCGAACCGGTTTGGAACACCGTCAAGTCGCAAGAAGGGATGGAACAGTCTCTTGGCCAGTGCCGTGACGGATACGGTCGAGGCCGTGGGCTACCCGCACGGTATGGGCGGTGCTCGCCACCGCCCTGCTGTCGGTCCTCGCCGTCGTCAACCACGTCAGGTTCGTCCGGAGCGGGCCCGGCAGCACCTGGGCGGCGCGCTACTTCGACGCCGACATCCCCAAGGAGCTGCGCAACCTGCCGTTCGCGCAGCTCCCCGGGGCCGCGATGCTCGCGATGTGGGCCGTGATGCTCGCCTACACGTGGGTCTCCGGCCAGGAGACCTGGGACGCGATCATGGGCCTGTTCCTCTTCGCGTCGTTCGTCTTCGGAGGTGTGGCGATCAAGCGGCTCTACCGGCCGCCGCACAGGGCCAAACCCCGATGGCTGCTCGAGGAGGACCGCCAGGCCCGCTGATCAGACGAGGTCGAGGGCGTCGGCCAGCGTGTCCACCACCGGGACCCCGACGCCCTCCAGCTCCGACCGCCTGGTCATGCCACCGGTGTAGAGGATGGCGCGGGCGCCGACGTGCTGGGCCGCGTGGGCGTCGTCCACGCTGTCACCGATGACCACGACCTTCGCCGAGTCGAGGCCGAGCGCGCGCAGGTGATCCACCATGTGCTCGGCCTTGTGACCACCGGTCGCCGAGCGCGAGCCGTCGATCCGGGTGAAGTGGCCGTCGATGCCGAACTCGCCGGTCTTGCGGACCAGCCGCTCGTGGCCCCACATGGACAGCAGCGACTGCGTGCGGCCCGACTCCTGCCAGGCATGCAGACTCGACACCGCCCCCTCGGCGAGGCTGCACGCCTCCATCAGCCGGTGGTAGTGATCGTGGAAGCCCGCGTCGAGCAGTTCCCATTCGCCCTCCCTGAGCGGCCGGCCGAGCATCCGCTCGTACGCCACCCAGATGGGGCGGGTGTACACCTCACGAAAGCCCTCCGCGTCGTACGGCCCGAGGCCGTAGGGCAGGAAGAGCTCGTTGGTCGCACCGACGACGGCGTCGATGTCGTGGAAGAGCGTCCCGTTCCAGTCCCAAACAATGTGTGTCATCTTGCCCCCCAGCTTAGACGCCGGGTGTGACATATCCGTGAAGCTCAGGTGAGCAGGTCGGGGATCTCCTGGGTGGCGTACCACAACAGCTCGTGGTCCTCCGCGCCGTCCACGACGAACTGCGCGTCGTCGTCCCCGCCGTCGGCCGCGGGCAGCGCCGCGATGGCCGCCTCCACGTCGGGCAGGGCGTCGGCGTCGTCCACGTGCACGGCGGCGACCAGCCGCATCGGGATCGGCTCCAGCACCCGCACCCGGGCGCGCTCCTCCAGGCCGGCCCCGGTCTTCACGGTCTCGTCGGGCACCTCGGCCGCGATCACCACCCGCCGGGCGGCCGTCCGGGCGCCGTCCGCGCGGTCGGCGGCCAGCATCCGCAGGGAGGCCCGGGCGGCCTCGGTCAGCGCGACATACTCCAGCTCCTCGGTGTCGCCCGAGGCGTACCACTCGATCAGCGCGGGGGTGACCGCGAACCCGGTCAGCGGGGCCGGGCCCAGCTCTCCCGCGGCGACGATGCGCGCCAGCGCGGGAATCGTGGACGGCAGATAGACGCGCATGCGTTCCTCGACTCGGTCTCTGGTTGAAGCTGCGGAAGCTATGGACGGGCGGCGGCGCCGGGCTCGCGGAGAGGCAGGCCGAACAGGCGCTCCATCTCGGCGATGGTCTCCGCGGGATCACTGTGGTGGACGCCGACCAGGCCGATCGCGCGGGCCGCCACGATGTTCGCCTCGATGTCGTCGACGAACACGCACCGCCCCGCGTCGAGGCCCAGCAGGCCGAGCGCGTGCCGGAAGATCCGCTCCTCGGGCTTGCGCATGCCGACCTCACCTGAGATGACGACCGCGTCGAAGAGGACCTCCCAGTCCTCCCGTGAATAGTGGTCGCCCCAGGAGTTGGACACCAGGCAGGTGCCGAGCCCGGCCGCCCGGGCCTGGCGGAGCATCTCGTTCATCTCCTCCACCGGCCGGAACCCGGCGAACATCCGGGTCAGCAGGCCGTCGGCCTCCGGCGGTCCGCCGTCGAGGGTCACCAGCCGGGCCGCCAGGGCGCGCTCGAACTCCAGCACCGGGATCTCGCCGCGTTCGAGCGCGTGGATCGGGTTCTCCCCGCCCGGCTCGACGCCGGCCCGGTATGCCTGCGCGACCAGCGCGCGCATCACGTCCCGATAGTGCCGTGGGTCGATCCGGTCCGCCTCGATCCACTCCGCGATCGACTCGGCCAGGCTCGTGGTCAGAACCCCGCCCCAGTCGATCAGCACACCCTTGAGCACCGCGCCTCCCACCCGACGTGCCTACAAATATAGGGAGTGGTCAGCCGGGCCGCTCGAACGGCTTGAGCAACCCGCCGAACCACTCGTCGACGGCGTCCGGGCCGAACGACTCGCCGGGCGCCAGCTCCCGCAGCGTGTCGTTCACCAGCTGACGGCACTGCCGTTCCGCGTCCTCCTGCGCCCGGCGCAGGGCCAGCAGGAGCTCCTCGGCCAGCGTCCGGCTGGGCAGGCGCATGGCGCGAGGCTCGATGACGACCTCCCGCACGAGGCCGTACGCCGTCGTGAGGGCCTGGATCCGGCCGTCCGCCGCGCGGCCGCGGCCGGTGACGGCCTCGATCTCGCGCTCCCCGTCCGCCAGCCATGTCTCGATCCGCTCGGCCCGCCGCGCGTCCTGCTCCAGGTCGCCGGTTTCGCGCCGGTCCGGGGCGACGGCGTCCGCTCCCGCGTCCAGCTCCTGCGCGAGCTGGTCGAACCGATACCGCACGAACGTCTCGTCGAGCGGGGCGGCCAGCGCGGTCGCCCTGGTCTGGGCGGCGGCGACGAGCTCGTCCGTACGCTCCTTCGCGGCGTCCTGGGCGGTCCTGACCGCCCTCGTCACCTCCACGCTCAAGGCGGCCGCGTCGAGCCGCATGACCCGGGGATCCAGGGTGATCGCCGTCACCTGTCCCCGGCCGTCGGCCCTGGCCCGCACCTGGCCGTCGGCGCCTTCCCCTTCGCCGGTGACCCGCCGGATCTGGGCCTGTACGTCCGCGAGGCCGCGCATGACGTCCTCGGCCTGGCGAATCATCTGTTCCAGCAGCTCCAGATCGCTGCCACCCGGAAACGACAAGGACAAGCATTCCTCCACAAAGAGAACAAAAGGCTTTTACTGTGCAATTCACCCGTCCGTAATTCGCGGGTCATGCTAACGTGCGGCGCATGCACGGGGAACTCAACGGGGAACTCAAGAGGGGACTCAGCAGCGGACTCGGCATCGAGCACAGCGGGGTGAGCAGGACTTCCCTTCGCCTCACCGAGCACGGCGACGAGTTCGTGACCGCCCTCGTTCATCTGCGCGAGCGGGCGGGCTCCGCCTCGTGGGGCGACGACGGCCTGTTCGGCGCCTTCGTGGCCGCCTACAACCGCAGTGCTCTGACCGCCGTCGAGGCCTACGCGCACCTCGGGGGGAATGTGGCCGGCCACGGAGACGCTCTCTCGGTCGCGAGCCGGCGGGTGTCGGACGCCGAGGGCGACGCGGGGCGCCAGATCGCGGCGGCGGCCGACGAGGCGGGCCTCACGTGGGCCTGATGCCGCCCGACTGGGCGCAGCCGATCGCGAGCCTGGTCAACTTCCCGAAGATCGACGAGGCCGACATCCGCGCAGAGATCCGCCCCTGGCAGGTCGTGCAGGCCGGCGCCGCCGCCGGAGGAGCCGGCGCGGAAAACGAGGTCAGGCGGCTGCCGGGCGTCTACCAGGGCGTGTCCGCCGACGCGATGCGCACCAACTGGAACAAGGCCGGCACCACGGAACACCTCCGTACGGCCGTCGGAGCCGCCGCGTACGCGCCGGCGGTGCTCGAAGGCACCGCCACCGCGGTGACCGCCACGAAGGTGGCCATCATCAGCCAGGCCGTCGCGGGCGCCACCAGGCTGGCCGCCGTCCTCGTCGCGGGCGGTCCGTTCGCGGCGGCCTCGGCCACCGCCGGGCTTCTCGCCACCCGCTATGCCATGCGGAAGATCCTCAGGGAGGCCGAGGAGGGCGGCGCCCGGGTGCTGGCCCCGGCCGTCACGCGGCACATCACCGAACCGCTGGAACGCATCCTCAAGAACACCCGCGGCCCCTTCGGCGGTGGTCCGTCCCTGGCGGGAGCGGGCGGCCCCCACGTCCCGCTGAGGGGGGCGCCGGTGCGGACACCGGGCACGGCGGGGCCCCGCGGCGGCGTCAAGCTCGACATGGCCAAGAGCCGCAAGCCCTATTCGCGGCAGACCGGCCCCCAGCTCTCCCCCGCCGAGCAGGCCGCGCTCGACGCCAAGAAGGCCGGTCAGCCGTACGACAGGAAGGCGGCCAAGGCGGCGGAGCAGAAGGTGAAGACCGGTGAGAAGCTCGACGGTGAGCGCAACGCGCAGAAGCGCGGCACCCAGACGAACGAGTCGAACCAGCAACAGAACCAGCAACAGGGCCAGCAACAGAACCAGCAGAACCAGAGCAATCAGGGCAAGAAGAAGCGCCGGTGGGGATCTTCGTGACCAAGCCGATCACTAATCAAATGCACCACTTCACCCAGAACAATCCCGAAGGGATCGGCCAGGACAGCGTTCCCGCGCTGCTCCGCCGGGTCGCGACCACGATCGAGGAGCTGGGCCAGATCGAGGTGTACGACCTGATCATGCACAACGAGATCACCGACGACGGCACCGACTGGCCGTCGATCACGGTGTACTTCGACTACACACAACCCGACGAGCCCACGGACGACACAGAGGACGCGGAGGACACAGAGGACGAACCCGCCGTCACCTGACACGCTTCGCGATCTTCAGGTGCGCCTCGGACCGCAGCGCGCCGGGGTCGGTGCGGATCGGGCCGAAGACGCCGCGCTTCTCCTTCAGCCGCAGGATCCGCAGCACCGACTGGTCGAGCCTCCGTTCGGAGATCCGGCCCGACTTCACCGCCGCGAGGACGGCGTCGTACGCCTTGGGCAGGTTCGGCGGCATGAGGAGGATGTCGGCCCCGGCGAGCACGGCCCGCACGGCGACCTCGGCGTCGCCGTACTTCTTGCGCACCCCGGCCATGTCGAGCGCGTCGGTGCTGATCACGCCGTCGAAGCCGAGCTCCTCGCGGAGCAGGCCGGTGAGGATGCGGGGGGACAGCGTGGCGGGGTCGCCCGAGGGGTCGAGCTTCGGCATCACCAGGTGCGCGGACATGATCGCGTCAACCCCGTGCGCGATCGCCTCCCGGAACGGCGGCGCGTCGAGCTTCCGCCACTCCGTCTTCGAGTGCATGATGACCGGCAGCCCCGTGTGACTGTCGACCGAGGTGTCCCCGTGGCCGGGGAAGTGCTTGGCGACGGAGGCCACGCCCGCCGCGTGGAAGCCGTCCACCGCCGCCCCGACCATCGCGGCCACCTTCCCCGGGTCGGAGCCGTACGCGCGGGGGCCGATCACGGGGTTGCGCGGGTTGACGTTGACATCGGCGACCGGCGCGAAGTCGAGCGAGATGCCGAGGTCGCGCAGTTCCTCACCGGTCGCCCTGGCGACGTCGCGCGCGTTCGCCGGCTTGCGGGTCTTCCCGATGTCCGACGCGCCGGGAAACGTGGTGACGACGGACTTGAGCCGGGAGACCAGGCCGTTCTCCTGGTCCACGCCGATCATCAGCGGCGCCTTGCCCGACCTGGCCGCCGCCTCGCGCAGGCCGGTGGTGAGCGCGGCCACCTGGCTCGCGCCGGAGACGTTGCCCGCCCAGTCGAACAGGATCACCCCGCCGGGGCGGAACTTCTCCACGACCTGCGCCGGCGTCGCCACGCCATAGCGCGCCTGGTTCTCCTTGCTCGCCGCACCGGCCTTCTGACCCCACACCACGATCGTGAAGAGCTGGGCCACCTTGTCCCGCAGGCTCATCTCCGCGAGCGTCCGCTCGGCCAGGCTTCCCGAGGGCCGGGCCGACGGCTCGGCAGACGCCGAGGCGGACTGTGTGACGGACGGCGTGACGGACGGCTTGGCGGACACCGGCGCTGACGCGCGCGGCGAGGGCGCCGGGCTCGCGCCGATGCCCGGCCCGCATCCGGTCACGAGGAGGGCGGCGATCATGCCGAGACCGTGTCTGATTCGTGGCACGTTCTTTACCGTAGCCGGGTGCGGCCGTGACCGGGCCGGAACCCGGTCACGGCCGGTCAGAGCGCGAGCGCGTCCAGGCCCGGCAGCTCCGCGCGCGCGGCGGCCTTCGCTGCCTGCGCAGACGTGGCCGAACGCGCCGCGGCGGCGGCGTCGCGGCACTGCGCGAGCGTGTGCCGCGACAGGGCGGCGCGCACCCAGGGCAGCGCGGGGGCGCCCATGGACAGCGAGGTGACGCCCATGCCGACGAGCACGCAGGCGAGCACCGGGTCGGCCGCGGCCTCGCCGCAGACCCCGCAGCCCTTGCCCGCCGCGGAGGCGGCCGAGGCCGCGGTCGCGATCAGGTCGAGCACGGCCGGATGCCACGGGTCCTGCAGTCCGGCGACGGCGCTGACCTGGCGGTCGGCGGCGAGTGCGTACTGCGTGAGGTCGTTGGTCCCGATCGAGAAGAACTCGACGGCCCGGATGAGGTCCGCCGCCCGCAGCGCCGCCGACGGCACCTCGATCATGATGCCCGGGCCGTCGAGCCCCGCCGTACGGCAGGCCCCGGCGAACCACTCGGCCTCCTCGACGGTGGCCACCATCGGCGCCATGACCTGCACCTTGGCCGAGACGCCCGCGGCGGCCCGGGCCAGCGCGCCCAGCTGGGCGGTCATGATCTCCGGATAGCGGCGGAACATGCGCAGGCCGCGCTCGCCGAGCGCCGGGTTCGGCTCCTCCTCCGGCGGCGGCAGGAACGCCAGCGGCTTGTCGGCGCCCGAGTCGAGCGTGCGCACCACCACGCGGCCCCCGGGGAACGCCTCGAACACCGTCCGATAAGCCTCCTCCTGCTCGCTTCCCGACGGCGCGGTCTCCCGGTCGAGGAAGAGAAACTCGGTGCGATAGAGGCCGACGCCCTCCGCGCCGTTGGCCAGCGCGCTCTCCAGGTCGCGGGGGCCGCCGATGTTGGCGAGCAGGGGAACGGGGTGCCCGTCGGCGGTCGCGCCGGGGCCGGTGGCCGCCGACAGCACCGCCCGCCGCGCCTCGTCGGCGGCGCGCGCCTCGGTCACGCGGGCCGGGTCCGGGGTGAGCAGCACCTGCCCGGACGCGCCGTCGACCAGCACGGGAGTGCCGGGGGCGATCGCGGTCGCGCCGGCGCAGCCCACGACGGCGGGCACGCCCATCGAGCGGGCGAGGATCGCCGTGTGGCTGGTCGGCCCGCCCTGCTCGGTGACGAACGCGGCGACCACGTCCTTGGACAGCAGGGCGGTGTCGGCCGGGGCGAGGTCCTTGGCGATGAGCACGAACGGCTCGTCGGCGCTGGCCGGCACGCCGGGCATGGGCAGACCGGTGAGCACGGCGATCACCCGGTCGCGGATGTCGTCGAGGTCCGCCACGCGCTCGGCCAGATAGCCGCCGGCCGCCGCGAGCAGGTCCCGATATCTGCCGAAGGCGTCGAAGACGGCGCGCGGGGCGGCCACGCCCTGCGCGATGAGCTCGCCGACCTCCATGGCCAGGCTCGGGTCGCGGGCCATCAGCGCCTGCGCGCCGAGCACCTCCTGGGCCTCGCCGCCCGCCCGGGCGCCGCGCGCCTCCAGGTCGGCGGCCACCTCCTCGACCGCGCGCTCCGCGCGGGACCGTTCGGCGGCGGCGTCGCCGTCGTGGCGCGCCTCCTTGTCGGGCTCGGGGATCTCACCCGCGAGCACATGGGCCGGCCCATATCCGGCGCCGGGGCTCACCCCGGTACCAGCAAGCACAGTGCCGGTGTTCTCGTCCCCCGCTGTGATCCCCGCCGTCATCCCCGTCTCCCGCTGCCCGTCCACCGGCGTCAGGAGCCCGATGCGATCTTGGCGAGCTCGTCGAGCAGCTCTTCGGCGCCGTCGCCCTCCGCGCGAATGACGATCGACTCCCCCTGCCGTACGTCGAGCGCCAGGACCGACAGGATGCTCTTCGCGCTCACCGGCGAGCCGCCCGCCTTGGCGATGGTGACGTCGTAGGGCGCCTTCGCCGCGGTCTGCACGAACGTCGCCGCCGGGCGAGCGTGCAGCCCGACCTCGGACGCGACGCTGACTGTGCGTTCGGCCACGATTCCTCCTCCTGCGGCGGTGGTCTAGACCGCCGGTAGTTCCGTCAAAGGCCAGTCAATACCCGACATATCGGGAATTACCAGATCCGCGTGTGACAGTTCATCCGGATGATGCGTGGTGGCCACTGCGACGCAGGTCATACCCGCGGCCCGGGCCGCCGCTATCCCCGCGAGCGAGTCCTCGAACACCACACACGTGGCCGGGTCCACAGACAGCAGGCCGGCCGCCTTGAGATAGCCGGACGGGTCCGGCTTCCCCACGGTCACGTCCTCGGCGGAGACGATGGTCTGCACCATCTCCACCACGCCGATCTCGGTGAGCCGCTCCACCGCCCACCATCGCTGGGCCGAGGTGACCAGGGCCAGCGGAGCCCCCTGCTCCGCGACCCGGGCCACCAGCTCCGCCGCCCCCGGCACCGGCACGATGTCGGGCAGGTCCGGATGGTCGTAATAGGAGCGGATCTCCTCCATCACCGCCTGCGGGTCCAGGCCGGGCAGCACCTCGGGAATGACGTCCACCCCGCGACGGCCCACGACGCGCCGCGACAGCCCCTCGTCGAACGTGATGCCGTGGTCCTTCAGGAACATCCGCCACAGGGCACGGTTGCGGATCTCGGTGTTGACCAGGGTGCCGTCGAGGTCGAAGAGCGCGGCCGCCGCCACCTGAGCAGTCACCTGATCACGACCACTCGAAGAGCGGGTCGCCTGCGCTCACGCTGCCCTCGGCGACCCCGCCGACGGACTCCGCCACGGCGTCGAGCGCCACCACCGGGCAGACCGGCGAGCGCCCGCCGGCCTCGACGGCCGCGGGGTCCCAGGCCACGACGGGCTGTCCCGCGCCGACGCGGTCCCCCTCGGCGGCGAGCAGGCGGAAGCCCTCGCCCTTGAGCTGCACGGTGTCGATGCCGAGATGCACCAGCACGCCCCTGCCGTCGTCCCCCACCACGACGTACGCGTGCGGGTGCAGCTTCACGATCGTGCCGTCGATCGGGGCCAGGGCCTCGACGGGCGCCCTGAGGGGGTCGATCGCGGTCCCCGGGCCGACCATCGCCTGCGCGAACACCGGGTCCGGCACGGCGGCGAGACCGATGGCCGCCCCCGCGACCGGGGCGAGAACAGTCGTCAATGAAGAGCCCTTCCCTGAGATCCGGGCAGGCGTCGTCACAGGTCCGGCCGAGATGGGCGGACCCGCGACGACCTCCCGGTTCAGCCGATGATGTCCTCGATGTCGCTGGCGATGGTGTCGGCCTCGGGGCCCACCACGACCTGGACGACGTTGCCCGCCGCCATCACTCCATGGGCGCCGGCCGCCTTGAGCGCGGCCTGGTCCACCTTCGAGGCGTCGTGCACCTCGGTGCGCAGCCGGGTGATGCACGGCTCCACTTCGATGATGTTGTCGGCGCCACCGAGCCCGGCGATGATCGCCTCGGCGTCTGCAGCCATGGGGTCCTCCTGTAGTTTCAGCCGGTCTGTCGTCAGTCGGTCTGCGTGACCTTCTTCAGACCGCGGGGGGAATCGGGGTCGATACCGAGCCTGCGCGCGAGCGCCTCGGTGAGCAACTGCCCGGGGACGATGAGTCCCAGCGGAGCCACCCACTCGGGCAGGTCCGGACCGTTCAGGGCGGCGGTCGAGGCCGCGGCGAGCCGTTCGCCGCCCCCGACGCCGAAGGCGGCGGCGCCCGCGCCGGTGACCCGCTCGGCCAGCGCGACCGTGCCCGCCAGAGTCGGGCCCTCCCCCGCCGCCACCAGGATCGCCGGGGTCTCGGCGTCCACCACCGCGATCGGGCCGTGCAGCAGGTCGGCGTACGACAGGCCCATGGCGTGCAGGTAGCACGCCTCCTTGAGCTTGAGCGCCAGCTCCAGCGCGGTCGAGAACGCCAGGCCGCGGCCGGACACGACGACGCCGGGCTTGTCTGCCAGGCCCTCGACGACGGCGTCCAGGTCACCGGGGTCGGAGATCAGCTTCTCCACCGCGTCCGGCACCCGGCGCAGGTCGTCGGGGTCGACGTCGGCGCCGAGGCCGATGGCGAGCACGGCCAGCGCGGCGAGCTGGGTCGTGTAGGTCTTCGTGGCCGGGACGGCCTTCTCCTCGCCCGCGAGCGTGCACAGCGCGAGGTCGGCGGCCTGGGCGAGCGGCGACTCCTCGCCGCCGTTGGTGATCGCGACGGTCTTCGCGCCGCAGTCCTTCGCCCACTGGAGGGTCTCGACGATCTCCTCCGTACGGCCCGACTGGGACAGGCCCACGGCCAGCACGCCGTCGAGGTCGAGCTTGCGGCGGTAGGTGGTGGCGACCGAGGGGGCGCCCATCGCGGCCATCCGGCCCGCCCGCGCCTCGATCAGGTAACGGCCGTAGACCGCCGCGTTGTCCGAGGTCCCGCGGGCGACGAACAGCAGGTGGCGCGTGTCGCGCGCGACCGCCTCCACTTCGCCGGTCCTGGGCAGGAGGGCGTCCAGCGTCGCCCGGATCGCCGCCGGCTGCTCGGCGATCTCACCACGCATCCTGGTCGTCATCGATGATCTCCCTCTGCTCTGGCGAGATTTGTCCGTTATCGATCCGTCGCCGGCCCATACATTGACACACATTTCCCGGCTGTGGTCTAGTCCGGACTAGACCAGTAAGAACCTTAACTTATTCGGACGATCCAGAGCGAGAGGGGAGGGATCAGTGGCCCAGATCGATCCGGACAGCCCGGTGCCCAAGTATTTCCAGCTACGGGAGATCCTGCTCGACCTCATCGAGAGCAACGAGCTGCCGATCGGCGCGGCGATCCCCTCCGAGCGCGACCTGAGCCAGCGCTTCGACCTGTCTCGTATGACGGTACGACAGGCCGTCGACCACCTGGTGTCCGAGGGCCGGTTGCACCGGGTCCCGGGCAAGGGAACGTTCGTGGCCCGCCCGAAGATCGAGCTGGCGCTCCAACTCACCTCCTTCACCGACGACATGCGGGCGCGCGGCATGGAGCCGGGCTCCCGTGACCTGGACCGGCGGGTGGTCCGGGCCAGTGCCCACCTCGCACGGCAGCTCGGCATCCAGCCGGGAGACGCCGTCCACTTCATCGAGCGGCTGCGCACGGCGGACGGGGAACCGCTGAGCATCGAGCGCGCCCACATCCCGGTGGCGCTCGCACCCGATCTCGATGCCTACGACCTGACCGGACGATCCCTGTACGCCCTGCTCGAGTCGCGCTACGGACTCGTGATGGACGCCGGGGAGCTGACCATCGACGGCGGGCTCGCCGACCCGAGCGACGCCGATCTGCTCAAACTGCCCCGGGGCGGGGCCGTGCTGCTGCTGCAGCGCCGGTCCTTCGCCGGCGGGGTGTGCGCCGAACTCGGCGTCTCCACCTATCGCGCCGACCGCTACCAGCTCCGGACGCTCCTCGGAGCCCCGGCCCGACGCCTCTAGTAGTCCCCCCATCCTGGAGGAACACCAGATGAGTTCCACCTCCGCCGACGCGGGCCTGCCCGCGGCACCTGCCAGCCAGAACGCGGTGATGACCGCGCTTTCCCGCATCGGCCGCTCGCTGATGCTTCCGATCGCCGCGCTGCCCGCCGCGGCCCTCCTGCTCCGGATCGGCCAGGACGACCTCCTCGGCCGTACGGACAACGCGACGCTCGACAAGATCGCACAGGTCATCGGCGGCGCGGGCGGCGCACTGTTCGACGCGCTGCCGCTGCTGTTCGCGGTCGGCGTCGCGATCGGCTTCGCTCGCCGCGCCGACGGCTCCACCGCCCTGGCGGCCGTGGTCGGCTACCTCGTCTGGGACCGGGTCACCCACCTGATGTTCTTCGACGCCTCCGCGGACTCCGCAGTGCACACGAAGGTGGTCCAAAGCGTCGTCGGAGCGGACGGCAAGCCGACAGAGGTGCTCAACCTCGCGTCGGCCAATCCGACCGGAGTGCTCGGCGGCATCCTTATGGGAATCGTCACGGCCATCCTGTGGCAGCGCTTCTATCGGACGAAGCTGCCCGCCTACCTGGCCTTCTTCGGCGGACGCCGCTGCGTGCCGATCCTCACCGCGGTGGCCGGGCTCGTGCTCGGCGTCGTCTTCGGCCTGGTCTGGCAGCCGATCGGACAGGGCCTGAGCAGCTTCGGCGACTGGCTCGCCGGCAACGCCACCATCGGCGCGGGCATCTACGGGATCGTGAACCGGGGCCTCATCCCCTTCGGCCTGCACCACTTCGTCAACTCGATCGTCTGGTTCACCGTGCCGGAGTGCACCGTCGGCGCCACCCACGCGGCGGGCGACCTGAACTGCTACTTCGCCGGGCAGGACGGCGCCGGCGCGTTCATGGCGGGCTTCTTCCCGGTCATGATGTTCGGTCTGCCGGCCGCCGCGATCGCCATGTGGCGAGCCGCGCCGCCGCACCGCCGCGCCACGGTCGGCGGCATCATGCTCTCCTCTGCCCTGATTTCCTTCGTCACCGGAGTCACCGAGCCGATCGAGTTCGCGTTCATCTTCGTGGCCCCGATCCTGTTCGCGGCGCACGCGCTGCTCACCGGCATCTCGATGGCCGTGGTCGCGGCCCTCGACGGACGGCTCGGCTTCGGGTTCTCCGCAGGCCTGATCGACGCCGGCCTCAATGCGTCCAAGGACAACACGCACAACTTCTGGCTGATCATGCTGATCGGCGTGGTCTACTTCGTCGTCTACTACGTGATCTTCAGCTTCCTCATCAAGAAGCTGAACATCATGACGCCCGGTCGCGAGCCCGAGCCCGACGTGGACTCCGGGGAGAGCGCCGACACGGCGCGTGCCCGCGCCTGACGCGTCAGATTCCCCTCTCAGGGAGCAGGGGCGCCCGGTGATCCCGGGCGCCCCTGTTGTGTTTCCCCCCATTGCGGATGCCGCTAATGGCCGGACGGTCCGCGCTCAAATCCACGGCGGCCCCGCCAACCCGGCGGAATCCGGCCGGAATCTTCCCGGACGAACGGCGGCACAAAGGCCCGCGACTCGGCAAAGTTGGCGTTTCCCCGTATCAGCGCGGATGACCGCAATCTCTATTAGACGTCAGTCAGGTTCACGGCGTACGAGAGCGGAGTCCCGATGCCCAAGCCCGTCCCCCTGCCACGGCTCGCGTCCGTCCCCCCGGCCGATCCCCCCTACGACGATCGTGACGGCGGCGGCCACATCACGCATCCCGCGACGTACGGCGCGCTCGCCCTGGCCCCTCTCCCGGCCCGTACGGGCACGCCCACCGACGAGCGCCGCCTGCGGGGGCTCGGCCAGGCGCTCGCGGAGGTCCTGGCCGGCCGAAGGCCGCCGGAGACCGTCCAGGACCGGCTGACCGAGCGGGCCTACCGCGAACTGGTCCGGGCCGGGAAGATGATCGACACCGAGCGGCCGCCCCTGACCGGCCTCCCCCACGTGCAACGCCCGTACGACGGGGTCATCGAGATGTGCCTGCTCGTCCACTGCGGGACGCGCAGCCGCGTGCTCGCCGTACGGCTGGAGCGGCGGGGTGTGCAGTGGCTGGTCACCGACTTCGAGACGGCATGAAACGCGAAGGACCCCGCCGGGGCATCGCCCGGCGGGGTCCGTCTCACGTCACCGTCTCGGCTACGTCCCGGCTCGCCTCACGCCTGCTGGTTGCGCGGGTCGCCGTGGCAGCGCTTGTACTTCTTGCCCGAGCCACAGGGGCAGGGCGCGTTGCGCTCGGTGTCGCCGTACGCGGCGCGCTGCTCGGGGGTCGACCGCACCCGGCTGACCTCCACGTCGCCGCTCTCGCCCGGCGCGGTGTAGACCATCTCGGTCGGCCGCGACGGCTGCCGCAGCGCGCGGGCGATGATCGAGCCGGTCTCGGAGAGCGCCGTGTCCTCCTCGGCGTTCTCCTCGACGATCGGGTTGGCCTGCACCTCGACCTCGAGGTTGAACAGGTAGCCGACCGACTCCTCCTTGATGCCGTCGAGCATCGCGGTGAACATCTCGTAGCCCTCGCGCTGATACTCGATCAGCGGGTCCTTCTGGGCATAGGCACGCATGCCGATGCCCTCCTGGAGGTAGTCCATCTCGTAGAGGTGCTCGCGCCACTTGCGGTCGAGCACGGACAGGATGACCCGGCGCTCCAGCTCGCGCATCGCCTCGGAGCCGAGCTGCTCCTCGCGGCGGTCGTAGGCCGCGAGCGCGTCCTCCTTCACCTTCTCGGCGATGATCTCCGCCGTGAGCTCCTCGCGGTCGCCGCCGATCTGCTGGATGAGCTCGTCGACGGTGAAGGAGATCGGGTAGAGCTGGCCGAACGCCTTCCACAGCTTCTCGAGGTCCCACTCCTCGGCGAAGCCCTCGGCCGTGGCGCCCTTGACGTAGTCGTCCACGACGTCGGTGACGAAGCCGCGGACCTGCTCGTGCAGGTCGGCGCCTTCCAGCACCCGCCGCCGCTCGGCGTAGATCACCGTGCGCTGGCGGTTCATGACCTCGTCGTACTTCAGGACGTTCTTGCGGATCTCGAAGTTCTGCTGCTCGACCTGGTGCTGTGCGGAGGCGATGGCCTTGGAGACCATGCCCGACTCGATCGGCACGTCGTCGGGGATGTTGAGCCGCGTCATGATCATCTCGACCCTCGCCGAGTTGAACAGCCGCATGAGGTCGTCTTCGAGCGAGAGGTAGAAGCGCGACTCGCCCGGGTCGCCCTGACGGCCGGAACGACCGCGGAGCTGGTTGTCGATGCGCCGCGACTCGTGCCGCTCGGTGCCCAGCACGTAGAGCCCGCCGAGCTCGGTGACCTCCTCGTGCTCGGCCTTGACGGCCTCCTTGGCCTTCTCCAGCGCCTCGGGATAGGCCTTCTCGTACTCCTCCGGAGTCTCGGAGGGCGACAGGCCGCGCTGGTGCAGCTCCAGGTCGGCGCGGAACTCGGGGTTGCCGCCGAGCATGATGTCGGTGCCTCGACCGGCCATGTTCGTCGCCACGGTGACGGCGCCCTTGCGGCCCGCCTCGGCGACGATCGCGGCCTCACGCGCGTGGTTCTTCGCGTTCAGCACCTCATGCGGCACGCCCTGCCGCTTGAGCATCCGCGACAGCTTCTCGGACTTCTCGACGCTGGTGGTGCCGACGAGGACCGGCTGGCCCTTCTCGTAGCGCTCCTTGATGTCCTCGACGCACGCCTGGAACTTGGCGTCCTCGGTCTTGTAGACCACGTCGGGCTGGTCCTTGCGGACCATCGGCCGGTTCGTCGGGATCGGGACGACGCCCAGCTTGTAGGTCTGGTGGAACTCGTTGGCCTCGGTGGTCGCCGTACCGGTCATGCCGGCGAGCTTGTCGTAGAGGCGGAAGTAGTTCTGCAGCGTGATCGTGGCGAGAGTCTGGTTCTCGTCCTTGATCTTCACGCCTTCCTTGGCCTCGATGGCCTGGTGCATGCCCTCGTTGTAGCGACGGCCGTGCAGGACGCGCCCGGTGAACTCGTCGACGATCAGGACCTCGCCGTCGACGACGATGTAGTCCTTGTCCTTCTTGAACAGTTCCTTGGCCTTGAGGGCGTTGTTGAGGTACTGCACGAGGTGGGTGTGCTCGGGCTTGTAGAGGTTGTCGATGCCGAGCCAGTCCTCGACCTTCTCCACACCCGCTTCGAGGATGCCGACGGTGCGCTTCTTCTCGTCGACGACGTAGTCGCCGGTGCTCTCCTCGCCGTCCTTGCCCTCGGTGCCGCGCCGCAGCCGGGGCACGATCTTGGCGAACTCCTGGTACCACTTGCCCGACTGCTCGCCCGGGCCGGAGATGATGAGCGGGGTCCTGGCCTCGTCGATCAGGATCGAGTCGACCTCGTCCACGATCGCGAAGTTGTGGCCGCGCTGGACGCACTCCTCCATGGACCACGCCATGTTGTCGCGGAGGTAGTCGAAGCCGAACTCGTTGTTCGTGCCGTACGTGATGTCGGCGTTGTACTGCTTGCGACGCTCCTCCGGCGGCATGTTGGCCAGGATGACCCCGACCTCCATGCCGAGGAAGCGGTGGACGCGGCCCATGGTCTCGGCGTCGCGCTTGGCCAGGTAGTCGTTGACCGTGACGACGTGGACGCCCTTGCCCGAGATCGCGTTGAGGTAGGCGGGAAGAGTACAGGTGAGCGTCTTGCCCTCACCGGTGCGCATCTCGGAGATGTTGCCCATGTGCAAGTTGGCGCCACCCATGATCTGCACGTCGAAGTGACGCTGCCCGAGCACCCTGCGGGCGGCCTCGCGTACGGTCGCGAACGCCTCCGGGAGCAGGTCGTCGAGGGACTCGCCCTCGGCGTGACGCTGCTTGTACTCGGCGGTCAGCGCGCGGAGCTCGGCGTCGGACAGGCTCTTGAAGTCCTCTTCGATGGAGTTGACCTGCTCGGCGATGCGCTTGAGCTTCCGCAGAGTCTTGCCTTCGCCGGCGCGAAGGATCTTGTCGAGAATGGCTGGCACTTTTAGTAAAGCTCCTCGCAGGTCTACCTCGGCTGATCACCGGGGTGTGAGGACGAGACATACTTCCCCGCTAGCCATCGTAGGCGGTTCCAGTACCAGACACACCCACCTGCTATCGACGGAGCGCCGCGGCACAATCGCATAACTCATAGGGGAAAACCGCCGCCAGGGGTTCCCCCGATGTTCCGACCACCTCTGCCATCAGGTAGAAAACGGGGTATGGCACAGAGCGGACACCAGGGCAGCCACGCGGGAAGCGCCAAATCTTGGCTTGCCGTCATCACCATCCTCATCGGCTTCACGATCGGGGGCGTGGCGCTGACCCTCGGCCCCAACTGGCTCTTCGTCTGGATCGGCGTGGGCATCTGCGCGGTCGGCGGGCTGCTCGCGCTCGCGTTCGACATCTTCTCGGATGTGATCGTGGACGCGCCTCGCCAGATGTCGGTCCAGGAGCACCACTCGCCGTTCGAGCACCGGTCCATCAGCTCCTGAGGCAGCTCCCGAACCGCCGTAAGGGTTTTGTCGGTCACAGCGTCTAGCATCTCTGGCTGTGACCGACGTGACCGCCGACCTGACCGCAGACGAGGCCCGCAGGATCATCCTCCGGGCCCAGGGTTTCCTCGGCGCCACCGCCCGCGGCGGCGGCGTCCCCGGCATGCTGCGGCGCGTCGGCGCCGTCCAGCTCGACACCATCTCCGTCCTGGCCCGCTCCCACGAGCTCGTCGCGTACGCGCGCCTCGGGGCGGTCGGCCGCTCCGCGGTCGAGCGGGCCTATTGGGACGATCCCGCCCGCGCCTTCGAATACTGGTGCCACGCCGCCTGCATCCTGCCCGTCGAGCAGTGGCCGCTGTACGCCTTCCGCCGTCGCGCGTACCGCGACCGGCGCTTCCGCTGGCACGAGGTGCCGCCCGTGGTCGACAAGGTCCTGGAGCAGGTGCGTTCGGACGGCCCGCTCACCACGGCCGACATCGGCGGCGCCAAGAATGGAGGGCCGTGGTGGGACTGGTCGGACACCAAGATCGCCATCGAGTTCCTGCTCGACATCGGTGAGGTCGTCTGCACCCGCCGCGTCGGCTGGCGGCGCGTCTACGAGCTCGCCGAGCGCGCCGTCCCGGCGGACCTGCTCGCCCAGGACCTGCCCGATGACGCGTGCGTGGCCCGGCTGACCACGATCGCCGGGCGGTCGCTGGGCGTGGCGACCCGGGCGGACCTGGTCGACTTCACCCGCGTCAAGGGCAAATACGCCGCCATGCTCGACGAGGCGCTGCTGAGCGGCGCCGCCGGCCTCGTGCCCGTACGGGTGTCCGGCTGGCCCGCGCGGCGCGGCACGGACCCGCATGGCCCGAACGCCTGGGCGGACCCCGACGCGCTGGAGAGCGAGCCGCGCGGGCGGCACCGCACCACGCCGCTGTCGCCGTTCGACTCGCTCATCTGGGAGCGGGCGCGGGCCGAGCGGGTGTTCGGCCTCAACCACCGCCTGGAGGCGTACGTCCCGAAGGACAAGCGGGTGCACGGCTACTTCGCGATGCCGGTGCTCGCGGGCGGGCGGATCATCGGCAGGGTCGACCCGGCCCGTGAGGGCGCCACGTTGGTCGCCAAGCAGGTCGGTTTCGAGCCGGGCGGCCGGGCCAGGGCCGTGGAGGCGATGAGCGACGCCCTGTGGGAGGCCGCGAGCTGGGTCGGCTGCACCGACGTGCGGGTGGAGCGGGTCGGCGCGGCCGACCTGGAGGCCCCGCTGCGCGCCGCGGTGGCCCACGGCCCGAGCCGGCCGATCAGGTGATCTCCAGGAGCCGCTCGCGCACGGCGTAGACCACGGCCTCCATGCGCGAGTGGAGCTGGAGCTTCTCCAGGATGTTGCGGACGTGGTTCTTCACCGTGTTCTCGGAGATGAACAGGTCCTTGGCGATCTCGCGGTTGTTCATGCCCTTCGCGACGAGCCGCAGCACCTCCATCTCCCGGTCGGTGAGGCGGGGCACCGGGAGCTGCGGGGGCCGCTCGGCCTCCTTGCGGCTCATGTTCGCGAACTCGCTGATCAGCTTGGCCGCCATGGCGGGGTTGATGAGCGACTGCCCCTCGTGGACGCCGCGCACGGCGTCGGGCACCTCGTCGATCTGGACGTCCTTGAGCAGATAGCCCGTCGCGCCCGCCTTGATCGCCTCGAAGAGGTCCTCCTCCTCGTCGCTGACGGTGAGCATGATGATCCGGGTGCTCGGCACCGACTCCTTGATCTTCCGGGTCGCCCCGATGCCGTCCAGCCTCGGCATGCGGACGTCCATCAGGACCACGTCCGGCATCAACCGGTCCGCGAGCTCCACGGCCTCCTGGCCGTCGCTCGCCTCGCCGACCACCTCGATGTCCGCCTCCGCGGCCAGCGCGAGCTCCAGGCTTCGGCGGATCAGCGCGTGATCATCCACGATCAGCACACGGATCGGCTCGCTTCGACCGGCTGCTCGGGCCGCCTCGTCGGGTCGGGTCACGGAACCTCCTTGCGGGGGCCAAGGACGCTGGATCGCCATCATGGCACGGTTCGGGAACCGGTGCGGATCTTCGTCGAGGCGTTACTACCCCCGGCACCAGGACATACCCGGCCGAACAACACCTGCTGCGCGGAACGTGCTCATCCTCTTCACGATAAGTGCCGGCACCCCCGAATCACGCACTCTGCTTCGATGTCGCAGGCTTTCATCGGGCGTCGTAAGGCCCGGCTTCTCAGACGAGGCCGTACCGGGAGAGCACGTCGGAGATGGCGGGACCCACCGGGCTCATCTGGCGGAGAATCCCTCTCAGCAGATTCTCCGGAGACAGCGGCTGCGGGATCCCCGGTGTGGGCGTCCGGGGCACGGCCGCCGCCGCGCCCCTGAGTAGCACGGCCCGTTCTCGCAGGCTTCCGCTGACCGCCCCGGTGCCGCGCCGCATCGCTCCCAGCTCGGCCTGCACCCGATCCCGATGCGGGCCGTTCCATCGCATCCGGTCCATCAGAGTGCTGACCGGCTGCAGCACTTCATCAATCGCGTCGGCCAAATCCTCATGTTCATGCGCCAACCGGCTCAAATCATCATGCAGAGACATCCCCGTTATTCCATCCGATCCAGTCGGGCGGCGTAAGAATACTTCCACATCGTGTAACGACGGGCTAGGTTCTAGTCTCGTGGAGCCGGAACGGGTGGTCGACGCCGACGATCTGGAACGACTGGCCAAGCTTCTCACCGACAAACGACAACTGGCGGAGCAGTACTACGCACGGGCATGCCGGCTTGTGGGACAGGCCCAGGCCACTCCGCTGGCAGCCATGCTGCGGTGGGCCGGGGAGACCGCTACAGAACTGGGCAACCGAGCCGCGATCGTCCGCGCTGCGGAAAAGGGCGGAGACCCATTCGGCGCGTTGTCGGAATTCGGCCTCAGCACCGCGATCGGCACAGTTTCCGGGCAGGATAGAACACGGCTCATAAAAGACCTTAAATCAGTCATCAATCGCAACGAGGCAGCCCGTCCGGAACAACGCGCAGAGGCGATCCGGAAATTCTTCGGAAAACTGACGGCAGCCGAACGATCCTCGCTCGCCATCGAACAGCCCGACGTGGTCGGGCGACTGGACGGCGCTCCGGCCACAGTGCGCTACGCCGCCAACCGGCTCCTGATCGAGCGCGCCCTCGCCCATGAACAGAAGGACCTGGCCGCGTTGAAGGCCACCGACCCCAAAAGTCCCCAGGTGACACTCCTGGAGAAGCGGGTGGCCCGCATGACGGAATTTCTCCAGCCCCGGGTGACCGGCGACGGCCGGTCCGTCCCGCGCCAGTTCCTGCTGTTCGATCCTGCCGGCGACGGCCGCGTCGCGGAGGTCTTCGGCGACCTCGCCAAGGCCGAACACGTCGCCGTCATGGTGCCGGGCATCACCAACCGGCTCGACAACTACCAAGACCTCGCGATCGATGCACAAACACTTATTACGGATCCCGACACTAAAAAGGACTTACCGAAAACCGCCGTGATCACCTGGCTGGGTTACGACACGCCCGAGCTGGGGGATTCGGTGCTGCAGGCCAAGGCCGAGGCCGGCGCCCCCGCGCTGCATTCGTTCCGTGCTGGGCTGGAGGCGGCCAAGGGGGCGAAGTTCGCACTCTTCGCCCACAGCTACGGCACGTTGCTGTCCAGTAAGGCGCTGCAGCAGGGGACCCCGTTCGACTCCGTGGTGTTCATGGGCAGCCCGGGCCTTGGCGCCAACGTCAAGAGCGTGGCCGACCTCAAGCTCGCGCCCGGCACCCCGGTGTTCGCCATGCGCGCCCCCGGCGACTGGGTGTCCTACAGCGAAGCGCACGGAAAAGACCCGGCAGAACTGCCGGGTGTCCGACGGCTGGCCACCGGCCACTCCTCCGGGCACAGCCAGTACTACATACCGAATAACACGGCACTGCAGAACCTGCAGACGATCCTCACCGGAGACGGGTGTTATCAATCCTTCCTGGGCTCACCAGAACTCGACGACGAGCAGTTCGGTGCCAGTGCCGCGCCGGTTCTCGTCAAGGAGCTCCAGAGCAGGGTGCCGCAGTGGAAGGTGGGCGAACTCGGTGCGGTCTTCGAGTCGGCGATCAAAAGCGCGCTCGATGGGAACGCCGATCTCAAGACGAAGGCCGCCCAGATCTGGCAAGCGCTGCAAAAAGCCAACCTCGATGGCTATTTCACCAAAGAGGACATCGCAGCGATCACCGCCAAGACTCTCGCGGCATCCGGCGACCTGATCGTGAAGAGATACATGACGATGTCGCTACCCGCACCGCAGTAAGGGACCCATAGCCCAGATGATCTCCCTGCCCCGCAGCCACCGCATCGGCATCGCAATGCTAAGCCTGCCCATGTTCCTGGTCGGCTGCACGCATGAACCGGAGATAGAGATGACCCCCGAGCAATCACGCCAGGTCTTCGTCACCGAGGCCAAAGCCGTCATCCAGGCCGTCTTTCCCGACGCCGACCCCCGCGTCATCCTGATCGGCCAAGACGTACCGTGCGGCGGTCCGGTCGGCACAGACTCCAGTAGCGTAGAAAGCGCCTATTCCGTCCTCGGTAAGGCGCCGGATGGTGCACAGAATCCCGACGAGGTGTTCCGCAAGGTCCTCGACGTGCTGAAACAGCGCGGCTGGACGATCAACTACACGAATGGTCGAGTAGTCGGGGCAGAACGCAAGGGCGTCGGCGGCTTCCGAGTCGGCGTCCCGGAGGCACCGGTCGGCGTCAATATCGACGGAAGGACCGAGTGCGTAGAAAACCTAGATAAATAGGAATCCGACGGTCCGGCACCATGATCTCCCTGCCCCGGAACCGCCGCACCATCATCGCGATGCTATGCCTGCCCATTCCCCTGGCCTGCTGCATGCATGAACCGGAGATAGAGATGACCCCCGAACAATCACGCCAGGTTCTCATCACCGAGGCCAAGGCCATCATCCAGGCGGTCTTCCCTGACGCCGACCCTCTCGTCGCGGTGCAGGTGAAGGATGCGCCGTGTGGCGGGCCTGTCGGTACCGACGACACGAGCGTGACAAGTGTCCTCACGGTTCGCAGCGACACCGCAGACGACACGTCGAATCCGGACGAGGTGTTTCGCGAAGTCCTCACGGTGTTGCGCCAGCGTGGCTGGACCATCAACTACACGAAAGGTCGCGTAGCCGGCGCCGAACGCACAGGCGTGGGCGGCATCAGCGTGGGGGTGCCCGCTTCCCCTGTCGGAATCAACATCGGCGGCGACACGGAATGCGTTAAGAATCCGGAACGAGTGATCTGACCTCGAAAAAAGGGGCGTACGAGTGTGGGCCGGCCCCGCTGAGCGAGGTCCGGCCCACGTTGGGCGAGGTCCTAGCTCTCCACGAGCCTGAGGACTCCGTAGTCGTAGCCGCGGCGCCGGTAGACGACGCTCGGCTGACCCCCTTCCTTGTCGCGGAAGAGGTAGAAGTCGTGTCCGACGAGCTCCATTTCCAGGAGCGCCTGATCGATCGTCATGGGGTCGGCCTTGTGGAACTTCTCGCGTACGATCAGCGGCCCTTCGCCGTCCATCTCGATGGGCACGATGGGCTCGGAACTCCGGGCCCGCCCTCCGGCGATCTCGACCGAAATCTCGGCGACCAGCTCCGGCTCCTCCCGGACGCTCGTGACCACCTCCTGCGCGTTCTCGGTCACGGCGGTGAGCTCTGCCATCGAGGGAGGGCAGTTCTTCCCGTGATGGATCTTGCGCCGATCGGCGAGCCGCCTCAGCCGTTCCTCCAGTTTGCCGATGGCGATGTCCAGCGCCGAGAACCGGTCGTCCGCGCAGGCCTCCGCGCGGATGGCGGGGCCCCGCGAGTGGATGGTCAGCTCCACCCGTTCACGCTGCCCGCTCTGCCGGTGGTTGGGTTCCTTCGAGACCTCTACGTCGACCTGGATGAGCTTGTTGTTGAGCTTCTGGATCCTGGCCAGCTTGGACGTCACTTGATCGCGGAACCGGTCACCCACAGTGGTGTGCCGTCCCTTGACGATGATTTCCACGCAAAGCCCCCCTTCGCACATCGACGATGGTGTACGCGCTCCTGGGCACCCGTCCGGCCGACCTGGTCTTCGTCCCCACATCCGCCTGCTGAGGGGTTCGCAGCTCACTCGCCACTACTGCCCTTCTCCTCTTGCGGGGGACATCTGGACCCCCGGGAGGGCAGGACTTACCTCTAAGCCGCACCGTGATCGGTCGACCAAGAGTCGCCTTACGTGGGCCGTTTCGCCTGCGGCTGGCATCGGCTAACCAGGCCGGACCCCGCGAGGGAGCCGGCCCGGCGCAACCACGGACCCGAACGGGTGCCATGTCTGAACGCTAGTCGCTACCGCCTCGGATGTCAGCCAGGAGATCCGCTAAACGATCACTTTGCGTGATCCCGGTTGCCATCTCACCGCCGGAAAATTCGTGGTCATATTCTGGGAATCCCCGCAACCAGGGCATCCACACCTGCTTTGAGCAGGCAAGTCCCCACGAAGTCGGAGGGCGGTCGCGTCCGGGCGACACGCCGCACTCTTACCCAAGGTTTTACGTTCCGTGATATTCACCAATCGGGCATCTCCGGCGTGTCGCCGCGATGGTCACCGCCGCGGACGGCTCCGCTCCGGCCGCGCGCAGCGCCCTGGCCGCCTCCGCCAGCGTCGTCCCCGTCGTGACGATGTCGTCCACCAGGACCACGTCGGCGGCCTCCGAACAGCCGTCAGACGGCCGTGGCCGCGCCGCCCCGCCCGGCACGACCTCGAACGCCCCCGACAGGTTGACGGCCCGCTCCGCCGATCCCAGCCCCGCCTGGTCTGCCACGCGGCGGCACTGCCGAAGCAGGGGCGCGAGGGCGGCGGGCCGGCCGCGTCGGCACAGCTCGCGGGCCGCCGCCGCGGCGACGGCGCGGACGGGGTCGTGCCCCCGGCGGCGGGAGGCTGCGCGGGCGCTCGGCACCGGCACCAGCCACAGCTCGCGAGAGGATCCTCGGCCCCCAGCGCCTGTGGCCGCCCGTGTGGCCGCCCAGGCGGTCACACAGGCGCTCACGGAGGCCGCCAGCACCGGCACCAGGGCCGTTCGGCCGCGTTCCTTGCAGGCGAGGATCATCCGGCGGGCGGCGCCGTCGTAGGCGGTGGCCGACCAGCACTCGGGCAGGCCCGGAGGCGGCGGGTCCGGCGGCCGTGGGGCCGGCTCCCGCAGCAGCTCGGCACGGCAGAACGGGCAGGCGAGGACGCCCGGCGCGCCGCATCCGGCGCAGCGCGGCGGGAGGATCAGGTCGAGCAGGGCGGACGGCAGCACGCCCTCAGCTTGCCGTCCGCCACCGACATTTCACGGACCGTCACCAGGTGCGGGGTCAGCCGAGGGGATAGACCGGGTCCGTGGAGCCCTTGTCGGCGCGCGGGGTCCAGGCGCGCTTGTCCACGCTGTAGGTGAGCACCTGGCCCTCGTCTGCCGCCGCGAGCACGTGGTCGGGCACGGCCGCGATCGACTTGATCTTCGAGTCGAGCTTGATGGGGCCGTCGTTGGGGACCACGCCCTCCATCACCGACCAGGTGGCCAGCTCCTGGCCGCTGCTGCCCTCGGACAGCACGAGCAGGTCGGCGGCGTCCTGCCACGCGATGTCCTTGATCTTGCGCGCGTCGCGCGGCTCGATCAGCGTCCGTACGGACTCGATCCGCGTCTGCTGGCCGTTGCGGACGATCGTGCCGATCTTCACGGAGGTGCCGAGGCCGTCGTCGACGATCGCGGCGATCCGGGCGCCGTCGCGGGAGACCCGCAGTTCGAGGATCCGTCCGTACGACAGCTCGTCGTCGACGTCCACCCGGCGGGCCCGGCCGTTCTCGGCCGTCCAGACCCGGCTCTCGTGCGGGTTCACCCTCTCGGCCGACCACACGGCGCCGTACCGGTCCCAGGAGGGCGGGCTCATGTCCGCGCCCGCGATCCACCGCTGCCACTGACTGCTCGGGGTCATCGGGGCGACGTAGACGCCGTCGCCGTTGAGCAGGGCGGCCACGTGGGGCGGGAACTCGTTGGGGTTGGAGACCGCCGGCTGGGAGAACTTCCCGGTCTGCTCGCCGGCCGCGCCCGGCACGGGGGTGCCGTCGCCCTTCTCCTTGAACTGCAGCAGCCTGCCGCCCTGCATGTAGTAGGCCTGCAGGGAGCCGGTCAGCACGTTCGGGTCATAGCGGGCGTAGTCGGCGGGCCGGAACCGCCTCCCCGACTCGCCGTTCACCCGGATCTCCACGGTGCGGCCGGTGACCAGCTCGCCGAGCGTCCACACGAGCTGCGCCTTGAGCGCGTCGAGGCGGTCGGCGGGCACCGACTCCAGCTCGGAGGAGAAGTCGAGCACGACCGTGTCGCCCTCGACGGTGATCCGGTTCAGCTCCGTGCCCGGCGGGAACGCGCTGCTCACCGCGTTCCTGATGGAGGAGGTCGGCCCGGCGAGCAGGCGGCGGACCAGCGTCTCGGGCACGCCCCTGCCGGGCTCGATCGGCACCCACACCCTGTCGGCGACGAGACCGACCTCCCCGGTGGCCGGCGGGTAGTACAGGTCCACCCTCCGGTACGCGCGCTGCAGGTCGTCGTACGACAGCAGGCGGCCGTCGGAGAGCACGTCGATCCGCCACTCGCCGTTCTGCTTGACCAGCGTGAACGGCTCGCCGATGGTGCCGGCGGCCGGGGTCGACCTGCCCTCGGGGTCGATCGTGGCGACCGCCGTGCCCTTCAGCGTCACCGTCGTCCGCATGGCCTTCTGGAGGTCCAGCGTGTGGTCCGACTCGATCTTGCCTTCGTAGATGCGGGTCTGCCGCCAGGGGTTCCAGCGCTTGACCGCGCCGGGGGTGAGGTACTCCCTGGCGATGGTGAGGCCGGGATCGTCGAAGGCGGCCATGGCGGCCTGGAAGCCCCTCACGATGTCCTCGGGCGGGGCGCCCTTCTTGGGCGGGGTCGCGATGAGCCGCACGTACGGCTGGCTGAGCGTGTCCTTGCCGTGGTCCTCCTGGGCGACGCGGGGGCTGCCGCTCGTGGGCACGGTGGCGCACCCCGCTCCGCCGGAGACCAGGACGAGCGCCGTCCCCACGGCCGCGGACAGGCGGCGGGCGGCGAGCCGCTCAGTCCGCCGCATCGAAGGCTCCCGCGTCCACGTTCTCCCGCACCCTCGGCGCCGTCTCCGCGGGCGCGGGGGTCAGCACCGGCGTGGCGTGACCACGCCACGTGCGGCGCATCTCCACCTCTGGCGGCACGAGCGGCAGCGGCGAGCCGCGCAGCGGGGCCCCCGCCACGCGCGGCAGCGACAGGCGGAACTGGCTGCCCTCCCCCGGCGCGCCCCACGCCTGGAGCCAGCCGCCGTGCAGCATGGCGTCCTCCCGTGAGATCGCCAGGCCGAGGCCGGTGCCGCCGATGGTGCGGGCGCGCGAGGGGTCGGCCCGCCAGAAGCGGTCGAACACCATCGTCTCCTCGCCCGGCTTGAGGCCGACCCCGTGGTCGCGTACGGCCACCGCCACCGCGTCGCGGTCGGCGCCGAGCGTGACGACGATGTCCTTGCCCTCGCCGTGCTCGATGGCGTTGAAGAGCAGGTTGCGCAGGATGCGCTCGACCCTGCGGCCGTCCACCTCGGCCATGCACGGCTCGTTGGGCAGACGCAACTCGAACCGGGTGGCCTGCCGCTCGGCGAGCGCCTCGGAGTCGCCCACGGCGCGCAGGACCACGTCGCGCATGTCGACGGGGTCGAGGTCGAGGGTGGCCGCCCCGGCGTCGTAGCGGCTGATCTCCAGCAGGTCGGCGAGCATCGGCTCGAAGCGTTCGAGCTGGTTCTGCATGAGCTCGGCGGCCCGCGCGGAGGCGGGATCGAAGTCCTCACGTCCCTCGTAGAGCAGGTCGGCGGCCATGCGGACGGTCGTCAGCGGCGTGCGCAGCTCGTGGGAGACGTCGGAGACGAACTGCCGCTGCACCTGGGAGAGCTCCTCCAGCTGGTGGATCTTCACGGCGAGGTTGGACGCCATCTCGTTGAACGAGGTCGCCAGCCGGGCGAGGTCGTCCTCCCCGCGCACCTTGAGCCGCTCCTCCAGCCGGCCGGCGGCGAGCCGTTCCGCCGCCTGGCGCGCGAGCCGTACGGGCGTGACCACCTGCCGGGTGACCAGCGAGGCGACGCCGGCCAGCAGCAGCACGAGCGCCGCTCCCGCGCCGAAGACCATCTGCTGCACCGTGAGCAGCGTCTTCTCCTCGTCGCCGAGCGGGAAGACGTGGTAGATCTCGTAGCTCCCGTTCACCCGGCCGCCCACCAGCCAGGCGCTCTCGGGCGGCTTCGCGCCGATGTATCGGATCTTCACGGTCTGGGCCAGGAGCGTCTGCTCGTCGCTGTTCTGGACCTTCACCCGCATGGAGGCCGGAATGCTCGTCCAGTCGATCTGCCCGGACGCCCGGCCCTCGCCGACCGACGCGTCGTTGAAGATGACGACGTCGTAGCGGCCTCCGGAGCGGTCGGTCAGCGCCTTCGCCGCCGCGTCGACGGGGTTCAGCGTCTGCCCCTGGTCGGTGGCGTCCTGGGTGATGTCGGTCGAGTCCGCGGGCTGGGTGAGGTAACCGCTCGCGGTCGCGATGTTCGCCCGCGACTCCTCGACCGCGGACACCTCGGTGCTGGTCAGCACCGACGCGACGATCGACTGCATCAGGAAGACGCCGAGGACGACCACCACGGCCATCGACAGCACAAGCGTGCTGGTGACGACGCGAAGCTGGAGCGAGCGCCGCCAGACGTGCCGCAGCCGGCCCGCGAGGCGGCGCGCGCGTCTGCGGACCCCGCGGGCGATCTGGCCCGGGGTCCGGCGACGGCGTTTCCTCACGGGGACCGGCATGACGCTGACGTGCAGCCTACGCCGGGCCGGCCTTGTAGCCCACACCCCGGACCGTGACGACGATCTCCGGGTGCTCCGGGTCCTTCTCGATCTTCGCGCGCAGGCGCTGGACGTGCACGTTCACCAGGCGAGTATCGGCGGCGTGCCGGTAGCCCCAGACCTGCTCCAGCAGCACCTCGCGGGTGAAGACCTGACGGGGCTTGCGGGCCAGCGCGACCAGCAGGTCGAACTCCAGCGGCGTGAGGTTGATGGTCTCCTCTCCGCGCTTGACCGAGTGGCCGGCCACGTCGATGGTGATGTCGCCGATCTGCAGGATCTCGGGCGTGGGCTCGTCGGTGCGGCGCAGGCGGGCGCGCACGCGGGCCACGAGCTCCTTCGGCTTGAACGGCTTGACGATGTAGTCGTCCGCGCCGGACTCAAGGCCGAGCACCACGTCGATGGTGTCGCTCTTGGCCGTCAGCATCACGATCGGGACGCCGGACTCGGCGCGGATGCGACGGCAGACGTCGATGCCGTCGGCACCGGGGAGCATCAGGTCGAGCAGGACGAGGTCCGGCCGGGTGTCCCTGAAGGCGTCGAGCGCCTTGTCTCCATCGGACACGAACGACGGCTCAAAGCCCTCCCCGCGCAAGACGATGCCGAGCATCTCGGCGAGAGCGGCGTCGTCGTCGACGACCAGCACGCGTCCTTTCATGGCCCCTCATTCGTACGCGTTTGGGAGATTTGGGCGTTTGTCACAGTTTCCCCCGCAGGCTACCGTGGCCACCGCTTTGGTGTTACACGACCACGACAGTGGATGGAGTTTAGGCGCAGCGGACGAAGCGCGCGATTATCTGACCAGATGCGGTCACACCGGCGGGAATCCCGTGGTGCGGTCACGTTCCAAGTGTGCGCCCGCACCCCCCGTTTCGGCCATCCCCTCAGAGCCTCCTACCAGAGCCCTCCTAACAGGACCGCGCGGCGCGCGCGTACATCATGCCAGGATTGGGACATGACAGACGGCCCCGGCTCCACCCCCGACATGCCCTCCGGCTGGGCGGCCGAGCAACCTCCCCCGTACGGCGGGGCCGCCGGGGCGTCCGGGCCCTCCTGGGCATCTCCCGGCGCCGGCGCGCCGCAGGGCGGGAACCCGTCCGGTCCCCCTCCCTCCGGTCCCTATCCGTCCGCGCCCCATCCCTCTGCGCCCTATCCGTCCGCGCCCTATCCGTCCGCGCCCTCCGCTCCGTACGCGCCGCCGGGAGGCGGGCCGTACGCAGGGCAGTACGGGTCAGGGCAGTACGGGTCAGGACAGTACGGGTACGGATACCGGGCGCCGGACGCGCCGCGGCCGGGCATCATCCCGCTGCGCCCGTTGACGCTCGGCGACATCCTCGACGGCACGATCAAACTGATCCGGTCGAACCCCAAGGCCACGCTCGGCCTGTCGGCGATCGTGGCGGCGGTGACCGGGATCCCGGCCGCGATCGGGCAGGCCATCTCGTTCGGCTCGCTCGGCGATCTCATGGCCGACCCGTCGTACGTCGAAGGCACGGCGGACGTGCCGGTCGCCGGGCTGGCCGCGCAATATGTCGGTTCGATCCTCACCTACGTCATGACGTTCGTCGGCACCACGATCCTCACCGGCGTCCTCACCCGGGTGCTCGGCCGCGCGGTGTTCGGCGGGCGCATCACCGTGGGCGAGGCGTGGCGGCTGGCGCGGGGCCGGGTGCCCGCATTGTTCGGGCTGGTGCTGCTGCAGGCGCTCATCCTCCTGCTGCCGCTACTGGCGGTCGTCGCGGTGGTCGTGGGCCTCGCCGCGGCCGACGCGTTCGACACGATGGGAAGCGCCGCCGCCGGGATCGGGGCCCTCCTCGGCCTGCTGTTCATCCTGGCCTACATCCCTTATCTGCTGTTCCTCTACACGCGCCTGTCGCTGTCGGCCCCCGCCGTCGTGCTGGAGGGCCGCGGGGTCACCGACGCCATGAGCCGGTCGTGGCGGCTGGTCAAGGGCGACAGCTGGCGGGTGCTCGGCATCCTGCTGCTCACCGCCATACTCGCGGCCATCATCAGCAGCGTGCTGGCGATCCCGTTCACGTTCGGCGGCTCGCTCATCGGGATGCTGAACGGCGGCACCGCGGGCGGGACCGTGATCGCGGCACTCCTCCTGGCGGTCGGCCAGGTGCTCGCCTCCATGATCACCTACCCCTTCCAGGCGGGCGTGGCCGGGCTGCTGTACGCCGACCGGCGGATGCGGGCCGAGGCGTTCGACCTCGTGCTGCAGACGGCGGCGGCGCAGAACCAGTCGCAGGGCTGGGTCCACGCCGGGGTCGACGACCTGTGGCACCCGAGCTACGCCGCCGGGACGGCGCCGGGCTCCGGGCCCTATCACGGGGCTCCGCCGTACGGGCCGCAGGGTCCATACGGGCCGCAGGGATCTTCCGGGCCGCAGGGGCCTGCCGGGCCTCAAGGGCCATACGGGCCGTACGGCCCGCAGGCGTGACGGCCGTGCGGGCGGCGGCGCTGCTCGCCTCGCCGATCGACGTCGGCCGCGACCAGGCCGCCCGGGAGGCCGCGCGCGAGCTGTCCGGTGCGGGCTACCAGCACGAGCCGCTGTTCGACCGGCTGCAGCGGGAGATCTCGCAGTTCCTCGGCGACCTCATGAGCGGCGGCGGCACGGGCGGAGGCGGCGTGACGTCGCTCGTCGTCATCGCCGTCATCCTCGCCGTCCTGGCCGTGCTGCTCCTGTGGGCCCTGCGCCGCTTCTCCCGCGACCCGCGTACGGAGAACGGTGCGGTGTTCGGGCAGCGTGAGCGGACGGCCGCCGAGCATCGCGCCGAGGCCGAGCGCCTGGCGGCCGAAGGGAGCTGGGCCGGGGCCATCCAGGAGCGGCTGCGCGCGATCGCCCGCGAACTGGAGGAACGCGCGATCGTCGGCCCGATGCCCGGCCGCACCGCCGTGGAGCTGGCCGACGCCGCCGGGCAGGCGCTGCCGCCCCACGCGGCGGACCTGCGCGCGGCGGCACGGCTGTTCGACGACGTGACCTACGGCGGGCTGGGCGGCACCCGGGAGGGCTACCTCTCGCTCACCGCCCTGGACGAGCGCCTGAGGTCGGCCCGCGCGGGCGTGGGCGCATGACCGCCGGGGTTGCC
The DNA here is from genome assembly GCF_006874475.1 of Microbispora hainanensis. GTDB lineage: Bacteria > Actinomycetota > Actinomycetes > Streptosporangiales > Streptosporangiaceae > Microbispora > Microbispora hainanensis. The sequence goes on from NZ_VIRM01000047.1 coordinate 66,585, forward strand.
GGGACCGCCAGGACGCCGGGGCGTGTGCGGCAGGCGGCCTGGGTCGCGTCGGTGGTGCTGCTCGTGCTGGTCACGGCGGTGCTGCCGCTGCTGCTCTCCGAGGGACAGTCCGGCGGCCGCACCCTCGATCCCGCCGACACCTCGCTGGACGGCAGCGCCGCGCTCGCCAGGCTGCTCCAGGCGCACGGGGTCGAGGTGGTCCGGGTGGAGACCCCCGGCGCAGCGGTGGCCGCCGCCGGGCCGCAGACCTTGTTGCTGGTCACCGAGGCGAGCTTCCTGAACCGCGACGCCGCCCATCGCATCGCCGAGGCCCCCGGCGACCGGCTCATGGCGGGCGCCGTGCCCCACCTCGACGTGCTCGCCCCCGGCGTACGCAGGGAGGGCCCCGTACGCGCCCGGTCGCGGGCCCCGGAGTGCACGCTGCCGGAGGCGGTGCGGGCCGGCGACGCCTACACGGGCGGCATGTCCTTCACCGGGCCGCGCGGGTCCACCGGCTGCTACCCCGCCGGCGACGGCCGCTCGCTGGTCCGCTACACGGCGGACGGGCACACGGTGACCGTGCTGGGCGACGCGTCGTTCATGACCAACCTGCGCCTCGCGGAGGACGGCAACGCGGCGCTCGCGCTGAACCTCGCCGGGGCGCGGCCGAAGCTCGTCTGGCTCGCCGGGCCCGACGACTTCGACGAGGCGGGCGGTCCCGGGGATGAGACCGGCGAAGAAGCCGGCGGGGAGGCCCGCTCGCTCGGCGACCTCATCCCCGGCGGCGTGAAGTGGGCGGTCCTCCAGCTCATCGTCGCGGTGGCCCTGACCGCCCTGTGGCGCGGGCGCAGGCTCGGGCCCGTCGTGGCCGAGCGCCTGCCCGTGGTCGTGCGGGCCGCGGAGACCGTCGAGGGGCGCGGACGCCTCTATCGGTCCCGCCGGGCCAGAGACCGGGCGGCCCTCGCGTTGCGGGCCGCCGCGGCCGACCGGCTCGCCCCCCGCCTCGGACTGCCCCGCACCGCGACCCCGGAGGAGGTCGCCGTCGCCGCCGCCGCGCGCACCGGCCGCGACCCGGAGCCGGTGCTGACGCTGCTGTGCGGCCCGCCGCCCGGAGACGACACCGCGCTGGTGACCCTCGCCGCCCACCTGGACTCACTCGAAAGGCAGGTACGAGACTCGTGACCACACCTGAATCGGACGCGGACGCCGCCCGCGAGGCGCTCGCGGCGCTGCGGGCGGAGGTGGCCAAGGCGGTCGTGGGCCAGGACCCCGTCGTCACCGGCCTGGTCATCGCGCTGCTGTGCCGGGGTCACGTGCTGCTCGAAGGCGTGCCCGGCGTGGCCAAGACCCTGCTCGTACGCACGCTGTCGGCCACGCTCGCCCTGGACTTCAAGCGGGTGCAGTTCACCCCCGACCTGATGCCGGGCGACGTCACGGGATCGCTGGTCTACGACGCCAGGACGGCCGAGTTCGAGTTCCGCGAGGGGCCGGTCTTCACCAACCTGCTGCTCGCCGACGAGATCAACCGCACCCCTCCGAAGACCCAGGCCGCGCTGCTGGAGGCCATGGAGGAACGGCAGGTCAGCGTCGAGGGCGCGGCCCGCGCGCTGCCGGATCCCTTCATCGTCGTGGCGACCCAGAACCCCGTCGAGTATGAGGGCACCTACCAGCTCCCCGAGGCGCAGCTCGACCGGTTCCAGCTCAAGCTGACCGTGCCGCTGCCGCCGCGCGAGCAGGAGATCGCCGTACTCGAACGGCACGCGCTCGGCTTCGACCCGCGCGACCTGACGGAGATCAAGGCGGTGGCGTCCGCGGCCGACCTCGCGGCGGGACGCCGGGCGGTCGCGCAGGTCCACGCGAGCCCCGAGGTGCTCGGCTACATCGTGGACGTCGCGCGGGCCACCCGGCAGTCGCCCTCGCTCCAGCTCGGCGTCTCACCGCGTGGGGCCACCGCGCTGCTCGCCGCGGCGCGGGCGTGGGCGTGGCTGTCGGGACGGTCGTACGTGACGCCGGACGACGTGAAGGCCCTGGCGCGGCCCGCCCTGCGCCACCGAGTGGGGCTGCGCCCGGAGGCCGAGCTGGAGGGCGCCACCCCCGACGGCATCCTGGAGGGCATCCTGGCCGCCGTCCCCGTGCCCCGGTGAGGGCCACGTGGCGCTGACCGGACGCACGGGACTGCTCGCCGCCCTCGCCGCGATCGTCGTGCTCCTCGCCCCCGCGCCCGGCCTGGTCGTCCTGGCCGCCGCGCTCGTGCTCGCCGTGCTCGTGACGGCCGACCTGCTGCTCGCGGGCGCCGTACGCGGGCTCCGCTTCCGGCGCGACGGCGAACGGCGGATGCGCCTCGGGCAGTCGGCCACCATCGGCCTGGTCGTGGACAACCCGGGCGGGCGGCGCGTGCGGGGCGTGCTGCGCGACGCCTGGCAGCCCTCGGCCGGGGCCGCACCGCGGCGGGTGACGCTCGACGTGCCGGCCCGCGAGCGGCGGCGCCTGGTCACGACGCTGACGCCCACCCGCAGGGGCGACCGGGAGGCCGTCGCCGTGACGGTCCGCTCGGTCGGGCCGCTGGGCCTGGCGGCGCGGCAGCGGACGTTCCATGTGCCGTGGACCGTCCGGGTGCTGCCGCCGTTCCTCAGCCGCAGGCACCTGCCGGCGCGGCTGGCCCGGCTGCGCGAGCTCGACGGACGGCACCCGGCGCTGGTGCGCGGCCAGGGCACCGAGTTCGACTCGCTGCGTGAATACGTCGTGGGCGACGACGTCCGCTCGATCGACTGGCGGGCGAGCGCCCGGCGCAGCGACGTCGTCGTACGCACCTGGCGGCCCGAGCGCGACCGCCGGGTGCTGATCGTGCTCGACACGGGCCGCACCTCGGCGGGCCGGGTCGGGGAGGCGCCGCTGCCCGGCTCCGGGCGGTCCGGGTGGCCTCGCCTGGACTGGTCGATGGACGCCGCGCTGCTGCTGGCCGCGCTCGCGGCACGGGCCGGCGACCGCGTCGACTTCCTCGCCTACGACCGTGCCGTACGCGCCCAGGTGTCCGGCGCGTCACGCACCGAACTGCTGTCGTCGCTGGTGGACGCCATGGCGCCGATCGAGGCGGAGCTGGTCGAGGCCGACGCCGCGGGCATGGTGGCGGCCGTGCTGTCCAGGGCCAGGCGGCGCTGTCTGGTGGTGCTGCTGACCGACCTGAACGCCACGGCCATGGAGGAGGGGCTGCTGCCCGTGCTGCCCAGCCTGTCGTCCCGGCACATGGTCGTGGTGGCCTCGGTCGCCGACCCGCGCGTCGCCGGCATGGCGGCCGGGCGCGGCACCGCGGAGGCCGTGTACGACGCCGCGGCGGCCGAGCGGCTGCGCGGCGAACGGCGTGGGATCACCGCGGTGCTGCGGCGCCACGGCGTGGAGGTCGTGGACGCCCTGCCCGAGGACGTCGCCCCGGCGCTCGCGGACGCGTACCTGGCGCTGAAGGCCGCCGGCCGGCTCTGATCAGGTGGTGGGTATGACATCGGGGGCGTGCTCGATGTCGCCCGTCTCGTTCGCGCGTTCCGCCCGGCGGCCGAAGACGACCACGTACGCGATGAACAGCGCCTCGGCGAGCGCGCCGATGGAGATGCGCGCCCAGGTCGGCAGGCCCGACGGGGTGACCCCCGCCTCGATGAGCCCGGACACGAGCAGCACTACGACCAGGCCGAGCGCGACGCTCATCACGGCCCTGCCCTGCTCGGCCAGCGCCTCCGCGCGCCGCCTCGGGCCGGGGTCGACGGCGGTCCAGCCCAGCCGCAGCCCGGCGGCCGCCGCCAGGAAGACCGCGGTCAGCTCCAGCATGCCGTGCGGCAGGATCAGGCCCCAGAACACGTCCGCCTTGTCATGCGCGTGCATCAGGCCGCCCATGAGCCCCACGTTGGCCGCGTTCTGGAACAGGATGTAGGGAATGGGCAGGCCGAGCAGGATCGCCGAGACCACCACCTGCATGGACAGCCAGGCGTTGTTCAGCCACACGTGGCCGGCGAACGACGCCGCCGGATTCTCCGAGTAGTAGTCGGCGAAATCGTGCTCGACGACCTGCCGGATCTCCTCCGGTGTGCCGATGAGGGTCTGCACGGCGGGGTCGCGCGCCACCCACACGCCCACGACGTACGCGACCGCGAGCGAGACCACCGTGACGCCGATCCACCACCGGCGCGCCCGATAGGCCACCACCGGGAACGACACCGTGAAGAACCGGGCGACCTCCCGCCATGCCGGGCTGTGCGCGCCCGTGACGGCCGAGCGCGCCCTCGCCACCAGCGACGACAGGCGTCCGACGAGAAGGGCGTCGGACGACCCCGACCGCACGATGGACAGGTGGGTCGCCGCCCGCTGGTAGAGCTCGACCAGCTCGTCGACCTCCGCGCCGCGCAGCCTGCGCTGCCGCCGTACGAGGTCGTCCAGCCGGTCCCAGGACGGCTTGCTCGCGGCGACGAACGCATCGATGTCCACGGATCGGACCCTATAGGCGCGACACAGTAGGGTGCGCAGTGTGTCCGAAGTCGTGACCGGCGAGGCGGTCGTCGTAGAGGTTCGCGTCGCCCAGCTTCCCAGCCGCGCCCTGGCCTTCCTCATCGACTGGGTCATCCAGTGGGCGGTGATGATCCTGGCCGTCGTGCTGGTCACGCAGGCGTCCCTGGTGACCGACGACTCGCTGGCCACCGGCCTGTTCATCCTGTTCCTCGTGCTGGTGACGGTGGGCTATCCGGTCGCGTTCGAGACGCTCAGCAGGGGCCGCTCGCTGGGCAAGCTCGCCCTCGGCCTGCGTGTGGTGAGCGACGACGGCGGGCCGGAACGCTTCCGGCAGGCGTTGTTCCGCGGGCTCGCCGGGTTCCTGGAGTTCTGGACGTTCGCCGGCGCGCCCGCGCTCATCACGTCGCTACTCAACCAGCGCGGCAAGCGCCTGGGGGACGTGTTCGCGGGGACGACCGTCATCGGGGAGCGCACGCCGCAGCAGGCCCCGCCGCCGGAGATGCCTCCGGCGCTCGCGTCGTGGGCCGCGACGCTGGAGTTGTCCGGGCTGTCGGACGACCTTGCCAACACGGCCCGGCAGTACCTGTCCCGGTGGAACCAGCTCAGCCCTCGGATGCGGGACGAGATGGGGGTGCGCGTGGCCGCGCAGGTCAGCGCGCGGGTGGCGCCGCCGCCCCCGCCCGGCGTTCCGCCGTACGCCTATCTGGCCGCCGTGCTGGCCGAACGCAGGCGGCGCGAGGAGATGCGGCTCGCCCGGGCCCGTTCCACGCCCCCGCCGTACGGTCCCCAGGGGTACGGCGCTTATGAACACGGCGCTTATGAACACGGCGCTTATGGACACAGCACTTATGGACACGGCGGGCAGGGGGCCGGCGGGCAGGGATACGGCGTGCCGGCGCCGGCCCCGCCGAGACCGGCGGAGCTTCCCCGTGGAGACGCTCCGACGACATCGGGAGGATTTGTTCCGCCCGTTTAGGTGTAGAGCCCCATTTGCGGGGCACCTGTGGTCATTGCAGGTCATGGGGCATACCTGCAGTGGGGTTGAGGCGGGCATCGCCGGTGCGTTGCGGGAGAGGCCGCACCGGAGATGCCCGCCTCCTTCCATGCCTCTAGTGCCTGCCGTGCTCGCGGTACGAGCCCTGGCTCTGCACGTTGAGGATGTCCATCTTCACGCTCTTGGCCTGGTTAGTACGCGGGTCGGTGATCCGCAGGACGTCGAATCCCTGGTTGAACTCGCTGCCGTAGATGTAGCCGTTGTAGTAGTAAGCCGACCAATAGCCGGCGCTCAACGGCTCCGACCACGGGCCGCGCTCGAAGTAGCCGATCTCCTGCGGGTGCGCCGAGTCGGTGAAGTCCCAGATCGAGACGCCGCCCTGATACCAGGCCTGCACCATGATGTCGCGGCCCTTGACCGGGATCAGCGAGCCGTTGTGCGCGACACAGTTCTCGGTGTCGTCCTGGTAGCGACTGATCTTGAAGTAGCTCCGGAAGGTGAGCTTATTGCCGGGAGCGATGTCATAGATGGCGTCGGCGCCGCGGTTCGGGCCGATCGCCTCGTTGCAGGTGGCCGCGCCACCGCCGCCGAGCTCGTCGGTGAAGACCACCTTGGTGCCTTCGTTGTTGAACGTCGCCGAGTGCCAGAAGGCGAAGTTCTCGTCGTCGCGTACGACGTCGAGGACCTTCGGGTGCTCGGGGTCGCGGATGTCCATCAGGATGCCGTCACCCATGCAGGCGCCCGCGGCCAGGCCCTTCTCCGGGTACGCGGTGATGTCGTGGCAGCCCGTCGTCGCGGACGTGCCGTTGGGGTAGGACTGCCCGTCACCCGGGTTGCCGCCGTCCGGGAACAGCACCGGCGTCGCCACGACGGACGCGGCGGTGGGGTTCTTGAGCGGGACCTTGATGATGGAGATCAGGTCATGCGGCGGCTGGCAGTCGGGGAAGGCCGCCGACGGGCTGTAGGAGGAGACATAGATGTAGACGTTCTCGCCCCTCTTGTCCGGCACGAGGGTGTGGGTGTGGGACCCGCAGTTCGTCTCCACCGACTTGATGTACTTCGGGTGCGACTTGTCCCTGACGTCGAAGATGCGGACGCCCTCCCACGACTCCTTGAGCGACGCCGACTGGGACGTGCTGGCGCACGAGTCGTCGTTGCGGGAGGAGTCGACGGACCCGAACAGCAGGTCGCCGTACACGGACATGTCCATCTGGGAGCCGGGGCAGACCACCGAGCTCACGACCGCCGGCTTCTTCGGGTTCCTGATGTCGAAGATCGTGAATCCGCCGTAGTTGCCGACATAGGCGTAGTCGCCCTGGAAGGCGATGTCGGTGTTGATGGTGCCGGCCAGGGCGGTGGGGGTCGGCACGTTCGCGACGTGCGTGACGTTCGCGCTCATGGCGATCGCGCCCGGAGCCAGCACGTCGGCGGCCTGTACGGGGTTGGCGAACGCAGTGGCGGACACAGTGGCGGACAGAGTGGCGGACAGAGCCAGGACGACCGCTGCGCCCGTCACGGCAAGCGCACGACCGCTGCGGCGTAAGGTGAACAACTTGCTGTCCTCCTCCTATAAGGGGGGGGATAAATGACCAAATCGTCACTTCTGACTGGATGATTCCGCCAGTTGTCAACTTGTCAATAAAACTGGCACATGTCGCCCTTTGCCCTCCTGTACCTGCCGGGTTAGCGTCGTGATCTCGGAACGCTCCGCGACAGGGAGGCAGGGTGCGAAGCGCGCAGGACG
>NZ_VIRM01000048.1 GCF_006874475.1 Microbispora hainanensis
CCCGCCAACGAAGCCGCCTGACCCACCCGGCAAACGTTCGTGGTCACCGCACTAGGAAAGTCGCGCGCCACTGAAAACCACTGGGAAACCACTAGGAAAACGGCACCCGAACGCGGCGGGCCCGGCGTCAGGAGGCGTCGCGGCGGCGGGCCCGGTATGCGGCGACGTGCATGCGGTTTCCGCAGGTGCGGCTGTCGCAGTAGACCCGGGAGCGGTTCCTCGACTCGTCCACGAAGACGTGGGAGCAGTCGGGCGCCGCGCACGTGCGCAGGCGATCCCGCTCGTTCTCCACGAGCACGTGGGCGAGCGCGACGCCGCAGTCGGCGGCCAGGTGCTCGGCGACCGACGAGCCCGGCGCGAAGTAGTGCACGTGGAGGGGGTGGCCGTCGTGCTCGGCGAGGTGCGGTGTGATGCGGGTGCGCTGCAGCAGCGTGTTGAGCAAGCCGACCGCCGTCGGCTGGTCCGGCGCGGTGAACACCGCGTGGAACTCCTCGCGCAGCGCGCGGACCTCGGCGAGGTCCCGCCGGGTCACCGCCTCGACTCCGCTGACCTCTCGTCTGCGGACGAACTCCTCAAGGTCGCCGACCTCGGCCAGCGCGTCGCGCTCGTCGGCGCCGGTGTTGATGAGGTCCACCACCGTCCCCAGCGAGTACACCATGTCATGGCTGAACGGCACGCCATCTCCCTCTTGTCGCGGCGGGCGGGATCATGTCCTTGTCGCGGCGCCCGCAGCGTACCTCTCGTAAGGCCCGCGTGGGACGGGGTCAGCCCTTTCCGGCCGTCTCCGCCCGCGACGCCGCCTCCGCACAGGAGGAACAGGTGCCGAAGACCTCCACGGTGTGCGTCACGTTGGTGAAGCCGTGCTCGGCCCCGACGACCTCGGCCCAGCGCTCGACGTCCGGCCCGGCCACCTCGACCGTACGCCCGCAGTCCCGGCACACCAGGTGGTGGTGGTGCGAGTCGGTCTGGCACGCGCGGTAGACCGACTCGCCCTCGTCGGTGCGCAGCACGTCGACCCGGCCGGCGTCGGAGAGCGACTGGAGCGCCCGGTAGACGGTCGTCAGGCCGATCTTCGAGCCGATCGCACGCATCTCGGCGAACACGTCCTGCGCGCTCCGGAACCCCCGGCTCTGCCGGAGGATCTCGTGAACGGCGTCGCGGCTCTTCGTCATCAAGACTCCTGTGTACGGCTTCGCCCTACGACCTACCAGGTTAGGCCGGTTCGCGTTAGATCAGGCCGAAACGGGTGGCGGCGAGCAGGATCAGGAACGTCGCGACCGCCACGCGCAGCAACCGGCCCACCGGACGCAGCGAGGGCCAGGACAGGTAGGCCAGCCAGACGATGAACGCGAGCACCGGAAGCACGGCCACCCCGCCACGCCAGTCGGCCACCACCAGGCCGGCGATCAGCAGGGCCACCATGATCAGAGGGGCCAGCCAGCGGGGCTGCTGGAACAGGAAGACCAGCGGCGCGGCGCTCCTGCGCTCGATGTCCGCGCGCACCCCGATGGCGCCGGGCGTGAAGAACTGCTCGCCCTGCGGCAGGGACCGCCGCATGCGCGGGGGCGCCGCGTTCTCCTGGGCGGGGGGTTTCCTCGCCAGGGGATGGGCCGGCACCTGACGGCGCGGCGGTTCGGTTTCGCTTCCCACGTGTTCGAGCCTAGTGCGCGTCCGCCCCGTCGTCGCCCTGTCACAGAGCTCGGTCACAGCGCTCGCGATACCCGTTCCGGCCGGGGCCCGCCCCTCCCCGGCAGGCCGTACGCGAGGGATGGCATGCTGGGCGGCATGCTCGCCGTGATCCGTTACTCGGTGCCGGGCGCCCGCGCCGACGAGTTCGCCGCCCAGGCGCGCGACATCCTCGACCTGCTGGCCGCGCAGCCGGGATATCTGCGCGGGCAGGTCGGCAGGTCGGTGGACGAGCCGGCCCTGTGGGCCGTGGTCAGCGAGTGGGAGGGCGCGGGCTACTACCGGCGTGCCCTGTCCGCGGCCCGCATGGTGATGTATCCCCTGATGACCCTTATGATCAACGAGCCCAGCGCCTTCGAAAGCGTCTACACGCTGCCGGGCGAGGGGGCGAGCGCCGGGACCGTGGGCAAGGCTTGAGCGCGGGGGCGCCGGATTCCCCTAAGCTTGAGCACGGATCCTGGCAGGTGGCCCGACGTCCCGCAGCCGCGACACGGCGGCCGGGCCGGCCCGCCCGCTTCAGCGAGCATCGCACCGCTGACCCCGATCTCAACGCCGACACCCAGCCGGATGGAGTTCCACTGATGGCACGTCGCACCGACGTCTTGGAAACGATCGTCAGCCTCGCCAAACGCCGCGGGCTCGTCTTCCCGTCGAGCGAGATCTACGGAGGCCTGCGGGCGTCGTGGGACTACGGCCCCCTCGGTGTCGAGCTCAAGAACAACGTGAAGCGCGAGTGGTGGAAGGCCATGGTGCAGGGCCGCGACGACGTCGTCGGCCTCGACTCCTGCGTCATCCTCGCCCGTGAGGTCTGGCAGGCCAGCGGTCACGTCGAGACCTTCACCGACCCGCTCACCGAGTGCCAGTCGTGCCACAAGCGCTACCGCGCCGACCACCTTGTCGAGGCGTACGAGGCCAAGCACGGCAGCGAGCCGGCGGGCGGCCTGGCCGACATCACCTGCCCCAACTGCGGCAACAAGGGCGCCTTCACCCAGCCCAAGCAGTTCAGCGGCCTGCTGAAGACCTTCCTCGGCCCGGTGGAGGACGAGTCGGGCCTGGCGTACCTGCGGCCGGAGACCGCGCAGGGCATCTTCATCAACTACCTGAACGTCCAGCAGTCGGCCCGCAGGAAGATCCCGTTCGGCATCGGCCAGATCGGCAAGTCGTTCCGCAACGAGATCACGCCGGGCAACTTCATCTTCCGCACGCGTGAGTTCGAGCAGATGGAGATGGAGTTCTTCGTCAAGCCCGGCACGGACGAGGAGTGGCACCAGTACTGGATCGACGAGCGCCTGCGCTGGTACGTCGACCTCGGCATCAACAAGGACAACCTCCGGCTCTACGAGCACCCGAAGGAGAAGCTGTCCCACTACTCGAAGCGGACCGTGGACATCGAGTATCGCTTCAACTTCGCCGGCGGCGAGTGGGGCGAGCTGGAGGGCATCGCCAACCGCACCGACTTCGACCTCACCGCGCACGGCAAGGCGTCCGGCACCGACCTGTCGTTCTTCGAGCAGGAGTCGGGCGAGCGCTACGTGCCGTACGTCATCGAGCCGGCGGCCGGTGTGGACCGCGCGACGCTGACCTTCCTCCTCGACGCCTACACGGTCGACGAGGCGCCCAACGCCAAGGGCGTCATGGAGGAGCGGACCGTGATGCGCCTCGACCACCGCCTCGCCCCGGTCAAGGTCGCGGTGCTGCCGCTGTCGCGCAACGCCGACCTGTCGCCGAAGGCCCGCGACCTCGCGGCTCAGCTGCGCCGCCGGTGGAACGTGGACTTCGACGACGCGGGCGCCATCGGCCGCCGCTATCGCCGCCAGGACGAGATCGGCACGCCGTTCGCGATCACGGTCGACTTCGACACCCTTGAGGACCAGGCCGTGACGATCCGCGAGCGGGACACCATGGCCCAGCAGCGGGTCGCACTCGACCAGGTCGAGTCCTACCTGCGCCAGCACCTCAACGACTAGATCATCACGACAAGGCGCCTGTCCGGATTCCCGGACAGGCGCCTTTCGCATTTCCTGCGCGGCACGCCGGAGTCGGCGAGGATGGGCGCGATCTCCGAAGAGCGACAAGGGAGCCGACGCGATGACCAAATACCTGATCTCGTTTCCGAGTGCCGCCATGGCCCTTTCCGGCGAGGACCTGCAGGCGGCCGCGGACGCGGCGCACGCCGTGGTGCAGGAGGCGAAGGACGCCGGCGTCTGGGTGTTCGGCGGCGGCATCGACGAGAGCGTTCCGCCGGTCATGGTGGCCGGGGACGGGACCGTGACCGAGGGCACCTACCCGCAGACGCGGCGGCTCGAAGGCGGCTACAGCATCCTGGAGCTGCCGTCCCACGAGGCGGCGCTGGAGTGGGCCGCGAAGATGGCGGTCGCGTGCCGGTGCGCGCAGGAGGTCCGCGCGTTCCAGTACGACCCCGCAAGCTGACGGGCACCGGCCCGCCGGGTGGGCCAGAAAGATCGCGGCTAATCGCGCGAAATATGCTCATAGCGTAATCTCCCGCGGGGGAAATGTGCTGAGAGTGAAATAAGCAGTCCTGTTCCCGGGTTCCGGGACTAATGTCGCGGCATAACCCGGCTACCGGAACAGGGAGACCAGATGGACCACTTCGCGCGCTCAGGCGACCCCGCCGCCGACCGGTTCGGCTTCGACGATCTTGGCCACAAGCTGCTGGAACGGCGCATCGTCGTGCTCGGCCAGGAGGTCGACGACGACATCGCCAACCGGATCTGCTCGCAACTGCTGCTGCTGAGCGCGGAGGACTCCACGCGGGACATCAGCCTTTACATCAATTCCCCCGGTGGTTCCGTGTCGGCCGGTCTTGCGATTTACGACGTCATGCAATATGTGCCGAACGACGTCGTCACCGTGACCATGGGCCTGGCCGCCTCGATGGGGCAGTTCCTGCTGTGCGCCGGCGCGCAGGGCAAGCGCTACGCCCTGCCGCACGCGCGCATCATGATGCACCAGCCGCTCGGCGGCATCGGCGGCACGGCGGCCGACATCGCGATCCAGGCCGAGCAGATGCGTCACACGAAGAAGACCCTGGCCGAGCGCACCGCCTTCCACACGGGCCAGCCGCTCGAGCGCATCGAGGCGGACGCCGACCGCGACCGGTGGTTCACCGCCGAGGAGGCCAGGGAGTACGGCATCGTCGACCACGTGGTGGCCGGGCTCGGCGCCGTGCGGACGGCCCAGTAAGAGGGGCCCAGTAAGAGGGGCACAGTAAGAGGGGCACAGTAAGGGCGGCGCAGTGAGAGCGGCCCAGTAAGAGCCGCGCAGTGACAGCAGCGCGGTGAGCAGTGAACGGGCGGGGGAGCGCGCTCAGCCGCAGCGCGTTCCCTCGGGCGGGACCGTCCCCTCCAGCAGGTAGGCGTTGACCTTCTCGTCGATGCACTGGTTCTGGCCGTACGCGCCGTGGCCCTCGCCGTTCAGCGTCAGCAGCACGGCGGTGCGGAGCTGCTCGGCCAGCCGCGGCGCCCACTGGTAGGGCGTGGCCGGGTCGTTCGTGACGCCGACCACCAGGATGGGATTGGACCCGGTGGCGTCGACGTGCCGGGCGGCGTCGTTCCCGCGCACCGGCCAGGCGCTGCACGCCCCCGCGCTGATCGCGGTCGGGGCGAAGATCGGGCTCTTCTTCTCCAGGCGCCGGGCCAGCTCCTTGGCCTGCGCGACCGAGGGGCGGTCGGTGCTGTCGACGCACAGCACCGACGGCAGCGAGAACTGCAGGGTCGAGTAGGTGCCGTCCGGCTGCCGCCCGGCGTACTGGTCGGCCAGGGCGAGCAGGCCGTCGAGCCTGCCCTTCCTGCCCTCGTCCAGCGCCTCGGTGAGCAGGGGCCAGGTGAGCTTGCTGTAGAGCGCCTGGGTGATGCCCGCCCTGGCGATGTCCTCGGTGACCGTGCGCGAGCCGACCTTCCCCGGCGTGCGGGCCAGGGTGTCGAGGAGCTTCAGCACGGTGGCGTTCGCCGCCGCGGCGTCGGCGCCGAGCGGGCAGCTCGTCCGCGTCTTGGTGCAGTCGGCCAGGTAGTCCTCGTACGCCTTCTGGAAGCCGAGGGTCTGCGTCTTGGCCATTTCGAGCATGCTGACCGAGGGGTCGACGGCCGAGTCGAGCACCATCCGCCCCACCTTCTCGGGGAACTGCGTGGCGTACACCGCCCCGAGGTGGGTGCCGTAGGAGAAGCCGAAGTAGTTGAGGTGCGACTCGCCGAGGGCCGTGCGCATCGTCTCCATGTCGTGTGCCGCGTTGACGGTGCCGACGTAGGGGAGGATCCAGCCCGCGTTGCGCTCGCACGCCTGGGCGAATCCGGTGACGAGCTTGGTCTCGGTCGCGGTGTTCTCGCTGGGCTCCTTGCTCATGTACTGGTCCATCTGCGGCCCGGTGAGACAGCGGATGCCGCTGCTGCGTTCCACGCCGCGCGGGTCGAAGCCGACCAGGTCATAGCGGGTGTTCAGCGTGGAGAACGCGTGGGCCGCGTTGATGAGCGTGGTGACGCCGGAGCCGCCGGGACCGCCGAAGTTGAAGACCAGGGAGCCGATCCGCCGGCTCGGGTCGGTGGCCCGCAACCGGACCAGGGCGATGCCGATCTGCTTGCCCTCCGGTTTGGCGTAGTCGAGGGGCACCTGGAGCGTCGCGCACTCGAAGCCCGAGGCGGACGCCGTCTCCTCGCACGCCTTCCACGCCAGGGAGGGCGTGCTCGACACGTACTCCCACGGGGTGACCCGGGCGCCCCCGCAGCCGGTGGTCGCCGCCATCGCGCCGAGCCCGGCGACCACCGCCGCCGTCACCGGCCCGACCCTCCGTGCCGCCGTGCGCCGTGCTGCCAGAACCTGTGCTGCCAGGACCCGTGCCGCCATGGCCTGTGCCGCCCGCATTCGTGCCGTCGTTTCCCGTGCCGTCACTCGCGCCGATACCCCTCGCTCCGGAACCCCTTGCTCCAGAACCTCTCGCGACAACGCTCGCGACACTGACAACCCTCCGTGTTCGACTCTATTCGGAGGGTGTCTCGTTTATATCGCATGCCGTCGCCGCCGCATCGCCGACTCACCGGAACTCCGCCTTACCGGACAATGGTCTAAACCATTTCCTCGCGGCCGCTGCGGGATCTTCATGCCGTCCTTGGCGGCGAATTGGTTTATACCACTTCGAGATCGTCGGAAAAATGGCCGTTCTTTGATTGGATTAGACCTCTCCAATGCCTCCTACCTGCTTAGACGTCATATACGGCGAAGGGTGAGGTTTGGTGCTGATTTTCCTAGGTACAGTCCGGTTGCGGGCCGCATCGGCGGTTTTATTGAAGTCCGCGAAGGAGCGTCGCATGCCCAAGTACGTTTACGACTTCACCGAGGGCAACAAGGACCTCAAGGACCTGCTCGGTGGCAAGGGCGCCAATCTGGCGGAAATGACCAACATAGGCCTCCCCGTGCCTCCCGGCTTCACGATCACCACCGAGGCGTGCCGCCACTATCTGGGGCACGGGCGCATGCCCGAGGGGCTGGAGGGGGAGATCGGCGAGCACCTCGCCGCCCTCGAAGCGCGGATGGGCAAGCGCCTCGGCCAGGCGGACGACCCGCTGCTGGTGAGCGTGAGGTCGGGAGCCAAGTTCTCGATGCCCGGCATGATGGAGACGGTCCTCAACATCGGCCTCAACGACGACTCCGTCCTCGGACTGGCCAAGCAGTCGGGAAACGACCGCTTCGCGTGGGACTCCTACCGCCGGCTCATCCAGATGTTCGGCAAGACCGTCCTGGACATCGACGGCGAGCTGTTCGAGGAGGCGATGGACGACCTCAAGGGCGAGCGGGAGGACACCGAGCTCGACGCCGGCGACCTCCAGCGGCTGGTCGAGACCTTCAAGTGCATCGTCCGGGAGCGTACGGGCCGCGACTTCCCCACCGACCCCCGCGAGCAGATGGACCTCGCCGTCAGGGCGGTCTTCGACTCCTGGAACGCCCCGCGCGCGATCCTCTACCGCCGCCAGGAGCGCATCCCCGCCGACCTCGGCACGGCCGTCAACATCGTCGCCATGGTGTTCGGCAACATGGGCCCCGACTCCGGCACCGGGGTCGCCTTCACCCGCGACCCCGGCTCGGGTCGCCAGGGCGTCTACGGCGACTACCTGCGCAACGCCCAGGGCGAGGACGTCGTCGCCGGAATCCGCAACACCGTCCCCCTCCAGGAGCTGGAGACCATTAACCCGCAGGCCTACCGCGAGCTGCTCGACATCATGGCGACGCTGGAGCGGCACTACCGCGACCTGTGCGACATCGAGTTCACGATCGAGCGCGGCAAGCTGTGGATGCTGCAGACCCGGGTCGGCAAGCGCACGGCCGCCGCCGCCTTCTGCATCGCCACCCAGCTCGTGGACGAGGGCCTGATCGACATGGACGAGGCGGTCACCCGGGTCACCGGCGACCAGCTCGCCCAGCTCATGTTCCCCCGCTTCGCCGCGACGGCCGGCAACCACAGGCTGACCACCGGCATGAACGCCTCGCCCGGCGCCGCCGCGGGCCGGGCCGTCTTCAGCTCCGAACGGGCCGTCGAGCTGGCCGGGCGGGGCGAGGCGGTCATCCTCGTGCGTCGGGAGACCAACCCCGACGACCTCGCCGGGATGATCGCGGCCCACGGCGTGCTCACCTCCAGGGGCGGCAAGACCTCCCACGCCGCCGTGGTGGCGCGCGGCATGGGCAAGACCTGCGTGTGCGGGGCCGAGGAACTGGAGGTCGACCAGCACGCCCGCCGGTTCACCGCGCCCGGCGGGGTCGTCGTCGACGAGGGCGACGTGATCTCCATCGACGGCGGCACCGGGGCCGTCTACCTCGGCGAGGTGCCGGTCACCGCCTCACCGGTCGCCAAGTATTTCGAGGGCGAGCCCGCCGAGGACGAGCTGGTGGAGGCCGTCGACCGGATCATGACCCATGCCGACTCCGTGCGCCGGCTCGCCGTACGGGCCAACGCCGACACCCCCGAGGACGCCGCCCGCGCCCGGCGCTACGGCGCCCAGGGCATCGGGCTGTGCCGTACGGAGCACATGTTCCTGGGCGAGCGGCGGCGGCTCGTCGAAGACCTGATCCTGGCCGCGACGCCCGAGGAGCGGCAGGCGGCGCTCGACGCGCTCGAACCGCTGCAGACCGGCGACTTCACCGGCATCTTCGCGGCGATGCGCGGGCTGCCGGTGACGATCCGGCTGATCGACCCGCCGCTGCACGAGTTCCTGCCCGATCTCACCGACCTGGCCGTGAAGGTGGCCCTCGCGGGCGACGGCGCGGACGACCGGGACCGCAGGCTGCTCGAGGCGGTCAAGCGGCTGCACGAGCAGAACCCGATGCTCGGCCTGCGCGGCGTACGGCTCGGCCTGACGATCCCCGGCCTGTTCGCCATGCAGGTGCGGGCCATCGCGGCGGCGGCCCGGCAGGTGGAGGACGCGCGTGCGGAGATCATGATTCCGCTGGTCGGCGCGGTGCAGGAGCTGGAGATCGTCAAGGAGGAGGCGGAGCGGATCCTCGCCGAGGCGGGCGTGGAGGCGGCGATCGGCACGATGATCGAGGTGCCGAGGGCGGCGCTGACGGCCGGCGGGATCGCCGAGGCCGCGGAGTTCTTCTCGTTCGGCACCAACGACCTCACCCAGCTGACGTGGGGCTTCTCCCGGGACGACGTGGAGAGCGCCTTCTTCGGCAGATACCTCGACCTGGGCGTCTTCGGGGTCTCGCCGTTCGAGTCGATCGACCGGGAGGGCGTCGGCAGACTGATGCGGATCGCGGTCGAGGAGGGCAGGCGCACCCGGCCGGACCTCAAGCTCGGCATCTGCGGCGAACACGGCGGCGACCCCGACTCGGTGCACTTCTGCCACGAGATCGGCCTCGACTACGTCTCCTGCTCGCCGTTCCGCATTCCGGTGGCCCGGCTGGAGGCGGGCCGTGCCGCGCTGACCTGCGCGCAGTCCGACACGAGATGAGTTGAAATTTCAGAGAACATCCGGACTCGTTGTGGAATGACCAGATCGGAGTGCGGACGGTTCACCGGGTCGTGCGACACGGCCCGGTGGATGTTGATGCCGGGCGATTGACTGATCACTCTACGTACCTACCGCAAGGGAGGGCGTGGAGTGAGAAGACGTCGCCGCCTGCCGGCGCTGGGGGTCGCCGCGGCGCTGCTGTGCACCCTCGCGACACCGCTCGTCGCCGCCCCCGCGTCGTCGGCCGTTCCGCCCGCGACCGTGCTGACGGCCGCCGGGGACGCCCCGGCGGAGCAGGCGGGCCAAGTGGTGCAGGCGGTGCAGGAGCCGTCGCCGTCGCGGCAGTATCAGGTGGACGGCCCGGCGACCGTCGCGCAGCGCAGCGCGGTGGCCCGCACGGGGGCCGCCGTCGACGAGGTGCACGGCCGGAGCATGGTCGTCACCGCGACGCTCCAGGAGGCCGACGCCATCCGCAGGCTCGGGTTCACGGTCACCGAGCCGGCGCCGCCCGCCGAGGACCGCGGGCCGCAGACCTTCGACTTCCCCTCGGGCGACTCCGCCTATCACAACTACGCCGAGCTCAGCACCCTGGTCGACCAGGTCGTCGCCGCCCATCCCACGATCGCCCGCAGGTTCAGCTACGGCCGCTCGTACGAGGGCCGCGACCTGATGGGCGTCAAGATCAGTGACAACGTGGCCACCGACGAGAACGAGCCGGAGGTGCTGTTCACCGCCCACCAGCACGCGCGCGAGCACCTCACCGTCGAGATGGCGATCTACCTGCTGCGCCTGTTCACCGACAACTACGGCGGCGACGCGCAGATCACCGACCTGGTGAACACGCGGGAGATCTGGGTCCTGCCCGACCTCAACCCCGACGGCGGCGAGTACGACATCGCCACCGGCTCCTACCGGTCGTGGCGCAAGAACCGGCAGCCCACCTCCGGGTCCTCCGCCGTCGGCACCGACCTCAACCGCAACTGGGCCCACCGGTGGGGCTGCTGCGGCGGCTCCTCCGGCACCCCGTCGAGCGAGACCTACCGCGGCTCGGCCGCCGAGTCGGCCCCGGAGGTCAGGGCGGCGGCCGACTTCGTGCGCAGCCGCGTGGCCGGCGGCGTCCAGCAGATCAAGGCGGCCATCGACTGGCACACCTACAGCGAGCTCGTGCTCTGGCCGTACGGGTACACGACGGCCGGCACCGCCCCGGGCATGACGCAGGACGACCGGGACGCGTACGCCGCCCTCGGCCGGAGCATGGCGGCCACCAACGGTTACACCGCCGAGCAGGCGAGCGACCTCTACATCACCGACGGCTCCATCGACGACTGGATGTGGGGAACGTACAAGATCTTCACGTACACGTTCGAGATGTATCCCCGGGGGAGCAATCCCGGCTTCTACCCGCCGGACGAGGTGATCGACCGGGAGACCTCTCGCAACCGGGCGGCCGCGCTGCTGCTCGTCAAGAGCGCCGACTGCGTCTACCGGGTCATCGGCAAGGAGTCCACCTACTGCGGCACCGGCACACCGCCCACGACCGTCTCCTCCGACACGTTCGAGACGGCGACCGGCTGGACGGCGAACGCCGCGGGCACCGACACGGCCACCTTGGGCGCGTCGGAGCGCGCCGACCCCGCGACCTCGTCCAGCGGGGCCAAGCAGCTCGGCACGACGGTCAGCGGGAGCTACGACCTGGTCACCGGCGCCGCCGCGGGGACGAGCGCGGGCGACCGCGACGTCGACGGGGGAGTGCGTACGCCGGGCTGGGCGCCGGTGTCCACCAGGTGGGCGGCCCCGAACGCGTCGACGCGCAGCTCACCGGCGTCCCCCGGCGGCGCTCGTGGCCGCTTATCGGGCAAGGGGGCAATCTCCCATCGGACTACTGGATCTGTCGTGAAACCGGACCTTCGCGGGTACGCTCCATTCCCCGCCGCCACGGGGCTTGCCACAAGGAAGGAGGACGCATGGCCCGCTATGACGAGCACGACCAGGCACGGTGGGTGCCGGAACCGCCGGGCAACCCCGAGCGGAGCGCGTTCGAGCGAGACCGGGCACGCGTGCTCCACAGCGCCTCGCTGCGCAGGCTCGCCGCCAAGACGCAGGTGGTGGCCCCCGCCGACTGCACCGGCCTGCACAGCCCCCGCACCCGGCTGACCCACTCCCTCGAGTGCGCGCAGATCGGCCGCGAGATGGGCAAGGTGCTCGGCTGCGACCCCGACCTGGTGGAGACCGCCTGTCTCGCCCACGACCTCGGCCATCCCCCGTTCGGCCACAACGGGGAGGCCGCTCTCGACGAGCTGGCCGCGCCGTGCGGCGGGTTCCAGGGCAACGCGCAGAACCTGCGCCTGCTGACCCGGCTGGAGGCCAAGGTCATCACCGAGGACGGCCGGAGCGCCGGGCTCAACCTCACGCGGGCCGCGCTCGACTCGGTCTGCAAGTATCCCTGGGCCGGGTCCTCCTGCCGGATCCCCGGCGTCCCGCTCGCCGACGAGGGCCGGCCCTACTGCGTCTACCCGGACGACCTGGCGGTCTTCCTGTGGGCGCGGGAGGGGGCGCCCGACTACGCGGTCGGCTTCGAGGCGCAGGTCATGGACTGGGCCGACGACGTGGCCTACTCGGTGCACGACCTGGAGGACGCGCTGACGTGCGGTCACGTGACGATGGCGGCCCTGCGCGACCCGGAGGAGCGGCTGGAGGTGTGCCGCCTGACGAGGGAGTGGTACGCGCCCGACGCCGCCCTGGAGGAGCTGTCGGAGACCTTCGCCCGGCTGCTCGCCGAGCCGCTGTGGCCGTCCGCGTTCGACGCCGGGCTCGCCGACCTCGCCGCGCTCAAGCGGCTCACCAGCGCCCTCATCGGCCGGCTGTGCCGCTCCGCCCAGGACGCCACCCGCGAGGCGTACGGCTGCCGCCCCACGCCGGGCGGCAGGAGCGGCCGCACCCGGTATGACGCGGACCTGGTGGTGCCGCGGACGACCCGCCTGGAGTGCGCGCTGCTCAAGGGGGTGACGGCCCGCTACGTGATGTCCAGGGAGGCCCACCACGCCGTCCAGGCCCGGCAGCGCGAGATCATCGCCGAGCTGGGCGACCTCGTCCTGCGCGGCGCCCCGGCGACGCTGGAGCCCGCGCTGCGGCAGCAGTTCGAGCAGGCCGCCGACGACGCGGGGCGGCTGCGCGCGGTGGTCGACCAGATCGCCTCGCTCACCGACGCCTCCGCCATGGGCTGGCACCGCCGCCTGTCGGCGAAGACCCACCCCCTCAAGGCCGGCTGACCCGCTCGTTTCAGGCCTGTCCGGCCCGCCGCGCCACCTCCGCCGCCGTACGCACGAAGGCGGCCAGCGCCCGCGACCGCGCGTCCTGCGGCCAGGCCAGGACCAGCGTCGTCGGCGGCGCGTCGGGCACGGGCACGCTGACGAGGTCGTGACGCAGGTTCGCCCGGATCGACCGGGGGACGACCGCCACGGCCCGGCCGAGCGCGACGAGATGCATGAGCTGACCGCTCTCGGCGATCCCGAAGGAGCCCTCGGGGACGGCCTCGGGCCACCGCGGCAGCGGCTCGCCGTCGAGGTCGGCCATCGACAGCTCCGCGCGCCCGGCGAGCCGGTGCCCCCGGGGCAGCACCGCCACCTGGCTTTCCACCAGGAGCTCCTCGACCGCCAGGCCGGTCAGATCCTCGCGCGGCGCGTGCAGCAGGGCGGCGTCGGCCCGGCCGTCCCGCACCATCGCGCCGCGCTCGCGGGCGCTGAAGACGATGTCGACGGGCAGCGCGCCCGGCGTGGCCGCGTACGCCGCGAGGATCTCCGGCAGCAGGTCGGCGTCCCCGCCCGGTTTGGCGGCGAGCACGAGCGACGGCGCGTCGCGGCCGGCCCGCCGGGTCCTGCGTACGGCCGCCGACAGCGCGGCGAGCGCGGCGTGGCCCTCCCGCAGCAGCGTCTCACCCGCTTCCGTCAGCTCCACCGTGCGGTGGTCGCGCTCCAGCAGCCGCACCCCGAGGCGGCGTTCGAGCCGCTGGATCGCCCGCGACAGCGGAGGTTGCGCGATGCCGAGCCGCCGGGCCGCCCGCCCGAAGTGCAGCTCCTCGGCCACCGCCACGAAATAGGTCAGCTCCCGCGTCTCAACGGTGTCGTCACCGGCGGTCATACCGCGAGGGTATCGCCCGTGACCGAGACGGTGTTGGGCACCGGGAGGGACGGGGTGGTGGGCTTGCCCCCATGAACGGCACTGACACCGTCGCCCTGGTCACGGGCGCGAACAAGGGAATCGGCTACGAGATCGCGAGGCAGCTCGGCGAGCTCGGCATGATCGTGCTGCTCGGGGCGCGCGACCCGGGGCGCCGCGACGAGGCGACCGCGAAGCTGCGGGCGGAGGGCCTGGAGGTCCACCCGCTGACGATCGACGTCACCGGCGAGGAGGGCGTGCGGGCGGCGGCGGAACAGGTGGGGGAGCGGTTCGGCCGCCTCGACGTGCTCGTCAACAACGCCGGCATCTCGGGCGGCACCCGGCAGACGCCCGGCTCGGTCAACCTCGGCGCGGTGCGCGAGGTGTTCGAGACCAACGTGTTCGGCGTCATCCGGGTGACCGACGCGATGCTGCCGCTGCTGCGGCGGTCGCCGGCCGGGCGGATCGTCAACGTGGGCAGCGGCACGGCGTCGATGACGCACATGACCGACCCCGATCACTACTTCGCCCGGAGGCAGAGCGTCGCGGGCTACCCGCCGTCGAAGGCCGCGCTGAACATGCTCACCATCCAGTACGCCAAGGAGCTGCGGCCGCTCGGCATCCTGGTCAACGCCATCGCCCCCGGGGCATGTGACACCGACTTCGCCAGGGACCTCGGCATGTCCCTGCCGCGTACGGCGGCGCAGGGCGCGGCGGTCGCGGTCAGGCTCGCGACGCTCGGCGCCGACGGACCGTCGGGCGGGTTCTTCGCCGAGGACGGCCCGGTGCCCTGGTGACCGTGCTCACCGCCCTGCGCACCCGGCGGCAAGGCCGGTCCGGCCATCCGTCACGAGGCCCGGAAGCGGTTCTCCGGCGGCGCGGGGCCTGCTCGCCTAAAGCGGGATGACCACGACGTCGTCTAGAGCGGGATGACCACGACGTCGTCGTCGTCACCGCCACCGCCGCCGTTCTTCTTCTTTTTCTTCGTGGGCGGCTTGGTCTCGTCGGGGACGGGCGTGACCTGCTTGGAGGCGCACAGTTGCGTGCAGGGCGGGGTCGCGCCCATCTTCTTGCGCAGCGTGAGCATGGCCTTGCGCGGCGAGACGGTGCGGTTGCCGTCGTCCCAGGCGTCCAGGTAGGGCCACGGCGGCACCACACCCCGCCGCACCCACCAATACTGCGGCGCGACCGGCCACGACATGGCGAAGTAGAGGTTGCTCGCGGTGTCGCGCGCGTTGCCCGTGTTGCCCACCCGGCCGAGCAGCTGCCCGGCCTTGACCTTGGTGCCCGGGGTGACGTCCTGCTCCACGGAGTCGAGGTGGCCGCCGAGATACAGCACGCCGTCCTCGCCCTTGATCGTGACGAACCGGCCCTCCCGGTCGGGGCCGCGGTCGGTGGAGGGCGACCAGAGGTTCTTGAGGTTGACCTCCTGGACCACCCCGTCCACCGGCGACACGAACGCGCATCCCTTTGCCGCCCAGATGATCGTCTTGGGAAGCACGAGCAGCTTGCGGGAGTACGACACCTTGCAGCCCTTGATGGGGAAGGCGTACGTGTAGGGGGACACCTTCGGCGGCGGGACCCGCACCGGCTCGTCCCCGGGCGGAGGCACGACGTGGCCTGGCTGGGCGTCGTCCATGGCGGCCGTGATGCCGCCTCCCTGCGGCGGCGTGGGCGGCAGCGTGCTCACTCCCGCGACCCCGGCGGGCGCTCCGCAGGACGCCGCGACGAACGCGGCGCCGGCGAGGGCGGCCAGTCTCCCCGATCGCATGATCTCCACCTGGTCGACGTTACCGAACCTTTCCTTTCTAACGGACCAAGCCGCACATCACGACCGGTTCCGAAAAGTCGTGACATGTCCTGGACCATCCGCGGTGGAGCGTCCGGGCTGTCGGGGGCAGGCTCTAGACTCGCGAGCGTGGCAGGGCGAAGCGGTCGGATCAGTGACGAGGACATCGCGCTCGTGCGGGAGCGCTCGCCGATCGCCGACGTCGTCGGCGAGCACATCCAGCTCCGCAACGCGGGCGGGGGCAACCTGAAGGGGCTGTGCCCGTTCCATGACGAGAAGTCTCCCTCCTTCAACGTGACCCCGGCCCGGGGCTACTACTACTGCTTCGGCTGCGCCGAGGGCGGCGACGTCATCACGTTCGTCCGCAAGATCGAGAACCTGACGTTCACCGAGGCCGTCGAGCGGCTCGCCCAGCGCGCCGGCATCCAGCTCCGCTACGAGCAGGGCGGCTACGTGCCCGGCCGGGAGCAGGGCGAGCGGCTGCGGCTGATCGAGGCGCACCGCGCCGCCGCCGAGTTCTACGCCGAACGGCTGTCCGCCCCCGAGGCGGCGCCCGGCCGGCGCTTCCTGTCCGAGCGCGGCTTCGAGCGGGCCGACGCGGAGCGCTTCGGCGTCGGCTACGCCCCCAACGAGTGGGAGGCGCTCTCGCGCCACCTGATGGGCCGCGGGTTCACCTCACAGGAGCTGATCAAGGGCGGCCTGGCCCGCGAGGGCAGGCGCGGCCCCGTCGACCGGTTCCGCGGCCGGCTGATCTGGCCGATCCGCGACATCACCGGCGACGTCATCGGGTTCGGCGCGCGCAAGCTGCTCGACTCCGACGACGGTCCCAAATATCTGAACACCCCCGAGAGCCCGATCTACCACAAGAGCTCCGTGCTCTACGGGGTGGACCTCGCCAAGCGGGAGATCGCCAAGCGGTCCCAGGCCGTCATCGTGGAGGGCTACACGGACGTCATGGCCTGCCATCTGGCCGGTGTGCCGACCGCGGTGGCCACCTGCGGCACCTCCTTCGGGGAGGACCACATCAAGGTGCTGCGCCGGCTGCTGCTCGACCAGGCCGAGTTCCGGGGTGAGGTGATCTTCACCTTCGACGGCGACTCGGCGGGGCAGAAGGCCGCCCTGCGCGCGTTCCAGGACGAGCAGAAGTTCGTCACGCAGACCTTCGTCGCCGTGCAGCCCGACGGCCTCGACCCCTGCGACCTGCGGGTCAAGCAGGGCGACGGCGCCGTGCGCGACCTGATCGCCAGCCGCGAGCCGCTGTTCGCCTTCGCGATCCGCAGCACCCTCTCGCGCTACGACCTCAACACCAACGAGGGACGCCTCGCCGCGCTCGACGCCGCCGCGCCCATCGTGGCCTCGATCAAGGATCCCGGGCTCCGCAAGACCTACGTGGTCGACCTCGACCGCTGGCTCGGCTTCATCGACGAGGGCTTCGTCATCCAGCGCGTGCAGCAGGTCGTGGGGCGGACGCAGGAGGGCGGCCACGCTCCCGGACGCCGGCAGGCGGCGCGTGGAGCCGCGCCCGCGCGGCCCGCCCAGGCGCGCCAGGAGCCTCTGGACCCCGCGGTCCGACTGGAGGCGGAGGCGCTCAAGCTCGCCGTCCAGCGGCCCGCGCTGCTCGGGCCGGAGTTCGACGCGCTCGGCGCGGCGACGTTCACCCTGCCCGAGCACGTCGCGCTCTACGAGCTCATCGTGGCGGCGGGCGGGACCGTCGCCGGGGGGCCCGGCGGACGCGAGTGGGTCGACCGGCTGCTGGAGCAGGCCGACGCCGCGTCGCCCGGCGAAACCGGCATCGACCTGACATCGCTCGTCACCCGGTTCGCGGTCGAGGCCGTGCGCGCCGACGTCAACATCGAGGAGCGGTACGGCGCGGCGGTCCTGGCCAAGATCCAGGAGGTCGCGGTCGGCCGGGCCGTCGCCCAGGTGAAGTCCCGGCTGCAGCGGCTCAACCCGGTCGAGGAGCAGCAGGAGTACAACCGGCTGTTCGGCGAACTCGTGGCGCTGGAACAGCAGCGACGCGTGTTGCGAGAACGCGCCAGCGGGGCCTGAATAAACGTCCCTTTCCAGATCTCACAGTCGCCAAACATATGTTTTGATCTCGATTCGGTATTGACTTCCGCCTTACCTTGGGTGACAAAAATAGGCCTGCCATTTAGTGGTGCCTTTCCTGCACACTGTGTTGCGTGGGTGCATCGGTGCTGCCAAGCAGGCCGCCATCGGTAGACCAGGTGGCGGACCTTGTCGCGAAGGGAAGGGAACGCGGGAGCGTCACGGTTGACGACGTGGCCGCCGCGCTCGACCGATCCGAGCTTCCCGCCGACGCGCTGGAGCGCGTCGTGCGGATGCTCGCCGAGAACGGGGTTGAGGTCCTCGAGCCGCAGGGCGACGAGGAGCCCAGCAAGCCGGACGAGGAGGACATCGGCAAACGCGCTCCGACCAGCGACCTGGTCAGGATCTATCTCAGGGAGATCGGCAGGGTTCCGCTGCTCACCGCCGAGGAGGAGGTGGAGCTCGCCAAGGCCATCGAGGCCGGCCTGTTCGCGGAGGACAAGCTCTGCGAGAGCCCGGGCGCCAGGTTCGCCCGGCCGGAGCTGGAAGACCTGGTCTGGGAGGGCGTCCGCGCCAAGCAGCGGCTCATCGAGGCCAACCTCAGGCTCGTGGTCTCCATCGCCAAGCGCTATGTCGGGCGCGGAATGCTGTTCCTGGACCTCATTCAGGAAGGCAATCTCGGTCTCATCCGGGCCGTCGAGAAATTCGACTACACCAAGGGATACAAGTTCTCGACGTACGCGACCTGGTGGATTCGCCAGGCGATCACGCGGGCGATCGCCGACCAGGCGAGAACGATCCGGATTCCCGTGCACATGGTCGAAACGATCAATAAATTGGTCCGCGTGCAGCGGCAGCTCCACCAGGATCTCGGCCGGGAGCCGGCGCCCGAGGAGATCGCCGCCGAGATGGACCTGCCGATCGACCGCGTGGTGGAGATCCAGCGCATCGCGCAGGAGCCGGTCTCGCTCCAGGCGCCCATCGGCGAGGAGGACTCCGACCTCGGCGACTTCATCGAGGACGCCGACGCCGTGGTGCCGATGGAGGCCGCGGCCTTCATCATGCTGCAGGACCAGCTCGACGACATCCTGGCCACGCTGTCGGAGCGCGAGCAGCGGATCATCCAGCTCCGCTTCGGCCTCTCCGACGGCCACCCCCGCACACTGGAGGAGGTCGGCAGGGAGTTCGGCGTCACGCGTGAGCGCATCCGCCAGATCGAGTCCAAGACGCTGGCCAAGCTGCGCCACCCCACCCGCGCCCAGATGCTCCGGGACTACCTGGACTGACGGCGGCTGACCTGACACCAACCGCGAACGAGCGCCTCCCCTGGAGGCGCTCGTCGCCGTTGTGCGCCCGGTTTGGCGCAGGGCGTTGGCGCGATCCATATGCGAGCCGCGCCGGGGAGTGTCACCATCGCGGGCGATCGAAAGGGAGACGACATGAGTGAGCCCGCGGTCCGGCCGAACGAGACGACGGTGCCGTTGATGCCGTGCGCGTCGCCGGAGGAGACCCTGGCGTTCTACGAGGCGCTGGGATTCGAGACGACCTACAAACAGACCAGGCCCTATGTCTATCTGGCGCTGCGGTGGAGCGGAATCCATCTGCACTTCGGCCCGGCGCCCAAAGACCTGGATCCGGCCCGGGAGCAGTCCGGGGCCTGCCTGGTCATGGTCGACGCCGTCGCGCCGTACCACGCGGAGTTCGTCGCGGCGATGCGCCGCGTCTACGGGAAGGTGCTGAGCTCCGGCCTGCCGCGGATCACCCGCTACCGGCCCGGCGCGTCGCGGTTCACGCTGATGGATCCGTCCGGCAACTCGATCATCTTCATCCAGCGCGACGAGCAGGCCGAGGTGGAATACGGCGGTTCGAAGAAGCTGACGGGCCTGGCCAAGGCGCTCGACAACGCCCGGATCCTGCGCGAGTTCAAGAACGACGACCTGCAGGCCTTCCGCGCGCTCAAGTCCGCCGTGCGCAGGCACGGCCCGGACGCCTCGCCGGCCGAGCGGGCCATCGCCCTGTGTCACCTCGTCGACCTGGCCACGGTCCTCGGTGAGCCCGCCGATCCCTGGCTCGCCGATCTGCGGGGTCTTGAGCTCACCGCCGACGACAGGCAGCGTGTCGAATCGGAGCTCGGGCATCTCGCCGGACTTCGCGAGTGGCTCCCCTGAGCGCGAAGCGGCCCGCGCCCGGGTCCCGCGGCTCCCGGGTGCGGAGCCGTACGACAGGAGGGACGGGGCGCCGGATAGCCTCGGGGGTGTTAACGGTCGTCGTACGCTGGCGGTGCTCCCTTTGACCTCTCAGAAGCCCTCACTGTCCCGCCTGTTCGGCTCCCGGCTGCCCCGTGAGGCCCGCGCGGCTCTCGCCCTGGAGGGCGGCGAGCGCCCTGTCAGTCACGCGGTGACGCCGGAGGGCGGCCACATCGTCGCCACCACCCTTGCCCTGCACCTGCCGCACGGGCCGCGCCTGCCGTGGCACCTGATGGACAAGGCGGTGTGGGACGAGGAGGGCGTGACGGTCACGATGACGGACGGGGCCGTCCACCGGGCCCTCCTGACCGAGCCGGGCAGGCTGCCGGAGACGATCCGCGAGCGGGTGACCTCGACGATCGTCGCGAGCCGCCACGTCACCATCGACGGCCGCGGGGGAGTGCGCCTGGTCGCCCGCCGGATCCCCGGCTACGACACCCCGCGCTGGGAGTTCATCTTCGACCCCGGGCTCGATGCCGACGACCCCGGCCTGCGCGCCCACGCCGAGCAGGCGCTCGAAGAGGTGCGGCGCAGCCTCGGCGTGTGAAGCCGGCGAGCCCGGGCAGGGGACTCGGCGGGGACGTCCGGCTCTGCTCCGGTGGCCTGGACAGGACACCGGAGCAGAGCGGAGCCGGCGACGACCGGAAGAGGATCGTCACGCCGCGCTGTCCTCGATCGCCCCCGTCCGGGCCGGCCGGCCGCGCACGGAGCCTGCCGCGTCGCCGAGCAGGGGCGTGCGTCACGTGCGATTGAGTTCCCCGACGCGCAGGGCGCCTCCGTCCAGCCGGCGTCCCTGGCACAGGAACAGATAGATGACCCCCGCCGCGACGGCCGCGGCGCCGGCCAGCAGCGCGGTGACGCCCCACACGGTGTGGAACAGCTCGGGCGGCGCCTGCTGGAGCAGCACGAATCCGCCCATGACGAGGACGAACCAGCCGAAACCCTTGCGCAGGCGGTCGGCGTGGACGCGCCCGGCCAGCCAGCCCCCGGCGAGACCGCCGGCGACCGCCATCGCCGTAACGGGCAGGGCGATCGACCAGTCGACGGGGACGGTCTGCAGGTAGCCGGCCAGCCCGGCGAACGACTTCATCGCGATGACGACCAGGGAGGTGGCGACGGCCGTGCTCATCGGCATGCCGCCGAGCAGCACCAGCGCGGGGACGACGAGGAAGCCTCCGCCGGCCCCGACCAGGCCGGTGACCAGGCCGACGACGACGCCTTCGACGAGGACGTGGAGGAGCGGCAGATCCTTGTGGGCCCGCGCGGGCCGAGGCGTCCCGCGGCGGCAGATCATGGCGACGGCGGTGGCCGCCATCATCAGCGCGAACCCCGCCAGCAGCGCCGTCGTCGGCAGGCGCGGCCCGATGAGGCCGCCGCCGTACGCTCCGGCCATTCCCGCCAGGCCGAAGACCAGCCCGGTCCGCCACCGGATGCGCCCGGCCCGGGCGTGGGCGACGGCGCTGACCACGCTGGTCACGCCGACGACGAACAGGGACATGGCGATCGCGGACTTGGCCGGGACACCCGCGACGTAGACGAGCAGAGGGACGGTCAGGATCGATCCGCCGCCGCCGAACAGGCCCAGGGTCAGGCCGACGACGACGGCGCCGGCCAGAGTGAGAGCGGTCATGTCGTCGTCTCGATCCGTCAGGCCGCGCTGCGACCGGGGCGGCGGATACAGGCGAGAGCGGCGTCCACGTCGGCGCCCGCGCCGCGGTTGTACGGCAGGCGGGAGAGCAGCATGCCCATGGCGCAGGTGTCGGTCAGCCCGGCGAAGACCAGGCCCGCGCCGACGAAGGCGCCGGCGAAGCGCGCCCCTGGCAGCCACAGGTCGGCCACGATCGAGGCGAGCACGATGCCGCCCGCGACCACGCGGACCTGGCGTTCCAGGCTCCACCGCTGTCTGCCGCGCACCACGGGGGCGCCGGAGGCGATCCAGGCGTTCATCCCGCCGGTGAGCACGACCGTGTCGGGCAGTCCCGCCTCGCAGAGCTTCTTGTGCGCCTGGGTGGCCCGGCCGCCGGACTGGCAGATGAGCAGCATCCTCCCGCCGGCGTCGGCGACGATCCGCCGCAGGTGGGCGTCGACCTGGTCGAGCGGCAGGTTGATCGCGCCGCCGATGTGCGCGGTCTCGAACTCGGCGGGGGTCCGCACGTCCACGACCAGCACGTCGGGGTTGGCGGCGATCAGCGCACGGGCGGTCGCGGTGTCGATGTTCGGGGATTCGGTGTTCACGGCTTCCTTCTCGTTCTCGTGTGCGGGGGGTCTGGGGTCAGGCCGCTTCTCGTGTGTGGGGGTCTGGGCTCAGGCCGCGCGGCGGGTCCGCAGCGTGGCGACCACGTCGGGCACGCCGGCGCCGTCGAGCGCGACCGGCGTGTATCCCGCGGCCGCGAGCAGCGTGGCGGCGATGGCCGCGCGCCGGCCCGATCCACAGGCCACGAGCACCGGGCGCTCGCGGTCCAGTTCGGCGGGGACGCCATCGGTCACCAGGTCGGGGAGGAATCGCTCGACGGCTCCCTCCAGGCGCACGGCCTGGCGTTCGTTCGGCATGCGCACGTCCAGCACCTGGGCGCCGGGCTGGGCCGTCCGTGCCGTGAAGGCCGCCAGGTCCAGCCGTTCGAACGTCGCGGTCGCGGCCGGGCCGAGGTCGCGCACGACGCCGCGCACGGTGTCGACGCCGATCTGCGCCAGCTGGGTCACCGCCTCGCCGGCGTCCTGGCCGGGCTCGGCCACGAGCACGATCGGCGACCGGTACGGCAGCAGCCACCCGGCCCAGCTGCCGAAGTCCGCCCCCAGCTCGATGCCGACAGAGCCGGGCAGGAAGCCGTCCGCCTGCCTCTCGCGCGGGCGGATGTCGACCACGCGCGCGTCTTCGGGCAGGTCGGCGACGGCCAGTTCGGGCACGCCGACGGAGGGCATCGGCGGCACGCCGAGCGTGTTGGCGGGGCCCATGTACCGGTAGAAGGCCGGGATCGGCATGGGTGCGGCGAGCAGTTCGTCGGCCAGTTGTTCGGCGTCCTCGATGGCGAGCAGCGGGTTGGACCTCATCTCCTCGCCGATAGTCGAGGTGTAGCGGCCGGCCCCGCTCGCGCTGCAGAAGGACCCCTCGCCGTGCGTCGGGAACAGCCCGACCTCGGGCGGCAGCGCCGCCAGCCGGCGCAGCGAGCCGTGCTGCAGCCGGGCCAGGGTCCGGGCCCGGGCCATGCCGAGCAGGTCGGGCCGGCCCGCCGAGGCCACCAGGAGGCTGCCGCCGGAGAACACCGCGACCGGTTCACCCTCGATGAGCACCAGGTAGCTGGTGTGCTCCGGGGTGTGCCCCGGGGTGTGGACCGGCCGCAGGGACAGGCCGTCCCCTCCCTCGATGTCCTCCAGGTGGAACGCCGGGGTGTGAGGGTAGGCGGGCGCGGCTGCGGCGGGCAGGACCAGCTCGGCTCCGGTACGCAGAGCCGCCTGCTCGCCGCCCGACACGTAGTCGTTGTGCAGGTGGGTCTCCAGCACGAAGCGCAGCTCCACGTCGCGCTCGGCCGCCGCCCGCAGGAACCTGTCGATGTCGCGCTGCGGGTCGACGAGCACTCCCTTGCCTTCGTGGGTCAGCAGGTAGGTCTGGTCACCGAGACCCGGAGTGCGGAAGGACACGATCTCCATAGGGGAACACCTCATTTCTAAATACCCCCGGGGGTATGTGACGAGCATAAAAAACCGTGGACCGCTCCGGCCGTCGAGTACGCCTCGGCGTGGACGCCGGCGCGGGGATCGGCGCCCGGGAATATACCCCCGGGGGTATCCACCGAATATGCGAAGGCGGGCCTTCCTCCGGGGGAGTCCACGGCGAAGGCCTACCTGCGCGTGCGGGGGGGCTTTGTGGGGTGGGGCAGAGAATCTAGGCGAGGGCCAGGAACAGCTTCTCCAGCTCGGCCATGCTTATCGGAGCCTCCTCGCCCCGCTCCTGTGCGGCGTGACAGTGCCGCAGGCCGCTGGCGACGAGCTTGAATCCGGCCCGGTCGATCGCCTTGGAGACCGCGGCCAGCTGGGTCAGCACCTTGGTGCAGTCCTCGCCCGCCTCGATCATCGCGATCACTCCGGCGAGCTGGCCGTGCGCCCGGCGCAAACGCGTCACCGCGTCGCCGACCATTGCCTCGTTCATCTGCATGTCTCATTTATACCCCCGGGGGTACCTGGGGGCAAATCGGCTTCACCCGTGGCCCCCGGCATCGTGCCGGGGGCTCGCCGCCTGATCTCCGGGGTCGTGGGCTGCTCCGGCGGTCGAGGGCGTAATCGGCCGGGGGCGGCTCAGGGGATCTGGTCGGCGCCGGCCGGCCAGCCGGTGGCCGTGCCGACCCGGTCGGTCCTGTCGGACTCCCAGGACTCCGTCTTCCTGAGGAACGGCACCTTGTCGCCTGCGAGGTCCTTGGCCTTGCCCGCCACCTTCGACGCCTGAGCGCCGACCAGCCCCGCGGCCTCCTGGACTGTGGGGCTGTCCGCGAACCGCTGCGCGAAACGCTTGATCTGCTCGTAGCGCTCACGCCCGGCCCGTGTGCCGAGGACGTAGCCGATGGCCAGCCCGGCGGCGAACATCGCCCTGTATCGCATCTTCCACCTCCGCGCTCGTGTTCCCCGCCCCCTACCCCGAGGGCCTGTCTCTATCCAACCGCAGCCGTCCCGGCCCCGCCCGGGTGGGCTCCGGGGGCGTCCCGGCGCTCTTTGCCGTATGCCGATCAAGACCCGACGACTCGCGGACGAATTCGATGTGACAGGCACCCCCAGGAGTGCGCTAATCTAGTTCCGCGCCGCAAGGAAAGCCGAAAGGCCGGAACGAGCGGAGCAGGCAGTACCAGCAGTAAAAGCACGATCCCGTGTAGCTCAATCGGCAGAGCAGCCGGCTGTTAACCGGCAGGTTATAGGTTCGAGTCCTATCGCGGGAGCAATTCACCCGGGGCGGTGGTCACAGACCACCGCCCCGAGGCGTTTTCACGGATACGGCTGTGGACGAAGGTCACCAAGGGAGCGGGCAGCGGCCGCCGCTCTCGCGATGGTCTTCAAGCTCGTTGAGTCCGCCCGGCAACGCCGGCGAGCCGTGAACGCACCCCACCTCGTCGCACCCGTCCGGGCCGGAGCCCGCTTCGAACGCGGCGACCTCGTCGAACGCCCCGAGACTCACGTCGCTTGAACAACCACGACCGAGCCGCTGATCTTGGACAGTCGGTCTGCGCGAAGCATCGTGATCGGGCCTGCGCACAGCCGACTTGAGTCATCCGGCCGTCTCGACGTACGACGCCAGGTTGGCCAGCGAGGAGGCGATGCCAGCTTCGTGGTCCGCTTGGTCGATGCCGGGCGGCACGTCCGTGGCGGTGACGGTCACCTCGGTCCCGTCACCGGCGGCGGCGAGGTGCCAGGTCATGGTCATAGTGCCTGCGTACGACGGATCGTCGGCCTCGAACACCGCCCGCTGCACCACACGCTTCGGTGGCACCAGGTCGGCGAACCCGACGTCGACGACATCCGTCGATTCCGAGGTCTTGCCGGGGCTGTCGGTGGGGTTGAGGTAGGTGAGGATCATCCGGAACCCGCCGCCAGGCCGGGGATCCCACCGCTCGACCCGCCCGCGCATGCCGTCCGGCGGCAGCCAGGCCTCGAGCGACTCCCGGTCGAGGAGGGCGCCGTAGACAGTCGCCGGTGGTGCCGCGATGACCCGGCTGGCGCGGTCGGTCCTGCTCATGGCCCGAGCCTAGGACCAAAGTTCTGCTGAGCCCATGCTCGTCGAACGAACCCGCCGAAGAAACCAGCCAGCAATCAAGAGACGACCACAGGGCTTGACTATTCTCCGCCAAGGGCCAGGCGCGGGGCCGAAGGACGCGTGGCTATGGCTGTTCAGCGGCTGCAGAGTTCTTGATACGCCTCGTGCAGCTCGGCGGCCTCAGGTAGGCATCGCGCTTCCAATGCTCTGATCACCTCGGCCGCACGCCAGTAGTTCGAGGGCACCAGGAGCCCACTCGTGATCGCGGTGAGGGCCGCGTGCCCGGCCTCTTCGGGTTGGTCGGCGGCGAGCTCCAGCGCTCGCCGGTAGTCACCGGTGGTAAGGAGCTGCCATGCCTCCGTCTCCAGGCGCCACGCCGCGATCTCCTGGTGCTCGGTGTCCTTGGCGAACTGGGCGGCGGTGCGAAGCCGCGCCGCGGCTGCCGGGAACCGACGTAGATCGATGAGACAGGTCGCGGCCAGCAGCGACAGCCAGCCACCGGCCACGAGGAGCCGTCGGTGCTCGGAGAGGCGACCTGACCGGCGCGGTGAACCAGATCCGCGACTACGTGGAGCAGTGCCGCACCGACATCCGTAGGGGAAATCAGAAACTCTTCCACAGCGTGCGCTCACCGTCGTCACCAGCGGCGAGGAGGCCAAGATCGGCACGTTCACCGCCACGCCTCGGTGGCCGAGCCGGCCGGTGCGATCTATGGTGCCGACGACCCCGAGGTGCTGGATCTCCGGACACGGCTGGCGAATGCGCTCTTCGAAGACGGTGATTACCTGCGCGCCGCTGCCGCCTATAACCGGCTCGCTCCCGACCTGGCTCGGCGCTGCGGGCCTGACGACGAGCGGACGTTCCAGTGCCGCATGCAGGAGGCCATGCGCCAGGCGCACCTGGACGACAGCGATCTGGCCCTTCGTCTGCTGCGTGACCTGCTCGCGGACCAGCAGCGTGCCTGTCCGGCCGGCGACCAGCGGACGCTGGAGCTGCGCCGTCAGATCGGCGAGATGGAAAGGCGATCCGGTGACCTCGCCGGTGCCCACCTTACGATCGCCGAGCTGTACGACGCGTTGTGCCGTCGCTTCGGCCGAGACCATCCGGCGACCGCACGAGTAGGGGAGAGCCTTGCGGTGCTGGAGATCTGAAGCGGCCGGTGTGTGGATTTGGCGGACAAATCCGGGGACATCGCGGAAAATGTGATCGCCGTGGCCGTACGGGCCGCGGCTGCCGCGGACCACGACGGCGCAGTGGGGTGAGGGCCACTGCGGAAGGGTGTCGCCGCCGGCCCGGAACCGGTGCGGGACGCTCGTGAGCGCGAAGTGTGTGGCGGTCGTGCTGACTTGGCGGAAGACGAAGAAGACCCCGGCGCCCGTGCGGGCATGCGGGGAGAAGACCGACGGGAAGACCCCCGCCCCCGTACGGGAGCGCGGGGAGGAGATCGACAGGCGGGAGGCGGAGAACTTCATCCGGCTCCATCATGCGGAGAATCCTGAGGCGGGCCCGGTGGATCTCCGGCTCCGGGAGGTCCTCGGGGAGATCGACCAGACCGGGACGTACACGCACACCACGAGCGAGCTGACCTTCGGCGCGCGGGTGGCGTGGCGCAACAGCAACAGATGCATCGGGCGGCTTTACTGGAAGTCGCTGCAGGTGCGCGACCGGCGGCACGTGGACACCGCCGACGGCGTTGCCGAGGAGTGCGTCGAACATCTCAGGGCGGCCACCGGGAGGGGCAGGATCCGCCCCACGATCACGGTGTTCGCCCCCGACCGGCCGGGCGAGCGGGCGCCGCGGATCCTCAACGACCAGCTCATCCGGTATGCCGGCTACACGCGCGAGGACGGCTCGGTCCTCGGCGACCCGGCGAACGCGGACATCACCAAGCGGGCCCTGCGGATGGGCTGGCGGGGGGAGGGCACGAGGTTCGACGTCCTGCCGCTGGTCGTGGAGGCCAAGGGCGCCCTGGTCATGCGGGAGGTGCCGGGCGAGGTGGTCCTTGAGGTGCCGCTCCGGCACCCGGCCTTCCCGTGGTTCGCCGGCCTGGGGCTGAAGTGGCACGCCGTGCCCGCGATCTCGAACATGTCGCTGGAGATCGGCGGGGTCACCTATCCGTGCGCGCCGTTCAACGGCTGGTACATGGGCACCGAGATCGGCGCGCGCAACCTCGCCGACCGGGACCGCTACGACCAGCTTCCGGTGGTCGCCGAGGGGCTCGGCCTCGACACCTCCCACGACCGCACGCTCTGGCGCGACCAGGCGCTGGTGGAGCTCAACGTCGCCGTGCTGTACTCCTTCGCCGAGGAGGGCGTCACCATCACCGACCACCACACCGAGGCGCGGCGCTTCCTGACCCATCTCGAGCGGGAGGAGCGCAGCGGGCGCGTCTGCCCGGCGGACTGGTCGTGGATCGTGCCGCCCATGTCCGGCGCCGCGACGCCGGTCTTCCACCGCTACTACGAGGACGTACCGCTCACGCCGGCCTACGTCCACCGCCCTCCCCTGGCGTAGAACCGTGTAGAACTGTGTAGAACATAGTTCGGGTGAAGGGGAGTGCGTGCGATGGTGGTGCTGTCCGAGGACGACGGGGGCGTGCGGATCCTGACGTTCAACCGGCCGGAACGGCTGAACGCCTGGACCGCCGAGATGGGACGGCGCTACTTCGACCTGCTGGAGGAGGCCGACCGCGACCCGTCCGTACGGGCGATCGTGGTGACCGGCGCGGGGAAGGGCTTCTGCGCCGGGGCCGACTTCGCGGACCTGACGGCCATCCAGTCCGGCGAGTACGCCGACGAGCAGGATCCCCGGCCCAACACGTTCCCCACCACCCTGCGCACGCCGGTGGTCGCGGCGGTCAACGGCGCGTGCGCCGGTCTGGGAATGGTCCACGCGCTCGTCTGCGACGTGGTCGTCACCGCCGACGACGCCAAGTGGACGACGGCGTTCTCCCGGCGCGGGCTCGTCGCCGAGTATGGCCTCGGCTGGATCCTGCCCCGGCTGGCCGGGCAGGCGCGGGCGATGGACCTGCTGCTGTCCGGCCGGGTCTTCACCGGCGCGGAGGCGTGCGCCATGGGCCTCGCCGTACGCGCCGTGCCGGGGGAGCGGCTGCTCGCCGAGGCCGTCGCGTACGCGAAGGAACTGGCGACCCAGTGCTCGCCCGCCTCGATGGCGATCATCAAGCGGCAGATCTGGGGTGGCTGGCAGGCGGGTCTCGACGAGGCCAGGGACGAGGCCGTGCGGCTGATGACGGAGTCGTTCCGGCGGCCGGACTTCGCGGAGGGAGTGGCGAGCTTCCTCGAACGCCGGCCGCCGGACTTCCCGCCCCTGGTTTGATCGCCCGGATCTGACCGCCCTGGTCTGACCGCCCTGGTCTGATCGGGCGTCAGCGGATGCGGTGGGCGCCGGCCGCCGGGGTGGCCGGCAGGAACGTCGGCGCGGCCCAGCCGCGCTCGGCGTAGGCCTGCTCCACGGTGGAGCGCACCCGGTCAACCCGGTCGTCGGCGACCAGCGCGATGGCCGAGCCGCCGAAGCCGCCGCCGGTCATCCGAGCCCCGCGCGCACCGCCCTTGATCGCGCCCTCCACCGCCACATCCAGCTCGGGGCAGGAGACCTGGTATTGGTCCCGGAGAGACAGGTGCGAGGCGTTCAGCAGGGCGCCGATCTCCTGTACGGCTTTCGCGCGCAGCAGCCCGATGACGGCCTCCACCCGGTGGTTCTCGGTGACGACGTGCTGGGTGCGGGCCCGCTCGTCGCCGCTGAGCTTCGCCAGGGCCGCGGCGAGGTCGGTGACGTCCCGCAGCGACGGGACGCCGAGGTGCTTGGCCGCGTTCTCACAGTCCTGGCGCCGCTTGGCGTACTGCCCGTCGGCCAGCTCGTGGTGCACACCGGTGTTGATGATGAGGATCTGCATGCCGTACGCCGACAGGTCGAACGGCACGGCGCGGCTGGCCAGCGAGCGGCAGTCGAGGAACAGCGCGTGCCCCTCCTCGCTCAGCACCGAGGCCGCCTGGTCCATGATCCCGCACGGCATGCCGACGAACTCGTTCTCGGCCTTCTGACACAGCCTGGCCAGCTCCATCGGCTCCAGGCCCAGGCCGTACAGGTCGTTCAGGGCGAGCGCGACGGAGACCTCCAGCGCCGCGCTGGAGGACAGCCCGGCGCCCTTGGGCACGTCGCCGTCGATCACGATGTCGGCGCCGCGCACCGGCAGTCTGGCACCGCGCAGGGTCGCGACGACCCCGGCGGGGTAGCGGGCCCAGCCCTCGGCCCGCTCGACGTCCTCCAGCACCTGCTCCTTGCCGGGGGCCTGGAGCGAGGAGATCCGGACGGTGAGGTCCTCGCGGGGGCTGACGGCGGCGGTGACGCCCCACGGCACCGCGAACGGCAGCACGAAGCCGTCGTTGTAGTCCGTGTGCTCCCCGATCAGGTTGACCCTGCCGGGCGCGTGCCAGACCCCGGCGGGCTCGCCACCGTACGCCGCACGGAAAGCATCAATAACGCGCATAGTCGCACACTCCTCAACATCGCAGCCTTCCCGTAGGGTAGCGGCCCACGCGGGTGCGGACGTGCCAGGGCCCGGCTCGGAAGCTCCGGGCCGGGCCCTGCTTCGCACGGCCGATCTCACGTGGCGGGTACGGTGGCCCGCTCGTCGGGGACGCAGTGCGTCATCTTCAGGCCCGAGACGTCGCGCGGGCCGTTCTTGCCGAGGTCGGCCAGGCGCTCCCTGTCCTCGTCGGTCAGGTCCTGGCTCGCCAGCGGCTCCAGGTGCTTGACGTCGTCCGGCGTGATGCCGAGCCCCTCGCCGACGCGCAGCCCGAGGTCGTCCTCGACCAGCAGGAAGTGCCAGACCATGCGCTCCTGGATGGGCCGGTCGCACTCCGACAGCTTGGCGGTCAGGTTCTCCACCAGGTCGTCGCGCTCCCACTGCTCCATGAGCAGGTAGCGCTGGCCCGCCTGCTTGTAGTCGTTGGTCCGCGGGATGCGCTTGCGGGTGAGCCTGCCGACGATCTGGGGGCCCTGCTCGTCGTGCGTCGGGAACTGTCCCTCGCGCAGCCCGCCGGTGATGGACGGCTCGTAGTTGACGTGCGGGTTCTCGCCCGCCCGATCCTGGTGGTAGGTCATGAAGCCGTCGCGCTGGTTGGTCCGCACGTCGGCGTTCTTGGCCTGGTTGACCGGCAGTTGCAGGTAGTTCGGCCCGACGCGGTAGCGCTGGGTGTCGCTGTAGGAGAACGTGCGGCCCACCAGCATCTTGTCGTCGGAGAAGTCCAGCCCGTCGACGAGGACGCCGGTGCCGAACGAGATCTGCTCGTTCTCGGCGAAGACGTTGCCCACGTTGCGGTCGAGGACCATCCGGCCGACCGGCTTGGCCGGGAAGACGTCCTCCGGCCAGACCTTGGTGTCGTCGAGCGGGTCGAAGTCCAGCTCGGGGTGCTCGTCGTCGCTCATCATCTGGACGAGCAGCTCCCACTCCGGATGGTCGCCGCGCTCGATGGCGTCGTGCAGGTCCTTCGTGGCGTGGCCCAGCTCGTGGGCCTGGATGCGGGCGGCGTCCTCGGCCGTCATGCTCCTGACCCCCTGCTTGGGCATCCAGTGATACTTCACGAGCATGGTGTCGCCCTGCTCGTTCACCCACTTGTAGGTGTTCACCCCGAAGCCCTGCATGTGCCGGTAGTCCGCCGGGATGCCCCGCGGGCTGAACAGGTTGACGAGCATGTGCATGCTCTCGGGCGTCTGCGACATGAAGTCGAAGATCCGGTTCGCCTCCTGCCGGAACGTGACCGGGTCGGGCTTCAGCGCGTGGATCACGTCGGGGAACTTGATGGCGTCGCGGATGAAGAACACCGCGAGGTTGTTCCCGACGAGGTCCCAGTTGCCGTCCTCGGTGTAGAACTTCACGGCGAAGCCACGCGGGTCGCGGGCGCACTCGGAGGAGTCACGCCCACCGATCACGGTCGAGAACCGCACCGCGACGTCGGTGCGCTTGCCGGCCTCCTGGAACAGCTTCGCCCTCGTGAAGCGGGAGATCGGCTCGTCGCCCCACATGCCGTACGCCTCGAAGAAGCCGTACGACGTCGTGCCGCGCGCGTGCACCACCCGTTCCGGGATGCGCTCCCGGTCGAAGTGACTGATCTTCTCCAGGAACTGGTAGTTCTCGAGAGTGGCCGGGCCGCGCGCGCCGACCGTCCGCTGGTTCTGGTTGTCGTAGACCGGGTGCCCTTGACGGTTGGTCAGCACCGGGCGCTCGTCTCCGGGCTCCGGTCCCTTGCTCGACACGTCCGTCATGGGACGGCTCCTCTCGCTATCTGATCTCAAATGAGGTGTTTTTCCTCTTCAAGACCCCCCTTTCCGCTTTTTGCCGGGGTATTCGTGTCGGCGGTCGTGGGCTTCCCGGCGGCCTTGCGCGGCTCGCCGCGGTAGGTGCCGAACGACCAGAGGTTGTCCTCGATGTCGCGTACGGCGAACTCGCGGGAGCCGTAGTCGGTGTCGTGCGGCTCCTGGACGACCCGCGCTCCCGCGGCGGTGGCCCGCGCGAACAACGCGTCGGGGTCGTCGGTCACGGCGTACGCGCCGAACGAGCCGGGCGTGAGGCTCCACTTGTCGTCGGGTGTGTCGCGGACCGAGCCCAGCATGATCCCGCCGCCGTGCGGCCAGGAGAGCTGGGCGTGGTCGACCCGGTCGCCCTCGCCGTACACGGCGGTCTCCTCGAAGCCGAACGCCTCGGCGAGGAAGGCGATCAGGGCGCGTGCGTCCCTGGCCCGCAGCGTGGGCCAGACCTGTGGTGCCGGTGTGGTGTCGTTCATGCCACCGAGTCTGGCGAGCCGTCCCCCTGCCCGGCTTGGACGTTTCGGAACTGCACGCCGTCTTCGGCCAGCCACCGGCTGGGGGAGCAGCCGGCGAGGGCGCCGAACTCGCGGGCGAGGTGCGCCTGGTCGTAGAACCCGCACTTCGCGGCCGCGTCCGCCAGCGTTAGCCGCCGCCCGGACACCGCCGCCTTCTGGAGCAGACGCCGGACCCGGTCGAACCGCACGACCCGCGCCGCCTCCTTGGGGGACAGGCCGATCTCCTCCCGGAAACGGCCGTTGAGGTGCCTGGCGCTCCAGCCCGTCTCGCGGGCGAGACCGGACACGGTGACCTGCCCGCCGGAGGTCAGCATCCGCCGCCAGGCCCGCGCCACCTCGGCCGGGTGCGCCCGGGTGGGGCGGGCCTGCCGGGACAGGACCGCGTCGAGGACCGCGAAGCGCTCGTCCCAGCCGGGCGCCTCCAGCAGGCGTTCGCGCAGCTCGCCCGCCAGCCTGCCGAGCACCTCGGCGCCGTCCAGGTCGAGCCCGGACAGCTCCCCGGCGGGCAGCCCGAGCAGGGCCCGCGCGCCGAGCGGCGTCAGCGCGAGCTGCACGCCCGACTGCCGCCCGTCGTGCGTGATCAGCGCGGGGCTGGTGTGCAGCCCGCCGACCAGCGTGTCGTACGACCCGGGCGGGGTGCGCGGATCGGGGTGTGCCGCGACGACGAGCGGGTCGTCGAGCGCGACGATCATCGTCAGGTAGGGCGACGGCAGGCCGCGGTGCGTGGCCGGCGGGACTCCGGCCTCGCGGTAGCCGCTGTACCACGCGACCAGCGGACGCAGCGCGGGCGCGGGCTGCCGGTGCAGGAAGCATGGCTCCTCGTGCCCGCCGGTTTCCGCCGCCGTCATCGCCCGCTCCTCCCTTCCGCGCTCCCAGTCTCCACGAAGGGGAGCACGGCGGCCACGCCACCGCCGTTCATCGGTGGGCGGGCCCGGCGATCGGGGTCAGGCGGCCCCCGCGGCCCCTTCGGCGTCGAGGTCGCGGGACAGCAGGTCCGCGAGGGCGGCGAGGGCCTCCTCCGCTCCCGGACCGTCGGCCTCCAGGGTGACCTCGGTGCCGTGCTCGGCGCCGAGGGTCAGCACGCCCAGCATGCTGTTGGCGGGGACGGCCTTCCCGCCGCCCACACGGATGCGGACGGGCACCGTCTGCCGCGCCGCCGCCTCGACGAAGATCTTGGCGGGTCGGGCGTGCAGGCCGGAGCGCGAGGCGACCGTCACTGTCCTTTCCGGCATCGCGTTCCTCTCAGGGCTCGGTTACAGGGCTCGGTTACAGGGCTCGTTTTCAGGGCTCGATTTCACGGCTCGATGGTGACCTTGATGGCGGCGCCGCGGGCGACGACGTCGATGGCGTCCATGACCTCGTCCAGGCCGAGGCGATGGGTGATCAGGTCGGCGACCGGCACCGCCCCCTCGGCGATGAGCCCCAGGGCGCGGGCGTTGTGCGCCGGGCTCGACCCGTTGGCGCCGACGATGGTCAGCTCGCGGTAGTGCACGAGGTTGGAGTCGCAGGCGATGATCGGGTCGTCCTTCGGCAGTCCGCCGAAGAAGCTGATCCGGC
The DNA here is from genome assembly GCF_006874475.1 of Microbispora hainanensis. Lineage (GTDB taxonomy): Bacteria > Actinomycetota > Actinomycetes > Streptosporangiales > Streptosporangiaceae > Microbispora > Microbispora hainanensis. The sequence goes on from NZ_VIRM01000048.1 coordinate 34,014, forward strand.
CCTGCCGCGCCGCCATCTGCAACGCCTGCTGCTGGGCCGCACCCGAGGCCGCCGCCGTGATCACCACGTCGGCGCCCCGGCCCCCGGTCAGCTTGAGCACCTCGTCCACGAGGTCGGTCTCGCCCGAGCAGATCGCCGCGTCCGGCCGTACGAGGTCGGCGGCCATGGCGAGGCGTTCGGCGTTCAGGTCGGCGAGGAACACCCGGGCCGCGCCGCGCGAGCGGGCCAGCCGCACGTGCAGGCAACCGATCGGGCCCGAGCCGACGACGACCACGTCGTCGCCCTCGCCGACGCGGGCCAGCTCCTGCCCGTTGAGCACGCAGGCGAGCGGCTCGGCGAGGGACGCCTCGGCGAACCCGACCCCGTCGGGGATGCGGTTGAGCCCGTCCACGGCGAGCACCTTGGCCGGCACGACCATGTACTGCGCGAAGCCGCCGTCGTAGTGGTAGCCCATCGACTCCTGGTTGGGGCAGACCGTGAGGTGACCCCGGCGGCACTCCTCGCACTGGCCGCACGGGATCGCGGCGATCACCTGCACCCGGTCGCCCGGGCTCCAGCCGGTGACGCCCTCGCCGAGCTCCACGATCTCCCCGGCGATCTCGTGGCCCATCACCCGGGGCGGCCTGATGTGGTGGTGCCCGAACCGGTAGATCTTCACGTCCGTGCCGCACGTCGAGCAGTTGCGTACGCGGATCTTGACCTCGCCGGGGCGGGCGACGGGCTCGGGCACCTCCTCCAGGCGGATGTCCCCAGGAGCATGGAAACGGGCGACTTTCACTCGGAGTCTTCCTCTCCGTCCGGTTGCAGAAGTTGGATGACCTGGTCGGCCTCGGTGGCCGCGCGCAGGGCCGCGGCGCGGTCCGGGTCGAGCAGGATCTGGGCGAGCTCCGCCAGCAGCCGCAGGTGGCCGTCCCCGCGGGCCGCGATGCCGACGCACACCGTCACGTGCTCGCCGTGCCAGTCGACGCCCTCAGGGAAGCGCAGCACGCAGATGGCGTCGTGGCGGACCGCCTCCTTCGAGGTCAGCGTGCCGTGCGGGATCGCGACGCCCTCGCCGACGTACGTGGAGATCGACCGCTCGCGTTCGAGCATGGCCTCGATGTAGCTCCCGTCGACGGCGCCGACCTCCTGGAGGACCGCCCCGCACTGCCGGATGGCGTCCTCGACGTCCGCCGCGGTCGCGGCCGTCCGTACGGCGCGGGGATCGAGGGGGAGCGGGGCCGTGCCGGCCCGGTCAGCCATCGATCGTGCCCCCGTTCTTGATGGCGGTGACGACCCGCGTCACGGCCGGGTCGCCGATGAAGACCTGGAACGGCACCAGCACGACGCCGGGGGCGCTCGCCCTGGCCCGGCCGGCCAGCCCGGTGTGGCACACGATCACGTCGGCGTCCCCGGGGATCGAGTTGACCGGGGTGTGCTCCACGCTGACCGGGGTGCCCTTGAGCTGCTTGCGCAGCGTGCTCGCCAGCATGACGCTGCTGCCCATGCCCGCGTCGCAGGCCACGATGAGCTTGCGGACGTCCTTGCCCTCGATGCTCGGCACGGTTCTACGCCTCCTTGGTGGCGGGCACGTTCTCGGCCGCCGTCTCGCCGGTTGTGTCGCGGTTCTCGTCGCTCATGATGGCGGTGTCACCGGTGTTGTTCGGGGTGGCGGCCTGCGCCGCGTCGTCCGCCCGGTCGCCGTTGGCGCGGCCGAAGCCCAGCAGCGCGGCGGCGACGGCGAAGGAGACGGCCGTCGCGATCACGATGCCCGCGATCACGCCGAACCAGCCGCCCTTCGGGGTCACGGCCATGTAGGCGAAGATGCTGCCCGGCGACGGCGTCGCGACCAGCCCCGCCCCGGTGACCAGGAAGGTGAGCACGCCCGAGGCGCCACCGGCGATCACCGCGAGGATCAGCCGCGGCTTCATCAGCACGTACGGGAAGTAGATCTCGTGAATGCCGCCGAAGAAGTGGATGATCATGGCGGCCGGGGTGCTGGGACGCAGCGACCGCGGGCCGAACAGCAGATAGGCGATCAGCAGACCGAGGCCCGGGCCGGGGTTGGACTCCAGCATGAACAGGATCGACTTGCCGTGCTTGACCGACTCGGCGACGCCCAGCGGCCCGAGCACGCCGTGGTTGATCGCGTTGTTGAGGAACAGCACCTTGGCCGGCTCGATGATGACCGAGGCGATCGGCAGGAGCGAGTGGGTGATGAGCCACTCGACGCCGCCGCCCGCCACCTCGGTGACCTTCTCCACGATCGGGCCGATGGCGAGCACGCCGGCGATCGCCATGACGGCGCCGACGATGCCGGCGGTGAAGTTGTCGACCAGCATCTCGAAACCGGCCCTGGTGCGCTCGGCGGTGAACCGGTCCACGTACTTGAGGATCAGCGCGGCCAGCGGGCCGACGATCATCGCGCCGAGGAACATCGGGACGTCCGCCCCGACGACCACGCCCATCGTGGCGACGGCGCCGACGACCGCGCCGCGCTGGGCGTGGACCATCCGGCCGCCGGTGTAGCCGATGAGAACGGGGAGGAGGGTGCTGATGATCGGGCCGACGAGCTCGGCGAGTGTCTTGTTCGGCAGCCACCCGGTCGGGATGAACAGGGCCGTGATGAGACCCCAGGCGATGAAGGCGCCGATATTGGGCATGATCATCCCGGCGAGATGGCCGCCGAAACGCTGGATCGTGGCCCGCACACCGGTGCCGGTGACAGTGGGGGTATAGGGCGTGGCCATTGACGTGCTCCTTCAGGGGGCGACCGGCCTGGCTGGCCGGTTGGTGGAGGTGGCGCTCATCCCCCGGGTATGAGCTGCCGGGCCGGGTCGGGGGGACCGATCCGGACGTGTGTGCGATCGATGTCGGCCGGGCCGGGCATCCGGCTGCCGGGCAGCCCGACGGCCGCGCCGGCCCAGGCGAGGCCCTCGGCGAGGGCCGTCGCGCCGCGGGCCCCCGCGGCGAGGAAGCCCGCCAGCAGGGCGTCGCCCGCGCCCACGCTGCTGCGCGGCTCCCCGACCGCGCACTCGCCGTACCAGACCTGGTCGTCGTCCTCGACCAGCAGCGCGCCGTCCGCCCCCAGACTGGTCAGGACCGACCGCGCGCCCATGGCGCGCAGCTTGCCGACCGCGTCGAGCACGTCGCCGACGCAGGTGATCGCCGTGCCGGTGGCCTCGGCGAGCTCGTCGCGGTTCGGCTTGACGAGCGCGGGGCCGGCGTTCACCGCGCACACGAGGGCGGGGCCGCTCGTGTCGACCGCCAGGTTGATGCCGGCGTCGGCGAACCGGCGGCACAGCCCGGCGTAGACGTCCACCGGCACACCGGGCGGGAGGCTGCCCGAGGCGACCACCCAGTCGGCCGACCGGGCGGCGTCGAGCACGGCGCCCGCCAGCGTGTCGAGCTCGGCGGGGGTCAGCGCGGTGCCCGGCTCGTTCACCTTGGTGACGGTGCCGTCGGGCTCGGCGATCGCGACGTTGGACCTGGTGGGTCCCGCGACCGGCACGGGGATCATGTCGATGCCCTCGGCCGACAGCAGGTCGAGGAGCCGCCGCCCCTCGCTGCCGCCGTACGGGATGACCGCGCACGAGCGGACGTCGTTGGCCAGCAGGGCACGTGAGACGTTGACGCCCTTGCCGCCGGGGTCGAGGTGGGTGTCGGCCGCCCGGATGACGGCCCCGCGCGTCAGCGCGCCGACCTCGATCGTGCGGTCGAGGCTGGGGTTGAGGGTCAGGGTGAGGATCACGCCCGCACCACCTCCGGCCCGGCGGCGGCCAGCGCGGCGGCCTGGTCGGCGTCGAGCCCGGTGTCGGTGATGACGACGTCGATCTCGGCGAGCGTGGCGAAGCGCGCCAGGTAGGTGCCGGAGAACTTGGTGTGGTCGGCCAGCAGGACGGCGCGGTCGGCGCAGGCGATCATCGCCCGCTTGATCGCCGCCTCGGCCGGGTCGGGCGTGGTCAGGCCCTTGGCCACCGAGCAGCCGTTGGTGGCCATGAAGGCCACGTCGACGTTGAGCTGCGACAACTGCTGGATGGCCCAGTCCTCCACGGTCGCCAGCGTCCGGCCGCGCACCCGGCCGCCCAGCATGAGCACGGTCAGGTTGGGGCGGGCCGCGAGCACCGTGGCCAGCGGAGGCGAGTTCACGACGACGGTGAGCTCGCGGTCCGGGGGCAGCGCCTGCACGAGCCGGCTCGTGGTGGAGCCCGCGTCGATGACCACGGAGCCGTCCTCGGGGAGTTCGGCCAGGGCGGCCTTGGCGATGCGCTCCTTCTCGGCCGTCATCACCTCGTCCCTGGCGGCCAGCGCGGGCTCGAACCCCAGGCGCTCGACCGGGATCGCGCCGCCGTGCACGCGCCGCAGGACGCCCGCGCGCTCCAGCGCGGTCAGGTCGCGGCGGATCGTCTCCGTCGTGACGCCGAACCGCTCGGCCAGCGTCACCACGTCGACCCGGCCGGCGTCGCGGGCCGCCCGCAGGATCTCCTGCTGCCGCTCCTCCGCGTACATCGTGTTGGTTCACCGCCGTTTCGATGTTGTTTCGTATGTGTTTATACCCGGCTGTGTTGGACGGTCAAGAGCCGTGAGCATCACGAAATGGACGATGTGTGGAGATTCCCTGCGTGTCCGTATCTCTGAGGGCCGTGTGCCCGGCGCCCCCGTGTCACGTCTCGCGCCTCCGGCACGTCTCTATAGGGGAGCGGAGACGAGGAGGCCAGATGCCCGCCGTGACCCAGGGGGAACCCACCGCGGTCGCCAGCTTCGAAAGCAGCCGGGATCTGCTGTTCGGGGTGGCGTACCGGGTGCTGGGCAGCGCGACCGACGCCGAGGACATCGTGCAGGAGGCGTGGCTGCGCTGGGACCGCGTCGATCACTCCCGCGTCGCCGACCCCCGGTCCTTCCTCGTCCAGGTCGCGACCAGGCTCGCCCTCGACCGCCTGCGCTGGGCGAAGGCCCGCAGGGAGGCGTACGTGGGGCAGTGGCTGCCCGAGCCGCTGCCGACCGGGCCCGCGACCGAGGAGGGCGCCGAGCGGGCCGACTCGGTCTCCATGGCGATGCTCGTGGTGATGGAGACCCTCTCCCCGCTGGAGCGGGTCGTGTTCGTGCTGCGGGAGGCGTTCGAGTTCTCCTTCGCCGAGATCGCGGCGGTGGTCGGCCGGTCGGAGGTCGCGGTCCGGCAGCTCGCCCGCCGCGCCCGCTCGAACGTCCGCGCCCGGCGGCCCCGGTTCCGGCAGGACCGCGAGGTCCGCAGGCGGGTGACCGAGCGCTTCCTGGCCGCCTGCCTGGGCGGCGACCTGCGGGCGCTGCTCGACCTGCTCGCCCCGGAGGTCACCTTGTCCATCGACGGGAACGGCCGCCGCGGCGTGGCCAGGAACCCGGTCGAGGGCGCGGCGAAGGTCGCCCGGCTGCTCGTGTGCGGCCTGCGCCGCGTGCTGCGTCCCTCGGGCGCCGGGGCCGGGGCGGCCGGCGACATCGGGAGCGGATCCATCGTGGACGTCAACGGCGGGCCCGCGGCGCTCATCACCGCCGGGGGCGAGCCGATCGCCGTCATCGTGGTCGACGTCGACGGCGCCGGCCTCGTCACGCGGATCTGGATCATCGCCAACCAGGACAAGCTCGGCGGCGTCGGCGCGGACCGGCGACCCAGGAGCAACAGGCATATCCGTGCCGCAGGCTGACAGGCCGCGAGAGCAGCGACTTTCCCATGACAGACAACGAGCACGAGAACGGGCGGCCGGAGCGGCGGGCACCCGCGCGCGTCATCGGCACGCCCTTATCGGACACGCCCTTATCCGACTCCCACGGCGAGGAGCACGCCGTCCCCGGCGTCGTTCCGCAGGACGAACGGAAGGCGCGCAGGGCGGAGCGCATCGCGGCGCTGTGCTTCACGCTCGCCTTCGCCGCCCTCGTGGCCTTCCTCGTGGCCTACGTCCACTTCCAGTCCGGCGGCCTGAGCGCGACCGGCGCCTCGCACGTCGCGCTCGGCGGCACGCTGACCCTGGCGCTGCTCGCGCCGGCCGCGGGGATCGTGATCTGGGTGCGCCAGATCATGCCGAAGTACGAGCTGGTCCAGCAGCGCCACCCCATGGCCTCGCCCGAGGACGTGCGGGCCGAGGTCGCGGCCACATTCGTGCAGGGCGCGGGGGAGAGCGGCATCGTCAAACGCCGGCTGCTGCGCCGCACGCTGCTGCTCGCGGCGGCACCGCTGGGCCTGGCCCCGCTGGTGCTGCTGCGCGACCTCGACTCCAGCGGTGTGCCCGGCGCGCAACTCCACCGGCGGCTGGCGCACACGGTCTGGGGTGAGAAGACCAAGGACGGCACACCGCTGCGGCTCGTCGTCGAGGGCACCGGCCAGCCGATCCGCGCGGCCGACTTCAACTCGCCCGGAGGCATCCTGTCGGTCGTCCCGCAGGGCTACGAACACGATCTGAACGTCCTGGCCAAGGCGACGGTGATCCTCATCAAGTTCCGCGAGGAGGAGCTCAAGCCCGGCACGAACCCGAACTGGACGCACGACGGCATCGTCGCCTACTCCAAGATCTGCACACACGTGGGCTGCCCCGCCGCGCTGTACGAGCAGACCACCCACCACATCCTGTGCCCGTGCCACCAGTCCACCTTCGACGCCGCGGACGGGGCCAGGGTCGTCTTCGGCCCCGCCGCCCGGCCGCTGCCGCAGCTGCCGATCGGCGTCGACGAACAGGGCTACCTCATCGCGCTGGGGGACTTCCCCGCCCCCGTCGGTCCCGGTTACTGGGAGCGCGGCGACGCGGAGGCGCGGGCCAGGGAGAACGGAGGCCACTCTTGAGTGCACTGAGAACCGTGCCCGGACGCATCGCCGGGCCGGCCACCTTCCTCGACGAGCGCCTGGGCGCGGGCGGCTTCGTCAGGCGCAACATCCGCAAGATCTTCCCCGACCACTGGTCGTTCCTCCTCGGCGAGATCGCGCTGTACTCGTTCGTCATCCTGCTGCTGACCGGCACCTTCCTGACGTTCTGGTTCAAGCCGAGCATGGGGGAGATCGTCTACGACGGCACGTACGCCCCGCTCAAGGGCGTGACGATGTCCGAGGCGTACGCGTCCACGCTGAAGCTCAGCTTCGACGTCCGCGGCGGCCTGCTCATCCGGCAGATCCACCACTGGGCCGCCCTGGTCTTCATCGGCGGCATGATGGCCCACGCGCTGCGGGTCTTCTTCACCGGCGCCTACCGCAAGCCGCGCGAGCTCAACTGGCTCATCGGCGTGGTGATCCTCTCCATCGCGCTGTTCGAGGGCCTGACCGGCTACTCCCTGCCCGACGACCTGCTGTCCGGCGCCGGCCTCCGGGTCACCCAGGGCGTGGTCATCGGGCTGCCCGTGGTCGGCACCTACCTCAACTTCTTCCTGTTCGGAGGCGAGTATCCGGGCGAGGACGTCATTTCCCGCTTCTACTCGATCCACATCCTGCTCCTGCCCGGCCTGATCCTGGCGCTGGTCACCGCGCACCTGATCCTCATGTGGGTGCAGAAGCACACCCAGTTTCCGGGCAAGGGCCGGACCAACCGCAACGTGGTCGGTGCGCCCTTCTATCCGGCCTTCATGGCGAAGTCGGGAGCGTTCTTCCTGTTCACGTTCGCCGTGATCGCCGGTCTCGGCACGTTCGCGCAGATCAACCCCGTCTGGCTGTACGGGCCGTACTCGCCCGCCGACGTCTCGGCCGGCTCGCAGCCCGACTTCTACCTGGCCTTCCTCGAAGGGGCGCTGCGCATCATGCCCGCCTGGGAGATCAACCTCTTCGGCACCGCCGAGGCGGGCACGATCCCGCTCAGCGTGGTCATCCCGGCGCTGGTGCCGCTGGGCCTCGTCGTCGTCGGCATGGCGCTCTATCCGTTCATCGAACGGTGGATCACCGGTGACCACCGCGAGCACCACCTCGCGGACCGGCCGCGCAACAACCCGCACCGCACCTCGATCGGCATGGCGGTCATCGCTTTTTATGGCGTGCTCTGGCTGTTCGGCGGCAACGACATCATCTCGGCCAACTTCCGCATCGATCTCTACACGACCACCTGGGCCGGGCGGATCCTCGTGTTCGTCGCGCCCGCCCTGGCCTACGCGATCACCTACCGCGTCTGCCTGGGGCTGCAGCGCTCCGACGCCGCGGTGCTCGCGCACGGCGTGGAGTCGGGGGTGATCAAGCGGCTGCCCAACGGCGGATACGTCGAAGTCCACTCGCGGCCGGCCGAGGACATCGAGGCGCACCTGCGCGGCAGGGAACCGGTGCCGGTGCTGGCGTACGACGAGACCGTGCCCCCCAAGGGGCTGCGCGGGCCGCTCGGCAGACTGCGCCTGCGGATGTCCAGAGCGTACGGCGGGGAGAAGATTCCGCCGGTCAACGGTCATCCGCACGACGAGGACGGGCAGGCCGCGCTCCCGGAGGGACAGGGCGCACTGCCGGAGGGACAGGGCCGCGCGCTGACGCGCTGACCGCTCTCGTGCGGGCGGGTCCGGAGGGGTTCCTCCGGGCCCGCACCGTCGTGATCCGGGCCGGGCCGGGCCGGGCCGAACCGGCAGGGTCAGGGATCCCACTGCTCCGGCACCGCCCACTGCGACTCCTGCGGGTCGGCGGGACGGATCTCGGTGAGCAGCTTGAGCGTCACCGGCCGCAGCCGCTGCCATGCTTCGACCGGCCAGCGCAGGCTCACCGAGGGGAACACGGTCTCCAGCACGATCTTCAGATAGGGGCGGCCGGAGTGACCGACCGGGACCTCCGTGCACAGGCCGGACACGGCCGCGGAGACCTCCCGCCTGCCCAGTCGCAGCCGCGCGTTCCCCAGGACCTGGTTCGGAGGGTCCTGGGCCTCCAGGTCGACGGACTCCCAGAAGAGCACGGGCGCCTCGTCCTCCCGCAGCCACGACGGGTAGACCGGCAGCGGCAACTGCAGCGTGAACCCCGCCAGGAGCCCGACGGGGCGCAGATAGAAGGACCCGTGAAAACAGGGGAGTTCGTGCAGGAGCCGCGGCCCCTTCGACGTCGTCATCGACAGCGTTCCCTCGCTGGCGTCCATGGCGATCCGCCACGCGCTGGGATCGGTGTAGGAGGCGTCCGGTGTGAAGACCATCAGATGCTCCCTCGAAGTGCGGACTGGGAGAGGCGGCGACGGTGCGGCGCGGAGGGGGTCCCGCGAATCGGGCCGCCAAAAGAAAGACGTTCCCGAGGGGCCGGAACGTGACATCGGGATTGCATCGAGAATTCACCGGCCGTTCCTGTGTCTCATTTCGCGGGCGGCGTTCGTCTTAATGGGAAAGGTGAGAGGGCGTCTCGCCGGGATCGCGGGGTGAAAGACAGGAAAACAAATCTGGGCGCACCGGTTTTCGGGGTGTAAGTTGCGGGTCGGGAAGAAACCGCCGAAGCGCGGGGCGCAGGGCTCGTCGGCGCCGTTCCTGTAGGTGTTCCCGGCGAATGGCGAGGGCCAGTTATCGGACCGGTAGTCGTGGTCCGGACGCCGGACCACGATTACGAGGAGGGTGTATGGAGCGTAACCCGGAACGGCCGGCCGAAGATCGGCGCCGCGCGTCCCAGGCCTTCGAGGAACACGCCGCACTGCTCCACGAGGTGGCCCGCAGCATGCTCGGCGACGCCGGGGAGGCCACGCGGGTGGTCGAGGAGGCTCGGACCCGCTGGCTGGCCGGTCAGGGTGACCCTTCGGCGGGTTCCCCGGACGCGCTCGTCGGGCTGGTCTCCGTGCTGGCGCTCACCCGTCTGCGGGCCGCCCAGGCCAACGGTGAGGAGCACATCGGCCCATGGCTGCCGGAGCCCCTGCGCGGCGAGCCCGATCTGAAGATGGCCGAGTCGGTCTCCGCGGCCCTCGCGACCGTCCTCGGCATGCTCGACCAGGAGGAGCGGACGGTGTTCATGCTGCGTCACGGGTTCGGGCTCGCGTACGCCGACATCGCCTCGGTGACCGGGCTCACCGAGGAGGGAGTGCGCGGGATCGACGCCAGGGCGAAGGCGCAGGTGCGCTGCGAGGTGCCCCACCTTTGACGGGCCCGCGGCGCCGGGGAGGCGGGCGGGCCGCGCATCTGAGGGCAGGCCGTACATCTGAGGGCCGTGCATCTGAGGAAAACACACAGTTGACCACCTGCGCCCTGCCGAACGCGTCCGGTGCCGCCCGCGGTTCAGCCGCCCCGCTCCGTCAGCCCGTACAGGTTGCCGTCGTGACCGCGGATCTGCGCCCACCGGCCGTTTTCCCGCCAGGGGGTGGCCTGCGGCGCCACGACGATCTCCACTCCCCGCGCGTGCAGGTCCTGGCACGTGGCGTCGAGATCGTCGCAGTCGAACCAGCCGTGGGTCATCCGCCCCGCACGGGCGTGGAGCGCCTCCAGGATCTCCGGCTCGACGGCGGCGAGGGCCACGCACGTCTGCGCGCCCGGCGGGCGCACCTCGACCCAGCGCCGCCCGTCGCCCAGGGGGACGTCGGCCGCGAGCTCGAAGCCGAGCGTCCCCGTGAGGAACTCCAGGGTCCTGCCCTGGTCGCCGACGTAGAGCACGGCGAGCCGCGGGTTCACGATCACGACGCCTCCCGGTGGCCTTCGCCGCTCACCCGCCCCGCATGAGACAGCGGACGGGGGTCGGACGGCGGGGCCGCCACCGGCGACGGGACGTCGGCGAGGCCGAGCCGCACCTCCTTCAGGCGTTCGGGATCGCCGATGACGTCGATGGACGCGATGCGATCGCCGACCACGCCGATCTCGAGGACGAGCAGCAGGCGTCCGCGCGGCGCGATCACCGCCCCCACGGCGCCGTTGACGAGAGCGGGCCAGGCGAAGCGGGCCCTGCGGATGTTGGTGCGCGTCTCCTCGGCGACGGCGCGTGCGCCCCGCACCTCCGCCGGCGCCTTGGCCTGCCCGCGCAGGGCCGCGTAGTCCGCCCGGCGCACGACGTCGGGAGCCAGCACCGCCAGCAGCGCGTCGAGGTCGCCCGCTCTGGAGGCGGCCAGGAAGGCGTCCACGACCGCGCGCTGCCTGGCGAGGTCGGAGTAGGGGATGTCGGCCGAGCCGTGCACCCGGCGGCGGGCCCGGCTCGCCAGCTTCTTGGCGGCCGCCGGAGTGCGTTCCACGATCATGGCGATCTCGTCGAACGGCACGGCGAACAGGTCGTGCAGCACGAAGGCGGCGCGCTCGGCGGGGCCGAGCGTGTCGAGGACCACGAGCAGGGCGAGACCGACGGAGTCGGAGAGCACCGCCTCGTCGGCCGGGTCGCTGGTCTCGTCGTGGGGAGCCAGCATGTCGAGCTCGGTCAGGTCGGCGAGGTCCTCCCGCCGGCGGGTGCGGGAGCGCAGCATGTCGAGGCAGACCCGCCCGGTGATCGTCGTCAGCCAGGCGGTCAGGTTGTCGACGGAGCCGGAGTCGGCGCGGCAGGCGCGCAGCCAGGTCTCCTGCACCGCGTCGTCGGCCTCGTCGGCGCTGCCCAGCATGCGGAACGCGACGCCTCGCAGATGCCCTCGCGATCGGTCGAAGTGCTCGGCCAATTGGGCCTGGTCGTTCATCGGTCACCTTTCACCGTCGCGGTTCGTCATATGAGTGAGAGGACGAACGCAGGTTTGACAAGGAGCCTTGAGTGCCCGTACTGATTATTGTTGCCGGTTCGTTTGAACCTACATGACGGGAAGGCTCACCGAGGGGTGCCTCTCCGGCGTGAGGCACACCGGCCGGTCGCCGTCCGAGGTGCATCCTATCCTCATAGCGACCGCCCAGACTTTCTCGCCGTTCCGAAAATAGATGATCGCGACCGAAATCGGCGTCCGGTCAGGGTGAAATGCGTGCGCGGGGACCGGCCGTGTGGTCCGGGACCCGTGGATTCGGCTCGTACGGATCCGCCCGAACGGGTCGCCCCCTGAGCGCGGTGGATGGCTCTGCGAAGCAGGCGATCAATGCCGTCCGGCTCATTTCCGCCTTATGCCGGTATCGAGACACGTGAACGGCGCGTCGCGGTCCCGCCTGGGGCGATGAGGTCGATATCGAATTCAGTGGATAACTAGCCAGGAATGGGCCCCCGCTGCTCTGGCATCGCAATTAGCCGGAACATAGGCTGAACCCGAGTTGAGCTCCTGTGAAGAAATCGCCTCGCCCTTGTTCCTTCAAGGAAGGTCCCGCAGTGTCACTTCACACCGCAGCCGACGCCGATCGCGTACTCGCCACCCGCCTTCCCGACGTGGCGGATCTGCGCCACCTGCCCTGGGAGATCGTCCCCGTCCGCCACCTCACGTCCTCGCTCTCGCCGCGCAAGCGACCTGAGGACCCGGCGCATGTCCGGCTGCTCGCGGAGACGGACCGCGCCCTCGATCCGCTCCTCGTGCACCGGCCGACGATGCGTGTGATCGACGGCATGCACCGGTTGCGCGCCGCCGTGCTGAAGGGCAGGAACGAGATCGCGGTCCGGTTCTTCGACGGAAGCGAGGCCGACGCGTTCGTGCTGTCGGTCCGGCTCAACGTCGGCCACGGACTGCCTCTGACGCTCGACGAACGAAAGGAGGCGGCCCGGCGCATCCTCGCCTCCCATCCGCACTGGTCGGACCGGGCGGTGGCCGAGAGCACGGGGCTGAGCGCGAAGACCGTGGCCACGGTTCGCCGCCGGCTCGACGGGCAGGAGGGGCTGCAGCACTCCCGCGTGGGCCGTGACGGGAGGTCCAGGCCGCTCAGCAGCATCGAGGGGCGACGCAGCGCGGCCGCCCTGCTTGCGGTCAACTCGGAGATCTCCCTTCGCGAGCTGTCCAGGAAGACGGGGCTCTCGGTGGGCACGGTCCGCGACGTACGCGAGCGGCTCGGCCGCGGGCAGGACCCGATCCCGGAACGGCTTCGCGCCAGGGAGGGGTCCGGCGCCGGGCCGCGCGGCACGACGCCGCCGGCGCGGGACCAGGACGCGGACGTCCCGTCCGGGGCCGTCCGGCGGGTGGGAGAAGCCCGCCGCCGGCCCGGGGGAAGCCGCCGGAGGGGCGAGACGAGGCCGGGCCGCGGGGCGGGGGAGAGCGCGGAGACGGTGGTCATGCTGCGCAAGCTCGCGCGTGACCCGTCGCTGCGGGCGACCGAGTCGGGGCGGCTGCTGCTGCGGATGCTCCTCGCCACCGAGGTGGGACCGGCCCAGTGGAAGGAGATCGCTGAGGCGATTCCCTCCCATTGCATGCCGCTCGTCCGCGCGGTCGTGCTGCAGAGATCGGAGGAATGGAAACAGCTCGCGAGCATGGTGCCGGCCGCTTTCTCGGCGTGACGGCGAATGGCTTCACCAGTCCGCTATGAAATCGACGGAGGTGCCCTGATTCGAAAGTAACAGGGTGAAATATCGCCATTAATCGGTATCTGTTGGAGGGTTCATCGTGTCAGAGACGACTCGCTTTCCGGGAAGCGACGAAGAGATCGAACTCCGGAAGATCAACCGAGCGACGGTCGAGAAGTACATGAACACCAGAGGCGAGGACCGGCTGCGGCGGCACCTGCTGTTCACCGAGGACGGCGTCGGCGGCCTGTGGACCAACGACACCGGGCAGCCGATCGCGATCCGCGGCCGCGACCGCCTCGGCGAGCACGCCGTCTGGTCGCTGAAGTGCTTCCCCGACTGGGTCTGGACCAACATCCAGATCTTCGAGACGCACGACCCGAACTTCTTCTGGGTCGAGTGCGACGGCGAAGGCGCCATCCGCTTCCCCGGCTACCCCGAAGGCCACTACAGGAACCACTTCCTGCACTCCTTCCAACTGGAGAACGGGAAGATCAAGCTGCAGCGCGAGTTCATGAACCCGTTCGAGCAGCTGCGCGCGCTGGGCATCCCCGTGCCCGAGATCAGGCGTGAGGGAATCCCCACCTGACGCCCGCCGCCTGCCGTGGAACGGCGGCGGCCACCGGACGACCCCAGCCGTCCCCCGGCCGGGCGACGACGACGGCGCCGAGAGCGCCTCGACCCCCATGGAGAACCGTGGATGACGTGATGCCCGCCATCCGGTTGGACGCCGCGCTGCAGCAGCCGGAGTGGAGCGATGTCTCGCAGGTCCAGCGCGTCAAGGAAGTGCTCGCCTCCCGGCCCCCGCTCGTCAGGCCCGCGGACGTGCGCACGCTGCGCGCCCTCCTCGCGGAGGTCGCCGCGGGAATCTCCCTGGTCGTACAGGCCGGGGACTGCGCGGAGAACCCGGAGGAATGCACACCGGAGCACGTGAGCCGCAAGTCCGCGGCGCTGGACGTGCTGGCCGGCGCCCTCAAGATGATCACACACAAGCCCGTGCTGAGAGTCGGCCGCATCGGCGGCCAGTTCTCCAAGCCGCGTTCCAGCCCGATGGAGAAGGTCGGCGACCTCACCCTCCCGGCGTTCCGCGGGCACCTGGTCAACGGCCCGGAGCCGACGGCCGAGAGCAGGCAGCCCGATCCGTTGCGGATCCTCACCGGCTACATGGCGGCCAGCGACATCATGGACCACCTCGCCTGGCGCGGCTCGTCCGTCCGGTCGCCGATCGACCCGCCCGTGTGGACGAGCCATGAGGCGCTGCTCCTCGACTACGAGGTCCCCATGCTCCGCAGGGACGGGTCGGGACGGCTGATCCTCGGCTCGACGCACTGGCCCTGGGTCGGCGAGCGGACGCGGCAGGTGGACGGCGCGCACGTCGCGCTGCTGTCCGAGGTCACCAACCCGGTCGCCTGCAAGGTCGGCCCGAAGACGACCAAGGACGAGCTGCTCGCCCTGTGCGAGCGGCTCGACCCCGAACGAGAGCCGGGCAGGCTCACGCTGATCTCCCGGATGGGCGCCGACCAGGTCGCCTACACCCTGCCGCCGCTCGTCGAGACCGTCAGGTCCGCCGGGCACCCGGTCATCTGGCTCTGCGACCCCATGCACGGGAACACGCTGGTCACCCCGTCGGGGCACAAGACGCGCGTCGTGCCGACCATGCAACGGGAGGTCCGCGAGTTCGTGGCCGCGGTCGAGAGCGCGGACGGCGTGCCCGGCGGCCTCCATCTGGAGACCACACCGGACGACGTCACCGAATGCGTCGCCGACGAGAGCGGCTTCGACCACGTCGGCGACCGTTACAGCAGCTTCTGCGACCCCCGGCTGACCCTCTGGCAGGCGGTCTCGGTCATCTCAGCCTGGGGCGGCTGACGCGACGGACACCAGGAAGGTCGTTATATGTCCGGCATACCCATGATCAAGCCCTACCTCCTCCCGGCCGCGGGCGACCTGCCCGCCAACCACGCCGGATGGACGCCCGACCCCGCTCGTGCCGTGCTCCTGATCCACGACATGCAGCGTTACTTCGTCAGGCCGTTCCCCGAGCCGATCAGGAAGGAACTCGTCGGCAACATCGCGCTGCTGCGCGAGCGGAGCGCCGCGCTCGGCGTGCCCGTGGGCTACACGGCCCAGCCCGGTGACATGACCGAGGAGCAACGCGGGCTCCTCAAGGACTTCTGGGGGCCGGGCATGCGCCGCGCCCCCGAGGACCGGCTCGTCGTCGACGAGCTCGCCCCCGCACCCGGCGACTGGATGTTCACCAAGCTGCGGTACAGCGCCTTCTTCCGCTCCGACCTGCTGGAGCGCATGCGGCGCAGCGGTCGCGACCAGCTCGTCGTCTGCGGCGTGTACGCCCACGTCGGCGTGCTGATGACGGCCGTCGACGCGTTCACCAACGACCTGGAGACCTTCCTGGTCGCCGACGCCGTCGCCGACTTCACCGCCGGCTACCACCGCATGACGGTCGAGTACGCGGCCGAACGCTGCGCGGTCGTCCTGACGGCCAAGGAGGTGTTCGCGTGAACGGGCCGGACCCCGGTGGGGGTGACCTGCTCGGCGACGTGCTGGAGCTCCGGGCGCCGGCCTTCGCGTTGCTGCACCGGCCCGAGGCGAACGGGCCGGGCCTGCTGGACGTGCTGACGGGTGAGATCACGCACCTTCGCGAGCTCGCGGACATCCCGCTGCCCGGCGCACGGGAACCGGCGGCGGGCGGCGTCCACCACGCGCTCGTCGTCGTCCCCTATCGGCAGGTCCGCGAGCGGGGCTTCGCCTGCGCCGACGACGGCGCTCCGCTCGTCGCGATGACCGTGACGCGACAGGGCGCGGTTCCGGTCGCCGAGGCGCTGGACCGGATACCCGACCTGCCCTTCGCGGTCTCGGGCGGGCACTTCGACGTGAGCGACGACGACTACGCCGAGATCGTCCGCAGGGTCGTCAAGGAGGCGATAGGCGAGGGCGAAGGGGCGAACTTCGTCATCAAGAGGTCCTTCGTCGCCGACATCGGGAACTACACGCCGCGCTCCGCCCTGGCCTTCTTCCGGCGCCTGCTGGAGGTCGAGTCGGGCGCCTACTGGACCTTCGTGGTCCACACCGGCGAGCGGACGTTCGTGGGCGCCACCCCCGAGCGGCACGTGACGCTGCGGAACGGCGTCGCGACCATGAACCCGATCAGCGGCACCTACCGCTATCCGCCGTCGGGCCCCTCGCTGCCCGGGGTCATGGACTTCCTCGCCGACCGCAAGGAGTCCGACGAGCTCTACATGGTCCTGGACGAGGAGCTCAAGATGATGGCGCGGATCTGCGAGCCCGGCGTCCGCGTGACGGGCCCCCGGCTCAAGGAGATGGCGCGGCTCGCGCACACGGAGTATTTCATCGAGGGCGAGACCGGCTGGGACGTGCGCGACATCCTCCGCGAGACCATGTTCGCCCCGACCGTCACCGGCAGCCCGGTGGAGAACGCCTGCCGGGTCATCGACCGGCACGAGCCGCACGGCCGGGGCTACTACAGCGGGGTCGTCGCCCTCATCGGGCGTGACGAGGACGGCAGGCAGACCCTCGACTCCTCCATCCTCATCCGGACCGCCGACATCGACCGCGCCGGCCGGACGCGGATGGGCGTCGGCGCCACCCTCGTACGCCACTCGGACCCGATGTCGGAGGTCGCGGAGACCCGGGCGAAGGCCGCGGGCCTGCTCGCGGCGCTCGACACCGGCGACAGCGGCCGGCTCAGGGCCCGTCCGGAGGTCCGCGAGGCGCTGGAGCGGCGCAACGCGAACATCGCCGGCTTCTGGCTGGGCGGCCATGCCGGGGACACGCCGGCCGAGCCGGTGCCGGCCGGGGTGCGCACCCTCATCGTCGACGCCGAGGACACCTTCACCTCGATGCTGGACCACCAGTTGCGCAGCCTGGGCATGTCGGTGACCGTGCGGCGCCACGACGACGGGCCGTCGCTGGACGGGTGGGACCTCGTGGTACTGGGGCCCGGCCCCGGCGACCCCCGCGACCCGGCCCACCCGAAGATCGCTTTTCTGCGGGCGGCGGCGGACGCGCTGCTGTCGGCCCGGCGTCCCTTCCTGGCCGTCTGCCTCAGTCACCAGGTGCTGTCCACCCGGCTCGGGTTCGCCCTGCAGCGCCGCGACATCCCCAACCAGGGGGTGCAGAAGGAGATCGGCCTGTTCGGCGCGCGAGAGCGCGTGGGGTTCTACAACACCTTCGCGGCCCGGGCGGAGGCGGACCTGGCCGAGATCGACGGCGTCGGCACCGTGGAGATCTGCCGCGATCCTTCGACCGGCGAGGTGCACGCGCTGCGCGGCCCGCACTTCTCCTCCATCCAGTTCCACGCCGAGTCGGTGCTCACCGAGAACGGCCCGCGCATCCTGGGCTCCTTGATGAAAGGACTGCTGTCGTGACCATCGCTGACCAGTCCGTGCTGGAGGGGGCGCGTCCGTACGTGGTCGTCGACGCGTTCACCGACACGCCGCTGCAGGGCAATCCGGTCGCCGTCTTCTTCGAGGCCGAGGACCTCTCCGACGACCGCATGCAGCGCATCGCCAGGGAGATGAACCTGTCGGAGGTCACCTTCGTCCTCCCGCCCCGGCTGGGTGGCGACGCCCGCATCCGCATCTTCACCCCCGTGAACGAGCTCCCGTTCGCCGGGCACCCGCTTCTGGGCACCGCCATCGCGCTGGGCGAGACCCGCGGGGGCGACATGCTCCGGCTGGAGACGGCGATGGGTGTCATCGCCTTCGACCTGAAGCGGGTGAACGGGCGGGCCGTCGCCGCCGAGATGGAGCAGCCCGTCCCGACCTGGGCGGAGTTCGACCGGGCCGGGGAACTGCTCGCCGCGCTCGGCCTGACCTCCTCCGCGCTGCCCGTCGTGATCTACCACAACGGTCCCCGGCACGTGTTCGTAGGGCTGGAGAGTACGGCGGCGCTGTCCCGGGTCGACCCCGACCAACGCGCGCTGGCCGCCTTTCCCGACATGGCGACCAACTGCTTCGCCGGTTCCGGCTCGACCTGGCGCAGCCGGATGTTCTCGCCCGCGTACGGCGTGGCCGAGGACGCGGCCACGGGGTCGGCGGCCGGCCCGCTGGCGATCCATCTCGCCCGGCACGGGCGCATCGGGTTCGGGCAGTGGATCGACATCCACCAGGGCGTCGAGATGGGCCGGCCCTCGCTCATGCGGGCCCGCGCCGACGGGACCGCGGAGCACGTCACCTCCGTACGGGTCGGCGGCTCGGCCGTGACCGTCGCTCGCGGAGTGATCTACGCCTGAACGGCGCGACCGGCCCGTCCGGCCGGGTCCCCGCCCTTTTCCACCCCCTCCCCGCCCTTGCCATCGGGGACGGCCGCGCCCCGCGGCCGTCCCCCGCTCCCACAGCTTGCGGAGGCGACAGTGAGCAGCAGGTTCGAGAGTCTGACCGGCGCCATCGACCCGGCGTTCCCCGAGTACGACATGCCGCCCGCCGAGCCGATGGACCTCGCGCGGCAGTGGATCGCCGGGGCGGTGGAGGCCGGGGTGCGCGAACCGCTGGCGCTCGCGCTCGCGACCGCCGACCGCGGCGGCCGGGCCTCCACCCGCATGGTCGCCGTCATCGACGTCGGCGACCGGGGCCTGGTCTTCACCAGCCACAGCACCAGCAGGAAGGGCCGGGAGATCGCGCAGACCGGCTGGGCCTCGGGCCTGCTCTACTGGCGCGAGACCGCCCGGCAGCTCAGCTTCTCCGGCCCGGTGGCCATGCTGCCCGAGCCCGAGGCGGAACGCCTGTGGAACGCCCGGCCGGTGCCGCTGCACGCGATGTCGGTGGCCTCCCGGCAGAGCGAACCCCTGGAGGACGTCGCCCGGCTCAGGTCGGAGGCGGAGCGCCTGGCGTCCTACGGAATCTCCTTGCCGCGCCCGGCGCGCTTCGCCGGATATCGCCTGGAGCCTGCCGCCGTCGAGTTCTGGTCGGCCGACGCCGACCGGCTGCACCGGCGGCTGCGTTACGACCGGACTCCCTCCGGTTGGCACATCTCACGGCTGCAGCCGTGACCCCCTCCCCACAGGGACAGGAAACACGAAGGAGTGCAACCTTGACCGACACGACAGACACCGACTTCGACGCGATCGTCGTCGGCACCGGCTTCGCCGGAATCTACATGCTCCACACGCTCCGCAACGAGCTCGGCTTACGGGTGCGGGCCTTCGACCGGGCCGGCGGCGTGGGCGGCACCTGGTACTGGAATCGCTACCCCGGCGCCATGTCGGACGTCGAGGGCTTCGTCTATCGCTACTCCTTCGACAAGCAGATGCTCCAGGAGTGGGACTGGACCACCAAGTACACCCCGCAGCGGGAGCTCCTCGCCTATCTCGAGGCGGTCGTCGCCAAGCACGACCTGGGCAGGGACATCCAGCTGAACACCGGCATCGAGAGCGCGGTGTTCGACGAGTCGCGGGGTGTCTGGACCGTCGGCACCGACACCGGTGAGAGCTTCACCGCGCGGTACGTCGTCACCGCGCTCGGGCCGCTGTCGACGGCGAACATCCCCGACATCAAGGGCCGTGACCGTTTCCAGGGCAGGATCGTCCACACCGGCTCCTGGCCCGACGACCTGACGATCGAGGGCAAGCGCGTCGGCGTCGTCGGCACGGGATCCACCGGCACCCAGTTCGCCTGCGCCGCCGCCAAGGTGGCCGAGCACCTGACGGTGTTCCAGCGCTCGGCGCAGTATTGCGTCCCGTCCGGCCACGGCCCCGTCACCGAGGGGTACGTCGCGGAGGTGCGCGCGTCGTACGACCGCATCTGGGAGCAGGTGCGCGGCTCCCGCGTCGCCTGTGGCTTCGAGGAGAGCGACGTCCCCGCCATGAGCGTTTCCGAGGAGGAGCGCCGGCGGGTGTTCCAGGAGTACTGGGACAAGGGGAACGGCTTCCGCTTCATGTTCGGCACGTTCTCCGACATCGCGACCGATCCCGAGGCCAACGAGGCCGCGGCGGAGTTCATCCGGTCGAAGATCCGCGAGATCGTGAAGGATCCGGAGACGGCGCGCAAGCTGACGCCGAGCGACTTCTACGCCAAGCGCCCCATCTGCAACCCCGATTACTACGAGATCTTCAACCGCGACAACGTCTCCCTGGTCAGCATCAAGGAGACGCCGATCAAGGAGATCACTCCCACGGGAGTGCTCACCGAGGACGGAGTGGAGCACGAGCTCGACGTCCTGGTCTTCGCCACGGGCTTCGACGCCGTGGACGGCAGCTACAAGCGGATGGACATCCGCGGACGGGGCGGCGTGACGATCCGGGACCACTGGGAGGACGGGCCCACCAGCTATCTCGGCGTCGCCACCCACGGCTTCCCCAACCTGTTCATGGTCCTCGGCCCCAACAGTGCCTTCAGCAACCTCCCGCCCGGCATCGAGACGCAGGTCGAGTGGATCGGCGACCTGATCCGCACGGCTGAGGAGAACGGCACCACCGTGATCGAGGCCACCAGGAACGCCGAGGACGAGTGGACCGAGACCTGCGGGAAGCTCGCGGACTACACGCTCTTCCCCAAGGTCAAGTCGTGGATCTTCGGCGCGAACATCCCCGGCAAGAAGAACAGGGTCATGTTCTACTTCGCGGGGCTCGCGTCCTACCGGCTCAAGCTCGGCGAAGTGGCCGAGGCGGGCTACGAGGGATTCGACCTGCACGCCAGCCCCTCGCTGACGCCGGCCTGAGGCCGGGCTGACCTCCGCCTCAGGCCGGGGGAGGGCACACCCTCCGGGGTCCGTGACGGGCCCCGGTGGGTTCCGGGTGGGTCCGGCGCCGACGTCGGCGCGGCATCACGCGCCGGACCCACTCCCCGGGATCACGACGGACCTGTTCCCAGGGTCCTGTTCCCAGGTTCCGCTCGCGCGGTCGTCCTCGCGCGGTCGTGCTCGCGCGGTCCCGTTCCCGCGGGGTGGCGAGCGGGAGCGTCAGGACGGCCGTGAAGCCGTCCGCGTGCCCGGTTGCGATAAGCGGTATTTCCTGCTCTGCGCGCGCGATATTCGGAGAGAAGCTCGTGTTCGGAATCCTGTTTAATCAACAATCGGGCTTGACTGAATTGGTTCTTTGTCGGATACGATGAAGTCATGAGTGAGACAGTGATTCGGGTCGGCGATCAGCACGCGACATTCATCAACGTCTTCGACGTCGACCCCTCGCAGCAGCAGGAACTCATCGCCATTCTCGACGAGGGTGCCGAGAAGGTCATGCGGCACCGGCCCGGCTTCATCTCGGTGAACATTCTCGCCAGCCTCGACGGCAGCCGGGTCGTGAACCTCGCCCAGTGGCGCAGCCCGGACGACATCAAGGCCACCGCGGGCGACCCCGAGGCGCAGGTCTTCGCCAAGAGGGCGGCGGAGATCGCCAAGGCGGCCCCCCAGGCGTACAAGGTCGTCTCCGTTCATCACGCCTGACCAGGAACTTCCCGGTCGGAATCCAGAAGCCGGCCCGGGCCCCGGCACGGCACGCTCCGTCCCGCCTCTCGGCATCGGCGGGACGGGGCCCCGCCCGCACCCCGTAAGCGGGTTCCTGTCCGGGGCCCGGCCCCTATCCCACCGCTGCGGCGCCCACTGGGGTAACGCAGAGTAGCCGTGTCCGGCCCAGGGAGTGCGACGCCATGACGACTGCCAACACCGCCGACATCGTGATCGCAGGTGCGGGGATCGGAGGGCTGGCCACCGCGCTCGCCCTGCACGCCAAAGGAATCGACGCGGTCGTGCTGGAGGCCGCGGCCGAGCTCCGGCAGCTCGGAGTGGGCATCAACATCCAGCCGGCCGCGATCGGCGCGCTGACCGAGCTGGGCCTCGGCGAGGCGCTGGCGGCCACCGGTATCCGCACCCGCGAGCATCGATACCTCGACCACGGGGGCGCCATCCTGTGGACCGAGCCCCGGGGCGTCGCCGCGGGTCACCAGCACCCCCAATACTCCATTCACCGCGGTGAGCTGCAGATGCTCCTGCTCGCGGCCGTCCGGGACCGGCTCGGCCCCCACGCGGTGCGGACCGGGCTCCGCGTCGACGCCTTCCGGCAGACCGCCTCCGGCGTCCGCGTCCTCGCGTACGACGAGGCGGGCGGCGCGGTCGAGTTCGAGGCCGCGGCGCTGGTCGGCGCCGACGGGATGCACTCCTCGGTGAGGTCTCGGCTCCACCCCGGCCGTGGTGCGCTGTCTCCGGCGGGAGTCGACATGTGGCGGGGCCTGTCCGAGATGGACGAGTTCCTCGACGGGCGCACGATGATCCTGGTCAACGACGAGCAGGCCACCCGGCTGATCGCCTATCCGATCTCCAGGCGTCACGCGGAGCGCGGCAAGGCGCTGGTGAACTGGGTCTGCATGGTCGCCGCTCCCTCGAAGAGCCTGTCCGACGGAGCGGGATGGAACCGCCCCGGGCTGCTCGAAGAAGTGCTGCCGCACCTCGTCGAGTGGGACTTCGGCTGGCTGAACCCCGCCGTCATGGTCGCGCGCAGCCCCCGCATCCTGCGTTATCCGATGGCCGACCGCGACCCGCTCCCGCATTGGGGCGAGGGCAGGGTCACGCTGCTCGGCGACGCCGCCCACCTCATGTACCCCATCGGCGCCAACGGCGCCTCGCAGGCCATCATCGACGGCATCACGCTCGCCGCCGAACTCGCGCGGGGCGAGGACGTGGCCGCCGCCCTGGAGCGGTACGAGGCCGCCAGGCGCCCCGCCACGAGGGCCATCATCCTCGCCAACCGGAACATGGACGGCGCCGAGCGCTCCATCGCCGGACGTGCGAACCACGACAAGGCCGCCGAACTCGCGACGATTACCCACCGTTACCGGATGACCGTGGAGCAGCGGCAGTCTCGCGCCTGAGCGGACGGGACCGCGCGGGCTGTGGCCACCCTCGTCCGTCCCCGGGTGGCCCCCTGCCGGGGGCGACCGGGAAACGTGACCGGCGGAATTGCGGAATCGCCGGCATCTTCCGGCGTCCTGGAAATGCGAATTCGCGGATGTCGATTTCGATATTGCGCACAGCGGCGCGGCATTCTGACAACGCATTCACAGAATGCCGATCAGGAGTCTCGATATACGTCTTTACCCGCGCCGGTGCGGGCCCGGCGCGGCTTTCGGTGGCGGGCCTCGACGGCGCGGAACAGGCTCTCCGTTCGTGTCTCTGCTTCCCGTCCTTAAGACGAATCGCGCCGCGGAAAGGTGACATGCCGCGGGTCCGCGGTGGTGTCCGCCGAGGGACGGACACCACCGCTCGTCCGAGGCCGCTACGGGCGGCCGCGGCGCCCTGTGCGCTGTGCCCTGTGCGCTGTGCGCTGTGCCCTGTGTCGGGCGGCGGGGTTGGCACGCTGCCCCGGTCCGTCGGTGCCGGGACCTCACCGCATGCGCGTCGCCGCCCCGCTGCCGACCGGCCGGCGGGCCAGCTCGGACACGGCGGTCCTCGCCGCGGCCAGCGAGTCCGCCGCCAGGGGCTTGAAGTGAGCGAGGGCGGGCACGTCCGAGGCCCGGGTCATCTCGGCATGCACGAAGTGCAGGTTCTCCGGCGCCACGCCCAGCTCGGTGAAGTAGGCCCTCAGGTAGGGCGTCTGGAAGTCGAAATCCTCCCGCGGCGTGCCCGGCGCGTAGCAGCCGCCGCGGGCGGTGACCACCACCACGTTCGTCTCCCGGAGCAGCCGGTTGCCCGTGCCGGGGTCGACGAACGCCCCGGGGAAGGTCACCCGGTCGATCCACGCCTTGAGGGACGCGGGCACGGAGAAGTTGTACATCGGGACGCCGGCCAGCACCGTCTCCGCGGCGCGCATCTCTTCGATAAGCGGGAGGGTCAGCGCCCACTCGCGCTCCTCGGCGGGGCCGGCGGTCATCTCCGCCACCTTCCGCAGCGGAACCGCCCCGTGCCTCTCCACCCGGATGCCGAGGGAGACGAAGGCCGGCGAGACCAGCGGGACCGGGTCGGCGGCGAGGTCGCGGTATCGGTACCCGGCGCTCCCGTGGAGACACCGCCACGTGTCCGCGTAGAACGCCGTCAACTCCCTGGTGACCGAGTCGCCGCCGCCGCTGGCGCTGGCGTCCATGTGCAGCAGGGACGTCACGTGCCCACCCCCTGTCGCTGCGAGTGCATCGCATGCTCCTCTCTGGATACTTTCCGTCACCATGTCTGACGCTCCGTGTTCATCAGAGGTGACCGGTCCCCGACGCCCGGTCTTCTGCGGAGGACGTGGCGCCGCGCTGGTGGGTGGGGTCCTGGGCCGGTGAGTAGGGTCCTGAGTCCGTGACATCGCATTCGGATCCGCGCGTACGTCCGTCGGGACCGGAATGGGTCGCGGTGCGGCGACGCCTGGACGGGCACCGGCACGAGCTGGCCGCTGCGGCGGATCGGCTCTATCCCGCGACGGCCAGGGCCGGATCGACCCGCCTGCTCACCCGGGACGGCTGGACGGCGACCCCATGGACCCTGGCCACGCCGCTCGACCTGCGCGAGGTGCGGCTCGGCTGGGTGGACGACGCTCCCGCACCCGCCGTCACGGGACGCGAACCGGAGGCGGCGGCCCTGCTGCCGGAGGGCGCCGGCGCCTATCCGGACGCGCTGGGGACGCTCGCCCGCCCCCGGCTCTTCGAGGACCGCACCTGCTACCGGCTGCTGGACGTCGCCTGGCCCGAGCTGACCTTCACCCGCGCACGCTACTTCGACGGCGTGAGCGTCGGAGAGGCGGCCGCCCACGAGTTCGCGGCGTACAAGCTCGCCGGGCAGGAGTCCGGCGAGCGTGAGCCTGCTGGGCAGGAGTCTGGTGGGCAGGGGTTCGACAGGCAGGGGTTCGACAGGCAGGGCTTCGACGGGCAGGGGTTCGGCGGGCGGGGGCTCGGTGGGCATGAGCGTGCCGGGCATGGGGCCGGGCGGCGGCTGCCGTTCCGTACGCTCGTGGGCGACCCCACCGACCTGCGCAGGCGGCCCGCGCTCTGTGCGATCTCCACCCTCACGCTGCGCCGCGACCGCCGTACGGGGGAGACGTCGTTCGTGCTGCACTGGCGTGACCCGGCCAAGGTGGCGCACGGCGGCGGGCTCTTCCAGGTCATGCCGGTCGGGGTGTTCCAGCCCGCGCACGAGTCCGCGGGCGCGGAGAAGGCCGACCTCGACCTGTGGAAGTGCGTGGTCCGCGAGTACGCCGAGGAGTTCCTGGGGCGGGGAGAGGAGTACGGCGACGGCTTCGATTACGAGAGCTGGCCGTTCTACCGCCTGCTGACGGATGCCCGCGAGGACGGGCGGGTGCGTTGCCACGTGCTGGGCGTGGGGGTCGATCCGCTGACGTTCGCGACCGACTTCCTCACGGTGACCGTGCTGGAGGCGGAGACGTTCGACGCCGCCTTCGGCGAGGTCGCCGCCTCCAACAGTGAGGGCCGGATCGTCGGCCGTGTCCCGTTCGACGCGGAGACCGTGCGCCGGCACGTCCGCGACGAGCCGATGCAGGCGGCGGGCGCGGCCGTGCTCGACCTCGCCTGGCGGCACCGCGAGGCGCTGCTGTAGACACGCGAACGCCGTCCCCGCCGGCCGGTCGGGCCGAGGGGGACGGCGTGTCGGGAAAGGACGGTCAGCTCGCGGAGGCGAGCGCGCCGGTGCCGCCCACGATCGGCAGCGTCACCGTGCTCTTCGTCGTGTCGAGGTGCAGTCGGGCGCCGGGAGCGGGCCGGATCGTGTACTCGTAGTCGCTCGACAGCAGCACGACCCCGATGCGGTGCCCCGCGGGGAAGACGTAGTCGTGCGGCTGCAGGTCGAAGTCGAGGCCGTAGGGCGAGCCCGGCTTGACCGGCTCGGTCCGCGAGATCGACTTGCGGTTCTGCGGGTCGATCCAGCCCCGGGTGATGATCTTCGCCTTGCCGTTCTCGTCGTAGTCCACGACCAGCGCCGTGACGTTCGCCGCCGGCTGGTCGAAGGACATCCGCAGCGAGACCCGCGGGGTGCCGCTGAGCCTGGCCGGCGCCGTCAGCGCCGCCGACTTGTACGCCAGGCGGTTGGGCGAGGTGGCCGCGTCGGCGAGGGTCTGCGCCGGCTTCGTGGCGTCGTCGACGATCGTTTCGGTGACCGGCTTGCCCTTCCGGGTCTTGTCCGGGGTGAGCAGGCCGGCCGCGCCGCCGTCGCCGGGGGCCAGGTTGAGCTCGGTGTCCGCGGCGGCGGGGTCGGGCCACTCGGCGTACTGCACCAGGGTCCTGTCCTCGCGCTGCACCAGGGCGCGGGGGTCGTTCTCCACGCCGTTCTGCTGATCCCAGAGGTAGCGGGTGAACCAGCGGTTGAGCACGTCGACGCTGGGGGAGCCGCCGTGCCCGCCCTGGTGCAGGTAGATCTTGTGCGGCACCCCGCGCGCCTTGAGCGCCTCATACCACTGCGCGGCCTGCTTGGTCTTGACGTTCCAGTCGTTGAGGCCGTGGGCGACCAGCACCGCGGCGTGGACCTTGTCCACGTCGTTCATGTAGTTGCGCTCGTCCCAGAAGGCGCTGTAGTCGCCGGTCTCGCGGTCCTGCGCCTTCGCGAGCTGCTCGATGACGCTCCGGCAGACCTGCTGGTCCGCGCGCGTGTAGACGTACTCCGCGAGCACGTCGGCGTCCTCGCCCTGGTAGCCGCCGGCGGCCACGACGGCACCGTTCGCCCGGTAGTAGTCGTACCAGCTGGAGATCGCCGAGATCGGCACGATGGCCTCCAGCCCCTTGACGCCGGTGCTCGCGACCGCGTTGGGCAGGGTGCCGTTGTACGAGGTGCCGATCATGCCGACCTTGCCGGTCGTCCACGTCGCCTTGACCTCCTGACCGGAGGCGTCGTACGCCTTCGCGCGACCGTTCAGCCAGTCGACGACGGACTTGGCGCCGATGGTCTCGTTGCGCCCGCCGGTCGTCGGGCAGCCGTCGGACTGGCCGCTGCCCAGCGACTCGGCGTGGACCACCGCGAAACCGCGCGGCAGCCAGTTGGACTCGTGGCTGGTGCTGATGACCGGCTGCGGGCCGCTCGCCGCGAGGGACGCGTCCGCGCCGCCGGCACCGGAGTCGTCGGCCGCCGCCGCGGCCAGGCGCTCGTCGGTGGCCGGGTCGAGCCGCTTGCCGCCGCGGTTCTGCCAGCCCTTGCCCGGGCGGACCGCCTGGTTGAGCTCGTGGTCGACGTCGTGGTTGGTGATGTCGTTGCCGCCGGCGTAGTAGGGGCTGACCTCGTACACGACGGGCGACTTCAGACCGGCCGTCTCGGTCTCCCGCAGGCGGGTGACCTCGGCGTGCACCCGGTCGTTGCGCCCGTCGCCGTCGCTGTCGACCGGGGTCTCGACCCACACCTCCTCGCGGATCCAGTCGTTCCTGTTGGACGAGAACACCGGCTGGGCCATGCCGTCCTGGAACACCGGGCCGACGGGGGCGGCCGCGCCCGCGGGGGCCGTGTTCACGGCGAGCCCCGTGACGGTGGTGGCGACGGCCAGGCCCAGCGCCGCGGCGGTGCGGCGTGCGGCACCCGTACGGCGTGACGCGGCCGGCGGGAGGGGACCAGGCGTCACCCGGGGCGATGAGGACATCGGCAAACCTTCCACGAACGATCAGGGGGACTCGGGCCGGGGGATTTGGCCCGCAGTGGGCGATGCTAGGGACGCAAACGTGGAATGTCTTCGGACGACCGCTCTGTCTTGATCGCGACTATTTTCGACACATGTCGAAATCGATCCCCGGCGCCACGGCGATGGCCCAGGCCTGACGCGGCCCAGGCCTGGTGCGGGCGGGGCCGCCGAGGGGCGTCAGTAGCCGTAGCGGTTCTTCAGGTGCCGCCAGACGTCGCGCAGCATCCACGCGTCGAACTCGGTGATCGACGTGGCCGAGCCCGCCTTCATGAGGAAGCAGCACTGCCCGGCCGGGGTCCAGTCGTAGAAGTCGTCCAGGCCGAAGCTGTGTCCGATCTCGTGGAGGAGGATGTGGATGTCGTCGCTGCCGAGGTTGTCCACCAGATACTCGCTGCCGACGCGCTGTCCCCAGGCGCCTCCCATGCCGCCGCTCATGCCCTCGGTGAGCCACAGGGACATGTCGTAGTGGTGGGAGGGACCGCCCGGGCAGTTCGGGTATGCGCCCGACTGGTCGAACAGGCGCCCGCACGGCTCGGCGCACTGCGGCGCGTTCTCGCTCAGATCGCCGACGTACACGTCCACCGAGTCGTCGTTCCACTGCAGCAGGGAGCGGTCGCGTACGGCCCAGCCGACCACCTTCACCGGCACGTCCGCGTACGGCCAGCCGTTGTGGCCCGCCATCACGTCCGTCCACTTCTTGAACGACCTGGCCAGCGCGGCCTCGATCTTGTCGCGCAGCTCCGCCGAGACCGGGGCGCCGGAGTCCCAGCGGACGCAGTAGTCGACGCTGCCGCCGTTGGCCATGATCTGGTCCCAGGCGTAGTTGCGATAGCCGTACAGGTCGGGGTTGACGGACTCGGCGTGCCGCCGGACCTCGTCGAGCGGGGCGACCAGGTCGGCGGGCGGGCTCCAGGTGCTCTGCTGTCCGGCGGTGTCGGCGAGGGCCTTGATCTCCAGCAGCCCGACCGACGCCTGGCCGCTGCGCAGGACGACGCGCAGCCTGGTGGTGGTGACGGCGGGGAACGTGACGGTGTTGTAGGTGTCGGCCGCGATCGGGTAGGCGGCGGGAATGTCGTCGTACGCCGCGCCGTTCCAGCTCTCGAGCTTCCAGGAGGCCGGCAGCCGGACGCCGCCTCCGTCGTCGAAGAAGTAGACCTGCACCGAGGAGATCGTCTGGGCGGACGGCCACGTCAGCTGGGCCCACTGTTCGCCGGCCTCCGGCCAGGTGCCCCAGCGGCGGTTTTGCGTCTCGTCGGAGCGGGCCGGGTCGATGCCGTCGTTGACGGCGGCCACGCTCTCCCAGGGCGAGGTGTAGGAGGCCGAGGCGGTGGCCGACGGTGCCACGTCCATGACGGCGGCGTCGGCATGCGCGGGCGCGAGCAGGAAGCCTGCGACCAGCGCGAAAACGGCGAGCAATCGCCTCATGCCTGTCTCCTTCGCGGCTGCGCGCTCACCGGCCGCTGTCGGGGGAAGTGCTGTGGAGCGGGAGTGATCTGAGTTTTTTCCGCCACAAAAGGGGTGTCAAGCCCCTATCCGGAATGATGTGACAGACGGGGTCGCGAGCCGGCAGGGCTCTCGCGAGGGGTGAACCGGTGGATTTTGGGATAAACCGCTTATTTTAGGATGACCTAGTTGTTTGAGGATGACGAGGTGGTTTTCGGGATGACAGCGCGTGGATGACAGGGCGGCCGGGTGTCCGCCGGCTCCGTACGGCGAGGCGGTCCGGAATGAGCCCGTGGTTGGCGATGAGCCGGCGGGTCGCGACGAGCCGGTGGTCCGGGACAGGGCGCGGCCGGAGGGCGACGCGGCACCGGGCAGCCCGGTGAAGCAGCGGCAGGGCCACGCCCGATCCGCCACGTGGACACGCCGCCTGGCCGTCACCGCACTGGTGCTGGCCGCGCTCAACCTCCGCCCTGTTGTCACCAGCCTCGGGCCCGTGCTCGAAGAGGCCCGCGCCGCCCTCGGGATGAGCGCCACCATCGCCGGGCTGCTCACGTCCGTGCCGGCGGTGTGCTTCGCGCTGGTCGGCTCGGCCGCGCCGCGCCTGGCCCGCCGGTTCGGACCGGACGGCGTCGTCTTCGCCGGGATGGCCGCGGTGGCGCTCGGGCTCGCCGTGCGGCCGTTCGTCGGCACCACCCCGGTCTTCCTCACGCTGAGCGGCCTCGCCCTGGCCGGGATCGCGGTCGCCAACGTGCTGCTGCCGGTCGTGGTCAAGCAACGCTTCCCTGACAAGGTCGGCATGATGACCGGCCTCTACTCCATGGCCCTGAACCTCGGCGCCTCGGCCGCCGCCGCGGTCACCGTCCCGCTCGCCGGCGCGTTCGGCGGCGACTGGCGTGCCGGTCTCGGCGCCTGGGCCGTCCTCGCCGCCGTCGCCGTGCCGCCGTGGGCCGCCCTCGCCCGGGACGGCGGGAGGCCGGCCGGGCGCCGGACCGGGCAGCGGGCCGGGCGAGAGGCCACGCCGCGGGCCGAGCGGGCGGGGCGCGGGGACGCCGCCGCGGAGGCCGGAACGCCCGTGCGGGTCGCGCGCAGTCCCGTGGCCTGGGCCCTCGCGCTCTTCTTCGGCCTGCAGTCCAGTTCGGCGTACGTGATCATCGGCTGGCTGCCCCAGATCTTCCGCGATGCCGGGCTGTCCGCCGAGACCGCCGGCCTGCTGTTCGCCGTCACCTCGGTGCTCGGGGTGCCGCTGTCCTTCGCGCTGGCCGCCGTCGCCGGTCGGTTGCGGAACCAGAGCGGCATCGCGGTCCTGCTCGGCGCGTTCGGGCTCGCCGGGTACGCCGGGGTGTGGGCGGCTCCCGCCGCCGCGCCCTGGCTGTGGGCGGTGCTCCTCGGCGTGGCCAACTGCGCCTTCCCGCTGGTGCTCACCATGATCGCCATGCGGGGCAGGGACGGCGCGACGGTGATCCGGCTGTCCGCCTTCGCGCAGAGCGTCGGCTATCTGGTGTCGGTGCCCGGGCCCATCCTCGTCGGAGCGCTCTATCAGCACACGGGCGGCTGGCACGGGCCGCTGGCCCTCGTGGCGGGCCTCATGGCGGTGCAGACCGTGGCCGGATACTTCGCGGGCCGCGACCGGCAGATCTGATCTCTCTCGACGCTCTCTCGATCATGGCCGGGGGTCGTAGAGGCCCTGCTGAGCCCTTCCGCGCTCTTGCGCGCGGAAAATCGTTGGACGGCGGCGTACGCCCATGGTGATCATGGGGAGTATGCGCCAGGAGGAGATCTGGAACACCCAGACCGCCCGGCACTACGACACGCCGGGCGCCGGGATGTTCGCGCCCGAGGTCCTCGGGCCGGCCGTCGATCGCCTCGCCGAGCTCGCGGCCGACGGGCGGGCGCTCGAATTCGCCATCGGAACCGGCCGCGTGGGCGTGCCGCTCGCCGAGCGTGGCGTACCCGTCACCGGCATCGAGCTGTCACGTGCGATGGTCGAGCAGCTCCGTACGAAGGTGGACGAAGCAACGATCCCGGTGGTCATCGGTGACATGGCGACCGCCACCGCCCCGGGCGAGTACACGCTCGTCTACCTCGTCTACAACACGATCTCCAACCTGCTGACCCAGGCCGAGCAGGTCGCGTGCTTCCGCAACGCCGCGCGCCACCTGACCCCCGGAGGCCGCTTCGTGATCGAGCTCTGGGTGCCGGAGCTGCGCAGGCTTCCACCAGGCCAGGAGGCCGTGGTGTGGCATCAGGAGCCCGGCTACATCGGCCTGGACACCTACGACCTTTTGCGGCAACACGTCGTGTCGCACCATTTCAGGTTCGACGAGAGCGGGCAGGCACGGCTGTTCCGCAGCCCCCACCGCTACATCTGGCCGGCCGAGCTCGACCTCATGGCCCGGCTGGCCGGGTTCGAGCGGGAAAGCAGGCACGCGGACTGGATCGGCACCGAGTTCACGGCGGAGTCGCGTTCGCACGTGTCCGTCTATCGCATATCGCCCGGTCGAACCTCGTCTTGATACCGCGGTCGCCGTCCTGAATCGCGCATTCGCTGAGAATTCGTTTTCCCGGCGACGGCCGAAATGCGGACGAGCGGCCGTGCCGCCCCCGGCAGGGGAGAGCCCCACGAGGCGGCTGCTTCGTGGGGCGAGGGTCCGGCAGGTTCGATGTGCGGTTATCCGGTCCTTGCTGCTGTTGCTG
This sequence comes from Microbispora hainanensis, assembly GCF_006874475.1. Taxonomy (GTDB): domain Bacteria; phylum Actinomycetota; class Actinomycetes; order Streptosporangiales; family Streptosporangiaceae; genus Microbispora; species Microbispora hainanensis. Next base: position 65,936 of record NZ_VIRM01000048.1, read on the forward strand.
CCTCACTCTCCCCGCAGCTGATGCCGCTACCGCGGTCCGAATTCCTCGAATCGGCCGCGTTCGCGTCCGCGGTCTTCGAACCGGCCGCGGTCTTCCATGCGCCCGCGTTCTTCGAATCGGCCGCGTTCGCGTCCGCGGTCTTCGAACCGGCCGCGGTCTTCCATGCGCCCGCGCTCTTCGAATCGTCCGCGTTCGCGTCCGCGTTCCTCCAATCGGCCGCGTTCACGTCCGCGTTCCTCGAACCGGCCCCGGTCGCGCATGCGCTCTTCGAACCGGCCGCGCTCGCGTCCGCGTTCCTCGAACCGGCCGCGTTCACGGATGCGCGGTTCCATGCGTTCGCGCTCGCGCGTGCGCTGTTCGAACCGCCCGCGCTCGCGTCCGCGCTGCTCTATGCGTCCGCGACCGCGGTCGTCGTACGTCCGGTAGCGCTCACGGCCACGGCACCTGCCTCCGGGGCAGGGCTGTGTCGGGCTCTGCGTGATCTGTGCGGTGCTGCCGGCCGCGTAGACCGGCTGCGTCTGCATCGTCACCGGGACGATGAGGGCCGACGCTGTGATCGCGCCAGCAGCGAGTGCTTCCTTGAGCATGAGTATCACTCCGTCGACTCCGTGACGTCACCCGGGAAACCCGGCTGCACGGAGCGCGAATCGATCCATCGAACCTTGGATCCAGACCCTGATTCTCACGCTAGAGGTAACAAAAGGCCCCGTCACCCAGAAGTGCGCAAAACAACCGCTTTCCGCTGGAGAAAACAAACGGCACCGGAGATGTTGCCGGTACGTTTCCCTGTGGCGGAAATTGCTTTGCCCGACCGGCCGGATTCCTTCCATTTCATTGAGGCGCATTGGTTGTGATCGCCCATGATCGACCGGATTCCCGTCTTCGTCCCCTTACCGATTATTACGGTGAATCGCTGACCGAACCCGCGCGGGTTCTCGAGGTTGCCGTGACCACTCCCGAGGAAGCGGCATGGCCGGTCATTCCGGTTCGGGGACCACGTCACGCCCGCCGTGCCCGGAGGTGCCGCCGTACTCGTACGCGGCAGGACGGTGACGGCGATGAGGACGGCGCCGGCCAGGAGCGCGGCGCTGAGCGTCATGCCGAGCGCGTATCCCTCGGTGAGGCCCTCGGTCGTGGTGCTCGAACCGGTGCGCGCGTGGGCGGCCGTGCCGAGGGCGGCCAGTCCTAACGACGCGCCGATCTGGCGTGAGCTCGACAGGAGGCCGGAGGCCATGCCCGTCTCGCTCGGCGCCACGCCCACGGTGGCGGCGGAGACGACCGGTCCGAGGCAGAGCCCGAATCCGATGCTGGTGACCAGCGACGGGCCGAGGACGTCGGCGAGATAGGAACCGTCGGCGCTGATCAGGCCGAACCAGATGAACCCCGCCGCGGTCACCAGCCCGCCGATGATCAGCATCGTGCGGAGCGGGAGCCGGTAGCCGAGCTTGATGGCGGTCGTGGCGCCGGCGATCACGCCGATCGCGAAGGGCAGCAACCGGATCCCGGCCACGGTCGGGCCGGCCCCGAGCACCTGCTGAAGGTAGAGGGACGCGAAGTAGAAGGACGACGCCATGGCGGCGCCGAGCAGGAGGTTGTAGGAGTTGGCGCCGGCGACCGAGCGGTTGGCCAGCAGGCCGAGCCGGATCAGCGGGTCGCGGGTGGTGGTCCGCTCGAGGCGGACGAACGCGGCCAGCAGGGCGACGGCGGCCACCAGGGTCGTCAGGGTGACGGGCGAGGTCCACGCGTACTGGTCGGTGCGGACGACGCCGAACACGAGCAGGGTCATTCCCGCCGTCGCCAGGACCGCGCCCAGCACGTCCGGACGGCGATCGGGAGCCGTCGGCGGAGTGCCGGTGACACCCCGCCAGGCCAGGGCCAGCGCGACGGCGGCCATCGGGACGCTGACGAACATCACCCAGCGCCAGCCCGCGTGCTCGGTGAGCACCCCGCCGATCAGGACGCCGAGTGCGCCGCCGGCGGCGTTCACCGCACTCCATATGCCATAGGCCCGGACACGGGCCTTGCCGGAGGGGAAGGTGACGGTCAGCACCGCCAGCGCGGCCGGAGACAGAGCGGCGGCCCCGATGCCCTGCAGGGCGCGGCCGGCCACCAGATGGCCGGGCTCCTGCGCGAAGCCGCCGGCGAGGGAGGCCAGGCCGAAGACGGCGAGCCCGGCCAGCAGGACCCGCTTGTGGCCGTAGCGGTCGGCGATCTTCCCGCCCAGCAGGAGCAGGCCGCCGAAGGTGAGGGCGTAGGCGTGGATCACCCAGGTCAGGCCCACCGGGCTGAAGCCGAGGCCCGCGGCGATCCGCGGAAGCCCGAGGTTCACGACCGACAGGTCCACCGACACCATGAACTGCACGAGGGCCACCGCGGCGAGGGTGAGCCCCGGCCGGGCGGCCGTACGGACGAACGGTTGTCCGCTTGCTGATCGCGTGTCTGTCACCGTTCCTCAGTCCTCCGGCAGGTTCCGACGGAATAGTTTTCGTACACGTACTGAAAGTACCTCGGAACCGGTTCCGGTGTCGACGGCGGAAGCCCCGGTTGGCGTGAGGGAGCGGCCGGACGGAATGATGGGACGGTGTCCCGACGCAATGCCCCGCACGGCCGCACCGGCCGTCCACCGGTGACCTCGCGAGCGCAGATCCTGGACGCGGCCCGGCGGCTCATCGATCGGGACGGCTGGGAGAAGCTGAGCATCCGCCGGCTGGCCGCCGAGCTCGGCATCGGGACGATGACCCTCTATCACCACGTGCGGGACAAAGAAGACCTGCTGCTTCTGCTGATCACCGAATACGCGGACCAGGTCCCGCGCCCCGACCTGCCCGGCGACCCGCGCGAGCGCATCATCGCGACCGCCACCCTGATCCACGACGCCCTCGCGGCCTGGCCGTGGGCCGCGGAGGTCCTCACGGCCGACGGGTTCGTCGGCCGGCTCGGCGAATCGGTGTGGATGGTCGAGGCCATCGTGGCCGGAGCCATCGACCACGGATGCACACCCGACCAGGCCGTGCACCTCTTCCGCCACATCTGGTACTACACGGTCGGCGAGATCCTCGTCCGCGCCCACTCCGCCCGCCAGCCGGCGGACGCCGGCCGCGGCCCGCTCTTCAGCGGTCTCGACGAATCGCGGATGCCACGCCTGGTCGCCATCGGCGACCTATGGCGGACGCTGTCCGCGCAGGACACCTACGTCCAGGGGCTGCGGGCCCTCGTCGACGGGCTGCTCGCCCATGCCGGGCCGGAGACGTCGAGCCAGGCGGCGTCCGCGCGGCAGGGTGAATAGCCCCTTGCTCCCGACCGGACGCGGGGGAGCGGCGCGGGCGGCAACGGCCAGGGTGGCGCGCGCGTATCTCGCGCGACGACCTCCCGGCGGCGGCACCCTGGGAGCCCCGCTCGATAGCATCGCGGTCGTGTTGGACTGGAGGCTCCGGCCGGCGTCGGCGGCGGACGTGGAGGCGGTGGCCGAGCTGCGGGCCCTGGTGCTTCGAGCGGATCTCGAGCGGCTCGGCCGCTACGACGAGCAGCGCGTACGGCAGCGGCTGCGAGACGGATTCACACCGGCGCACACCTGGACGATCGAGGCGAACGGTGCGGTGGCCGGCTGCGTGGCGCTGCGCCCGGCCGACGGCGCCTATTGGCTGGAGCACTTCTACCTGGCCCCTGACCTGCAGGGCAGGGGGATCGGTTCCGCCGTGCTGGGCGGCCTGCTGGAACGGTGTGACCGGGAAGACGCCCTGATCCGGCTGAACGTGCTGCGGGGCAGTGCGGCCCGGCGGCTGTACGAGCGGCACGGGTTCACGGTCGAGACCGAGGATGACGTGGACGTGTTCATGGTGCGCGAGCCGGCCCCGGCTCTGCCCGGTCATTGATCCACCGTGGGGCGTCCGGTCGCCGCGCGCATTCCGGCATCGAATGGGTGCCGCGTGTCGGCAGCCTGTCGCTATAGCCTGGGGTTCCTATGCGCCGTGTTCGGATGCGTACCACCCCCCTCGGCCTTGCCGCCGTGCTCGCCGGAGTCCTGCTCCTCCCGGCCTGCGGATGGGAAAGGGCCGCTGCGTGGCGCGACGGCTTCGATCCGGAAGGCCGGCGCGGCGACCCCTCATGCGTGGCCCCGTCCACCCATACGCCGATCACCTCAGGGGATCTGGAGAGGGACGGCGTCGCGATATCGGGCCTGAGCGTACGGTCCCGCGACTGCCGGTTCTCCGCCAGGTTCCAGGTCACCAACCACGAGGCCGAACCCTTCACGTACACCATCACCTTCGATTTCGTGTCCCCTTCTGGAGAGGCGCTGTCGAACGCGGAGCAGACGGTGCCGGCGGTCGAGCCCGGTCAGACCGTGCAGCGCACGGTCACGATGGACGGGCTTCCTCCGCGGGAGTACACCGTGGGGGGCGTGCACATCGCCAAGGTCAGAAGCGTCCCGGCCGACGAGGCGACCGCTGCGGCAGGTCCCTGCCCACCTTCCGGCGTCCGCGTCACACTGGGCAACACCGAGGCCGCCTCGGGGCTCCGCGTCGTGGGTCTCCATCTGGAGAACTGCTCGACCCGTGCCTATCACCTCAACGGCTACCCGCGTCTCCAGCTTCTCGACGAGGACAGGAAGCCGGTCACCGGCGTCGAGGTCCTGCACGGCGGCGGCGGCATCTCCACCGTGACCGGCTTCGACGATCCGCCCCGGCCGGTGACTCTGAAGCCGGGCCAGAGAGCGTCCGCCGGCCTGATGTGGCGCAACACCGTCACCGACGGCGCTTCCGTGCACCTGCCGTACGTCAGGGTGAACGCCAAGGCCGGTGCTCCTCCCGTGATGGTGACGCCGGAGCTCGATCTCGGCACCACCGGGAAACTCGGCGTCAGCCCCTGGAAGAAGGGCAAGGCCCGATAGGCCCTGTCGAAGGATCTCGACGTCGACCTTGGTCTGTCCCGGCCCTCAGCATGTGATCAAGCTGCCGGATATCAGCGTATTTGGGCGAGTAACGACAAGCCTTAGTGGCTGGTGGCTGTTCCGCCTTCAGACGCCGATGAGCCGTACGCGGTTGCCGCACAAGCGGACCATGTCGTCCACGTCGGAGGTGAGCATGGCTACCGGGCCTGGCTGCCGCAATGCCATCTCGGCGATCGTCGCGTCGATCGCGTACTTGTGGCCGTGCAGGCCTGCTGCCTTGAGTAGTTCAGCGGACCTCTTGGCCGCGCTCTCGGTCACCGGCTCGACCTTCACGCGGGAGAGCACCCATTGCAGCCGGGGCATGTCCACTCGTGTGTGGCTGACTTCCACAATGGTGTTGGCGCCGATGACGAAATCGGACCCCATGGAATGGAATACCTGGAACATGGCGAGGATCTTGCGGTCCTGCGCGACCCAGGCGGAGAGCCCTTGGGAGTCGAGAACGACGGTTTCGACGTGCTCGATCATGCCGCGCTAGCCGAACCGCCGGATGCCGTCCCGAAGATGCCGGCGCGGGCTTCGGAGAGCTCCTCGTCGGTGAACTTCCCGTGCTCCTCCTGGTGACGCAGCAAGTCGGCACCCAGGAGTTGGTGCCGAAGCTGGCGTGCCACCGCCTCGGCGACATAACCCGAGATATTGTCGGTGATCTTCCTGAGCTCGGCGACCTGATCGTTCGGCAACGTCACCGTGATGCGCGTCGTATCCGCCATACATCAATCATACTGCGGTATGCATGTCCCGCACGCTCGTCTCGCCAGTTACGGAAACCCGGCGGCAAACGCCAGGTGGCAGTGTCCCCTTGGTTCGATGCGGGTGTCCACGACCGGAAGCGGCAGAGCGGGTCGGACAGGTAGTTGACCATCCTGGAGGCACTGACGGGATGAGGGCTCGGTCGTCGTTCCGCAAGGGGTCGAAGCGCGTCTTGCTCTGGGGAAACGGCGCGGCGATCCTTCCTCGTATCTTCCGCGACCATCGTCGCGAATTCTGTGTAGGGGAGTGGGAGGCTGGGTGGCATGAGCGATATCGACGTGGAGGGGATCGCCGAGCTGTTGAACGAGCGGAACCATCGACGAGAAGATCGCAGCGCTCATCCAGCGTCCTATGACCTCGGGCCACCTGGGCGAGTGGATCGCGGCGCAGGTCTTCGGAATCGAGCTGGAGACCTCGGCCGTAGCCGCCACGATCGACGGTCGGTTCACGTCTGGTCCATTGCGCGGCCGGACTGTCAATGTGAAGTGGTACCTCAAGCGTGAGGGCCTGCTGGACGTTACCGAGCGGACGGAGCTGGACTACTACCTCGTCTTCACGGGGCTCGCGTCGCCGGCGGCTTCGTCGCGGGGTGGCGTGCGCCCCTGGTGTATCGAGTCGGTGTACTTGTTCGACGCCAAGCAATTGCTGGCGGAGCTCCGCGCGCGCGGAGTCAAGATTGGGGTCGCCTCCAGTGTTCGCGCCGCGCAGTGGAAGGCGGCCGAGATCTCCCCCCGTGCGAGCAATCCGATCCTAGCTGTGGCCCCAAGACAAGCGGAGCTGCTTACAAGCGCGCTCTTGGTGCGGGCATCGTGACCGAAGGACCGGTGTGGGAAATGGTCAGCGACGTCAACGCCCGACTCCCTGTCGCCGACTGAGCCCGCATGAGTGATTTTGAGGTCCTGCCTCCCGGGAGCCAGGGCCCAAGCGTTCTCGGCTGGTGAGATGGGCGCAGCCCTGGGACGGACGGGTAGTTGAGGGCGCCCCGGTGCGGAGATGACAAACGCGACCCCTCATGATCGTCGGTGTCTAGCCAGTCGATCAAGAACAGGGGTCGCGTTCGCGTGCCATCATCCCCGATCGACGTGCTCTCCCGCCACCTGGAGCGCGTCACCATCTGCGATCCGCTGTCCGACCTGCCCACCCTGGCCGAGGTGCTGGATGCCATACCGGACCCTCGCAGCCGCCGCGGGCGCCGCTACCGACTCGGCCCGCTGCTCGCGTTAGCCCTGCTCGCCGTGCTCGGCGGAGCGACTTCCCTGGCGAAGATCACCCGGTTCATCGCCGGATACGATCCCGAGCTACGCGCCCGGATCGGTCTCCCGGGCCCCGTACGGCTGGCCGCCTCCACCCTGGGACGGCTGCTGGCCCGCCTGGACGGCGACGACTTCGACGCTGCGACCTGCGCCTACCTGTCCAGGCTGGCCGCCGCGCCACCAGCGGCCGGCACGAACGGCAGAGCG
>NZ_VIRM01000049.1 GCF_006874475.1 Microbispora hainanensis
GCGTACGGCGCCCGAACCCCGCCACGGTGCCGGGCGCGCCGCCCACGAGCCGCCGGGATCGGGGTCACCCGTCGCCGACGCCTCTGGCCATGACGTATTTGCGCTCGCCGTGAAAGACGCCGGGCGCGTCGGCGAGTGCCGCCAGGCGCAGCAGCCGCCAGGTGCACCAGTCCTCACCGGTGAGACGGCGTACGACAACGGGGCTCATGCTCGCGCTCCCTCGCTCTTCCGCGGAAGATACTCCTGCTGCCATGGTCGGGATCCGGCCAGGACCGGACAACCGGGCCCGGCCGTGACCGATCCGTACGCCGAGAGGAAGCCATGAGCATTCGCCTGGGTGGCGTGGTCATCGACGCCAACGACCTCGACGGGCTCGCCGCGTTCTGGAGCCGCCTGCTGGAGCGGGACATCACCCGCCGTGAGGACGACTGGATCAGTCTGGGTCCCGGCCTGGCCCTGCAACGCGTCCGCGAACCCAAGACCGCGAAGAACCGCGTCCACCTGGATCTGGTCGCCGACGACTTCGCCGCCGCGGCCGCCCGTGCCGCCGCGCTCGGGGCCACCCCGGTGGGGGAGATGCACGAGGATCTCTGGCAGGTCTGGCGGGATCCCGAAGGCAACGAGTTCTGCCTCTGCGTGTCCTGACGTGCGGGACCGCCCGGGGGCCTACTGACGGCCCGGGAGCGACGCGAGCGCCTGCGACCGCTGGGCGACCAGATCGGCGTAGGTGCCGTCGCGCTCGGCCCACCGGTGCATCAGCACGCCCTTGACGAGGATCTCGTGGGGAGTTGGGTCGGCCCGGAGCAGGTCCATCACCTCGGTGGCGAACTCGGCGAGGTCGAGCGCGCGGGGGTTGAGCCGCGCCTGCTCGGGCGTGGTGGCGACAGCCGGAGGGACGAGCTCGGCCACCTCGACGCCCGTGCCGTCCAGTTGCGCGCGCAACGCCTCGGTGTAGGCGTGCACGCCGGCCTTCGACGCCGCGTACGTCGGCATGAGCGGGAACGGCAGGAACCCGATGCCCGAGCTGACCGTGATGACGGCACCGGCGCCGCGCCCGACCAGGTGCGGGGTGAACGCGTCGATGACGCGGATGGTGCCGAGCAGGTTGCTGTCGATCGTCTGCTGCGCGGCGCTGAAATGCGCGGGATCGCGCAGGTCCTCGGGGATCATGATCCCCGACATCGTCACGATCGTGTCGAGGTCCGGGTGGCTGCGCAGGATCGTGTCGCGGGCACGGCCGACGCTGTCCTGGTCGGTCACGTCGATGGGAACGGTGCCGAACCCCTCGGCCGCGAGCCGGTCGAGCAGGCCGGCTCGCCGGCCGCCGACGATCACGGAGCTGCCGGCCGCGGCGAAGCGGCGGGCGAGTTCGAGCCCGATTCCCGAGGTGGCGCCGGCGATGAAGACGGTGCGGTTGGTGACGTCCATGGATTTCTCCTGCTCAGGGCGGGTCGGTGGCAAGGCCGGTCGGCGCAGCGCCGGCGGCGTCTTCAGTGTCGAGCCGTGTTCCGGCCGGGGGCAGTGCCCCCGTCTACCGGGGTCCTGCCAGGGCCCCCTTGGCCGAAAAAGTCCGAAATACGATGACGGACATGAGCGACGACGACCGCGCCAACCTGCTCGGCGACTACCTCCGCGCCCGCCGGGCCCTGGTCACCCCGCAGCAGGCCGGGCTCGCGCCGGGTGCGAACCGGCGCGTACCCGGGCTCCGCCGGGAGGAGGTCGCCATGCTCGCGGGCATCAGCGCCGACTACTACCTGCGGCTGGAGCGTGGCCGCGACAAGAATCCCTCAACGCAGGTGCTCGAATCGCTCGCGCGGGTCCTGCACCTCGACGAGATCGAACAGGAATACCTTCTCGGCATGGCCGCCGCACGCCCGAAATCCCGGCGGCGCAGGAAGCCCGAACGCGTCCCCGCGCGGCTGCACCAGCTCCTGGCGAGCGTGCAGGTTCCCGCCTTCGTGGAGGGGCGCGCGTTCGACGTGCTCGCCTCCAACCGGCTCGCGGTCGCGCTCTCTCCGCGCCTCCAGCCTGGGTACAACCGGCTGCGGTCTCTGCTGCTCGATCCCGAGGAGCAGGCGTTCCAGCAGGACTGGACACGCTCCGCGGAAGGATTCATCGCCGCCTTCAGGAAGTACGCCGGGGACGACATCGACAACCCGCGGTTCGTGGAACTGGTGGGCGAGCTCGCCCTGTCGAGCGAGCGTTTCCGGACGCTCTGGGCGCGCCACGACATCCGCACCCTGGACGGCGGCACCACCACCGTGAACCATCCCGTCGTCGGCGAGCTGAGCCTGCACCGGGACAAGCTCCCCGTGGACGGCCTGCTCCTGGTGCTCTACTACGCCGATCAGGACAGCGAGAGCGACGAGAAGCTCCGCCTCCTCGCCTCCATGGAATGCCGTTGACGACGAGCATCAACCGCCTGGACCGGCTCCCCGGCCCAGGTGCCGGCGATCGTGTCACTGGTTGTCGGTGAGGAGTTGCCGTGTGCGGGCGAGGAATGCCTGGCGGACCTCTTCCGGGTGCAGGATCCGGAGCGGCCGGCCCAGGCTGAGCAGGTAGCGGGCCAGGCTGTCGGCGTCCGGCCCGCCGATGTCGACGATCGTGGCGTCATCGCCGTCCGGGCGGTGGACGCCGACCGTCGCCGGCACCAGCCTGCGGGCCTCATCGGCCGGTACGGCCAGGCGGACGGTCACCCGCATCGGGTAGGGCCTCAGCGCGATGCCCGTGCCGACCGCCTGTGCGGGATCCGGCGGGTCGGGCAGGGCGGCGGCCTGCCCGGTGGCCGTGGCGTCGACGATGCGATCGGTACGGAAGGTGCGCCAGTCCTGCCGCGTCAGGTCGTAGGCGAGCAGATACCAGCGGCGGCCTGTGTAGATGAGCCGGTAGGGGTCTGCTTGCCGGGTGGACGTCGTCCCGGCGCCGTCGCGGTAGGTCAACCGGGTGCGTTCGCCTCGCCGGCACGCGGTGGCCAGGTCGAGCAGCAGCGCGGGGGAGATCTGGCCGTCGCCGGGGTGCGCGGTGTGGGCGAACGCGGCGTCCAGTTCGCCGAGCCGGGCCGCGATCCTGGACGGCAGCACCTGGCGGAGTTTCAGCAGCGCCGACAGGGCCGCCTGGTCGCTGCCGGAGACTCCGCTGAAGGCGGCGGTGCGCAGCCCGACGGCGACCGCGAGGGCCTCCTCCTCGTCGAGGATCAGCGGCGGAATGCCGGCCCCGGGCCCGAGGCGGTAGCCGCCCCACGGGCCCATCTCCGATTCGATGCCGTAGCCGAGTTCACGCAGCCGGGCGATGTCCCGGCGCACCGTCCGTTCGGTGATCTCCAGCTGGGCGGCGAGATCCGCGCACGTCCAGGACTGCCGCGCCGACAGCAAAGACAGCAGCCGCAGCAGCCGTGCCGAGGTGTTGACCACGGCTCACAGTCTGCTCGATAACCAGGACCGTTTCTGACCGGGTCATACCGTAACGTCGCCGGCACGGCCGAGAACGTCTCGGCCGGGAAGTCCATGACGACGATGACCGCCGCCAGGGTGCGTCAGATGACGGGCCCGGGCGGGGTGCACGTAAGCGATAAGGGGCAGGACCCATGGAAGCGCGTATGAAGAGCGTGGCGACTCCCGACCTGATCACCGGGATCCAGCATCTGCAGAAGGCGATCCACGCCGGCGGCGTCGACCCGCTCGTGCTCGAACTGGTCCATCTGCGGGCCAGCCAGATCAACGGCTGCAGCCCGTGTGTGTTCGCCGGCGTGCAGTCGGCCAAGAAGCACGGGGAGACCGACGAGCGGCTGCACAGCGTGGTGGCGTGGCGTGAGGCTCCGTTCTTCACCGAGGAGGAGCGGGCGGCGCTCGCGCTGAGCGAGGCCGCGACCCGGATCCAGGACGGCGCGCCGGGCGTGACCGACGAGATCTGGGACGACGCTACCGCCCACTTCGACGACAGGCAGCTGTCCGCGATCATCCTGAACATCGCGCTCACCAACCTCTTCAACCGTCTCAACCACACGATCCGGGAGCCGGCCGGCAAGGCCTGGTGACGGCGGGCGGATCATCAGGGGGCACATGACGATGAGCGACGAACTACCGGAACTGACCGTCACCGATGCCCGGGCCTGGCGGCAGTGGCTCGGCGAGCACCACGACGGCTCGGCAGGGGTGTGGCTGGTCCTCGCCAAGCAGGACACAACCCGGCCCACCAGCCTGACCTATGACCAGGCGCTCGACGAGGCCCTGTGCCACGGCTGGATCGACGGCCGGCTACGACGGCGGGACGAGACCACCTTCTTCCGGCGCTTCACCCCTCGAGGACGGCAGAGTGCCTGGTCGGCGCGGAACGTTTCCATCGTCACCCGGCTGACGGGCGAGGGCCGGATGCACCCGGCCGGGATGACCGAGGTCGAACGCGCCAAGGCCGACGGCCGCTGGGAGGCGGCCTACGCGGGACAGGCCGGCATCGAGGCGCCGGCCGACCTGGCCGCGGCGTTGGCCGCGAATTCCCGGGCACAGGCGATGTTCGACATCCTCACCGCCCAGAACCGCTACGCCATCCTCTATCGGGTCGCGAACGCCAAACGCGCCGAGACCCGAGCCCGCCGAATCGCCCAGTTCGTGGACATGCTCGCCCGTGGCGAGGCCATCCACCCGCAAAGGCGCACGCTCGGCGGCTGAACGCCGGCCACTCCTCCGCCCGCCTCGCTCCGCCACGCCCACCCAGGGGCGGCCCGGCGTCCGGCCCGACCGGAACACTACGACGCCGGGGGCGGATCGAGGCGGCCGGCCAGTGGGATGCCGCCCGCGGCCCTGGCACAGCGGCGGGCCAGATGCGCGAACGCCTCCCTGAGCTCGGCCGGGCCGACGACCTCGATCTCGGCGTCGAACCTGCCGATGGCGGCGGCCAGGCCGGGCCACGACCACGAGCCCAGGACGAGCCGGCAACGATCCGGGCCGAGCTCCTCCACGACGCCGTCGCGGACGTACGGGGACACGACGGCGGCGGGCAGGTCGAGGATCACCTCACCGCGGCAGAGCCAGTCGCCCGACCCGTCGAAGCCCCGGAACCTCTCGGCCACGAAGGCGGCCACATCGCCTCCGGGCACCTCGCGCGGGGCGAAACGCGGCCCCGTGGGGGAGCGCGGCGTGATCCGGTCGGCACGGAAGGTCCGCCAGTCCTCCCGGTCGAGATCCCAGGCGACCAGATACCAGCGCCCGCCCCAGGTGACCAGGTGATGAGGCTCCACCCGGCGCGGCGGCGCCGGCACCCCGCCGTCGCCTGCTCCCGAAGGGGAAGCGGCCGCGTAGTCGAAGCGCAGCACCTCACCGGCATGAACCGCCGCGCTGAGCGCCACGAGCACACGGCCGTCGACCCGTACGTCCGGCCGCGCCGCCGGCCGCTCGACGGCGGTGACCTGGAGGGTGTCGATCCGGTGGCGCAGCCGTGCGGGCATGACCTGCCGGACGGTGTTCAGCGCACGCGCCGCCGCTTCCCCGACGCCGGCGCCGGTCGTGGTGACCGTCTGGAGCGCCACGGCGAGGGCGACGGCCTGGTCGTCGTCGAACAGCAGCGGGGGCAGCCGCGAACCGGCGTCCAGCCGATATCCGCCGTCGGGCCCCTTGAACGTCGTGATCGGATAACCGAGCTCACGCAGACGATCGACGTCACGGCGGACCGTACGGGTGCTTACGCCCAACCGCCCGGCCAGGTCCTCACCCGGCCAGGTGCGCCGGGCCTGCAGCAGCGACAAAAGCGCGAGCAGCCGCGCGGACGTCTTCGGCATGAGACCCATCCTGCTCCAGAAGAGGACGAATCCTGTCCGCTACCCATGGAAACGTGACGGTCATCGACGCCGGCCGCGACGCATGCGCGGCCGCTTCCGGCGTCTGTACGAGAGATCGCAAGGCGAGGAGCCACCATGTCCGTCACCACCACGACCCACCTGAACTTCCGCGGCGACGCCCGCGCGGCGCTCGGCTTCTACCACTCCGTCTTCGGCGGGAACGTCGTCGCCGTCACCTACAAGGACGCGGACATCACCCAGAATCCCGACGAAGCGGACTGGGTGATGTGGGGTCAGGTGACCGCGGACAACGGCTTCCACGTCATGGCCTACGACGTGCCCTCCCACACGCCGTGGCACCCGGGCGAGAACGCCGTCTTCGTCTCCGTACGCGGCGACGACACCGACGAGATCACCACCTTGTGGGACAGGCTGACCGCCGGCTCGACCGTCGTGCGGCCGCTCGAGCCCGTGCAGTGGGCCCCGCTCTACGGCATGCTCAAGGACCCCTTCGGCGTCGTCTGGGTCCTCGACGTCGCGGCCCCCCACAACGGCTGAACGCAGCGGCGGACGGACGCCATGACGGTCCTCGACAACCGCGCGCTCAACCGCGCCACGCTCGCCCGGCAGTTCCTGCTCGACCGCACCGGCACACCGGCACTCGACGTCGTCGCGCACCTGTGCGGCATGCAGGCACAGGAACCGCAGGAGCCGTTCGCCGGGCTGTGGTCGCGGGTGCGCGACTTCCGCCCCGCGGCCCTGGACGGTCTGCTGACCGGGCGGCACGTGGTGCGCACCCACCTGATGCGCCGCACCGTCCACCTCGTCACCGCCGGCGACGCGCTGGCCTGGCGCGCCCGGCACGACACCATGCTCCGCCGGCGGGTGCTGACCACCTACCGCCGGGAGCTGGCCGGGCTCGACCCGGACGAGGTGGCGGCGGCCGGCCGGGAGGTCATGGCCGACGGACGGCCCCGCACGATGGCCGAACTCGTCGACGCGCTCACCGGCCGCTGGCCCGCCCCGCCACGCCGGGCCCTGGGCGAGCTGCTCGTCGCCGCGCTCATCCCCATGGCCCAGCTGCCCCCGCGCGGGCTGTGGCGCACCAAGGCGGGGGTACGCAACGTCCCCCTCGCCACCTGGCTGGGACGCGACATCGCCCCGCTGTCCCCGGACGGGTCCGACCCGGCCGGCCAGGCGCTGGTCCGCCGCTATCTGGCCGCCTTCGGGCCCGCCGCGTCCGCCGACCTGCGCGCCCGCCGCGTCCGCCGACCTGCGCGCCTGGTGCGGCCTGGCCGGGCTGCCCGCCGCGGTCGACGCCGTACGCGGGGAACTCGTCGCCTTCCGCGACGAACGGGGCCGGCAACTGCTGGACCTGCCCGACGCGCCGCGTCCGGATCCCGGCACCCCCGCGCCCGTGCGTTTCCTGCCGGCGTTCGACAACGCGATCCTCGGCTACCACGACCGCAGCCGCATCGTCGACGACGCCCACCGCGGCCTGTCGGTCGCCGGCGCCCGCGTCGTCCTGGTGGACGGCCGGGTCTCCGCGACCTGGGACGCCGCGGCCGGCACCCCGACCGGCAGCGAGACCGTCACCGTGACCGTCACTCCGCTGCGCCGCCTGTCGCGATCCGAACATGCCGCCGTCACCGAGGAGGGGAGGTCACTGGCGGCGTTCCTGTCGGACGGCGACAGCGACCGCGTACGGATCGGCCCGTCCGCCGCCTGAGCTCCGGAACGTCGTCAGTCGCACAGCACCCGCGTCAGGCGCCGGGAGGCGAACCAGACACCCGCCCCGGCCAGCGCGGCCAGGTAGACCGCGTGCCCCAGCAGCCCCCACTCCAGCACGCCCATGCACAGGCCCCGCACCAGCTCCACCGCGTGATAGAGCGGCGTGATCTGGATCAGCACCTCGACCCCGACCGGATAATCCTGCACGGGGGAGAACGTCCCGGAGAACAGGAACAACGCGAACTGCCCGGTGCCCATCAGGTCGAAGTCCTGCCAGCCGCGCATCAGCGTGCTGACGGCCATCCCCAGCCCGCCGAAGGCCAGCCCCACCAGCACGGTCGCCGGAAACGCCGCCACCGCCCAGCCGGGCTCGGCCAGCCCCATCGCCACCATCACGACCAGGAAGATCGCGGTGTAGAGCGAACCCCGGACGATCGCCCACACCAGCTCGCCCACCGCGATCTCGATGGGCCGCACCGGCGTCGCCAGCACCGCCTCGAACGTCTTCATGTATTTCAACTTGAAAAAAAAGTTGAACGTCGTCTCGGCCAGCGCCCCCGACATCGCCGACACCGCCAGCATCGCCGGCGCGACGAACGACGCGTACGACATCGTCCGCCCGTCCACCGTCAGGTCACCGACCAGCGCGCCGACGCCGACACCGATCGACAGCAGATACAGCAGCGGCTCGAAGAAACCCGACAGCAGCACGATCCAGTACGACGGCCCGGAACGCAGCGCCCCCACGTTGCGGCCGATGACGGCGCCCACCCGGCCGGGGGAGACCCGGGACGCCACCAGCGTCGTCACCATCAGTCCTCCAGCTTCCGGCGGAACGCCCGCACCGCCAGGAAAAGGCCCGCCGCCGCCCACAGCAGCAGACAACCGACATGCACCAAAGCCGGCCAAGCAGGAGCCCTGCCCAGCGTCGCCGCCCGGCACAGCTCCACCGCATGCCACAACGGCGAGGCGTACGCCAGCGGGCGCAACACCGCGGTGAGCTGCTCGACCGGGAAGAACACCCCCGCGAACAACGTCGAAGGCAGCGCCACGAGCCGGAACAGCAACGAGAAGTAACTGTCATGGTCGATCGTCGCGGCGAACGCCATCACCGGCGCCGCCACCGACACCGTCAGGAACGCGCACACCAGGGGAGTGACCAGCGCCCACGGCGAATGCAGCCCGCCGAAGAACACCACCACGACCAGGAAGGCCACCACCGCGATCGTCACCCGGAACACCAGGTAGAGCAGATGCCCCCGGACCATGTCCGCCGGACCCACCGGCGTGGCCCGCATCGCGTGATAGGCCCTGACCCACTTGAAGTCACCCAGCACCGAATAGGTCGACTCACCCACCGCGATCTGGAAGGCCGTCGAGGCGAGCACCCCCGGCACGATCCACGACAGGTAATCGACCCCCTGCACCCTGCCGATATAACCCCCCACGCCGATGCCGATGCTCAGCAGGAACAGCACCGGCAGCACGAACGAGGAGAAAACCGACGCCTGCCACAGCCGCCGGTAGAGGGTCAGGTGCCGCTCAAGCACCGCGATCGTCGGATGCACCCCACGCGTCACGGCCATCTCAGTCCACCAGCGTCCGGCCCGTCAGATGGAGGAACACATCCTCCAGCGTCGACCGCCGCACCAGCACACTCGACGGCTCCAGCCCACGCCGGTGGATCTCGGCGAGCGCGGCGTCACCGTCGTCCACGTAGACCAGCACCCGGTCGGGCAGCGGATCGACCCGCTTGCCCACCCCCTCCAGCGCCGCCGCGAATCGCGGCCCCGCCTCGGGCATGCCGGGGAACCGCACCTCGACCACCTCGGCCGTGGAGTAGGTCTCGATCAGCGACCTCGGCGACCCCTCCGCCACGATCCTGCCGCCGTCCATCACGACCAGCCGGTCGCACAACTGCTCGGCCTCGTCCATGTAGTGCGTCGTCAGCACCAGCGTGGTGCCCCGCTGCTTGAGCCGGAACAACCGCTCCCACAACAGGTGACGGGCCTGCGGGTCCAGCCCCGTCGTGGGCTCGTCGAGCAGCACGAGATCGGGGTCGTTCACCATCGCCCGCGCGATCGTCAGCCGCCGCTTCATGCCTCCCGACAGCGGCTCCACCTTCCCGCCCGCGCGGTCGCCGAGCTGCACGAACTCCAGCAACTCGTCGGCCCGCCTGCGGCTCTCCGCCCGCGACAGCCCGAAATAGCGGGCGTAGGTCACCAGGTTCTCCCGCACCGTCAGGTCGGGATCGAGATTGTCGAGCTGCGGGCACACCCCCAGGCGTGCGCGGATCCTCGGCCCGTCGTGCACCGCGTCCATGCCCAGGATCCGCAGCTCACCGGTGGTCGGCGTGGACACGCACCCGATCATCCGCATGGTCGAAGACTTGCCGGCCCCGTTGGGCCCGAGGAAACCGAACGCCTCTCCCGGCGCAACGTCGAGATCGATCCCGTCGACAGCGGTGAACTCCCCGAAGCGTTTGACCAGGCCGCGCGCGTAGATCAAAGGTTGATCGGCCACGATCCGAGACCCTAACCAACGGCCCCGACATTTCCGCAACAGGTTATCCGCGCCGCCCGGCCCGGCCCCGCCCCGCCTCCCCGGCGGCCACGCGGAAACCGCCGCGCCGCCACGGGATCCACCCGAGATCCACCGGTCCCGCACCCGAGGCTCGGGCCCGGATGCGTCCGCCCCCGGCGAGCCGTACCCTGACTTGCGTGAACACGTTCGAGCTGGGCACCGACGGCCCGCGAGTGATCCTCGTCGGCATCGACGGCTCGGAGACCTCCCTGCGCGCCGCCGCCTACGCCTGGGGCCTCGCCCGCCGCCAGGGTTCGCACGTCGTCCTCGTCTACGTCGCCAATCCCGGAGCGATCAGCACGATGGTGCCGGCCGCGTCGGCCTCGGTGATCGAGGCGGGGGAGGAGATCGCCGCAGACCTGCGCGCACAGGTGGAGCACTTCGCCAAGACCGCCCACTCCCGTGTCGACTACACCTTCCGCACCGAGCACGGCGACGCCGCCGGCGTCCTCGCCAGGATCGCCGACGAGATCCGGGCGGACGCGGTCGTGGTGGGAGCCTCCACGCAGGCCGGCCACCGCTTCATCGGCTCGGTCGCGCTCCGCCTGGTCCGCACCGGCCGCTGGCCGGTCACCGTCGTCCCCTGAACGCGCCGCGCGACCACCGGAGGACAAGCGCAACCGGCTGGAGGGTCAGCGGCGCTCGGGCGGCCCGGACACGTCCAGCGCCCGCAGGCCCTCGAGCACCCGGAGCAACGTCGCCTCGTCAGGGCCGTCATCCCGCACGCCCACCGGATGCCGCCGCACCCGCCGCGGCAGCATCCCCGGCGACGTCTCCGCAGGCACCCCCACAGGCACCCCCGCAGACGCTGGCGTCTCCTCGGCGGCGTCCGCGACAGCCGTACCCTGCAGACCCTGACCCCGCAGACCCTGACCCCGCAGACCCGGACGCTGCTGGCCCGGACTCTGCCGACCCGCCGCCGGAGCACCCGCCACCCCTGGCGAACGCGTCCCCTCCGGCGGCGCGATGGCCAGCTCACACCACACGATCTTGCCGCGATCCGGCGCCGAATAATGACCCCAGCGCCGGGCCAGGCTGCCGACCAGCACGAGCCCCCGGCCGCTTTCGCCCAGCTCGCCGTCCACCTCGCCATTCGGCACCGGCTCGCGGTCGCTGACGTCCCACACCTCGATGAACAGGCTGCGCCGCCCCGGCGCCACCCGCACCCGCAACGCCACCGTACGCAGGGCCACCGGGAACATCGACGAGGCCATCGGCGGGCTGACCACGGCGTCCGTCGCCCGCACCGCGTTCGTCACCAGCTCGGACACGACCAGCTCCGCCGTCTCGGCCAGGTCCCCGAGCTCCCACCCCCGCAACTGGCACCGGACGAACGCGCGCGCCCGGCGCGGGGCCGTCGCGGCCGACCCGAACACCTTGTACGCGATCCTGCGGCCCTCCTGGGACGGGAAAGGCGAGATCAGCATCGTGACAGCAGGCCCTGGACGGACCGGCCGGCGAGGACCGGGACGGCCGGTCGGGGAAAACCCATGCCTCCGATCATCTGTCATGAACGCCGGCAAAGTGGCGGGCTTCACGGCATTCGCCTAACTTTCTCCTCCCGCTCACTCCTTGGACGCCGCCCTACCTGACAGAAGATGACAGGAACACGCGGCACCCTGGACCCATGAACGGACACGCCACCGGCACCTTCGACATCACCAACTGGACCGAACTGGCCACCGAGGACAAGGAAGGCGCCACCTTCGGCCGCAACGCCATCGCCAAGACCTTCCACGGCGACATCGTCGGCACCAGCACCACCGAGATCCTCACCGTCGTCACCCCCGAAGGCCCCGCCGCCTACGTCGGTGTCGAACACGTCGACGGCACCCTCCACGGCCGCAAGGGCACCTTCGCGCTGCAGCACAGCGCCGGCAGCCACAACGGCGAACAGTGGCTGAAATGGCAGATCGTCCCCACCAGCGGCACCGGCGAACTGACCGGCCTCACCGGCGAGGGCACCATCCGCGTGGACGACGACGGCCACCACTACCTCCTCGACTACACCCTCCCCGAGGACTGACCACCCCCCATCCGGGTAGCCGCCGATGCATGGTGAAACCCGCTGACCGGCAGCCCGCGGACGACCACGCCGCCGCGCCCGCCACCCCCCGCACCCCGGCACCCCGCGTCGCCGTCATCGCACACCGCAAGAAGACCCTCGGCGGCGGCCTCGACGAGCTCCGCAAGCTCATCACCGGCTACGACGTCGACGACCTGCTCTGGTATGAGGTCCCCAAGAGCAAGAAGGCCCCCAAGAAGGTCCGCCGGGCACTCAAGGACGGCGCCGAGCTGTTCTTCCTCTGGGGCGGCGACGGCACCGTGCAACGCTGCGTCGACGCCCTCGCCGGCAGCGACGCCACCATCGCCGTCGTCCCCGCCGGGACCGCCAACCTCCTCGCCCGCAACCTCGGCATCCCCGAAGACCTCGCCGAGGCCGTGCGCATCGGCTTCGAGGGCCGCCGCGCCAAACTCGACCTCGGCAAGATCAACGGGGAGCACTTCGCCGTCATGGCGGGCGTCGGCCTCGACGCCGAGATGATCGCCGACGCCGACCGCGGGCTCAAGGACCGCCTCGGCCGCCTCGCCTACATCTGGACCGGCCTGCGCCACGTCGGCGGCGCCGTCACCCCCATGAAGATCAAAGTCGACGGCGACGACTGGTTCGAGGGCGACGCCAGTTGCGTCCTCGTCGGCAACGTCGGCACCGTCACCGGCGGTATCGACGTCTTCGAAGACGTCCGCCACGACGACGGCCGGCTCGACGTCGGCGTCTCCACCGCGCAAGGCCCCATCCAATGGGCCCGCACCCTCGGCCGCATGAGCGCCGGCCACGCCGAAAAGTCCCCCTTCGTCCGCATCACCCGTGCCAGGAAGGTGACGGTCAAGCTCCGCACCCCCATGGCGTACGAACTCGACGGGGGAGTGCGCGACCGGGTCACCCGCATCACGATCAAAGCCGTGCCCCACGCCGTCACCGTCTGCCTGCCCGACACCACCACCTGACCACAACCGCACGGCCTACCGAGGCCGCACGTTGTGGTTGCGGGCGAACAGGTTGCCGGGGTCCCACTGACGCTTGACCGCCGACAGCCGCTCGTAGGTCCGCGGCGGATAGACCGCCGCCACATCCTCCTCACCCGCCGACGCGAGGAAGTTCACGTACGCACCGCCGACGTGGGGCGCGAGCCTGCCCCAGATCGCCTCCAGGCCCGGCAACGCAGCCTCCACGACCGGCGCCGGCCCCGCGACCGTGGTCCCGATCATCAACTCCGCCCGGCGATGCGCATACGCCGTGGCGTCGCCGGGCACCCGGGCCACCGCGCCGCCCACACTGCGTACGGAGATGAACGGCGCCCCCTCCGCCGCCCCGGCCGCAGCGAGAATCCGCACGACCTCGGTCACCGACTCCCTCTCGACGAACCCGCTCCGGGTGAACAGGCGAATCCCCGGCGGCGCGACGGCACCGTCCACGAGCGTGTCGGCATACGGCCGCAGCGCGACATCGTCGGCGATCACCGTGCCGAGCCGGCGGATCGGATCGATCGCCCGAGCAGCGAGGTGCGGGTCGTCCCCGTCGAAAGCGACCTGCACCTCCATCGGCGCCCGAGGACCACCGGCCAGAGGATTGGCGAGATTCGCAATGGACGTCAGCTCCTCCGGCGCCCCGCGCAGCCAGTCCGCCCACCCCTGGAGCACGGCGGCGGCCTCCTCCGCGGGAAACGCGATCTTCCCGAAGAAGACGTCCGTCGTCGGATGCGCCGCGAACTCGAACGCGGTCACGATCCCGAAATTGCCACCGCCACCCCGAAGGGCCCAGAACAACTCGGCGTTCTCTTCCACACCGGCCCGCACGACCTCCCCGCCAGCGGTCACCACCTCAGCGGCGACCAGGCTGTCCAACGCCAGACCGTGCTTCCTGACCTTCCAGCCGATGCCGCCGCCCAACGTCAGCCCGCCGACGCCGACGCTCCTGGTGTCACCCGAGGAGATCGCCAGCCCATGCGGGGCCAGAGCGGCCGCGACCCGACCCCAGGTGGCGCCACCGCCGACCCGCACGATGTGCCGCTCCTTGTCGACGACCTCGACCGCCGCGAGCCCGCTCAGGTCGATCACCACACCGCCGTCGTTCGTGCCGAAGCCCGCGAAGCCGTGACCGCCGCCCCGCACCGACAGCACAAGCCCCGCATCCGCGGCGAATCTCACCCCCGCCCGCACATCCCCGACACTCCTGGGCCGCAGGACACAGGCCGGACTGCCCTGCACCAGCGCGGTCCGCGCGGCCGACGCGTACTCCGCCGCTCCCGGTTCGATGACCTCGCCACCGAAGTCACGGCGAAGGGTCTCAAGCGCTGCGTTCATGACGTGTGCTCCTCACTCGTGCCGCGCCGCGCACCGGCGCGGCGTCCTGACGAGCAAGAGATCCCGGCCACCCGAGCCCTGTGACAGCACGGCTGTGTGACGTGCGTCACCGGCCCCACGTGTCACAAAGCAGCGGGCACCGGGATCGTATGGACGCAACGGCCGAGAACCACCAGACAGGAAACCCGCGAATGAGCGAGAGACCGACGGACACGCCCCAGCCGCTCGGCGGCCGGACGGAGCCCGCCATGGAGCCCGCCATGGACCGGGCCACCGAGGCGTTCGTCGCCCACCGCAACCTGCTGTTCACCGTCGCCTACGAGATGCTCGGCTCGGCCGCCGACGCCGAGGACGTCCTCCAGGAGACCTGGCTGCTGTGGGCGGGCGTCGACCTCCACGCCGTACGCGACCAGCGCGCCTACCTCGTGCGCATCACCACCCGCCAGGCCCTGAAACGACTCCGGACACTCGGCCGCCGCAGGGAGTCGTACGTCGGGCCGTGGCTGCCGGAGCCGCTGCTGACCGCGCCGGATGTGGCCGAGGACGTGGAGCTCGCCGAGAGCGTGTCGATGGCGATGCTGCTGGTGCTGGAGACGCTGTCGCCGACCGAGCGGGCGGTGTTCGTGCTGCGCGAGGTATTCGACCTGGACTACGACGAGATCGCCGACGCCGTCGGCAAGAGCCAGGCCGCCGTCCGCCAGATCGCCCACCGCGCCCGCTCCCACGTCGCCGCCCGCCGCCCCCGCGACGCCGCCACGCCAGACCAGACCCGCCACGCCCTCCAGGCGTTCAAACGGGCGGTCGAAACCGGCGACCTGCAACACCTGCTCGACATCCTCGCCCCCGACATCGTCTTCCTGGCGGACGGCGGCGGACTCAAGCAGGCCGCCCTGACCCCCATCGTGGGCGCCGACCAGGTGGCCCACCTGCTGAGCAGGCTCACCCCCGCGGCCTCGCTGCAGCCCACACACGTCAACGGTTATCCCGCACTGATGGTCCGGGTCGGCGGCCACGTCGACACCGTCATCACCGTACGCATCGACGACGGCCGCATCACCGGCCTCTACGCCGTACGCAACCCGGAGAAACTGTCACACATGGAGCGGGAGACCACCGTGACCCGCTGACACCCGACCGGCCGGCCCGTACGGGGGAGACCCGGACCACCGGCCCATCTGCAGCACGGCCCAGCAGCGAGCCCATCCTCGCGGCCGGGCCTTTGCGTGAGGCGCATCACACCGACTCGCGCCGAACCCCGCGACCCGGCACAGTACCCACACACGATGGACGACACGGACCTCCCGCTGCTGCGACTGGTCGCCGCCGGTGACGAGCACGCCTTCGAACTGCTCTACACCCGGCACGCCCACGCCCTGCTCGCCTACGCCCAAGGACTGCTACGCGACCGCGGCGCCGCAGAGGAGGCCCTCCAGGAAACCTTCATCGCCCTCTGGCGCTCGGCCCACGCCTACGAAGGCCGCTCCACCGTCCGCACCTGGCTGTACGGCATCTGCCGCCGCCAGGCACTCAAACGCATGAACGGCGACCGCCCCGCCCCCCACCCCCTGGACGAAGCCGCCCACCTGCCCTCCACAGAACCCGACCCCGAAACCGTGGCCCTCGCCCGCGCCGACACCGCCGCCGTCGCCGCCGCACTCACCACACTGCCCGCCGCCCACCGCGAAGTCCTCACCCTCGCCCTGTCCGCCGGACTGTCCCACGCCGAGATCTCCCAGATCCTGGACATCCCCGTCGGCACCGTCAAAAGCAGGCTGTTCACCGCCCGCGCCACCCTCGCCCGAGCCCTGCCCGTCGAAGCCGAGGGGAGAACACGATGACCCACCCCACCCACCGACTGCCCGCCTACGCCGCAGGCCACCTCACCGGCGACGCCGCCGCCGTCACCGCCCACCTGGCCGGCTGCACCTCCTGCGCCACCCAGGCCCGCGCCTGGCAGGCCACCGCCACCGCCGTACGCGACGCCACCGCACACCTCGCCCCACCGCCCCCGAGCCTCTTCACCGCCATCCGCCACCACCTGACACCCACCCCCGGCCCGGCCGCCACCCGGCCCGTCCCCACCTACCGGGGCGACATCGGCACCCGGCCACTCCACCGCGCACTCGCCATCCTCACCCGCCAGCGCACCCTCATCCGATGGCCCGTCTGGACCCTCGCCGCCGCACTCATCGCCGGAGGCGCCGTCCTGGCCGCGCTCGCCCCCACCGGCCACGCCGCACAGGTCCTCGCCATGACCGTGCCACTCGCGGCCGCGCTCGCCGTCGCCGGAGCCTGCGGAACCGACAACGACCCGCCCGCCGAACTCGCCGCCGCCCTGCCCACCCCACCCCGCGTCGTCCTGCTCGCCCGGCTCACCCTCGTGCTCACCGCCACCGTCACCGCCGGCCTGCTGGCCACCCTCGCACTCACCGCACTCACCCCCGGCGGGGGAGCGGCCGGACTGGTCACCGCCTGGTTCGGCCCCCTCGTGCCCCTGTCGGCCACCAGCTTCGCCCTGTCCGTCCTCTGGCGGCCCTCCGCCGGCGTCACCACCGCCCTCGCACTCTGGCTCGCCCGCGCCCTGTCGATCGGCCAGGTCACCCCGACCGGCCTCAGCCCCGCCGCACTCCGCCTCGCCGACCCCCTGTGGACCCCCGGCCCCGCCGTACTGACCGCAGCCGCCGCCCTCGTGGCCGCCACACTCCTGCTCGGCCCACGCCTGCCCCGGCACGCCGGACACATTCCGCGATGAACCCGAACGCCCCCGCCGGTACCAACTCCCCGTGAAGCACCTACCCCTGTGGCGGCACGAACTGCGCCGCGCCGGCTGGACCGCGTGCGCGGCCCCCGCCGCCGCACTCGCCGTCACCCTCGCCCTCACCGCGACCGCCGCGGCCTTCGGCACCGCACGCCCCCAGCTCGAACGCTTCCTGCTCACCGGACTGGAAGCACTCATCCCACTGGCCGCCGGCATGGCCGCCGTCGCCGTCGTCTCCCGCGACCCCAGCCGCGAACTCCAGCTCACCCTCCCCACCCCGTACACCACGACCCTCGGCCGCCGCCTGGCCGTCCTCGGCGGCCTCACCGCCACCCTGGCCATCGCCTTCTCCGCCGCACTCGCCGCCGGCGGCTGGTGGACCGGCCCCGGCCTGCCGTACGCGCCCCTCGTCTGGGCCGCCCCGCTCCTGTGGCTCACCGGGCTCGCCCTCCTGGTCGCCGCACTCGGCCGCAGCGTCGTGCTCGCCACCACCACCGTCGCCGCCATATGGCTCGGCGAACAACTGTTCGCCGCGACCTTCGCCACCACCCCCGGGCTCCGCCCGTTCTTCCTGTTCATGACCACCCGCATCGGCGTCCCCACCGACTGGGACGCCAACCGCGCGGCCCTGGCCGCCTCCGGGGCCCTGCTCACGGCCCTCGCCCTGATGCTGCTGCGCCGCCCCGAACGCCTGCTCACCGAGGAGGAGACATGACCACCCTGCGCCAGACGTGGGCGGTGACCCGCTACGAGTTCCGCATGCAGATCCGCAAACGGTCCCTGTGGATCACCACCGCCACCCTCGCCGTCGTCCTCACCTTCAGCCAGGGCGACCGCGGGCCACGCCACCTGCCGCCCGGCACACCACCCCGCGAGGTCATGGCGAGCTGGGCCCTGCTGATGGCCCTCCTCCTGCCGATCGGCTTCGGAATGGTGCTCGCCGACCGCCTCACCCGCGACCGCCGCCTCGGCCTGGCGTCCCTGCTCGAAAGCCTCCCGATCGGCCGGGGCGCGCTCGTCGCCGGCAAGTACCTCGGCGGGCTGACCTCCACCGCGGTCCCCGCCGCGCTGGTCCTGCTCATCGCCGCCGCCGGCGAGACCGCCCACCGGCACGATCCCGCCCTGTTCGCCTGGGCGGCCGTCGCCTTCGTCCTGGTCACCCTCCCCGGGCTGGCCTTCGTGGCCGCCTTCGCCCTCGTCTGCCCGCTGCTGACGACCGCCCCGCTGTTCCGGGCGCTGTTCGTCGGCTACTGGTTCTGGGGCAACATGCTCAACCCCGACCTGTTCCCCTCACTGACCGGGACCCTGCTCACCCCGCTGGGCGACTACCCGGCGACCTGGCTGATGGGGGAGCGGGCCCTGTACGCGGGCGCCGACGGCTGGCTGCAGTTCCTGCGCCCCGAGCCCGGCGGCGCGGCGGCCGTCGCCGCCATCGCCCTGCTCCTCGCGCTCAGCATCCCGCCGCTCGCCCTGGCCTCACCGCTGCTGCGCCGCAGAAACCTGTCCGCCTGACCGCCAGAAAGACACCTCGCATGGACATCCAGATCACCGGGCTGCGCCGCACCTTCGGCAAGGTCACCGCCCTCGACGGACTCGACCTCACCGTCCCCGGCGGCATGTACGGCCTGCTCGGCACCAACGGCGCGGGCAAGACCACGCTCATGCGCGTACTCGCCGGAGTCCTTCCGCCGACCGCGGGCACCGTACGCGTCGGCGGCCACGACCTGGCCACCAGGACCGGCCGCCTGGCCGTACAACGCCGGCTCGGCTACCTGCCCCAGGACCTCGGCCTCTATCCCGACCTGTCGGCCCGGGAGTTCCTCGACTACGTCGGCCTGCTCAAGGGACTCGACGACACCGCCGCCCGCCGCCGCCAGATCGGGGAGCTGCTCGACATGGTCGGCCTGGCCGACGCCGCCCCCCGCAAGCTGCGCGGCTTCTCCGGTGGCATGCGCCGCCGTGTCGGCATCGCGCAGGCTCTGCTCGGCGACCCCGCCCTGGTCGTGGTCGACGAACCCACCGCCGGTCTCGACCCCGAGGAACGCATCCGCTTCCGCACGCTCCTGGCCACCATCGCCGCCGGCCGGACGGTGCTGCTCAGCACCCACATCGTCGAGGACGTCGCCCAGACCTGCCGCGACACGGCCGTGATGACCCGGGGCAGGGTCGTCTTCAACGGCCCGGTCGCCGACATCGTCCAGCGGGCCGAAGGCGTCACCTGGGAACTGGTCGGCCAGGGACCGCCACCCGCCACCGGCGTCGTCGTCTCCGCCGTGAGCCGCCCCGACGGCACCCACTACCGTCTCGTCAGCTCCGCCCGGCCCGACCCCCGCGCCGTACCGGTCCAGCCCTCGCTGGAGGAGGGGTACGTCGCGCTCATGCACGCGGGCGCCAACGGCTGAACAGCCCGGGGGAGAGGTCACCCTACGTAACCGGCCGGCCGCGCCGCAGAGCGAGGGCGCGGCCGGCCGGTTGCCGGGCTCGCCGTACGTCCCGACGTCGTTGGCGCCGACACCCGCCGATCCCAACCCGGGCTCACGTCCGAGCACGCGAGCGTCGTGGCCGGCGAAACGCCGGCCACACGTGGGCACGGACCGGCTGGAGGAGTGGCCGGAACAGTCAACTTGACATAATGTTCATTATCGAGCAATGCCGGAAGGGGCTTCCACCTGGGGTTTTCGGAGTGCGCGACACCGTCTTTGCGCGGTCGCCGCAACGAGGCGCCGTCAGCCGAGTTCCTCGGCCAGCGCGACGACGATTCCCTCGGGCCCGCGGAGGTAGCAGAGCCGGTACGCGTCCTCGTACTGGACGACGTCGCCGACGAGTTCGGCGCCGTGGGTGCGCAGCCGCGCGATGACCTCGTCGATGTCGTCGACGGCGAACATGATGCGGCGGATGCCCAGCGTGTTCGCCGGGGCGTCCTGCGGCACGCCGCCGATCGCCGCCGGCGTGTGATACTTCGCCAGCTCGATCCGCCCGTGGCCGTCCGGGGTCCGCATCATCGCGATGTCGACGCTCTGGTCGTCGAGCCCGACGAGACGTGCCGCCCAGGGCCCTTCGATCAGCGCCTTTCCCTCCAGCTCCATGCCGAGGTCCACGAAGAACGCGATGGCGGCCTCCAGGTCGTCGACCACGATGCCGACGTTGTCCATCCGCCGAATCGTCACGGTGATCCTCCTTCGTTGCGGCTGCGGGCACACCCGGGACGGAGCCGGCGCCGCATTCTCGACACTCCTATCCCGAGATCATGCTCCCGGCCGCACACCCCTCCACGAATACGGCAAATGTCCCCGTTCATCCCTATATCGGACAGAAGGTGAATTCTGTCCGGTATAGAACGCGGTGTCCGTTCTTTCGGTCGATGATCGGACACCGGCTGATCAGGCTCATGGCCGCCTATAGTGCCCGGCAAGGTCCTGGTGGCTCCCCGAGCCCATGTCGAGCATGCCGTCCGGGACCTTGACGAAGACGCCTACCTACGGCTGATGCGGACGGTCCGCCGGATCGCCCTGGCGGTCGAGGCGGTCGTCCCCTCCGAGCGCACCTACCTGTTGTCCTTGGGCAGCCGGCAGGGCAACGCCCACCTGCACTGGCATATCGCTCCCCTGCCTCCAGGCACCCCTTACGAGCAGCAGCAGTATCACGCGCTGATGACCGAGAACGGAGTGATTCCCTGGTCGGCGCAGCAGGCGGCCGACCTCGCCGGCCGCCTGCGCGCGGTCCTGTCCGCTCACGCGTGACGCGGAGGTGGACTCAGCCGAGGTGTCGTTGGAAGAAGCGTAGTGAGCTGTCGATCTCGCACTCGGGGAGCTCGCCGTGCCTGCCCGGGTTGGCGTGCAGGGTCTTGTCGGCCGAGGCGAAGGCGTCGAACAGCGCCAGGCCCTGGGCCCTCGGCACCCGTTCGTCGTCCCACTGGAGCAGGAACCGCACCGGCACGGTGATCCTCGCGGCGGCCTCGGCCGATGCCGACGCCCCGCCCATGCCCAGCACCGCCGCACGGACCCGGGGTTCGGCGGCGACGAACGGAACGCCGAGGCCGCACCCCAAGGACACGCCCCAGTAGCCCACCGGGCCGATGCCGACGTGGTCGAGCCGCTGGAGCGCCTGGAGCGCCGTCCGCCATTCCGGGACGGTCTGGCGAGCCACGAGCGCCTGGAAGGCGGCGGTCAGCGGAGCGAGCTCCTCCCCCGCCGCCACGCGAGCCTGGTTCTCCGTCGCGATCTTGTCGTACCTGTCGTCTGTCGGACGGTCGCCGTGGCCGGGCACGTCCACCGCCGCGACGGCGAAACCGCCCCCGGTGACGTAGCGGTGCGCGCGGGCCAGGATGTCGGGGTCCTTCTTGTGCCGGCCGCCGCCATGACACATCAGGATGAGAGGACGAGCGCCGGTGGCGTTTTCCGGTGTCCAGAGCACACCGGGGAGTTCATCGAGGGTGAAGAGTTGTTCGGTGACGCCGTCGGACGACGTGTGGGAGATGAAGCGCACGGCGTTTCACGCCTTTCGAAAATGCCTTCTGCGGGCACTCCCCTAGGCGATGCGAAGGAGGGAGTCCCGACCTGTCACAGCGTTGATCGGTCTCACCTCCTCGGGTCGCCGCGATGCGCGGTGACGGTGAACTTATCACGGCAGGGCGGGCCCGTCCCCCACCGTGTCACAAATGGGGACGGGTGCGGTATTGCCGCATTCCCGAGGTGGCGATAGCGTGAGCTCCGTGACTGCCGGGTCGGCCATGGGCCACAAGCGAGTGAGGCACCCGGCCACGGCGTGAGGGCCGGGCGGGCGCGAGGCCCGCCGCATCTTCGACCTCGTGATCTGAAATTCTTCCTTCCGCGTATTCGGCGCGGCCTGCGGCGCCGGCGAAATCGCCGCCCGTCGTCCCCTTTGTGCCGTGCGCGTTTCCGCCATTCCTTCACAACCGCCTGCCCTGATGCGGCGAGGCGGTCGATTCGCCATGCCCGGAAAACGCCGGCATCAAGAAATCCCGGCATCAAAAAAATCCCGGCATCAAGAAAAGCCCGGAACAAGAAAGCAGAGAATGCCGTACGACTTCAATCAGCAGATCATCGAGGAGTTCCGCGCCAACCGTGGGAAGGTGGGCGGCCCTTTCGAGGGAGTCAGGCTGCTCCTCCTGACCACCACCGGCGCCCGTTCGGGGGTCCGTCGTACGGTCCCCCTGGGCTACCTGGATGACGAGGGAGGCCGGATGCTGGTCATCGCCTCGGCCGGCGGTGCGCCGCGCCACCCGGCCTGGTATCACAATCTGCGTGCCGATTCCCGTGTCACGGTGGAGACCGGGATCCTCACGATCGAGGCGGAGGCCACCGTTCTGGAGGGTGAGGAACGCGATCGGCTGTTCGCCCGGGCCGTGGAAGCCGATGCCGGCTGGGCCGACTACGAGGTGAGGTCGGGCCGCGTCCTGCCGGTCGTGGCGTTGACTCCGCGTGCCGTTTCCTTCTCGGACCTGCCGGAAGGCGCCGCTTCGCCGCGTGACGGGGATCGTCTGCGCGTCACGCGGGTCCCCGCCGGCTCCGGCGACCGCCCGGCCGTGATGGCCGCGATGCAGTCCCTGGTCACCGGTGCTCCGGCGCTCGGCGCCGACGTGACGCCCGCGCTCGCGCACACCGGAGGCGTTCCGGGGCTGTGGGTCGGCGCGGCGGGAGGGCCGGCCGCCGGGGACGGCGTCACGCTGTACGTGCACGGAGGCGGTTTCGAGCGCGCCCAGCCGGCGCTGGAGCCTCTCATGGCCTGGCGGCTGTCGGAGGCCACCGGGCGTCCCGTGTTCAAGGTGGACCAGCGGCTGGCCCCCGCCCACCCGTATCCCGCGGCGTTGGACGACGTCGTGGCGGTGTATCGGAGCCTGCTGGAGCAGGGGGTGCCGGCCGATCGCGTCATCGTGTGCGGCGAGTCGTCGGGCGGGACACTCGTCCTGTCGGCGTTGCTGGCGCTCAAGCAGGCGGGCGATCCCCTGCCCGGCGCGGCCGTCGCGGTCTCCCCGCTGACCGATCTGACCCTGTCGAGCCGGTCCCTGGACGTCGACGACGGCGGAGACGTGATCGATCGCCGGGTCGCCGAGCACGTCATCGCGCAGTATCTGGCCGGAGCCCCCGCCGATCGGGCTCCCCAGTCTCCGCTCCACGGGGATCTGCGCGGCCTGCCCTCGTTGCTGCTCGTGGCCGGGACCGCTGAGGTGCTGCTGGACGACACGCGGCGCTTCGCGGCGGCCGCCGCGGCCGCCGGTGCCGACGTGACCGTGGACCTGTACGAGGGCATGCCGCATGCCTTTCACGCGAGTGTGATGGCGCAGGACCCTCCTCCCCTGGCCGTGACGTTCCTGCGCCGCCTCGCGGACTGGGTCGCCGGCACCCGGGCGGGGAGCCCGAGGTGATGCTGACCCGCCCCTGAAGACGCCTCTGACCACCCGATCGGAACGAGCCGGCGTCCCTTCTCGGAGGGTCGCGGCCGATCGGGTGGTGGGGCTCGCGTCAGCCTGTGGGCATGCCGATCTGGCGGCGTTCGAGCAGGGAGCGCAGCGTGGCGAGGACCTGCCGGGTGGCCTCCCCCGGGGAGCCGTCGAGGGTGTCTCCGATCAGCTCGGCCAGCGCGTCGGTCACGGTGGCCTCCGCCGCGTCGACGAGCCGCGTGCCCTCGTCGGTCAGGGCCAGCAGGGAGGAGCGGCGATCGGCCGGGTTGGGCCGGCGGACGACCCATCCGTGCTTTTCGAGGCGGTCGACGCCCTTGCTGGTCGCGCCGATGCCGACGGCGAACTCGGCGGCGAGGTCCGCCACGCGAGATCCGGGGTGGTCGCGCAGGTGGCGCAGGGCCTCGAACTGGGAGGTGACGATCCCGTGCCGTTCCCGCAGCCGGTCGTTGAGGGCGTTGTAGAGGCGCGTCTCGCATCGGACGAGATCGGCGAAGAAGCCCTGGAGGCCGGTTGGGTCCCCGTTCGATTTAGATGCCACGGCATATAGTGTACGGGCATCTACTTCTGGTGGGAGCACTCATGAGCAAGCAACAGCGCGCCCGGATCGACGCGATACTGCGACGGCCGCGACCCGAAGGACCCCGGTCGGTCGAGGCCCTCCGCACCGGCTTCGCGGCGCTGATGGCGCAGATGATCGTGCCGGACGCCATTCGTGTCACGCGGACGACGCTCGGCGACCGGCCCGCTCTGCGTGTCGAGCCGGACGACGGGCAACGCGCCGGGACGATCCTGTACTTCCACGGCGGCGGCTGGGTTTTCGGATCCCCCGAGACCGCCCTGTCGCTGACGGGAAACCTGGTGGTCAGGACCGGCTTCGCGGCCTACTCGCTGGACTACCGGCTCGCCCCCGAGCATCCGTTCCCCGCCGCGATCGACGACGCCGTGGGCGCCTACCGCGCCCTGCTCGACAGCGGCGAAGACCCCTCGGCCGTCGCGTTCGCCGGGGACTCCGCGGGCGGCGGCCTCGCGGTCACCACCTGCCTCGCCGCGCGCGACGCGGGTCTTCCGCTGCCCGCCGCCATCGTG
The DNA here is from genome assembly GCF_006874475.1 of Microbispora hainanensis. Lineage (GTDB taxonomy): Bacteria > Actinomycetota > Actinomycetes > Streptosporangiales > Streptosporangiaceae > Microbispora > Microbispora hainanensis. The sequence goes on from NZ_VIRM01000049.1 coordinate 24,715, forward strand.
GCGTTCTCCCCCGGTCTCGACGCCACCCGTACGGGCGAGAGCGTGGACACCAAGGAAGGCATCGATCCGATCTTCACCCGGGAGGCTCTCGAACGCACCGGGGCCATGTACCTCGGCGGGGCCGACCCGCGCCAGCCTCTGCTCAGCCCGGCGGTCCTCGCCGATCTGACCGGGTTTCCCCCGATGCTGCTTCAGGTGGGCACCAACGAGCTCCTGCTGGACGACTCCACGCGCCTGGCCGAGCGTGCCCGGGCGGCGGGAGTGGACGTGATCCTGGACGTCACCGCGGGCGTGCCGCACGTGTTCCAGTCGTTCGCCGGTGTGCTGGACGAGGCGGACGAGGCGCTGGACCGGGCGGCCTTGTTCCTCGGCCAGCGGATCCGCGCCGGGGGCGCGCCGCGCGTTTTCTCCCCCGCCGGGAGCCGCTCGGCCGGGTCGTGATCAGTGGGTGCTCATGCCCGGTCGGCCGTCTGCGCGGGGGCGGGCGCCGGTGCGTCGCCGGGGACGGGGCGGGTGGCCCTCCGGCGGGTGGCGAGGGTGAGGAGCAGCGAGGCCGCCGTCAGCGTCACGCCGAACCAGACGACGCTGGTGACGCCCAGGTGATCGGCGAACAGGCCGCCGAACAGCGCGCCGAGTGCGATGGAGGTGTTGTACGCCATGGTGTTGAGCGACATGGCGGCTTCGAAGGTGTCGGGCGCGGCGGCCTGGGTCAGGTTGACCTGGGAGAGCTGGACGACGCCGAAGGAGACGCCCCAGAGCACCAGCGTGATGACCGCTCCGGCCTGCCCGTGCGCGATCGTGAGCAGCAGCAGCAACGACGTCACGAGTCCCGCGCAGCCGGCGATGAAGCTGCCCCTGAGGCTCTTGGTCACGGTGTATCCGGCGACGAAGTTGCCGGCGGCGCCGCCCGCGCCGTACACCATCAGCGCCGCGGTGATGAAGAAGGGCGTGGCGGACGCGCTGTCCTCCAGGTAGGGGCGGACGAACGTGTACGCGCCGAAGTGGCCGAGCACGAAGAGGACGATGGTGAACAGCACCAGGCGCAGCGGCACGTTCTTCAGCGGGAGGCCGAAGACCTCCCGCACCGAGACCGCGTTCGTCGACGGCAGCGACGGGATGACGGTGACGACCGTGAGGAAGACCAGCGCGCTGAGGCCGGCCCAGATGAGGAACGTGGTGCGCCAGCCGGTGAGGCTTTCCAGGACCGTTCCGAGTGGTATGCCCACGACCGCGGCGATCGAGATGCCGGACATCACGATCGCGGCGGCCCGGCTCGTGTGGCGTTCCGCGACGAGGCGCATGGCCATGCTCACGCCGATGGCCCAGAACACCCCGCTGGCGAAGCCCATGACGAGCCGTGTCGTCAGGACCAGCGGATAGTCCGGGGAGATCGCGGTGATCGTGTTTCCCACGGTCAGTATCGCCAGGAGCGTGGACAGCAGGACGCGCCGGTTGACGCGCCTGGTCCACGCCACGATGAAAGGCACGCCGAGGCCGGCGGAGACGCCGTACAGGGTGACCATCAGCCCGGCGGCGCCCACGGATATGCGCAGGCTCGTGCTCATCGGGGTGAGCAGGCCGACGGGCATCAGCTCGGTGGTGAGGAAGACGAAGAGGCTGGCGGTGATCGCCGCGACGCCGAGCCATGCTCTGGCGGCCGAGTGCGGGTGTGTGCCTTGGGTGGCCATTGGTGTTCTTTCTGGTTGGTCGTTCGCCTGCCGGCGGGGCGTCGTTCGGCCACGCGGCGCGGCGGAGGGGGGCGGCGGCGGAGGGCCCTGTGGCCGCCGTCATCCAGGGTGGGCGATCGCCTATCGATGAGTCCAACACATAGTTTTCATCAACATCGATCGTCGTTCATCATGGTCGGGTGGAGCTGCAGCAACTGAGGTATGTCGTGGCGGTCGCGGAGACCAGGAACTTCACCCGGGCGGCCGAGCGCTGCCGGGTGGTGCAGTCGGCGCTCAGTCATCAGGTCGCGGCCCTGGAGCGGGAGCTGGGCGCGCGGTTGTTCGAGCGGACGAGCCGGCGCGTGCGGCTGACGCCGGCCGGAGAGGCGTTCCTCGCGGCGGCGCGGGAGTGCCTGGAGGCCGCGGACCGCGCGCGGGCCGAGGTCGCGGCCGCCGCCGGGGAGATCCGCGGGCGGCTCGCCGTGGGCACCATCCCCACGGTGGCGGCCGTCGATCTGCCGCTCGCCCTGCGGGACTATCGCCGGCGTTATCCGCGGGTGCGCATCACGCTCACCGCGGCGGGCAGCGACGAGCTGGTCGAGCGGGTCCGGCAGGGCGCTGTCGACGTCGCGTTCCTCGGCCTGCCGCCGCGTGCGGAGCCCCGGGGCGTTCGAAGTCGCCGTCTTGGCGGCGGCGAGCTGGTCGCGGTGGTCGCACCCGACTATCACCGGGCGGAGACCGAGGCGGACCTGCGGGGCCTGGCGGACGAGCCGTTCATCGACTTCCGTGTCGGCGCGGCCGGTCGGGCGCAGTCGGACGAGGCCTTCGCGGCCGCGGGGGTGCGGCGTGAGGTGCCCTTCGAGGTGTCGTCCGCCGACCTCATGGTCGATCTTGTGCGGCAGGGCCTCGGCGTGGGGATGCTTCCCGCCGCGTACGCGCCGCGCTTTCCCGGCCTGCGCGTCATCCGTCTTCGCGACGCTCCCACCCGGGTGGAGCACCTGATCTGGGACAACCGGCCGTCTCCGGCGGCCACGGCCTTCCTTGAGCTGATCGACGCCGGTTACCCCGCGCATGTCGCTGTTACATGATTACACTGAAAGCATGATCGTATCTTTCGACGGCGCGACCTCCGGAGTGGTGCTCACATGATCGTCGAGTACATCCGCTACCGGATCGACCGGCAGGACGCGGAAGCGTTCGAAGCCGCCTACGCACGTGCCGCGGTGCCCTTGGCGGCCGCGCCGCAGTGTGTGGACTACGAACTGTCCCGGTGCGTGGACGAGCCCGGATGGTACATCCTGCGCATCATGTGGACCTCGGCCGAGGATCACCTGAAGGGTTTCCGGGGTGGCGAGCACTTCGCGGCGTTCTTCTCCGCGATCAAGCCCTATGTGCGGCAGATCGAGGAGATGCGGCACTACGAGCGCACCGCGGTGCGCGGCACCGGATCCTCGGTGCCGAGCCTGTACGACTGGGCGGGTGGCGCCGAGGCGTTCGAGCGGCTCACCGAGACGTTCTACGAGCAGGTTCTCGCCGACGACCTGATCGGTCCGCTCTTCGCCCACATGGACCCGGGCCACCCGAAGTATGTCGCGATGTGGCTGGCGGAGGTGTTCGGCGGGCCGTCCCGCTACACCAACGAGCGGGGCGGCTACCACCACATGCTGGTCCAGCATCTCGGCAAGGCCATCAGCGAACCTCAGCGCCGCCGCTGGGTGGGTCTGCTCATGGACGCCGCCGACGTAGCCGGGCTGCCCGGCGATCCCGAGTTTCGCGCCGCCTTCGCGGGTTACATCGAGTGGGGCACCCGTCTCGCCCTGGCCAACTCCCAGCCCGGCGCCCGTCCTCCGCAGCAGGCTCCGGTGCCCCGATGGGGGTGGGGTGTGGCCCCGCCCTACTCCCCCACCTCCTGATCCCACCTCCTGATCCCACCCCTGATCCCACGTCGTGAAATCCTCGGCGGGTCACGCGGGCGGCACGCCGAGCTGGGACAGCAGTTCCAGCTGGTCGAGATAGACGCGCATGCTGACGATCAACCCGTTTTCGATCGTGCAGACGTAGCAGGCGCGGAGGTTCAGCGGGCGGCCCGTCGGCGGGATGACCTTGCCGCCCGGTCCCACGTAGGGCCCCTTGTGGGTGCCGATGAACACGACCTCGTCGATCGTCGTGTCGCCGGCGTCGAACGACTCCAGGACCACGGTGTGCACGTCCGGGAACGCCGCCCAGAACTCCTCCAGGTAGGAGCCGAGTTCCTCGCGGCCCTCGGCGAGGCCTTCGGGGCTGAGGATGGCCGCGTCGGGGCCGACCGTGCTGAGCAGCGCGCCAATGTCATGCGCATTGAACGAGGCGTTGTATCTGTCGCGCACCCGGCGGGCTTCACCCACGATGTCGGCCCTCCCTTATCGGTGGATGCCCTGCGAGCGCGGCGGCGCGCCCCTCTCGCCGCAGTTTTTGCCGGGCCCTGTTCACGCCTGCCGCGCCTGCTCACCGCTTCAGCGCGGCCGCTCGCCGGGATCGTCCTCCTCCCGTACGGCGAAGCCGCCGCGGCCGTCGAAGGTCACAGTACGGACCGCGTCGAACCCGTCCGACAGGCGCGGGCGGCGCAGGCGTTTCACCGTCGCGTACATGCCGACCTCGGGCACCCGCGCACGGCCGGGCCGTAGCGCGTTGCGCTCCAGGGACGCCGCGAGGTCGGGAGGGAACCAGTAGGCCACGACCCGGGCGCCGTGCTCCCGTGCGGCGACGACGAGCGGGCCCCACTCCTCGGGTGAGGGATTGGTGTTGTCCACGGCCACGTCGCGCCCCTGCTCCAGGGACTCGGCGATGGTCCGGAGCTGGCGCCGCTGCCGGCGGCGGGCGTTCGGCCAGTTGTCCTTGCTGACGTGGACGTGTGTCGCCACCAGGTGCTGCCGGTAGAAGGTGGTCTTGCCGGATGCCTGCAGCCCGACGAGGACGGCGACCTCCCGCCTGGTCATCGCTCCGGGGTCCGCGCCGGGGTCATACCTCATTGTCCCGCACGGTCAGGCGTCGTGGTCGGCCAGGATCTCGTCGATCACGCGAAGCCGGCCGGCGGCCTGTCTCTCGTTGGTGCCGATGACCTGGGCCAGGATGATCAGGGCCTTCCACAGCGCCCATCCCCGGGCCCGCGCCCAGGTGGCGTCGTCCTGGCGTACGGCCGTGCGGAAGGCGCGCCTGCTGTCCCCGCTGAACATGGTCCAGGCGATGACCAGATCGCAGGCGGGGTCGCCGACGCCCGAGGTGCCGAAGTCGATGACGGCGGTCAGCCGTCCCTGTTCGACGAGCAGGTTTCCGGCTGCGATGTCGCCGTGGAACCACACGGGCCTGCCCTGCCAGGTCGCCTCCAGGGCGGCGTCCCAGACGGCCCTGGCGCGCGCGGTGCCGACCCGGCCCTCGAGGGCGGCCAGGGCGCGGCGGGTCTCGTCGTCGTAGTGGGCCGGGGACGTGCCGCGGTGGAAACTGTGCGCGCCGCCCCGCGGCCCGTCGGTGGCGTCGGCGCTCTGGAGGGCGAGCAGGAACTCGGCCACCGATACGGCGAACGCGGGCAGGTCGTCGATGCCGTCGGCGGAGGCGGTCTCCCCGTCCAGCCACCTCCGGACGGACCATTCGAACGGATATCCCGCCCCCGGGGCGCCCTTGACCAGCGGTTCGGGCACGGCGACGGGCAACAAGGGGGCGAGGATCGGCAGCCACCGGTGTTCCTTGGCGACGGCCGGTGCGTAGCCGGCCGCGGTCGGGAGCCGGGCGGTCATGGTCTCGCCGAGCCGGTAGGTGCGGTTGTCCCAGCCGTCGACCGGGACCGGTGTCACGGGCAGGTGGCGCCATTGCGGGAACTGGTCGGCGATCAGTCGTCTCACCAGTGCCGCGTCGATTCCGGCGCGCCCGTCCGGGTGCGGTTGGTCGGCCACCCCGGGAGTGTCGCCGCCGCCCTCGCGGCCGTGCAACGGGTTTTCCCCCGCGCCGGTTCTCCTACGATCACGGCATGGCAGAGGAGGAGCTGACCGGGGGCGGAGTCAACCGTGTCGTCCGGGTGGGAGGCACGGTGCGCCGGCCGGCCCGCCGGTGGACACCGGTGGTGCACGCCCTGCTGGGCCATCTGGCGGTGGCAGGGTTCGGCGGAGCGCCGAGAGCGTACGGGTGCGACGGCGAGGGCCGGGAGGTGCTGGACTTCGTCCCGGGCGAGGTGCCCGGCTATCCCCTGCCGGCGTACGTGATGACCGATGAGGCGCTGGCCGGGGCCGGGGTGTTGCTGCGGGGCTACCACGACGCGACGGTGGGGTTCGCGCCGCCGGAGGGCGCCGAGTGGTACTTCCCGCCGCGCGCTCCGGCGGAGGTGGTCTGCCACGGTGACGTGGCGCCGTACAACTGCGTCTTCCGGGAGGGGCGGCCGGTGGCGTTCATCGACTTCGACACCGCGCATCCGGGGCCGCGGGTGTGGGATGTGGCCTATGCCGCCTACCGGTTCGTGCCGTTGCACGATCGCGGCCGTGACGAGAGTGCTCCCGGGGTGGAGGAGCAGGCGCGGCGGCTGCGGGTGTTCGCCGACGCTTACGGGCTCGGCGCGGCGGACCGGGAGGCGTTGCCGCGGACGGCGCGGGCGCGGCTGGCGCATCTGGTGGCCCACATGCGTGCGGAGGCGGCGGCGGGTCATGAGGCGTTCGCCGCTCATGTCGCAGAGGGGCACGACGTGCTGTATGTCACCGACAGCGCGCACGTCGCGCGTCACGAGGCGCTGTTCGTCTCGGCGCTGTCCTCGGCACTGTCGCCGTCCCCCTCGCCGGAGCCTCCGTCCGAAGGGACGGGCGGCAGGGTGGGGATGTCGGCGGGGTAGAGCGACAGCAGCAGCCCGTACGGCTCGCCGCCGGGGGGTGGGGTGCGCCCGGGAGGGGGCGGGAGGTCGCGGAGGCGGGCGATGAGCGCGTCGGCCTCCTGCCGGGTGAGCCAGAGGTGGTTGAGCTGGGTGTGCTCGGGCTGTCCCGGCCGGGCGGGGAGCATCTCGGCGAGGGCGGCCCTGACGAGGAAGCCGGGTCCGGGTTCGGCGTCCTTGTGCAGCCGGAAGCCGCGGCTGACCAGGGCGAGGGTCTGTTCGGTGCCGCCGCGTACGTGCCGGGTGCCGGCGAGGCGGACGATGCCTGCGTCGCGCAGGACGCGGACGTGGTAGGCGACGGTGCCCTTGGCGGCGTGCAGTGCCGTGGCCAGTTCTCCCAGTGTGGCGGGGCGCTGGCGGAGCAGGTTGACGATGCGGTGACGGACGGGGTGGCCGAGGGCCTTGAACTGCTCGGGGGTGCGCAGCTCCAGGAGCTCGGGCCCGCCCGGGGGCGTGCCGGGACGCTCCCCCGTCGTCTTCTCGTCGTTCACGGGAGAAAAGTGTCGAGGATGGTCGACGCTTTGACAAACCGGCGAGCCGCCCATCACAATCACCGGACCGGAAGCGTCGGAAAATATCAACGCTTGATGTGTCACTGGAGGAAGCCGATGCCTCATTCGACGGCGCACGTCGTCACCGACAGGCCCGAGCGCTACATCAAGCAGCTCGTGTCGCACATGGGCCACAAGGCGCAGGCCGTGCTCGGCGGCGACGGCCGGGCGGTCATCGAGGTGCGGTCCGGGCGGTGCGTGCTGCGGCCGCACGACGGCGGACTGGAGATGATCGCGACCGCCGCCGACGCCGAATCGCTGCTCGGCGTGCAGGACGTCGTCGCCCGTCACCTGCTGCGGTTCGCCACCCAGGAGGAGCTCGCGGCCGACTGGTCGCCCCCGGTCGCGGGCGACGCGGCGTGGGCCGTGTCGCCGGTCGTGGACGACTACCTGCTCACGCACTGCTCCCCTGCCGACGAGGTGCTGAACGACCTGGTGGTCAGGACGCGGGAGGAGACGGGCGGCGCGGCCGGGATGCAGGTCTCGCACGACGAGGGCGCCCTGCTGACGATGCTGGTGCGCCTGTCGGGCGCCCGCCTGGCCGTCGAGGTGGGGGTGTTCACCGGCTACTCCTCGATCTGCATCGCCCGGGGACTGCCGCCGGACGGGCGGCTGCTGGCGTGCGACGTGAGCACGGAGTGGACGTCGATCGCCAGGAACTACTGGGAGCGCGCCGGTGTGGCCGACCGCGTCGACCTGCGGATCGGGCCGGCGCTGGAGACGCTGCGCGCGCTTCCCGCCGAGCCGTCCATCGGTTTCGCCTTCATCGACGCCGACAAGCAGGGCTACCCCGACTACTACGAGGAGGTGGTCACCCGGCTCACCCCGGGCGGGCTGGTCGTGCTCGACAACGTGTTCCAGGGCGGGCGCGTGTTCGACCCGGCCTTCCAGGGGGACGCGCAGGTGGCCGTACGCCGCCTGAACGAGACGATCGCGCGGGACAGCCGGGTCGAGTCGGTGATGCTGCCGGTGCGCGACGGGATCACGATCGCCCGGCGGGTGGGCTGACCCGCGAGGGCTTGTGCGGGGGTCAGCCGATCACACGGGCGAGGAACTCCTCGAAGGTCGTCGGTGTCGCGGTCTCGGTGTCACGCGGCTGGGTCATGACGATCCGGCGTTCGGCGACGTCGGTCATCATGGCGGTGGTGCCGTCCGCCATGTGCGGGGAGAACCCGGCAGCGAGAAGACGCTCGCGCATCGCGGCGGCGTCGATCCGTTCGTAGCGCGCCCCAGGGCGTCCAACTGCCTGTCCGATAGCGGCGATGATCTCGTCGAGCGTGATGTCCCGGGGACCCTGCAGTTCGAGCGTGCCGGTGCCGGCCCTGCGGCGCCCGGTGAGAAGATCCGCGGCGACGGCGCCGATGTCGGCCGTGGCGATGGCCGGGAGAGGGATGTCCCCGGGGATGAGCCCGTGGGCGGTGCCGGTGGCCCGCACCTCTTCGATCATCGGCAGGGTGTTCTCCATGAACCACCCGGCCCGCAGGTGGGTCACCTCCACACCGGTCAGGGTGTCGAGCGCTTCTTCGAACGGCCGCAGCCCCCACACCGGGCCACGGGCACCGGCGTAACTCGCGGCCCAGCCGCTCAGGCCGACGACCCGGGTGAGGCCGTCGAGCGCGTCGAGCGCTTGACGATAAGCGCTGATCACGCGCCGCTGGTAGGCGGGGAAGTCGCTGCTGCCGGGGATGAGGCCGGGTGCGATCATGACGAACGCCGCGCGGGCACCGGCGAAGGCCTCCCGGAGGCCGTGGGGGTCGTCGGGACATACTTCGGCCGCTTCGGCGCCGCGCTCCACGAATCGCTGAAGCCGGCCGCGGTCGCGGCCCAGCACCCGAATCCGGTGTCCGGCGGCGAGCAATGCCTCGGCGACGGCGGAACCGGTGTCGCTGGTGGCGGATGAGACGACAATCACACGTGCTCCTCGCGTATCGGATCTTGACTGGGTTGACGACCGGCGTGCGCGCGGGCCGGCGGTCAGCCGGCGACGCGGACGCCGAGAAGTGCGAGCCGGTCGGCCGAGCGCGTGCCCGCCTTGGCCGCGCTCACGATCAGACGCTGCCCCGGATCGTCGGGCAGGCGGAGAATCTCCTCGTTCAGCTCCAGCTCGCCGACGAGGGGATGCCGATAGCGGCGGACGGTGTGCAGGCAGTCGCGTACCGGGTGGTCGCGCCACAGGCGGGCGAAGTCCTCGCTGCCGGTGGCGAGCTCGGAGACGAGCCGGTGGAGGGCGAGGTCGTCGGGCCGCTCCGCCGTCGCCAGCCGCAGGTAGGACACGAGATCCTCGGCCTGGCGCTCCCAGTCGGCGAACAGATCGCGGAAACGAGGGCCGAGGAAGACCCGCCGGGCTTGATTCGGCGCGTCAGGTGTCCCGATGGCGGCGATCTCGGCGGTCGTGAGGCACCACAGCGCGTATCCGAGCGGGTTGCCCGCGAGGATGTCGGTGCGCCGTCCCACGAGCACGACCGCGCCGAGGCTGCTGCCGACGAGGTCACGGATGGGATCGCGGACGTGGTCCTCGTTGCCGGTCCCCCGGACCGGCGGGAGGGCCCGTGCCAGGCGGTAGAGGTGCGCACGCTCGTCGGGTGACAGCTTCAGCGCCCGTGCGACGGCCTCCAGGATCGCATCCGAAACCTGATGGCTCTCGCCTCGCTCCAAGCGGGTGTAGTACGTCGTGCTGAGCCCGGCCAGCTCGGCGAGCTCCTCCCGTCTGAGCCCCGGCACCCTCCGGCGGTCGCCGTACGAGGGGGTGATGCCGAGCTCCTGTGGGGTCACTGCGGCACGACGTGCCCGGAGAAACTCACCGAGCTCCTCCGACGACGACTTGCCGGCCATCACCCCTCCATCATGTCTCGCGCCCAGTGGCCTGGTCGCGCCGGGCATCCTGCTCTGCGGGCCCGCGCCGCTCGCGCGGGAACGCGCGCAGGCGCCGCGTGCGGCCGTCTCGGCTGAGGCAGGGGCGGCTGAGGCAGGGTCGATGGTCATGCGCACTCCAGCGGACGGTACGGCGCGGGCACCCACCGGGCCTCACCCTGACGGAACCGGATACGCCCGATGCCGGGGAAGGGAAGATGAGCGCCCCCGACCACCCACCCCCGCATCCGGATCTCGTCCAAGATGCGCATGCGGGCGGCGCGGGCACCAGGCCGATCGCTGTCGATGTCCATCGCGACGTGCGGGGCCCGCAACTGAACGGTGTGACTGTGCATGGTGTCACCCCACAACAGCAGCCGCTCCCCGTCACCGCTCACCAGGTAGCCGCTGTGACCTGGGGTGTGGCCGTGGAGATCGACCGAGGTCACGCCCCGCACCGGCTGCTCACCGTAGGCGAAGGTGGAGAACCGGCCGCGGGCACGATAGGGCGTCAGCGCCTGCGCGGCCCATCGGTGGATCTGTGCGTGCACGCCCTCAGCGGCCGCGGCGTCGTTCAACCAGTGCTGAGCGTCGAGTGCCGACAGGTGGACGGTCGCGGACGGGAAGGCCGCCTCCCCGCCCGCGGTCACGAGACCGAAAGCGTGGTCGGGATGCAGGTGCGTGATGAGGACGTCGTCGACCAGTTCCGGGCTGACTCCGGCGGCGCGGAGGTTCTCCAGCAGATGACCGGTGCCTGGTCCGAGGGAGGTGCCGGCGCCCGCGTCGACCAGCACCGTGCGTCCGCCCGTCCGGAAGAGGAAGGTGTTCACGGCCGTCAGGAGGTCGCCCTCCGGTGGGAGGAATCCGTCAGCCAGGAGCTCGCTGATCCGCTCCGGCGACTCGCCGTGCATGTCGGTGGCGAGGATGGGCAGCGCCCCGTCGTAGACGGTGGTCACGGTGATTCCACCGACGCTGGTGCGCGCGAATCCCGGAGCCTGGGCTGGAGTTGTCGCGGTCGAACTCATGACCCGAGTATTCGAGGGCTCGGCCGTCGCGTGCCTGTCCATGTCGTGGTCAGGCACGCGACGGCGGCACGGCTTCGGCACGGAGACGGGACGGCGCTCGTCCGGAAGGGCTGACTGTTGCATGGGGCGGGGCTTACGATGATCACATGTTCGGCTTGGGCACGGTCGAGGTGTTGGTCCTCGCCGTCATCGTGATCGCGCTTCTCGGTGTGGGTCTCGCGGCGGTGCGGGCCGGCGCACGCCCCGCCGGGCCGCTGGCCTGGCGCAGCCCCGGCCTGCTGCCGCCGGTCTCGGCCGACCTGCAGCACCGGGTGCGGGAGCTGTACGCCGAGAACAAGAAAATCGAAGCGATCAAGCTGATCCGTGAGCAGACCGGGCTCGGCCTGAAGGAGGCCAAGGACCTGGCCGAGGCCCTGGCCGCCGGGCGGCCGCTGCCGGTGGCTCCGGACCACGCGCGGCCGGACCTGGCGTCGCGGGTGCGGGAGCTGAAGGCGGCCGGGCGCGGCGAGCAGGCGGTGTTCCTGGTGCGCGGCGAGACGGGCATGGGCCAGGCGGAGGCCGAGCGGTTCGTCGACGCGATCGACGTCGCCGGCGAGGCGTAGAAGACACGCCGCCGGGCTGTCCGCTGTCGGTGCGGGTCGGTACGGTGTCGATCATGCTGCCCGTACAGGTGAACAGGCTGACCGTGCAGGAGGCCGGGGATCGCTATGTGGAGCTGGTCCGCGCCAAGACGGTGACCGGTGCGCTGTCGCCCTCCACGGCCGAGGTGTACGCGCGCGACGTGGCCACGTTCGTACGGCTGGCCGGGCCGGGCCGGGTGCTGGACGACCTGACCGGCGAGGACGTCGACGCGGTGCTGCTGGCCTTCGCGCGCAAGCCGGACGAGCGCAGGAAGCGCGACGGGCAGGACAAGAGCAGCGGGGGAAACACGGGACAGAGCGCGGCGTCGCAGGCGAGGTTCCGCCGGTCGGTGTCGGCGTTGTTCCGGCACGCCACGTCGGCGGGGTGGGTGCATCTGGATCCGATGGCGGCCTCGTCGGTGCGGGCGCGCGAGCGGGGCGGGCTGCGGCCGGAGCGCCGGGCGCTGACCCGGGAGCAGGCCGAGGGCCTGATCGAGGCGGCGGCCTCGCCCGCCGCGCCGCCCGCGGAGACGGCCGGTTCGGGGGCGGGGCGGCGCAGGCGGGCCGACCAGCGGACGGAGGTGCGTGACGCGCTGGTGGTGCTGCTGCTGACCACGCTGGGCCCGCGCGTGTCGGAGCTGGTGCGGGCCAACGTGGAGGACTTCTACACCAACGACGGGGTGCGTTACTGGCGCATCTTCGGCAAGGGCGGGCGCACCCGGGACGTCCCGCTGCCCGATGCCGTCGCCTCCGCGCTCGACGCGTACCTGGCGGTGCGGGCGGGCGGGGACGGCGAGAAGGCGCTGCTGCTGTCGTGGCGGGGCAGGCGGCTGGCGCGGGGCGACGTGCAGGCGGTCATCGACCGGGTGCAGCGGCAGGTGGATCCCGGGCGGCGCCGGGCGGTGACGCCGCACGGGTTACGGCACACGACGGCGACGCACCTGCTGGCCGACGGCACGGACATGGACGCGGTGCGGCGGGTGCTGGGCCACAGCGACCTGTCGACGCTCGGCCGCTACCGCGACGACCTGCCCGGGGAGCTGGAGGTGGCGATGGGGTCGCACCCGCTGCTGCGCCGCCGGCGCGGCCGGGCCGTACGGGACGACCAGGCCGGGCCGGACGCCTAGCGGGGTGGTCAGGCGTCGCGCACGGGCTGGCGCAGGATGGTGCGCAGCGCCGCGGGATCGGTCTCCTGGACGCCGCTCAGGTAGATCTCGTGGTGGAGGCCGGCCGGGACGAGGCCGTGGGCGCGCATGAACTCGTCCATCAGCGCGAGCGACTTCGGTTCCTCGGCGAAGGAGCCGTGGTGGGTCATCTGGACGCACCGCCCGTCGGTGAAGGTGACGAGCTGGACGGCGTCGATGCCGGGGGCGGGGCGGGCGGCCTCGCGGGCCTGCTCGGCGAGGGCGGGGTCGAGGGTGTCGGGCAGGCGCAGGAACAGGTGCCAGTGCCATTCGTCCCTGGGCACGTCGAGGGGATGGCGGGTGGTGTCCTCGACCCACCAGCGGCCTTCGAGCACGGGCATGGGCAGTCCGGCGAGTCCGGTGAGTGGTCCCGCGACGGCGTACAGGGCGGTGATCGCGGCCATGTGTGCGGGTCCGCCGGGCGCGCCGCGCCCGGTGACGCCGAGTCCCGTGACGGGGCCGAATTCGGCGAGTTCGGGGGTGTCGGCGGCGGAATACCAGTTCATCGTTCGTCCTCCAGAGCGATCATCAGGTGGGTGACCAGCCGCTCGGGCGGGGTGGTCGCGGGGTCGGAGACGTAGGCCTCGCGGAGCGGGCCGGTGGGGGCGTGCCCGCGTTCGGCGCACCAGGCGAGCAGGGCGTGGGCGGTGAGCGGGATCTGGTCGTAGGGGCCGACGTGCGCGGCGACGGCGAACGTGCCGCCGGGCAGGATCTCGGGTGCGGCGCCGGGCACCTGCGGCAGGCCGGTGCCGGTGAGGGCGACCGCGACGGGGACGGACTCGCCGTAGTCGAGCGGGAACAGCCCGACGAGGGCGGGTGCGGGCGGCGCGGCGGCGAGCAGGCGGGCGACGCAGGCGGAGGTGGCGCGGCCGATGTCCTCGGGGGTGGCCGCCAGGTCGCGGACGACGATCGCGGGGCGTGGCGGTTCGGCGACGAGGGTGACCTCGGCGCCGGGCAGGCCGGTGGCGAGGATGCGTTCGAGGCTGTTGAGGGTGCGCCTGCGGCGGGCGAGTTCGGCCTCCAGGTCGTCCCTGACCCGCGCGAGCGCGGCGGCCGCGGAGCCCCCTGCCGGGGCGTCCTGTCCCCCGTCGCCGCCGGACAACACGTCCGCGATGACCGGCAGGGGGACGTCGAGGGAGCGCAGCAGGCCGATGACGAGCGCGTCGCGGGCCTGTGCGGTCCGGTAGTAGCGGTAGCCGCTGGCGGGGTCGATCCAGGCGGGTTCGAGCAGCCCCAGTGCGGCGTAGTGGCGCAGTTGCTTGACACTGAGCCGGGCGAGGCGGGCGAACTGCCCGATCGACAGAAGGTCGTCGTGCACGTGCCCCAGCATGGCCTCTCCCCCGGTGGGAGAGTCCACCACCGGATTCTTTCGAGAAATTGTCGTGCCGGGTGTCGAGAATGTGGTGCCGGCTCCGTCCCAGGGATGCGAGCGGCCACGACAGGCCCCACGACACAGGAGAACGACGATGAAATACCTGATCCTGAAGCACTACCGGGGCGGCCCGGCCCCCGTCGTCGACTGCGGGACGATGGACACGTGGACGCCGGAGGAGGTCGACGCGCACGTGCAGTTCATGCGTGACTTCGCGGCCCGCCTGGAGGAGACGGGCGAGTACGTCGAGGGCCAGGGCCTGTCCCCCGAGGGCGCGTTCGTACGGTACGACGGCGAAGGGCGCCCGCCGGTGACCGACGGCCCGTTCGCCGAGACCAAGGACCTCATCGCCGGCTGGATGGTCATCGACGTGGACTCCTGGGACCGGGCGGTCCAGCTCGCCGGGGAGCTGTCGGCCGCTCCCGGGCCCGGCGGCAAGCCCATCCACGAGTGGCTGGAGGTCCGGCCGTTCCTCACCGAGCCGCCCACGGTCACCGAGTGAACGAGTCGCTGCTGCGGGAGCTCGTGCCCGCGGTGATCGGTGTCCTCGTCCGGCGCGGAGCCGACTTCGCCTCGGCCGAGGACGCCGTGCAGGAGGCCCTGATCCGGGCGCTGGACACCTGGCCCGCCGATCCCCCGCGCGATCCGAAGGCCTGGCTGGTCGCGGCCGCCTGGCGCAGGTTCCTCGACGCCGCCCGCGCCGAGGCGTCGCGGCGGGGCCGGGAGCTGGCCGTGCAGGCCGAGCCTCCGCCCGGTCCCCCGCCCGCGACCGACGACACGCTGCGGCTGTACTTCCTGTGCGCGCACCCCACCCTGCCGCACAGCTCGGCCGTGGCCCTGACGCTGCGCGCGGTCGGCGGGCTGACCACGCGGCAGATCGCGGCGGCCCACCTCGTCCCCGAGGCGACCATGGCGCAGCGGATCAGCCGGGCCAAACGGCGGATCGCGGGACTGCCGCTCGACCAGCCCGGCGATCTCGGCACGGTGCTGCGCGTTCTCTATCTCGTGTTCAACGAGGGGTACGGCGGAGACGTCGACCTGGCGGCCGAGGCGATCCGGCTGACCCGCCAGCTCGCCGCCCTGACCGGCGAGCCCGAGGCCGCCGGGCTGCTCGCGCTCATGCTGCTGCACCACGCCCGGCGCGCGTCGCGCACCGGCCCGGGAGGCCGCCTGGTCCCCCTCGCCGAGCAGGACCGGTCGCGCTGGGACACCCGCCTGATCGCCGAGGGGGTGGCGATCCTGCAGGCCGCGCTGGCCCGCGACCGGCTGGGCGAATATCAGGCGCAGGCCGCGATCGCCGCCCTGCACGCCGACGCCCGCAGCGCCGCCGAGACCGACTGGGTGCAGATCGTGGAGTGGTACGACGAGCTGCTGCGCCTGACCGGCAGCCCGGTGGTGCGGCTCAACCGCGCGGTGGCGGTCGGCGAGGCCGACGGGCCGCGCGCCGGCCTGGCGGCGCTGGACGGCGTGGACCCCGGCCTGCCCCGCTACGCCGCGGTGACGGCCTACCTGCACGAACGCGCCGGCGATCTCCCGCTGGCCGCCGAGCTGTACGCCGAGGCCGCCCGCGCCGCCACCAGCGTGGCCGAGCGCGACCACCTCACCCGGCAGGCCGCGCGGGTGCGGCAACTGCTCGCGCCGTGAACGTGCCGAGGTGCGGCCGCTGGTGACGTCCAGGCATCGGGACGCGACCGGGTTGACCCTCACGTAACGAGAGGCCGCAGGCTTGGACCCGGAAGGGAGGAGAGCCCGTGGGTTACTCGGTCGGCCAGGTCGCCCGCTTCGCGGGGATCACCGTGCGGACGCTGCACCACTACGACGAGATCGGGCTGCTGCGGCCCAGCGAGCGCACGGCCGCCGGATATCGGCGCTACAGCGAGCCGGACCTCGACCGGCTGCAGCAGGTGCTGTTCTACCGGGAGCTCGGGTTCTCCCTGGAGGAGATCGCCGTCATCCTCGACGAGCCGGGCTCGGACCCGGTGACCCACCTGCGCCGCCAGCACGAGTTGCTGCGACGCAGGATCGGGCGGCTGGAGGCGATGGCGGCGGCGGTCCAACATGCCATGGAGGCGAGGAAGATGGGGATTTCCCTCACGCCGGAGGAGCGGTTCGAGATGTTCGGCGACTTCGACCCGGCGCAGTTCGCCGAGGAGGCGGAGGAACGCTGGGGCGGCACCGACGCGTTCGAGCAGACCCGCCGCCGGACGGCCCGCTACACCAGGGACGACTGGCGGGCCATCACGGCGGAGGCCGGCGAGGTGCTGCAGGCGTTCGCGGCGGCTTTCGCCGAGGGGGCGCCCGCGGACGGCGAGCGGGCGATGGACGCGGCCGAACGGCACCGGGCGCACATCACCCGCTGGTTCTACGACTGCACCTACGAGATCCACAAGGGTCTCGGGGAGACGTACGTGGCCGACCAGCGCTTCGCGGTCAACTACGAGCGGGTCGCCGAGGGCCTGAGCCGCTGGATCCGCGACGCCATCCACGCCAACGCGGCACGGCACGCCTGACCCCCGGGGGGGTCAGGCGCAAAGGGGACTCAGGGAGGGGTCACAGCACGGCGGCCAGCGAACCGGTCATCAGGCGGCGCCATCCGCCGTCCATGATGGAGCGGGCCCGCCGCTGCATCTCGCTGCCGGGGTCGAAGCCCTCGTGCGTGAGGAACAGCCGGGTGCCCCGGCCTTCGGGTTCGAGCGTCCAGGTGATCGTCCAGTCGGCGCCGGCGGGGCTGGCCGGGTCGGCGTCGCGCCAGCCCAGGCGGAGCATGCGTTCGGGCTCGAAGGCCAGCACCTCGGCCTTGACGGTGCCGGAGAACCCGGTGCCGGGCATGGCCGTCCCGCGCATGGTGTAGCGGTGGCCCACGCTGAGGCGGAAGTCGCCCGGCATGAACCATTGCGCGAGCAGGTCCGGGTCGGTTAGGGCCTGCCACACGCGGGCGGGCGGGTGCGCCAGGTATTCGTCCAGGCGCAGCACGGTCGGGTCGTCGGCGTCGTTCATGGCCTCTCCTCGTCCTGGTCCGCGCGGGGGCCGCCGCCGCTGTCGTACGGCGGACCGCCGGCGCATGTCGTGGTGTCTGTCGTTTTGCTGTCTGTCGTCGTTCCGGTGTCCGCGGTCTCGGCGTCGTCGAGCAGGTGGCGCAAAGCGGACAGCTTGTCGCGCCAGAACCGCTCGTAAGGGTCCAGCCAGTCGCGGACCCGGACGAGTGGAACGGGCTCCAGGCTGTAGAGCCGGCGCCTGCCGTCCCTGCGTTCGCTGACCAGTCCCGCCTCGCGCAGCACCCGCAGATGCTCCGAGAAGCTGGGCCGGGCCATGGAGAAGCCGGAGGCCAGCTCCTGGACGGACCGGGGCCCGCGCTCGCGGAGCAGGCGCAGCACCTCGCGCCGCACCGGGCTGGCGAGCGCGGCGAAGATCTCGTCCTCAGAAGACGACGACGACGGCGACGGCGGCGGCGGAGTCGACGCAGCCGGCGGCCGTGACGCGGGAGGCGACGGCGACTGGGGCCCTGCGGCGGTGGGGGTGACGTCCACGGCACCATCATACGTAGGAAATTTCCTACCTGTCATCCTCGGGGGCTTCACTGACAGGAAACGCGCCGGTAACACGACCCAGTCAAGATGGGGACTCGTGATCAGGGCCATTCTGTTCGACCTCGACGAGACCCTTTTCGATCATCGCCGGGCGGTCGCACACGCCGCGACCCGCTGGACCGAGTCGGTCTGCCCCGGTCATGAGCTGCTGCCGGAGGCGCCGGCGCTGTGGCTCGACCTGGAGGACAAGCACGTGCCCGCCTGGCAGGCCGGGGAGTGCTCGTTCGCCGAGCAGCGGCGCCGGCGGTTGCGTGACTTCTGCCGGCGGCTCGGGCTGCCCGCGCCGTCCGACCCGGACACGGCCTTCGCCGGCTTCCTGACCCACTACGAGTCCGCCTGGACCGCCTTCGCCGACGTGGCCGAGACGCTGGACGCGCTGACGGCCCTCGACGACGCCCCCGCGCTGGGCGTGCTCACCAACGGCGTGGCCCTGCAGCAGGAGGCCAAGCTGCGCAGCATCGGGCTGATGGACCGCATGGAAGTGGTGCTGACGCCCGACACGCTCGGCGCGTTCAAGCCCGCCTCGCAGTGCTACCACACGGCCGCGGCCAAGCTCGGCCTGCGCCCGCAGGAGGTGCTCATGGTCGGCGACAACCTCCTGCTCGACGCGGTCGCCCCCACCCTGGCCGGTATGCACGGGGTGTGGCTCGACCGCTACCGTGCCGAGCCCGGCGCCTCCTCCCCCGCCGTGACGAGAATCACCACCCTGCGCGACCTGCCCGACGTGCTGGCCGCGCTGCGCCCGCGCCTGCTCGGCCCGTCACGCGCCGCCTGAACCGCGCCCTCTGACCTGCGCCCGCCTGACCCGCGCAGGGCCCGGTCAGGTACGCAGGCCCGCGGCGGCCACGCGGCGGCGGGCGAAGCCGAGCCGTTCGTAGACGACGATGGCCGCCCGGTTCCAGTCGTCCACCATCAGCGCCGCGCGGCCGTGTTCCGCGATCAGCGCGGCGGCCACGAATCGGCACACCCGCTCCCCCAGCCCGCGTCCCCGCGCCGGTTCGGCGGTCGCGACGCCGGCCAGCAGGCCCACCGTCGGCGCCGACCACGCGTCGGCCGCGACCGCCAGCAGGGCCCCCGAGCCGTCCCGGACGCCGGCCCAGCGGCGTACGCGCGGCAGGCCCGGCACGGCGTAGGAGCCGGGGCTGGCGGCGGCGAGCAGCGCCGTCACCTCCGGGGCGGCGGTGTCCGCCAGCCAGGACGCCGCCCCCTCCGGACCGGTCCCCTGCCCGCTCGTCACCTCCGGGCTCGTCACCTCCGGGCGGGGTGGGGCGAGCTTCTCGGTGCCCATCCAGGAGAAGTGCCCGGCCAGCTCCAGCTCGGGCACGGCCTCGATGAGGCGTTCGATCAGCTCCGCGTCGCCGAGGGGCCGGTAGGACGGGCCGCACTCGGCCAGGGCGTGCCGTACGAGCGGGGCGGCCTGGGCGGCCGGGCCCCGCACCACCAGGCGGTCGCGCCGCGACGCCTCGGGGCTGGCCACCGCCACCGCCTCCCCGTACGCCCAGGCGCGTACGCCGGGCCGCATGCCCTGTGCCGCCCACACCACGAGGTCGTCGTCGCCCGAGGCGGCGACGACCTCGGCCTCGCTCACCAGTTCGCGCACGCGTGTCCCTACAGGATCGAGCCCGGGACGTAGGCGGCGTCGCCGGGATGGCGCGCGGTGATCTCGCCGATCCGCGCGGTCACGGCGGCCACCTGACCGGCGGCCGCGCCGGCGAAGGAGGCGCGGTCGGCCAGCAGCGCGTCGAGCTCGGCCCGGCCGAGGGGGAAACGCTCGTCGGCGGCCAGCCGGTCGAGCAGTTCGTTGCCGGCGCCGCGCGAGCGCATGGCCAGCGCCGAGGCGACGGCGTGCTCCTTGATGATCTCGTGGGCGGTCTCGCGGCCGACCCCGGCCCGCACGGCCGCCATGAGCATCTTGGTCGTGGCGAGAAACGGCAGATAGCGGCCCAGCTCGGCCTCGATGACCGCCGGGAACGCGCCGAACTCGTCCAGCACGGTCAGCATGGTCTCCACCAGGCCGTCGAAGGCGAAGAACGCGTCGGGCAGGGCGACCCGGCGGACGACCGAGCAGGACACGTCGCCCTCGTTCCACTGGTCGCCGGCGAGCTCCCCGGCCATCGAGGCGTACCCGCGCAGGATCACCGTCAGGCCGTTGACGCGCTCGCAGGAGCGGGTGTTCATCTTGTGCGGCATCGCCGACGAGCCGACCTGGCCTTCCTTGAAGCCCTCGGTGACCAGTTCGTGCCCGGCCATCAGGCGGATGGTCTTGGCCAGGGACGACGGGGCGGCGGCAAGCTGCACCAGCGCGGTCAGCACGTCGTAGTCGAGCGAGCGGGGGTAGACCTGGCCGACGCTGGTGAAGCGGCGGGCGAACCCCAGGTGCGCGGCGACGCGGTCCTCCAGCTCGGCCAGCCGCTCCTCGCCGCCGAGCAGGTCGAGCATGTCCTGCGCGGTGCCGACCGGGCCCTTGATCCCGCGCAGCGGGTAGCGCTCCAGCAGGTCCTCAAGGCGTTCGTAGGCCACCAGCAGCTCGTCGGCGGCGGTCGCGAAGCGCTTGCCGAGCGTGGTCGCCTGCGCGGCGACGTTGTGCGAGCGGCCCGCCATGACGGTCGCGGAGTGCTCGGCGGCCAGGCGGCCCAGGCGGGCCAGCAGCGCCACGACCCGCCCGCGCACCAGCAGCAGGCTGTCGCGGATCTGCAGCTGCTCGACGTTCTCGGTCAGGTCGCGGGAGGTCATGCCCTTGTGGACGTGCTCGTGCCCGGCCAGGGCGCTGAACTCCTCGATGCGGGCCTTCACGTCGTGCCGCGTGACCTTCTCCCGCTCGGCGATGGAGGCCAGGTCGACCTGCTCGGCCACCTTCTCGTAGTCGGCGATCGCCTGCTCGGGCACCTCGATCCCGAGGTCGGCCTGGGCCTTCAGCACGGCGAGCCAGAGCCTGCGCTCCAGCACCACCTTGTGCTCCGGGGACCACAGACGGGCCAGCTCGGGCGAGGCGTAACGAGCGGCCAGGACATTCGGGATACGCGGCTTGGCATTCACGTTGGCCCAGTCTATTGAGGCCGTTCCCTCCGGCTGTCCGCAGGTGCCGGAAGGGCCTTACGTGACGGGCTCGGCCGCCGGGGACTGCTGCGCGCCCCGGCCGCGCAGGCGGTCCATCTCCCGCCACTGCGGCAGCAGCGCGGCCAGGTTGGTGGTCAGGAAGTACGCCGCGCCGGCCACCAGCAACACCGGCACGAGGCCGGTCCACGCCACCGCCGCCCCGGCGATCAGCCCGCCCAGGGGGATGCCCGCCCACGCCATCGCGTCGCCCAGCGCGTTGACCCGGCCGCGCAGGGCATGCGGCACCCGCTCGAAGGCGATCGCCCCCAGGATCGGGTTGAGGAAGCCTCCACCGGCCCCGCTCACCACGAACACCGCCAGCACCGCCCACATCGGCACGTCGGCCGCCAGCACCAGGAACCGCGGCGCCCCGGCCAGCAGGAACCCGGCGAAGAACACGACCCGGCGCGGCATCCGGTGCGCGACGGCCGCGGCGACCAGGCTTCCCGCGACCGCCGTGGCGCTCCACACGCCGTTGCTCAGCCCGATCGCGGTCGGGCCGTTGCCGGACCGCTCGGCCCACACGGGCAGCAGCACGGTGCCGAACGCCGCGTCCAGCAGGTTGGTGATCCCGACCATGACGATGATGGTGAGCAGCAGCGGCTCGCCGCGCAGGAACGCGAAGCCCTCGCCGAAACGCCGCCAGTAGCCGGACTCGGATGCGGCCGGGGCCTCGTCGGCCGGGTGGCCCATGCCGCGCGGCAGGGCGAACGCGATGATCAGCGACCCGAGGGCGAAGCACACGGCGTTGAGGACCAGGCCGGTCAGCGGTCCCAGCAGCGCCACCATGAAGCCGCCGGCCGCCGGGCCGAGGGTCGAGGCCAGCCGTTCGGTCACGCCGGACAGTCCGGTGGCGCGCTCCAGCGGCACCAGGGCGCGCTCGGCGGCCTCCGGGACCATGATCTCCTTCGCCAGGTCGCCCGGGCCGCGTACGGCGCCGATCACCGCGACCAGGGCCAGCAGCACGGGGAAGGTCAGCAGGCCCGCGGCGTGCAGCAGGGGGATCGCGGCGGCCGCGGCCGCGCTGACCGCGTCGGTGCTCCAGGAGACGACCCGCGGGCCGGTCCGGTCGACCAGCGGCCCGGTCAGCGCCTTGACCACCACGTACGGAGTCATCTCGCAGAACGCCACCAGCCCGGTCTGGGTGGCGCTGCCGGTCGTGACCAGCACGAACCACGGCAGCGCGACGGCCGACACCCGGGTGCCGGTCAGCGCGACCGCCATGGCCGCGAGCAGCCCGCCGAGCGGCCGCAGCCTCCGTGCGCGGGAGGGAC
Source organism: Microbispora hainanensis (assembly GCF_006874475.1). Lineage (GTDB taxonomy): Bacteria > Actinomycetota > Actinomycetes > Streptosporangiales > Streptosporangiaceae > Microbispora > Microbispora hainanensis. The sequence goes on from NZ_VIRM01000049.1 coordinate 46,826, forward strand.
CGCCGGGGAGCCCGTCCGTGCGCGTTTCCTGGCCCGTCATCGGGGGTCGTCTTCCTGGGCGGTGTTTTCCTGAACGGTGTTTTCCTGGGCGGTCTCTTCCGGTGCGGTGTCTTCCGGTGCGGCTTCTTCTTGAGCGGGGGGCGCGTCCAGTTCGGGCAGGATCTGCACGATGAGCGACACCCGCTCGGCGTCCGCGGGGGCGCCGGCCGCCTCCGGGCTGTCGCGGCGGTGGCGGGCGATGACCTCCCACAGCTCCTCGCGCAGGGCGACGGCCTCCTGCGGGGTCAGCCGCAGCGCCCAGTCGCTCATGTCGGCCGCGGCACGCCAATCGCGCGGCATCGTCGGCAGCTCGTTGATCGTCCGCTGGGTGCGCATGGCGTAGGTGGCGGCGACGGACTGCAGGTAGGCCAGCGTGGCCTCGGGCTCCTGCTCGGCCAGGTCCAGGTCGTCGAGATAGGTGGACTGGTGAACCGCGCGCCACCATCGCTCCCGCGCGTTGCCGCGGGCGGTGTCCTCCTCGACGAATCCCGCGGCGGCGAGCCGGCGCAGATGGTAGCTGGCCGCGCCGGAGTTGATGTTGAGCAGCTCGGCGAGCCGGGTGGCGGTCGACGGGCCGTGCTTGCGCAGCAGGCCCACCACCTGCACGCGCACGGGATGGGCGAGCGCGCGCAGTCCTTTGGCGTCGAGGACGACCGCGTCCTCCGCGAGCGGGTTGCGGGGGGTATCGCCGTGATCGGTCATGCCGACACCATAAACCGCAAACAGTTCTTCGCAAAGACTTCTTCGCGAAGAACTGTTTGCGGTTACCTGGTCGTGGCGGCCCGGTTCATGAGGCGCGGTTCACGCCGCCGGGCTCGATCGGCCGGTTCACTGCGCCGGGTTCACTGGGCCGGGTTCACTGGGCCGGGTTCACTGGGCCGGGTTCACTGGGCCGGTTCGAGGGCCTCCTTGCCGTACACGGTCAGCTCGTCCTCACCCGAGGCGGGCGGCTTCGGCGTACGGCGCATGCGCTCCTTGAGCCGCTCCACCACCGTGTAGAGCGTCGGCACCAGCACCAGCGTCAGCAGCGTCGAGGAGATCAGGCCGCCGATCACGACGATGGCCAGCGGCTGGGAGATGAACCCACCCGAACCGGTCACGCCCAGCGCCATCGGCGTGAGCGCGCAGATCGTCGCGATCGCGGTCATCAGGATCGGGCGAAGCCGCCGCCGGCCGCCCTCCATGACCGCCTCCACCACGCCCAGCCCCTGCTCGCGATACTGGTTGATCAGGTCGATCAGCACGATCGCGTTGGTGACGACGATGCCGATCAGCATCAGCATGCCGATCAGCGCGGGCACGCCGAGCGCCGTGTCGGTGGCCAGCAGCAGCCCGATCGCACCGGTCGCCGCGAACGGGATCGACACCAGCAGGATCAGCGGCTGCACCAGGCTGCGGAACGTCGCCACCATGATCATGAAGACGATCGCCACCGCGAGCAGCATGGCCAGCCCCAGGTCGGCGAACGCGTCCTGCTGCTCGGAGCTCGCACCGCCGATCTTGTACGTCACCCCGGCCGGCAGCGTCAGCGTCTTCAGCGTGTCGGTGACCTTCGTGGTGATCGCACCGAGGTTGGACGCGTCGGCGGTGCCCGACACCGTCGCGGTGCGGTCGCCGTCCTGCCGGGTGATCTGGGTCGGGCCGTCGGCCTTCACCACGTCGGCGACGTCGCCGAGCTTCACCGGGCCCGTCGCCGTGGGGATCTCGAGCTTCCTGATCGCCGCCATGTCCTCGGGCGCGTCACCGCCGGCGCGCAGGATCACGTCGCTGGAGCGGCCGTCGACGTCGATCGAGCCGACCGGCGCGCCGCGGAACGCCTGCGCGACCAGCTGCCCGATCCCGGCCTCGGTCAGGCCCCTGGCGGCGGCCTTCTCCCGGTCCACGTGCACCTCGACCCGCGGGATGCTGTCTTCGAGGTTGGAGGCCACGTCGCGCAACCCGTCGATCTTGGCCATGGCGTCGCGCACCGCGGTGGCCGCCGTCTTCAGCGCGGCCTGGTCCGCGCCCTGCACGATGACCTGCACCTGGTCGGAGTTGAACCCGCCGCCGCTGCCGCCGACCGTGACGTCGCCGATCCCCGCCAGGCCCTTCAGCCGCTGCCGCAGCCGCTCCTCCAGCGCGGAGGTGTCCACGCCCTCCTTCAGTGTGACGGAGAACGACGCGCGATCCGCGCTGCCGCCCACCCCGCCGAGGAAGCGGTTCCCGCCGCCGACCGTCACCTGGTAGGACTTCACGCCCCCGTCGGCCTCCAGCACCGCCTCGACCTTCCTGGCCGCCGCGTCGGTGGTCGCCAGGGCGGTCCCGGCCGGCATCCGCTGGCTGATCTGCGTGGTGTCGTTGCCCGAGTTGTCGAGGAAGTTCGTCTTCAGGTTGGGCGCCAGGGCCATCGTCGCGGCGAACACCACCACCCCGATCAGCACCGTGATCAGGCGCCGCCGCGTCGCGAACCGCAGCACCGGCAGGTAGATCCGCTGCAGCGGGCTGCGCAGCTCCCTGCGCTCGGCGTCCTCGCGTGCAGCCTGCATCTCCTGCGGGGTGAGCGACGGCGCCTTGAGGAACCAGTACGCCAGCACCGGGATGACGGTCAGCGCCACCAGCAGCGACGCCAGCAGCGCCACGGTCACCGTGATGGCGAACGGGCTGAACAGCTGCCCCACCATCCCGCCGACGAAGGCGATCGGCAGGAACACCGCGACCGTCGTGAGAGTGGAGGCGGTCACCGCGCCGGACACCTCGCGCACCGCGCCGAGGATCGCCCGCCGCTTCTCCTCGCCGTAGGCGAGATGGCGCTTGATGTTCTCCAGCACCACGATCGAGTCGTCGACCACCCGGCCCACGGCGATCGTCAGCGCGCCCAGCGTCAGCAGGTTCAGCGAGTAGTCGCCGATCCACAGCGCGATCAGCGCGATCACCACCGACAGCGGGATCGACACGGCCGTGACCAGGGTCGAGCGGACCGACAGCAGGAACACCAGGATCACGAGCACGGCGAACGCCAGGCCCAGCAGGCCCTCGGTCGTGAGGTCCTCGATAGACCGCTCGACGTACGGTGCCTGGTCGAACACCACGGTCAGCTCGGCCGTGTCGCCGAGTTCCCGCGTCAGGTCCGGCAGGGCGTCGTTCACCGCGTGGGAGATCTGCACGGCGTTGCCGTCGGGCACCATCGTCACCGACACGCCCAGGGTCGGGGTGCCGTTGGTGCGGGTGAGCGTGGTCGCCACGGCGCCCTCGACCCTGATGTCGGCCACGTCGCCGAGCTTCACCGGCTTCGGCCGGGCCCCGGCGGCGCGGGCCTGCGCCGCCGCGGCGGCTGCGGCCGTCCCCTGCCCGGCCACGCCGCTCTGACCCGCGCCCCGGCCCGCGGTCTGTCCCGCGGCCTGTCCCGTGCTCGCGCCGCCGCGCTGCCCGGCCACGGCGCCCTGGCCCGCCGCGGGCGCGGCGGGGGTCAGGTAGAGGTTCTCGAGGTCCTTCACCGTACGCACCGGGTCGCCGATCTGCACGGTCAACGACTTGCCGCCCTCGGTCAGCGTGCCGGCCGGGATGGACACCCCGTTGGCCCGCAGGAGATCGGGGATGGCCGCGGCCGACAGCCCCAGCAGGGCGAGCCTCCCCTGGTCGGGGGTGATGACGACCTGCTGCTCGGCGGCGCCGCTGACGGTGACGTCGCGGACGCCCTCGATCGACTGCAGCTCCGGCACCATGATCTTCTCGATCTTGTCGGCCATGGCGTGCTGGTCGCCGCCGTCGCCCACCGCGATCGCCATCACCGGGATGTCGTCGGTGCTGCCCGCGACCACCTGCGGATCGACGTCGGCCGGAAGCTGCGCCTTGATCCGGCTGACGGCCTGCTGCATCTTCCCGATCATCTGGTCGATGTCGGTGCCGTACTCATACGCCACCTGCACCTGCGACATCCCTTCACGGGAGGTGGAGGTGATGTCGGTGACGCCGGCGATACCCTGGAACGCGCTCTCGATCGGCTTGGTGACCTGCTCCTCGACGATCTCGGGAGCGGCACCCGGATAACTCGCCACCGTGAACGCCGCGGGGAACTCCAGCGACGGGAAAAGCTGTTGTTTCAGCGAGGGAATCGCGAACAAGCCGAAACCCGCGAGCACCACCGCAATCATGATCACGAGAGTGCGGTTGCCAAGGCTCAGCCTGGCCAAGGAGGTCATCCGAGCTCCTGACATCGGGGGAAACTGTTTTCTCAAGCCTAACACTTCGCCTCATGCGAACATTCAGCTGTCGCATTAACGGCTGGTAACCTCTTGACCCGAGAGGTGACAGTGAACGACAGCCCAGCCGAGCGGCGCGCCGGAACCGGCGCGGCGTCCGCCCCCCGCCCGCAGGACGACCCCGCCACCCGCGAGAAGATCGGGGAGGACGCCGAGCGCGGGTGTCTCATCACCCGCCTCGCCGAGCTGCAGCGCAGCATGGGCCGCTTCTTCGCCCGCGACCGCTCGATGCCGCTGCTCGCCTCCACCCTCACGATGCAGCAGCTCAAGGTCGTCATGTTCCTGTCGTTCGCCGGGTCCACCTCCGGGCAGGAGCTCGCCCGCCACCTCGGCGTCGGCCTGGGCACCGTCACCGGCATCGTCGACCGCGTGGTGGCCCAGGGCCTGGCCAGCCGGCACGAGGACCCCCACGACCGCCGCGTACGCCGCGTCGAACTCACCGATGCCGGGCGGCGGCTCACCAGCGAGATCGTCGAAGCCGGCACCGGAGGCTACATCCGCCTCCTTCGGCGCCTCGACACCGAGACCCTGCGCACCATGGAGACGGTGATGCGCAGGATCGAGGACGTGATGCGCGAGATGCACGCCGAAGACGCCGGCCCGCCCGACCCGTCCCCCTGACCTGCCCTTCGTTTCGTCCTTCGCCCCTGGCCGCCAGGCGCGCTCCGGCCTGCTGCTACCTTCCGGCGGCATGCCGACCTACATCGAGGAACTCTTCTCACTCACCGGCCGGGTCGCCCTCGTCACCGGAGGCAGCTCCGGCATCGGATACACCATCGCCGAGGCGCTCGGACGCGCCGGAGCGGCCGTGGTCGTGGTCGCCCGGAGACGGAAAGAGCTCGCCGAGGCCGTCGACAGGCTCCACGGCCACGGCGTGCGCGCCGCCGCCATCAGCGCCGACCTCGGCGACCGCGCCGACGTCGCCCGCGTGTGCGAGGAGGCGGACCGCTTCTTCGGCGAGATCGACATTCTCGTCAACGACGCCGCCAACAACATCAGAAAGCCCATGGCCGAGCTGACCGCCGACGACTACGACCAGACCGTCGCCGTCAACCTCACCGCGCCGTTCCTGCTCGGACAGCACTTCGGCCCCCGCATGGCCGCCCGGGGCCGGGGCCGCATCATCAACATCGGCTCCCAGCAGTCCATCAGCGCCTTCGGCGACAGCGGCGTGTACGGCACGGCCAAGGCCGGCATCTGCGGCCTGACCCGCTCCCAGGCCGAGGCGTGGTCGGCGCACGGGGTCACCAGCAACACGCTCATCCCCGGCTTCATCCTGACCCCGCTGACCGAGCCCGCCCAGGCCGTGCCCGGACGGGTGGAGCAGATGGCCGCCCGGACCATGACCGGCCGCAACGGCGTCCCCGACGACTTCCGCGGCGTGGCCGTCTTCCTCGCCTCCGGCTCCTCGTCGTACGTCACCGGCCAGGCCATCTGCGTCGACGGCGGCTTCAGCGTCCACTAGGTCCTTGCCAGGAGCCCGCCTGCGGGTTTCCGGGGCCGTGGCCGACCGCTGATCGCTACTTGGCCCCGCGCCGCAGCTACCGAGTTCCAGGCCGGGTATGAGGGTCACGTCCCGGCGCAACCGGACGAGCGACAGCGAACGCCGGGGCAGGAACAGGAAGGCACGCACCGAGATGTCCCGCTCCCGCGCGCGCGACCCGCGCGACACCAAGGTCCCCGCGGGGGGCCGTTCGACCCGGCGGCTGGTCGTGGCCGCGCTCGTGATCGCCGCGGCGGGGGTCGTGGCCGCCCAGCCGGCGATGGCCCGCGTCGCCCCGCATCACCCCCGTGCGAAGCTCAGTGTCGCGCGCACGCCCGGTCCGGGCGGAGGCGGCGGGCAGCTGAGCAGAAGAGGGCGTACGGGCGGCGGCCAGGTCATCAAGGGCGGGCGCGCAGGCGGCGGCCAAGGGCAGTCCGGCGCGGGCCACTACAACCAGAACCTGACCGGCGTCATCAGCCCCGCCTTCGTCCGGGGCCAGGCGCAGCAGGCCATCACCGACCACGGCAGGTTCGACGTGGAGTCCGGCTTCTGCGGAACCGATCCGGAGTTGTGCTCGATCACCCAGGACATGCCGATCCGCCACGGCTCGTGACCCGACGTGACCACCACCGGCCATACCGCTGATCCGCCGATCCTGCGAGCCGCCGGGCCGGCCGCGCCGGGGCTCAACCGCCTCAGGCGGTGAAACACCTTTCTGCGCATTCGACGGTTGGCACCTATTCGGCGCGCATGCGTCCGATCTCGGACTGGAAGACCTCCTGCGTCCGGCTCAGGAAGGTGGCGATCAGTTCCAGCTCCTCGTCGGTGTAGTCGTCCATGGCTCCCCGCCACGCCTGGACGAACGGCCGGAACACCGGTGCGACGTCCTGCGCCGCCCGCTGCACCTGGAGCGTGACCATGACCTTGCGGCGGTCGGAGCCGTCGCGCTCGCGCCGTACGTATCCGGCCGCCTCCAACCGGTCGATCACCCCGGTGACGGACGCCGTCGTGATGCCCGCGCGCCTGGCCAGTTCACTGGCCGTCATGGGGCCGTCGCTGAGCAGGTTGAGGCAGTGCAGATCCGTCGTGTTCACCCCGATCCGCTCGGCCGCGGCCTGGCTCATCGAGACCGACCACGCGCCCGTCCGGCGCAGTGCGTCGAGCAACTGGACCATGAGCTCGGCGCGCCTTGACACGACCACACCAACTCCTTAGCCTTCCAGATATCTAGGAAACCTAGAGATATGCCTCTCTAGTGACTAGCCTACCGGGAGGATCCCATGATCAAGGACGTGGTCAGGCGCTTCTACGACGAGGTGCTCAACGCCGACGACCTCGACGTCGCCGACGAGATCGTCGGCCCGGACTTCGCGCCCCGCGCCGGTTCCGTCCGCGGCCCCGAGGCGCTCAAGGAGACCGCCCGCTACCTCCGCAGCGCGGTGCCCGACCTGCACTTCGACGTCGACGACCTGATCGCCGAAGGCGACCGGGTGGCCACCCGGTGGACGCTGCGCGGCACCCACCAGGGCGACTTCTTCGGCTTCCCCCCCACCGGCGGCCCGCTGGAGGTGCGCGCCTGCGTCGTCTTCCGGCTGGAGGACGGCAAGGTGGCCGAGATCTGGCCGGTCATCGACTCCAGTTCGCTCCCGCGCGCCGCGTGACGCCCGCGACCCCCTGATCCCGGCGTCGAGGAGTTCCGGCCTGCCCGCCGGCGCCCCGGCGGGCACGTGACCGGGCCCGGACTCAGGGCCGGGCCCTCACTGCAGCCGGGGAGCGACCGATTCGGCGGAGACGGTGACCTCGACAGTGATGTACGGATTATCCGGCTGCGGGAGCCGCAGCGCACGAGTGAACTGTTCCGTATCGTCCGGCATCACCTTCGGCTGAACGACGACCTTGACCCGCCCGGTCTCCTCATCGGCGTGCGCCGTCATCGTGGCCACCTCCGAACGCGATCGAAGCCGGGCGACGACCGCGTCCTGGGCCCGCCGGAGCTCCGCGGCCGAGAATCCCTTGCCGCCGATCAGGGTGACCTCCACGGGAAGGGTTTTGGTCAGCTCGATCGCGCGAGCCGGGATGTGACCCTTGAAGCCGACGCGCAGCCCCCGCTGGTCGTCGACGTATCGGACGCCGGAGATCTCGTCGGGGAACTCCGCGTTGAGCTCGTCGATCACCCCTTGGTTGGACAACTGCGAGCCGAAGCGGTCGAGGGCCTCCTCGTAGGAGATGCCCTCCGACCTGGCGATGGTGCCCAGGTCGACCAGCTCGGCGTACGGAATGCCGTCGATCGCCACGCCCGGCTCGGTCGCCGCCGGGTCGTATCCCTCGAAGTCCGTGGGCCTGGACGACGCGGTGGCGGCCATCCGGGTCGCATACCGCCGGACGACCTCCTCCAGAGGCCGGCCCGACTCCGCCGCCTCTCGCTTGAGCCGCTCCAGGGTGGGCCGATGCGCCGCAGGCTGGTCGGCACGCGGCAACACGATCGTCTCGGTCCCGGCCACGGTGGACGCCGGACCGGCACCGGACCCGCCGCAGGCGCACAACGTCACGAGCGCGGCGATGACGGCCAAAAGCGATCTTGTCATACCCCATGGACGCGCCGGCGGCCCGGAGGGTTCAACGGGGCCTGCCCCGCATGCAGTCCGGGATGACGTCGTAGCCGTCTCCCCTCGCGTTGAGATACGCCGGCGCCGGCGCCTCGCCGGAGGCCGCGGTGTTGATTCTCCGCGGTCCCGCGGCGGTGTCCCGCCCCACGTCCTGACCGTGACGCGCCGCGGGATTCCGGTGTGAAAGTTGCACGACCCGCCTAACTCCTCCGCAGCTCAGGGCCCAACCGGGGGCCTTCCGCTTGACCGTTTCAGTACGTCCTGATCACGATCGCACGAGCAAGATCCTCAAGAAAAGGGACGTAATGAGCACCCTGCGCATCGCCAGGCCGGCCATCGCATTTCTCACGGGCGCAGCGGTGGCCGCCCAGGTCCTCACCGGCGTACCCGCCGCGACCGCCGACACCGCTCCCTCCGAGACCGCGCCCGTCACCGTCACCGTCAACACCCGCGCGGGCCTGGCCTCCGTGTCCGACACCGCCGTGGGCACCAACCACGCCATCTGGGACGGCAACCTCGGCACGAACGAGACCGCCGACCTCCTCAAGGCCGCCGGCGTGAAGATGCTGCGCTACCCGGGCGGGTCGTACGCCGACATCTACCACTGGAAGACCCACACCGCCCCCGGCGGCTACGTCGCCCCCGGCACCGACTTCGACACCTTCATCAGCGGAGCCAGGCGCACCGGCGCCCAGCCGATCATCATCGCCAACTACGGCACCGGCACCGCGCAGGAAGCCGCCGACTGGGTCGAGTACGCCAACGTCACCAAGAAGTACGGCGTGAAGTTCTGGGAGATCGGCAACGAGAACTACGGCAACGGCCACTACGGCGCCGACTGGGAGGCCGACGACCACACCGACAAGAGCCCCGCCGAGTACGCCAGGAACCTCGTGCAGTACTCCGACGCCATGAAGGCCGTCGACCCCACCATCAAGATCGGCGCAGTGCTCACAACCCCTGCCAACTGGCCCGACGGCATCGTCGCCGAGGGCGACCAGGCCACCTGGAACGACACCGTCCTGTCGATGGCCGCCTCGAAGATCGACTTCGTCATCCTGCACTGGTATCCGCCGTACAGCAACGCCGCCGACGTCCTCACCAAGACCGCCCACATCCCCGACATGATCTATCTGGTCCGCAAGCAGATCGCCAAGCACGCCGGCGCCCGCGCCGGTGACATCGGCATCGCCGTGACCGAGATCAACAGCGGGATCGCGCCGAACACCCAGCCCGGCGCGCTGTTCGCCGCCGACGCCTACGCCGGCCTCCTGGAACAGGGCGTCTTCACCGTCGACTGGTGGAACGTCCACAACGGCATCGGCACCGTCACCACCGTCGCCGGCCAGACCGACTACGGCGACTTCGGCATGCTGTCCAGCGGCGGATGCTCCGGCGACACCTGCGAACCCCCGCTGAACACGCCCTTCGCCCCCTACCACGCGCTCTCTATGATCAGCGCGTTCGCCCGCCCCGGCGACCGGTTCGTCCGCGCCGCCACCGACGAGCCGCTGGTCGTCGCACACGCCGTACGCCGCGCCGACGGCGACCTCGCCGTCCTGCTGATCAACCGCGACCCGGACGGCGAACACCAGGTGGAGATCGACTACGACGGGTTCACCCCCGCCGGCGGAGCGCCCACGGTGCAGACCCTCACCAACGGCGCCACCTCCGTCAGTACCGCCCACACCGGCACCGCCACCACCCAGACCCTCCCGCCGTACTCGCTGACCACGCTGGTGCTGCACCCGGCCACCGCCACCACCGGCGCCCCCACGGCCCCCGGGCAGCCTGCCGCGAGCGGCGTCACCGACAAGACCGCCACGATCTCCTGGCCCGCCGCCCAGCCCGGCGCGAGCCCCATCGCCAAGTATGAGATCCACCGCCAGAACGGCGCCGTCACCGAACAGCTCGGCGAGACCTCCGGCACCTCCTTCACGGTCCGCAACCTCGTCCCGGGCACCCGCTACACGGTCAACGTCATCGCCCGCGACACCGCCGGCCGGGTCTCCTGGGCCTCCCCGCCGCTCACCTTCGCCACCGGCAGCCCCGAAAAGAGCTCCTGCTCGGTACGCCTGACCGACACCAGCGACTGGGGCAACGGGTTCGTCGCCACCGTGGACGTCACCAACACCGGCACGGCCGCCATCGACGGCTGGACGCTCCACTTCACCTGGCCCACCGCCTGGCAGAGCGTCAGCAGCGGATGGAGCGCCAACTGGACGCAGACCGGGACCTCGGTGACCGTCACCAACACCCCGGACAACGGCAAGCTCGCCCCCGGCGCGAGCACCTCCATGGGCTTCGTCGGCGCCTACAGCGGACCCAACGTGCTGCCGACCGCCTTCACCCTGAACGGCACCCTCTGCACCGCACAATGAGCCGCATGCCATGATCGCGGATTTGACTTAGAGCGCGCTCCAACTCCCAGACTGGTCCCCATGGACGAGGGCATGACCATCGCGCAGGTAGCGCAGCGTACCGGCCTCACCGCTCACACGCTGCGCTACTACGAGCGCACCGGACTCATGCTGGAGCCGCCGCCACGCGGCGGCAACGGCCACCGGCGCTACACCGAGCGGGACGCCGACTGGATCGCACTGCTCACCCGCCTGCGGGCGAGCGGCATGCCGATCGCCGCCATGCGCCGGTACGCCGAACTCGCCCGCAGGGGCAGGGACAGCTACGTGGCCCGCAAGGAGCTGCTCGAGGCCCATCGGGCCGACGTGATCGCCAAGATCGAGCAGCTCCGAAGCGATCTCGAGATCGCCGACTACAAGATCGATCTCTACAGCCGCAGAATCAGGGGAGAAGAATGAAGCAGCACACGCTCGGCCAGGGCCTGCGCACCTCGGCGCTCGGCCTGGGCTGCATGGGGATGAGCGACTTCTAGGGGCCGGGCGACGAGTCCGAATCGATCCGCACTCTCCACCGCGCGCTCGACCTGGGGATCACCCTCCTCGACACCTCCGACGCGTACGGGCCGTTCACCAACGAGAGGCTCGTCGGGAAGGCGATCGCCGACCGGCGCGACCAGGTGGTGCTGGCGACCAAGTTCGGCATCGAGCGCCTGCCCGACGGCACCCGCGTGGGCGTCAACGGCCGCCCCGACTACGTACGCCGCTGCTGCGACGCCTCGCTGCAGCGGCTCGGGGCCGACCACATCGACCTGTACTACCAGCACCGCATCGACCCCGGAGTCCCCGTCGAGGAGACCTGGGGTGCGATGAAGGAGCTGGTCGAGGCCGGGAAGGTGCGCCACCTCGGCATCTCCGAGGCCGCGCCCGCCACCGTGCGCCGGGCGCACGCCGTCCATCCCGTCACCGCGGGACAGTACGAGTTCTCCTTGTTCACCCGGGACATCGAAAACGAGCTGCTGCCCACGCTCCGGGAGCTCGGCATCGGCCTGGTGGCCTACAGCCCCCTCGGGCGCGGCCTGCTGACCGGCGCGTTCAGCAACACCGGGGAGCTGTCCGGCGACGACTTCCGTCACCACAACCCCCGCTGGCAGGGCGACAACTTCGCCGCCAACCAGGCCCTCGTGGCCAAGGTCGGCGAGATCGCCGCCACGCTCGGCGCGACCCCGGCCCAGGTGGCCCTCGCCTGGGTGCTGACCAGGGGCGGGGACGACGTCGTGCCGATCCCCGGCACCAAGCGGGTCGCCCGGCTGGAGGAGAACGTCGCGGCCCTGGACATCAAGTTCGAGCCGGAGCATCTCGACGCGCTCGACTCCCTCGCCGGTCAGGTCGCCGGCGAGCGGTACAACCCGGCCGGAATGAGCACCGTCAACCACTGACCTGCCATCGGAACCCGGCACGGACCTCGTGCCGGGTTTCCCCGCTTTTGCGGGTTCGCATTTTGAAGTTGATCTTGGTCTTCCAACCGACCGGGCGCCTTTACAAAGTAGATCAGGATTGATTGTCGGCGGCCTGCACCGCGGCGGCGAGCGGTTCGAGCCCCGCGATCAGCTCGTCGAGCTCGTCCCCACTCAGCACCTCGTACGCCGGGGCCGCCAGCTCGTCGGTGAGGGCCTCGATCCGCCGCCTGGTCTCGCGGCCGGCGTCGGTGAACCCGCCGGCGGCGTCCACGAGGCCGCGGTCGCGGAGCCCGTCGACGACGGCGGCCAGCTGCGCTTTGGGCAGGTGGTGGATCCGGCCGAAGTCCTCCGCCATCATGCCGAGGGACAGCGCCATCAGGACATGGGCCTCGGTGCCACCGATTCCGTGGGCGACGAGGGCGGCGTTGTGGCCGTCCCCGCGGTGTTCCCGCAGCAGCGTCGCCGCGTGCCACAGCCTGGCCACCGGCTCCTCGGGCACGTCGAGCGCCCGGAGCCCGGCGTACAGCGGCCGGCCCTCGGCCGGCGCGCCGACCGCCGCCCGGGTGGCGAGGTCGGCGATCCGCACCAGGCCGGGAAAGCCGGCCCACTCCCCCAGCACCTGCCGCAGCGCGGTGGCGCTGGCCTGCTCGCGTACGGCGATCGCCTCCTCCGGGGTGATCTTCCCCCACACCCAGGGGATGTGGCGCGCCGCCTCTCCCTCGGCGAAGTTGTAGAAGACCGCGTGCACCACCTCGGCCGGCGCCGTCCCCAGCGGCGCCGCCCGGCCCGCGAAATACCCGTCCCAGTAGTTGCGCATGCCGAGGGCCAGGAACGCCTCGTTCACCACCTCGGAGAAGGTGACGGTAGCGATCGGCTCGACGAGCTCGAACATGCGGTGGACCTTGGCCGGCGGGTGAGACAGCATCGGTCGGCATCTCCCTTGGTCGTGGCAGCACCCTCGTGGGTGACCGCTCACCCAAGCTACGAACGGCGCGGCCCGGATCCGACACCTCCGGCCGAAAACTCGGGGCATGACGTGAATCCGAACGAATAGTCACGCCTCTGAACCAAGCTCGGCCGACCTTTCCGCGTCGCACTTCCACCATCCGGCGGCGAGCAGGCGAGCCACGTTGCCGAGTTCCGGGCGCTGCAGGTGCCGCTGTCAACAACCAGGTCCCACCTAGCGGCTGTGAGGTCGCCGCCACATATTGGCGGCTGCCGTCATGACGCGGAGGCCGGAGCCGCGGATCGGGTTTGCGGGTGCGGCCGGCGGAACAGATGATGGAGCCGGCGCAGGGCTTGCCGGTTGCCGGAGGCGGAGGCCGCGCCGCTGCTGATGGCTTCATCGAGGGTCGACCTGCTGGCGGCGAGGTCGCGGAAAGTCTCCGTGCTGGTTGTGATGATCACGTCAGGGTGTTGGGCCGGGCCGTGCACGGTTTCGATCGTGCCGTCGTCGATGCGGACGTGGAAGACTTCCTCCTCCACTCGGAACTCATACAGTGCCCGCAGGCCGGTGGCGGCCTCGGCGTCGAAGCATGCCTTCAGACCGAGCACCGCCCACCCGGGATGGAAGGCCTCTTGCTCGCGGGGTTCGTCCATGGCCCAGGTCAGCCCCCACCGGGCCAGGGCCATCACCACCGGTTCGAGGTCCGCCCCGGCTGGGGTGAGGGCGTAGGCGGGGGTTCGGGCCGGCGGGGGGAGGGTGACCTTGTGTGCCAGTCCTTCGCGTTCCAAGTGTTTCATCCGTGCCGCCAGCAGGCCGGTGCCCAGGCCGCGCAGGCTGTGTTGCAGGTCACTGAAGCGTTTGGGGCCGGTCAGCAGTTCACGGATCAGCAGCAGCGTCCACCGTTCGCCTACGAGGTCGAGGGTGCGCGCGGTCGCGCAGTACTGGTTGTAGTTCCGCTGTTCCACTTCTTCATTCTATTCCTCAAGCTTCTTGTTATTGAACTGAACTGCGTCCAGGAGCAGCTGGGCCAGCGCTTGCGGGTGGGTGAGCATCACGTTGTGCGGGCCGTTCATAGCGATGGTCGGGTACCCGATCGCCGCGGCGAGCCGGTCGAAGGGGTAGGGCTGCGGCCGGCAGCAGATGGCGGTGCCGGGGATTTGGTCGACGGCTCCGCTCAGCCGGGTCGCTTCGGTGAACGTGCGCAGGGGTTGTGGCCGCAGACGGGGGGCGAGCCAGCGTGTGTCGTCGGGGTCGGTGATGCCGTAGCTCGCCGGGGGTGGGGCGGGGATGTGGCAGCCGTCGGTGGTGGCGTGGGCGGCGGCGCGGATCGCGTTGACGAAGGCTTGGGGCACCAGGCTGAACATGCTCGCGCCGTCGCCACCGGCCCAGCCGTCGATCAGGATGACGTGGTTCACCAGGTCGGGTTGCAGGTCGGCGGCTTGGCGGACGATCAGGCCGGCGTAGCTGTGCCCGACCAGCACCACGTCCTCACCGGCTGTTGCGGCGATGTCCAGACAGGTGAGGACCTCATCGACGTGGGTGTCCAGGCCGGCGTCGCCTTCCAGGGTGAGGGCGGGGGTCAGGGTGCGCATCCCGGCGTTGTGCAGGAACGGGGTGAGGCGCTCCGAGGCCCAGGGGCCGTGCCAGGCGCCGTGCACGAGAATGAAGGTGGTCATGCTGTTCCTCATCAGTGAAGCAGGGGCAGAACGTGACCGGCGAAGTTCTCCAGGGCCGCGTGGTGGTCGTCGGCGGCCAAGCGGATGACCACATGGCGAGCACCGGCCTCGGCGTAGGAGGCGAGCCATTCCGCAGCTCCGCGAGCCGTACCGGCGAACATGGCCTGGACGGCCTCGACAGCCTCCAGCGGTGCGTTGTAATAGCGCTCGATGCTCACGCGCAGGCGCTGGCGTGCCCGCTCGGGGTCCTCATCCAGGCACAGCGTCGCGTACAGGGCGGCAGTGACCGCCCGGGCCGCGCTCTGCTGGATAGCCGCCCGCTCCCAGGCGTAGGTCCGCGCCTGGGGCGGGTAGGACAGCCAGCCGTCGGCCAGGCGGGCCACGCGCCGCAGCGCCGCCTCGCCGCCTCCGGCCAGCCAGATCGGCGGGCCTGCTGGACTAACGGGCACGGGAGCCGGCCTCACACCGTGGAAGTCGAAGTGCCGGCCGGCGAAGGAGACCTCCCGGCCGGTCCACAGCTGACGCATCGCCTCGATCGATTCCTCAAGGCGGCTGATGCGGCGCGCAAAGGAGACGCCGATCGCGGTGAACTGAGCTTCGGTGCCCCGGTTGGGAAATCCGCCGCCCATGCCGACGATCAGTCGCCCGTCGGCGAGCCTGTCCAGGGTGGCGAGCTGGTGCGCCAGCAGGATCGGATGACGGAGCGCGGGCAGCAGTACGGCAGTGCCGAGCGTGATGCGGCGGGTGGCGACAGCTACGGCCGACAGCAGGAGCAAGGGGTCGGCGCGGGGCCTGGTGAGGGGGCTGTCGCCGGCCCACACCGAGTCGAAACCGAGCGCTTCGGCACGTCGCGCCTGTTCGACCAGCTGCTCCAGGTCGTGATCGCCGCGTACGGCTTGATCGCGCGTTGGCAACAGGTAGCCAACCTTCAATGAGGCCATGTGATCCCTCTCGTCGCCATGGGATTCTCGATCTTAACCGTTGACTTCCTATTATTGAAGTCTATGATTCTTTTTCAAGTAGCACACCTGCTAAGGAGATCATCATGACGAACGCGCTCTACACCGCCCAGGCCCACGTCGCCGGAGGCCGGGCCGACGGCCACGGACGCACTGCCGACGGCAGGCTGGAGGTAGACCTCAGGCAGCCCAAGGAGCTGGGCGGGGACGGCGAAGGGGTCAACCCCGAGCAACTGTTCGCCATCGGCTACGCCGCCTGCTTCGCCACCTCACTTGCCCTGGTGGGCCAGCGCAAGCACCTGCGCGCCGACAACTCGGCAATCGACTCGAAGGTCATGCTCATCCCCGCCGGCAACGGTGGCTTCAAGCTGGGCGTCGAACTGGAGATCAGCCTGCCGTCCATCGCCGACCTCACCCAGGCCACCGACCTGGTCCGGGTGGCGCACCAGGTGTGCCCCTACTCCAACGCCACCCGCGGCAACATCGAAGTTGCGCTGGTCGTCAACGGCACGCAGCTGTGACACCGCCGCGTGCCGGACACCCTCACGAGATAAGGGTGCCCGGCACGGGGCATACACCCGCAGGGAGGCCTGCGGACTCACTCAGTAGCCCCTCCACCATGATGGCCACGCGCACAGTGCCGGCCTCACCAAATTGGTCCTCTATTCGCCCCCGAGATCGGACCTCGTCGAGGGTACCGATTCCTGCCAGGCTGAGGGGCATGACGACGACGGCAACGCGCTTCGACGGCCAGGTGCTCACCCCTGGCGACACCGGCTACGACACCGCCCGCACCATCTGGAACGCCATGATCGACCGGCGTCCGCGAATGATCGTCCGCGCGGCGAGCGTCGCCGACGTGGTCACCGCCGTACGGCTGGCCCGCGCGCAGAACCTCGAGATCGGGGTGCGCTGCGGCGGCCACAACGCCGCAGGCTTCGCCGTGCCCGACGGCGGTCTCATGATCGACCTCACGCCCATGTGCGGCGTGCGGGTCGACCCGGCCCGTCGCCGGGCACGGGTGCAGGGCGGCGCGCTGCTCGGTGCGCTGGACCGGGCGTCCCAGGCGTACGGCCTGGCCACCACCGCCGGCAACGTCTCACACACCGGAGTCGGCGGGCTCACGCTCGGCGGCGGCATGGGCTGGCTGGCCCGCCAGTATGGCCTGGCCTGCGACAACGTCGCCTCCTACACGATGGTCACCGCCGAAGGCGATGTCGTCACCGCGAGCCGCACCGAGAACCCCGACCTGTTCTGGGGCCTGCGCGGCGGTGGCGGCAACTTCGGCATCGTCACCGAGTTCGAGTTCCGCTTGCACCACACCGGCACGCGGACGCTGGCCGCCGAGTTCGACTTCCGCGCCGAGGACGCCGTCCCGGTCATCGAGCGCTGGCGCGACCTGAACGCCGTCGCGCCCCGGCAGGCGACGTTCACCGCCGGTGTCGCGAGCGCTCCCGCCGGCCCGATCGTCACGCTGGGGTTCGTGTGGGTCGGCGACCCGGACGAGGGCCGCCGGCTGCTCCCCGCGATGGCCGCGCTCGGGCGTCCGGTCGCCTCCCGCGTCACCACACCGTCCTACCTCGAACTGCAGCGACGCGACGACTCCACCGGCGGCCACGCCTACCGCCGCTATTCCACGGGGCACTACCTGCGGAGCTTCCCCACCGCGGCGATCGAGGCCTTCCTGCTGCGCGGCCGCCCCGACCTCAGCGCGAGTCCGGAGCTGCCGGGCGTCGGCCTGCAGGCTCACGGCGGCGCGATCAACGATGTCCCGGACGCGGACGCGGCGTTCAGCCACCGTGGCACGATGTTCGAGTTCGGCGCCGGCGCCCGCTGGACCGACCCTGCCGAGGACGACGCCAGGATGGGTGCGGCCCGCTCCGCCGGCGCCTCGCTCGAGCCGTACGCCAGCGGAATCTACGTCAACTCGTTGTCGGCCGACGAGCTGGCCGATGGACAGCGCGGCGTTCGGCGGGCGTACTCGGCGGCGAAGCTGGCCCGGCTGACCGCGCTGAAGACCGCCTACGACCCGGCGAACGTGTTCCACCTGAACCAGAACATCCGCCCGGCACTGTGACGGCGGCCCTGTGACGGCGGCCCTGTGGCAGATACACGGTGACGGGCCGCGTCACGACCCCCGTACGTCCCGGATGGCCGCCGCCAGCAGCGCGACCCCCTCGGCGATGGCGCTCTCGCCGAGGATGGCGTAGCCGAAGATCAGGCCACCGGGCCCGGCGGCGGCGATCCGGAACCGCCCGACGCCCTGGATGGCGAGCCCGTGCCGGGCGGCGGCCGCCACCACCGCCGCCTCGTCGAGGCCGGGCGGGAGCCAGGCGACCACGTGCTGCCCGGCGGCGATCCCGGCCGGTCGCAGATCCGGCAGATGCGTGCGCAGCGCCTCCAGCAGCGCGTCACGCCGGCGCCGGTAGACCGGACGCATCCGGCGCAGGTGGCGGTCGAACTCGCCGCGGCCGAGAAAGTCGGCGAACGTCAGCTGGTCGATGACCGACGAACCACGGTCGGCGAGCAGCTTCGCCGCGGCGACGTCGGCGACCAGGTGGGCAGGCACCACCATCCAGCCGAGCCGCAACCCCGGCGCGAGCGTCTTGCTGGCCGTGCCGCAGTAGACGACATGCTCGGGCGCCAGGCCCTGCATGGCGCCCACCGGAGACCGGTCGTAGCGGTACTCCGCGTCGTAGTCGTCCTCGATCACGATCGCGCCGCGGCGTCTCGCCCAGCGGATCACCTCGGCCCTGGCCGCCGCCGGCAGCACCCCGCCGGTCGGCCACTGGTGCGAGGGCGTGAGGACCAGCGCGTCGGCGTCGACCAGGTCGAGGGCGTCGACCCGGACGCCGTCCGGACCCACCGGGATGCCGACCACGTCCAGTCCCGCGGCCGCGGCCAGCACCCGGGCGTCGTCGTCGGACGACGGGTCCTCCATGGCGATCCGCCTGGCCCCGCGCCGCGCGAGCACCTGGATCAGCAGCGAGATGCCCTGCCCGTAGCCGTTGCAGACGACCACGTTGCCGGGGTCGGCCAGCGTGCCGCGCACCCGGTTGAGGTAGTCGCACAGGGCCTGACGCAGTTCCGGCACCCCGCGCCCGTCGAGGTAGACGAACCGGTCGTTGGGTGTGGTGGTGAGCACGGTGCGCACCGAGCGCAGCCAGGCGGCTCGCGGAAACTGCGACACGTCGGTGCGCCCGTATCCGAAGTCGATCCTGAAGCCGGCACCGCGGGCGGCCGGCTGCGCCGTCGACGCCACAGAGTCCGAAGTCGCAGCGCCCGAAACCGCAGCGCCGGCGGCGGCCGGTGGCATCGACACGGCGACCTGGGTGTAACCGCCCGATCGGCTGGCGAGGTAGCCCTCGGCCACGAGCTGCTGGTAGGCCTCCACGACCACTCCGCGGGAAACCCCGAGCCCGGCCGCGAGGGTGCGGGAGGGGGGCAGCGACGCGCCCGCTCGCAGCCGACCGGCCCGGATGCTCGCGCGGATGGACGCCTCGATCTGCCGATGCAGTGGCACCCCGGCGTCGCGGTCCAGTTCGATGAGCAGGTCCTCGGCCGGGCCGGAATCGGTCCTCAATCGCCCCACGGGATCGGACCTTACCGGGCGTGTACCGTGTGCGGGCTCCTGATCGACCTCAGGCGCGGCTACGTCGCCGAGCACGTAGCCGGGGCGTTCTCGTACTCGGCGGAGAGGCTGATCAGCTCATCGAGTCGATCGTGAGCCCTGGTCAGGGGGATCCGCTCGGGCAAATCCCGGCGGATCTCCTTGGCCGGACGGCACATGGTCAACCAGCAGACTGGCGAGGCACATCGAGGACGCGAGCGGTCATGGCATCGCCGTCGCCATGACCGATCTCATCCGTTCGGGAGAACTGGCGCCGGGCAGCGCGGGGTCCGCATCAGCTGTGGGCATCGGCGATCGGATCAGGGATGCCGACGCCGGCCCTCTCCCCTTTCGTACGGCCCGATTTACCGATCTTGCGCACTCCAGGCGCGATCATGACCAGCGCGCGGACGACGATGTTGGCCACGGCGGCGATCACCAGGATGGTGGTGGGCCGGACGACCGTGACGAGCAAGCCGGTAGCCGCCATACCGAGGGGGTTGAGCGCGAGCGAGCCGATCCATTCGTAGGAGCTGATCCGGGACAGTGCGTCGGAAGGGATCTCACGCTGCAGGGTGCTGAGCCACAGGGCGTCGGCCACGGTCACTCCGATGGCACCCAACAGGGCGAGGACGGCGAGCGGCTCGAAACCGAACGCCAGGGCGAGGCCCAGGAGAAAGAGGGAGTCCAGGCAGACGATGAGGTTGGAGACGAGGAGCGGACGGGAGGGTCGCCACCAGAACAGGAGCAGGCTGCCGAGCACCGATCCCACGCCCTGTGCGGCGATGACCAGCCCCCAGGCAGAGGCACCTATGCCATCCTCGCCAGCGGCAAGTACAGGGCCGATGACGAAGATGGCGGGGCGGACGATGCCTTGATAGAAGCCGAAGCTGCTCACCATCGACCAGACCCAGCTGCGCGCGGCGAACTCACGCCAGCCCGTGACGAGGGACTGGCGCAGACTCTCTTCCGCTTCGGCGGTCGGTTGCCTGCGCGGGAGACGGGTGAGCAAGGCGGCACTGACCAGAAAGAGCAGGGCGTCGCCGAGCACAACGAATCCCGGGTTCCAGACGACGATGAGACCGCCGGCGACCGCGGGCCCGCAGATGAAGGCGATGCTGCGGCTCAGAGTGACGAGTGCGGTCGCGTCCTGGATGCGCTCGGCGGGTACGAGGTCCGGCACGACACCGGTGTTGGCGGGAGTGAAGAAGGCACGCCCTATCCCCCAGAGCGCCTGCAGGATAAGGAGCAGGACCAAGTCCGCGTTACGGGAGATCAACAGGACGGCCGTGGCTGCCTGGCTGAAGGCCATGCCGAGATTCGTGGCGATCATGATGGTCTTGCGTGGGGCGCGGTCTCCGATCGCTCCACCCACCACCAGGAGCAGCACCTGCGGAACGGTTTGAGCTGCCAGCACCAGGCCCAGCGTGGACGCCGAGCCCGTGGTACGCAGCAGGGCGAAGGCCAGGGCCACCGGCGCCATGCTGGCACCGAACATATTGAGGGATCTGGAGAGCAGATAGGACGAGAATCCGGGGACGTCGAGCATCGCTCTGCGGCGCAGTTCGTGCACGCGGTTTACCGTGTTCCTTGTTTGCTGAACTCGTCCTTGACGGACTGAAGGGAATCGAAGAAGAATCCCAGCTCGGCCCGGGTGTTGTAGAAGTAGGTGCTCATTCGGCAGACGCCGTCCTCGCTCAGCCGATCCACCAACGGCTGCGCACAGTGATGGCCGCCCCGCGTGGCGATGTTGTAGGCATCGGCAAGCACCTGACAGAGCATGTCCGCGGGGACGCCGTCCAAGCGGAAGGAGAACGTGCCGACTCGGTTGGCACTCTCCCGCGAGCCGAAGAGCGAAACGCCCTCCATCCGGCTGAATCGGCGCAGCGCGTCGGCAGTGAGTTCAGCCTCATAGGCTTGGATCGCGCCCATGCCGAAGCGGTCCACGTAATCGATGGCGGCGGCAAGTCCCAGGGCACCGCTGATGTTCGGCGTACCCACCTCGAAGCGGGACGGGCCGCCCAACGGGAGCGCCGAGGACGCGGAGACGCTTCGCACCGTGCCGCCGCCGACGGACACCGGGGCGAGGCCACTCAGCAGGCTCTTCTTGGCATAGAGCACGCCGACTCCGGTCGGGCCCAGCATCTTGTGCGCCGAGAAGGCCAGGAAGTCGACGTCCAGTTCCGCGGCGGAGAATCCGCAGTGCGGCACACCCTGAGCCCCATCGACGGCCAGCAGGCATCCGTACTCCCGCGCCAGCCGGCTGACAGCCGCGATGTCGTTCACAGTGCCGGTCACGTTGGAGGCATAGTTGAGCGCCACCAGCCTGACGCCACCCGCCCGCAGGTGGGTCTCCAGGCTGTCGAGGTCGACCGAGTAGTCGTCCCGCAGCTCGATGTACTTGACGCTCACCTCCTTCCCGAGGTTCCGCCAGGGCAGGAGGTTCGAGTGGTGCTCCGCGAGAGTGGTCAGGACGACGCCGTCGTCGACCAGGCCGTTGCGGTGCAACAGTTGGGCGACAAGGTTGAGGCTGGCACTGGCGTTCGCGGTGAAGACGATCTCATCGGTGCCGGCCCCGACGAAGCGCGCCACGGTCTCCCGAGCCTCCTCGAACAGGCGGGTCGCCTCGATGGCCTTCGCGTACGACGCCCGGTGGATATTGGCGTTGAGTTCGCTGTAGTAGTGCGCCACGGCCTCGACCACAGGGCGAGGGGTGAGCGATGTCGAGGCGCTGTCCAGGTAGACATAGGGGGTGTCGCCCGGTCCGCCACGCAACAGGTCGAAGTCCTGCCTGACCGCCTGGATGTCGAGTTCGGCGACGGCTTTCCGCTCTGGTGTCACCACTGTCTGCTGCTTCACGCGACGACACGGTCCCTGCTGCGCTCGTACTGCATGAGTTTTCGCATGGCCGGCAGGAGCGGGGTGCCCACTCGGGCCCGGGTCGCGTCATCCAGTGCGGCCGCGACACGCTCCATGCTCGCCTGAGCCAGCACGACGAAGCCGTTGCGGGACAACTCGCCGCGGATCGTCCGGAGAACGGCCTCGTCATGGGCCGCCGCATCGCCACGACTGAGCGCGTCGAAGGCTCCCTCGACCACCGTCCGCGTCACTCGCACGGATTCGCCCTGGGACTCGGCGAGCGTCTCGATCTTGCGGGCCACCTCAGCGGCAGCGGTCTCGACGGTGGCCACCACGCCGATGTCACCGCCGGTCTTCACGGCCTCCTGCACCATCGCCTCATCGATGGTCAGCAGCGGCACACGCAGCATGGGCGCGACCGACGCCGCGGCCTCGGAGACCGACGAGCAGGTGCAGAGCACCATGTCCGCGCCGGCCTCTTCGGCGCGAAGCGCGTGCTCGAGTATCCGCCGGCGCAGATCGACCCGATCCATTCCTCCACTGCGGACCCCGGCCAGGATGGAGTCGTCCACGATGTTCACTATCTCCACACCGGGCAGCTCCGCACGGGCCATCTCCACGGTGAAGGGCACCAGGACCAGGTCGGTGAAGAGAAACGCGACTTTCCCGTTCATGTCCCCTCCTCAGATCGCCGTCGAAGCGTCTGGATCACATGCGTATCCGCTGCCGATGGGCTCGCCGTAGTTGAACCACACGCTCTTCCACTGGGTGTACTCGTCTATTCCGAGGATGCCGTTCTCCCTGCCGTAGCCGCTCGACTTGAAGCCTCCGTAGGGCGAGGCCGGGCTGAGCGCCTTGTAGCAGTTGATCCAGAGAGTCCCGACGTCGATCCGCTGCGAGATGCGCATGGCGCGACTCAGGTCGCTGGTCCAGACGGCGCCCGTCAAGCCGTAGCCGACGCCGTTGGCCATGGCCACCGCCTCGTCCTCGCTGCTGAACTTCATCACCGCGACCAGGGGGCCGAAAATCTCCTCCTGGGCGATCCTCATCGTGGGCAGAACGTCGGCAAAGACGGTCGGCTCCAGGAAATTGCCCTGGCCGCAACCCGCTTCCGCGGGCGGGCCCCCGCCGTGCAGCAGCTTGGCACCCTCCTGCTGGGCGGACTCTATGAACGCCATGGTCTTCGCGTACTGAGCCTCATTGCTGACCGGCCCCATTTCGGTTTCCTCGCTGAGCGGATCGCCCACGACGATGCCGCGGGTAATCGCCATGAACTCCGCCATGAACTCGTCGTAGACGGCTTCATGGACGAGCAGGCGGGAACCTGCGGCGCAGGACTGCCCCGCGCCGCCGAAGGCAGCTCTGACTGCGGACCGCGCCGCGGCCTTGATATTGGCGTCCGGGAAGACAATGTTCGCGGACTTGCCGCCGAGTTCGAGATTGACCCGCTTCAGCCCGACCCCCGCTTCGCGCGAGATGGCCCTCCCCGTCTCCACACAGCCGCTGAAGGAAACCTTGGCAATTTTCTCATGCCGGACCAGCGCAGCTCCCACTGGATCGCCACTGCCGGTGACGACGTTGACCACCCCGGACGGAATCTCGGTCTCCTTGAGCAACTCGGCAAACCGCAGGGTGCTCAGGGGGGTGAACTCAGAGGGCTTCAGAACCGCGGTGTTGCCAGCCATCAGCGCCGGAGCCAGCTTCCAGGACATCAGCAGCAGCGGTGAGTTCCACGGGAGCAGCAGCGCGGCCACCCCCAACGGCTGCCGCACGGTGATGTTCAGATACTCCCCGTCGACGGGGATGACGTCGCCCTGGAGCTTGTCCGCCAGCCCGCCGTAATAGGCGAACGTACGGGCAGCAGATTCAACTTCCTTTCTGGTGTCGCGGACAGGCTTGCCGTTGTTGCTGCTCTCAAGCACTGCCAGCTCGTCGCGATGGCGCAGCATCAAGTCCGAGACGGCGCAAAGTATCCGGCCCCGCCTGGAGGCGTCCAGCCGAGACCAGCATCCGCTGTCATAGGCCTCCTTGGCCCGTGCCACGGCGGCCTCGATCTCCTGGACGCCGGCTTCCGCGACGACGGCCAGCAGCTCCCCGTTCGCCGGATTCACGATCTTTCGCTCGCCCATTTTCACCCTTCATTTCACTACCTCGACTCGCCGATCACTCCACACCATGGCGGTCCGTACGGCCGATGCGATATCGGGAACATCGAGCTTGTACTTGGCCAGGAGGGACCGGTACTCCCCCGACTCCGTGAAAGT
>NZ_VIRM01000005.1 GCF_006874475.1 Microbispora hainanensis
CAAGGAAGCAAGGGACGGGACAAGCCCGGCAGTAACCGCCAGGGCTGCAAACCTTCGCAGGATCCTCGCTGCTCATCAGTTCCTGGACCTCCCCCTCGCCGCCTCTTGGCGCGTCTTGCGGTCGTGACATGCCTGCCAGATGCAGGCGAGGTTGGACATGTCCCAGGAGCCGCCTTCGGCGACGGGGAGTTTGTGGTCCACGATTCGGCCTGGAAGGCCACGGACGTAACAGGTCTCTCGGTCCCGGTGTTCAAGTGCCGCGGGCGTCGTGACGGGCGCGGGCCAGGAGACCCTGACCAGGTGGCCGGGCCCCGGCCGCAACGTGGCGCCGTAGCGGTCGAGCTCCCACAGCCACACGTCCTCCTGGGCAGGTTCCCCCGTCAGCCTCTCCACCGCCTCCTTCAACTGCCGCGCGTGTGACTCGTTGACGTGGCGCACCATGCGTTCGGCCAGGGGGAGCGGCGGGTCGGGAGCCGAGGCGGGGTAGCTCTTGGCGTCGAGGACGCCCGACTCCTTACCGATCAGGTAGATCAGTGGCAGACGTCGACGCGCAGCAGCGCGGGACAACCGCCCTCGACGGCCGCGAACAGGTCCTCGTCGAGGCACGCCTCCGCGATGGCGACGGCGGTGGCGCGCGTCTCCGCCTCCGGCACGGGCTGCGTCCACCCGCGCACCTTCAGCAGGGCGCGCTGCCGCTCGACCCCACCGAGCTCCCTGCTCGCCGTTAGGTCGACCGTCACCAGGGTCTCCGCGGGCGCGCCGTGCAGGGCCTCGCCGGGCTTCACCAGCAGGACCGGCCGGCCCGTGCCGTCCACGCCGCCCCGGGCGGCGGGCGGGCGTCCCGCTCACCCGGAAGGCGGTGAAGTATTTCGAGGCTAGGCCCTACCCGCCGGGGCAGCACGGCCGCAAGACCAGCCGGCGCAACATCGGTGACTTCGGAGTGCGGCTGCTGGAGAAGCAGAAGCTCCGCTGGTATTACGACGTGTCGGAACGTCAGCTCCGCCGCTACTGGGACCTCGCCGTCCGCAGCCCCGGTCGCTCCGGGGAGGAACTGCTGACGCTGCTGGAGACCCGGCTCGACTCGCTCGTCCTGCGGGCCGGCCTGGCGCCGTCCATCTACGCCGCCCGGCAGTACGTGAACCACGGGCACATCACGGTCGACGACCGCAAGGTGGACATCCCGAGCTACCTGGTCAAGCCGGGCCAGTCGGTGGCCGTACGGGACCGGTCGGTCAGGATGCAGCCGTTCGTGGCCGCCGCCGAGGGCGCGACGGCCCGTCAGGCGGGGCGGTCGTGATGGTGCGTCACGGGGTGCGGAACCCGCGGAACGTCACGCGCCTGCGTACCTTGAAGCCGAGCCGCTCGTAGAGCGCGATCGCGGCGACGTTGGCCTCGGCCACGTGGAGGAACGGGCGCTCGCCGCGCGCCGTGATGTGCGCGACCAGGGCGCGCACCAGGCGGGAGGCGTGACCTCGCCCGCGGGCTTCGGGGGCGGCGCAGACGGCGCTGATCTCGGTCCACCCGGGCGGGCGGAGCCGTTCGCCCGCCATGGCGACCAGGGCCCCGTTCTCGCGGACGCCCAGATAGGTGCCGAGCTCGTGGGTGCGGGGCCAGAACGGCTCCGGCCGGGTCCGGGCGGTGAGGTCGAGCATCTCGGGCACGTCGCCTGCGCCCAGCTCGACGATCCGCGTGCCGGGCTCGGCCTCTGCATGACCGGGTTCGGCCTCCATGAGACCGGGCTGGGCACCCGCGGGCCAGACCATCTGGAAGCCGTCGAGGGCGAACATCGGCTCCCAGTCCGCGGGTGGAATCGCCGGGGAGCTGAACAGATCGGCGAACCCGCCGCGGCCGAGCAGCCGTGCGAGGTCGTCCCACTCGGCCGGGCCGGGGTCGGCGGACACCGTGGAGAAGGTCGCGACCTCCGGCGGATAAGCGGCCGCCCGGCCGAGCCGGCGGGCCAGGTGGGCGTGGTGGCCGCGAAGCGACTCGCCGACGGGATCGTCGAGTGTGACGGCGTCGCGGTCGACCATCTGTCGTGCCTTTCGTATCCGGGCGTGAGAGCCCCCAGCCTTCGACAGGGGCGTGACCGGAGGTTCCGCAGCCGCAGTGTAGTCAGGCGGGTTCACGTCCTCGTCAGCGGAGGGGCGTCGCCCGCCGGTGACGGCCCGCTCGCGGGGCTTGAACCCTACGTGGCGGGAGGTCGTAGCGTTCCGAACGTGATCGGGACAGACGACGCCGGACGGCGATGGTCGATCGGCGAGCTGGCGCGGGCGACCGGGATGACGGTGCGCGCGCTCTACCACTACGACGAGATCGGGCTGCTGAGCGCGAGCGAGCGTACGCCCGCCGGGCACCGCCGCTACACCGAGCGGGACCTGCGGCGGCTGTACCGCGTCCGCACCCTGCGGACTCTCGGCCTGTCGCTGGAGGAGATCGCGGGCGTTCTCGACGGCGCGGCGGACGATCCCGAGCCGATGCTCGATCTGCTGACGACGCAGTTGCGCAGGCTCGACGAGCACGCCGAGCTGATCGGGATGCTGCGTCAGCGGATCCGCGGCCTGCTCCGGCAGGCCGGCGACTCGTCCGGCCCCGATCCGGACCAGTTGATGACCACATTGGAGTTGATGTCGGTGTTCGAGACCTACCTCACCGAAGAGCAGCGCGAGCGGCTGGCCGAGCGCAGGGCCGCGCTGGGCAGCGAGGGCGTCGAAGCGGCCAAGCACGAGTGGAAGGGGCTGGTCGAGGAGGGCCTGCGGCTCGTGGAGACCGGCGTGCCCGCGGAGGACGAGCGCGCCCGCGACCTCGTACGCCGCTGGGACGCCCTCGCGGGCAGGTTCCACCCCGACGGGCCGGAGGGCGAGCGGACCAGGGCGGCGGCCCACAGGATGTGGCAGGACAACAGCGCGGAGATCGGCCGGAGCCTGCCCTGGCCGGCCGAGCGGATCGCCGGCCTGGTGGCCTACCTGGAGCAGGCCCGGCAGGCCGGCTGAGCCCGTTCCGGCACCCTGGGCAGGGGGCCGGTCGCCGAGGCGGAGCCGACATGGTGAACCTTTCACCCGTTCCGCCGCGTCCAGCGAGCGCCGGGTCGAGCGGGGGACGGCGGACGTTGACCGGCGGGAAGGGCCGGCCTACCGTGCGGGTCGGCCGTCCGCGCCCCTGTCGTCAGCCGGGGGTTCCGTGTTCAGCACCGCCGCGGCGCGCCTCGTCCCCCTGGCCGCCGCCGTGAGGGCCCTCGTGCTGCGCTACTACGGGGTCAAGGCCCAGATCCGGCGACCGCGACACTGCCGTGCTACGGCTCCGGGAAGGTGACGTTCACGCCCGTGGCCGACAGGTGGACCGCCCGCCAGGCGACCGTCGTGGCCGACTACGTCGGCCAGCCCTGACGGCATCGCGTCGACGCCGTGCCGGGACCGCGGGCACCCGCGTATGAGTGCCCGCGGTCACGGGCGTGACACGCCCGCCGGTCACTACTTCGCCGGCTTGAAGGTGGAGGCGATGGTCTCGAAGAGCTCCTTCTTCTTCTTCCAGTCCTTGTCCTGGGTCTTGTAGAGCAGCGCGTAGCCGTTGTGCTTGTCGGTGACGAAGCCGCGGTCGATCACGCGTGACCGATAGCGGCTGTCGCCGAAGGTGAACTCCCAGTCGGCCGCGGTCTTCCAGAACCCCTTGACCTCGCGGATGTCCACGAGTTTGTAGCCGGGGAAGTTCCGGCTCATGCCCGGCACGTCGCGCCGCCAGACCTTCAGCGCGTCCGACTCGGGACTCGTGGTGTGGTGGACCTCCAGATAGGTGTGCGAGTCGCCGCGGAAGCGGACCTCGCCGTTGCCCCTGCCGTCGACGTGCCATCCCTTCGGCAGCGCGATGGAGAACCCGCTCGAGTGCTTGTACTTGTGCCAGCCGTCGGGGACGCCGGCGGGCTCGGAGGTCTCGGGGCTCGGGGAGGGCTCGGGGGACTTCGTCTCCTCTTCGGAGGCGGACGCGGTGGGCTCGGGGGAGTACGGCGCGTCCGAGGAGGGCTCCGAGGCGGAGGGCGTGTCGCCGCCCTTGCCCGTCGCGGCCGTGCCCGCGTCAGACCCGGCGGCGGGGTCGCTTCCCGAGCCGCCCTCACCCGCCCGCAGGCCGAGGTAGCCCGCCACGCCCGCGATGACCAGCAGCGCGGGAATGAGGATCAACGCGACCTTCAGCATGCTGTTCGACGACCGCGGCACGACCAGGCTGGTCGGCGACCCCTGCCATGCCGCCCCGCCCTGCGGGGACATCGCCGGGGACGCCTGCCGCAGCCCGGCGATCGGGCTCCCGGCGCCGGCGATCCCGCCCGCGGCCGAGGACTCCTGCGTGCGGTCGGCCGTGGCGGCGGGCCGCTCGTCGCCCGCGCCCGGTGTCGGCCTGTCGCTCGCGTAGGGCCGGGACGTACGGCTGTCGCCTCCGGAGCCCCCAGAGCCCGCGGAACCCCCAGAGCCCGCGGAGCCCCCGGAGCCGGTGGAACCGGAGGAGGCGAACGAGCCGGACGAGCCCGACGAGCCGGACGACGCGGACGAGGCCGAACCCGCCGCGCCCTTCGGCGCGGCGCTCCCCTCTGCGGTGCTGCCGTCCGCGGTGCTCTTCGGCGTCGCGCTCGCCCCGGAGGCCGTAGTGGCGGGACGCTCGCCGGAGGAGGCGCCGGAATCCTTCGCCTTCCCGGCGGCGGACGAGCCCTCCGGTCCCTTACGGCCCTCCCCGCCGGAAGCCGCAGAGGCGGCGGAGGCCACGGAGCCCGCGGAGGCGGCGGGAGCGATCCTGGTGGTGCCGTCGCCGGCGTCCGCCTCCGCCGCCCGGCCGCCCTCCTTCTCGGGCCTCCCCTTTGCGGAAGCGCCGGTCGAAGGCGTCGTACGGGCGGGCGGGGCGGCCTGCGCGCCGGTCTCCGGCATGGCCGCCTGCGCCTTCCCGGCCCGCTCCTGGGCCGTGCCGTCCGCCTGCCCGGGTGCCCCGTCGTCGCGTATGACCGGGAGGGGCGAGGTGATCTCGCCGGGGCCCGCGGCATCGCTCACGGCCCCGCCGCGCCCTGCCGTTCCTCCCTCGCCGGCGGCGGGGGTGCGCTCCGCCGCCTCGTCCCGCCGCCCGGACCCGGACGCGGAGGACCCGGACGCGGAGGATCCGGGCGGAGAAGACGCGGGCGAGGGAGACGCGGGCGGGTAGGGCGCCGCGCCCCGGGACGCCTTGCCCTGCCGGGAGGCGGGCGTTCCGGGCTTCGCGGAGTCCGGCGCGGCCTGAGGGGAAACGGGTTCGGCGGCGGGCCGGGACGGCGGCGGGGCCTGCTCCCGCGACGCCCGCTTGAGCAGCCGGATGAGCTCCTCGTAGCCGGGCCGGTCGGCGGGCTCCTTGGCGAGCATCCGGTGGAGGACGGAACCCAGCGCGCCCGCGCGCCGCGGCGGGGCCGGGTCGTCGTTCAGCACGGCGTGCATGGTGGCCATCGCCATG
The DNA here is from genome assembly GCF_006874475.1 of Microbispora hainanensis. Classification (GTDB taxonomy): domain Bacteria; phylum Actinomycetota; class Actinomycetes; order Streptosporangiales; family Streptosporangiaceae; genus Microbispora; species Microbispora hainanensis. The sequence continues at coordinate 5,455 of NZ_VIRM01000005.1, forward strand.
CCCCGGTCGTGCGGGGGCTTGCCCTCCACCGCCGTGTAGAGCGTGGCGCCGAGCGACCACAGGTCCGATTCGCGCTGGGCGGCCTCGCCGCGGAGCCGTTCGGGCGCGATGAAGGCGGGGGTGCCGACGAGGCCGGTGCGGGTCATGGTGGAGTCGGCTTCGAGCCTGGCGATGCCGAAGTCGGTCAGGACCACCCGGCCGTCATCGGTGAGCAGCACGTTCTCGGGCTTGACGTCGCGGTGCAGCACGCCCTGACGGTGGGCGGCGCGCAGCGCGTCGAGGATCTGCAGGCCGATCTCGACGGTGCGCTCGGGGGACAGCGGGCCGTCCTCCCTGATCACCTGCCCGAGCGACCGGGACGGCACGAGCTGCATGATGATCCAGGGGCGGTCGTCCTCCTCGATCACGTCGTGGACGACCACCACGTTGGGGTGGGTGAGGCGGCCCGCGGCCCGGGCCTCGCGCATGGTCCGGCGATTGAGGTCGCTGAGCTCGTCGCCCATGGCGCTGTCGTAGCGGACCTCCTTGACCGCGACCTCGCGGTCCAGCAACTGGTCGTGGGCTCGCCATACCACGCCCATGCCACCCCGGCCGATCGGCTCCACCAACTGGTACCGGCCTCCGACGAGCCGGCCTTCCGCACGCGACACTCGAACCCCTTCCTGGACCCATGAATCGTCCCACGGATGGCAAAGGGATCAACCGCGTACATGACAGGCGATCCCGGAATCCGAGACAAATCGGTTCGAGTCGTGGCCCGCCGCTGCTAAGGTCCTTGTTATGGGTAGGTACAGCTCGTTTACGAGGCCGGCTCCGGAGGGCCGGTCGCGTGACGTGAGCTAGCGACCATCCGGAGCCGGCTTGAGGCAGGGACGCCAGCGTCTCTGCCTTTTTCGTTTTCCGGACGTTCGTTTCCTCAGCCAGTCCCGATCTCAGCGAGTCCCCGTGGCGGACAGCCGGTTCCGCGGGGGCGCTCATGGAGGAGCCCACATGACGAAGGCAGCCCAACTCGACCGCGATGCCGTACGGATCGGCGACCTCGTGATCGGCGACGGGCGCCCCGTTGTGGTCATCGGGGGCCGGGACGCCCGCTGGGTGCGCCTGCACGGCGACGGCGGCACCCCCGGCACCCCCGGCACTCCAGGAACTCCCGGCACCCCCGGCGGTACTCCCGGTGGCGCTCCCGGGGACGGCGCGGGGCCCGTGCCGGGCACGCCGGGGGACGCTCCGGCGCTCGGCTCTTCCGGGGACGGTTCCTCTCGGAACGGGAGGACCGCCGAGGCGGGCCCGCTGCTGATGGAGCCCGCCACGGTCGCCGATCTGCCCGTCGTGGCCCGGCACGCCGACGGAGTGGTGGTCGGGGCGGCCTGGGCGGCCGACCCCGATCTCGTCCGCGCCGCGGCCCGGCTCGGGCTTCCCGTCGTCCTCCAGCGGGGAATCGGCCGGCACGGGCGCGCGGTGACGCTGGAGGAGTGGCTGGCCGCGGTGGACGACTGCGCAGCCGAGGGCAACGAGGCGGTCGTGCTCTGCGAGAGCGGCGGCCGCGGCGAGCCGGAGGACGCGGCGCCCGATCTCGGGCTCATGCGCGCCGCGCGGGCCCGGGCCGGCCGCCCCGTGCTCGCCGGGCTGGGCGCCGACGGCGGGCTCGCGGGCGCGGCGGTGGTGGCGGGGGCGGACGGCCTGCTGGTCGGCCCTGGCGCGCCCGCGCCGACCCTCGCGGCGGCGCACGAGGCGGCGACCGTCATGGCGGCGCTCGTGCGGCGCGACGACCCCGAGACCCTCGGCGCGGCCCGGGCCGCGATCGACCGGGTGGACGCCGCCCTCGCCACGCTGCTCGAACGCCGGGCCGCGCTGGCCGGGCGCATCCAGCGGCTCAAGCCCGTCGGCGGGTTCCGGGGGCGCGACATGGAGCGCGAGCGGCGCCTCGTGGAGGCCATGGCCCGGCGCGCCCCCAGCCTCGGCGCGGGGCGGCTCGCCCCCATCATGAACGCCGTGATCGAAGCCGGGCTGCGCCTGTCGGAGGAGACGCGCGACGGCGAGGAACGGAGATGAACTCTGTTTCACCTGAGTCCCACTGGTTGGCGATCACGGCGTAGGCTCTGACCCGCGGTCCGGTGACGATGGGGGTCTCATGGGTGATTCGTTTGTTCATCTGCACGTCCACACCGAGTATTCGATGCTCGACGGAGCGGCGCGGCTGAAGCAGATGTTCAAACTCGTGGGCGAGCTGGAGATGCCCGCGATCGCGATCACCGACCACGGCAACATGCACGGCGCCTACGACTTCTACAAGCAGGCGACCGGCGCCGGGGTGAAGCCCATCCTCGGCATCGAGGCGTACGTCGCGCCCGAGTCGCGCATGCACAAGAAGCCGGTGCTGTGGGGCGAGCCGCACCAGAAGAGCGACGACGTCTCTGCGGGTGGCTACTACACCCACATGACCATCTGGGCGCGGAACAAGACCGGCCTGAAGAACCTGATGAAGCTCAGCTCGCGTGCCTACACCGAGGGCTTCGTCCGCAAGTGGGCCCGGATGGACGCCGACATCCTCGCCGAGCACGCCGAGGGCCTGATGGCCACGACCGGATGCCCGTCCGGGGAGGTGCAGACCCGGCTGCGGCTCGGCCAGTACGACGAGGCGCTCAAGGCGGCCGCGAAGTTCCAGGACATCTTCGGGAAGGACAACTACTTCCTGGAGATCATGGACCACGGGCTCGACATCGAGCGCCGGGTCCGCGACGGCCTGATCCGGATCAGCCGCGAGCTGGACATCCCCCCGGTGGTCACCAACGACTCCCACTACACGTACGAGTCGGACGCCGCCGGTCACGACGCCCTCCTGTGCATCCAGACGGGCAAGCAGCTCAGCGACCCCGACCGGTTCCGGTTCGACGGCAGCGGCTACTACATCAAGACGGCCGACGAGATGCGGGCGGTCGACTCCTCCGACATCTGGCAGGAGGGCTGCCGCAACACGCTGCTGGTGGCCGAGAAGGTCGACCCCGAGGGCTTCTTCCCCTACCACAACCTGATGCCGACCTACCCGATCCCGGAGGGGCAGACGGAGGAGGAGTACTTCCGGCAGCAGGTCTGGGAGGGCATGAAGCGCCGCTTCCCCGGTGGCGTGGACGAGGAGCACCGCGCCTGGGTCGAGAACGAGATCGGCGTCATCCTCCAGATGGGCTTCCCGAGCTACTTCCTCGTGGTCGCCGACTTCATCATGTGGGCCAAGAACAACGGCATCCGGGTGGGCCCCGGCCGTGGTTCGGCCGCCGGCTCGCTGGTCGCGTACGCGCTGGGCATCACCGACCTCGACCCGATCCCGCACGGCCTGATCTTCGAGCGGTTCCTCAACCCCGAGCGCGTCTCGATGCCCGACATCGACATCGACTTCGACGAGCGCCGGCGCGCCGACGTGATCCGCTACGTGACCGAGAAGTGGGGCGCCGACAAGGTGGCCATGATCGCCACGTTCGGCACCATCAAGGCGAAGGCGGCCGTGAAGGACGCCGGCCGCGTCCTCGGCTACCCGTACGCGCTGGGCGACCGCATCTCCAAGGCGTTCCCCCCGGCGGTGATGGGCAAGGACATCCCGCTGTCGGGCATCTTCGACTCCGACCACCCGCGTTACAACGAGGCGGGCGAGCTGCGCAAGCTGTACGAGGAGGACGTCGACGTCAAGGCGACGATCGACCTCGGGCGCGGCCTGGAGGGCCTGATCCGGCAGACCGGCGTGCACGCCGCGGGCGTCATCATGTCGGCGGAGCCGCTGACCGACCACATCCCGATCATGCGCCGCGACTCCGACGGCGCGATCATCACGCAGTTCGACTACCCGACCTGCGAGACGCTCGGCCTGCTGAAGATGGACTTCCTGGGCCTGCGCAACCTCACGATCATCGACGACTGCCTGAAGATGATCGAGACGAACACCGGGAACAGGATCGAGCTGCTAGAGCTCCCGCTCGACGACAGCAGGACGTACGAGCTGCTGGCCAAGGGCGACACGCTCGGCATCTTCCAGCTGGACGGCGGCGGCATGCGCACGCTGCTGCGGCTGATGAAGCCCGACAACTTCGAGGACATCTCCGCGGCCCTCGCGCTCTATCGGCCCGGCCCGATGGGCGCCAACTCGCACACCAACTACGCGCTGCGCAAGAACGGCCAGCAGGAGATCAGCCCGATCCACCCGGAGCTGGAGGAGCCGCTCAAGGACATCCTCAGCACGACCTACGGCCTGATCGTCTATCAGGAGCAGGTCATGGCCATCGCCCAGAAGGTGGCCAACTACACGCTCGGCGGCGCCGACCTGCTCCGCCGCGCGATGGGCAAGAAGAAGAAGTCCGAGCTGGACAAGCAGTTCGAGTTCTTCGAGAAGGGCATGAAGGAGAACGGGTTCTCCGCCGCGGCCATCAAGGCCCTGTGGGACATCCTCCTGCCGTTCTCCGACTACGCCTTCAACAAGGCCCACACCGCCGGATACGGCCTGGTGTCCTACTGGACCGCCTATCTCAAGGCCAACTACCCGGCCGAATACATGGCGGCCCTGCTCACCAGCGTCAAGGACGACAAGGACAAGTCGGCCCTCTATCTCAACGAGTGCCGCCGCATGGGCATCAAGGTGCTCCCGCCGGACGTCAACGACTCCGACTTCGACTTCACCCCGCGCGGCACCGACATCCGGTTCGGCCTGTCGGCCATCCGCAACGTCGGCGCGAACGTCGTCGACGGGGTCATCGCGGCGCGCAAGGAGAAGGGCAGGTTCACCGACTTCAAGGACTTCCTGCGCAAGGTCCCCGCGATCGTCTGCAACAAGCGGGTCATCGAGTCGCTGATCAAGTCGGGTGCGTTCGACTCGTTCGGGCACGTGCGCAAGGGCCTGCTGATGGTGCACGAGCAGGCCGTCGACGCGATCATCGACATCAAGAAGAACGAGGCGATCGGCCAGGACTCGCTGTTCGGCGCGATCGACGGCGCCGAAGACCAGACCTTCGACGTGCAGATCCCGCCGGGGGAGTGGGACAAGACGACGCTGCTGCAGTTCGAGCGCGAGATGCTCGGCCTGTACGTCTCCGACCACCCGCTGTTCGGCGTCGAGCACATCCTGTCGGCGGGCGCCGACTGCTCGATCGCGGCCCTCCAGGACGACAGCCGTCCCGACGGGCAGGTCGTCACGGTCGGCGGCATCCTGTCGGGCCTGCAGCGCAAGGTGACCAAGAAGGGCGACACCTGGGTCCTCACGATGCTGGAGGACCTGGAGGGCTCGATCGAGGTCATGATCTTCCCGTCGGCCTACCAGCTCTGCGCGACCGTGCTCGCCGAGGACGCGATCGTCTTCGTCAAGGGCAGGATCGACAAGCGGGAGGACGTCGCGAAGATCATCGCGATGGAGGTGACCGCGCCGGACCTCAGCGCCGAGAACGGCGGGCCGCTGGTGGTGAGCATGCCGATCAACCGCTGCACGCCGCCCGTCGTCGGCCGGCTCAAGGAGGTGCTGACCACCCACCCCGGGACCACGGAGGTCCACCTCCAGGTGCACAACGGGCCGCGTACGACGGTCATGCGGCTGGACGACCGGCTCCGGGTGACCCCCTCGCCCGCCCTGATGGGCGACCTCAAGCAACTGCTCGGCCCGGCCTGCCTGGCCGGTTGACCGGGCGCCCGGCCAGGGCCAGGGGATGAAGCGCAGGGCATGAGGGTCAGGGGATGAGCACGTCCCCCTGGCGTGCCACCTCCACCTCCTTGGCCAGCACGTCCAGCGCGTCGTCCGTACGGGCCGGGGCGTGGTGGGTGAGCACGAGGCGGCGGGCGCCGCAGCGGGCGGCGAAGGCGACGGCGTCGGCGACCGTGGAGTGGCCGTAGGCGTCGGCCGTCGCCTGCTCCCCGGGCAGGAACTGGCCGTCGTGCAGCAGCAGGTCGACGCCGGCCGCCAGCTCGGCGGCGGCCGCGCACCCCGCCTGCGGCGCGTGGTCGGGCAGGTAGGCGATGGCGACTCCGTCACCCTCCACCCGGATGCCGTGGGTGGTGCCGCCCTTGTGGGAGATCTCGGCCACGGTGACGGCGTACCCCTCGATCACGCCGCAGGCGGAGGGGAGGAACCGCCAGGCGCCCGCGAGGCCGCCCGGGGTGATGGGGAAGTGCGGCGGGGACATGACCCGGGTCAGCGTCTCGAGCGGCCGCGGCGAGGGCAGGTAGAGATCGACCCGCGCGCCGGGGTGGTCGAGCGGCGGGCAGAACGGCAGCCCCTGCACGTGGTCCCAGTGAAGGTGGGTGACCAGGACGGAGCCGCGGAACGGCGCCCCGCCCAGCAGGGCGCCCAGCCCGCGCAGGCCGGTTCCCGCGTCCAGCACCAGGGCCGGGACGGTGGAGTCGTCGGGCAGCACGGCGACGCAACTCGTGTGACCGCCCCACCGCACGAACTCGGGGCCCGGCGCCGGGGTCGAGCCGCGGACGCCGAGCATCGCGAGCCTCACGTGAGCTGTTCCTCTCGCCGGTGCCCCTCGGCCAGCGCCGCCAGTGCCTTCCTGTCCACCGCGTCCGCGGCCGCCTCGGCCACCCTGACCGGCGTCAGCGCCGTCAGGGTCGCCGTGCGCAGGCCGCCTTCGAGCACCGCGCGCTCGCCGAGGATCGCGCCGGGGCCGAGCTCGGGCAGCGGCGTGCCGTCCACGTCCACCCCGAGCACGCCGTCGAGAAGCAGGAACAGGGAGGAACCCGGCTCGCCCTGCCGCACCAGCCGCGCGCCGGCGGGCAGCGAGCGGATGACCGGCCTGCGGGCGCCCCGCATGATCAGCAGGGACAGCTGGCGCTCCAGCGCCGTCTCGGCCGCGGTGACCAGCACCGGGGAGTCCTCGTCGCCCCACGGCGTGCGGCCGGGCCCCTCCTGGGCCGCCCACGCCGTGAAGTCGGTGAGGCCGGCCTTGAGCGTGAGCCGGTCGTCGGGCCCGTAGACCCAGTGGCGGGGGAACGGGCTCGCGCCCTCCAGCGTCCCCTCGGCCCGCCCGTCGGCGTGCAGCGTCACCGCGAGCGTGGTCCACACCAGCGGCGACTGCATCCGCAGGTACGGCGGCCGCGAGACCCGCCGGGGGAACGGCAGCGCCGTGCGCCCGCCCGCGGTCTGCCTGAAGGTGATCCACCCGTCGCCGGTCTGGGGCGCGGGCCTCAGGTCGGGCAGGCCGTACGCGGCGAACCGCACGCCCAGCGGGCCCAGGCGGACGGTCGTGGCGCCCATGACGAGGCCGCCGTCCGCGCCGTGCGCGACCACCCGGTCGCCGTCGAACTCGGCCCAGACGCGCAGGCGGTTGGCGAACCGGAACGCGTCGCGGTCGCGCAGGCCGTCGACGTCGGTGATCACGTCGGGCGGCGGATCGTCGTAGTGCGTGAGTCCCATCGTGAACGCGGGCTTGGTGTAGCCCTTGACCGCCTCGGACGGGATCCAGGAGATGGAAGTGATCTTCGATTCGACTCGCATGCTCTGACCGTAGGAACCGCGCGGGCCGGCTTCGAGGGCGTCAGCCTGCGAACGCGTGGGGGTGCCAGCACCCCCGGACCGTCGTCCTGGCACCCTTTCCGCCCGCTCCTGCCGGATATGTAATTTCGCTTGTGGAACGCATCACCGTGGTTCTCGCGGACGACAACCTGATCGTCCGCGAGGGTGTGCGCGCGCTGCTCGGCCGCGACGCCGCACTGGAGATCGTGGGGCTGGCCGCCGACTACGCCGAGGTGGTGGCCGCCGCGGTCCGCCTGCGCCCGCAGGTCGTCGTCACCGACATCCGGATGCCGCCGACCTACCAGGACGAGGGGATCGAGGCGGCGCGCGAGGTGCGCAAGCGCTTACCCGGCACGGGCGTCGTGGTGCTGAGCCAGTATGACGACCCCGACTACGCGATCCGGCTGCTCGACGAGGGCGCGGCCGGATACGCCTACCTTCTCAAGGACCGGGTCGCCGACGCCGGCCTGCTCGGCAGGGCCATCCGGGAGGTCGCCGCCGGCGGCTCGCTCATCGACCCGGCGATCGTGCGCGAGCTGGTGACGCCCGCCCGCGACGAGGGACGGCTGTCGCCCGCCGAGGAGGACCTGCTCCGCCAGGTCGCCCAGGGCCGCACCGTTAAGGCGATCGCCGCGTCGCGGGGGGAGCCGCCCGAGGCGGTCAACGCCGAGATCGAGCGGCTCTTCCTCGTCCTCGCCAGGGGCGCGAGCGCGGGACTGCAGGGGGCGCTGCGCCGGCTGCGGATGCTGCACACCGCGATCCTGCGCCGCGACGAGCAGGGCGAGACGCTGTCGCGCCTGCTCCCCGGCGGCCTCGCCGACAAGCTGCTGCGCGACCGCGACGCCGCCGGCCGCACGGAACGGCTCGTCGTGACCGTGCTGATGTCCGACGTGCGCGGCTATTCGGCCATCGCGGAGGCCACCGACCCGGCGGTGCTCGCGGGCCAGCTCAACGCCCACCGGCGGGCCATGAACGCGGCGATCCTCAGCGCGGGCGGCACGGTCATGCAGTATGTGGGCGACGCCGTGATGGCCGTCTTCGGCGCCCCCGACCCCGCGCCCGACCACGCCGCGAGAGCCGTACGCGCGGCCTGTGAGATGCACGTCCGGCAGCGCGGGCTCGACGCCGAATGGGCAGGGCAGGGGCTCGTCCCCTTCGGCCTCGGCATCGGCCTTTCCACGGGCGAAGTAGCGGCGGCCCTCCTCGGAAGCGATGAACGGGTGGAGTACACCCTCGTGGGAGACACGGTGAACCTCGCCCAGCGCATGCAGGACCTGGCACGCCCCGCCGGCACGGTCGCGGCGGAGACGACCGTGCGCGCGGCCGGCGAGCGCTGGCCCTGGAAACCCCTCGGCCCGCGGCTCGTCAAGGGCCGCTCCACCCCCGTCAACGCCTATCACCTAGAGGTGAACTGAGATGTCCGCCCCCCAGCCGGCCGCCGCGATCGACGGCGCCACCACGGAACCCGCGGCGGTGCGGGTCCGCGGCGCCCGGCGCACCTTCACCGCCGACCTCGCCCCGGTGCGCGCGCTGCGCGGGGTCGACCTCGACGTACGCCAAGGAGAGTTCCTCGCGGTCACCGGCCCCTCCGGCTGCGGCAAGTCGACACTGCTCAACGTCATCGCGGGCCTCGACGCGGTCGACGAGGGGACGATCGAGGTCGCGGGCGAGCGGGTGGACGGCAGGGACGAGGACTGGCTGGCCCGCTTCCGGCGCGGCCACATCGGGTTCGTGTTCCAGTTCTTCAACCTGCTCGACGGCGTGTCCGCACTGGACAACCTGATCATGCCCGGCGTGCTCGCCGGCATGAAGCGGCGGGCCGCCGAGTCGCGGGCCCGCGACGTGCTCGACCTGCTCGGGCTGAGCGACCGCGCGGAGCAGGTGCCCGCGGTGCTGTCCGGAGGCCAGCGCCAGCGCCCGGCGATCGCCCGCGCGCTCGTGAACGAGCCGACGCTGCTGCTCGCCGACGAGCCGACCGGCGCGCTCGACAGCGAGGGCGGCCTGGAGATCCTTGAACTGTTCCGCAGGCTCCACGGCGCCGGTCAGACGATCATCATGGTGACGCACTCGCCGGAGGTGGCCGCGGGCGCGGGCCGCACCGTGCGGATGCGCGACGGCCGGGTGGAGACGCCGTGAGCCTCGTCAGCTTCTGGCTCCGGCTGGAGGCGCGCCGGCGGGCGCGGTCGCTGGCCGTGCTCGCGCTGCTCGTGGCCGTGGCGACCACCACGGTGCTGGCGGCCCTGGCCGGCGCGCGGCGGGGCGACGGCGCGATGGCCCGCCTGAGCGCCGTCACCCTGCCCGCCGACGCCGTCGTCCTGCCCAACCAGCCGGGATTCGACTGGGACGCGGTGCGCGCGCTGCCGGGCGTGGCGGCGGTGTCCGGCTTCGCCGTGGCCCCCTTCTTCGTCGAGCAGCTGCCCGGCTACTTCGGCTATCTCCCTCCGGTGGACCGTGACGCGTACCGGACCGTCGAACGGCCCGTGGTGCTGGAGGGGCGGCTCGCCGACCCCGCCCGCCCGGACGAGGTCATGGTCTCCGGCTACTTCCCCGGCGCGTACGCACTGCGCGTCGGCGACACCCTCACCCTGCGCCTGCCGTCCGAGCGGCAGGCCGGCGACTTCGATTTCAGCGACGAGCCGGGCGGTCCCCGCGTGCGGGTGCGCGTCGTCGGGGTCATCCGCTCCCCGTGGTACTCCGACAAGCTCGCCGACAAGGGCGCCTGGTTCTCCGTCTACCCCTCGCCCGCCCTCTTCGCCGCGCATCCGAAGAACTTCCTCGGCGCCTCCTCGTCGGGCTTCGTCAACGCCCTGGTGCGGCTCGACCAGGGGGAGCGCGGTCTGCCCGCCTTCCGCGCCGGGCTGGCGAAGATCACCGGGCGTACGGACATCGAGATCTGGAACGCCGCCGACGTCGCCCGGCACCGTCAGCAGGTCAACGCCTACGAGAGCCTGTGTCTCGCCTTCTTCGCCCTGGCGGCCCTGGCCGCCGCGATCGTCCTCGTCGGCCAGTCCGTGGCCCGCTACGTCGCGGCCGGCGTCGGAGAGCTGCAGGCCCTGCGGGCGTCGGGGCTGACGACGCGGCAGTGCCTGGCCGCCGCCTGCGCCGGGCCGTTCCTCGCCTCGGTCGCCGGCTCGACGCTGGGGACCGCCGGCGCGGCGGCGGCCTCCAGGTGGACGCCGATCGGCGCGGCCTCCCTGGTCGAGCCCGCCCCCGGCTTCGACGCCGACCCGCTCGTGCTCGGCTGCGGCTGGGCCGCCGCCCCGCTGCTGGTCCTGGCCGGGGCGCTCGCCGCGGCCTGGCTCGCCGTCGTGTCGGCCCGGTCCGCGGCGGCACCGCTCCGCTCCGTGGTGGCGCGGGCGGCGGACCGCCTCGGGCTGCCCGTGCCCCTGGTGGCCGGCGCCCGGTTCGCCCTGGAACGCGGTCAGGGCGCCGGCGCGGTCCCGGTGCGCCCCGCGCTGGTGGCGGCGGTCGCGGGCGTGCTCGGCGTGCTCGCCTCCTTCACGTTCGCCGCGGGGGTCGCCGACGCGGCCGGCAATCCCACACGGTTCGGGCAGACCTTCCAGCTCACCGCCTTCCTCGGTGAGGGCGGCCAGGACTGGGCCGCGCCGGAGCAGATCATGACGGAGGTCGCCCGGGACCCCGACGTCGCGGGGGTGAACGACGCCCGGGTGGCGGTCGCGGAGGCGGACGACGCCTCCGTCACGGTCTACCGGCACCGTCCGTTCGCCGGATCGGCCGACGTCGTGCTCCTGTCGGGGCGGATGCCCGAAGGCCCCGGCGAGGTCGTCCTGGCCCCCACGACCGCGCGCACCCTGGGCGCCGAGGTCGGCTCGTCCGTACGGCTCGCGGGCACGACCGGGCCGCGGGAGATGACGGTGCGGGGGATCGGCTTCGTCCCGCAGGGGTCGCACAACGACTACGACGCGGGCGCGTGGGCCACCGCCGCCGGATTCGAGGCGATGTTCGGCGCGGACTTCAAGTATCACCTGGCGCTCGTCGCCCTGCGCCCGGGCGCGGATCCGCAGGCCGTCCTGGACCGCCTCACGAAGGCCATGGCCGGGATCGAGGGGGGCGACCGGATCTCCGTCGAGCCGGGGCAACCGCCCGAGCAGCTCGCCGAGGTGCAGGACGTGCAGATCCTTCCGCTCTTCCTCGGCGGCTTCCTGGCGCTGCTCGCCGTGGGCGCGGTGGGCCACGCGCTCGCCACCGCCGTACGGCGGCGCAGGCACGAGGTCGCCGTCATGCGGGCCCTCGGCATGACCCGGGCGCAGTCACGGCTCGTCGTGTTCACCCAGGCGTCGCTGCTGGCGGTGGCCGGGCTGGCGTTCGGCGTGCCGCTCGGCGTGGCGCTGGGCCGCACGCTGTGGCGCGTCGTCGCGGAGCGCACCCCGCTGTTCTACGAGCCGCCGGTCGCCCTCTGGGCGCTGCTGGCGATCGGGCCGGCGGCGGTCCTGGTCGCCAACCTCCTCGCGTTGTGGCCGGGGCGGCACGCCGCCCGGCTCCGCATCGGCCACATCCTCCGGACGGAGTGAGCGGCGATGACCATGACGGCTACCTGGCTGCGGCTGGAGTCACGCCGCCGCCGGCGGTCACTGGCGGTGCTGACCCTGCTCGTGGCCTTCGCCTCGGCCACCGTCCTGGCCTCGGTGGCCGGCGCACGGCGAGGCGGCACGGCGGTGGACCGGCTGACGCGGGAGACGATGCCCGCCACGATCTCGGTGCTGCCCAACCAGCCGGGCTTCGACTGGGACGCGGTACGCGCGCTTCCCGAGGTCGCGGCGCTGACGATGTTCGCGGTGTCGGGCGGCTTCTGGGTTGACGGCATCCCCGTGTCCGACAACATCTCCGTGTTTCCGCCTACCGACGGGGAGTTTCTGCACACCGTCGAGCGGCCGGTCATTCTCGACGGACGGCTACCGGATCCGGGACGGGTCGCCGAGGTCGTGGTCACTCCGATGTTCACCTGGTCGTACCACCGCCGTGTGGGCGACCGGCTGGTCCTGCGGCTGATGTCCCCCGATCAGGCATCGGACCCGGACTACGACCCGTCGAACGGCGAGCCGCCGCGGGGACCGTCGGTTCCGGTCACGATCGTCGGCGTGGTCCGCGCGCCGTGGTTCGCCGATCGCGCCGGGGAGAAGGGCGCCCTCATCCCGTCGTACGGACTGTTCGCGAAATATCGGGAGAACCTGATCGGGGAGGACGGCTTCGTCAACGCCATCGTCCGCCTGAAGCACGGCACGCGGGACATCCCCGCGTTCCGGGAGGGACTCGCCCGGGTCTCCCACCGCAACGACATCGACGTGTGGGACAACGAGACGAAGTTCGCCGAGCCCATCCGCCGGATGGCCGGCTTCGAGGCCGCCTGCCTGCTCGCCTTCGGGCTCGCCGCGCTGGCCGCGGCGATCGTGCTGATCGGGCAGTCGGTGGTGCGCTACACGGCGGCGACGGTCGCCGACCTGCAGGTGCTGCGGGCCGTCGGCCTGACACCGCGCCAGACGGTGTGGGCGGCCTCGGCAGGTCCGTTCCTCGCGGCGCTCGCCGGCGCGACCGCGGGGGCCGTCGCCGCGGCGGTGGCGTCCGCCTGGATGCCGATCGGCGCCGCCGCTCTGGTCGAGCCCGCCCCCGGCGTCGACCTGGACTGGCCCGTCCTGGCCGGCGGGCTGATCCTGATCCCCGCGCTCGTCCTCGCCGCGGCCGGGGGCGCGGCGGTCGTCACCCTGGCCATCGCCCGGCACGACCCGGCGGGACGCCGGTCCCTGGTGGCCCTCGCGGCGGCCCGCGCCGGTCTTCCCGTGCCGCTCGTGGTCGGTGCGCGGTTCGCCCTGGAGCCGGGCAGGGGCGCAGCCGCGGTCCCGGTCAGGCCGGCGCTGGCCGGCGCGGTCTCCGGAGTGCTCGGCGTGCTGGCGGCCTTCACGTTCTCCGCCGGAGTGCAGGACGCCTCCGCGCATCCGGAGCGGTTCGGGCTGACCTACCAGCTGTCGGCGTTCTTCGGCATGAACGGGACGGACTTCGGGCCGGCCGGCGAGGTGCTCCGCATCCTGGCGCGGGAGCCGGACGTCCAGGGGATCAACGACAGCCGGATCGCGGTCGCCGAGTCCGGAGACGTCTCCGTCACGATGGGCACGTACGCCCCGGTGGGCCGCCCGCTGCCGGTGGCGCTTCTCGCCGGCCGGATGCCGCGGACGGCGGGCGAGGTCACGCTCGCGCCCAAGAGCGCCGGCATGCTCGGCGCCGGCGTGGGCGACCGGATCCCGCTGCGGGGCGGCGCCACGCCGGTGACCATGACCGTCACGGGGATCGCGTTCGTGCCCGCGAGCCCGCACAACGACTTCGGCGACGGAGGCTGGGTCACCTCCGGCGGATACGACCGGATCTTCTCCGGGGCGCAGGCATTCAAGTTCCACGCGGCCGAGATCGCCCTGCGCCCCGGCAGCGACGTCGCCGCCGTGCGGGAGAGGCTGCAGGCCGTCGTCGCCGCGGTCGAGGGCGCCGAGAACCTGGAGTTCGGAGACCCCTGGCCGCTGCCCGAGGCGATGGTCCAGATCCGCGGCGTGGCCCGGCTGCCCGCCCTCCTGTCGGTCTTCATGGCGCTCCTGGCGGTCGGCGCCGTCGGGCACGCCCTCGCGACGGCGGTCCGGCGACGGCGGCACGACGTGGCGGTGCTGCGGGCGCTCGGCATGACGCGCGGGCAGGCCCGATGGACGGTGGTCGTGCAGGCCACGCTGCTGGCGGTGTTCGGGCTCTGCTTCGGGGTGCCGCTCGGGGTCGCGCTCGGGCGCACGCTGTGGAGGGTGGTGGCGGACACGATGCCGCTGATGTACGTGGCCCCCCTGGCGGTGACGGCGCTGCTCCTGGCCGGGCCGCTGACCGTCGCCGTCGCCAACCTGCTGGCCGTCCGGCCGGGGCGGCACGCCGCCCGGCTGCGCATCGGCCACGTCCTGCGGGCGGAGTAGCCCATGATCGCCGCCTGTGCGCTCGTCGCCGCCGCCTGGCTCGCCGCCACGGTGGCCGCCTTCTTCGCCGGCCGCCCGGCGCTGGCCCGCGTGGCCGGGCTCGTCGCCGTGACACAGGCGGTGGCCGTCGTGGTGCCCCGGGCCGCGCCGCTGGTCGTGGCGGCCTGGCTGATCTGCGGACTCGGCCTGCCGGACGGCCCGCTCGGATCCCCGGCCCGGCGGCTGCTCGCGGCCGGAGCGGCGGCGGGCGCGCTCGTGTGGACGGCGGCGCTGCCGGTCACCACGGGATCCGTCCTCGCCGCCGCGGCCGCCGCCGCGGCCGTGGCGCTCGGAGGTGTGGCCGTCCGCTGTCCCAGGGCGCCCGCCGCGCGCCGCCGCACCCTGCAGTGGATCGCCGCGGCCACGGTGGTGACGGCCGCTGTCGACGCCGTGCTGGTGGCGGTCAACGCCCTGCTCGACACCCCGCACGACCTGCTGCCCTGGATGCTCGGCGCGATGGCGGTCATGCCCGTGGGCCTGCTGCTCGGCCAGGTGAAGGCGACCGCGCGCCTGGCGGAGCGGGCCCTGGTCGAGGCGGTGGTGATCGCGGGCCTGACCATGCTCGTGGTCGCGGTCTACCTGGTCGTGGTCATCGGGCTGGCCCGCCGTCCCGTCGCCGCCGAGCGCGACGTGCTGGTCGCCAGCGTCGCAGCCTCCCTCGCGGCGGTGCTGCTCGCCCTGCCCGTACGGTTCCGCCTGGTCTCGGTGGGGATGTCGTTGCTGGGACGGCGCGGGCAGACGCCGGAGGAGGCGCTCGCGTCGTTCGGCGCCCGGATGAGCCGAGCGGTGCCGTTCGACGAGCTGCTGCTCCAGCTCGTGGAATCGCTGCGGGCCGCGCTCGGCCAGGCCGGCGCCGAGGTGTGGGTGGGCGCGGACGGCACGCTCCACCGCCAGGTCAGCGTGCCGGAACGCCCGGCCGACGTGATCGCCCTCACCGACAAGGAACGGCTCGTCATCGGGGGCACCCGCATCGGCGGCACCGCCTGGACGTCGGTCTGGCTGCCCGCGCTGCTCGACGACCGCGAGGCGCCGATCCGGGTGGCGCCCGCCGCCCACCTGGGCGACCTGCTGGGCCTGCTCGTCGTGCGGCGGCCACGCGAGGGCGTCGAGTTCTCCGAGGAGGACGACAGCGTGCTCATCCAGCTCGCCCGCCAGGTGGGGCTGGCCCTGCACAACATGCGCCTGGACACCGCGCTGCAGGCGTCGCTGGAGGAGCTGCGGCAGCGCAACGAGGAGCTGCAGGCGTCCCGGCTGCGCATCGTCACGGCCGCGGACGCCTCCCGGCGGGCCATCGAGCGCGACCTGCACGACGGCGCACAGCAGCATCTCGTCGCGCTCGCGGTCAAGCTCGGCCTCGTCCGCGAGATCATCAAGGATGATGTGGCCATGGCCGCCGGGCTCCTCGACGAACTGCGTGGCGACGTGCAGCAGGCCAACGCCGCGTTCCGCGAGCTCGCCCACGGCATCTATCCGCCCCTGCTGCGCGACCACGGGCTCGGCGAGGCCCTGCGCTCGGCCGGCCGCCGGGTGGCGCTGCCGTACCGGGTGGAGGTGGACCTGGCGGAACGCTATCCGGAGCAGGTCGAGGCCGCGGTGTACTTCTGCTGCCTGGAGGCGATCCAGAACGCGGGCAAGTACGCGGGCCCCGGCGCGTCCGTGGAGGTGCGCATCCACGCCGAGGACGGCGTGCTGCACTTCAGCGTGCGCGACGACGGCGCGGGCTTCACGCCGGGCGGCGTCCAGGGGCATGGTTTCGTCAACATGACCGACCGGCTCGGCGCGATCGGCGGGCGGCTGCACGTCGAGTCCGCGCCCGGGGCCGGGACGACGATCAGGGGAGAGGTGCCGGTGCATGGCTGACGGCTTCGACGCCGTGGTGGTCGGTTCGGGCCCGAACGGGCTGGTGGCGGCGGTCACCATGGCCGAGGCGGGCAGGCGGGTCCTGCTGCTGGAGGCGGCGGACGCGTTCGGCGGCGGGCTGCGCACCGCGGAGGTGACACTGCCCGGGTTCCGGCACGACCTGTGCGCGACCGTGCTGCCGCTGGCGCTGGCCTCACCCGCCTTCCGCCGGGACCGCTTCTGGCAGGACCTGGGAGTCGAGTGGGCGCATCCCGCCATACCGGCCGCGCATCCGCTGGACAAACGCCCGGCGGTGCTCGTCCACCGCTCGCTCGGCGAGACCGCGCGGGGGCTCGGCCGCGACGGCCCGGCCTGGCGGGCCACGGTGGGGATGATCACGCGCGGGGGCGACCGGCTCGTCGACACGCTGCTCGCCCCTCTGTCGGTGCCGCGCGCGCCCCTGCGGGCCGCCGGGTTCGGTGCGGTGGCCGCGCTGCCCGCGACCGCGCTCGCCCGCGCCGTGTTCCGTACGGCCGGGGCGCGGGCGGCGCTCGCCGGGATGGCCGCGCACTCGATGCTCGACCTGCGCGCGCCGATCACCGGCGGATATGGGCTGATGCTGGCCGGGCTCGCGCACCATGTGGGGTGGCCCCTGGTGCGCGGCGGCTCCCAGCGGCTCGCCGACGCGCTCGTCCGCCGCATCAGGGACCTCGGCGGCGAGGCGCACACCGGACACCGGGTGCGGAGCCTCGACGAGGTGCCCGCGGCCGCGTCGATCCTCCTGGACCTCACGCCACGCCAGGTGCTGGCCGTGGCGGGCCGCCGGCTGCCCCCGGCCTACCGGGCGCGGCTGGGCCGGTTCCGCTACGGCCCCGGCGTGTTCAAGCTCGACTGGGCGCTGTCGGGACCGGTGCCGTGGGCCGACCCCGCCGTGGGCATGGCCGCGACCGTGCACCTCGGCGGCGCCATGGAGGAGATCGCGCACGCGGAGGCGGAGGTGAGCCGGGGGCGGCATCCGGACCGGCCCTACGTGCTGCTCGTCCAGCCCGGCGTGGCCGACCCCACCCGGGCTCCCGAGGGCGGGCACGTTTTGTGGGCCTACTGCCACGTGCCGAACGGCTCACGGGTGGACATGACCGATGCGGTCGAAGCGCAGATCGAGCGGTTCGCCCCCGGGTTCCGGGACCTCGTGCTGGCCCGCGCCACCATGGACACGCGGGCCTTGGAGGCGCACAACCCCAACAACGTGGGCGGCGACATCGGCGGAGGGGCGGGCGACCTGGGCCAGTTCGCCGGGCGTCCGGTCTACTCCCCGCACCCCTGGGCGACCCCCGTGCCCGGCCTCTACATCTGTTCCGCCGCCACTCCGCCCGGGCCCGGAGTGCACGGCATGGGCGGCCTGCAGGCCGCCCGCCTGGCGCTCAGACGGGAAGCGCGCGCAGCAGGGCGGGAGTGAGGTCGTCCTTGCGGATGTAGGCGAGCGCCCCGCACGCGCCGGCGTCGGGCGGCAGATCGTCGGCGGCGTACGTCGACACCAGCACGACCTTCACGTCGGGCGACTCGGCCAGGATGCGGCGGGTCGCCTCGATGCCGTTGATCCCCGGCAGGTTGATGTCCATCAGGATCATGGTGGGCCGGCCGCCGATCACCAGGTCGAGGGCGTCCTCGCCCGTCGCCGCCTCGCCCACCACCCGCCATCCCGGCAGCAGCCGGATCAACGCCCGGGCGACCGACCGGAACGGAGCCTGGTCGTCCACGATGATCACGTCGACCACTCGCATGTCCCCAGGATCCCGGAAGCCGGCGCCGCGTCCAAGGGCGTGACCACCACGATCAGCGGGTGCTAGCACCCCCGTGCTCGGACAGGTACATCAGCACGGCCATCACCCGGCGGTTCATGTCGGGCTCGGCGCCCAGCCCGAGCTTGGCGAACAGCGCGTTGATGTGCTTTTCCACCGCCCGCTCGGTGAGGAACAACGCGGCCCCGACCGCGGCGTTGCTCTTGCCCTGCGCGATCTGGGCCAGCACGTCCCGCTCGCGCGAGGTGAGCTGGGCCAGCGGCGACGACCGCGCGTGCACGGTGTCGGCCACGAGCGCCTCCACCACCGCCGGGTCGATCACCGAGCCGCCCCGGGCCACCGTGCGGACCGCCTCGATCAGGTCGTGCGCGTCGCTCACCCGCTCCTTGAGGAGGTAGGCCCGGCCGCTGCTGCCCCCCGCCAGCAGCGGCGTCGCGTACGCGGGCTCGGCGTACTGGGAGAGCACCACGACCCCCACCCGCGGGTGGGACTCGCGCAGCCTGACGGCGGCCTGGACCCCCTCGTCGGACGCCGTGGGGGGCATCCTGATGTCGGTCACCACGACGTCGGGATCGTGCTCGCCCACCGCCGCCATCAGCCCGGGGAGATCGCCGCAGGTGGCGACCACCTCCAGATCGGGCTGGAGATCCAGGACCCGCCGCACGCCCTCGCGCACGAGCAGCGAGTCCTCAGCGATCACGATTCTGATGGGCACCTGTCCCCTCCATACGCAGCCACGTGAGCACCGCGAGGACACGGCGGTTGTCGTCCGGGGTCTGGCTCAGGCCGAGCTTGGTGAGCACGGCCGCGATGTGCGCCTCGACCGTCTTCGTGCCGAGGAACAGCGCCCTGGCGATCGCCGCGTTCGACCTGCCCTCGGCCATCAGGCGCAGCACATCCCGCTCGCGCGCGGTGAGCCGGTCGGCGAGCGACTCCTCCTGCCGCAGCCGGAACAGCATGCTGACGACCTCGGGGTCCACCGCGACGCCGCCGGCGGCGACCCGCTCCAGCGCGTCCCGGAGTGCGGACGCGTCGTCGACCCGGTCCTTCAGCAGATAGCCGACGCCGCGCGGGCTCGATTCGAGCAGCCGCGCGGCCAACGCGCCCTCGGCGTACGTGGACAGGACCAGCACGCCGAGTGCGGGAAAGCGTTTCTTCAGCTCCGTCGCCGCCACCAGCCCCTCGTCGGTGAAGGTGGGAGGCATCCGCACGTCGAGGATGACGGCGTCGGCGGGCCGCGTCTCCAGCAGGGCGGTGAGTTCGGAGGTGTCGGCGGCCTGCGCCACGACGGTCACGCCGACGCGGTCGAGCAGCAGAGCCAGTCCCTTACGGAACAGGGCCGAGTCGTCACAGATCACCACCCGCATGCATGTCAGTGTGACACGGCTCGCACACCCACCGAGACCGGCAGCGGGCGGCCCTGACGGCCGGTGGCCGTGGACGGCAGGTGCCGGATGCCCCCGCCGGGGAACGGCGAGAGCGGCCGGTGTGCGCCAGGGCGAGTCGTGAAGCGTCGCGGCATCGCGGTGTCAGCGCGGGACGGGTGTTCGCCCGGTGGCGGGGATGGCGGCTCCGGGCGCTTTGTCAGCGCTGGGGGTGGCTGTTGGCCCGGTGGCGCGGATGGCGGCTCCGGTCGTGGTGCTTCTTCTCGCGGTGCTCGCCCGCCCCGCGCCCGGTCTGGCGGGCCGCCCGGCCGCGGTGCCCGTCTTGCGCGGTGCCCTGGCGTGTCCGCCGCGCCTCGTTCTTCCGGGCCTCGTTCTTCCGGGCCTGGCTCTTCTGCGCCTTGCTCTTGGGTGCCTTGTTCTGCCGGGCCTTGGCGTGCTGGGTGGTGGCCTTCCGGGCCTTGGCGTGCTGGGGTGGGCCGCCTCGGGCGGAGGAGCGCTGGGCGGCGGGAGCCGATGCCGGAGGAGCGGCGGCGCGGGGGCGGGTGAGACTGGCCCAGTCCACCGGTCGCGCCGCCGGCGGCACACCGGCCGAGCCCGTACGCGGCGCACGGGGAGAGGAGCCGCGGACCGCCGGGCGAGTTGCGGAGAAGAGCGGACGGCTGGGTGTCCGCGCGCCCGAAACGGCGGACGAGTGCCGGGCGGAGACGCCGCCGGTCACGGGAGGGCGGATCACAGGGAGAGCGGGTGCGGCCCCGGCGCCGGTGGGAGTGGTCATGCGGCCCGCGGCCAGGGGGCTGGTCGCGGCGCCGCCGGAAGCCCCCGCAACGCCGCTCGCCGCGCCGTTCGACACGTCCTGCGCGGTGGCCGAGGCGTCGTCGTCGTGCTTTTTGCGCTCGGCCTCCCGCTTCTTCTTCTCCTTCTTGCGCTGCTTCTCCAGCGCCTCCTTCAGGCCCGGGGTGAACCCGCCGCCGAACCGGGCCATGTCCGGCGGGACGAAGCCGTACGCCGGGATGTCCCGCAGGGCCGCGCGCATCGAGTCCACCCAGATCGGGCCGGGCAGCGAGGCGCCCTGCACCGAGCCGTAATAACGGCCGCCGATGGTGACGCCGGTGAGCGGATAGCGGTAGGAGCCGCGGATGTCGCCCACGCTGACGGCGGCGGCGAGGCCGGGGGTGTATCCGGCGAACCAGGCCGAGGTGTAGCCGTTGTTCGTGCCGGTCTTGCCCGCGGCGGGCCTGCCGATGGACTGACCGCGCATCGTGCCCTTGGTGAAGACTCCCGTGAGCACGTGGCTCACCGCGTCGGCGACCGCGGGTTCGATCGCGGTCCCGCAGGCGGGCGGTATGTCGGTGCGGGTGCCGTCGCGCTCCACGACGGCGGTGATGGCCATCGGCCGGCAGTAGCGGCCGCGGGCGGCGAGCGCCGCGTACGCCGCCGCCACGGTCGTCGGGTCCATCTCGTTGGCGCCCAGCGTGAACGTCGGCACCTCGTGGAGCGGCGTGCCGTCCGCCCGCCTGATGCCCAGCGACTTGGCCGTCTGCACGACGTCGCACAGGCCGACCTCGCGCTCCAGCCGCATGTAGAAGATGTTCACCGACTGCCAGGTGCCCATCTCCAGGCTGTACGGCCCGCCGCCGCCCTCGCCGCCCGCGTTGTGGATGACCGTGTGCGGGTCGTTGACGGCCCTGCCCGAGCAGTCGCGGTAGCCGTACGACGGGACGTACGCGCCGGGGATCGTGAAGCCGTCGCCGAACCGCATGCCCTGCTTCAGCGCGGTGGCCAGCGTGAACACCTTGAAGGTGGATCCCGCCTGCAGGCCGAGCCCGCCACCGTGGGCGGTGTCGGCCGCCAGGTTGTAGGTGGTGCCGGGCCCGAGGTCGCGGTCGTGCGGGTTGCGCCCGTAGCGCTTGCTCACGGCCATCGCGCGGATGTGCCCGGTGCCCGGCTCGATCATCGTCTCCGACGCCACCTGGTTGTCGCGCGGCTTGACCCGCGCGGAGATGGCACGCTCGGCGGCCCGCTGCGCGACCGGGTCGATGGTCGTCCAGATGGTCAGCCCGCCCCGCTGCAGGCGCCGCTCCCGATCGGCCCTGCTGTAGCCGAAGGCGGGATTGGTGAGCACCTCGCGCTCCACGTACACACAGAAGAAGGGGTGGGCGCTGCCCGCGCAGCCGCCGGGCTCGGGACTCAGGCGCAACCCCAGCGGCGCGGCCGCGGCGGTGCGCGCCGCGTCGTTGCCGATCTTGCCGAGCTCCGCCATCCGGCCGAGGATCAGGTCGCGCCGGGTGCGCAGCCGGTCGCGGTGCTCGTCGCCCAGCGAGGGATCGGTGTCGTACGGCGTGCGCACGGCGCCGGCGAGCGTCGCGGCCTGCGTGAGCGTGAGGTCGGCGGCGTCGACGCCGAAGAACCGCTTGGCCGCCGCCTGGACGCCGAAGGCCCCGGCCCCGAAGTAGGCGATGTTGAGGTAACGCTCGAGGATCTGGTCCTTGGTGTATTTACGCTCCAGCGCCAGGGCATACCGCAGCTCGTCGAACTTGCGGCGGAACGAGCGGACGAGGGCCTGCGCCCGCTCCTGCTCCGACTCGGCCTGGCTCACCATGATGTTCTTGACGAGCTGCTGGGTGATGGACGAGCCGCCCTGCCGGATCCCGCCGGCCCGCGTGTTGGTGACGAAGGCGCGCAGCGTGCCCTTGATGTCCAGGCCGCCGTGCTCGTAGAACCGGGCGTCCTCGATGGCCACGATGGCCTGCCGCATGACCGGGGCGACCGCGCTCAGCGGCACCGACTGCCGGTTCTGGTAGTAGAACTGGGCGATCTGGCGTCCGTTGCGGTCGAGCAGCCGCGTCACCTCGGGCAGCGGCTCCTCGCGCAGGGGCGCGGGCAGGTAGGTGAGGGTGGACGCGGCGCTCCTGGCCGCCAGGCCGGCCCCGCCCACGAAGGGCATCACCAGCCCGGCGACCAGGGTGCCCCCGGCCGCGCCGCACATGCCCAGGGCGAGGACGGCGCGCCCGAGACTGACGCGCCCGAGACTGACGCCGAGAAGACGAGAGGTCACGGGATATCAGTGCGACCTCTGGCGTTTCTCCAAACCCAGGGGCCGCAAAGCTTTACGTAAGCCTGTTGATCTTCAACCCGAGGGAGGTGAACTGTTCGAACGGCCTGTGGTAACCGCGTTCGATGTGGTTGACGCCGCGCAGGGTCGAGGTGCCCTCGGCCACGGCGGCTGCCAGCACCGCGGAGAACCCGGCGCGGATGTCGGGGAGCGTGACGTCGGCCCCGCGCAGGTTGGAGACCCCGCGGACCACCGCCGAGTGCTTGGCGTTGGTGTCGTGGTAGCGGCACGCCGGTCCGCCCAGGCACTGGGCGAACACCTCGATCTCGCATCCCATCTTCTGCAGGGCGGGAACGTACACGAGCCGGTTCTCGAACACCGTCTCGTGCAGCACCGACATGCCCTCGGCGCGGGTGAACAGCACCATCAGCGGCGTCTGCCAGTCCGTCATGAAACCGGGGTGGGTGTCGGTCTGCACCGCCGCGGCACGCAGGCCCTCCGGGGCGGAGGCGCACAGCCACTCGTCGGTGATCTCGAACCGCGCGCCCATCCTCGCCAGTGTGGTGATGGCGGTGACGAGCCGGTCCTGGGGGCAGCCGTGCACGCGCACCTCGCCGCCGGTCACGAGGCCCGCCACGAGGTAGGAGAACGCCTCGATGCGGTCGCCGGCCAGCCAGGTGGAGGCGCCGTGCAGCCGTTCGACACCCTCGATCACGATGCGCCGGTCGGGGCTCAGCTCGATCATCGCGCCCATGCGCTGGAGGAACAGCGCCAGCTCCACCACCTCGGGCTCCATCGCCGCGCCCTTGATGACGGTCTTGCCCTCCGCCAGCACCGCGGTCATGAGGATCGTCTCGGTGGCGCCCACGCTGGGGTAGGGGAGCGTGATGCGGCTGCCGCGCAGCCGGGCCGCCTTGGCGGTGATGCCGTTGTCGCCCACCTCGATCTCCGCGCCCATGGACCGCAGCGCCTCGACGTGGAAGTTGACCGGCCTCCTGCCGATCGGGTCGCCGCCGACGAGGGGGACGAACGCCTCGCCCGCCAGGTGCAGCAGCGGGCCGAGCATCAGGATCGGGATGCGGTTGAGCCCGGTGTACTCCTCCGGCACCCGCGGCCGTATCTCGGTGCCCCGCTCGATGGTGATCTCACCCGGGGTGATCTCCACGTGGATGCCGAGGGCTTCGAGCATGGCGGCGGTGAGCCCCACCTCGCCGACCTCGGGGGCGTTGTGCAGCGTGCTCGGACCCGTGCCGAGCATCGCCGCCACCATGTGTTTCGAGACCGCGTTCTTCGATCCACGGACCTCCACGTCCCCCCGCAGGGGGCCGGACGGGTCGATCTGCCATACCTCTTCGCTCACTCGGCCTCCTTGGCCCACACCGATGCCGTGTGTCCCCTGCACGCGGCTCAGGCAAGCGTAACGGGACCGGACCCGATCACCACGTGGGTACTATCGGGACGGTGCGGCATCTGAGGGGCAATCTGGCGGCGATCGGGGTAACCGTCCTCGTACTCGCCGTCCTCGGGGTGGTCGCGGGCTACGTCTGGTCGGCGCTCGCCCCCGCCGCGCGATACGTGCTGATCGACGGGACGCCGCATCTGGCCGATCCCGAGTCGCAGTCGCTCATCGAGGCCGACGGCTGGTTCGCCGTGGTCACCGGCGCGTCCGGCCTGGCCTGCGGGATCGCGGGGTACGTGCTGTCGCGCAAACGGCCGGTCGAGGTCCTCGTGGGGCTCGCCGCCGGCGGGCTGCTCGCCGGATATGTCGCCATGCTGGTCGGCAGTACGGCCAAGGGCGGGGTCCAGGCGGCGGGACCGGACGGCTACACCACCACGACCTCGCTGGACCTGACCGCGCACGGCGTGCTGTTCGCCTGGCCGCTCATGGCCACCGCGGTCTTCTGGGTCATCGAGTTCGCCGTGACCTACAACCAGCGGGGCAGCGCAACCCAGGCCCTGCCGCCGGGGCCTAAGCTCTGACGAGGCCCGGCTCGGTCCGCCAGAAGCCGGTCGCCTGTTCGAAGGCGTGCCCGAGGCGCAGGACGTCCATGTCGGCCCACGGCCTGCCCACGATCTGCAGGCCGACCGGGAGGCCGTCGGGCGTGAACCCGCACGGCACCGACATCGCGGGCGCGTGCAGCACGCTGATCCAGTAGCACGACCGCATCCACGCCAGGTAGTCGGGCATCTCCACCCCGGCCACCTCCGTGACGTACGGCTGCTCGACCGGGAACGGCGGCACCTGGCTGACGGGCGCGACCAGGAAGTCGTAGCGGCCGAAGAAGTCCCGCATGCGGTGGAACAGGCCGGTGCGCAGCCGCTCGGCCCTGGCGAGGTCGGCCCCGGTGACCTTCCGGCCCTGTTCGATGTTCCAGGCCACGTTGGGGCCCACATCGGGGAGGTCGCCGAAGTTGAGCGCGTAATACCACGACCGGTAGACGCGGAACGCCTCCTCGGCGCCGGACAGGTCCAGGTCCACCCGCTCGACCTTGGCCCCCAGCGCGGCCAGCGTCTCGGCCGCCCGCGCCGTCGCGGCGGCCGTGCGGGGGTCGACCGGCAGGCCGCCGAGGTCGGGGCTGAAGGCGACCCGGACCCCGGCGAGCTCCATGTCGAGCGACCCCGCGAACGCCGAGCCGTCCTCGCGGATCGAGAACGGCGAGACCGGGTCGAACCCGGCGATGGCCGACATGAACAGCGCCAGGTCGCCCGCGGTGCGGGCCATCGGCCCCGGCACGCTGAGCGTGTACCAGGCCGCCGTCGCCGACTTCGCCGGCACCCGCCCGGGGGTGGGGCGCAGACCGGCCACGTTGCAGAACGACGCGGGGTTGCGCAGCGAGCCGCCCATGTCGGAGCCGTCGGCCAGCGGCACCATCCGGCAGGCCAGCGCCGCCGCCGCGCCGCCGCTGCTGCCGCCCGCGCTCTTCGACAGGTCGTACGGGTTGCGGGTCGCCCCGAACACCTCGTTGACCGTGTGCGAGCCGGTGCCGAACTCCGGGGTGTTCGTCTTGCCCAGCGCGATCCCGCCCGCCTCGCGGATGCGCCGCACGAGCGGGTCGTCCTCCGTCGGCACGTGGTCGGCGAACGCCCGCGAGCCGTACGTGGTGCGGACGCCCGCGGTGTCGGCGAGGTCCTTGTGCGCGACCGGGATGCCGTGCAGCGGGCCGCGCAGCAGGCCGCGCCGCAGGTCCTCGTCGGCGCGCGCGGCCTGGTCGAGCGCACGCTCGGCGGTCAGCGTCACGACGGCGTTGACCCGCGGGTTCGTCTCCTCCACGCGGCGCAGGCACGCCTCGGTCAGCTCGGCCGCGCTCACCTCGCGCGCTCGCAGCAGCGCGGCCATCTCCGTCGCGGTGAGATCGGCCAGCTCGTTCACAGCTCCCCCGTTCGGTGTGGCTTCCGGCCAGTCTTACGGCCGGTGAGCCGTACGGGCGATGGCAACAGTAGACAGGCTCAGAGCTTCGCGATGGGGGCGGTCACCGCCTGGGCGAGCCGGACGAGGTTGCCCGGCGCGGTCTCGATCTGCAGGCCGCGCCGCCCGGCGGAGAAGTAGATCGTCTCGAAGCCGAGCGCGGACTCGTCCACCACGGTCGGCAGCCGCTTGCGCTGGCCGAGCGGGCTGATGCCGCCGACGACGTAGCCGGTGACCCGCTCCACCTTGGCCGCCTCGGCCATCGCCGCCCGCTTGCCCTTCAGCGCCGCCGCGAACGCCTTGAGGTCGAGCTTGCCCGCCACCGGCACGACCGCGACCGCGAGACCCGCCTCGGTCTCCGCCACCAGCGTCTTGAAGATCCGCTCGTACGGCAGCCCGAGCGCGTCGGCCGCCTCCTCGCCGTACGCCTGGGCGTTCGGATCGTGGTCGTAGGGGTGAAGGGTGAACTCCGCCTTCGCCTGCGTGAGGGCGACCGTCGCCGGAGTGCTCTGGCCGCCCTTGCTCTTGGTCTTGCTCACGACGGCAAGCTTAGGGTCGCTCCGCTCCGGCAAGCTTGAGGTCGCTCCGCTCCGGCAAGCTTGAGGTCGCTCCGCTCCCGGCGGGCGACCGCGTCAGGGGAGGACGGAGCGTACGGCCTCGGGGGAGCGGGCCACCACGGCGGTGCCGTCGTCGGCGGTGATGATCGGCCGCTGGATCAGGATCGGGTGGGCGGCCATGGCGTCGATCCACCGTCCGCGGGCCGCCTCGTCGCGTGGCCACGACTCGAGGCCCAGCTCGGCCGCGACGGGCTCGCCGAGGCGGGCGACGTCCCAGGGCTCCAGGCCGAGGCGGCCGAGCACCTCGGTCAGCTCCTCCGCGCTCGGCGGGTCCTCCAGGTAGTGCCGCACGGTGTATCCGGCGCCCTCGGCGTCGAGCAGCGACAGGGCCGACCGGCACTTCGAGCAGGCCGGGTTGATCCAGATCTCCATGCGGCCATTGTCCCGCCGGCGGAGCGCAAACAGGCCTTCATGCCCACCCGGCGAATGGCAAAACGATCTAAAGGGGACAATTTCTTCACGTGGCCTTTATCGACGGGAGCGGCCGGGGGGAAGGGCAGTCGATGGGAACGGTCAGTGGTGTCGCGGGTGACGTCGCGAAAGGACAGGCGTGCCTGTTCGGCGGGCTCGGGGTGTGCGTCACGCTCCGGCCGGAGGGTTTGGCGGTCAACCACGGCATGAGTTACTTCGGGGTCCACTGGCAGACCCTGCTGCCGTACGCCGCGGGTCTCGCGGGCGCCGCGCTGTTCACCAGCCGGGCGCTGCGCGACGCGGCGGCCCGCACGCCGCACCCCGCCCACCTGCGGCGGATGGCCGGCTCGTTCGCCGTGCTGCTGGCCGGGATCGTGCTGACGCCCTACACGCTGGGCGGGGCGGTCGACTGGGCGCACCGGGGGCTGGGCGCGGCCCTGTTCGTGCTCCAGCTCCTGCTGGCCGTGCGGCTCGTCGCGTGGGCCCGCGGTGACGCGGTCGGCGTCGCGTTCTTCCTCGTCCAGCTCGGCGGGGGCGTCCTCGCCGCGGTGTACGTGCTCCAGACCGAGGGGCTGCTCATCCACGGCGAGGCGACGTTCCAGCTCGGATTCGCCCTGGTGCTGGCCAGGACGCTCCCGCTGCTCGCGCCTCCGGTCGCCACGGCGTCCCCGGCCTCGGGCGGCGCGCCCGCCGCCGCGCCCGGCTCCCCGGCGACGGTCTCATGCCAGTGAGACGGTGATCGGCCCGCCGTGCGGGTCCGCGCCGGACAGCAGCGACGACGGCACCCGGAACACCCGGCCGGGGGAGACCGGCCACGGCAGCGTGCGGCGGGCGATCTCGCGGCCGTCCTGCGTCACCATCACCCTGGCGACGGCGCGGTGCTCGTCCGGCCACAGCAGGATCCGGCGCCGGGGCGGCGCGCCCGCACCCGGCCTGACCAGGCCGGGGGAGACCCATCGGAACGGTGCCCCGGCCCGCAGCGGGATCGCCTCCGCGCCGGTGGGCGTGCCGCCGAGGTAGGCCAGGACGTGCCGCACCACGTGACGGCCGTCGAGGGCCGCCACGTCGGCGGTGTCCACGGGGTGGACCAGGTTGCCGACGGCGAACACGCCGGGGCGGCTGGTGGCCAGGGCGTTGTCCACGACCGGGCTCCTGCTGCCCGGGTCCATCGCCAGCCCGGCGGCCCGGGCCAGCTCGTGGTCCGGGATCCAGCCGCCGGTGAACACCACCGTGTCGCAGGGCACCGTGCGGCGCTCGCCCGTGCGCAGGTCCTCGATCTCGACCGACTCCACGGTGTCGCGCCCGTTGATCCGTACGACCCGGGTGGCGGTGGCGACGGGCACGCGCAGCACGGCCCGCCCCGGCACGCTGAACGCCGCGTACGACTCGGCGCGATCGTGCTCGCTGGTCATCAGCACGGTGCGGCAGCCCGCCGTGCGCAGGGTGAGCGCGGCCGACCAGCTCACCAGCTCGGCGCCGACGATGACGGCCCGCGTCCCGACCTTGCCGTGGTGCAGGTGGACCACGTTCTGGAGCTGCCCTGTCGTCAGCACGCCCGCCGGGCGGTCGCCCGGCACCATCCGGGCCGTACGGGGACGCTCCCTGGCGCCGGTCGCCAGGACGACGGCGCGGGCGTCCACCCGCAGGCGGCCCTCCGGGGTGGTGACGTCGAGGGCGTGCTCCCCGGCCCATCCGGTGACCATGGCCGAGGTGCGCACCAGCGCCCCGGCCTCCAGCGCGCGGTTGGCCAGCAGGCGGGCGTACGCCGGGCCGGTCATCACCGTACGCAGGTCGCGCAGGCCGTAGCCGGTGTGGTCGCTGTGCCGGGGGATGCCCCCCGCCTCGCGCTCGCGGTCGAGCACCAGGACACGCAGGCCGGCCGCCGCGAGACCGGCGGCGGCGGTCAGCCCGGAGGGGCCGCCGCCCACGACGGCGACGTCGGTGGTGAGGTTCATCGTGACTCCTCCACAGAATCCGGCACGGGAGCGAGGCGACGGCCGACCTCGGCTCCGCAGAAGAAGCCCTGGCAGCGGCCCATCATGGCGCGGGTGCGACGGCGCAGGCCGTCGATGTCGGCCGGGGGGAGCGGGGAGGCCAGGGCGTCCCTGATCTCCCCGGCGGTGACCCGCTCGCAGAAGCAGACGACGGTCCCGTACGCCGGGTCCCCGGCGATGAGGTCGTCGCACATGTACGGCCGGGGGAAGGCCTCGCCGATGTTGGGCATCCGGGGCGGCTCAGGCAGCTCGTCGCGTACGGAGGTGACCAGGCCCGCCTCGGCCAGCAGCCCGGCGGCGTGCTCGGCGAGCGCCATGGACGAGGTCAGCCCGGTGGACCGGATGCCGCCGAGCACGAGGTAGCGCTCCGCGCCGTCGAGGTGGACCTGGTAGTCGCCGTGCTCGGTGGCGGCCCGCAGTCCGGCGTAGGAGGCCGTGACCTCCTCCTTCAGCAGCTCGGGCATGAGCGCGAGGCCCTTGTCCACCAGGAACGCGAACCCCTCCTCCGAGGTGGAGGTGTCGGCGCGGTCGCGCAGGTCCTCGGCGGTCGGGCCGAGCATCACGTTGCCGTAGATCGTCGGGCTGATCAGCACGCCCTTGCCGCGCGAGCTGGGCACGGGCAGCACGATGCGGTTCGCCAGCGGCCTGGCCATCTTGTCGAAGACCAGCAGCTCGCCCCGGCGCGGCGTGACCGTGAACCGCTCGTGCCCGAACAGGCGGTCGACGGCGTCGGAGCCCAGCCCCGCGGCGTTGACGACCCAGCGGGCCCGCAGCGGGCCCCTGTTCGTCAGCAGCACGGTCTCCTCGCCGCCGTCGCGCTGGACGCCCTCGACCCGCGTGTTCAGCAGCACGCCGGCGCCCCGCGCCAGCGCCTCGGTGGCGAACGCGAGCGTGGTGGTCCACGGGCAGATGATCGACTCCCCGGGCACGGTCAGCCCGCCGAGCGCGCCGGGGCCGAGGGCCGGGACCAGCCCGTAGACCTCGTCCGCACCGACGATCTCGCACTGCCGGTAGCCGTTCTTCACCGCCTTGTCCGCCAGAGCGGGGAGCGCGGCCAGCTCCTCGCCGGTCCAGGCGACCAGCAGGGCGCCGGTGCGCTCGACCGGGATGCCGGCGCGCTCGGCGTACCCGCCGAGCAGTTCGTATCCCCGCCGCACCAGGCGCGACTCCAGCGTCCCCGGCGTCGCGTCGAAGCCGGTGTGCAGGATCGCGGTGTTGGCCTTGCTGGTGCCGTCGCCGACGTCCGGACGCGCCTCGACCAGCGCGACCGACAGGGCGCGGCCGTCGTGCTCACGTCCGGCCAGCTCGCGGGCCACGGCGGCGCCCACCACGCCGCCGCCGACCACCGCCACGTCGACCGTCCCGTCCGGCAGCGGCCCGGACCTGCTGACTCCCCCGGTCATGCGTCCCTCCCCGTATCGATCGCCGCGCGGACACCCCGCCGCCAGCGCGTCATGAACTCCTCCGACCGCTCCGCCGGCCAGCGCGGCTCGTACGTCGTCGCCGGGGCCCACGCGGGTACGGCGTCAGCCACCGCGAGCGAGGGGGTCACCGCGAGGCGGGCCAGCGCGGCGGCGCCGAGTGCGGTCGCGTGCGGCGACGGGTAGACGTCCACCGGCGCCTGCAGCAGGTCCGCCTGGGCCTGCATGAGAGCGGCCGACCGGGTGAGCCCGCCGTCCACCCGCAGGCGGGCCAGCGGGCGGCCGAGGTCGGCCGCGACGACCGCGGCCAGGTCGGCCACCTGGGCGGCGATGCCCTCCAGGACGGCCCGGATCAGGTGCCCGGGCCGGGTGGACAGCGTCATGCCGAGGAACGCGCCGGTCGCGTCCGGCCGCCACCAGGGCGCGGCCAGCCCGGCCAGCCCGGGGACGAACAGCGCGCCCTCCGCGTCCGGCGCGGCCAGTGCGTCCAGGTCGGAGGCGTCGCCGACGAGGCCGAGGCCGTTCAGCCACCGCACCGCGGAGGCCGCCGTGTAGACCTGCCCGTCCACGCAGTAGGGCGTGGCCCCCCTGGCCCGCCACGCCACCGACGTGGTCAGGCCGGAGGCCGAGCGCACCGGCCGCTCGCCGGTGTTGGCGAGCAGGAACGCTCCGGTGCCGTACGTGCACTTGGCCTCGCCGGCCGACAGGCAGCCCTCCGCCAGCAGCGCGGCCTGCTGGTCGACGACCAGGCCGCCGACCGGGATCTCCCCGCCGAAGGCCCGGGTCGTCCCGACGACCTCGTCGCAGGCGACGATGGCGGGCAGGCGCTCGCCGTCCAGGCCGAACAGGCCGAGCAGTTCCCCGCTCCACTCGACCGCGTCGAGGTCGAGCAGCGCCGACCTGCTCGCGGTCGCCGCGTCGGTGACGAACTCGCCGGTCAGGCGGTGGACGAGCCAGGTGTCGCTGGTCGTCACCACCCCCTCACGGGTGAGGTTGCGGCGGATCCAGGCCATCTTGGGCGCGGAGAAGTACGGGTCGAGCACGAGCCCGGTCAGCTCGGCGACCCTCTCGGCGTGCCCGGAGAGATCGGCGCACACCTCCTCGGCCCGCCGGTCCTGCCACACCAGCGCGGTGGTCAGCGGCTCGCCGGTCGCCGGGTCCCAGGCCAGCACGGTCTCGCCCTGGTTGGCCAGCGTGACCGCGCCGACGGGCACCTCCGCCGCCGCGACGGCCTCCCGCCCGGCGGCCAGCACCGAGTCGAGCAGTTCCCGCGGGTCCTGCTCCACCCGCCCGCCCGGGAGGTACGCCGGACGGACCGGCGCCTCGGCCGTCGCGAGGACCGCGCCGTCGCCGTCCACCACGAGCGCCTTGGTGCCCGAGGTGCCCTGGTCGATCGCCAGTACGGCCGGCGCGCTCACAGGAGCTCCGCGGAGTCGCCGGTCTCGCGGGTCAGGCGGTCCCGGCCGCGCACCCACACGACGGCGAACACGACGGCGCCGAGCACGAGCGAGCCCAGGGCGTACACCTGCGCGGTGCGGAAGTCGGACGGGATGAGGAAGATGGCCAGTTCGATCACCAGCCAGATCACCGCGCCCGCCACGACCAGCGGCTCCCACTTCCCGAGGCGGAAGTCGTCGGGCCGCGGCCGGTGCCGGCGACGGGTGCCGAGGTAGAGCGCGACCGTGCCGGCGTACAGCAGGGCCGGCATGAGCGTGCCCGCCCCGAGGAGCTGTGACAGGGCGTCGGCGTTGCCGGAGAAGGCGAGCACGATGGCGATCGACGCGCCGGCCGCGAGCACGGTGGCCCAGGTCGGGCCGCCGGTGGCGCGCGGCACCCGGCTCAGCGCCGCGGAGAACGGCAGCCGGCCGTCGCGGGCCATCGAGTGGACCAGGCGGCTGCAGCTCACCATGATGACCAGGCCGCAGGCGAAGATCGCGAGGCTCACGACGACGAGGAAGGCCCGCGCCACCCCGGCGCCGAGGACGTTCTCGACCACCTGGGCGACGGGCGCGGAGGAGGCGGTGATCGACGCCACGTCGTTCCCGAGGGCGGCGGTGACCACGACGAGGAACAGCATGCCGAGGGCGACGCTGAGCAGGATCGCGCGGACCATGGCCCGGGGCACCACCTGCTTGGGGTTGATCGTCTCCTCGGCGAGGTTGGCCGCCGACTCCCAGCCGACCAGCGTGAACGCGCCGAGCAGGGCCGACAGCATGAACGGCCCGAGCCAGCCGAAGTAGCCGTCGCCGGAGACGGCGCCGGTGGAGGTGAGGTTGGACCACTCGGCGTGGCCGCCGAAGATCGCGAACCCGGCGATCAGCAGGGTCAGCCCGATCATCGCGATCACCTCGGCGCTCACCGCGAGGTTGTTGATCTTCGTGGTGATCGGGGTGGACCAGATGATCAGGACCATCTGGACGACCAGCACGACGAGCGTGGTGAGCGCGCCGGCCATGGGCGTGTACTCCCAGCCGAACAGCGGGAACAGCGCCACCTGGGCGAGGCCGTAGTCGACCGCCACCGCGACGATCGCGAGGAACGCGAACGACACCCAGCCGAACCACCAGCCCAGCACCGGCGAGGCGAGCCTGCTCGCCCACTGGTAGCTGTAGCCCGACAGCGGGATGCGGCTGGCCAGCGCGCCGTACAGGAGGGCGACCGCGACCGTGCCCGCGCCGACGATCGGCCAGGTCCAGATGCCCGCGGGCCCGCCCGAGTTGAGCACGGTGCCGTACGTGGTGAACAGGCCGGTGGTGATCGAGATGAAGGAGAACGCGACGGCGAAGGACTCGAACGACTTCAGCGTGCGCGAGAACTGCTGGGCGTACCCGGCGTGGGAGATGGCCGCGTCGGCCTGATCTGCGCCGTTGTCATGAATGCTGTTTCGATCATGCGATGGCGGGCGCGTGGAAGGATGGGTCATGGATCGTCTCCTGGCTGGAACTGGGGAGAGTGCAACGGTCCGGGCCCGGCGGCGTGGCCGCGCCGCCGGGCCACCCTACGGGTTGATCACCTCGGCACCCGCCCTGACCAGGGCGGACGCCAGTGGTTGCGGGGGTTCCGCGTCGGTGATGAGACCGGACAGGCCGTCCAGGGGGCACACCCGGTAGGCGGCGACCCTGCCGTGCTTCGATGTGTCGGCGAGCACGTACGTCCTGGCGGTGTTGGCGAGGATCACGCGCTTGGTCGCGACCTCGTCCAGGAAGTAGTCGGTGAGCCCGGCTTCGGCGTCCACCCCGCCCGAGCCGAGGAACGCCACGTCGGCCCGCAGGTCCTGGAAGAACCCCAGCGTGCAGGCGTTGGAGACGGCGAGGTCGCCCTGCCGGACCCGCCCGCCCGCCACGAGCACCTCGACGCCGGGGCGGCCCGCGAGCTCGGCCGCCACCAGCAGCGAGCAGGTGGCGACCACCCCCCGGAAGGACGGGGGGACGGCCCTGGCGACGTGGACGGCCGTGGTGCCGACGTCGATGACCACGGTCTGGCCCGGCCGCAGGAGCTGCGCCGCGAGCTCGCCGATCACGGCCTTCGCCTCCGACTGGCTGGTCGAGCGCTCAAGGTAGGACAGCTCCTCGCCGGTGCCGGACGGCGCCGAGGTCGCCCCGCCGTGGACGCGGACGAGCAGCGCCCGGCGCTCCAGGATCGCCAGGTCGCGCCGGACGGTCTCGTGGGAGACGCCGAGCAGCGCGGCCAGGTCCTCGGTGCGCACGGTCCCCTTCCGCCCGAGGGCTTCGATGATCCGCTGGTGGCGCTGTGCCGGAAGCAAGAGATCCGCCTTTGACCGAATGTGACTGGTATTGCCCGAGAGTGTGGATTAGTGCCCGGAAACCTGTCAAGAGCCGGGCCGGCGAAACGTGCGGGGGAGCAGATTCCCCAGCTCCCGAGGGGTGCGGCCGCCGGTGAAACGCCCGTCCCGAATGCTGGACACACGCGGATCCGTCCCTGGTCATCCGTAGACTGGGACGGTGATTTCCCGTATCGACCTGCGCGGGTCCCTTCCTGCCGACCTGCGCGACGTGCTGCCCCGCGCCGACCTCGACGTCGAGGCCGCTCTGGAGAAGGTGCGGCCCATATGTGAGGACGTACGCCATCGCGGCGCGGCAGCCGTACGGGAGCTGACCGCGCGGTTCGACGGCGTCGAGCTGGAGTCGGCCCGGGTGCCCGCCGAGGCGCTCGCACGCGCCCTGGAGGAGCTCGACCCGGCCGTGCGCGCGGCGCTGGAGGAGTCGATCCGCCGGGCCCGCCTGGTGCACCGCGACCAGCGGCGCACCGACACCACGACGCAGGTCGTGCCGGGCGGCACGGTCACCGAGCGCTGGGTGCCGGTCGACCGCGTGGGGCTCTACGTCCCCGGCGGCCGGGCCGTCTATCCCTCCAGCGTGGTCATGAACGTCGTCCCCGCCCAGGAGGCGGGCGTGCCCTCGCTGGCCGTCGCCTCGCCCCCGCAGAAGGAGTTCGGCGGGCTCCCGCACCCCACGATCCTCGCCGCGTGCGCGCTGCTCGGCGTCGACGAGGTGTACGCCGTGGGCGGCGCCCAGGCCGTCGCGATGTTCGCCTACGGCACCGAGGAGTGCGGCCCGGCCACGATGGTGACCGGTCCCGGCAACATCTGGGTTGCCG
The DNA here is from genome assembly GCF_006874475.1 of Microbispora hainanensis. Classification (GTDB taxonomy): domain Bacteria; phylum Actinomycetota; class Actinomycetes; order Streptosporangiales; family Streptosporangiaceae; genus Microbispora; species Microbispora hainanensis. The sequence goes on from NZ_VIRM01000005.1 coordinate 40,477, forward strand.
CGGCCAAGCGCCTGCTCAAGGGCCGCATCGGCATCGACTCCGAGGCCGGGCCCACCGAGATCGCGATCCTCGCCGACGAGACCGCCGACCCCGTGCACGTCGCGGCCGACCTGATCAGCCAGGCCGAGCACGACGTGATCGCCGCCTCCGTGCTGGTCACCACCAGCGTGGAGCTGGCCGACGCCGTGGAGAAGGAGCTGCCCGGCCAGGTCACGGCCACCCGGCACAGCGAGCGCATCACCGAGGCGCTCGCCGGCCGCCAGTCGGGCATCGTGCTCGTCTCGAACCTCGACGACGGCCTCAAGGTCGTCGACGCCTACGCCGCCGAGCACCTGGAGATCCAGACCGCCGACGCCCGCGCGGTCGCCGCCCGGGTGCGCAACGCCGGAGCGATCTTCGTCGGCCCGTACGCGCCGGTGTCGCTCGGCGACTACATGGCGGGCTCCAACCACGTGCTGCCGACCGGCGGCTGCGCCTGCCACTCCTCGGGGCTGTCGGTGCAGACGTTCCTGCGCGGCATCCACGTGGTGGACTACAGCCGCGAGGCGCTGGCCGGGGCCGCGCCGTACGTGTGCGCCCTCGCCGACGCGGAGGACCTGCCCGCCCACGGCGCCGCCGTCCGCGCCCGCTTCGACTGGGAAGTGCCCGCATGACGACCCTCGACGACCTGCCGATCCGCGACGACCTGCGGGGCAAGCAGCCCTACGGCGCGCCGCAGCTCGACGTGCCCGTCCAGCTCAACACCAACGAGAACCCCTACCCGCCGTCGGCCGCGCTGATCGACGACCTCGCCCGTGCCGTACGGCAGGGCGCGGCGACGCTCAACCGCTATCCCGACAGGGACGCCGTCGAGCTGCGCAAGGACCTCGCCGACTATCTCGGCCACGGGCTGACGGCCCGCCGGCTGTGGGCCGCCAACGGTTCCAACGAGATCATCCAGCAGATCCTCCAGGCGTTCGGCGGCCCCGGCCGCTCCGCCATCGGGTTCGAGCCGTCCTACTCGATGCACCCGATCATCGCGGGCGGCACGAACACCCGCTGGATCGAGGGCCTGCGCGACGAGGACTTCGCGATCGACCCGGACGCCGCCGTGGCCGCGATCGAGGAGCACCGCCCCGACGTGGTGTTCCTGACCTCGCCCAACAACCCGACCGGCACGGCCCTGCCGCTGGAGGTCATCGAGCGGATCCTCGCCGCCGCGCCCGGCATGGTCGTGGTGGACGAGGCGTACGCCGAGTTCGCCCGCACGGGCACGCCGTCGGCGCTGACCCTGCTGCCCGGCAACCCCCGGCTGATCGTGACGCGCACCATGTCGAAGGCGTTCGCGATGGCCGGCACCCGGCTCGGCTACCTCGCCGCCGACCCGGCGGTGGTCGACGCCCTGCTGCTGGTCCGCCTGCCCTACCACCTGTCCACGCTGACCCAGGCGGCGGCCCGGGTGGCGCTGGCGCACCGCGAGGACCTGCTGGGCACGGTCGACGCGCTGCGCGCCGAGCGGGACGCCACCGTCGGCTGGCTGCGCGGGCGCGGCCTGAAGGTCGCCGACTCCGACGCCAATTTCGTGTTGTTCGGTACCTTTGCGGATCGGCGGTCCGTATGGGAGGGACTGCTCGACCGCGGGGTGCTGATCCGGGAGACAGGTCCCGCGGGCTGGCTGCGCGTGTCGATCGGCACGCCGGAAGAGATGGCGGCGTTCCGCGCCGCGCTGGAGGGGGTCCTCGCATGACCGAGCTCAACGAGCGCCGCGGCCGCGTCGAGCGCACCACGAAGGAGACGTCGGTGCTGGTCGAGGTCTGCCTCGACGGCACCGGGATCGTCGACGTGTCCACCGGTGTCGGCTTCTACGACCACATGCTCGCCCAGCTCGGCAAGCACGGCCTGTTCGACCTGACGGTGAAGACCGAGGGCGACCTGCACATCGACGCCCACCACACGATCGAGGACACCTCGATCGCGCTCGGCGCGGCCTTCCGCGAGGCCCTGGGCGACAAGTCGGGCATCCGGCGGTTCGGCAGCGCCTCCTGCCCCCTGGACGAGGCGCTCGCGCAGGTCACGGTGGACCTGTCCGGCCGGCCCTACCTCGTCCACACCGAGCCCGAGAGCATGGCCCCGATGATCGGGCCCGACTACGACACCACCATGACCCGGCACATCCTGGAGTCGTTCGTCGCGCAGGCGGCGGTCTGCCTCCACGTGCACGTGCCGTACGGGCGCAACGCCCACCACATCGTGGAGGCGCAGTTCAAGGCGCTCGCGCGGGCGCTGCGCGAGGCGTCGGAGCGCGACCCCCGGGCGACCGGCGTGCCCAGCACGAAGGGCGTGCTCTGATGACCTTCGCGTCCGGGGGGATGATCTTCATCGGTCTCTTCCTGATCGGCGGGGTCATCTCGGGCATCCGGCAGGGCCTCAAGCTGCTGGCGGCGCTCGCCGGCGTCGGGGCCGTCATGGCGATCACAGCGGGGGTGATGTGGTGGCAGTGAGCAGGCGGGTCGTCGTCCTCGACTACGGCTCGGGCAACCTCCGCTCGGCCGAGCGGGCGCTGGCCCGCGTCGGGGCGGACGTCACCGTCACCGCCGACTTCGACGCGGCCCTTGAGGCGGACGGGCTCGTCGTGCCCGGTGTCGGCGCGTTCGCGGCGTGCATGGAAGGGCTCAAGGGCGTGCGCGGCGACCAGATCGTCGGCCGCCGCCTGGCCGGCGGGCGCCCGGTGCTCGGGATCTGCGTCGGCATGCAGATCCTGTTCGAGGAGGGCGTCGAGCACGGCGTCCACACCGAGGGCTGCGGCGAGTGGCCCGGCACGGTCGAGCGGCTCGACGCGCCCGTGCTGCCCCACATGGGGTGGAACACCGTGACCGCGCCCGAGGGCAGCGTGCTGTTCCGCGGTATGGAGGAGGGCACGCGCTTCTACTTCGTCCACTCCTACGGGGTGCGCGAATGGCGGCTGCAGGCCGGCGACGGCTTTCAGCAGCCGCTGGTCGCCTGGGCCGAGCACGGCGTGCCGTTCGTGGCCGCCGCCGAGAACGGCCCCCTCATGGCCACCCAGTTCCACCCGGAGAAGTCCGGGGACGCGGGGGCCGTGCTGCTGTCCAACTGGCTGAGCACGTTGTGAGCGTGTCCGGCAGGCGAAATCTCGAGGCAGCGGTGCGACACTGGGAACCGGCGGGGCCGCGGCGCGTACGGCCGGCCAGGCCGAGGCCGTGACCGGACCTGAGCGGGAGGCCCGATGAGCAAGGAACGGGCCCGTCGGAGGGCAGAGCGGGAAGCCGAGCGCGAACGCCTCGCGGCGGCCCGGGCCGAGCGCGAGGCGAGGGCCGCCAGGCGGCGCGAGATGCGCGAGCGGCTCGTGGGGCCCCTCGCCGGAGCCGTGACAGCGGTGCTGCCGCGACCGGCGAGGCCGGTGCGGGTGGCCCGGCAGCGCGGCTATCTCGCCCGCCGCCGCCGCACGGAGAACGGCGTCGTCGTCGTGCTGTGGTTCCTCGTCCAGGTGCTCGCCTGGATCCTGCTCGACTCGTGGATGGCCCGCCTGGGCGTGTTCCTCGGCTCGATCCTGCTGCTCCCGGTGTTCGTCACCATCGTTTTCGACCGGAGGTCATGACCAAATGTCGCTCGTATTGCTCCCAGCCGTCGACGTCGCCGACGGCCAAGCCGTCCGCCTCGTGCAGGGCGAGGCGGGGACGGAGACCTCGTACGGGGATCCGCTCGCCGCCGCCCTCGCCTGGCAGAAGGCCGGCGCGGAGTGGATCCATCTGGTCGATCTCGACGCGGCGTTCGGCCGGGGGAACAACCGCGAGCTGCTCGCCTCCGTCGTCGGCGCGCTGGACGTGGACGTCGAGTTGTCCGGCGGGATCCGTGACGACGCCTCGCTTGAGGCCGCGCTGAGCACCGGCTGCCGCCGGGTCAACATCGGCACGGCGGCGCTGGAGAACCCGGAGTGGTGTGCCAGGGCGATCGCCGAGCACGGCGACCGCATCGCCGTGGGGCTCGACGTGCGCGGCACCACGCTGGCCGCCCGCGGCTGGACCCAGGAGGGCGGCGACCTGTGGGACGTGCTCGACCGGCTGGAGTCGGAGGGCTGCCCGCGTTATGTCGTCACCGACGTGACCAAGGACGGCACGCTGCGCGGTCCCAACCTCGACCTGCTCCGTGAGGTGTGCGCGCGGACCGACCGCCCGGTGATCGCCAGCGGGGGGGTGTCCTCGCTCGACGACCTGCGCGCGATCGCGACGCTCGTGCCGGACGGCGTCGAGGGCGCCATCGTGGGCAAGGCGCTGTACGCCCAGGCGTTCACCCTGGAAGAGGCGCTCGCGGCGGTGAAGTCCGCATGAGCGAGCGCGACACCTGGCGCATGCCGTTCGGGGCCGAAGGAGAGGAGGCGGCATGAGCACGCAGATGCCCGAAGGGCGGATCTCCTCCGGCGGCCCGTGGGAGGACCGTTACGGCTACGCCCGCGCGGTCGTGGCCGGGCCGCACGTGCTCGTGTCCGGCTGCACCGCCACCGTGGGCGGTGAGGTCCAGCACCTGGGCGACGCCTACCAGCAGACGCTCACCGCCTTCTCCATCGCGCTGGACGCCGTGGAGAAGGCCGGCATCACCCGGGCCGACGTGGTGCGGACCCGCCTGTACGTGGTGAACGCCGGCGACTTCGACGCCGTCGGCAAGGCCCACGGCGAGATCTTCGGCGACGTGCGGCCCGCCTGCACGAGCGTGCAGGTCGCCGGGCTGGTCGACGAGCGCATGCTGGTCGAGGTCGAGGTCGAGGCCTATCGGCCGGTGGAACACGGCAACGGCGGAGGCTGAGCGATGACCGTGGCGGTGCGGGTGATCCCCTGCCTGGACGTGGACGCGGGCCGGGTGGTCAAGGGGGTCAACTTCGAGAACCTCAGGGACGCCGGCGATCCGGTCGAGCTGGCCGCGCGCTACGACGCCGAGGGGGCCGACGAGCTGACCTTCCTCGACATCACCGCCTCATCCGGCGAGCGCGAGACCATGCTCGACGTGGTGCGCCGTACGGCCGAGCAGGTGTTCATCCCGCTGACGGTGGGCGGCGGCGTGCGGTCGGCCGACGACGTCGACCGGCTGCTGCGCGCGGGCGCCGACAAGGTCGGCATCAACACCGCGGCCATCGCACGGCCGGAACTGCTGACCGAGACCTCGCGCCGGTTCGGGTCGCAGTGCATCGTGCTGTCGGTGGACGCGCGCCGGGTGGTCGACGGGCCGCCCACGCCCTCCGGCTTCGAGGTGACGACCCACGGCGGGCGCCGGGGGACCGGCATCGACGCGGTGGAGTGGGCGCGCCGCGGGGAGGAGCTCGGCGTCGGCGAGATCCTGCTCAACTCCATGGACGGCGACGGCACCAAGTCGGGATACGACCTGGAGATGCTGCGGGCCGTACGGGCGGCGGTGAGCGTCCCGCTGATCGCCTCCGGCGGCGCCGGGCGGCTGGAGGACTTCCCGCCCGCCGTGGAGGCCGGTGCGGACGCCGTGCTGGCCGCCTCGGTCTTCCACTTCGGCCAGCTCAAGATCCACGAGGTCAAGGACACGCTGCGCGCGGCCGGGCACCCGGTCCGCTGACCGCCTGCCGGGGGCCGGACTCCGGCCCCCGGCAGGTGGGTTCTCAGTCGATGTCGATGATCGCCGTGGGGTAGGCGTCCGGGCCCGTCCCGAGCGACGACGACGCCATCGACTGGTATTGCCACTGTCCCTGGAAGGCGCCGCCGTGGCCGCCGTGGCCGCACCAGTCGTCCCCCCAGCACGTCGTGGCGGCGGACGCCTCGTGAGCGGGCTGGGCCGCCGCGAGACCGAAGGCGGCGAGGAACGCCAGGCCCAGCAGGCTCGGGAAACGCTTGGCACGCATAGCTGTCTCCTGTCCGTCAAAGGATCACGCGGCGCTCCGGAGTCCGCCCTCCTCAAATGGTCAGCCGGACACCGCACAACCGTCCATCCCAATCACCGCAAATAGGACGATAGTGGGCGAAAACCGGCATACATGATTGTGTGTTCTTTATCGGGACTTCGGCCGGATGGGAGCGATCGGGGAACGCACGGGGCGCGGGCTCGAGCGCCGGAGTGGATGTGCGGTTCCGTGCCCTAGAGTTGCGGGTGATCATCGACTCGCCGCCCGGAGGAGCACGTGTCCGACCCCGCCTCGCTCGACGACGTCCGCCGCCGGATCGACGAGCTCGACGCCCGTCTGACGGCACTGCTGGCCGAGCGGCAGCGTCTCGTGCGCGCCGCGGCCGCCTTCAAGACGGACGAGCAGGCCGTACGGGCTCCTGGCCGGGTGGAGCGGGTCGTGGCGGCGGCACGCGAGCGCGCGGAGCGCGAGGGGCTGTCCCCGGAGGTCGCCGAGGCCGTCTGGCGGGCGATGATCGGGGCGTTCGTGGAGTATGAGCTCACGGAGCACCGGCGGCGCGGGTAGCCCGGGCAACGTGGGGTCGCGGCCGGTCACGCGGGGATGCGAAAGGAGAGGCCGGCGGAGCAAGGCGGATGCCCTGCCGGCCTGTGCGCGGAGAGCCTCGGGGCTCTGGCTGTCAGTGTGGTTCGTTAGTGGTTCGTCGCTGCCTGTGGTGGTGATCGGGGGTACCTGAGGGGGAGCGGGGGCGGGCGGCCCGCGGTCTCAACTCAGCACCGAGGTGAAGAAGGTCGCCAATCTGCTGGCTCCGGTGTTGACCGTGTCGAACACGCCTCGCACGGCTCCTGCCGCCGCTTGCGGCTGGCTGTAGAGGTAGAAGACCACGAACGCGATGGCCGCGTACGTAAGAACCTTCTTCGCCTTCATCGGGGGGCCTCCTGCAGTCGGTATCCCGGTCGTTTGTACCCGGCGGCAGTAATGATCATAACTAGCCGAGAGGACATGAGGCCGTTCCGCCCTCATAGTGAGACGGCGGGATGCACCGGCTCGTCGCGGCGCGATACCGGCCACCTGCGGGCCTGTCCGAACTCCGCCGGCCCGCCCTGGAAAGAGCGGGGCCCGGCCCCTGAAACATGCGGGATCGGCCTTGGAACGAGCGCGGTTCAGGCCCGCGGCCGGCGGGGTCCGGACCCGCGCCGAAGGGGGTTCGAACCCGCGCCGAGCGGGGCTCCGCCCGAAACGAGCCAGGGGGCTACGCCCCTGATGAGCAGGGCGCTCCGCCCCCCAATGAGCAGCGGCGCTGCTCCGAATGAGCAGGGCGCTCCGCTCCGCATGAGCAGCGGCGCTGCTCCGAATGGGCGCGGCTCAGCCCGAGAGGAGCGAGGTGAAGAACGCGGACAGGCGTTCGGCTCCCGTGCCGATCCCCCCGAACAGGTTCTTGACCGCGCCCGCCGCGTTCGCCGGCTGCGTGAACAAATAGAAGACCACGAACGCGATGGCCAGATAGGTCAGGACCTTTTTGAGGTTCATCCGGGGCTCCCAAACGCTCCCACACGTCGTGCGCTGGTCTCACATGCTGCCCCATTGCACGAGGTTTACGTAGAGAATTCCGGACAACTCCCGTGATTCATCCTCATGGCCCCAAACGGGCTTCCTGGAGCCGGGCGACCGCCGCGCCGTCCCCGTCGTACGTGACCCGGGCGTGCGCCTGCCTGCCGAACGCGAACAGCAGCAGCTCCGACGGCTCGCCGGTGACCACCACGGCGGGCTCGGCCATCCGCCCGGCGGTCTTCGCGCCGTCGGGACGGCGGAGCACGACCCCCACCGGAGCCTTGCGCAGGAAGAGCCGGGCGCCGCCGCGCAGCCGCTTCCAGAACGTCTCCTGGAGGTCGCGCGGGATGACGCGGGGCTCCCAGCCGTCCTGCGCCCGCCGTACGTCCTCGTGGTGGACGAAGAACTCCGCCGTGTTGACGATCTCGTCCAGGCCGGGGACCAGCCCGTACGGCGTCCAGCGCGGCGGGCCCTGACGGACGAGCCCGACCAGCTCGGGATAGGGGTGGCGGCGCTTGACGCGCTCCTGCACGGCGGCGGTGTAGCCCGCCATGAACGGCAGCGCGATGCCGGGCGCGGCGTCGAGCCGGCGCTCGCGCAGGACGAGGTGGGCCGTGAGGTCCGCCGTCGCCCATCCCTCGCACAGCGTGGGCGCCTCGGGGCCGAGGCGGTCGAGCAGGTCGCAGAGCGCCGCGCGCTCTGTCTGGGCGTGTGTCACGCGATCAGCCTATGCGTCCCCCGTCCCGCCCGGACCGGCCGCCGCGCGTGTCCGAGGAATAAACCGGTTGATCAGGATGATAGGGAGTAACTAGGACCAAGGGCTCGGGCGGCGTCGGTCCGGTGACCGATCCGGTGGCGTCCCCGAGTGAGTAACGTCCCCCTTCGGGGCGCTCGCAGGGAGCGGCCCCGGCAGGTCCCCCGATCGGAAGGAACGCACCGCGTGCCGACGAAGGAGTCACCCGCGCGGCCCGGCAGCTCAGTCATGCTCCAGGGTCTCAAGGTCATCGGCGTGGCGATCAGAACCGAGCCGAAGATCTTCACCGGCGCGGTCGTCGCCAGCGCCGTCTACGGCGCGATGACCGTCGCCGCGTCCTGGGCGCTCGGCTGGGCGACCGACAACGCGGTGCTGCCCGCGTTCCGGGACGGCGCGGCGAGCACGGGCACGCTGGTCGTGGCGGCCCTGCTGATCGTGGGCGTGGCGGTGCTCAAGGCCGCGGGGATCATGGGCCGGCGCATCATGGCCGGGATCCACCAATACCGCATGCAGGCCCACTCCCGCCGCGCCGTCACCCGGCAGTACCTGCGGCTGCCCCTCGCCTGGCACCACCGCCACCCGACCGGGCAGCTGCTGTCCAACGCCAACTCCGACGTCGAGGCGGCCTGGGCGCCGCTCGCCCCGCTGCCGATGGCGGTGGGCGTGGTCGTGATGCTGGTGACGGCCGCCGTGGCGATCGTGCTGGTCGACCCGGTGCTCGCCGTCGTCGGCTTCCTGATCTTCCCGGCCGTGGCCGTGCTCAACCTGGTCTACCAGCGCAGGCTCTCCCCGCTCGCGATGCGGGCCCAGCAGCTGCGGGCCGAGGTGAGCGAGGTCGCCCATGAGAGCTTCGACGGCGCGCTCGTCGTCAAGACCCTCGGCCGCGAGGACGCGGAGACCGCGCGCTTCCAGGCGAAGGCCGACGCGCTGCGGGACGCCAACGTCGCCGTCGGCCGGGTCCGCGGGCTGTTCGACCCCATGCTGGAGGCGCTGCCCACGCTCGGCGTGCTCGCCGTGCTGCTCGTCGGGTCGCTGCGGCTGGAGTCGGGCGGCGTCGCGGCGGGCGACCTGATCCAGGTGGCCTACCTGTTCACCCTCCTCGCCTTCCCGATCCGGGCGCTCGGCTGGGTGCTGGCCGAGCTGCCGCGCAGCGTCGTCGGCTGGACGCGGGTCAGGGACGTCCTCGACGCCACCGGCTCGATGGAGTACGGCACCGCCCGCCTGGACGACTCCGGCCCGGCCCGGGTGGAGGCCGGGGGCGTGTCCTACGCGTACGTGCCGGGGAGCCCGGTGCTGAAGGACGTGAGCTTCGCCGTGGCGCCGGGCCGTACGATCGCGCTCGTCGGGCCGACGGGGGCGGGCAAGTCGACGCTCACCCAGCTGCTCGCGCGCCTGATCGACCCCGGCGAGGGCGTCGTCCGCGTCGACGGCGTCGACCTGCGCGAGGTGGCCAGGGGCGAGGTGAGCGCGTCGGTGGCGCTCGTGCCGCAGCAGACGTTCCTGTTCGACGACACCGTGCGCGGCAACATCGACCTCGGCGGCCAGGTGCCGGACGAGCGGGTCTGGGCCGCGCTGCGGCTCGCGCAGGCCGACGGCTTCGTCAGCGCGCTGCCGTCCGGCCTGGACACCCGGATCGGCGAGCGCGGCGCGACGCTGTCGGGCGGCCAGCGCCAGCGGCTCGCCCTCGCCCGCGCGCTCGTGCGCGAGCCCCGGCTGCTCATCCTCGACGACGCCACCTCCAGCGTCGACCCGCAGGTCGAAAAGCGCATCCTGTACGGCCTGCGCGACAGCGCCGCGGAGGCCACGGTGATCGTGGTCGCCTACCGGATGGCGACGATCGCGCTGGCCGACGAGGTCGTTTACCTGGAGCAGGGCGTGGTCGCCGACCACGGCACCCACGAGCAGCTCCTGGCCCGCTGCGCGGGCTATCGCGACCTCGTCACCGCCTACGAGCGCGAGGAGGCCGAACGCGCCGCGCTCGAAGACACCGATGAGGAGGTCGTGGCATGACGTCCGGCCCGAAGACCCTGACGAGGAGCGTGACGCGGTGACCGCCGTGACCGACCCTGCGACCGACACGGCCACAGGAGAGACCTCGTCCCTGCGGTCGGCCGACCGGAGCGCCCTGGAGACGCTCAGGCAGGGCCTGCGGCTGTCGCCGGAGTTCCGCCGCGGGCTCGCCGGCACGCTCGTGCTGGCCGTGCTGGCGACGCTGGGCAAGGTCGTCGTGCCGATCGCCGTGCAGCAGGTGATCGACCGCGGCCTGGGATCGGGCACGCCCGACCTGCCGTTCATCCGGAACGCGGTCGTCCTGTGCGCGCTCGCCGTCGTGCTGACCGCGCTGTGCGGCTACCTGATGAACGTCCGGCTCTACCGCTCCACCGAGTCGGGCCTGGCGGCCCTGCGCGGCAAGGGCTTCCGCCACGTGCACGACCTGTCGGTGCTGACGCAGAACACCGAGCGGCGCGGCGGCCTGGTGTCCCGCGTGACCGGCGACGTCGACCAGATCAGCACGTTCATGCAGTGGGGCGGGCTGATGGTCATCGTGTCCGCCGGCCAGCTCGTGGTGGCGACCGTGCTCATGGCCGTCTACTCCTGGCAGCTCACGCTGATCGTGTGGGCCTGCTTCCTGCCGCTGGTGCTGGCCCTGCCCCGCTTCCAGCGCCTGGTGGCCAGGGCGTACACCAAGGTGCGCGAGCGCGCCGGCGACGTCCTCGCCGCCGTCAGCGAGTCGGTCGTCGGCAGCGCGGTGATCCGGGCGTACGGCTCGGAGGACCGCACGGCCGAGCGGATCGACACGGCGGTGGACGGGATGCGCGCGGCGCAGACCCGGGCCCAGAAGATCGTCGGCTTCACGTTCCCGGTCACCGAGCTGGTCGCCTCGATCACGGTCGCGCTGGTGGTCGTGGCCGGGGTCTGGCTGGGCATCGCCGACTCGATCACGGCCGGGCGGCTCATCGCGTTCCTGTTCCTGATCACGCTGTTCATCAGCCCGCTGCAGACCGCGACCGAGGTGCTGAACGAGGCGCAGAACGCGATCGCCGGGTGGCGGCGCATCCTGGGCGTGCTCGACACCCCGGCCGACGTGGCCGACCCCGAGAACGGCGCGACGCTGCCGCGCGGCCCGATCTCGGTCCGCTTCGACGGCGTGGGCTTCGCCTACCCGGGCGGGCCGCCGGTGCTCCACGACGTGTCGGTCGAGATCCCGCCGCGCACGCGGGTCGCCGTCGTGGGGGAGACCGGGTCGGGCAAGACGACCTTCGCCAAGCTGCTCACCCGGCTCATGGACCCGACCTCCGGCCGGATCCTCGTGGACGGCACCGACCTGAGCACGGTGAGCTTCTCCTCGCTCAGGGAGCGGATCGTCATGGTCCCGCAGGACGGGTTCCTGTTCGACTCGACGCTTGAGGAGAACATCCGCTTCGGACGGCCCTCGGCGACCCGGGAGGAGATCACCAGGGCCCTGACCGAGCTCGGCCTGGCCGACTGGCTCGACGGCCTGCCCGCCGGGCTGGACAGCCCGGTCGGCCAGCGGGGCGAGTCGCTGTCGGCCGGCGAGCGCCAGCTCGTCGCGCTGGCCCGCGCCTACCTCGCCGACCCCGACCTGCTGCTGCTCGACGAGGCCACCTCCGCCGTGGACCCGGCCACCGAGGTGCGCCTCGCCCGCGCCCTCGACGGCATCACCCGTGGTCGTACGGCCGTCTCGATCGCCCACCGCCTGTCCACCGCCCAGGCGGCCGACGAGGTCCTGGTGTTCGAGCACGGCCGGATCGTCCAGCGCGGCCCCCACGCCGTCCTGGTCGAGCAGCCCGGCGTGTACGCCGACCTCTACGCCTCCTGGACCACCGCCACCACCGTCCGCTGAAGGCCACGTCACTTACGAAGGACGTCACGGACAGCCCGCTCCTGCTGATCCTCGACGTGTGGGAGATGCAGGAATATCGGGAGCCTCTCTACGGGCGGTTCGACCTGGCCCTGCAGGTGCATCCGTTCCGGCCACATGAGGCGGCCATGATGCTGCCGGATCTGGCCCCGGCCGACCGCGCGGTGGTGTACGGCGTCGTCGGCGGAACGCCTCTTTACCTGAGTTGGTGGAGGCAGGAGCTGACGATCGAGCAGAACCTGCTCCGCCTGGCGGGCCGGCCGGGGCGCCGCTGCTCACCGAAGGCGAGCTCGTGCTGGCCACGGAGGCGGAGGCCGGCGAATATCCGGCGGCCGTCCTGCAGGCCGTGGCGAACGGCAACCGCTTCGCCGACCCCTTCCTCGCCTTCTACCTGGGCCCGCTCTCGCGTTATCGCGCCGACATCGAGCCGGGCGCCGGGCCGGACGTCGTCCAGGCTCTGTACGAGGCGATGAGCGAGCATCTCGGGCAGGTCTACGAGGAGGCGTTCCGCGACCACCTGCGGCGGCGCGCCGCGGCGGGCGCCGCACCGTGGACGCGGAACGGCTGCGGGCGCGGCTGTCGCGCAAGGCGGCGGACCTCACCGGCGACGTGGACGCGCTCACCTACGCGGTGTGCGCCCGCGAGGAGGTCACGCACGTACGCGAGGGCGTGCTGCAGATCACCGCGGCCGACATCTTCCGGCCCTGATCAGCGCGCTCCTCAGCGGGTCTGGGGGTCACCGCCGGACAGGCGCTGGGCCAGGTAGATCGGGATCACCGACAGCAGGATCAGCGCGGCGGCGACCACGTTGACCACCGGCGCCTGGTTGGGCCGGAACAGGTTCTCGAAGATCCAGATCGGCAGCGTGCGGACGCCGGCCCCGGCGGTGAACGTCGTGACGATGATCTCGTCGAACGACAGCGCGAAGGCGAGCAGCCCGCCCGCGAGCAGCGCCGAGCGCATCATCGGGAACGTCACCAGGCGGAACGTGGTGAACGTGTCCGCCCCGAGGTCGGCCGACGCCTCCTCCAGGTTCAGGCCCATGCGGCGCAGCCGGGCCAGCACGTTGTTGTAGACGGTGACCACGCAGAACGTCGCGTGGCCGACGATCACGGTCAGCAGCCCGAGAGGCAGGCCGAGCACCGTGTGGAAGGTGTTGCTCAGCGCGATGCCGGTCACGATGCCGGGCAGGGCGATGGGCAGCACGATCACCAGCGAGACCGTCTCCCGGCCGAAGAACCGGTAGCGCTGCACCGCGAAGGCGGCCATCGTGCCGAGCACGAGCGCGATCGCGGTCGCGCCGAGACCCGCCTGGACCGAGGTCCACAGCGCGTCGCGCAGCCCGGCCGAGTCCCAGGCGGCGCCCCACCAGCGCAGCGTGAAGCCGGCCGGCGGCCAGGAGAAGGTCCGGTCGGAGTTGAACGAGTTGAGCAGCACCACGGCCAGCGGCACGTAGATCACGGCAAGGCCGGCCACCAGCGCCGCCCGCAGCAGCGTCCGGGCCGTACGAGACAGGTTCACCGGGCCTCCTTCGCCGGCCGGTGCATCAGGTCGCCGTGCTTGCCGGTTCGTTCGCTTCGCTCTCTCACAGGTTCTCCAGCGCGCCGGTGCGGCGTACGGCCGCGAGGTAGACCAGCATGATCACAACGGGGACGGTGGCGACGGCGGCGGCGAAGGGCAGGTTGTTGGCCGCGCCGATGTTGTCGTAGACCACGTTGCCGATGAGCTGGGTCTTGCCGCCGACGATCTTCACGGTGATGTAGTCGCCCAGGGAGAGCGAGAAGGTGAAGATCGACCCCGCCACGGCGGCGGGGAAGGTCAGCGGCCAGACCACCGTGCGGAAGGTCCGCCACCCGCGCGCGCCGAGATCGCCGGCCGCGTCGAGCAGCGAGTCGGGCAGCCGTTCGAGTCCCGCGTAGATCGGCAGGATCATGTACGGCAGCCACAGGTACGACAGGGTCACCACGGTGGCGGTCAGGCCGTAACCCCAGCCGAGCACGCCGTCCGACGACAGCATCACCCGCCACGCGTACGCCTTGACCAGGTAGGACGCCCACAGCGGGGTGAGCACGGCGATCACCAGCCAGCGCTGGGCCCGCGGCGAGGCCAGCTTGGCCATCGCGAACGCCATGGGGAAGGCCACCACCAGGTCGATCAGCGTGACCGCCGCGGCCACGCCGAGCGAGCGCAGGGCGACCGTGCGATAGACCTCGCCGGTGACCAGATCGGTGAAGTTCGCCCAGGTGAACACCTTGACCACGTCGCCGGTGAACACGTCCGTCGACCAGAACGCGGTGACGAGAAGGGCGGCGAGCGCGCCCAGGTAGGCGAGCCCCAGCCAGGCCAGGGGCGCCGACAGCAGCAGCGACAGCCGCACCCCGGCGTGCCGGTGCAGGAATGAGGCGGCCCGCCTCCGCATCCCGGGGGAGGCGGCCGTCGTCGTGAGGGTCGTCATCGTCTTCTCTCCGTAGGGCTGCTCATGCGGCCGAGGGGGACGGCCGGGCGGCCGTCCCCCCGGGGGAGCGCTCAGCCCTTGATCTCGGTCCAGGCCCGGGTCCACTCGGAGTAGTCGGTGCACTTGACGTCGGTGCGCCCGTCGAGGCACTGCGTGATCGGCGTGGTCCAGTAGTGGACCTTGGAGAAGTACTCCTCGTCGGTCGCGTGGTAGATGTCGCAGAAGGACCTGTCGGAGGTCTGCTCGCACGCCTTGGCGTTGGCCGGCGCCTCGCCGAACCACTCGGCCACCTGCGCGTTGGCCGTGGGGGAGATGATCCAGTCGAGCCACTTGTAGGCGCAGTTGGGGTGCTTGGCCTGCGCGGCGACCATCCACGTGTCCGACCAGCCGGTGGAGCCCTCCTTGGGCAGCGTCGTCTTCACCGGCGCCTTGTCGGCCTCCACCAGGTTGGCGATCACCTGCCAGGTCGTGCCCACGACCGTGTCGCCGGACTTGAACGACTGCACCGCCTTGGTGTAGTCGGACCAGTATTCGCCGATGTTCTGCTTCTGCTGCTTGAGCAGGTCGACCGCGGCCTTGAGCTGCGTGTCGTCCAGCGCGTACGGGTCCTTGATCCCCAGCTTGGGCTTCGCCGACATGAGGTAGAGCGCCGCGTCGGCGATGTAGATGGGGGAGTCGTAGGCCGTCACCTTGCCCTTGTAGGGCGAGGCGGGGTCGAAGACGACGCCCCAGGAGTCGGGGGCCGGATTCACCGTGTCCGTGCGCCACATGAGCAGGTTCGCGCCACGGCCGTGCGGGATGCCGTACGCGACCCCGTTGACCGAGTTCCACGGCTTGAGCTTCAGCCCGTCGAACACGTCCTTGTAGTTGGGCACGAGGTCGGTGTTGACCGGCGCGACCGTGCCCGAGGCGATCAGGCGCAGTGAGGCGTCGCCGGAGGCCGACACCGCGTCGTACTCGCCGGTCTTCATCAGGTTGACCATCTCGTCGGACGTGCCTGCGGTCTTGGTGTTGACCGTGCAGCCGGTGGCCTTCTCGAACGGGTGGACCCAGTCGACCTTGGGGTCGTTGGAGCCGTCTTCCGCGTAGCCGGCCCAGGCGACGAGGTTGACCTGTCCCTCGCCGGGGCCGAGGGACTTCAGGGCCTCGATCTTCGGCGGGGTGAAGGCGCCGCCGCCGGGGGCGGCGGCCGAGCCGCCGCCGTCGGTGGACGACCCGCCGCCGCAGCCCGCGACGGCCGCGAGGGCGAGCGCGGCGGTGAGGACGAGAGACGGCCTGGCGAAACGCGGACGGGGGGACCGCATCGTGGTTCTCCTTGCTGTGAACGGTGCCGGGGCGCCGGGTGGTGTGGGGCGCCGGGTGGTGTGGGGGCGCGGTGGCGGAGTCAGCCGGCGGCGACCGGCTCGGCGGGGGTGTCGACGGGGAACTCGTGCCGCCGGTTCCACACGAGGCGGACGCGGGCGCCGCGCAGGCCCGTCACGTCCATGGAGGACGCCTGCAGGTTCTGCTGGAGGGCGATCAGGCGCCCGCCCGCGTCGAGGTCCACGACGAACCGGGTCGCCGGGCCGGCGTACACGACCTCGCGGATCACACCGGCGGCCTCGTGCTCGTCCGGTGCCGGCGGCTCCTCGCCGAGCACGACGCGCAGCTTCTCGGGCCGGACGCTGAAGGTGCCCTCCCTGCCCAGCACGGCCCGCGCGGCCTCGCCGGAGACGAGGTTGGAGGTGCCCACGAACGAGGCGACGAAGGCGGTGGCCGGGCGCTCGTACACCTCGGCGGGGGTGCCGATCTGCTCGATCCTGCCCTGGTTGAACACCGCGATCCGGTCGCTCATCGTCAGCGCCTCCTCCTGGTCGTGGGTCACGAACAGGAACGTGATGCCGACCTCCCGCTGGATCGCCTTCAGCTCGACCTGCATCTCCTCGCGGAGCTTGAGGTCGAGCGCGCCGAGCGGCTCGTCGAGCAGCAGCACGCGCGGCCGGTTGACCAGCGCGCGGGCCAGCGCGACCCGCTGGCGCTGGCCGCCGGACAGCTGGGCCGGGCGCCGCTTCTCGAAGCCCTCAAGCCGCACCGAGCGCAGCGCGGCGAGCGCCCGCTCGCGCCGCTCCGCTCGCGGCACCTTCTTGACCCGCAGGCCGTACTCGACGTTGTCCAGCACGCTCATGTGGGGGAACAGCGCGTAGTCCTGGAAGACCGTGTTCACGTCCCGCTCGAAGGGCGCGAGCCGCGTGACGTCACGCCCGCCCAGCTCGACGGTGCCCGCCGTGGGCGACTCGAACCCGGCGATCATGCGCAGCACGGTGGTCTTCCCCGACCCTGACGGCCCGAGCATCGCGAAGAACTCCCCGTCGGCGACGTCGAGGTCGATCCCGGCCACCGCCTCGACCGGCCCGAAGTTCTTGCGCAGGCCGCGAAGACTGACTGCTTGGTCTGGCATGACGTAAAACATATGGAGTTAAATGTTTCGCGTAAAGACCCGATCCGGTATCACTGTTGCGAACTTCCGCGGATGCCCGATTTTTCGCGACGGCGCGGGCGAACAGCGGGCGAACAGGAGTGCGACCGTGAACATGGCCCGCCTGGCCGTCTTCTCACCCGTGGACAGCACCGCCCGGGTGGACGCCGTGGTCCGGCGGCTCGCCGACGCGATCGCGGTCGGCCTGCTCGCCGACGGGGAGCAGCTGCCCAGCGAGGCCGAGCTCGCGGGCCGGCTCGGCGTCTCCACCGTGACCCTGCGGGAGGCGCTCATGGCGCTGCGCCAGCAGGGGATGGTCGAGACGCGGCGCGGCCGGGGCGGCGGCAGCTTCGTGCGGCGCCCCGCCGGGTTCGACCCTCTGGCGCGGCTGCGCGCGTTCGCCCCCGATGAGCTGCGCGACTTCGGCGACCACTACGCGGCCGTCGCGGGGGCGGCGGCCCGGCTCGCCGCCGAGCGCTCGCTGCCCTCGGACGTCGCGCCCCTGCGGCGCACGCTGGACGAGATGGACGCCGTCGCCGCCGCGCCGGGGGCGGCCGGGTCCGCGGAGGCGTGCGCCCGGCTGCGCCGGCTCGACGGCCGGTTCCACATCGAGGTCGCGGCGGCCTCGCAGTCGGCTCGCCTCACTCAGGAGGAGATCCGGTTACAGGCTGACATCGGAGCGTTGCTCTGGCTTCCGCACGAGGGCCTGGGCGGGCACCATGAGACGGCGGCACAGCATCGCGCCATCGCCGGGGCCGTCGAGCGCGGCGACGGCGAGCAGGCCAGGGCCGTCGCCGAGCGGCACGTGCTCGACGCGACACGACACCTCATCGAGCTTCGGCTGCGTCTGCGGGAGTGACAGGCATGAGCACAATGGCGTCTCTTGCGCAGGCCGGGCACGACCGTGCCGCCGCGGCCGTGACGCGCGTGCGCGAGGCCGCCGAGGGCGTCTTCGAGGCGCTGCGCGAGGTCCGCGACGCCGCCGTCGCCTGCGTCCTGCCCGCGGGGGGCACGCGCCGCCCGGTGGCGGCCGACCTCGCGGCGCTGCGCCCGCTGCTGTGGGCCCGGCTGCGCGGCGGCGCGCTGCCCGCCCGTATGCCCGCCCATTTGCCGGCCCATCTTCCGGCCCATCTGCCGGCCCATTTGCCGGCGCTGATCGCGGGGATCGGCTTCATCGCCGCGCCCGGCCTCCTGGCTGATGCGCCGTGGTACCTGGAGTGGTGGCAGGAGAACCCCTCCGGAGATCCCGTGCGGCTCCTGCGGGACATGGACCCGGCGAGCAGCGCCTTCTACGACTACACCCACTGGGACTGGTACGCCGGCCCGTCGTCCGGCGCGGAGCGCACGATCTGCGGACCGTACGTCGACTACCTGTGCACCGACGAGTACAGCCTCACGCTGTCGGTGCCCGTGCTGGCCGGCGGGACCTTCGCCGGGGTGGCCGCGGCCGACGTGTTCGTCCGGCGGTTCGAGGCCGCGGTGCTCCCGGCGCTGCGCGCGATCCCGGGCCCGGCGTTCCTCGTCAACGACGAGGGCCGGGTCGTCGCGTCCAACACCGCGAGCCGGGTCACGGGATCGGTCTACCGGGGCGGCTCGCACGACGGGGAGCACGCCGTACGCCGGGTGGGCGATCTTCCGCTGTCGCTGGTGACCACGGCGCCCGCATAGCGCGGCGGCGGACCGCCATAGCGGCGGCGGGGGCGGCCGGGGCCTGCGGCAGAATTGGCCCCATGGCCCTCGACCCCAAGATCGCCGACCGGCTGAAGCGCACGCCGGACGGCCTGGTGCCCGCGATCGTCCAGCAGCACGACACCGGAGAGGTGCTCATGCTCGCCTGGATGGACGACGAGGCGCTGCACCGCACGCTCACCACCGGCCGGGCGACCTACTGGTCCCGCAGCCGGGGGGAGTACTGGGTGAAGGGCGACACCTCCGGCCACGTGCAGTGGGTCAAGCACGTGGCGCTCGACTGCGACGGCGACACGATCCTGCTCAAGGTCGACCAGGTGGGGGCGGCCTGCCACACCGGCGACCGCACCTGCTTCGACGCCGACGTCCTCGACGTGAGCGGCGCGCCGTGACCGCCCCCGCCCCCGCCCGCGATCAGGCGCGTACGGCGCGGCGCTCGCTGCTGGTGTGGCTGGCCGCCAGCGCCGTGGGCGGCGGGCTCGCGCTGCTGGCCGCGGGCCGCGTGTGGGTCACGCTCGGCACCTCGGGCAACACGGCGGGAGGCCCCGCGGGGGCGGGCAGCGGCTCCCTCACGGGCAACGACCTGGTCGCCTGGCTCACCCCCGCCGTGCTGGCCGCGCTCGCCGCCGTTCTGGCCGTGCTGGCGACCCGGGGGGTCGCGCGGCGCGTGACGAGCGTGGTGGTCGCCCTCCTCGGCGTCGCGGCCGCGGCCGGGGCCTGGGACGGCACGCGCGAGGCGACGATCCTGTCCGTGGCCGCGCGGCACATGACGACCGCGGTGACGTCCTCCGGTCACATCTCCGTGGAGTCGCGCGCCTGGGTCTGGCCGCTGCTGACCGCCGCGGGCGGCCTCGTCCTCGCCGGGGCGGGCGTGGTGGCGGCGATCCTGAGCGTGCGCTGGCCCGGCATGTCGAGCAGGTACGAGCGGGGGGCCGGGAGCGCCGGCACGGGCGGCACCGCCCGGGTCAAGGACGCCGACAGGGCCATGTGGGACGCCATCGACGAGGGCGAGGACCCCACCGCGTAGCCCGTCCGCCGGCCGGGGAGACCCCTCTCCGTGTGTGCTGGAGCGTTCACACCTCGATTACAAATTGTCCACAAAGCCGATCAGCGGCCCGACGGGCCACGCTGCTGCCGATAGGCTTCCCGCCGACCTCTGATCGTCGCACGGGAGACCGAATGAGCCACGGGAGCGGGCTGGGTGGCACAGGCGGCCACGGCCGCCGGCCCAGCCGGGGTGACCGGCCGCCGGTGTCCGGCGTCCGTCGCCATCCCCTCCGTCCGGTCCGCACCGGCGCCGGCCACCTTCCGGCGCGGGCGGCAACGGCGTGGTCGTCGCGTCACTCCTCTCCGGCATCCCCGGCCCGTCTCCATGCGGCGCTCCGCGGATTCTCGGGGCCGTCTCCGGTCTTGTCGCGCTGAGCAGATCCGAGACCCCTTTTCCCCCACTCACGCAGGAGCATTCCATGACGTACGGCAACGACCCGGGCTACAACCCGGGTGGTTACCCGCAGAACCAGCCCGGCCCGCAGGGCGGCGGTTACCCGCCCCCGCAGGGTGGTTACCCGCCTCCTCAGGGCGGCTACCCCCAGGGCGGCGGCTACCCGCCCCCGCAGGGCTCGTACCCGTCCGCGCCCGCCGGTGACCAGTACGGCGGTCAGTACGGCGGTCAGTACGGCGGTCAGTACGGCGCCCAGTACGGCGGCGCCTACGGCCAGCCCGGGGGCTACCCGGCTCCCGAGCTCGCGCACTGGGGCCTGCGCGTCGGCGCGACGCTGATCGACGGCCTCATCGTCGGCGTCCCCACCTGGATCCTGAGCATCATCGGCAGCGCCATGAGCGCCGGCTCGGTGGACCCGGAGACCGGCGAGGTCGGCTCCGGCTTCGGGATCGGGCTGGTGCTCTCCCTCGTGGCGATCGTCGTCGCCCTCGGCCTGACCCTGTGGCTGAAGCACAAGGAGGGCACCACCGGCCAGACCGTCGGCAAGAAGGTCGTCGGCATCCAGACGGTCAAGGAGCAGACCGGCGAGTACATCGGCTTCGGCATGGCCGTCGTCCGGGGCATCTGCCACATCGTGGACGGCCTGCCCTGCTACATCGGCTACCTGTGGCCGCTCTGGGACGCCAAGCGGCAGACCTTCGCCGACAAGATCGTCGGCACCGTGGTCGTGCGCGCCCCGCGTTAGGCTGACCTCCATGGAAGTCACCGGACGGCGCGCGCGCGACCGGGTGCGGTCGCTGTGCGCGCCGTTCGGCGCCGCGGCCGTTCTGGCCGCGGCGGTGACATGCCTGGCGGTGGTCGACCCGCACGAACCGGGTCACTACCCCGTCTGCCCCCTCTACTACCTGACCGGCCTCTACTGCCCCGGGTGCGGCGCGCTGCGCGCCGTGCACGACCTCGCCCACGCCGACATCGCCGGGGCGGCGCGGATGAACCTGCTCTTTGTCTTCTGCGTTCCTGTCGTAATCACCTTGTGGGCCCGATGGGCGTTACGATCATGGCAGGGACGGCCCACGCGCCCGGACGGCGCGCGCCCCGCATACCTGTGGGGACTCCTCGCCGTCGCGGCCGTCTTCGCGGTGGTGCGTAATGCGCCTTTCGGGCAATTCCTCGCACCGTGAATCGACCCGGTGGCGGCCCGACGCGAGATGGGCCGATACCATCGCAGGGCAGGACACGCAGAGCAGCCGACCGGAGGGACCCTTACGCGTGAGCGAGCGGACAGGCAGATCGCGTGAGCTCCGAGCCGAAGGCGAGGAGGACGCGTGAGTGTTCTTGAGGACATCATCTCGGGCGTCCGGGAGGACCTTGAGGAGCGGCAGCGCGACGTGCCGATCGAGGAGCTCAAGCGGCTGGCCGCCCGCGCACCCGAGCCCCGGGACGCCTACGCCGCGCTCGGTGGCGACCGGGTGTCGGTCATCGCGGAGGTGAAGCGGTCGAGCCCCTCGAAGGGCGCGCTCGCCGCCATCGCCGACCCCGCCGCCCTCGCGGCGGACTACGAGGAGGGCGGCGCCCACGTCATCAGCGTGCTCACGGAGCGGCGCAGGTTCGGCGGCACACTCGCCGACCTCGCGGCCGTGCGCGCGGCCGTGGACATCCCCATCCTGCGCAAGGACTTCATCGTCACCTCCTACCAGCTGTGGGAGGCCAGGGCGCACGGCGCCGACCTCGCCCTGCTCATCGTGGCGGCCCTCGACCAGCAGGCGCTCGTCTCGCTGATCGAGCGGGCCGAGTCGATCGGGCTCGCCCCGCTCGTCGAGGTGCACACCGAGGAGGAGCTGGCCCGGGCGGCCGACGCCGGCGCCAAGATCATCGGGGTGAACGCCCGCGACCTCAAGACCCTTGAGGTGGACCGCGAGGTGTTCGCCAAGCTCGCGCCCAAGGTGCCGGACGGCGTCATCAAGGTCGCCGAGTCCGGGGTGCGCGGCCCGCACGACCTGCTCGCGTACGCGCGGGCGGGGGCGGACGCCGTGCTGGTGGGCGAGAGCCTGGTCACCGGCAGGGACCCTAAGGCCGCGGTCAACGACCTCGTGACCGCGGGCGCCCACCCGGCCTCCCGGCAGGACACCGGCTCCGAGAGGCACTCGTGAACGACAGCGCATCGGAAGGAGGCCACGTGACCGCGACGGAGGGGAGCATCCTCACCCCCGCGGACCTGGCCGGCAACGGCGTCCACGGAAACGACCCGGACATCCACGGCAAGTTCGGCATATTCGGCGGCAGGTACGTGCCCGAGGCGCTCATCCCGGCCCTCGACGAGGTCGCCGCGGAGTATGAGAAGGCCAAGACCGACCTGGCCTTCCTGCGCGAGTTCGACCACCTGCTGCGCACGTACGCCGGTCGTCCCACGACGCTGACCGAGGTGCCGCGCTTCGCCGAGCACGCGGGCGGCGCGCGGATCCTGCTCAAGCGCGAGGACCTGACCCACACGGGCGCACACAAGATCAACAATGTGCTCGGCCAGGCGCTGCTGACCAAGCGGCTGGGCAAGCGGCGCGTCATCGCGGAGACCGGGGCGGGCCAGCACGGCGTCGCCACCGCCACCGCCGCGGCGCTCATGGGCCTGGAGTGCGTCATCTACATGGGCGCCGTCGACTGCGAGCGCCAGGCGCTCAACGTCGCCAGGATGAAGCTCCTCGGCGCGACGGTCGTGCCGGTCACCAACGGCAGCCAGACCCTCAAGGACGCCATCAACGAGGCGTTCCGCGACTGGGTCACCAACGTCGACCACACCCACTACCTGTTCGGCACCGTCGCCGGTCCGCACCCGTTCCCGGAGATCGTGCGCGACTTCGCCAGGATCATCGGCGTGGAGGCCCGCCGCCAGGTCCAGGAGCTCACCGGCAGGCTGCCCGACGCCGTCTGCGCCGCCGTCGGCGGCGGCTCCAACGCGATCGGCGTCTTCCACGCCTTCGTCGAGGACGAGAACGTCCGGCTGTACGGCTACGAGGCCGGCGGCCGTGGCGCGGAGACCGGCGAGCACGCGCTGACCCTGACCGAGGGCAGTGTCGGCGTGCTGCACGGCGCCCGCACCTACGTCCTCCAGGACGAGGAGGGCCAGACGATCGAGTCCCACTCGATCTCGGCCGGCCTCGACTACCCGGGCGTGGGCCCGGAGCACGCGTGGCTCAAGGACACCGGCCGTGCCACCTACGAGGGCGTGACCGACGCGGAGGCCATGGAGGCCTTCGCCCTGCTCGCCCGCACCGAGGGCATCATCCCGGCCATCGAGTCCTCGCACGCGCTCGCGGGCGCGCTGCGGCTGGGCCGCGAGCTCGGCCCGGACGCTCTCATCCTGGTGAACCTGTCGGGCCGCGGTGACAAGGACATGGGCACCGCCATGAAGTACTTCAACCTCTGATCAGCATCGATAGGGCATCCCGATGACGACACTCCACGCGGTGTTCGACAAGGCCCGCGCCGAGGACAGGGCCGCACTGGTCGGCTACCTGCCGGCGGGCTTCCCGACCAAGGACGGCGCGGTCGCCGCGGCGACCGCGATGGTCGAGGCCGGCTGCGACGTGATCGAGATCGGCCTGCCGTACTCCGATCCGCTCATGGACGGCCCGACCATCCAGGACGCGGTCCACCGGTCGCTGACCAACGGCACCCGCATCGCCGACGTGCTGCGCACCGTCGAGGGCGTGGCGAAGTCGGGGGCCGCGACGCTGGTCATGACCTACTGGAACCCGATCGACCGCTACGGCGCCGAGCGCTTCGCGCGCGACCTCGCCTCGGCGGGCGGCGTCGGGACCATCACGCCGGACCTGACGCCCGAGGAGTCCGAGCCCTGGCTCGCCGCGAGCAAGGACGCCGGCATCGACACGGTCTTCCTCGTCGCGCCCAGCTCGCCGGACGAGCGCATCGCCCGGGTCGCCGGCTGCTGCACGGGCTTCGTGTACGCGGCCTCGCTGATGGGCGTGACCGGCGCCAGGGAGAGCGTAAGCTCGGCGGCGGAGGGCCTGGTCAAGCGCACCAGGGCGAACACAGCGCTGCCGGTCTGCGTCGGGCTCGGCGTCGGCAACGGCGCCCAGGCCGCCGAGGTCGCGGCGTACGCCGACGGCGTCATCGTCGGGTCCGCCTTCATCCGGCGTCTGCTCGACGCGCCGGACGAGAAGTCCGGTCTTGCGGCGGTACGCGAGCTCGCGTCCGAACTTGCCAGGGGTGTCCGGCGCTGAGCCGCCCTGGGGTTTCCTTCCCGTACATGCGCCGCGAGCAGCCAAGATAAGGCGGCTTACCATGCTCTTATCCAGCACATGGTGAGGTTGGGTCCCGGTACTGTTCAGTCGGTGTTGCCTACCGGGCGAGGAGACTCATGGTTCAGTTGGCATCCGGCGCCTCGGTGTCCGAACGGTTACAGCCCGCGAAACCCGTGCTCTCCTGGGTCACGACCGCCGCACGGGTCGTGCTCGCCGGCGTACTGATCGTCGCCGGGGCGCTCAAGATCGGAGCGCCCGCGTTGTCGGTCCAGGCGGTGCGGGCCTATCAACTTCTGCCCGATTCCGTCGCGCAGGTCGTGGGATACGGCCTGCCCGTCTTGGAGATCATCACGGGCCTGCTGCTGCTCGTCGGCCTTTTCACGCGCGCGGTGGCGGTCGTCGGCGGGGTGCTGATGGTGGCGTTCGTCATCGGCATCGCGTCGGCCTGGGCCCGGGGGCTGCGCATCGACTGCGGCTGTTTCGGCGGGGACGGCACGCTCGCCGCCGGACAGGACCCCAACTACTTCTGGGAGTTGATGCGCGACCTCGGGCTGCTGATCTGCGCGGCGTGGATCGTGGCCAGGCCGGCCGGCCGCCTGTCGCTGGACTCCGCGCTGGGCTTCACGGGGGAGCGGGAAACAGCGGACAAGGACGGCTCGGACGGCGAGGACGACGCCGCGTGACCGCGTACGACGGCGGCACGCGGCCGTAAAGACAGCCAGGGGGGAAGCTTCGTGAGCAAGCGGACGAGTGAGGCGGCCAGGGCCCGGATCGCGGCCCAACGCGAGGCCCTGCGCAAGCAGGAGCAGCGCAAGCGCATCACGATGATCGTCACCATCGCGGTGATCGTCGTGATCGCCGCCGCCTTCACGGTGTGGTCGGTGCGGCAGGGGGCCTCGGAGGAGGCGACCGGGAGTGTCGCCCCTGTCACCGTGGAGAAGGACGGCACGGTCGTGATGGCCAAGGCCGGCGTGACCAAGCCCGTGGTCGACGTGTTCGAGGACTTCCAGTGCCCGGCCTGCAAGCAGTTCGAGGAGACCAGCGGCTCGACGCTGAAGAACCTCGCCGCCGAGGGCAAGGCCAAGGTCGTGTATCACCCGATCACGATCTTCACGGAGGAGCCGACCAAGAGCAATTCGCTGCGCGCGGCCTCCGCGGCCCGCTGCATCACCGACGGGCGGCAGTGGCTGGCGTTCCACGACCTGCTCTACAAGAACCAGCCCAGCGAGACCGTGAGCGGCTTCTCCGCCGACGAGCTGATCAAGTGGGGCAAGCAGGCCGGCGTCACCGCCCCCGACTTCGAGGACTGCGTGCGGCAGCAGCGCAACGTGGCCGCGCACCAGCAGTTCTCGTCGCAGACCATGACCGCGCAGAAGCTGCAGGGAACGCCGACCATCAAGATCGACGGCAAGGAGATCGACACCAACGTCGCCTTCGTGCCGAGCTCGCTGCGTGACGCGGTGGAGAGCGCCGGCAAGTGACCTCCCGCCGGGACGGCCCCCACACGGGCCGTCCCGGGCCCGTCCCCGCCGAGGACAGGTCCTTGTCAAGAACGCGGTCCTCGCCCAGAACGGGTCCTCGCCGAGAACGCGGTCTGGCCACCGGGTTCGCGCTCACCGGCGCCCACGGGCTCACCGCGTCCCCGGGATGGCGGACCGCGGCGGGCGTCGTCGGGCTGGTGCTCGCGGTCGCCGCCTGCTACGCCGCCCTGGCCTTCGAGCTGGAGGACGCGCACGGGCGCGCGCCGGGTTTCGGCTCCGCGGCGTTGGTTACCATGCCCGCATGCCGTACGACGAGGGATCTCCCCGCACCGGACCTGAGGGCGACGCGAGGAGGATCCACGCGGCGATGATCGCCTTCGCGGCGGGCGACGCGCTCGGCGTGCCCTGGGAGGGCCGACCGCCGGGGAGCATCGACGCGGCCCAGATCGTCCGGCTGCCGGCCACGGATCGAGGGTGGCCCCGCGGTTCGACCTCGGACGACACGGCGCAGATGGTGCTGGTCGCCCGGTGCCTGGCCGACACGGACGGGCGGCCCGCCTCGATGGACTTCCTGACGCGCCTGGCCGCCGCGGCGCCCGGGGTGCGCGGCCTCGGGCCGACGACGCGGCGGGCCCTCGCGCACTTCCACGCCACGGGGCGGCTCCCGGCGCCCTCGGCGGGCGACCTGCCCACCAACGGCGCGGCCATGCGCATCGCCCCCGTCGGCTGGGCCGTGCCACCCCACCTCCCCGGGCGCCGCCGCGGGCTGTGCGCGGCGCTGTCGAACGCGACGCATCGCGCGCCCGCGGCCGTGGCGGCCGCCTGCGTGATCGCGGCCATGGCGTCGTACGCCGTCGAGGGCGCGGGCGCGGACGACCTGCTGGACGTGGCCGCGGCGGAGGCCCGCTGGGCGGCCGGGCAGCACGGGCCGATGGATCCCGTGACGGACGCCGCCCGCGGCCGCTGGTCGCCCCCGCCCGAGGGCGTCGGCCTGGACGCCGTGGAGACGGCGGCCGCCGTGGTCCACGTGATCCGCGAGGCCCCCGGCCTGGCCGCGGCGCTCGCGTACGCCGTGTCGCTGGGCGGGGACACCGACACGGTCGCGGCGCTGACGGGCGGTGTCCTCGGCGCCCGCGACGCCGAAGGGATCACCGGGCTGGGCTGGCTGGGGCTGGTGGATCTCGGCGAATATCCGGGGCTGGAGGACCTCGCCGCACGCCTGGCCGGCCTCCGCCGGACGCCCGCCGCCGGGCCCTGAACGCGGTGTGACGATCGGTCGGCGCAGGTCGCGGAACGGTTGCCCGCGACCTCGCTCCGGACCCGCCCTCTCTTGCGGTAACGTCACGTTACATGCCCCTCCTCGCCTCGATTCCCAGCCCGTCACAGGGGGTCTGGAATCTCGGACCGATCCCGATCCGTGCGTACGCGCTGTGCATCGTGCTCGGCGTCATCGTCGCCGTCTGGATCGGCGAACGCCGCTGGCGCGCCCGTGGCGGCGCCCCCGGAACGATCACCGACCTCGCGGTCTGGGCCGTGCCCTTCGGACTCGTCGGCGGACGCCTCTATCACGTCATCACCGACTGGCAGATCTACTTCGGCTCGGACGCGCCCAAACGGCCGATCGACGCGCTGTTCATCTGGGAGGGCGGCCTCGGCATCTGGGGCGCGATCGCCCTCGGCGCGCTCGGCGTCTGGATCGGCTGCCGCCGGCGCGGCATCTCCTTCACCGCGATCGCCGACACCCTCGCCCCCGGCGTCGCCGTGGCGCAGGCCATCGGCCGGTGGGGCAACTACTTCAACCAGGAGCTGTTCGGCGGCCCGACCGACCTGCCGTGGGGCCTGGAGATCGAGCCGGGCCGTCCGGGCACGGTCCCCGGCGAGACCCTCTACCACCCGACGTTCCTCTACGAGTCGCTGTGGGACCTCGCGCTCGCCGGTGTGCTGATCCTCGCCGCCCGCAGGTTCAGCTTGCGGCACGGCCGGGTGTTCGCGATGTATGTCGCGGGCTACACGCTCGGCCGGTTCTGGATCGAGGGGCTGCGGGTGGACCCCGCCCACCAGATCCTCGGCCTGCGGCTGAACCAGTGGACCTCGATCGTCATCTTCCTGTGCGCGCTGGCCTACCTGTGGCTGGCCCGCAACCGTACGGGTGAGGAGCCGCTGGGCGTGCAGAGCGGCGACGCCGGCGACGATCCCGCCGATCCCGCCCACGGTCGGGACCAGGCCGACGAGCCGGAACTCGTCTCCGGCGAGGAGCGGGAGGACGCGGAGGCGCGAGACGGCGCCGGCGACGACCTGCCGCCGGACGGCGCCACCGGCTCCGGCAAGCAGACGGCGACCGCGGGAGCGGGCGCCGCGGGTGACGGCCCGGCGGCGGAACCGGAGGCCGGCCCACGATGACGAAGGCCACGACGGGGGCGCGGGCCGAGATCCACCACGAGCACCGGGACGTCAACGGCGGCTGGTTACGCCCGGCGGTCTTCGGCGCGATGGACGGGCTGGTCTCCAACTTCGCGTTGATCGCGGGCGTCGCCGGCGGCACCGCGGAGACCAGGATCGTCGCCCTCGCCGGCATCGCGGGCCTGGCCGCCGGAGCGTTCTCCATGGCGGGCGGAGAGTACGTGTCGGTCGCCAGCCAGCGTGAGCTCGCCCAGGCGGAGATCGACGTCGAACGGCGGGAGCTGGAGCGGCACCCCGAGGCCGAGGAGTCCGAGCTCGCCCGGATGTACGAGCAGCGGGGCGTGGACCCGGAGACCGCCAGGGAGGTCGCCCGGCAGATCTCCCGGAACCCGGAGGAGGCCCTGGCGGTCCATACACGGGCCGAGCTGGGCGTGGACCCCGACGACCTGCCCTCGCCCGTGCTGGCCGCCGTGTCGTCGTTCCTGTCGTTCAGCCTCGGCGCGCTGGTGCCGCTCCTGCCCTACCTGCTGGGCGTGCGGGGCTTGTGGATCTCCGCCGTGGTGTCGATGGCGGCGCTGTTCGCCGCGGGCGCCGTGGTCTCCCGGGTGACGGCCCGCAGCTGGTGGTTCAGCGGCCTGCGCCAGCTCGTGGTGGGGGCCGTGGCGGCCTCGCTGACCTGGGCCCTGGGCTCGCTGATTGGAACCGGCGGTCTATGACCAAGCGCAAGCGCCGGTCGTCGGCGCCGGCCGAGGGGCGGACCGGGGCCGCGCTCTCCGATCTGGGGCTGGACGACCGGCAGCAGCGTGTCGTCGTGTGGTCGGTCAGCGCCGTGGGAGTGCTGGCGATCGCCCTGGTGCTGACGCTGGTGGTCAACGCGATCGGCGGGGGGCAGTCGCAACCGGCCGGGGAGTCGGGCGACGTGTCGGGGGAGGGCCTGCCCGCGACCTTCCAGTCCTGGCCGTCCCTGAAGGAACTCGCCCCGATCGCCGACAGGAAGGCCGACACCGCGCCGCTGACCGCCCAGGAGGTGTTCGGCGCGCGGACCCTCACCGCCGGGAAGGTCACCCTGCGCAGGCTGGCCAGCCGCCTGGACCAGTCGTGCGCGGGCGCCGTGTGGGGAGTCGACCTCGCCGACGCCCTGGCCGAGGCCGGATGCAGCCAGGCCGTACGCGGCCTGTACGGCACCGCCGACGGGGTGTACGTCGCGCAGTACACCATGTTCAACCTCGCGGACGTCACCGCGGCGGATTCGCTGGCGAAGTCGCTGGCGTCGCTCTACCGGGGCGCGTGGGTGCAGCCGCTGGAGTCGGCGCGCGCGAAGTTCGGCACCTACAGCGAGGGCAACGCCTACGTCCTGGGGCACTATCTCGGGGTGACCTGGATCGGCCGGTCCGACGGCGCCGAACCGGGGGAGAAGGACGACTTCATCATGCTCGGGCTGGCCGTGCGCGAGGCCGAGAAGGCGGTCTTCCGGCGCGTGGTCAAGGTGACCGGCGTGCCGTCGGACCCCGCGCAGCCGCCGGGCCCGGCCGACACCGCGCAGCCGTCCGAGGAGCCTCCCTCCGAACCCGGCTCCTCTCCCGCGGTGTCCCCGTCCGCCACGACCACCTCGGCGCAGTCGACCCTCGAACCCTAGGTCCATCCGCGCCGGGGCCGGGGCGCGGCGCTCCCGGCGAAGGCGCCGGTCGCCGGGCGCCTACGTTCCGGCCAGGGTCAGGGCCAGGGCCAGGGCCGGGGCCAGGGCGCGGCGATCCGCGCCTTTCATCAGGCCGTGGAGCCGTCCGTCACCTGTGCCGCGAGCCCGGCGAGGCGGTGGAGGGGGAGTTCGAGCGGGGTGGCGTCGAGGGCCCACGGCGCGGTCTCCTCGACGGCGGCCCTGGCCTGCCGCTTGGTGAGCCCGGCCGTCTCGGTCAACGCCTCGCGCCAGGCGTTGCCGGCCTTCCCGTGCGCGCTGTCCATGATCCTGCGCACCACC
Source organism: Microbispora hainanensis (assembly GCF_006874475.1). Taxonomy (GTDB): domain Bacteria; phylum Actinomycetota; class Actinomycetes; order Streptosporangiales; family Streptosporangiaceae; genus Microbispora; species Microbispora hainanensis. Next base: position 70,671 of record NZ_VIRM01000005.1, read on the forward strand.
CGGTCCTGCCCGCCGTCCGGGGGCGGGAGCCGTACGGCGTCGAGGACGTGGCCCTCGGCGGCGAGGCGATAGACGGGGGAGAGCAGGCGGGCGAGCGCGGGCAGGTCCGCGACCGTGTCCGCCACAGGACCCGCGGTGAGCACGCGGACGTGCCGGGCGCGCGTCGCGAGCAGCAGGCGGGGCAGCGCCGCCTCCAGCCCGGCCGGCACGGCGATCGCCACCCGCTCGGGGTCGGCGGCGTACGGCTTGGCCAGCAGGGTGGCGAGCCGGGTGCGCGGCACCTGCGGCAGCAGGCCACGCGGCCAGTCGCCGGCGAGCAGGCCCGGCCCGAACGCGGTGACGGCCGCCTCGTCCGGCGGAGCCGCCGGGGCGGACTCGACGGCCTGCGGGCCCTGCGTGTAAATGGCCGTGGCGAGGCGGTCGAGCCGGGAGGCGATCGCCGGCCACGTCTTCGTGGTGGGCCGCAGCACGTACAGGTCCGCCGCGCTGCCGACTGCCTCCGCCCCGTGATACCGATTGAAGTGCGGAAATATGGCCTCGTGCAGCAGGTTGAGGTCGAACAGGGCCTTCTGCACCTTCAGCGCGAGCATCGGCGTGCGCTCGGAGGCGCCGTACGCCACGAGGATCCGTCCCTGGTCGCGGTCGCGCAGGCCCTCGGCGGCCCGGGCGGCGAACAGCCCGATCCCCTCCGGCGTGTACGGCGGGTCGGTGATCGCGAGGTCGGCCCAGCCGCGCAGCGACGGCGGCAGGCCGAGGCGCAGGTCGGCCCAGCGGGTGCGCACCCCGAGGTCCTGGGCGTCGATGTACTCCAGGATGCGGTCGTCGATGTCGGCCACGGCGACCTCGACCTCGGGATGGACCATCCGCACGGCCAGCGAGGTCAGGTCGTGGTCGCCGACGCACAGCAGGCGGGCGCCGGGGAGCCAGAACCGCCGTCCCAGCAGGAGGGCGCGGCGCAGCACGGTCTCGGCGGTCGCTGAGACGTGGTCGAGCGCGTGCCGTCCCCGGGGCGCCTTGGCGATCAGGGTCTCCAGGCGGCCGAGCGTCTCGGCGTGCTCCGCGACCATTCCGGCGACCGGATTCCCAAGGCCGGAAATATCCGTATCCGTCCAAGCGTTGTAGCGGTTGGCCTGATCACTGGGAATACGGACACGGTCGCCGCTGTGCTCAAGGGGGAGCACCCGCAGCAGCGACTCGATCGTCCGCCGCGACGTCGCCGTCTCCCGGACCAGATCGGCCAGGGTCCACCAGCGGCCGCCGGACAGGAGCGCAAGCGCTCCGCGCAGGCGCAGGCCGTCCACTCCGGTCTTCGCCAGCAGTTCGTCGATCGCCTCATGACCACCCATGCGCAAACCCTATCCACGGCGCTGACCTGTGAAGGTTCGCGAAGCGGACCTGGGGGGCACTATTCCGGCAGCGTGTTGTAATCTCTAAGCACCACAACCGCAGCAGGGCCAGCGTCGTCCCTCTGTTCCACGCAGACGTTGACGACGGGAGTGACTACATGCCTGCTGCCCGCCTTGGCCTTTCCGGAGGTCTCCCCGAGCCTCAGGGACTCTACGACCCCGGTTTCGAGCATGACGCCTGTGGCGTAGCCATGGTGGCCGATGTCGCGGGCCGCCGCAGCTACGACATCGTCGCCAAGGCACTGACCGCGCTCCGCAACCTCGACCACCGGGGTGCGAGCGGCAGCGAGCCGGACACCGGCGACGGCGCGGGCATCCTCACCCAGATCCCCGACGCGTTCTTCCGCGGCGTCGTGGACTTCGAGCTTCCCGCGGAGGGCGCGTACGCCGCGGGCACCGCGTTCCTGCCGCTGGACGAGCAGGCCAGGCGGACCGCGATCGGCCTCATCGAGCAGATCGCCGCCGAGGAGGGCGTCACCGTTCTCGGCTGGCGCGACCTGCCGGTGGACCGCGACCTGCCCGGCGCCACCGCCCGGGCGGTCATGCCGCACTTCGCGCAGCTGTTCGTGACCTCGCCCGGCGGCGAGACCGGCGTCGACCTCGACCGGGTCGTGTTCGCCTTCCGCAAGCGGGCCGAGCACGAGGCGGACGTCTACTTCGCCTCGCTGTCCTCGCGGACGATCGTCTACAAGGGCATGCTGACCTCGCTGCAGGTCGAGCCGTTCTTCGCCGACCTGTCCGACGAGCGCTACGTCAGCGCCATCGCGCTGGTGCACTCGCGCTTCTCGACCAACACCTTCCCCTCCTGGCCGCTGGCGCACCCCTACCGGTACATCGCGCACAACGGTGAGATCAACACCGTGCGCGGCAACCGCAACTGGATGCGGGCCCGCGAGGCCATGCTCGCCACCGGTCTGATCCCGGGCGACCTGCGGCGGCTGTTCCCGATCTGCGACCCCGACGGCTCCGACACCGCCTCGTTCGACGAGACGCTGGAGCTGCTGCACCTCGGCGGCCGGTCGCTGCCGCACGCCGTGCTGATGATGATCCCGGAGGCGTGGGAGAACCACACCGAGATGGACCCGGCCCGCCGGGCCTTCTACGAGTTCCACTCCACGCTCATGGAGGCGTGGGACGGCCCCGCGTCGATCACCTTCTCCGACGGCACCCTGGTCGGCGCGGTCCTCGACCGCAACGGCCTGCGCCCCGGCCGGTTCTGGGTCACCGACGACGGCCTGGTCGTGCTCGCCTCCGAGGCGGGGGTGCTGTCCGACATCCCGCAGGAGAAGGTCGTCCGCAAGGGCCGCCTGCAGCCGGGCCGCATGTTCCTGGTCGACACCGCGCGCGGCCGGATCATCGAGGACGACGAGATCAAGGCCGAGCTCGCGGCCGCCGAGCCGTACGGCGAGTGGCTGCACGCGGGCCTGGTCCGCTTCGAGGAGCTGCCCGAGCGCGAGCACGAGCACCCGACCCACGAGGCGCTGGTCAAGCGGCAGCAGACCTTCGGCTACACGCAGGAGGAGCTGCGGGTCATCCTCGCGCCGATGGCCAAGAACGGCGCGGAGCCGATCGGCTCGATGGGCACCGACACCCCGGTGGCGGTGCTGAGCGAGAAGCCGAGGCTGCTGTTCGACTACTTCAGCCAGCTGTTCGCGCAGGTCACCAACCCGCCGCTGGACGCCATCCGCGAGGAGCTCGTCACCTCGCTGCAGTCGACGATCGGTCCCGAGGGCAACCTGCTCGACCCCGGCCCGGCCTCGTGCCGCCGGCTCGTGCTGCCCTACCCGGTGATCGACAACGACGAGCTCGCCAAGATCATCCACATCAACGACGAGGGCGCGCTGCCCGGCTTCCAGCCGCACGTCGTGTCCGGCCTGTTCGACGCGGCCGGCGGCGGCGAGGCGCTGGTGCGGCGGCTGGAGGAGATCCGCCAGGAGGTCTCCCGGGCCATCGAGGACGGCGCGCGGATCATCGTGCTGTCCGACCGCGGGTCCTCCCGCGAGCGGGCGCCGATCCCGTCGCTGCTGCTCACCGGCGCGGTGCACCACCACCTCATCCGGGAGAAGTCCCGCACCCGGGTCGGGCTCGTGGTCGAGACCGGCGAGGCCCGCGAGTGCCACCACATGGCGCTGCTCATCGGCTACGGCGCGAGCGCGATCAACCCCTACCTCGCGCTCGAGACGGTCGAGGACATGATCGCCACCGGCGAGCTCGACCTCGACCCGCGCAAGGCCGTGCGCAACCTGATCAAGGCGTACGGCAAGGGCGTGCTGAAGGTCATGTCCAAGATGGGCGTGTCCACGGTCGCCTCCTACACCGGCGCGCAGATCTTCGAGGCCCTCGGCCTCGGCGCCGAGGTCATCGACCAGTGCTTCACCGGCACCACCTCCCGCCTCGGCGGCGTCGGCTTCGACGTGCTCGCCACGGAGGCGCTGGAGCGGCACGCGCGGGCCTACCCGCGTGCGGAGAACGCGCACCGGCGGCTGGAGGTCGGCGGCGAGTACCAGTGGCGCCGCGAGGGTGAGCCGCACCTGTTCAACCCGACCACCGTCTTCAAGCTGCAGCACTCCACCCGCACCCGGCGTTACGAGATCTTCAAGGAGTACACGTCCCTCGTGGACGGGCAGTCCGAGAAGCTCATGACGCTGCGCGGCCTGTTCAAGCTGCGTCGCGCCGGCGCGCCCGTGCCGATCGAGGAGGTCGAGCCGGTCGAGTCGATCGTCAGGCGGTTCTCCACCGGCGCCATGTCGTACGGCTCCATCTCGATGGAGGCGCACGAGACGCTGGCCATCGCGATGAACCGGCTCGGCGCCAAGTCGAACACCGGTGAGGGCGGCGAGGACCCCGAGCGGCTGTACGACCCCGAGCGGCGCAGCGCGATCAAGCAGGTGGCCTCCGGCCGCTTCGGCGTGACCAGCGAATATCTGGTCAACGCCGACGACCTGCAGATCAAGATGGCGCAGGGCGCCAAGCCCGGCGAGGGCGGCCAGCTGCCCGGCCACAAGGTGTATCCGTGGATCGCGAGGACCCGGCACTCCACGCCCGGCGTCGGCCTCATCTCGCCGCCGCCGCACCACGACATCTACTCGATCGAGGACCTGGCCCAGCTCATCCACGACCTGAAGAACTCCAACCCGCGTGCCCGCGTCCACGTGAAGCTGGTGGCCGAGGTCGGGGTCGGGACCGTGGCGGCGGGCGTCAGCAAGGCCCACGCCGACGTCGTGCTGATCTCCGGCCACGACGGCGGCACCGGCGCCTCCCCGCTGACCTCGATCAAGCACGCCGGCGCCCCCTGGGAGCTCGGCCTCGCCGAGACCCAGCAGACGCTGCTGCTCAACGGGCTGCGCGACCGCATCGTCGTCCAGGCCGACGGCCAGCTCAAGACCGGCCGCGACGTGATCATCGCGGCGCTGCTCGGCGCCGAGGAGTACGGCTTCGCCACCGCTCCGCTGGTCGTCTCCGGCTGCGTCATGATGCGGGTCTGCCACCTCGACACCTGCCCCGTGGGCGTGGCCACCCAGAACCCCGAGCTGCGCAAGCGGTTCACCGGCAAGCCCGAGTTCGTGGTGAACTTCTTCGAGTTCATCGCCCAGGAGGTGCGCGAGTATCTCGCCGAGCTCGGCTACCGGTCGCTCGACGAGGTCATCGGGCGGGCCGACCTGCTCGACACCACCCAGGCCGTCGAGCACTGGAAGGCCTCCGGCCTCGACCTGTCGCCGATCCTGCACCAGCCGGAGCTGCCCGAGGGCACCCCGCGCCGCAAGGTCGCCGACCAGGACCACGGGCTCGACAAGGCGCTGGACAACACGCTGATCCAGCTCGCCGAGGGCGCGCTGAACCTCGGGCAGCCGGTGACGCTGGAGCTGCCCATCCGCAACGTCAACCGCACGGTCGGCACGATGCTCGGCCACGAGGTGACCAAGCGGTACGGCGGGGCCGGCCTGCCGGACAACACGATCGACGTGTCGTTCACCGGCTCGGCGGGCAACTCGTTCGGCGCGTTCGTGCCGCGCGGCATCACGCTGCGGCTCACCGGCGACGCCAACGACTACCTCGGCAAGGGCCTGTCGGGCGGCCGCATCGTCGTCCGCCCGCACCCCGACGCGCCGTTCGAGGCCGAGACGCAGGTCATCTCCGGCAACGTCGGCCTCTACGGCGCGACGTCCGGCGAGGTCTTCGTCCGCGGCATCGTGGGCGAGCGGTTCTGCGTGCGCAACTCCGGCGCGACCGCCATCGTCGAGGGCGTGGGCGACCACGGCTGCGAGTACATGACCGGCGGCCGGGCCGTCGTCCTCGGCCCCACCGGCCGCAACTTCGCCGCCGGCATGTCGGGCGGCGTCGCCTACGTGCTCGACCTGCGGTCCGAGCGGGTCAACCGCGAGATGGTCGAGCTGGAGGCGCTGGACGACGACGACGCCGAATTCCTGCGGGAGATCGTCGAGAAGCACTTCGCGGAGACCGGGTCCACGGTGGCCAAGGGCCTGCTCGCCGAGTGGGACACCGCGCTCGGCCGCTTCTCCAAGGTCATGCCGTCGGACTACAAGCGGGTCCTGCTGGCGCGGGCCGCCGCCGAGGCCGAGGGCCGCGACATCGACGAGGCGGTCATGACCGCCGCCCACGGGTGACGCCGATGCGAATCACCGCGTCCGTTTCCACGACCGTTTCCGCACAGGGATAGAGGGGGGTAACACCGTTGGCTGACCCGAAGGGGTTCCTGACACACGGGCGCGAGCTGCCGGCGCGCCGCCCGGTCGACGTTCGCATTCGCGACTGGCGCGAGGTCTACGAGGACTTCCCCCGGCCCGCGCTCACCAAGCAGGCCGCGCGCTGCATGGACTGCGGCATCCCGTTCTGCCACAACGGCTGCCCCCTGGGGAACCTCATCCCCGAGTGGAACGACCTCGTCTATCGCGACGACTGGCGCGAGGCGATCGAGCGGCTGCACGCGACCAACAACTTCCCGGAGTTCACCGGCCGCCTGTGCCCCGCGCCGTGCGAGTCGGCGTGCGTCCTCGGCATCAACTCCGACCCGGTCGCGATCAAGCGGGTCGAGGTCGAGATCGTCGACCGCGCCTTCGCCGAGGGCTGGGTCACGCCGCAGCCGCCCGCGGCCAGGACGGGCAGGAAGGTCGCCGTGGTCGGCTCGGGCCCGGCCGGCCTCGCCGCCGCGCAGCAGCTCACCCGCGCCGGGCACGACGTGGTCGTGTTCGAGCGGGCCGACCGGATCGGCGGGCTGCTCCGCTACGGCATCCCCGAGTTCAAGATGGAGAAGCGGCACGTCGACCGCCGCGTCGCCCAGATGGAGGCCGAGGGCACCGAGTTCCGCACCGGGGTCAACGTCGGTGTGGACGTCACGGTGGCCCGGCTCCGCGAGGAGTTCGACGCGGTCGTGCTGGCGGGCGGCGCCACGGCGTGGCGCGACCTGCCGGTGCCCGGCCGCGACCTCAAGGGCGTCTACCAGGCGATGGAGTATCTCCCGCCGGCCAACAAGGTGCAGCACGGCGACTTCCCCGAGTCGCCGATCTCCGCCAAGGGCAAGCACGTCGTCGTGATCGGCGGTGGCGACACCGGCGCCGACTGCATCGGCACGGCGATCCGCCAGGGGGCCCTGTCGGTCACCCAGCTGGAGATCATGCCGAGGCCGCCGGCGACCCGTCCGGGCAGCCAGCCGTGGCCGACCTACCCGATGCTGTTCAAGATGGAGAGCGCGCACGAGGAGCTGGAGGCCGGGGCGGGCGACCGCGTCTACGCGGTGTCCACCACCGAGTTCGCCGGCGACGACGAGGGCAACGTGCGGGCGCTGCGCCTGGTCGAGGTCGAGGGCCCGGCGGCGGGCTTCAAGCCGATCCCCGGCACCGAGCGGGAGATCCCGGCCGAGCTGGTGACGCTCGCCATGGGCTTCCTCGGCCCTGAGAAGGGCCCGCTGCTGAACGACCTCGCGGCGCTGTCCGGCGACCCGGAGTCGTTCTTCGACGCCCGGGGCAACGTGGCCAGGAACGCGTCGTACGCGACGTCGGTCGAGGGCGTGTTCGCGGCCGGTGACATGGGCCGCGGCCAGTCGCTGATCGTCTGGGCGATCGCCGAGGGCCGTTCGGCCGCGGCGGCGGTGGACGCCTACCTGAGCGGGCGGACCGTGCTGCCCGTTCCCATCCCGCCGACGGCGCGCCCTCTCGTCTGAGATGTGATCCGCCGGCCGTGGTCCCAGGGGACCGGACCACGGCCGGTGTGGGCGTTTGGGGGATAAAACGGGCATATCCCAATTCGGTGGCCGGGTTGCGAGCGTGTACGGCTGCCGGGAGGATGCTGAGCCCGTATCGAGGGGCCCCGGCACCGGGTGCCCGCAATCGAGGAGGATCGTTGCACGCACGGGGGCGGCTCGCCGGGGCCATCATGTCCATCACGCTGCTCGGCGGGCTGGGGGCCGCGGGACTGCCGGGGGCGGCGACCGCGTCCGAGCCCGCGCAGAACTACCTGGTCTTCTACAAGGACGGCGGCCTCGCCGCCGCACAGCGCGCGGTCGGGGCCGCCGGAGCGACGATCCAGGCGCGGGACGACAAGCTCGGCTATCTGGTCGTGCGCACGTCCGACCCCGAGCGGATCGGCGCCGATCCCTCCGTGGTCGGCGTCACGCTCGACCGTCCCATCGGCAAGACCGCCGACGCGCCCGTCGCCCCGCGCGCGAAGCAGGCCCGGCCGGCCCCGAAGCATGTCCGAGCGGCCCCGATACAAGCAACACAGGGGGGCGACCCGCTCTCGGACCGCCAGTGGGACATGAAGATGATCGGCGCCACCCCCACCGGGTCGTACGCCAAGGCCCGGGGCAGCCACAAGGTGCTGGTGGGCGTCATCGACACCGGCATCGACGGCAACCACCCCGACATCGCGCCCAACTTCAACCGGGAGCTCAGCCGCAACTTCGTCATCGACCAGCCCGTCGACGAGAACGGCAAGCCGCTCGACGGGCCCTGCGAGCACGCGGGCTGCAAGGACCCGGCCGACGTCGACGACGACGGTCACGGCACCCACGTCGCGAGCACGATCGGCTCGCCGATCAACGGCATCGGCGTCGCCGGGGTCGCCCCCGACGTGTCGCTGGTCAACCTCCGCGCCGGCACCGACTCGGGCTTCTTCTTCCTCAAGCCCACGATGGACGCCCTGGAGTACGCCGCCGACGTCGGCGTCGACGTGGTCAACATGAGCTTCTACGTCGACCCCTGGACGTTCAACTGCGCGAGCAACCCGAGCGACACGACCAGAGAGAGCCTTGAGCAGCGGGCGATCCTGGAGGGCATGCGCCGCGCCGTCAAGTACGCCCACACGCGCGGGGTCACGCTCATCAGCGCGATCGGGAACGAGAGCCTCGACCTCGGCAAGGTGAAGACCGACACCTCCAGCCCCGATTATCCCAAGGGCTCGGAGAAGAAGCGGATCATCGACAACACCTGCCTCAACGTCCCGGCCGAGCTCGACGGCGTCATCTCGGTGTCCTCCGTCGGCCCCAGCGGGCGCAAGGCGCCGTATTCCGACTACGGCGTCGAGCAGACCGACATCGCCGCGCCGGGCGGCGACCTGTTCGACGCCGGCAGCGATCTGAAGGGCGTGAGCCGGGAGATCCTGGCCGCCGCCCCCGAGCACGTCCTGCGCGCCAGGGGCCTGCTGTTCGCCGACGGCAAGCCGAAGACGTCGTCGGTGGTCCGCGACTGCCAGGGCGGCACGTGCGCCTACTACCAATACCTGGAGGGCACCTCCATGGCCGCGCCGCACGTCACCGGGGTGGCGGCGCTGATCATCGGCCGGTTCGGCAAGCCGGGCAAGGGCGGGCTCCAGATGGACCCCGCGCAGGTGGAGCGCCTGCTGTACGCGACGGCGACGCCGAAGGGCTGCCCGACGCCCCGCACCTACCGCTACAGCACGGGCGAGAGCCAGGTCTGCGAGGGGCCCACGGCGAAGAACGGCTTCTTCGGGCACGGCGTGGTCAATGCCGCCCGGGCCGCCACCGTCACGTCCTGAGCGGCCTCCTGGGCTCTTCCAGGGCCGGCTGAGTACGCGCCTGAGTAGCCCGCCGGATGACCGGCGGGCCGAGGCGGGCCTACCCTCCTTCGCGGAGGAGGGCAGACCATGATCTACGGGCTCGTCTGGCAGGCCACGATGGTGGTGCATCTCGTCGTCATCGCCTACATCGCCCTGGGCGGCTTCCTCGCCTGGTGGCGGCCCCGGCTGATCTGGCCGCACCTCGCGCTGTGCGCCTGGGGGCTGGTGCAGCTCGCCGGGCTCGTGGAGTGCCCGCTGACCGCGCTGGAGAACTGGGCGCGGGCCAGGGCGGGGGAGCGCGGGCTGCTGCCCGGCGGCTTCATCGACACCTACATCGAGGGCGTCGTCTATCCGGAGGCATACGTGTGGCACGTGCGGCTGGCGGTGATCGCCGTCGTGCTCGCCTCCTGGGCGGGCCTCGCGATCAGGACCCGCCGACGCCGCACACGTCCTGCGCGTACGACAGGAACGTCTGCTGCACCGGAGCCGGAGGCGTCGCGATGAGGTAACGCTTCTCGCCGCCGCCCACGGTGCCGTAGACCGGGAACAGGTAGGCCTTCTTGGCCTCGGCGAAGGCGTGCCAGTCGCAGCGCATTGGGGTGACCTCCACCGGGATCTCCAGCCGCTTGGCGTCCGCCGCGAGCACCGCCACCGGCCGGCGCTTGCCGGAGCGGGGCAGCATCGTGTAGTGCGTGGTGGCGCCGAGCTCGTCGATGGTGACCGGCTCGGAGCCGCCCTTCCTGGTGACGACGAGGTTCCCCTGGAGGGTCCGGCCCGCGCGGGTCCAGGTGTCCCCGAACGTGACGTCCACCGACTGGCGCAGGATGTAGGCCCCGCACTCGGCCTTCACCAGCCCGTCCAGGGTCGGATCGGGGTGCCGGACCGGGAACTCCACCTTGCGTGAGGTGCCGTCGCCCACCTGGATGTGCGCCACCACGGTGGCCGGGCGCACCGGCGGGATCGTCTCCGGGTCGCAGCGCGCCTCGCCGTACGGGATCCGTAGGTCCGTACGCGGCGTCTTGCCGAGGGTGGTGTCCACGCGGGCCGGCGGGAGCGTCGCGAACGAGTCCGTGACGAGCTGGACGTCCTGGAAGCGCACCCGCGTGGCGGTGTCGTTGCGCACGGACACCTCCAGCTCGTGGGATGTCTCGTCGCTGCGCCACTGGTTGAGCGACACCGAAACACCCGTCGGCGGCGCTGCCGATTCGGTAGCCTGTCCTGCGCACGCGGCCAGGGTGAACAGCGCCGTTATTGCCCCCCAGGTCCGGGTACGTCCCATGGCTGCCAAGGCTAGGGCACGCGGGTGATCGCGTGAAGTGTCTGAACATTTGGCGACAGCTGTGTGCGCCGTCACTGCAAGTGGTCTGTACCAATTAGGGTAGTGCTGTGAGTCGTCGAGCAAAGATCGTCTGTACCCTCGGGCCCGCCACCTCCTCACCGGAGCGCCTACGCGAGCTCATCCAGGCGGGCATGAACGTCGCCCGCTTCAACCTCTCGCACGGCAGCCACGAGTTGCACAAGGAGGTGTTCGACCGGGTCAGAGCCGCCGCCGACGAGCTCGGCTGCGCCGTGGGCGTCCTCGCCGACCTCCAGGGTCCCAAGATCCGCGTCGGACGTTTCGCCTCCGGTCCCGTACGGCTCGGCTTCGGCGACGTCTTCACGATCACGACCGAGGACGTCCCCGGCGACCGTGACATCGTCTCCACGACGTACGCGGGCCTGCCGGGCGACGTCAAGCCCGGCGACACGATCCTCGTGGACGACGGCCGGCTGAACCTCGAGGTGACCGCGGTCGAGGGGCCGCGCGTCGTCACCCGCGTGGTCATCGGCGGCATGATCTCCGACAACAAGGGCCTCAACCTCCCCGGCGTCGCCGTCAGCGCCCCGGCGCTCACGGAGAAGGACGAGGAGGACCTGCGCTGGGCCCTGCGCACCGGCTTCGACATGATCGCCCTGTCGTTCGTCCGGTCGCCGGACGACGCCGCGCTCGTCCACGGGATCATGGAGGAGGAGGGCGTCAGGCTCCCGCTCCTCGCCAAGATCGAGAAGCCGCAGGCCGTCGACCGCCTCGAAGAGATCGTGGACGCCTTCGACGGTGTCATGGTCGCCCGCGGCGACCTCGGCGTCGAGTTGCCGCTTGAGCAGGTGCCGATCGTCCAGCGCCGCATCATCGAGCTGTGCCGGGAGAAGGCCCACCCGGTCATCGTGGCCACCCAGATGCTCGACTCGATGATGAGCGCCCCCCGGCCCACCCGCGCCGAGGCGTCCGACGTCGCGTACGCCGTGATGGACGGCGCGGACGCGGTCATGCTGTCCGGTGAGACCTCGGTGGGCAACTACCCGATCGAGTCGGTCTCCACGATGGCCCGCATCGCGGTCGCCGCCGAGGGCACCACGCTGCAGGCCACCCACACGCTGGACCGCCTGCCCGAGACGACCGGCGGGGCCATCGCCCGCGCCGCGGCCGAGGTCGGCGCGATCGTCGGGGCCAAGGCCCTGGTGGCGTTCACGATGTCCGGCGAGACCGCCCGGCGGCTGGCCCGTTATCGCTCGCCGATCCCGCTGCTGGCGTTCACCTCCAACCCTCAGGTGCGCGGCCAGCTCGCGCTGACGTGGGGCGTGGAGACGTTCGAGGTGCCGTTCGTGCACCACACCGACGACATGGTCCGCCAGGTGGAGGCCTCGCTGCTGTCGCTCGGCGTCTGCGAGAAGGGCGACAAGGTCGTCGTCGTCGCGGGCTCGCCCCCCGGCAACCACGGCTCCACCAACGCCCTGCGCGTTCACACCATCGGTTCGGCGGTCGCCCACCCGTCGAGCTGATCCCCGGCGCACGGCCGGGTGCCCGGGCGGCACGGCCTGGGGCACCCGGCGGCGGGAGTAAACCCCTTGAAGGCGCGGCGCCTTCGACGGAGCATGGCAGGAGCGAGTCGACCTTTCCTGTCAGATGCCGTCGTGCCGGATACCGGAGGAGCGCTGCGCCCGTTGATGGACTCCCCTCAGGACCCCGGGCCCGGCGCGAGCGGCGGCACTGGTCATAGGCCATGGCACTCGCTGTGGCGGCTGCGGTCCTACCTGCGTCCGTACGTGCCCAGCCTCGTGGTGAGCTGGACCGCCGCGCTGCTCGGGATCGCCGCGGCCACGGTGATCCCGCTGGTGAGCAAGGAGATCATCGACGGCCCGGTGGCCCACGGGGACCTCGGCGGGCTGGTCCCGCTCGGGCTGCTGGCCCTCGGCCTCGGCGTCGCCGAGGCCGTTCTCACGTTCGTCCGCCGCTGGTCGCAGGCCGGGCCGGTCCTCGGCCTCGAGACCGCGATCCGCGACGACCTCTACCGGCACCTCCAGCGGCTGCCGATGAGCTTCCACGACGGCTGGCAGTCGGGCCAGCTGCTGTCGAGGGCGACGAGCGATCTGTCGACGATCCGCCGGTTCCTCGGCTTCGGCATGCTGTTCCTGATCATGAACATCCTGCAGCTCACCGCGGTCACCGCGGTGCTGCTGCGGATGCACTGGCCGCTCGGCCTGCTCGTCGCCGTCTCCGCCGTCCCGATCGTGGCCTTGTCGCTGCGGTTCGAGCGGCGCTACAGAGTCGTCTCCCGGCAGGTGCAGGACCAGCAGGGCGACCTCGCCACGCTGGTCGAGGAGTCGGCCGTGGGCATCCGCACGATCAAGGCGTTCGGGCGGCGCGAGCACGTCTTCGAGACCTTCGCCGCCGCCGCCCGCGAGATCCGCCGCACCTCGCTGGCGAAGGTGCGGCTGGCCTCCCGGTTCTTCACCTTCCTCGAAGTCGTGCCGAACGTCACGCTCGCCCTCGTCCTGCTGCTCGGCGCGATCGCGGTCGGCGCCGGCGCGCTGACGCTCGGCACCCTGGTCGCGTTCGCCACGCTGGTGCTCCAGCTCGTCTGGCCGGTCGCCTCGCTCGGCTACATCCTCACGATGGGCCAGGAGGCCATGACCTCCGCCGACCGGGTGATCGAGGTGCTCGACACGGTGCCCGCGATCAGCGGCGGCCCGGCCGTCATCGAGCGCCCGCGCGGCCACGTGCGCTTCGAAGGCGTCGGGTTCCGCTTCCCCGGCGCCGACCGGCCGGTGCTGCGCGACGTGTGGCTGGAGGTGCGGCCGGGGGAGACCGTCGCCCTCGTGGGGGCCACCGGGTCGGGCAAGACGACGCTCACCGCGCTCGTGCCCCGCCTGCTCGACGTCACCTCCGGCCGCGTCACCGTGGACGGGCACGACGTGCGGGACCTGACGCTGACCTCGCTGCGCTCGGTGGTCGCCACGGCGTTCGAGGAGCCGACGCTGTTCTCGATGAGCGTCCGCGAGAACGTGACGCTCGGCCACGGGCACGCCACCGAGGACGAGATCAGGCAGGCCCTGGAGATCGCGCAGGCGACGTTCGCGTACGACCTGCCGTGGGGGCTCGACACCCGCATCGGCGAGCAGGGCATGTCGCTGTCGGGCGGTCAGCGGCAGCGGCTCGCGCTGGCCAGGGCCGTCCTCGGCAGGCCGCGGGTGCTCGTCCTCGACGACACCCTGTCGGCGCTCGACGTGGAGACCGAGGCGCTGGTCGAGGAGGCGCTGCGGCGGGTGCTCGCCGACGCGACCGGCATCGTCGTGGCCCACCGCGCCTCGACCGTGCTGCTCGCCGACCGGGTCGCGCTGCTGCGCGACGGCACCGTCACCCACGTCGGCCGCCACGGCGACCTGCTGTCGGCCGTGCCGGAGTATCGCGAACTGCTCGCCCAGGACGCCGACCTCGACCCCGAGGGATCGATGCGATGACCCAGCAGCCCGCCGACGACGCGACAGAGACGGATGGGTGGCGCGGGGTCGCCGCGGAGGAGCGGGACGAGATCTCCGAGCGGGTCTCCCTGCTGCTGCGCACCCGGTCGCGCCGCCTGCTCGGCGACCTGCTGCGCCCGCACCGCCGGGCGATCGCCGTGCTCACCGCGGTCATCGTGGTGTCCAACGCCGCCGGGCTGGCTTTGCCGTACCTCGTGAAGGCGGGCATCGACGACGGGATCCCGCCCATGCTTCGCGGGCAGGGCGCGGGCACCCTGCTCGCGATCGTCGGCGCGCTGCTGGCCGCGACGCTCACCCAGGCGCTCACCCGGCAGGCGTTCCTGCAGATGTCGGGCCGGATCGGCCAGGACATCCTGCTGGAGCTGCGCCGCCGGGTCTTCGACCACTTCCAGCGCCTGTCGCTGTCGTTCCACGAGAAGTACACCTCGGGGCGGGTCATCTCCCGGCTCACCTCCGACGTGGACGCGATCGCGGAGCTGCTCGACTCCGGGTTCGACGGCCTGGTCACGGCCGTGCTCACGCTGTGCGGCACCGCGGTCATGCTGCTCGTGCTCGACGTGCGCCTCGGCCTGGTGGCGTTGCTGCCGCTGCCGGTCCTGCTGCTGTTCACCCGGTGGTTCCGCCGCCAGTCGAGCGTCGCCTACCGCCGCACCCGGGAGGCGGTGGCGCTGGTCATCGTGCACTTCGTGGAGTCGATGACCGGGATACGGGCGGTGCAGGCGTTCCGGCGGGAGCCGCGCAACCAGGAGATCTTCGAGCGGCTCAACGTCGACTACCGCGCCGCCAACACGCGGGGCATGCGCCTGGTCGCCGTGTTCATGCCCGGCATCAAGCTGATCGGCAACATCACCGTCGCCGCCGTCCTGCTGTACGGCGGCCTGCTGGCGCTGCACGGCACGGTCACGGTCGGCGTGCTCGCGGCGTTCCTGCTCTATCTGCGCCAGTTCTACGAGCCGATGCAGGAGATCTCGCAGTTCTACAACGCGCTGCAGTCGGCAGGGGCGGCGCTGGAGAAGCTGTCGGGCGTGCTGGAGGAGCGGCCCTCGGTGGCCCCGCCCCGCCGCCCGGTGCCGCTGCCGCGCGCCGCGGGGGCGCTGCGGTTCGAG
Organism: Microbispora hainanensis; assembly: GCF_006874475.1. Lineage (GTDB taxonomy): Bacteria > Actinomycetota > Actinomycetes > Streptosporangiales > Streptosporangiaceae > Microbispora > Microbispora hainanensis. The sequence goes on from NZ_VIRM01000005.1 coordinate 86,014, forward strand.
GCCGTCCGGTTCGCCTATCCCAGCGGCCCGACGGTGCTTCCGCTGCTCGACCTGGAGATCCCCGCCGGGCAGACCGTCGCCGTCGTCGGCACCACGGGCGCGGGCAAGACCACGCTGGCCAAGCTCATCGCCCGGTTCCACGACCCGGTCGCCGGGCGGGTGCTGCTCGACGGCGTGGACCTGCGCGACCTGGACGAGGCCACGCTGCGCCGCCACGTGGTGATGGTCACCCAGGAGAACTACCTGTTCAGCGGGACCGTCGCCGACAACGTGCGGTTCGGGCGGCCCGGCGCGCCGGATTCGGAGATCGAGCGGGCGGCCGAGGCCATCGGCGCCCACACGTTCGTCTCCGCGCTGCCGGACGGATACGAGACGCAGGTCGGCAAGCGCGGCGGGCGCATGTCGGCCGGCCAGCGGCAGCTCGTGGCGTTCGCCCGGGCGTTCCTCGCCGACCCGGCCGTGCTGATCCTGGACGAGGCCACCTCCAGCCTCGACGTGCCCAGCGAGCGCCTCGTCCAGCGGGCGCTGCGGACGATCCTCGCCGACCGGACCGCGCTGATCATCGCCCACCGCCTGTCGACCGTGGAGATCGCCGACCGGGTGCTCGTCATGGAGCACGGCCGGATCGTGGAGGACGGCCCGCCGGAGCGCCTGATCGCCGGCGCCGGCCGGTTCGCCCGCCTCCATCGCGCCTGGCTCGACAGCCTCGCCTGAGGCCTGCCCATCGCGGGCTACTCCGGGCGGCTTAGCCCGTCCGGCTGGGCTGATCCCGGTGGGGTAGCGGCGGATGACTCCGTGGGTGGGACGCCGCCGGACCGCGGCCGGACGAGGATTGGCGGTCATGGAAACCCCACAGAGGTATGTCCACGGAGCGGCGTTGCTGGCCACCGGCCTGCTCGCGGGCGCGTTCGCGTACGGCGCGGCCAACGTGATCCCCACGTTCGGAGCCGTTCCGCTGGACGTGCGCCTGACCTTCCACACCACGATGATGAAGGTCAACGAGCCGATCATGCAGAGCGCGATGGCGCTGGCCATCCTCTCCACCTTCGGCCTGGCGATCGCCGGACGCGGCCGGGTGCGCCTTCTCGCGCTCGGCGCGGGCGCGCTGGCGCTGACCTCGCTGCTCGTCACCGTGTTCGGCAACGTCCCGCTGCACGCGCGCTTCCGGGAATGGGCCGCAGGTCCGGTGCCGGCCGGCTACGCCGAGACCTTCCGGCGGTGGGAGCTGTTCCACGACCTGCGCACCCTGACCGCGCTGGCCGCCTTCGTCCTGATCGTCGTCATCGCCGTCGTCAACCGGCCCGCCAGCCGCTGAGGAGAAAAACCATGTTCCGTACCGTCCTGGTCACCGTGCCGCCGGGCATCCCAGCCCGAGGACACGCTCACGATGAACTCATGCGAGGTGGCCTGATGCCCGGCTTCGACGCCTTTCTGACGCGCCTGCCGTACGAGCTGGCCTTCGGCCAGGAGGACCCGGCCGCGATCGTGGACCGCTACTACACGCCCGACCTCGAATACCACAACGACGGCATCGTCCTCGACCGGCAGCGGCTGATCGACCACGCGGGCCCGGCCCGCAAGAACGCCCGCGAGCTGGAGATCCAGGTCCACGACACGCTGATCGACGACGACCGGGCCGCCGCCCGCTACACCATGACCGTCCTGACCAGGAAGGGCACGACCCTGCGGATCGAGGTTCAGCTGTTCGCCCGCTTCGCCTCGGACGGACGGGTTCGGCGCGTCGACTCGATCACCCGGACGGTGCAGCCGTGAACCTCACTCTCGTCGGCTCCACCGGCCACACCGGCCGATACGTCCTGGCCGAGGCACTGCGCCGCGGCCACCGGGTCACCGCGTTCACCCGCAACGCCGCCGCCCTGGAAGCGCGGCCGCACGCCGTCGTCGAAGGCGACGGCCGCGACCTGGAGAAGATGCGCACGGCCGTGGCGGACGCGGACGTGGTGATCTCCATCATCAACGGCGGCGACAGCCGCGACCCGCATCGCGCGGCCGAGGCCACCCGCACCGTCATGCGGGCGATGACCGAGACCGGGGCCCGGCGGCTGATCGTCACCACTCCCTATCCGATCGTCGCCCGCAGGCCGGTCCTGGTCCTGTGGCTGCTGCGCCGCCTGCTGGCCACCCAGTATGCCGACGCCCGCGACCTGGAACGGGCCGTGAGCGCCGCCGACCTGGACTGGACCATCGTCAGGCTGACCCGGCTCACCGACCGGCCCGCCACCGGGGCGGTCGTGATCCGCCGCGAACTTCTGGGCATGCCGCACGCTCTGACCAGGGCGGACGTGGCGACCACCCTGCTGGACATCGCACAGGAGGGTCACCTGAGCCGCGTGGCGGTCAACGTCAACGGCCGCTGAGCCGGTCATCCGAGGTCACGAGTGGGGAAGGAGCAGGCGTTCCATGGCGGGGCGCAGCGGCGGGCCGATCTCCACGGGGCGGCGGGTGCGCCGGTCCACGAAGACGTGCGTGAAGTCGCCCTCGGCGACCAGCGTGTCCCCGGCGACCAGCGCGAGCTCGTAGCGGACGCTGGAGCGGCCGAGGCGCCCGATCCGCAGGCCCACGCCGATCACCTGCGGGAAGGACACCGAGGCGTGGTAGGAGCAGCGCGACTCCACGCACACCCCGATGGCCGGGCCCTCGTGGATGTCCAGCCCGGCCTCCTCGATCAGCCAGGTGTTGATCACGGTGTCCATCAGCGAGTAGTGCACGACGTTGTTGACGTGCCCGTAGACGTCGTTGTCCTTCCAGCGGGTGGGCACGTCCCGCCAGTGGGGATAGGCCGTCCGGTCGATCACGGGCTCGTTCACAGTCCGAGGTCCCGGCCGATGATCTCGCGCATGATCTCGTTGGACCCCGCCCAGATCCGGGTCACCCTGGCGTCCGCCCAGGCCCGCGCCACGCGATACTCCTTCATGTAGCCGTAGCCGCCGTAGAGCTGCACGCAGGCGTCGATCACCTGGTTCTGCACCTCGGCGGTCCACATCTTGGCCTTGGCGGCGTCGACCGCCGTCAGCTCCCGGGCGGTGTGGGCGGCCACGCACTGGTCGACGTACGCCCGGGTCACCTCCACCTTCGTCACCAGGTCGGCGAGGGTGAACTTGTTGTACTGGAAACTGCCGATCGCCTGGCCGAACGCCTTGCGCTCCTTCACGTACGACAGGGTCTCGGCGAGCACGGCGGCGGCGTGGGAGATGTTGGTGACGGCGCTGCCGAGCCGTTCCTGGGGGAGGCGCTCCATCATCGCGACGAACCCCCGGTCCACCTCGCCGATCACGTTGGCGGCCGGCACCCGCACGCCCTCGAAGAACAGCTCGGCCGTGTCGGCCTCCGGCTGGCCGACCTTGTCCAGCTTGCGCCCGCGATGGAAGCCGGGCATGCCCTCCTCGACCGCGAACAGCGTGATGCCCTTGGCCCGCTTCTCCGGGCTGGTGCGCGCCGCCACCACGACGAGGTCGGCCTGGTAGCCGTTCGTGATGAACGTCTTGGAACCGTCGATGATCCAGTCGGAGCCGTCTCTGACGGCGGTCGTGCGCAGCGCCGCCAGGTCCGACCCGCCGCTCGGCTCGGTCATGCCGATCGCGGTGATCAGCTCTCCCGAGCAGAACGGCGGCAGCCAGCGCTTCTTCTGCTCGTCCGTCGTCAGCTCCACCAGGTAGGGCGCGACCACGTCGAAGTGGATGCCGAAACTGGACGCCAAAGCCATGCCCACCCCGGCAAGCTCCTCGATGAGCACGGCGTTGAAGCGGTAGTCGCCGGCCGCCGCGCCGTCGTACTCCTCGGGGACCTCCAGGCCGAGGAACCCCTGCCGGCCGGCCTCCCGCCACACCTCGCGGTCGATCAGCCGGCGCTCGATGAACTCCTCGGCGCGCGGGGCGACCGAGCGGATCACGAACTGCCGCACGGAGTCGCGGAATGCCTCGTGGTCCTCGCCATAGATGGTGCGTCGCATCGATTCTCCAGACGATTGTTCGGTAGGGGGATACTAGTGTCCCTCTTTCCGATCTTTGCCCCGTCGCGTCGCCCAGAGCGGCACCTGCGAGTAACCTCCGGCGCGGACGCGGCGGCCGTCGCCCGTCAGCCCACCGGCACCGGATAATCCTTCGCCAGCTCCGAGACCTCCGCCTCCCTGAAGACCACCGCGCCGCCGAGCGCCGCCTTGTCGGGCTTGAGCAGGTAGGACGACCGGGAGGCGGGCTTGTCGAAGAACGTGAAGTCCATCGGCGTGCCGAAGTCGCCGCCGAAGCCCGACTGCGAGCGGTGCGCGGTCAGGACGCCCTCACGGGTGAGATCCTTGGCCTCGCACGCCTTCTTCATCGCCTCGTCCACGATCATCGCCGCGCTCCAGCCGGTCGGCACGCCGCTGTCGAGGGTCTCGCCGGGATACTTCGCCTGGTAGTCGGCCACCAGCCGCTGCATCGCCGCGTTCTGAACGCTGACCGGCGTCCCCGCCGACACGTAGTAGAAGTCCTTCAGCAGGGCCGGCCCGGCCGGGGTCGGAAGGAGCTGCGGAGAGTAGGCCGAGTTGCTGCCGACGAACGGCACGTCCATGCCCTTCGCCAGGGACACGCCGACCAGCGAGGCCGTCTGCCGGGGCCCCACCGAGACGAGCACGGCCTTGACCCCGGCCGCCTTGAACGCCGCCACCTGAGCGCTCATGTCCTGGTCGGTCGCCTTGATCTTCTGCTCGACGATCTGCAGGCCGAGCTTGTCCGCGGCGTACTTCGAGCCGTTGAGCGAGCTCTCGCCGTAGTCGCCCTCGAAGTAGAGGTGCCCGATCTTGTCGCCGGACGTGATCCCCTTCTCCTTCACGAGGAACTCGACGGCGTTGATCATGTCCACGTCGTACGTCGTGCCGGTCACCTGGATGGCCCGGCTGCCGAGCAGCGTGGTCGCCCATGCCATCGGGATCGTGAGCAGCTTGTCGCCGTCGACGCGCTGCTTCAGCGCCGTGATCATCGGGGAGCCGATGAACTGCGCGATCGCCGCCGACTTGGGCGCGACCTCGGTGTAGGCGGCCACGGCCTTCTGCGTGTCGTAGCCGTGGTCGCGGACGACCAGCTCGTACTTGCGGCCGCAGACCCCGCCGGCGGCGTTGACCTGGTCGAAGTACAGCTGCTGCGCCTGCGTCAGGCTCTTGCCGAACGACGCGTACGGACCGGTCAGGTCGGTGAGCGCGCTCACGGTGATCGTGGTGGCCGAGACGCCGGGGCCGGTCTTGACCCCGTCGCCGCCGGCCGTCGCCCCGGCGCCGTCGCCTCCGCCCGTGGCCTTGCCGCTCGCGCACCCTGCCGCCGAGGCCGCGACGGCCAGGGACAGCAGGGCTAACGCCGCGACGCCGGCGCGGGTGCCGATTTTGCCCATCTGAGCTCCTTGAGTCGAACGCGGCCGAGCCGCGTGGCGAGCCCGGCCAGACCGCCGGGCAGGAACAGCACCACCGCGACGACGGCGGCGCCGTAGAGGATCCGCGCGGCCTCGGCGGGGGAGACCCCGCCGGACCCCGGCTCGGCCACCAGCGGCAGGGCGTCGCTGTAGCGCGTGAGCAGCTGGGGGAGCAGGGAGACGAACGCGGCCCCGGCGACCGCCCCCGCGACCGATCCCAGGCCGCCGATCACGATCATCGCGAGGTAGTCGAGGGACAGCAGCATGCCGAAGTAGTCCGGCACGACCTGCTGGAAGACCAGGGCGACCAGCACCCCGGCGAGCCCGCCGTACATGGACGACAGGACGAACACGCCCGCGCGGTAGCGGGCGACGGGGACGCCCATGACCCCCGCGGCGATCTCGTGGTCCCTGATCGTGTTCATCGCCAGCCCGGGACGGCCGCGCAGCACGCCCCTGGCGAACACGGCCACGCCCGCGAGCAGCGCGATCCCGAGGAACCACAGCCGTTCGAGCGAACCGAACGGCACGTTCAGCACCACCAGCTCCGGGGTGTCGGCGAAGACGAGACCGAACAGCTCCATCGGCGGCACCGGCCGTCCGTTGAAGCCGCCGGTCACCGGTTCGGCGTTGAACAGGATGTGCTGGCCGACGAAGATCAGGGCGAGTGTGGCGATGCCCAGGTAGGCGCCCTTGAGGCGGCCCGCGATCGGGCTGAACACGCCGCCGCACAGGCCCGCGACGATCACCGCGGCCACGGCCGCGAGCGGCGTCGGGAGCCCCAGGTCGGTCGACAGGTAGACGTAGGAGTACGCCCCGACCGCGAGGAAGAAGGCGTGCCCCAAGGAGAGCTGCCCGGTCGCCCCGGTCAGCAGGTTGATCCCGATCGCGCCGATCGCCGCGGACATCGCGAACAGCCCCGCCTGCAGCCAGAACCCCTCCAGGTAGAAGGGCACCGCGACGGCCACCGCGACCACCGCGAGCCACAGCACTAGCCGGAGGGTCCGTGCCGTGATCCCGGGCACGGCCAGGAGGGGCCGGGACGCGCCGGGTGCGGGCGTCCCTGCCGTCGGCGTCGCTGTCGTGGACGTCGCTGTCGTGGGCGTGTCGCGTACGGGCGTCGCGGCTTCGGACGTGGGCTCAGACACGGGCTCAGACACGGGCTCAGACACGGGCCGGCTCCTTCGTGCCGAACAGCCCCGAGGGCCGCAGCAGCAGGATCACGATCATCACGAGGAACGGCGCGGCGTCGCCGATGCCGCGGCCCAGGAAGGCCAGCTCGCTCTGGTAGCCGCTCATCAGCGTCTCGGTGACGCCCACGATCAGCCCGCCGGCCAGCGCGCCCGTGGTCGAGTCGAGCCCGCCGAGGATGGCGGCGGGGAACGCCTTCATCGCCGCCGCGGCCGTGCCCCTGTCGAGGCCCGGCGTCGGGAACACGCACAGGAACAGCGCCGCGACCGCGGCCAGCGCCCCGGCGACGGCCCACGCGCTGAGCGAGACCCGGCCGAGCCGCACGCCCATCAGCGCGGCGGTCTCCGCGTCCTCGGCGGTGGCGCGCATCGCCACGCCCCAGCCGGTGAACTTGAAGGCGAGCAGGAACGCCACGATCAGCGCGGCGGCGACCGCGAGGGCCACGACGCGGGTCTCGGCGATCGTGACCGGCCCGAGGTGCAGCACCCGGTCGCCCCAGGGGTCGCCGAGGGCGAGCACCTCGGTGCCGATCTGCCGGGTGAGCTCGGTCGTGAGCAGGATGTCCACGCCGATCGTGACGATGGCCAGCACGCCGCGGGAGCCGACGTGCGCCCGGCGGAGGATCAGGAACTCCACCAGCGCGCCGACCAGCGCCGCCGCCGCGATCCCGGCCGCCAGTGCCGCCCAGAACCCGATCAGCGGGTGCAGCCGGGCGATCACGTAGCCGCCGGCCAGCAGCAGCGACGCGTGCGTGAAGTTGACCACCTCGGTCGCCTTGAAGATCACCACGAAGCCGAGCGCGATCAGCGCGTACACGGCCCCGACCGAGATCCCGTTGACGAGCAGCTCCAGGAAGACCGCCATCACGCCTCCCCCAGCTCATCGGACGGGCGGCCGAAGTCGCCGAGATAGGCGCGGACCACCTCGGGGTCGCGCTGGACCTCTTCGGGCGGCCCGTCGGCGATCCGCCTGCCGAAGTCGAGCACGGTCACCGCGTCCGCGATCCGCATGACCATGCCCATGTCGTGCTCGACCAGCAGGATCGAGATGCCGAGGCTCTCGCGCACCGACTCGATGAGGCCGGCCATCTCGCGCCGCTCGCCGCCGTTCATCCCCGCCACCGGCTCGTCCAGCAGGAGCAGCCGCGGCTCCATGCACAGTGCCCGGGCCAGCTCCACCCGCTTCTGCACGCCGTACGGCAGCAGCCCCACCGGAATGGACAGCGCGTCGCCGACGCCCGCGAACTCCGCGATCTCCGCCACCCGCGCGCCGTGCCGTAGGGCCTCGCGCCTGGCCGCGGGCAGCCGCAGGCCGGCCGAGACGAAGCCGGCACGGGTCAGGCGGTGCCGGCCGAGCATGAGGTTGTCGCGGACCGTCAGGTGGGGCGACAGGGCGATGTTCTGGAACGTCCGCGCCACGCCCAGCGCGGCCACCTGGTGCGGGCGCAGCGCGGTCAGCTCGGCGCCGCCGAAGCGCACGCTGCCCGAGGTGGCGCGGTAGACGCCCGACAGCACGTTGAAGCAGGTGGACTTGCCCGCGCCGTTCGGGCCGATCAGCGCGTGCACGCTGCCGGGGGCCACGGTGAAGCTCACCGCGTCGAGGGCGGTGAGCCCGGCGAAGCGCACCGTCACCTCGCTGACCAGGAGCTCCGCCGGGCCGTCGCCGCCGACCGTACCGACCGGTTGGTTTCTGAAGGGTATGCGTCGCCGCCTCGCCGGATGCGCGCGCGGCTCGCCGCGGCGGTGGGTCATGCCGTCCATCTCGCCAGCCTCGTCCTCTCGTGCTTCTCGGCGGCAGGGTCGGTCGCAGGGTCGGGGGCCGGTCCGGGGGCAGGGCCGGGGCCGGTACCGACCGGTCGGTCTGTCTCGGGCGCGCCGACGCCGAGATAGCGGCGGCGCACCTCGTCGCTGGCCGCGAGGTCCGCCGCCGGTCCCGACAGCGCCACCTCGCCGACCTCCAGCACGTACGCCCGCTCGGCCAGCGCGAGCGCCATGGCGGCGTTCTGCTCCACCAGCAGCACCGACGTCCCCTGGGCGTTGATCTGCCGTACGGTGTCGGCGATCCGGGCCGCCATCAGCGGCGCCAGCCCGAGCGTGGGCTCGTCGAGCAGCAGCAGCGACGGCCCGGCCATGAGCGCCCGGCCGATCGCCAGCATCTGCTGCTCGCCGCCCGACAGCAGGCCCGCCCGCTGGTGGGCCCGCTCCGCCAGCACCGGGAAGAGCTCGAACACCCGCTCGCGGGCCGCCGCCGCGCGCCTGCCCGGCACGCCCAGCGCTCCGGCGCGGAGGTTCTCGGCCACCGTCATCCGGGCGAACACCCGTCGCCCCTCCGGCACCTGGACCACGCCGCGCCGCACGACGGCCGCGGCCGGCACTCCGTCGAGCCGGGACCCGCCGAAGGCGACCGTCCCCGACGTGATCGCGCCCCGGTGGAACCGCAGCGTCCCCGACACGGCCCGCAGCAGCGTCGTCTTGCCCGCGCCGTTCGCGCCGAGCACCGCGGCCACCGCGCCCCCGGGCACGGACAGGTGGACGCCCCGCAAGGCGCGTACGGGGCCGTACCGCACCTCCAGGCCCCTGATGTCGAGGCCACCGGTCTCCTCGGGGTCCGCGATCCGCGGGCCCTCGATCCTTGGGCCGCCGGTCTCCGGGCCCGCCTCACCAGACATCCGCGCCTCCTGTGACTTCGATGAAGGCACACCCAACCCACCGTGGTCGAGGGCCGTCCAGCACCGGAGGTCAAGTCGGGACCCCAGCCCATGCCCGCCCGTCGTGCCCTGTGCTCCAGCACAATCCCGCATCACGAAACGAAAACCGAACCTTGTTCCGGACGCTGTGTGCTGGCACATTCGGGGCATGAGGTCCAGGACGGACGCCGAGGTCCGGGAACTGCTGCGGACCTCCGCCGCAGGCCTGCTGGAACGGCTGCCCGAGCTCGCCGACGAGCTGGTGAAGCGCGGCAGGGAAAGCGACGAGGCCTACCGAATGACGGTCCCCTTCGAGGACCACTGGAAGAGCACCCACGAGGGGCTGCGCATCGGCATCACCGCGATCCTGCAGCCCCGGCACGAGCGGCGCGACGTCGCGTACGCCCAGACGGTGGGGCGCAGGCGGGCCGAGTTCGGGCTCCCGCTCGACTCGCTCATGCGCAGCTACCGCCTGGCCGCACAGGTCACCTGGAACGGCGTCATCGACATCATCGGCGACCAGGGTCAGGAACGGCTGCCCGCCCTGCTGCGCAGCGCGACCCACGTCTGGCACGCCATCGACCGCCAGGCCGTGGCGGCGGCCGACGCCTACCGCCGCCGGGAGAACGAGCTGCTCGGCCGGACCAACCAGCGCGTCAACGCGATGCTCGACGCCCTCCTGGAGTGCCGCGCCGACCCGGCCGTGGCGGGCGTGGCGGCCGGCGCCCTCGGCCTGCCGGAGCACGGCCGCTATGCGGTCGTCACAACGCGGCTGCCCGCGCAGCCCGACCGCGTGCACCGCCCCGACGAGATCGGCGGCCTGCGGTTCCTGTGGCGCATGCGCCCTGACCTGGAGATGGCGGTGGTGCACCTCGGCGACCGGGAGCTGGACGACCTGGTGGCCGCGATCACCCCGGTCGTCTGCGCGAGCGCCGGCGTCAGCCCGGTGGTGGAGAGCCTCGCCGACCTCGGCACGGCCCGCCGCCTGGCGGAGGTGGCCATGCGCACCTGCTCGGGGACCGGGCCGGAGATCGCGCGGCTCGACCGGCGGCTGCCCGCCGCCCTGGTCGTGTGCCAGCCGGAGCTGGCCGGTCACCTCGCGGGCGGCGTCCTCGGCCCGATCATCGCCTCATCCGACGGCGGCGTGCTGCTCGCGACGCTGGAGGCGTGGCTGCGCTGCGAGGGTTCGGCCGTCCGGGCGGCGGCCGAGCTCTACTGCCACCGCAACACCGTCTTCAACCGCGTGCGCCGCATCGAGCAGCTCACCGGACGGTCGCTGGCCCGCCCCCTGGACGTCGTCGAGCTCTCCCTCGCCCTCGACGCCGTCCGCCTCCTCCCAGGCACCTGATTTCCCGCATCCAGGGTGACGTGTCGGTCACAGCGCGTATCATCGGCCCGCTGTGGCTCCCTTGGCGTTCATCGACGAAAGCATGCGGCGCAGGAGTGGTGACGCCTATGTGTACGCCTTGGCGGCCGTCCTGCTGGAGGAGCACGTCTGCGCGGAACTGCGAGAGCGGCTGCTGGGCCTCAGGGCCGGCCGGAGCCGGACGATCCATTGGCGGGACGAACCTCCCGCTCGTCACCTGCTCATCGCCGAGGCGGTGGCGAGGATGCCCTTGCGGGCGATTGTCGTCGTCGACATCTATCCGGAGAACGGCAAAGCGGAACGAGCGAGGCGCCTCTGCCTGGACAGGCTCCTCTGCGAGCTGTCGCAGCAGAAGGTGGAGACGGTCTGCATCGAGACGCGGGACCAGTGGCACGACAGACGAGACCGCGCGTTGGTGGACGCGCTCCGCGGGGCGGGTCGAATCGAGCGAAACCTGCGCGCGGAATGGAGGAGATCGGCGGACGAGCCGCTGCTCTGGCTCGCAGACGTACTCGTCGGCAGCGTCGTGTGGTGGCTCGGCGGCGAAGGCGAGAGCTTCGACATCATCCGGCAGAGGATCGAGTTCCTGTGACCGTTCCTCGTGGCATCCGGCGCTGAAACCGCGAAGGCCGGGCGCCCGATTCCATCGGGAGGTCCCGGCCTCACTTCCGCAGCCCCAGCGGGGCTCGGCGGTCACAGTATGTCACCGCTGGCCATTGGAGTGCAACCATGGCCCCGTCGTCGCCCTGGCGGCTTCTGAGCGAGGGGGCACTATTCGTCCAAGTGCCCCGAGTGGGATTCGAACCCACACTGAATGGATTTTGAGGCCATCGACTCTGCCGATTGGTCTATCGGGGCTATTTCCGGACTTGTCCGGTTTTGGCAATGGATACGACACAGCAGTCGATCTTGCTTGGAGATCGCTCAGGGCATCCCCTGCCGTGGTCCTAATGTAGCGGACGTCGGTAACCTCTTGTGCGTGAGTACGCAGCGGCGAGTGGTGATCGCGGAAGACGAGGCACTGATCCGCCTCGACCTGAAGGAGATGCTCGAAGAGGACGGTTACGCCGTGGTCGGCGAGGCCGGCGACGGCGAGACGGCGGTGAAACTGGCCGTGGAACTCCGCCCGGATCTGGTGATCCTCGACGTGAAGATGCCCGTGCTCGACGGGATCTCCGCGGCCGAGCGCATCGTCTCGGAACGCATCGCGCCGTGCCTCATCCTCACCGCGTTCTCGCAGCGCGACCTGGTCGAGCGGGCCAGGGACGCGGGTGCGATGGCCTACCTGGTCAAGCCGTTCACCAAGGGCGACCTGGTTCCGGCCATCGAGATGGCGGTGAGCCGGCACGAGGAGATCGCCGCGCTGGAGAAGGAGGTCTCCACGCTGTCGGAGCGGCTGGAGACCAGGAAGCTCGTGGAGCGGGCGAAGGGCCTGCTCATGGCCCAGCACGGCTGGACGGAGCCGCAGGCCTTCCGGTGGATCCAGAAGGCGTCCATGGACCGGCGCCTGAGCATGCGCCAGGTGGCCCAGATCGTGGTCAACGGGAACGTCGGCGAGGCCCAGCCGCCCGCCTGATCCCGCCCTGCGAAACGCGGATGAGAAGACTCCTGGTCAGGGGCCCGTCCCGCTAAGTTGAGGAGTTATTACGACTCCGCATCCAAGTGCGGACAGTTCTGATGCATCCCTGGTCGGGGCTTGCCCCGGCTATGTACGTTTCAGCCATTCGATCGGGACCAGTCGGCTGCGCTGACGATTTCCCGGGCCTGGATGAAGGAGATGCTTCATGATCCGCATTGCCCCCCTCGGGCGGGCGCTGGCCGTCGCCGCGGCCGCCAGCCTCGCGCTGACGGCCTGTGGCGGTGGCGAGGACAGCGCCGCGCCGGCTTCCTCGGCGCCGGCGGCCGAGTCCTCGGCACCGGCCGCGCAGGGTGACGGCGTTCTCACCCTCGGCGCGCTGTTGCCGCAGACGGGAGACCTGGCCTTCCTCGGCCCGCCAGAGTTCGCCGGAGTCAAGCTGGCCGTTCAGGAGATCAACGATGCCGGCGGTGTTCTGGGCAAGCCCGTGACCGAGATCGACACGGACTCGGGTGACACGAAGACGGACATCGCCTCCCAGTCTGTTGACAAGTTGCTGCAGCAGAAGGCGGATGCCATCATCGGGGCCGCCTCGTCCGGTGTGTCGAAGACCGTGATCGACAAGATCACCAACGCCGGCGTCGTGCATTTCTCGCCGGCCAATACCTCGCCGGAGTTCACCACTTACAACGACAAGGGCCTGTACTTCCGTACCGCTCCCTCCGACGTGCTGCAGGGCCGAGTGCTGGGCGACCTGATCATCCAGGACGGCAGTGACAGTGTCGCCATCCTCAACCGTCAGGACTCGTACGGCACGGGGCTGGCCGACGAGGTGGAGAAGTCGGTCACCAGTGGTGGTGGTGAGGTCGTGGCGAAGACGGCCTACGACCCTGCGGCCGCGGACTTCTCCGCCGACGTCTCGAAGATCAAGGCCGCCAAGCCGAAGGCCATCGCGCTCATCGCGTTCAACGAGACCACGAAGATCATCCCTGAGCTGAAGAAGCAGGGCCTGGGCCCGGACAAGGTGAAGATCTACTTCGTCGACGGCAACACGGCCGACTACAGCGAGGACTTCCCGAAGGGCACCCTGACGGGCATCAAGGGGACGATCCCCGGTGCGGCCGCCCCCGACGAGTTCCGCAAGAAGATCCTCGAGGTCGACCCGGGTCTGAAGGACTTCACCTACGGGCCGGAGTCCTACGACGCGACGAACCTGATCGCGCTGGCCGCCGAGGCAGCCCAGGACGACTCGGGCAAGGGCATCGCGTCCAAGCTGGTAGAGATCAGCAAGGGCGGCGAGAAGTGCAAGGACTTCAAGTCCTGCCTCGACCTGCTCAAGGCCGGCAAGGACATCGACTACGACGGGATCAGCGGGCCGGTCGAGTTCAGCGACGCCGGTGACCCGACCGAGGCTACGATCGGCGTCTACCAGTACGGCGACGACAACAAGTACAAGAACGTCGGTTACCAGGCGGGCAAGATCAGCTGACGAGAACCCCGGGAAACGGCGCATGGAGGGCCCTGGCGTTCGGCCGGGGCCCTCGCCATGGCCGCGGCCGAGCCTCTGCCGCGCGTTCCGCCGGCGTGCTTCAGGAAGCGGGACATCCCTTCTTCACGGCGGCGGACGCGGCCCGGTACTCCTTGAGTGCGCGGACCTGCCGGTCGAAGGGCGTGGCGGCTGGCGAGAGCCGATCCGTCGTGGTCGTCAGGACCGATTCATAGGGGAGCAGTTCGCGCGGCAGACGCGGGCCGTACTCCAGCACGACACCGTGCACGTACGCGAGCCTGCCGCGCACGCCCTCGCTGAACTCCTGCGTGTCCTCCTCGCCCGCCGGCACCAGCAGAGGCTCCGCGTATCCGATCGCGGAGACGATCCGCACGCAGGGATCGTCGGAGGGATCCGCGCCCACGAGGTAACGCGCGACCGGGGATGGCGGCGGCGCCTTCTCCGGAGCGGGCGAGCCACATGCGGCGAGGGTGAGGAGCGCCAGTGCCGCCTGCGTAGGCAAGGTCAGGGGGTGCCTGTTCATGAATCCCATGGAAGCATCCTCGTCGTGAGTAAGGGCCTCTTCGAAGCCTTCCCTTCGACGAGCGGCATGCGCGTCGACGCGGTCGAATCCGGCGCGGACGACGCACGCCCGGCCTCTGTCCTCGGCAATGCTCACACCTGGGAAACACACTTGTCACCAGTCAGTGACAAAGCATCTGTAATAGGACGTTGGGAACTAAGCTCCGACGAAAGCGGCGGCAAGATCCCGCCACCTGCGTCGGGACGAAGCCCGACAAGATCATTTGAGGGAGCACCATTGCGCAGAGCCGTGATTGCGTTCACGGCCTTCCTGGGCGGTCTCGTCATCCTGCTCACTTCTTCCGCCACTGCGTGGGCGGAGGGCGAGGGCTTGCGGGGCACACTCCAGAGCCAGGGCCAGCCAGTGCAGGGCGTGAAGATCACCGTGGTGACGGAGGCTGACGCGCCAATAGGCGAGGCGAAAAGCGACGCCGAGGGGAAGTGGGAGATCCCCGTTCCCAAGGCGGCCACGTACAAGGTGACGCTGGACCAGGCGACTCTCCCCGCGGGCGTCGCGCTGAAGTTCAAGGACCGCACCTCGCTCACCCTTCAGGTGTTCGAGGGCAGCAAGCGCAACGTCCTGTTCCCCTTGGTGCCGGCCGGCGCCGCGCAGGGGGGCGCCGACCAGGGAGGTGCGGCGTCCTCAGCCGACGAGAGCACCTTCTGGGACGAGTTCGCCCAGCTGGCGTTCGAAGGGCTCAACCTCGGCCTGGTGATCGCTCTGGGAGCCATGGGCATCTCGCTTATCTTCGGGACGACCGGGCTCACGAACTTCGCGCACGGTGAGCTGCTCACCGTGGGCGCCTTCATCGCCTACGTCTTCAACACGACGTTCGGACTGCACCTGCTCCTCGCCGCGCCGCTGGCGGTGATCGTGGCCGGGATCTTCGGGTACGGGCAGGAACGCTTCTTCTGGGGGCCGTTGCGTCGGCGGAAGAGCGGGCTGATCGCCATGATGATCATCTCCATCGGTGTGGCGATCTTCCTGCGTTATCTGCTCCTGTTCCTGTTCGGCGGGGAGAACGTGCCCTACCGGCAGTACGTCGCCCAGGACGGCTTCCAGATCGGGCCCATCTCCACCACCCCGAAGAGCCTGGTGGCCATGGGAATCGAGATCCTGGTCCTCATCCTGGTGGGGTCGGCTCTGCTGTTCACACGACTGGGCAAGGCAACCCGCGCGGTTTCGGACAACCCCGCGCTCGCCGCCTCCTCCGGTATCAACGTGGACCGCATCGTCCGGATCGTCTGGACGATGGGCGCCGCGGTCGCGGGTCTCGCCGGAGTACTACTGGGCACCACGCAGATCCTCAACTATCAGATGGGGCAGCAGGTGCTGCTGCTGATGTTCGCGGGCGTCACCCTCGGCGGACTCGGCACCGCCTTCGGGGCCCTGGTCGGCTCCCTCGTCGTAGGGGTGTTCGTCCAGGTCTCGACGCTGTGGATTCCGCCGGAGCTGAAGACCGTGGGAGCGCTGGCCGTGCTCATCATCGTTCTCCTCCTCCGGCCGCAAGGCATCCTCGGGCGCCGTGAGCGCATCGGCTAGGAAGGCAGCCTCATGGACTGGAACCTCATCTTCACGCGGGCGATTGAGGCGGGGATCGGCACCGAAGCGGTCATCTACGCGCTCGCGGCGATCGGCCTGAACATCCACTTCGGGTACACGGGCCTGCTGAACTTCGGGCAGGCCGGATTCCTTGCGGTGGGGGCGTACGGCCTGGCCACAATGATCGCGACCTTCGGCATGCCGTTCTGGGTGGGCATCGCCACCGGTCTCCTCGGCGCCGTAGTGTTCGCCCTTCTCCTCGGCATCCCCACTCTCCGGCTGAGGGCGGACTACCTGGCGATCGTCACCATCGCCGCCGCGGAGATCGTGCGCCTGGTCGTGCGATCCGTCGCCCTCCGGGACACCTTCGGCGGCACGGACGGCTTGGAGGCGTTCTCCGACGACTTCTACGCCATGAATCCCTACTCTCCGGGTGAGTACGGCATCGGGCCCATCGGGTTCGATCACCGCACCATGTGGGTGCTCACGGTCGGTTGGGTGCTCGTGGCCCTGGCGTGCGTCCTGGTGTACCTCGTGATGAACAGCCCCTGGGGCCGGGTGCTCAAGGCGATCCGCGAAGACGAGGACGCGGTGCGGAGCCTGGGCAAGAACGTGTTCGCCTACAAGATGCAGGCGCTCGTCTTCGGCGGAGTCGTGGGCGCGCTGGGCGGCTTCCTGTTCGCGCTCAGCCGGGCCGCCACCCAGCCCGACCTGTTCAGCACCGAGATCACCTTCTTCGCGTACACCGTCCTCATCCTCGGAGGCGCGGCGCGGGTGCTCGGGCCCGTGGTGGGCGCGGCCATCTTCTGGCTGCTGCTGATCCTGGTGAAGACCGGCATGGAGGAGGCGGTCAACAACCACGTGATCACCTTCATCAACGTGAACCAGGTGGGCTCCATCAACTACATGCTCGTCGGTGTCGGCCTGATACTCCTGCTGATCTACCGGCCCCAGGGCATCTTCGGCGACAAGAGGGAGATCGCGCTCGATGCACGCTGATGCCGTCACCACCAGAAAGGCGGCCGCGCTGGCCGCCTTCGAGGGCCTGCCCACCGAGCCCGGGACCCCCAAACCCGACCCGATCCTGGTCATCGACAAGGTCGTACGCAGGTTCGGCGGCCTCACCGCGGTCGACGTCGAACACCTGGAGATCCAGCGCGGCGCGATCACCGCCCTGATCGGCCCGAACGGCGCGGGCAAGACGACGTTCTTCAACCAGCTGACCGGCTTCGACTCGGCGGACGAAGGGTCGTGGACCTTCAACGGCAAGCAGTTGAAGGGCGTGCCCGCTCACCGCGTCGCGCGGCAGGGCATGGTGCGCACGTTCCAGCTCACCAAGGCCCTGTCCCGGCTGACCGTGATGGAGAACATGCGGCTCGGGGCGCAGAGCCAGCGTGGGGAGAACTTCTTCCGCGCGCTGATCCCGGGCATCTGGCGCGGCCAGGAGAACGAGATCACCGAGAGAGCGGAGGAGCTCCTCGAGCGCTTCAAGCTCGCCGCGAAGCGCGACGACTTCGCCGGGTCCCTCTCCGGCGGCCAGCGCAAGCTCCTGGAAATGGCCCGCGCGCTGATGGTCGGCCCCGAACTGGTCATGCTGGACGAGCCCATGGCGGGCGTGAACCCCGCCCTCACCCAGTCGCTGCTCGGTCACGTCAAGGACCTGCGCGAGGAGGGCATGACGGTGCTGTTCGTCGAGCACGACATGGACATGGTCCGCGACATCAGCGACTGGGTCGTCGTGATGGCACAGGGCGCCGTGATCGCGGAAGGCCCGCCGGACACCATCATGTCGGACCCGCGGGTGGTCGACGCCTACCTGGGCGCCCACCACGACGCGCCGTTGTCGGCCGAGGAGACCGAGGAACAGTTGCAGGACGCCGAGGCCGAGCTGGAGTCCGAGATCGAGGAGAAGGCATGAGCGCCCCCGAAGCCGTCGAGCCCGAGGACGGCCGGCCTCGGGACATCCCGAGCGAGGAGAAGGCCGAGTCCGGCGCCGCAGTCACCGACCGCTCCGCCCATCTCGCCGGCGCCGAGGACGCGCTGCTGCGGGCCGACGAGTTGTATGCGGGATACGTCTCCGGCGTCAACATCCTCAACGGCGCCGACCTGTACGTGAAGAAGGGCGAGCTGATCGGCATCATCGGCCCCAACGGCGCCGGCAAGTCGACCCTGCTCAAGACCCTGTTCGGGCTCGTGCCGGTGCGCAGCGGCTCGGTCACCCTGGACGGCGAGGACATCACCAACCTCAAGGCTCACTCGCTGGTGGCCCGGGGGGTCGGTTACGTCCCGCAGACGAACAACGTCTTCCCCAGCCTCACGATCGAGGAGAACCTGGAGATGGGCGCCTTCCAGGTGCCCCGCAAGTTCAAGGAGCGGTTCGAGTTCGTCTGCGAGATCTTCCCCGCCCTGCGCGAGCGCCGCAAGCAGCGCGCCGGATCGCTGTCCGGCGGTGAGCGGCAGATGGTCGCCATGGGCCGCGCGCTCATGACCGAGCCGTCGGTCCTGCTCCTGGACGAGCCGTCCGCGGGCCTGTCGCCCAAGCTGCAGGACCTGGTCTTCATCCAGGCTCAGCAGATCAACAAGGCGGGCGTAACCGTCATCATGGTGGAGCAGAACGCTCGGCGGTGCCTGCAGATCTGCCACCGCGGCTACGTGCTCGATCAGGGCCGCAACGCGTACATGGCGAGCGGACGCGATCTCATCAACGATCCCAAGGTGATCGAGCTCTACCTGGGCACGCTGGCGAGGGCCTGACGCGAGACGAGGAGCATCCGGGTGGGGGAGTGGCGGCGGTTTTCCCTGCTTGCCGCGACGGTCGTCGCCGCGGCCACGGCGGTCGGCTGCGGCGCCGACGCCGGACCATCGGCCGAGCCCCCGCCCGGCGTCAGCGTCAGCCTGCAGCAGAATCGCTCGGACGTTCCGGCGCACAAGATGCAGGTGGCCGTACGCAACGACACCGCTACTCCGGTGTATTTCAAGGACGTGCGGCTGCTCACGGACTCCTTCCAAGAGACGCCGCCCCAGCCGGTGGACACGGTCCTGGGAAGGACTCCGCGTACGGACTTTCCCATCTCCTACGGCGCCGCCCGTTGTGCGCCCACGCGCATTCCCGACGCCGAACCGGCGACCGTGGTAGCGCACATCGCCGTGGGCAAGGGCCCGCTGCACGAGGTCAGGTGGCGGATTCCCCACCCCGACCCGCTGCTGCGGCAACTGGTGAACATCGAGTGCGGGGAGTTCCTGCTGAGGCGGTCCATCGACGTGACCTTCGGCCCCGCCTGGACGCGGTCCGGGCGGCAGCTGCGGGGAGCCCTGCGGGTGGACCTCAAAGCGGGCGCCGGGCAGGTGACCATCGAGGACATCGCGGGCACGACGCACTACGACCTGCGGCCCGCGTCGGGAGAGCCTAAGCCCGTGGCCGTCCTCACCGGCACACGGGACCTTCCCGTCGTCGTGACACCGAGCCGGTGTGACCGGCACGCCATGGGGGAGGCCAAGCAGGCGTACCTGTTCTCCCTGTGGGCGTCGGCGGGCGGAACGCAGACCTATCGGTTGATCGTGGTGCCGGATCAGCGGACCCAGCGGCTCTTCGAGTCCTACGCCATGGAGGTCTGCGCCGAACGCCGCTGACCGGGCCACTGTCGCCCGGCCTCACACGCCGGCCGCGGACACGTTCGTCTCGTCGCGGTAGCCCGACGCCTGCAGCCGGAACAGCCGCGCGTAGATGCCGCCTGCCCTGATCAGCTCGTCATGGCCGCCCGTCTCCGCGAACACGCCGTCGTCGAGGACGGCCAGCGTGTCGGCGTGTCTGATGGCGCCGAGCCGGTGCGAGATGAGCAGGCTCGTCCGGCCGAGGCGCAGGTCCGAGATGCGCGTGTGCACCTCGTGCTCGGCCTCGGCGTCCAGGCCGGAGCTCGGCTCGTCCAGGATCAGGAAGTCTCTGTCGCCCCGCAGCAGGGCGCGGGCCAAGGCGATGCGCTGCCACTGGCCGCCGGAGAGGAAGACGCCAATGCTCTCATCACCGTTACGGCCGGAATCGACGAAGATCCTGGTCAGGAGGGTGTCATAGCCCTTCGGTAGTGACTCGATCGCCTTGTGGATTCCCGCGTTCCGAGCCGCCGCCTCGACCGCAGAGTCGTCCGCGAGGAGCTCCAGGGCACCGATGCCGATGTTCTCGCGCGCGGACAGGTCGTATTGCATGAAGTCCTGGAACGTGGCACCGATTCTGCATCTTAGCTCCGCCGGGTCGAAGTCGCGCAGGTCGATGCCGTCCCAGGTGATGCGGCCTCTGGTCGGGTCGTACATTCGGCACAGCAGCTTGACGATCGTGCTCTTCCCCGCGCCGTTCAACCCGACGAGCCCGGTGCAGGCGTCGGCCCTGATCTCGAGCGTGGCGCCCCGGAGAACCCACGGGTGTTCGTCGTTGTAGCGGAACCAGACGTCCTCCAGCTTGATGCCGTGCGTTAGGGGGGGAACGGGCCGGGGACTGGCGGCGATCACGAGATCGGATTCCGCGTTCTCCACCTCGAGGTAGCTCCTGAACAGCAGGAGCTGCTGGTGCGTGCGGGCGACCTGGCCGACGAGTCCGGCGAGCTGATTCTGTACTCCGCCCACCGCAGCAACGAACATCGAGATGTCGCCGACCATCAGGGTGCCCTGGCTCGCCCGGAGGATGGTCCAGACGAGGCCGCCTCCCGCGATCAGCGCCGCCAGCACGCCGAGCGCCGACTGAACGCGTAACTCCCGCACGTCCAGTTTCCGGTTCGCGGCGTTCGCCGTCTCCCGGTCGTCGATCATGCGCCCGTGCAGGAAGGCGCCTATGCCGAACAGCCGGATCTCCTTCGCCGCCTGGGGGTCGGCCATCAACTGGCTGTAGAACAGCTCGCGCCGTTCGACCGGGCCCAGCTTGAGATACGTGGCCACTCGGCACCGGGAGACGGAGAGCTCCGCCAGGAGCGCCGGAATCGCGCCGATCAAGAGGACGGCGGCCAGGACCGGGTTCAGGGCGAGCAGGCTGCCGGTGAAACCGAGGATCCCGACGACGGCCGCGCCGATGGACAGTGCCCCCGTGAGGATCTGGCTGGGGGTGCGGCCCCCCATGGTCTGTGCGAGCCGCAGCCGGTCGAGGAAGGCGGGATTCTCGAAGCGGGCGAGTCCCGGCAGCCGGTTGACCGCGGTGTACAGGCGGCTCTGAGCGGCCAGCGCGATCGACCTGTCGAGTTCGGACTGGCAGTAACGGGAGCCCTGCTCCAGGCCCTTGGACAGCAACCCCAGTGCCGCGAGGAACAGGGACAGGCCGAGCACCGCGGCCGTGGAGTGGCTCGCCACGATGGAGTCAAGTATCAGCTTGGTCGACCATGCGACGGCGACGGGCACCGCGGCCAGGGCGGCCGCGATCAGCACCGCCAAGACGACCAGGCGTGGCCGCGTCCGCCAGGCCAGGGAAATCGTCTTTGCGGTCATACGGACGTTGTCCTTCGCCGACTTCATCAATGCCCGGCTCCTCGGCCCACTCGTTTTCGCCTTTTACATCGCAGTGCGGTATCGAGGTAAAAAGGACCCTGAGCCGGAAGTCGGCTCAGGGTCCTTTTCGATTACAAGCAGCAGCCGAACTGGTTGCAGTGCTCGGTGCACTGCGATGTCAATGTGCAGTTGTACTGTGCCTGCCCGAACGGGACGCCCGGGCAGGTTCCTGCGCACACAGTGGAGCTGCTCGGCGTGCAGGCGGCGGCGGCACTGGTCCGCGGCGCCATCCATCCCGCCACTCTCGCGAGCGACACGTCCGCCATTCGGTTGAGAATTCCGACCATGTTTGTTCACCTCCAACTGGAATCTGTACTGCTTCTTATGGCATCCCGTTCCTGCGACGCGGAACAGGAAGATCTTCTATATCCGCAGGCCGTAGCTCGCCGTTACCAGCTGCGAGACGAGCGTCGCGTTCGAAGCGACGTACCCGTCCATCACGCGCAGCAATGTGGGGAACCGGTTGACGCCGAAGGACTCCACCAGTTTCGAGGGATTGTCCTCGTGAATTACATGTGCCGTCGTTCTCCTGGCCATGCCGATCATGTTCTCCCGGTCCGGCCCGTCCCCGACTATCGCTATCACGGCATTAGTGTCGGCAGGGAGTTCGCTGAGGAATTCGGTGAACTCCGGGAGCCGCTCCCGGCAGGGTGCGCATGTGACCGAGAAGAACCCAATGAGATACGAGCCGTCCAGTCGCTCGGCACTGATCTCTTCGCCCGCCAGTCCTTCGGCGACGAAATCAGGGGCTTGGGTGCCCGGTTTGGGAAGCGCCTCCAGTCCGGGCCCCGCGTCCGCAGGGAGAGAAAGCCGCTGCATTTTGCGTATCAGGCCGTAGGTCAGGAGCAGGTTGACGCCGCAGAGTGCGCCAAGGAGCGTGACTGCCGCTGCGAGGATCTCCATTACCGATGGTCCTTCTGGGAGGGTATAAAACGTCGTGCCGTCATCTGTATTTCACGCCGCCGGCCGGGTGATTCCGCAGGCGAAAAGCGGGCCACGGCGTACACCCACCTGTGGGGGACGGCTCCCCACTGGCGGGAATCGAGACTGTTCATGGACTCGCCCAGGACCACCACAGTGCCCTCGGGCACGAGACGGTCCCGTCCGCCGCCCGGTATTCCGGGCGGGAAATTCTGCCCACCCAGGGCCACGACCCGTTTGACGAAGCGGTAGGCATGGTCGTTGCCGCGCAGATCTTCGAATCCGTCGGTGGAGGGCAGTGCGTGTTCCGGCACACGGAGAAGGACCACGTCGCCGATCCTGAGACGCTCGCGGCGAGTCCGGTCGAACACCACGCGGTCGCCGGGAAGCAGTGCTGGGTACATGCTCGAACCGTGGATATCCACTAGAAGATATCGGCGTCGGATGGCTAGGGCGACTATTGTCGTCGCTATAAGCGAAAACGCTATGATGATTGCCAACGTATGCAGCGTTGCTCCCTGTGGTTTCTATTCGAAGAATAGATGTCATTGGCGCTCAATGTTGGCTGGGAGGCTGCCGGTGCTCCGTCCCCTTCTTATTCAGGCGGGTCGGCCACAATGGCGACTCTGTCTGAGCGGATCGAGTTCCGGGTTGCTCTCGCCTTGGCTGCTTCGATATTCGACCGATCCTGGAGATCTTGTCAAGTGTCAGTTACTTCAGGGTCGTGGTGACGATGACTGCGTGGTTAACACGAGGTTAGGCGATAGTCAAAACCCTTGCTTTGGTCAGATTTCGATGACAGCGAGCGCCTGCTGTCATCATGCGAATTGTGGCAGTGCTCGGACACGTGTCGGGTGTCTTCGGCTTATGTCAACGCGTAGTCAGTTGATTGCGGGAAGTATGTCCTCGCCGTCACCTCTTGAAGCTTCTCGACGAGATCTGGACCTTGACTTGCCAACTGGTCGCTGTTCAACTGTAGGTGTTGATTCGTTCGTCGCGACCAGAAAGGGCTGCCTCATGCTGAACTATTTAGCTCGCCTCAAGGACGAGTTGTTGTCGGCGGTGCTGCCGTCTTCGGAGGCCGCGGCCGCCTGTTCGCTGGCTGGCCGTTCGTGCCGCCACTGCTCGTCGACATACTCCGAGCTGGTGGAGACTTATGACTGCCCGGTCGGGGGTATCAGCCAGTACGTAGAGCACTACTACGGCTGCGGTACCTGCTGACGTCGTTTCGACGCCGTCTCGGTCGTGAATGGTACGACCGCGCTCCGGACGGGAACGAACGCTTCGCGAGGAGAGAGGCCGGTATCGTGGCATCTGTTTGGGGCTGCGATGCCGGCCACCGTAGACATACAATTCCGCCATTCTTTTCCTGGAGTTGACTCGTGGTCGCATTACAGCTGGTACTACTACTGTTGACATTGTTCCTGACAATGCTCAACATCGTCGTGACCCTGGGCCTCGCTCGCAGGATCGGGCGGGGAGGTGGGCTGGCGCCGACTCTTCCGGGCGGACCGCAGCTCAGCTCATCTCCGGGAACCGCCATCGGTCGGTTCGAGGCGACCGGTACCCGGGGGGAGAGGGTCACGCGCGACGCTCTCGAATTCGGCACCGTCGTCGCCTTCCTCTCGGCTGGCTGCGAGCCCTGCCATGAGGTCCTGCCCGACTACCTCTCCTACGCGAGCGCGAACACGGGAAAAGTCGTGTCGGTCCTGAGCGGTGAGCATGAGGCGGAAGTGATCGCGGCCCTAGAGGCCGCGGGGCCGGTGATCCTGGAAGAGCCCAACGGACCCACGGCCAGAGCGTTCGGGGTGGTTGGAGTGCCCGTCTTCGTGACGGTCGGCGTAGGTGACGTGGCCGCGACCGACACGAGGATCCGCCCGGAGTCGCGGCTCGACGTGCGGGCGTAGGGCGGCGTCCGTTGCTCGCGTCGTCCGCAGGTGCGCCCATCGTCTTGACGGTGTTCGTCGCACTGCCGGCTGTCTGCGTCGTCTCGATACTTCTGCTGCGGAGCAGGTTCCATGTCGTGAGCGTTTTCGGACTGAGCATGTATCCGTACCTGAACGCGGGGGACAGGGTGATCATCGAGCGTCGCCCTGACCGCTGCGGTCGCGGAGACGTCGTCCTCATCGTGTCTCCCGGCTGGCCAGGCCAAGTCATCAAGCGGATAGCCGCCGTCGGAGGCGACCGGTTCCCGTGCGATGCGGGAGTGGTGCCCCAGGCCATGTCTTCGTCCTAGGGGACAATCTCGAGGCGAGCGTGGACTCGCGGCACTTCGGGTTTGTGCCGGTGGAGCGCGTGGTGGGACGCGTGATCCGCCGGCTGGCGCTCTAGGGAGTGCCCCCCGCGCCAGGTAGAAGATCAAAAGGATCTGACCTGGTCCTGGAAGAACGGCCCGGCCCGCCTTCACGCCGGTCCTCGTATGTTGTGGAGCCATACTCAATGGGTTATTCGGTGGTCTTCAGCGGGACTCTGCTCATCGTCGTCTTCTTGGTTTCGGGCGTGGGCAAGTGGTTCGGCTACGCCACCTTCGTGGCGTCGATTCGTGAACTGCGGGTGCTGCCGGTCAGCGCCGTCCCGCGCGCCGCGGCCCTGGTGATCGCCGCGGAACTCGGCATCGCGTCGACCCTCGCCGCGGGCATGATGGTCGAGCCTGCCCTTCGCGCGTACGCCTTCGTCCTCGCCGCTCTGATGCTCGCGGGCTTCACCGCGGTGATCGTGATTACGCTTCGCAGAGGTGGATCCGGAGGCTGCGCCTGTTTCGGGCGTCGGTCGTCGGAGTTCTCCGGGCGGCACCTGGTGCGCAACGCCGTACTGCTCGTCGCGGCCTTGGCGGGAGTCGTCGGTGCCCGGGAAGATCTCGGGGCCTGGACCGCGGGAACCGCCGTCGCGATCACGGCGGGCCTGGTCCTGTCGCTCCTCGTGGTCGTCATGGACGACGTGGTAGACCTGTTCGCCTGAGGCTCCGGAACCGGAGGCCGGGAGAGTGGGACAAGCCCGTGGGAAGGACCTTTGGGACCGTACACAGCTTCCCCGGCTCCGCACGTTGTCTACTCGGTCTTCCCACGGGCTCTGGAGCCACAACGGTAGCGACCGGAGCGACTCCCGTGCAAAGAGAGTCGCAAGCCGTTCCGTTATGAGGCCCAATGCGTCGTAAGGGGTTTTCATGGTGCTTGCCCGGCCCGCCCGTGGGCGGGCGTGCCCCGCGAGCCGGGCGGGCTCAGGCGGCGTCCCTGAGCATGCAGGTCAGACGGGCCGTGCAGACCGCCCGGCCCTCGTCGTCGGTGATCTCGATGACGTACGTCGCGAGCGTGCGCCCGCCGTGCACCCGGGTGGCGACGGCGGTGACGTGTCCCGAGGTGGCGGAGCGGTGGTGGGTGGCGTTGATCTCGATGCCGACGGCGATCCTGCCCGGGCCGGCGTGCAGGGCGGCGCCGGTCGAACCGAGGGTCTCGGCAAGCACACAGGACGCGCCGCCGTGCAGCAGCCCGTACGGCTGCGTGTTGCCCTTGACGGGCATCCGGCCGACCACCCGCTCGGCGCTGGCCTCCAGGATCTCCAGCCCCATCCGCCGGTGCAGGTGGTCCCCGGGCGCGTTCATGAACGCCACGAACTCCTCGGGATTCGTCAAGGTCAAGGGGACGCCTCCTGTGGGAAGAGCATGGGTTTTCTGTCGTACAGGGAGACTAGGCTGCGGATGTGCCGAAGAGTGAAGCGACCCCCACCCGTCCGTGTCTGCTGCTCCTGGACGGGCATTCTCTTGCTTATCGCGCGTTCTACGCGTTGAAAGACGCGAACCTCATGACCACCGACGGTCAGCACACCGAGGCGGTGTACGGCTTCACGTCGATGCTGGCCAACATCCTCCGTGACGAGCAGCCGAGTCACGTCGCGGTGTGCTTCGACCGGAGCGAGCCGACCTTCAGGCACGAGGCGTACGACGGCTACAAGGCCAACAGGGCGGAGACCCCCGAGGACTTCCGCGGCCAGATGCAGCTCATCTTCGAGCTGCTCGACGCGCTGCGCATCCCGCGCCTGTCCGTGGCCGGCTTCGAGGCGGACGACCTGATCGCGACGCTGGCGACCCGGGCCTCGGCCGAGGGCATGGACGTGCTCATCGTGACCGGCGACCGCGACGCGCTCCAGCTCGTGAACGACAAGGTCACGGTGCTCATGACGCGGCGGGGCATCAGCGACATGACCCGTTTCACCCCCGAGGCCGTCAAGGAGAAGTACGGCCTCACCCCGGCGCAGTATCCGGACTTCGCGGCCCTGCGCGGCGACCCGAGCGACAACCTGCCGAGCATCCCGGGCGTGGGGGAGAAGACCGCCACCAAGTGGATCTCGGAGTACGGCTCGCTCGACGAGCTGGTCCGGCGGGCCGACGAGGTGAAGGGCAAGGTCGGCGAGAAGCTCCGCGAGCACCTCGGCCAGGTGATCCACAACCGGATGCTGACCGAGCTGAGGCGCGACGCCCCGGTCGACGCCGAGCCGTCCGCGCTCACCATCGGCCCGTGGGATCGCGAGGAGGTCAACAAGCTCCTCGACGCGCTGCAGATCCGCGGCGAGCTGCGCGAGCGCCTGTTCAAGACCCTCGGCACCACCGACCCGGAGGCGGGCGAGGGCTTCGAGATCGAGGTGACCGTGCTCGAGCCGGGCCAGGTGGCCGGCTGGCTGGCCGCCCTCCCCGAAGACCGCGCCGGCCTGGCCTTCCAGGGCACGTACGGCAGCGGCACCGGGCGGATCGACGGTCTGGCGATCGCCTCGCCGGGCGGCGCCGCCTACCTCGACCCCACACGCCTCACCGAGGAGGACGAGGCGGCGCTGCGCGCCTGGCTCGCCGACGAGAACAGGCCGAAGGCCGTGCACGACGCCAAGGGGCCGCTGCTCGGGCTGTGGGCCCACGGACACGATCTGCGCGGCCTCACCTGCGACACGGCGCTCGCCGCATACCTGGCGATGCCGGGGCAGAGGTCGTTCCCGCTCGACGACCTGGTCCTGCGCTACCTCCACCGCGAGCTGCGGGCGGAGTCCGCGCCCGGCGGGCAGACCTCCCTGTTCGACGACGCCGACGAGGGCGCGGCCCGCGACCTGGCGCTGCGGGCCCAGGCCGTGCGCGACCTGGCCGACGCGCTGGAGGCGCACCTGTCCCAGCGCGGCGGCACCCGGCTGGTGACCGAGGTCGAGCTCCCGCTGGTGCGGGTGCTGGCCCAGATGGAGCGGGCCGGCATCGCCGCCGACCGGCAATACTTCGCGGCGCTGGAGGCCGAGTTCGGCGCGGCCGTCAAGCAGGCGGTCGAGGCCGCCCACCAGGTGGTGGGCGAGCAGTTCAACCTCGGCTCGCCCAAGCAACTGCAGGAGATCCTGTTCGGCAAGCTCGGCCTGCCCAAGACCAAGAAGATCAAGACGGGCTACACGACCGACGCCGACGCGCTCGCCTGGCTGGCCCAGCAGACCGACAACGAGCTGCCGGTGATCCTGCTGCGCCACCGCGACCAGACCAAGCTGCGCACCACGGTCGAGGGCCTGATCAAGGAGATCTCCGACGACGGGCGGATCCACACCACGTTCAACCAGATCGTGGCGGCCACCGGGCGGCTGTCGAGCGAGAAGCCCAACCTGCAGAACATCCCGATCCGCACGGTCGAGGGCCGGCGCATCCGCAAGGGTTTCGTGGTCGGGGAGGGCTACGAGACGCTGCTGACGGCCGACTACAGCCAGATCGAGCTGCGGATCATGGCCCACCTGTCCGGGGACGAGTCGCTGATCGAGGCCTTCGAGTCGGGCCACGACTTCCACCAGGCCACCGCGTCGCGCGTCTTCGACCTGCCCCCGGAGCAGGTCGACGCCGAGCTGCGCGCCCGGATCAAGGCCATGAACTACGGCCTTGCCTACGGCCTGTCCGACTTCGGCCTGTCGGGGCAGCTCAACATCCCCGTCGCCGAGGCCAGGGCGCTCAAGGAGGAATACTTCGAGGAGTTCGGCGGCGTCCGCGACTACCTGGAGTCGATCGTCGCCCAGGCCCGCAGGGACGGCTACACCGAGACCATCCTCGGCCGCCGCCGCTACCTGCCCGACCTGACCAGCGACAACCGGCAGCGCCGGGAGATGGCCGAGCGGATGGCGCTCAACGCCCCCATCCAGGGCTCTGCCGCCGACATCATCAAGGTCGCCATGCTCAACGTGCAGAAGGCGATCGAGGGCATGCGCTCCCGCATGCTGCTCCAGGTCCACGACGAGCTGGTGTTCGAGGTCGCGCCGGGCGAGCTGGACGAGCTGACCGAGGTCGTGCGCACCCAGATGGGCCGGGCCTACGACCTGAGCGTCCCGCTGGAGGTCAGCGTGGGCGTCGGCACCACCTGGGAGGACGCCGGCCACTGAGTCCCGCCTGAGCACGCGCCCGCCGCTCCGCACCCGGCGAACCGGGCCGGACCGGTCGGCTGCGCCGGGGTTCGCCGTGCGCTGATCGAAGCGGGCCGGTCCGGCGGGCGACGGGTCAGGGGTGGCCGGTGGGGCCGCTGTGCCCGCGGTCCCGCCCGGCCAGGGCCAGGCTCGCCTGCTCGACCTCCAGCAGGCTCGTCTCGTGCCGCTCGGTCTCGTACGCCGCCCGCCCGCCGCGCAGCCCGAACAGGCGCTTGCTCAACGCGATGTACAGCACGGCCGCGATGTTGATCAGGAGGAGCACGATCCGGAGCGGGCTCACCTTCTCGGCGATCTCGTAGATCTCCACCGGAATGAACGCCGAGGTGACGACCACCGAGAAGTACTCGCCCCATCGCTTCAGCAGCCACAGGCCGACGCCCTCGGTCAGCAGCAGGGCCGCGAGGACGAGCAGGGCGAGGAAGACCCAGGTGAGGGTCGTGGTCCGCGCGCCCAGCGCGGTCCGCAGCGTGTGCACCACGCCCGAGTGGTCGAGGTTCCATCCGAGCTTGTGGGCCAGCGGCTGGACCAGCGGGAGGTCCTGGTCGAACGCCCGCCGTACGGCGTCGTGGTGGGCCCGGAACCGCCACACGCCGTACGCTCCCGCGATCACGAGCAGCGCCTTGGCCCAGCGGAAGACGGCGATCAGCCGTAAGACGGCGGCGTCCCGCAGCGCCCGGCCCCGCAGCACGACGGGCGCGTCCCCCGCCGGTCCGGCCCCGCGCGGCGGGCCCAGGGTGAAGTCGCCGCAGCGCAGGCAGCGCCACGCCTCGCCCAGCGCGGTGTCGGCGCGCAGGCGGCTTCGCAGCGCCTCCTCGTCCGGCGCGTAGGTGACGTGCCCGTGCCGTCCGCAGGCACGCAGGCTCCAGTCCACAGGAAAATTGCAACACACGCGAATGTGGACACGTCGGGCAGTAAGGTCAAATGACTGTGCGCAACCTTGCCCGAATGACGGCGATCGCGAATGTCGTCGTTGTCGTGATCGGTCTTGCCGTGCTCGTGCTGCTGCCCCGATCCACGGGCGAGGAACGGTCGCAGGCGCGGCCGGCGCAGCCGCGGTCGCCGTCGCCCAAGCCCAGTGCGGCCCCGCCGAAGGCGACCGCCGCGTCGGCCAGGAAGGTCAAGGCGAACGAGGCCGGCCTGGTGCCGGTGATCATGTATCACCGCATCCTGCCCAAACGGCTGGCGTCCATCGACCGGACCCCCGCCCAGCTGCGCAAGGAACTGGAACGCCTGGCCAAGGACGGCTACGTGCCGATCACCGCGGCCGAACTGGTGGCAAGGAAGATCGACATCCCGGCCGGGGCCCATCCCGTCGTCCTGACCTTCGACGACGGCCACCCCAGCCACTTCGCGGTGGACGGGAACGGCATGCCGAAGAACGACACGGCCGTCGGCATCATCTACGAGGTCGCGGCGAAGTATCCGAGCTTCCGGCCCACCGCCACTTTCTGGGTCAACCGCGACCCCTTCGGGCTGCGGGATCGCACGCAGCAGAAGCAGGCGGTGAAGTGGCTGCTCGACCACGGCTTCGAGGTGGCCAACCACACCTATTCCCACCCCGATCTCCGCCGGCTCTCCAACAAGAAGGTCGGCGAGCAGATCGTCCGGCAGGAGCGGCTGCTGAAAAAGATCGGCGTGCCCGCCTCGACGACCTTCGCGCTGCCATACGGGTCGCTGCCGAGGAAGCGGAGCCGGGCGCACGACGGCGCCTGGGACGGCACCCGCTACAACTTCGACGCCGTCTTCCTGGCCGGGGCGCAGCCGACGGTTTCGCCATACGCGAAAAGTTTCCCGCGCTACGCGATCCCGAGGATCCAGTCCAACGGAAAACACGGGGAATGCCGGCGCTGGTGCACGACCTACTGGCTCGATTGGCTCGACAGACACCCAGGAGAGCGTTATACGTCGGATGGGGATCCGGCCCGAGTGTCCGTGCCGCGTAAACTCCGGGCA
The DNA here is from genome assembly GCF_006874475.1 of Microbispora hainanensis. Lineage (GTDB taxonomy): Bacteria > Actinomycetota > Actinomycetes > Streptosporangiales > Streptosporangiaceae > Microbispora > Microbispora hainanensis. The sequence continues at coordinate 116,661 of NZ_VIRM01000005.1, forward strand.
ACGCTCTCGCCGGCCCGGGCGAAGTCGGTGATCACCTACTAGGCGTTCGTCTGGTTGCCTCGGATTGACCCAGCTCGCTCCGTCTCATATGCTGATCGCTGCGCTGTGGGCTCGCGCGCGTCACGGACGGAGCGGGCTCGCGCTCGGTCATCTGGTGGCTACCAGGAAAAGCAGCATCATCCAGTGAACGAAAAACGGCCCGCCGCGCTTCTGTCACAACGACATCTGTCCGGTTCGGAGCAATTCCACACATGACGAGCAGCACTGAGGCCACCTCGAGCACCCCGCAGGTAGCGGTCAACGACATCGGTTCCGAGGAGGCCTTCCTCGCCGCGATCGACGAGACCATCAAGTACTTCAACGATGGGGACATCGTTGAAGGCACCGTTGTCAAGGTCGATCGAGACGAGGTCTTGCTCGACATTGGCTACAAGACCGAGGGCGTTATCCCGTCGCGCGAGCTCTCGATCAAGCACGATGTCGACCCGGCCGAGGTCGTCGAGGTCGGAGAGCACGTCGAGGCCCTGGTTCTCCAGAAGGAGGACAAGGAAGGCCGCCTCATCCTGTCCAAGAAGCGCGCCCAGTACGAGCGCGCCTGGGGCACGATCGAGAAGATCAAGGACGAGGACGGCATCGTCACCGGCACGGTCATCGAGGTCGTCAAGGGTGGCCTGATCCTCGACATCGGTCTGCGCGGCTTCCTCCCCGCCTCCCTGGTGGAGATGCGCCGCGTCCGCGACCTGCAGCCGTACGTCGGGCGCGAGCTCGAGGCCAAGATCATCGAGCTGGACAAGAACCGCAACAACGTGGTCCTGTCCCGCCGCGCCTGGCTGGAGCAGACGCAGTCCGAGGTTCGCCAGACGTTCCTCAACACCCTGCAGAAGGGCCAGGTCCGCAAGGGCGTCGTTTCCTCGATCGTCAACTTCGGTGCGTTCGTGGACCTCGGCGGCGTCGACGGCCTGGTGCACGTGTCCGAGCTGTCCTGGAAGCACATCGACCACCCGTCCGAGGTCGTCGAGGTGGGCCAGGAGGTCACGGTCGAGGTTCTCGACGTCGACATGGAGCGCGAGCGGGTCTCGCTGTCGCTCAAGGCGACGCAGGAGGACCCGTGGCAGCAGTTCGCCCGGACCCACCAGATCGGTCAGGTCGTGCCCGGCCGCGTCACCAAGCTGGTGCCGTTCGGTGCCTTCGTCCGGGTCGAGGAGGGCATCGAGGGCCTGGTCCACATCTCCGAGCTGGCCGAGCGCCACGTGGAGATCCCGGAGCAGGTCGTGCAGGTCGGCGACGAGATCTTCGTGAAGATCATCGACATCGACCTGGACCGCCGCCGCATCTCGCTGTCCCTCAAGCAGGCCAACGAGGGTGTCGGCGCCGAGGTCGAGTTCGACCCCACGCTGTACGGCATGGCGGCGACCTACGACGACCAGGGCAACTACATCTACCCCGAGGGCTTCGACGCCGAGACCGGCGAGTGGCTCGAGGGCTTCGACAAGCAGCGTGAGGAGTGGGAGCGGCAGTACGCCGAGGCCCAGGCCCGCTTCGAGGCGCACCGCTCGCAGATCGAGAAGGCCCGCCAGGAGGAGGCGGCGGCCAGCGAGGCCGCTCCGTCGACCTACAGCGGCGAGACCAGCACGCAGTCCAGCAGTGGCGGCGCCCTCGCCTCCGACGAGGCCCTCGCGGCCCTGCGTGAGAAGCTGGCGGGCGGCCAGAGCTGACACCCGGTCTCTTCTGACCGGAGGTCACGGCCAGTCCTCCACAGCATTACGAAAGGCCCCGCTTCGGCGGGGCCTTTCGCCATCTTGGCCGGCCTTTCCCGTGGGGGGACACCCGCCCTGCGGAGGCTGGTGTGCCGATAGGGTGGCCCTCGTGGTGGAGATCGCGAGGGCCCTGCCCGCGGACGCGGGGGAGATCCTCACCCTGCAGCGGGCCGCGTACGTCACCGAGGCGCAGCTCTACGGCGACCCGTTCATCGCGCCGCTCGTCGAGTCGCTCGACCAGGTCCGTACGCTGATCGAGACGGCGGTCGTGCTCAAGGCGACGGACGGCGGGCGGGTGGTCGGCGCGGTCCGGGGCCAGATGTCCGGCTCGACCTGCCTGGTGGGCCGGCTCGTGGTCGCGCCCGACCGGCAGGGGCAGGGGATCGGCAGCGCGCTGCTGGCCGCGATGCACGAGGCCGTGCCTATGGCGGCGGCGTTCGACCTGTTCACCGGCCATCTGTCGGATGGGAACCTGCGGCTCTACCGTCGCCTCGGCTACCGGGAGACCCAGCGCGAACGGGTGCAGGACCACCTGACCCTGGTCCACCTGCGCCGGGAGCCGCAGCATCAGCCGGCCCGATAGGCTGCGGCACGTGCTGAAAGTTGGGCTCACAGGCGGCATAGGTTCGGGCAAGAGCGAGGTGTCGCGCCTGCTCGCGGCACGCGGCGCCGTCGTCGTCGACGCGGACAAGATCGCCAGGGAGGTCGTGGAGCCGGGCACCCCCGGGCTCACGGAGATCGTCGAGGCGTTCGGCGAGGACGTGCTCCGTCCCGACGGCACGCTCGACCGGGAACGGCTCGGCGCGATCGTCTTCGCGGACGCCGAGAAGCTGAAGATCCTCAACGGCATCGTCCACCCGAAGGTGGGTGAGCGCAGCAAGCAACTGCAGCGGGAGGCCCCGGACGACGCGGTCGTCGTCTACGACGTGCCGCTGCTGGCCGAGAACAACCTGGCCCCCCTGTACGACGTGGTGATCGTGGTGGACACACCGGACGACGTGCGGCTGGAGCGTCTGCAGCGGTTCCGCGGCATGCGGGAGGAGGACGCCCGCGCCCGGATCGCCGCCCAGGCCTCCCGCGAGGACCGGCTGAGGATCGCCGACATCGTGATCCGCAACGAAGGGTCCCTGGACGACCTGGAGGCCCAGGTCGACAAGGTCTGGCAGGACCTGAGCAGCCGGGTCGCCCACGACGCCTGACATGACCGCCCTGCCGGGAAGCCGCACGGACGCCCGCCGCCGCGAATCTACAACGTAAAGCCGTCTGCGGGCCGGAGGCCGGCAGTGAGGCGGCGGCTCGCTGCCCCTCCCGCGTCGTCATCGCCACCGCGCTCGAAGCGCTTACCGCTGGAGCCGCTCCTCGCGGGTGCGCCCGGCGGCGGCGCCTTCCACCCACGACCGGTAGGCGTCGAGGACGAGGCCGTGGAAGTGGTGCACGCCGTGCTCGGACAGCCCCGAGCCGGACGGGTCGTAGACGATGCGGCCCTGGTCGAAGGCCGGGGTGTTCATGCCGCGCTGGACGCTCTCCACGATCGTGATGTCCTGCTGCTGCAGCACCTCGTCGATGTAGCGCACCGCCTCCACCTCGGCGTCCAGGAGCTCGGCCGTCTCGAAGTAGAAGTCCCAGGTCTCCAGCGTGCGGCCGGGACCGGCCGGGATGACCTGCAGGACCATGAAGTTGCCCCGCCCGGGGTAGCGCAGCAGGCAGGTGTTGGGCCACAGCCACCACACCGCGTGCTGCGTGACCGACGCGCCCGCGACGTCGTACGCGGCGTTGTCGTGCGTGCCGGCCTCGGCGAAGTGGCTCGACCAGATGCCGTGGGTCTTCACCTCGTAGGTGTCCATGTCGACGAGGTCGACGAACTCCTTGTGGGCGACGTGGCAGTGGTAGCACTCCAGGAAGTTGTCGATGACGTTCTTCCAGTTGGACGCGATGTCGTAGGTCAGCCGCTTCGCGTGGGTCAGCCCGGCCACGTCGGGAGCCCACTTCGCGATGCCGGCCGCCAGATCTCCGGCCTGCTCGGCCAAGGGGACGGCGGCCGGGTCCAGATTCACGTAGACGAAGCCGCCGAATTCCTCCACCTGCACCTGGTCGAGGCAGATCTCGTTCTTGTCGAAGGTCTCCATCGCGTCGGCCCGGCGGGCCGCCTTCAGCCGTCCGTCCAGGCTGTAGGTCCACGCGTGGTAGGGGCAGACGATGTTGCGCGTGGTGCCGGACCCCGTGAGCAGCTCGTGGGCGCGGTGCTTGCAGACGTTGTAGAACGCGCGCAGCGCTCCGTCTCGATCACGCACGACCGCGATCGGCATGCCGGCCACGGTGGCCGACACGTAGCTGCCGGGGGACGCGAGCTTCTCCACGTGGCAGATCCACTGCCAGGTGCGGGCGAAGATCGCCCGGAGGTCGACGTCGAGCCACCGCGGGTCGGTGTACGTCTCGGCGCGCAACGACATCGATCGTGCGGGGTCCTCGTGATATCCGGTGCCGACGCGGCGTACGTCGTCGATCGTGACTGAAGCCATGGCCGGAGCATACGAGCGTCTGAACGATCGTTCAATATATTCCTGGACGTTCGTTCAGTCCTGTCGCTGCGCCGCCGGTGGGCCGGCGAGCGCGATCTCCTCGCAGCGGGCGACGTTCCTGCTGATCGAGGCGTGATCGAGCCCCAGCAGGGCGGTGAGCCACAGGCCGTTCTGGATCACGTCGATGTCGGCGGCCCGCCTGCCGCACTCGTCCGCCGGCAACTCGGGGCGGGCCGCCTGGATCAGGGCGGCGAGCCCGGCGCGGTAGCGCTTCTGGGCCTCGGTGTTGATGCGCTCGAAGTCCTCGTGGGCCTGGGCGAGCGCCCAGAGCTGAAGCCGCAGGGACAGATACTCCGTCGTCAGGAACTCCGGATCGGCCACCCGCTTCAGCGCGGCACGCAGCCGCTCTTCCGGTTCCAGGGCGGGGTCCGGCTCGACCAGGGCGATGTCCAGCTCCTCGATGCGGCGCAGGGCCGCCCGGATCAGGCTCGTCTTGTCCTCGTAGTGGTAGTTCACCAGCCCCAGCGAGACCCCGGCCTCGCGTGCGACGGCGCGCATGCTGACCCCGGAGATGCCCTGCAGGGACAGCAGCCGGAGTGCCGCCTCGAGGATCCGCGCCTGCCGGTCGACCTTCTCGTCGGCGTCCATCGCGCGCACGGGCCTCGGGCTCATCTCCACAACCTTAGCGACGGCGGGAGGGCCGCGTCAGTGGCCGTTCCCCAGGGCTGGCCCGCCTTGACGACAGTGGCTAACGTCATTAGCCTCTCGGCTATAACAATGAGCCTGGAGGGCGAAGATGACCGAGTTCCTGAAGATCGGCGAGGGTGAGATCGCGTACGACGTGACCGGGGAGGGGCCGCTGATCGTGATGGTCCCCGGCATGGGCGACAGCCGTCGCGCCTACCGTTTCCTCGCCCCGGCGCTGACCGCCGCCGGATATCGGGTGGCGACCGTGGACCTGCGCGGGCACGGCGAGTCGAGCCTCGGCTGGGACTCCTACACCCGCACCGACACCGCGAACGACATCGTCGCCCTGATCGAGCACCTGGGCGGGCCGGCCGTCGTCGCCGGGCACTCGTTCGCCGGGGGAGCGGCCACCATCGCGGCGGCGCGGCGGCCGGAGCTGGTCGGCGCGATCGTGGAGGTCGGCCCCTTCACCCGCGCCCAGAAGCCCGACCTGGGCGGGCTGCTGAGCAACGGTCACTACCGCAAGGGCATGACGCGGCTCATGGGCGTGGCGATCTTCCGCAGCATCGGGCTGTGGAAGAGCTACCTCGACCACGCCTACCCCGGCGTCAAGCCCGCCGACTGGGCGGACTACCTGGCCGCCCTGGACGGCGACCTGCGCAGGCCGGGCCGGATGGCCGTCGTGAGCGCGATGGGCACGTCCGCCCCCACGGACGCCGGCGCCCACCTCGGTGACATCCGCTGCCCCGCCCTGGTCGTCATGGGCACCCACGACCCCGACTGGGCCGACCCCCGGGCGGAGGCGGACGGAATCGTCGCCGGGATGCCGCAGGGGCTCGGCGAGGTGGTGATGATCGAGGGCGCCGGGCACTACCCGCACGCGCAGCACCCCGACCAGGTCGCGGCCGCGATGCTCGCGTTCCTCAAGGAGCGCGTGCGTGGCTAGGGCCGCCCTGTCCCCGGACGCCGTCGTCGACCACGCGCTGCGGATCGTGGACGAGGAGGGCCCCGAGGCGCTCACCCTGTCCGCGGTCGCCGGCCGGGCGGGCGTCGCCACGCCCTCCCTCTACAAGCACGTACGCAACCTCGCCGAGCTGCGCGTCCTGGTGTCCGGGCGGGTGATGGGCGAGCTGGTGGAGGTCGCGAGCGAGGCGGTGCTCGGCCGGTCCGGCGACGAGGCGCTGCGCGCCCTGATGGACGGCTGGCGCTCCTACGCCGCCCGGCATCCGCACCGCTACTCCGCGCTGATCCAGGCGCCCCGGCCCGAGACGGCCGAGACGGGAGACCGGCTGGTCGGCATCATGCTCGCCGCGCTTCGGGCGTACGGGCTGGAGGGCTCGGCCGCGATCCACGCGGTCCGCTGCCTGCGCGCCGCGATGCACGGCTTCGCCGTCCTGGAGGCCGCGGGCGCGTTCCAGCTCGCCGAGGACCTCGACGAGAGCCACGCCCTGCTGACCCACATGGTCATGGCGGGCCTGCGGACCGCCCGCGAGAGCTGAGCCCTCCGTGCATCCGGGCTGCGGACCGCCCGCGAGAGCTGAGCCCCTCGCCTCGGCCCTCCGCCGTCAGAACGGCTCGTCGAGGGCCAGCCGCCTGACCTCGGGCAGGTATTCGTCCAGCTCGCCGGGCTCGAACCGGCACATGCCGATCACGTACCAGAACTGGCCCGTCACGTCGCCCTCCAGCTTGTACAGCCCGCCGGGGGAGAACGCGGCCCATCCCTCGGGCAGGCCGAGCAGGGTGGCGCGGCGTTCGCGCCGGGGGACGTCCCACAGGATCACCACGCCGTCGTCGCCGGCGCTGGCGAGCAGGTCCCCGGAGGGGTGGAACGCGACCGACCAGATCCGGCGGCCGTGGCCGGAGAGGGTGCCGACCCGTGCGCCGGAGGCCGGGTCCCACAGGTGGACGGCGAGGTCGTCCCCGGCGGTGGCCAGCAGATCGCCCGACGGGCTGAAGGCGGCCGTCCACAGCCGCCCGCCGCCGGCGAGCACGTGCAGGCACTCGCCGGAGGCGACGTCCCACAGGCGGGCGGTGCCGTCGTTGCTCGCGCTCGCCAGCAGTTCACCCGAGGGGGAGAAGGCCACCGCGTACACCCGGTCGTCGTGGCCGCTCAGCGTCGCCGCCCACTGGCCGGTCGGCGCGTCCCACAGCCGCACGTTGCGGTCGTCGCAGCCCGTGGCCACGAGCCTGCCGTCGGGACTGAAGCCGATCGACCTGACCCGGCCCCGGTGCCCGGCGAGGTTGGCGACCTGCCGACCGGAGGGGCGATACCACAGCCGCACGCTGTCGTCGTCGTTCGCGGTGGCCAGCAGCTGCCCGTCGGGGCTGAACGCCTCGGCCCACACGTGGTCGGTCTCCACGTTGAGCTCCCGCTCGTACGTGCCCGCCACCGGGTTCCACAGGTAGACGCCGCCGTCGTTGCTCGCGGTCGCCAGCAGCGGACCGGCCGGGCTGAAGACGGCCGACACCAGCCGGTCGGCCGTCCCCGTGAGCGAACGCAGGCGGCGGCCCGTGACCGGGTCCCACAGGCGTACGTAACCGTCGTTGCCGCAGGCGGCGAGCATGCCGCCGTCGGCGGAGAAGCCGACCGAGGTGATGCGGCGGCCGTGGCCGCGCATCGTCTGGACGGCCTGCCCGGTGTGCGGGTCCCACAGGCGGGCGGTGCCGTCGTTGCTGGAGGTCGCGAGCTGCCGCCCGTCGGGGCGGAACGCGAACGGCCACACCGAGCCCCGGTGCCCGGTCAGCTCGGCCCGCACCTGGCCCGTGCGGTGGTCCCATATTCGTACAACCCCGTTGCTGTCGCCGGTCGCCAGCAGCTCGCCAGTGGGGTCGAACAGGACCTGGTAGACGGCACCGCGGTGGCCGGGGAGGCTGCCGGCGGACTCGCCCGTGGCCGGGTCCCACAGCCGTACGGCTCCCTCCGTGTCGCCGGAGGCGAGCAGCCGGCCCTCCGGGTGGAAGGCGAGGGAGTAGATCCGGCCGGGGTGACCGGTCAGGTGGTGCACCGCGGCGCCGGTGCGGGGGTCCCAGACGCGCAGCACGCCCTGGCCGTCACCGGCGGCCAGCCGGGTGCCGTCGGGGCTGAGGGCCAGGCGGTAGACGGCTCCGCTGTGGCCGTGCAGGTGGTGGCGCACCCGCCCGGTTGCGAGGTCCCACACGCGGATCGCCCCCGCGCTGTCTCCGGTCGCCAGAAGTCCCGGCAGGAACACGGCGGTGTAGATCGGGGCGGTGTGACCCGGCAGCTCCCACACGAGCTCGCCGGACGCCCAGACCCGCATGACCCCGTCCGCGCCGCCGGCCGCGATCAGGTCGCCCGAGGTGACCACGGGCCACACGCCCTCGGGATGGCCGCGCAGGACGTGCGCCTGCTCGCCGGTGGCCGGGTCCCACACCCGCACGGTGCCGTCGCTCGCGCCGGTCACCAGCCCGGCCTCGCCGTAGGCGACCTTGTAGACGCGGCCCCGGTGGCCCTGCAGCGTGCGCAGGGCGGACCCGGTGACGCTGTCGCAGACCAGGACGCCGCCGTCCTCCCCGCCCAGGGCGACCACGCCCCCGCCCGGGTCGTAGGCGACCGGTTCGGGCAGGCGGCTGCTGTTGAAGTGATAGCCGTACGGCACGCCGACGACGGCGGGGGCCAGCTCGGCGCCGACCGTGCCGCCGTCCGTGCCGCCGTCCGTGCCGCCGTCCGTGCCGCCGTCCGTGCCGCCGTCCGTGCCGGGGACGGCGGGCGCGACGGCCGCGCCGCGCAGCTCGGGCGCTCCCCGGGGGACGCCGGTGACGTCGATGAGCGCCGCACGGTCCCAGCGGCTGCCCTCGACGGCGACGTCCCGCAGGTCGGCGCGGGCGAACCGGGCCCGGGTGAGATCGGCGCCGCGCAGGTCGGCGCCCACCAGCACGGCCTCGTCCAGGCGCGCCCCCGCGAGCCGGGCGTTCCTGAGCACCGCGTGGGACAGGTCGGCCCCGACGAGCCGGGTGTCGGTGAGGTCGGCGCCGGTGAGGTCCACGCCCTGCAGCTCGCGATAGGACAGGTCCTCGCCGCTGAGCCGGGCTCCGCGCAGGTCGGTGGCGGCGGAGGTGCGCAGCCGGGTGGTCACCTTGATGGCGTTGGCCCGCGCGACGTCGTCGGCACCGGAGGAGGCGAGCGTGCGGGCGGCCCAGGCCTGCAGCCGCGAGGCGTCGGCCAGGTCGCACAGGAAGTCGACGGCGAGCGCCGACAACGGCCGCAGGCCGAGACCCGGCGCGTGGCCGCCGTCGAGCGACTCCGCCAGGTGCCGGGCCACCAGCCACTCCACCACCGAGGCGTGGATGAAGCCGAACAACCCCTCGTCCGTACGGACCAGCAGGCTGCCGGCTCCGACGGCGTGCACGGCCTGCTCGGGCGTCAGCCGCGAGATCCCCTGCCCTGCCGCGGCCGCGCCGCCGTCCGCGACGGCCGGTGCCACTGCCGGTCCGTACGGCACGCGGCCCTGCGCGTCGGTGGCCAGATCGGTGAGCGTGTCGGCGACCTCGGCCAGCTCCGCCGGGCGCAGGTAGGTCTCGCCGGTCTCCCACAGCCGCAGCGCGAGCGTGGTCGCGGCCCGCCACAGCTCCTCGCGGGTCAGCCCGCCGGGGGCCCCGGCGACGCCGCGCACGCGCTCCTCCTCGAAGGCCAGCCACGTGTCGAGGATCTCCTGGTAGAGACCGGCGGCGCTGATCGCCTCCCCGGCCTGGGCGACGGCGCGCAGCCGTTCCGCGGGCAGGTCGGCGATGAAGCTGAGCATGCGGGGGTTGTGCGCGAGGCCGAGCAGGTCGCCGATGCCGGTGAGCAGGGCCATGCGCTCGTCGGCCGCCTGCTGCGAGCCGTATCGGTTGACCAGGTAGGCGCGGATCTGCTCCTCGGTGAACTCCTCGATGCTGAGCACCCGCCGGTTGGGCAGCAGGCCGACCTTCTCCCCGAGGGCGGTCATCACCTGGCTGCGCGACTTGAAGTGCTGGGTGCGCCCGGCCACGAGGATCTTCGCCTTGTCCTCCGCCGCGCGCAGCAGGGTGTCGAGATGGTCGGCGGCCCGCTCGTACGTCACCCGGGTGACCAGCTCGTCGAAGCCGTCGAACAGCAGCACGATGCGGCCCTGGCGCAGCATGTAGTGGAACGCCTTGAGGTCGATCAGCTCCTCGCCGTGGTCGGCCAGGTGCGCCGCGACCAGCCCGGCGACCGAGTGCGCCTTGTCGAGGGCGCGCAGCTCGATCAGGATCGGCGTGAGGTGCGGCAGCTCGGCGGGGATGCGCCTGGCCACCTCGCGCAGCGAGAACGTCTTGCCCCGGCCGAAGTCGCCGAGCACGAGCACGAACCGCCCGTGGTCGGCCGCGAGCAGCCGCATCAGCTCGTCGGTCAGGTCGTCGCGCACCTCGCCGCCGGCGCGGTCGAGCTCCCTGAACCGCTGCGGCACGTACAGCTCGGGCGGATAGCGGCGGTCGCCGCGCAGCCTGGCCGTCTGCCCGGCCACGTAGGACGACAGGTCGAGCAGGCCCTGAAACTCGGTGAAGCTGCGCAGCCGCAGGCCGCGCCGCAATGCGTCGTCACGTAAGGCCCGCGAGGGCTGCGGCCCCTGGTAGACCAGCTCGGCGGCGTGCTCCAGCCCCGCCGCGTGGACGTGACCGAGGAACGCCTCGACCCGATCCTGGCTCAGCTCCCCGGCGTGCGCGCCGATCAGGACCTGGCGGACGAACCCGTCCTCGGGGTGGGTGACGAGCAGGCGCGGCGGTTCGCCTGCGACGCGGCGGATCTTGGCCCGCTCGAAACGGGTCTCGCAGACCTCGGCGATCCGGTCGAGCAGCAGGTCGGCCGGACCGGCGGGCTCCTCCGGCTCCCGTGCCGGCGGCTCCGGGGCCGCCGCGGCGGGGGTCTGCGGCCGCCAGCCGCGCCAGCCGTACGGCAGGGCCTCGGGGTCGCCCAGGTCCGGCCTGTCCCTGGTCCACCGGCGCAGCCCCTGTGGCGTGATCTGGAGCATCTGGTGACGGCCCGGGGCGAGCGCGGGCACGCACGGCAGCCCCTCCAGCTCCCAGACCTCCTCGGGCCCGCCGCGCCGGGCGTCGCGCCCGTGGACGAGCAGGTCGAGCCGGGAGCCGAGCAGCCGTTCCAGGGTGGCGGCGTCGCGCAGCCCGGGGCGCGGGGGATGGGCGACGACGCCGATCCGCAGCCAGCCCTCGAACGGCCGCAGCCGCTCGGCGAACCACGCCGCCTGGGCCTCGCCGACGAAGCCGTGGTCGTCCTCCTCGCGGTGGCTCATCGCGATAGTGGAGTTGATCCCGGCGACGACCGTGCGCAGCTCGGGCAGTTCGAACAGCGTCCACGGCTGGGCGCTGTCGAAGGCCGGGCCGTCGAGGCCCTGGTAGAGCTCGCCGAAGAGCGTGGAGAAGTGCCGCCACTTGGGCCAGTAGGGCGGCTGCGGGCGCACGTCGTCGGCCTCGCAGGTGGCGAAGTAGGCCCGGCAGGCCGCCTTGGTGACGTCGCGCGGCCCGGGGACGACCACCAGCCGCCCGGGTTCGAGCCCCAGCAGCACGCGGAGCCCGGTGAGGAACGCGAGGGCCTGCTCGCACTCCCGGATGCTGCCCGACTCGGTGAGGTCGCCGGTGACCATCAGCAGGTCGGGTTTGGGCACTCCGGCGTCGGCGAGGCGGGTCAGGTCGGCCCAGACGCTCGCCTGCAGCTCGCCCGCGTCGAGCGGCTCGTCGGCCTCGGCCAGGCCGCGCCCGAACCGGGGCCCGGCGACGTGCAGCACGGTCACCGAGGAGGCGCCGCCCGCGCGCTCGGCGGTGGGGAAGGCCGGCTCGGCCGCCGGGGCGCGCCGGGGCCGGGGCACCCGTACGGCGGGGGGCTCGGGCTCGGCGGCCGGATGGAGGGCATGCGTGCCCGGCCCCGCGGGGAACCGGGGCGGCTCGGCCGGCTTGGCCCGGCCGGCCAGCGCCTGCCCGATCCGGGTCAGCAGCAGCCGCCGCGCCTCGCCGGGGTCGGTCACGCCGAGGAGGTCCACCCACGTGATCGTGGACAGCAGGCCGTCGAGCGAGACGTCCTCCAGCCGCACCGTCACGAGCTTGTTGGACGGGTTGCCGGGATCGGCGCGCAGCGCCGCCTGCCATTCGAGCCTGCCGTAACGGGAACCCAGGTAGTTGCGGGTGAGCACGGCGACGACCAGGTCGGCCTCGCTGACCCCGCGGTCCATGAAGTCGATGAAGTTGGTGCCCGGCACGAAGTCCCACGCCTGCAGCATCGTGCGATAACCGGCGGCCTCGAGCTGCCAGGCGATCCACGTCGCCCACCGCTCGTCGGCGGGGGAGTAGCTGACGAAGATCTCGGTCCGCGCGTCCCCCCGCCCCGTGTGCGTCATGGGCCCAGTATCCCCGCTGCCACCGTCGGTTTGGAGGGGTTCGATCATCCTGGGGCCGCCGATATAAGGTGTGCGCGTGGCGACCGGGCTGCGGCGATTGAGCGTTCTCGACTGGATCAGGTTCGGGCTGCTCGCGGCGGGCCTGGTCTTCGTGGCCACCGGCCTGCTGCCGGCCGAGGAGGCCAGGGCCAGCGTCGAACGCATCGCCCCTCTGCTGCTGTTCCTCGGCGCGGTGATCGTGCTGGCGGAGCTGACCAAGGAGGCGCAGGTCTTCGACGTCATCGCGACCCGCCTCGCGATCGTCGGCCGGGGGAGCTACGCCGCTCTCTTCTTCCTCTGCACGGCCTTCGCCTCGCTGGTCACGATCGTCTTGAACCTGGACACGACGGCCGTCCTGCTGACGCCGGTCATGCTGGCCCTGGCGCCGCGCGCGAAGATCGCGCCGCTGCCGCTGGTGATGACCACGGTCTGGCTGGCCAACACCGCGAGCCTGCTGCTGCCGGTCTCCAATCTCACGAACCTCCTCGCCATGAACCGGGTCGCGCTGACCACGCAGGAGTTCGCCGCGCGCATGTGGCTGCCCCAGGCCGCGTCGATCGCGGTGACGATGGCGTTCCTGTGGGCGTTCTACTGGCGGCGCGGCGAGCGGGGCGAGGACCGCTACGTGCCGCCGCCTCCGGTGCCGGTGGCCGACCGGGTGCTGTTCGGCGTCGCGGGGGTGGCGTGCCTGCTGTTCATCGCCGCGATCCTGGCCGGCGTGGAGATCGGCGTGGCGGCCCTCGTCGCGGCGGTCGGGGTGGTCGCCGCCTTCGCCTGGCGCGACCGGGCCAAGCTCGTGTGGGCGCTGATCCCCTGGCGGCTGCTCGTCTTCGTCACCGGGCTGTTCCTCGTGGTCCCGACGCTCAGCCGCCTCGGCCTGGCCGACGTGATGCGCGCGATCGTCGGCCTGGGCGGCGACGGGGACGGCGCCTACCGCGCGGCCGCCGCCGGGGCCGCGCTGTCCAACGTGCTCAACAACCTCCCGGCGTACGTCGCGGGCGAGCAGGTGATCCCCGCGGCCAACCACACGCAGCTGCTGTCGCTGCTCGCCGGCACCAACCTGGGCCCGGTGATCACGCCCTGGGGCTCGCTCGCGACGCTGCTGTGGTTCGAATGGTGCCGGCGCGGAGACGTGCGGGTGCCGCTGGCCAAGTTCGTCGCCACCGGCGCGGGACTCGCCGTGATCGGCCTCGCCGCGACGGTGACCGTCCTGATCCTCACCGCCTGAGGCGTCACTGCGGCCGGGGCGGGTCCCGGCGCTCGCGGATCACGCCCTCGGGCCGTCGTACTGTCGCCGTGCCCGTTCGACGTGCTCGAGGTTGGCCGCGCCCCACTCGGCGATCTGTGCGAAGAGGGGCGAGAGCGTGCGGCCGAGCTCGCTGATCTCGTATTCGACGCGTGGCGGCACCTCGGGATGGTAGGTGCGGACGACCAGGCCGTCGCGCTCCAGCTGGCGCAGGCGCTGGGTGAGCACCTTGGGGGTGATGTTCTCGATGCGCCGCTCCAGCTCGACGAACCGCTGGCGTCCGAAGGCATGGAGCGACCAGAGGATGGGCGAGGTCCACCGGCTGAACACGATGTCGACGACCGGGGAGATCGGGCAGGCGAGTTCGGGGTCGGCCGCGGCATCGGCGCTGGCATCGGTCGCGGGCCGGCTCGTCTCGGTCGTCATGGCTCGCACCCCTCTGAGGTAGTTACTTTCCTCTAGGTACCTACTATACCGACGGTGTTAGCGTCGGCCGTCATCGCGAGAAACCACAGAGAAGGACGCAGGAGTCACCATGATCGTGGTTACGGGTGCGACCGGGAATGTCGGTCGTTCGCTGGTGCGCGCCTTGGCGGAGGCCGGGGAGCGGCTGACGGCGGTGTCGAGGGGGACGGCCCCGCTGGACCTGCCGAGGGGGATCAGGCACGTGCGGGCCGACCTGGCCGCGCCGGAGACCCTGCGGCCCGCCCTCGACGGTGCCGAGGCCCTGTTCCTGCACGACGGCGGCACGGGCGGCGTCGGGCTCGACCCGAGAGCCATCCTGGACGTGGCCGGAGCCGCCGGGGTCCGGCGGGTGGTGCTGCTCTCCTCGCAAGGCGTGGTGACCAGGCCGGAGTCGCAGTCGCACGGCGGTGTCATGCGGGCGGCCGAGGAAGCGGTGCGCGAGTCGGGCCTGGCCTGGACGATCCTGCGGCCCGGCGTCTTCGCGTCCAACGCCTATGCCTGGGCGGAGTCGGTGCGCGCCGAGCGGACGGTCGCCGCGCCGTTCGGCGACGTCGGGATCCCGGTGATCGACCCGGCGGACATCGCGGAGGTCGCGGCCGTGGCCCTGCGCGGGGACGAACACGTGGGTCACGCCTATGTGTTGAACGGGCCGGCGGCCGTCACGCCCCGGCAGCAGGCCGAGGCGATCGGCGCGGCCCTCGGGGAGCCCGTGCGTTTCGTGGAGCTGACCCGGGCCGAGGCGCACGCGGTGATGGCCGCGTTCATACCGGAACCGGCCGTGCAGACCTCGCTGGCCGTCCTCGGCGAGCCCAACGCGGCCGAACTACGGCTCAGCCCGGACGTCGAGCACGTGCTGGGCCGGGCGCCCCGCTCGTTCGCCGAGTGGGCCCACCGCAACGTCGATGCCTTCCGGTGAACCGTGACACGGTCGCCCCGGTGCTCCGGGCACGGGCGGCCGGCGGCTATGGGCGGTGCTGAGAACGACACGGCGAAAACTTGTCGGAATCCTCATTCGCCGCACGGAGGGTCTTGGTATGGGATCGATCCGTGACAGATGAACAGAGTCCGCATGTGCGGCGCTTTCCCGCGGCCGACATCGCCAGGGTGAGCGTCTTCGCCGCGTTGATCGCCGTGCTCGGCATGCCGGGCGCGCTGAACATCTTCGGCGACGCGGTGCCGATCACGTTGCAGACGCTCGGCGTCATGCTCGCCGGGGCGATCCTCGGCACGTGGCGGTCCGCCCTCGCCGTCGTGGTCCTGCTCGTGCTGGTCGCCGCGGGGCTGCCCCTGCTGGCGGGCGGACGCGGCGGGCTCGGCGTCTTCACCGGGCCCTCGGCCGGCTTCCTGATCGGCTGGCTTCCCGGCGCGGCCGTGACCGGTTGGATCGTCGAACGCGGCGGGCGCACGCCGTCCACGGTGCGGCTGGTGGCCGCCTGCCTGGCCGGCGGCGTCGGCGTGGTCTACCTGTTCGGCATCCCCGTGCAGGCCCTGGTCACCGGGCTGTCCCTGGGCAAGACGGCGCTGCTCAGCGCCGCCTTCCTGCCCGGTGACCTGGCCAAGGCGGTGCTCGCCTCGATCGTGGCGCGGGGCACCCAGCGGGCCTATCCCGACGCGGTCCCCGCGGTGCACCGCGAGCGGCTGCGAGCGGGCGGGCGGTGACGCGCCCGTGCCGGTAGCCGCCCAGGTCCTGCGGCACGCCTCCGCCGACCCCGGCCGGATCGCGGTGTCCGGCCCCCGAGGCGACCTCGGCTACGCCGAACTCGCCGCCCGGGCCGGTCGTGCCGCCCGCGCCCTGGCCGACCAGGGCATCGGGCGCGGCGCGCTCGTCGCGGTCGCCCAGGCCGACCCGGTGGCCCTGCTCGTCGCCGTGCTCGCCGCCGACCTGGCGGGAGCCACGCCGCTGCTGTGCGACCCCGCCTGGAGCGAGGAACGGCGGGCGCAGGTCATGGCCGCGGTGCCGGTCGCCGCCCGCTTCGACGACCCGCTGCCGGAGGCGGACGGCCCGCCCGCGGAGCACCGCCCCGCGCCGGACGACCTCACCTGGGCCTGCTTCAGCTCCGGCAGCACCGGCAGGCCCCGCGCCGTGGTGCGCGGCCGGGCCTCGTGGACCGCGTCGTTCGCCCACCTGGACGCGCTGACCGGGATCGGCCCGGACGACGTCGTGCTGATCCCCGGCCCGCTGGTCTCCTCCCTGTACGGCTTCGCCGCCGTGCACACGCTTGCCGCGGGGGCGACGGCCGTGGTGCCCGGCCGATGGTCACCCGGCGGGCTGGCGGAGCAGGTGCGGCGGGCCACCGCGATTCACGTGGTGCCCCACCGCCTGCCTGCCGTACTGGACGCCCTGGAGGCGGCCGGAGGGCCGCTGCGTACCGCCGTGGTCGGCGGGGCCGCCCTCGACGTGGCCGCCAGGACCCGGGCGGCGGCGGCCGGAGTGCGTGTGGTGTCCTATTACGGCGCGACCGAGCTGTCGTTCGTCGCCGTGGACGCCGACGGCGCCGGGCTGCGGCCGTTCCCCGGCGTGGAGATCGACGTCAGGGTGCCGCCCGGACAGGCTCTGGGCGAGGTGTGGGTGCGCTCCCCGTGGCTCTGCGAGGGTTACCTGGCCGGTGCGACCGGCCCGCTGCGCAGCGACGACGGCGGCTGGATGACCGTCGGCGACCTGGCGGAGCCGCACCGGCCCGGTGAGGTCCTGCGGCTGCGCGGCCGGGGCGACGGCGCGATCCAGACCGGCGGCGCCACGGTGGTGCCTGAGGACGTCGAGGAGGTGCTGAGGAAGGTGCCGGGAGTGGACGACGTGGTCGTGGTCGGCACGCCGCACCCCTACCTCGGCGCCGTGGTCACCGCAGTCGTGGAGGGGGCCGCCGACGTGGCGAGGGACGCGCTGGAGGCGGCGGCGCGGGCCGAGCTCGACCCGGCGCAGCGGCCCCGGCGCTGGTATGCCGCGGCGTCCCTGCCCCGGACCCCTGCGGGCAAGCCGGCCCGCGGTCTCCTCGCCACCCGTCTGGCGGCCGGCGACGACCCCGGCCTGAGGCGGCTCACCTGACATGGACGAGTGACATGGATGAGCACGCGGTCGTCGTGGCGGCCCGCCGCACTCCCATCGGCACCGCCGGGCACGCGTTCCGGAGCCTGACGGCCGAGCGGCTCGCCGCGCCGGTCATCGAGGCGGTCGCCCGCGACGTGGCGCATCTCGGCGTCCCGGTGGACGACGTGGTGCTGGGCAACTGCACCGGGCCCGGAGGCAACCTCGCCCGGGTCTGCGCGCTGGCCGCGGGGACGGGGCACGAGGTGCCCGGCGTCACCGTCGACCGGCAGTGCGGCAGCGGGCTCGCCGCGATCCTGCTGGCCGCCCAGGCGGTGCGCTGCGGCGACGCGGACCTCGTCGTCGCCGGTGGCGTCGAGAGCGCCTCCACCGCGCCGCTGCGGGTTCGCCGGCGGGAGGGCGAGCCGGACGTGCCGTACGAGCGGGCGCCGTTCGCCCCGGAGGGGCACCCCGACCCGGACATGGGCCCGGCCGCCGAGGCGCTCGCCGCCGCGCGCGGCGTCACCAGGGAACGCCAGGACGCGTACGCCTGCCGCAGCCACGCGCGGGCGCTGGCCGCGCGGGAGGCCGGCCGCTTCGCCCGCGAGATCGTCCCGATCGGCGGGCGCGCGGACGACCAGCGCCCGCGCGTGCTGCGGCCGGAGTCGCTGGCCCGGCTGCCCGCCGCGTTCGTGCCGGGCGGTACGGTGACGGCCGGCAACTCCTCCCCCGTGAGCGACGGTGCGGCGGCCGTCGCGGTCGTGCCCGAGCGGCTGCGCGCCGCGGCGGGCCTGCCCGGCCTGCGGCTGCTGGCGGGCGCCGTCGCCGGCTGCGACCCCGCGCTGCCCGGGTGGGGACCCGTGCCCGCCGTACGGCGGGTGCTGCGGCGAACCGGAACGGACCTGGAGAAGGTGGCGGCGGTGGAGATCGTGGAGGCGTTCGCGGCGCAGGTGCTCGCGGTCACCGACGCGCTCGGCCTCGATCCCCTGGGCGCCGACTCCGGGCGGGTGTGCGCCGACGGCGGCGCGCTCGCCCTCGGCCACCCCTGGGGCGCGAGCGGAGCGGTGGTGGTGACCCGGTTGTTCAGCAGGCTTCTGGGAGCGCCGCCGGGGACCCTGGGCCTCGCGGCGGTCGCGGTCGGCGGCGGTCTCGGGATCGCCGCCCTGTTCGAGGTGGTGTGAGTGATCCGGCTGGAGGACGTCCATGTGCGGCTCGGGCAGCGCGAGGTGTTGCGCGGCGTCACGGCCTCGCTGACCGAGCGCCGCGTGGGCGTGGTCGGGGCCAACGGCTCGGGCAAGAGCACGCTCGCCCGCCTCGTCAACGGCCTGGTCCTGCCGACCTCGGGCACGGTCACGGTGTCCGGGCTCGACACCCGCCGTCACGCGGCCCGGATCAGGCGCGGCGTGGGGTTCCTGTTCACCGACCCGGACGCCCAGATCGTGATGCCCACGGTTGCCGAGGACGTGGCCTTCTCGCTGCGCCGCAAGGGACTGCGGCGCGAGGAGGTCGAGCGCCGGGTGCGGGAGGTCCTGGAGAGGTACGGCCTGGGGGAGCACGCCGACCACCCCGCGCATCACCTGTCCGGCGGCCAGAAGCAGCTGCTCGCCCTCTGCTCGGTGCTGGTGCTCGAACCGGAGATCCTGGTCATGGACGAGCCGACCACGCTGCTCGACCTGCGCCACTCCAGGCAGGTCGCCGCGCTGCTGCGGACGCTTCCGCAGCAGGTGGTCGTGGTGACCCACGATCTTCCGCTGCTGGAGGACTTCGACCGCGTGCTCGTGATCGACGAGGGGCGGATCGTCGCCGACGCCGAGCCCGCCGCCGCGATCGCCCACTACAGGAAGATGATGGCGTGAGCGGGCTCACCGGCGCCTACGTGCCCGGCGATTCGCTCCTGCACCGGCTGCCCGCCGGGGTCAAGCTCGCCGGGCTCGCCGTGTCCTGCACCGCGCTCCTGCTGCTGCGCGGGCCCGCGGCGCTCGCGGGGGCCGCGGCCGTCGTCGTGCTGCTGTACGCCGTCTCCGGGGTCGGGCTCGCCGCCGCCTGGGCGCAGGTGCGGCCCGTCCGCTGGTTCGCCGTGGCCCTGTTCGGCGTGCAGCTGGTGTTCGCGGACCTGCCCACGGCGGCGTCCTCGACGCTGCGGGTCGTGCTCGCCGTCGCCCTGGCCGGGCTGGTCACGCTCACCACGCGCACCGGCGCCGTCATGGCCGCTCTGGAGCGCTGTCTCGCTCCCGCCAGGTTCGCCGGTCTCGATCCGTTCCGCCTGTCGCTGCTGCTGTCGCTCACGCTGCGGAGCGTGCCGGTGATCGCGGATCTGGTCACCCGGGTGCGGGAGGCCCAGCGCGCCAGAGGGGTCGAGCGGAGCCCGCGCGCCTTCGCCGTCCCGCTGGTGGTGGGCGCCCTGCGGCACGCCGACGCGCTGGGCGAGGCGCTCGCCGCACGCGGTCTCGACGACTGAAGAGCCTCGACGGCTTTCCTGCGTCGGTGGCGGGCCGGAGCGGGGTGGTGGCCGGTCAGAGCAGGGCGGCGGGCCAGACCGCTGCGGCAGGTCAGAGCGGCGGCAGGGCGGGCGCCAGGCGGCGGGCCTCGGCGACCAGGTCGAGCAGGTCCCCGACGAGGCGTGGCGGCGCGGCCACGAAGCTGCGGTCCTCGGCCGGGCCCTCGGCGGACGCCTCGAAAGGCCCGCCGTCGAGCCCAACGATCTCCACACCCGCCTCCCGCGCGATGAGAGCCCCGGCGGGCAGGTCGAGCCCCTCCGCGCGGTAGCCGATCATGCCGTCGATGTCGCCCCGCGCGAGCATGGCCCAGCACAGCAGCGGCGCCCAGAGCTGGAGCACCCGCCGGGCGCGGGCGTCCATCGTCATCTTCAGCGACCGCGCCGCCGGGTCCAGCCGGGAGACCCCGTGGCCCTGCGTCCAGGCCAGCACCGGCCCGTGCCGGAGGTCGCGCCGCGGCGGCCCGGTCAGCGGCCCCGCCGGCCCGTGGGCCCCCGCGCCGCTGACCGCCGACCAGGTGCGGCCGGAGAGCGGCTCGTGGACCACCCCGAGCACCGGGCGGCCGTCCGCGCACAACGCCAGGCCCACGACGTACGCGGGAAGGCCGATCGCCACGTTGTTCGTGCCGTCGAGCGGATCCACCAGCCAGGTCCATCCGCCCTCCGGACGGTCACCGCCGTGGACGCCCGACTCCTCGGCCACGATCCGGTGGGAGGGGAACTCCGCCCGGATGCGGTCGAGGATCAGCTTCTCGGCAGCCACGTCGAGGTCGGTCACGACGTCGCCCGACCCGCCCTTGTCGTGGACGGCGACCGCTCCCGGCGCGCTCTCGCGCAGCACGGACCCGGCGGCCAGGGCGGCCTCGACGGCTACCCGCCTGGCGTGTTCGAGGTCCACAGGCTCCTCCTGGCCAGCTCGGCGGCACGTGCGGTCTCGGCGTCGTCGAGGCGTTCCCGGCCGACGTGGTGGAGCGGCGTGGCGAGCGGCCCGAGCGACAGGTCGTTCAGGCCCGGCCGGCCACGACCGAGCGCCACGGTGGCGGCCTCGCCGTCCTCGGGGATGACACTGCTGTGGAAGGCGCCCGCGACGAGCGTGTAGGTGTCCCCGGCGCCGAACAGCTCGGCGCGTCCCGGGGCGTACGCCACGGTCCTCGGGGTGGGGCGGATGACGTCGCCCGACGGGGTGCTGACGACCTCGAAGACGCGGTGGGTGGGGGACCGGTCGGTGTCGGTCACCACGGCGTGGACGTTGCGCACCTGGCCGTACAGGACGTAACTGAGCAGGTCCCAGCTGTGGCTGTGGACCTGAGAGGTGGTGCTGCGGGCGCGCCGGGCGGCGGCGGTCCACACGTGCACGCACGCCCCGAGCTCTCCCTCGCGGACCAGCGGCAGGCAGAGGAATCCCAGCGGATGCCGCACCCCGCGCATCCCCGAGCCGCGCGAGCCACCCTCTGCGATCTCGCCGAGCACGCCGAGGGCCCACTCGCGGGCGCTCCCGCCGGCGAGCACGTCGAACACGTCCCCGTATCTCATGGCGCGTACGGATCCTTGGCGCGCAGCGCCTTGCGGGTGACCTCGACCACGTCGCGGTCGGTGAACGACTTGGGCAGGGCGAGGTCGACGCGCTCGAACAGCCTGCGGACCTCCTCGACGGTCGGCTCGTCGCTCAGCGGCACCGACCGGTAGCGGTCGATCGCCACGCGCCGGGCCTGCTCGAAGCTCGTGCGCAGCTCGGTGCCGCAGCTCTCGTAGAAGAACGAGCCGCTGAAGGCGATGATGGCCCGGTTGGGGTCCTCGGACGTCATGATCAGGGCGCGGCCCGACATGTCCCAGCGGAAGGTCGTCATGACCGGCGAGAGCCCCACCGCGATGTCGAGCAGGCCGTAGCGCTGGCGATACCAGAACGCGGCCAGGACGCTCGCGTACGACTCCTTCCTGGCCCGGTCGGTCGTCCACACCTCACCGGTGCCGTCGGGGCGGTCCGACAGCGACCTGCGGTAGTGCGCGTAGCTCTCGCACACCGCCTCGTCCGTCGGGTCGATGATCTCCAGGCGCACCGTGAGGTGCCGCTTCTCGCGCCGCGCGGCGGCCACGAACTCGGGCAGCGTGACCGCGCGCATATAGGTGCCGGTGCCGCCCTTGAACGTCCAGCGGTCGGTGCCCCGGCGGGCGTCCGCGTGCGCCTGCGCGATCTCGCGCTGACTGACCAGGACGCGGATGACCGACATGTCCTGCAGCGCCCTGCGGGTGCCCGCGACCAGGTCCTCCAGCTCGTCGAGGCGGTCGAGGCGCTCGGGCAGCCGCGCGAGGACGCCGGAGGTCGCGTGCATGGCCTCCTCGACGGGCTCCTGCCTGACGCGGTCGCGCAGCAGCGCGGTCGCGACGAGGGCCAGGACGACCAGAGTGGTGCCGCTGACGAGCTGCGTCTTCACCTCGTCGGAAATCAGGCGGTCGGGCAGCACGCCGAGCACACCCACCGCCACGGCCAGCACGAGGGCGATGGCCCCGTCGACGTTCTTGGCCGCCCAGGTGAGTGACCGGCCGACGGCACTCCGTAACCCCGCCATAGGTCAGCCCCGCCATCCCGTCAGTGTCGGCCCCGACTCGAATCGTAACGACAGGGTCATGGTCCGGCAAAGGGTCGGTCTGCCCGGGCGCGGCGGCGCGGAAGCGAGGGGCGGAGCGGGCGACGGGACCGGAATTGTCAGTCGGCACGCGTAGGTTATGGAGGTGAACCGGAGCGGGCCCGAGTGCTCTGTGCGGCCGCCCGCGCCGGTGGACGGGGCGAGTGAGGAGCTGAACGGCGATGACATCCATGATGGACCTGAACCGGAAGGTCGCGCCCTTCCAGGTCGTCACCGACATGACGCCGTCCGGCGACCAGCCCACGGCGATCGCGGAGCTGGAGCGCCGCGTCAGGGCGGGTGAGAAGGACACGGTCCTGCTCGGCGCGACCGGCACCGGCAAGACCGCGACGGTGGCGTGGCTCATCGAGCGGGTGCAACGGCCGACGCTGGTCATGCAGCCGAACAAGACGCTGGCCGCCCAGTTCGCCAACGAGCTGCGCGAGATGCTGCCGAACAACGCGGTCGAATACTTCGTGTCCTACTACGACTACTACCAGCCCGAGGCGTACGTCCCGCAGAGCGACACCTACATCGAGAAGGACTCCTCGATCAACGAGGAGGTCGAGCGGCTGCGCCACTCGGCGACCTGGTCGCTGGTGTCGCGCCGCGACGTGGTGGTGGTCGCCTCCGTCTCCTGCATCTACGGCCTGGGCACGCCGCAGGAGTACGTCGACCGGATGGTCGGGCTCAAGGTCGGCCAGCAGATCGAGCGCGACCAGCTGCTGCGGCGGCTGGTCGACATGCAGTACACGCGCAACGACCTGTCCTTCACCCGGGGCACCTTCCGGGTGCGCGGCGACACCGTCGAGGTCATCCCGGTCTACCAGGAGCTGGCCGTCCGCATCGAGATGTTCGGCGACGAGATCGAGAAGCTGGCGACGCTGCACCCGCTCACCGGCGAGGTCGTCGGCGAGGACGACGAGCTGCACATCTTCCCCGCCTCCCACTATGTGGCCGGTCCCGAGCGGATGGAGCGGGCCATCGCCGGCATCGAGGCCGAGCTGGTCGAGCGGCTCGCCGACCTGGAGCGGCAGGGCAAGCTGCTGGAGGCCCAGCGGCTGCGCATGCGCACCACCTATGACATCGAGATGATGCGCCAGGTCGGCACCTGCGCCGGGATCGAGAACTACTCGCGGCACATCGACGGCCGCGAGGCCGGCACCCCGCCGCACACGCTGCTCGACTTCTTCCCCGACGACTTCCTGCTCGTGCTGGACGAGTCGCACCAGACCGTCCCCCAGATCGGCGCGATGTACGAGGGTGACGCCTCGCGCAAGCGGACGCTGGTCGACCACGGGTTCCGCCTGCCGTCGGCCATGGACAACCGCCCGCTCAAGTGGGAGGAGTTCCTGGAGCGCATCGGCCAGACCGTCTACCTCTCCGCCACTCCGGGGCCGTACGAGCTGGGCCGGAGCAAGGGCGATGTGGTGGAGCAGGTCATCCGCCCCACCGGCCTGGTCGACCCCGAGGTGATCATCAAGCCGACCAAGGGCCAGATCGACGACCTCATGGAGGAGATCCGGGCCCGCGCGGAGCGGGACGAGCGGGTCCTGGTCACGACCCTCACCAAGAAGATGGCCGAGGACCTCACCGACTACCTGCTCGACAACGGCATCCGGGTCCGCTACCTGCACAGCGAGGTCGACACGCTGCGCCGCATCGAACTGCTGCGCGAGCTGCGCATGGGCGAGTTCGACGTCCTGGTCGGCATCAACCTGCTGCGTGAGGGCCTCGACCTGCCCGAGGTGTCGCTGGTGTCGATCCTCGACGCCGACAAGGAGGGCTTCCTGCGCTCGGAGACCTCGCTCATCCAGACGATCGGCCGCGCGGCCCGCAACGTGTCCGGCCAGGTCCACATGTACGCCGACAAGATCACGCCGAGCATGGAACGGGCGATCGAGGAGACCAACCGGCGCCGGGCCAAGCAGATCGCCTACAACGAGGCGCACGGCATCGACCCGCAGCCGCTGCGCAAGAAGATCGCCGACATTCTGGACAGCCTCGTCCGCGAGGACGCCGACACCGCGCAGCTTCTCGGCGGCGCCGGGCGGCAGCAGTCGCGCGGCAAGGCGCCGGTGCCGGGCCTCGCCTCCCGCGGCGCGGGCCAGCACGCGAAGGCGATCGCGGGGGAGATGCCGCGCGCCCAGCTGGAGTCGCTGATCGAGTCGCTGACCGAGCAGATGCACACCGCCGCCGCCGACCTGCAGTTCGAGGTGGCGGCCCGGCTGCGCGACGAGATCAAGGAGCTCAAGCGGGAGGTCCGCGACATGCGCGAGGCCGGCGTGAAGTAACGGCCCGGCGACCGCGCGATCATCCGCCCAGCGCCCCTCACCGCAGCGGGGGCGCATGACCGCGCCGTACTCGCCCGGGCACGTCGGCCCGAGGCGAGCCGCGGGGTTCAGCATGTAACCGCCGGGCCCGCGGCCGGCGCTGGTGATAAGGCAACCGGACGCCACCGTGCCGTCACCGCCTGGGCCCGCCGGCCCGGGCGAGGCGGCATCACCCGGTGCCCGGCCATGCGGCCGAATTTTTCCAATTCGGCGAATTCTGACAAATGATGCGCTAAAACCACTGATGGGCGAAGTATGGAAACCGGGCCGCGTTTCTGGTGTTCTTACTCCGGGGAAACGTCGCCGTGGATGTGGAAATGAGCGGGTGCAACGCCGGACGCGATTGACCTGGTCTGATGCCGGGAAGGCATTCGTCGGCGCGTGGATGAACGTTCACGCGTCGTGGGGGCGGCTTGTTCGAGCGGCTCCCGCCGGGCGAATCCGTTTGTGGCATATCGGGGAAAACAAATGCGTTCGACGACTTTCGCGTTCAGCTCCTACGCCTGCCTCGTGCTCACCGCCGGGTCGGTGACCGCTCTCCTCGCCGGTTGCGGCGAATTTCCGGCGCGATCGTACGCCGCGGTGCCGATGCATCGGCCGGTCGCGTTCGCTCCGCTGTCGCCAAGCGCCTCCGCGACGCCCGCACCGTCGACGGCGCCCAGCCCGTCGGCGACGCCGAGCGACCTCGCCGGGTGCCGGGACGGCGACTGCGAGGTGCGGGTGCGCGAGGGAGACCGCATTCCGATCGACCCGAGCCTGGGCGTGGACCAGATCACCGTCGTGGGCCTGCGGGGAAACGCCGCCAGGGTCTCCTTCACCGGCACCTCCACGGTCGTCGACGGCCTGGACATCACCATCAGCCGGACCTGCGACAACGACAACTGCAGGGTCAGGGGAGCGGTGACGATCACCACGAGCAGGCCGGGCCGCATCGGCGACGTCGCCCTGCGGCTCGCGCAGGTGGCGGGTGACACCGCCGTGCTGGTTCTGGAGCCCGCCAGCCGGTAGGACGACCGGCACCCACACCCCGGCTCCAAGGGCCGGCCGGAACCGGGATTTCTGGCCGCATCGTCGGCCGGGACGCCTTGCGAGGGCCCGCTCCACGAGCCCGATCGGCCCGCGCACGGTCCCGCGAACGGGTGGCTGCACCACTTCTGACCAGGCAAAATGTATGCCGATCAGAATCCTGGATGTGTAGTATCCAGGTATGCGGATGAGCGAAGGCGTCGAGTGGGCGATGCACTGTTGCCTGACGCTGGCATGGCTCGGCAACGAGGTGCCGGTTTCGACGGCGAAGCTCGCCGCGGGGTTCGAGCTGCCACCCGCATATCTCAACAAGCAGCTTCAGGCGCTGGCCAAGGCGGGGATCATGACGTCCACTCCGGGGGCGAGGGGCGGGTTCCGGCTGGCGCGGCCCCTGGAGGAGATCTCGGTCATGGACGTCGTGACGGCGATCGAAGGGCCTGCCGAGGCGTTCCAGTGCACGGAGATCCGGCGCCGCGGGGCCGGCGCGGCGAGGCCGGAGGCGCAGTTCCGCGTCCCGTGCGCGGTCTCGACCGCGATGCGCAAGGCCGAGATGGCGTGGCGGCGGATGCTGGCCGCGCAGACCCTGGCCGACGTGCAGGCCGCGGCGAACCGGCGTGCGCCGCAGGCGGGCGAGGTGATCCGGCGCTGGTATGAGCAGAACTGATCGTCCCGCGACGATGACCATCGCCGGAACCAGGGAGGGGGGTAACCGGATGTGAACCCGCATTCCATAAAAGCCCGCTCCACGATCGCCGCGGCAGGGCTCCTGCTGCTCGCTCTGGTCGTGGGAGGCGTCGGCCTCGACCTGGCGATCCGCTACAGAGTGCAGAGCGAAGTCTTCTTCTCGGCCGAGCAGGTCGCCGCGCGATGGAGCGCGGCGGCGCGCAACGGCGCCGTGCCGCGTCCGATCCCCACCACCAGCGACATCACCCTCGTCCAGTTCGTGAACGCCCGCGGAGAAGTCGTCGACTCCAGCATGCAGGCCGCGGGCATGCGGCCGCTCAGCACGCTGCGGCCTCCAGCGGACGATCGTCTCCAGAAGCGCACGGAGTGTTCCGCGCAGGGCCGGTGCATCATGCTCATGGCCAATCGGGTCACCCCCGCGCCGGACTCGCCGGTCGTCTACGCCGGCACGGCCCAGCCGTCCCTTCTGGCCACGCACAATCTGGAGTACGCCATCGCCGCGGGCGGCGTCCTGATCCTGGTTGCGGTGGCCTCGATGACATGGTGGGCGATGGGGCGGACCCTGCGCTCGGTCGAGCGGGAACGCCAGTTCGCCTCCACGACCTCCCATGAGCTCAGGACGCCGATCGCCGGTCTGCGGGCGCATTTGGAGGAGGCTCTCCTTTATCCCGACGACGTCGACCCGCGCGACACCATCCAGGGAGCCTTGCGGGCCACCGGCCGGCTTGAGGCGATCGTCGACGATCTGTTGCTGCTGACCCGGCTGCACGGCGCGGCCGCGGCGGAGCCGGAGTTGATAGAGCTCGGCACGCTGGTGACGGAGGAGGTGTCGGCCCTGGCCCCCACGATGCCGGTGTGCGTTCTGGCGGACGGCGATGTGCGCGTCTGCGGCTCGCGGATCCGGCTGGCCCGCGTGATCGGCAACCTCCTGAGCAACGCGCAGCGGCATGCGGTCAGCGCTGTCACGGTGACGGTCGACTCCGTCGGCGACCAGGCTGTCGTGGCGATCACCGACGACGGGGCGGGCGTCCCCCCGGCGGATCGCGAGCGTGTCTTCGAACTTTTCGTTCGCCTGGACGAGGGGCGTCGCCTGGACTCCGGAGGCAGCGGTCTCGGCCTCGCCATCTCCCGTGACATCGCCCGCGCCCACAACGGCACATTGCAGATCGAGGACTCGCCGGTAGGCGCCCGTTTCGTGCTGACGCTGCCATTGGCGGGGACGGCGGGAGCCTCGGCGGACCCGGCCGCCGAGCCCGGGCAGACCGCCGCCAAGCCTCGGAGGAACACCTGGTTCGAGCGCCCGCCGTCCACCGGAACCCGCCCATGAGCGAAGCGGACCGGTCGTGCCGTGGACATGCGGGAGCGTCCCCCGAGGAAGGTGATCATGCGAGCTGCGGTGGGCGACCCGCTGCGGCGGTGCCCGTCCTGCGGCTGCTGGGAGTACGGCGGTGCCCCCGATTGCCCGCGATGTGCGGGGCTGGTCGATGCCGTGTTCGACCGTCTCATCTGCGACCAGTGCAGCGGCCCGCTGGGCCGCCGGGCGGGGTGCCCGCGCTGCGACGTGGCACACGGCATGCGCTATGTCGCCAGGGAGACCGACCGTCCCGGGGTGCCACCGGGGAACGAGCACGCGATCCGGGTGAACGTCTCGGTGGTGCGGCGTCCCGAGGGCATCCCCGCCCCCAAGATGCTCGGCAGGCGCCTGCTCCTGCCCGCCATGCTGGCCGGTTTCCTTCCCATGACTGAGCAGGCCCAGCGCCTGGGCGCGCTGGTGAAGCGCGGCGCCCGCGCGGAGGACGTCGCCATGGCGATCGACGAACTCGCCGCGGCGCCAGGCTGACGGCGTCTCCCGGCGTCAGGGGGGCGAGGCGGCCACACCGGCGCGCGGCCGTGCCCGCTCACACGCGCCGGTGTCGCAGGCCCGATTCGCGGGAGCAATCGGGGACACGGCGCCGGGGCCGTCCGTTGACGGGGAAGGCGGGATCGTCCCGCCGGCCGGAGGAGGTGGCTGATGTTCGCGGCGCTCACCGGGCTCGGACTGTCGACCGCGGCCGGGCTCAACGCGTACATCCCGTTGCTGCTCGTCGGCGTGCTCGCGCGGGTCACCGACGCCGTGCGGCTGCCGGCCGAGTACGCCTGGCTGTCCGACACCTGGGTTCTCGCGATCATCGCCGTGCTCCTGGTCGCCGAGTTCGTCCTCGACAAGGTGCCCGTGGTCGACCACGTCAACGACATGATCCAGACGGCGGTGCGGCCCGCGTCGGGCGGGGTGGTCTTCAGCGCCACGGCGGCCGCGGCGGAGATCGACGATTCGGCGTGGATGGCGGAGCACCCGGCGGTCGGCTGGCTGCTGGGCATCGCCGTCGCATTGGTGGTGCACCTGATCAAGGCTTCGACGCGGCCGGTGGTGAACGCCACCACGGTAGGCGTGGGCGCGCCGGTCGTCAGCGCGGCCGAGGACGTGGGCTCGCTCGGCATGAGCCTGATCGCGATCTTCCTGCCGGTCCTGGTGGTGGCGGCGCTGGCCGTGCTGGCGTTCGTGGCCTGGCGGCTCGTCCGCAGGGTGCGGCGCTATCGGACCGCCCGCCGCGCCCGCGCCGCCGCGCCGCCCGGCTGACCGGGGGATGACGGCCCTCTCTCGCGGACGGCGCTGTTCAGCTCACGTCAGCCGATGAACGGGCTCAGGTCGAGGTCGATGTCCACGTCGAAGCCGGCGTAGGTCGCGAGGCGCTTGCGGTGGATCCCGGTCGGCACGTACGCCTTGACGCTCGGCTCCAGCTCGAACGTGTACGCGACCGCCTGCTCGTCCTCAGGCTCGATCCGCCAGAGGTACTTGATGCCGGCATTGGAATACTGGATCGGCTTCGTCACTCTGTCCCTGTCCGCCGATTCGGGCGACACCACCTCGACGACGAGATGGACGTTCTGCGGCTTGAAAGACGTCGTCTTAAGGTCGGGCAGCGCGCTGCGATCGACGATCATGAGGTCGGGTTCCGGCCGCTGCCGCAGACCCAGGGTGACGCTCATCTCGCGCACGACGCACAGGCCCGGAGGAGGCGAGAGCTCTCTCTCCAAGAGCCTCAGGACGAACATATGGAACGCCGTCTGGGGAGACCTCATGACGAGGGACCCATCGATCAGCTCGATGTGTGCGGGGGCGTCAGGGGGAAGATGGTCGAGCATGTCGGCCGTCCAGCCGCCCGGCGGACCGGGATAGAACCAGTCGGGGAGAGCCGTGGTCATCCCGTGTCCTCCTATCCCTTCATCGATTACTCGACATGACAATCCTGCCACGATCAGTAGTCGTGGGCGACTCGTTCTAGGGAGGCGGGCGAGCGCCGGCGTTCGGCTACGCCGTACGCGACTCGTGCTCGGACCGGGTGCGGGGATCGGCGGGCAGGGGAGAGGTGAGGCGGGCGGCCGAGGGGCTGTGCCAGCCGAGGTCGGGGGAGTGCCGCCGTACGATCTTCGCGGGGACGCCGGCGATGACCGAGTGGTCGGGGAACTCCCCGCGCACCACGGCGCCGCCCGCGACCACCGACTGGCGGCCGATGCGTGTTCCCGGCAGGATGATCGCCCCGGTCCCGATCCACGATCCCGAGCCGATGGAGACGGGCTTGTTGCGCGGCCACTGCCGTCCGATGGGCGTCTCGGGGTCGTCGTACACGTGGTTCTGGTCGGTGATGTAGACGTAGGGGCCGGTGAAGACGTCGTCGCCGATGTCGATCGATTGGTGGCCCACGATGTGGCTGCCCCTGCCGATCGAGCAGCCCCGGCCGATCCGCACGATCGAGCCGGGCCCGAGATCCACGCCCGGGCCCATGCCCGCCGAGATCGACACCCGCTCTCCGACGAGCGTGTGCGGGCCGATCTCGATCCACTGCTCGCCGAAGATCGCGCCCTGGGGGAAGGACAGGCACACTCCCTCGCCCATGCTGCGGAACCGGTAGCCGCCCGGGGCGGCCGGGCTGATCGCCGCGGCCTCCCGCACGTAGGTCCATCCCCGATGGACCAGACGGCCGACGGCGCGCTTCACGAACGACATAACGCGACAAGTTACCGTGGGGTCGGCCTGTCCGCTATGGAGGGTTAGTGCACGTGGCAAGCCCAATCTTGCCCGACGTTTGATATTCTGAGAGCCCGTGGGCATCGCGGCGTCCAATCCGGACGGCCGGATCGACATCGACCACGGGAGCTCTTCTTGCGCAGCGCCGCACAAACCAAGCATCTGTTCGTCACCGGCGGCGTCGCCTCCAGTCTCGGCAAGGGACTCACGGCCTCCAGCCTCGGTCGTCTCCTCAAGCTTCGCGGCCTCCGCGTCACCATGCAGAAGCTCGACCCCTACCTGAACGTCGACCCCGGCACGATGAACCCCTTCCAGCACGGCGAGGTGTTCGTCACCGACGACGGGGCCGAGACGGATCTCGACATCGGCCACTACGAGCGCTTCCTCGACACCGAGCTGCACGGCTCGGCCAACGTCACCACCGGCCAGGTCTACTCGAACGTCATCGCGAAGGAGCGCCGCGGCGAGTATCTGGGCGACACCGTCCAGGTCATCCCGCACATCACCAACGAGATCAAGGACCGCATCCGCAGCATGGCGGGCCCGGACGTCGACGTGGTCATCACCGAGGTCGGCGGCACGGTCGGCGACATCGAGTCGCTGCCGTTCCTGGAGGCCGTCCGGCAGGTCCGCCACGAGGTCGGCCGCGACAACGTCTTCTTCCTGCACGTCTCCCTGCTGCCGTACATCGGCCCGAGCGGGGAGCTGAAGACCAAGCCCACGCAGCACTCGGTCGCCGCGCTGCGCAGCATCGGCATCCAGCCCGACGCGATCGTCTGCCGCTCGGACCGGCCGATCACCACCTCGCTCAAGCGCAAGATCAGCCTGATGTGCGACGTGGACGAGGACGCCGTGGTCTCCGCCGTCGACGCCGCCTCGATCTACGACATCCCGAAGGTCCTGCACGCCGAGGGACTCGACGCATACGTGGTGCGCCGGCTCGGCCTGCCGTTCCGCGACGTGGAGTGGACCGAGTGGGACCAGCTCCTGCGGCGGGTCCACCGGCCCGCCAAGGAGGTCACGATCGCGCTGGTCGGCAAGTACATCGACCTGCCCGACGCGTACCTGTCGGTCACCGAGGCGCTGCGCGCGGGCGGCTTCGCCAACGACGCGCGCGTCAACATCCGCTGGGTCAAGAGCGACGACTGCGAGACCCCCGAGGGCGCGGCCCGCGAGCTGGACGGCGTCGACGGCGTGCTGGTCCCCGGCGGCTTCGGCGTGCGCGGCATCGAGGGCAAGGTCGGCGCCGTACGGCATGCCCGCGAGCAGCGCGTCCCCCTGCTCGGCATCTGCCTCGGCATGCAGTGCATGGTCATCGACGCGGCCCGCAACCTGGCCGGGATCGAGGACGCCGACAGCACCGAGTTCGACCCGGAGACGATCAACCCGGTCATCTCGACCATGGCCGACCAGAAGGACGTCGTCGCCGGTGATCGCGACATGGGCGGCACCATGCGGCTCGGCCTCTACCCGGCCAAGCTCGTGGACGGCTCGCTGGCCCGCCGCCTGTACGGCAAGGCCAAGGTGGAGGAGCGCCACCGGCACCGCTACGAGGTGAACAACTCCTACCGGGAGCGGCTGGAGAAGGTCGGCATGGTGTTCTCCGGCCTGTCGCCCGACGGCCGCCTCGTCGAGTACGCCGAGCTCGCCACCGACCAGCACCCGTTCTTCATCGGCACGCAGGCCCACCCGGAGTTCCGCTCCCGCCCGACCCGGTCGCACCCCCTGTTCAAGGGGCTCGTCGGGGCCGCCCTGGAGTACGCGGGCCGGCGCGAGAACGTCGCGAAGGCGGGGCGGGCCAAGTGACGGCGGACAACACGGTGAACGTCGAAGACGTCGAGGAGTCCTGGAACGTCGTCGCCTCCGTCGAGCACTTCACCGGGCGGATCATCAGCGTGCGCACCGACACGGTGGAGATGCCGGGCGGGGTGACCGCCGACCGCGACTACGTCGTCCACCCCGGCTCGGTCGCGGTGCTCGCCCTCGACGCCGAGGACCGCGTGCTGCTGATCCGCCAATATCGGCATCCGGTGCGGCGCCTGCTGTGGGAACTGCCGGCCGGCATCCGCGACGTGCCCGGCGAGCCGCTGGTCGAGTGCGCGGCGCGCGAGCTCGCCGAGGAGGCCGCCTACCGGGCGCGTACGTGGCACACCCTGGTCGACCTGCGCACCTCGCCGGGCATGACGGACGAGCGGATCCGGGTCTTCCTGGCCCGCGACGTGGAGCCGATCCCCGACGAGGAGAACACGTACGTACGTCACCACGAGGAGACCGACATGCCGGCGGTCTGGATTCCGCTGGGCGCGGCGGTCGACAAGGCCCTGAGCGGAATGATCCACAATTCTCCTGCGGTCGCCGGTATCCTCGCCGCGTACGCTGCTTCCGCCGACGGATTCAAGGGCCTTCGCCCCGCCGACGCGCCGGAGGCATGATCCCGTAGGAGACGTCCTGAGCGAGCCCGAGGCGGTGCTGTCCAGCTACCTCGCCCACCTGGCGGTGGAGCGGGGGCTGTCTGCCAACACGCTCGCCTCCTATCGGCGCGACCTGCGCCGATATGTCGAACATCTCCGGTCGCGCGGGCTCGAGACGTTCGCGCAGGTCGCCGAGTCGGACGTGGTCGCCTTCCTCGCCGCGCTGCGGGAGGGCGACGAGGACCACCCGGCGCTGGTCGCCAGCTCGGCGGCCCGCGCCGTGTCGGCCGTACGCGGGCTGCACCGCTTCGCCCTGCGCGAGGGCGTGGCCGGCCACGACCCCGCCCACGAGGTGCGCCCGCCGCGGCAGCTCCGGCGGCTCCCGAAGGCGATCACCGTCGCGGAGGTCGAGCGCCTCATCGCCGCCTGCGGCCCGGAGGACTCGCCGCTGGCCCTGCGCAACCGCGCGCTGCTGGAGGTCCTGTACGGCACGGGCGCCCGAATCTCCGAGGCCGTCGGGCTGGCGGTGGACGACGTGCCCACGGGGCCGGCCCGCGACGAGGAGCCCGGCCAGGACGGGGATCAGGACCAGGTGCGGCTGCGCGGCAAGGGCGGGCGCACCAGGATCGTGCCGCTCGGCCGCTTCGCCCGCAAGGCGCTCGACGCGTACCTGGTCAGGGCCAGGCCCCGGCTGGCGGCGCACGGCCGGGGGACGCCCGCGCTGTTCCTCAACGCGCGGGGCGGGCGGCTCACGCGGCAGGGCGCCTGGGAGGTGCTGCAGGCGGCGGCGGAACGAGCCGGACTTTCCGGCGTATCGCCGCACATGTTGCGCCATTCGTTCGCAACCCACCTCCTGGACGGTGGCGCCGACGTTAGGGTTGTGCAGGAGTTGCTCGGTCACGCCTCGGTGACCACCACGCAGGTGTACACCCTGGTGACGGTCGACAAGCTCCGGGAGGTCTACGCGGCGGCGCATCCCCGTGCGTTGCACTAGAAAACCCATCTCGGTGGCCTATGGCGCGCCGCCTTGCCGACCACGTGCCTACCCTTTAGATTCGATCAGGTTCGAGGGCCGTTAGGGAGGACCAACAGGTGACTGCGACCACAGAGGGGACGTGGGTGGGGGCTCCCGGCGCGATCGGGCCTACCGGCCGTCCCCGTCCGGTGTTCCCCGAGCCGACCCCGCCGGAGTCGCACGGGCCCGCACGCATCGTCGCGATGGTGAACCAGAAGGGCGGCGTCGGCAAGACGACGACCACGATCAACCTGGGCGCCGCGCTCGCCGAGGTCGGTCAGCGGGTGCTGCTCGTCGACTTCGATCCGCAGGGCGCGCTGTCGGTCGGCCTGGGAATAGACCCCCGGCCGCTTGAGGCGACGGTCTACGACCTCATCATGGAGGAGCCCGACGTCACGGTCGAGGACGTGCTGCTCGACACCACCGTCGACGGCATGCAGCTCCTGCCGAGCAACATCTTCCTGTCCGGCGCGGAGATCCGGCTCGTCAACGAGGTGGCCAGGGAGTACGCGCTCCAGCGGGCGCTCGAGCCCCTGCTGCCGCACTACGACATCTGCCTGATCGACTGCCAGCCGTCCCTCGGTCTGCTGACGGTCAACGCGCTGACCTGCGCGCACAGCGTGATGATCCCGCTGGAGTGCGAGTTCTTCGCGCTACGCGGCGTGGCGCTGCTGATGGAGTCGATCGGCAAGGTCCAGGAGCGGCTCAACAAGAGCCTGGAGATCGACGGCCTGCTCGCCACGATGTACGACCCGAGGACGCTGCACGCCCGCGAGGTGCTGCAGACGATCATGCAGGGCTTCGGCGACAAGGTGTTCCACACGGTCATCAACCGCACGGTGCGCTTCCCCGACGCCACGCTGGCGGGGGAGCCGATCACCCAGTTCGACCCCGGCTCGATGGGCGCCACCGCCTATCGGGAGCTGGCCCGCGAGCTGCTGGCCAGGTGGCCCGCCCGCGTGTGATCCCGCCGGGCCGCGCCGGTAGGGGACAACGGGCCGGTAGGGGACAATGGCAGGTGTGACCACCGGCCCGGAGACCGACCAGGGCAGCGAGGAGAGCGCCCCGAGCGGCTTCCAGGTGCACCTGGACGTCTTCGAGGGTCCGTTCGACCTGCTGCTCGGGCTGATCTCCAAGCACAAGCTGGACATCACCGAGGTGTCCCTGCACAAGGTCACCGACGAGTTCATCGCGTACATCCGGTCGCGGGGCCCGGAGTGGGACCTCGACCAGACAAGCCATTTCCTGCTCGTCGCGGCGACCCTGCTCGACCTCAAGGCGGCCCGGCTGCTGCCCACCGGCGAGGTCGAAGACGAGGAGGACCTCGCCCTGCTGGAGGCCCGCGACCTGTTGTTCGCCCGGCTGCTGCAGTATCGGGCGTACAAGGAGGTCGCGAAGATCTTCGCCGGGCGGATGGCCGAGGAGGCGCTGCGCTTCCCGCGCGCGGTGCCGATGGAGAAGCGGTTCGCCGACCTGCTGCCGGAGCTCGTGCTCGGCATCGGGCCCGAGCAGCTCGCGAAGATCGCGGCGAGGGCCTTCACGCCGAAGGCGCCGCCGTCGGTGTCGGTCGCGCACATCTACCAACCGCTCGCCAGCGTACGGGAGCAAGCCGCTATCCTTGTCGAGCGGCTGAGGCGGCTCAACCGGGCGACCTTCCGGGCGCTGACCGCCGACTGCTCGGGGACGTTCGAGGTCGTCGCCCGCTTCCTGGCCGTCCTTGAGCTGTTCAGGGAGGCCGCGGTCTCCTTCGAGCAGGTCGAACCGCTCGGCGACCTGTACGTCACCTGGACGGGAAGCGCGGAGGGCGACGTCACGGTCGGCGACGACTACGACGACAGCAGGCGTGAGGAACGGCCCGTCGAGACGGCGGACGCGCAGGACGAGTGAGGCCGGCCCACCCGGGCCGCACCTGACCGAGAACGCCGGACCGGCGGACTCCGGGCCCAGGGCCCGGACTGAGGGGCCCGGACTGCGGGCGCCGACGGACGGCGCGGCGGAGATGTGACCCGCACGACGAGCGAGGAGCGATGGAAGCGAGCGACACCCCCGGCTCCGGCGACGATCTCTCCGGCTCCGCCGGCGACGTGACCGCGCGGGACGACGGCGGGCTCGCGTCCTCCGGGCCGGGATCGCCTGATCCGGCCTCCGCAGCCCGGGAGCCGGATGCGGAGCCGCCGGCGGAGGGGCCCGCGCTCACCGCGGCGCTGGAGGCGATCTTGATGGTCGTGGACGAGCCGGTCGCCGAGGTCACCCTCGCGCAGGTGCTGGAACGGCCCACCGCCGAGATCACGGCCGCCCTGCGCGCCCTGTCGAAGGAATACACGGCCGCCGGACGGGGTTTCGACCTTCGAGAGGTGGCCGGAGGCTGGCGCTTCTACACGCGGGCGGAGTGTGCCGCCCTGGTGGAGAGGTTCGTCAGGGACGGCCAGCAGGCGCGGCTGACGCAGGCCGCGCTGGAGACCCTCGCCGTGGTCGCCTATCGGCAGCCCGTAAGCCGGGCCAAGGTGGCGGCGGTGCGCGGCGTGAGCAGCGACGGCGTCATGCGGACGCTGGTCGCACGCGGCCTCGTGGAAGAGGCCGGAACCGACCCGGAGAGCCAGGCAGTGCTCTACCGGACGACGAGTTACTTCCTGGAGAGACTGGGGCTGCGAAGCCTCGAGGAGCTTCCCGAGCTCGCCCCGTTCCTCCCGGACGACGTGGAAATTCTTGAGGAGCAGAAGTAGTGGACAACAGGCGTGGCACCCCGTCCGGTGAGGGACGCGGTCGGAGCCGGAACACCGGTCGGCAGGGCGCGAGCCCGCGTGGATCCCGCAGCGGGTCCGGCGGCGGCTTCCGTCCCCAGGGCGACCGGCGCGGAGGCTCCCGCGTTCCTGGTTCCCGGTCCGGGTATGGGTTCGACTCCAGGCGTTCCCGGGACGACGACGCGCGTGGCGACCGGTACGGCGAGCGCCGGCCGGACGCCCGCGGCGACCGATACGACGACCGGCCCCGTGGCACGGGCCGCCGCGACGACGACCGGGGCACATTCCGGGCGGAGCGGGGCGGCTCGCGCGGCCGGTACGGCAAGCCCGAGGGCGGCCGCTTCGGCGACCGCGACCGTGACGGCGGGCGTGACCGTGACGGCGGACGCGAGCGCGGCTTCACCCGCGACGACGCCTCCGGCCGCGGCCGCGGGTTCAATCGTGAGCGCGGGTTCGACCGTGAGCGTGGTTTCGGCCGCGGCGACCGCGACGGCCGGGGCTTCGGCCGCGACGACCGTGAGCGCGGCTCCCGGGGCGGTTCGCCCAGCGAGCGGCCCGCGTTCCGCAGCGAGGGCACGGGTTCGCGCGGCCGGTACGGCAAGTCCGAGGGCGGCCGCGACCGCGAGGCCGTCAGGGGCGCCGGCCGCCCGTCCTTCGCCGAGCGAGGAGACAGGAACGGCGGCCGCGGCGACCGGCACGAGGCTCGTGGCGACCGTTATGAGGGCCGCGGTGACCGTTATGAGAGCCGTGGCGACCGGTTCGACGCCCGCGGTGATCGCGGCTGGAGCCGGAACGACAGGGACGACCGTCGCGACGACCGTGACCGCCGGGACCACGGTGACCGACGTGACGCCCGACGGGACGACCGCGGTGGGCGCAGCGGCGGCGGGCTGCGTGCGGCGCGCGGCGGCGGCCGGGCGCGAAGCGACGAGGTGCAGACGATCGGCCGCCTGGGCGGCCCGCGCGGGCGGTCCGGCTCGCGGGGCGCGGAGCGCGGGGCACCCTCCCGCGCCGGCCGCCCCTCGGGCGCCGGCCGGCCCGGCGTGACGGGCCCGGTGGCCAACCCGTTCAAGACGTCCCGGCAGCCGCTGCGCGACCCGGACTTCTACGACGAGAACTACACCGACGAGCGCGACACCACGGAGGTGCCGGGCGGCGAGCGGCTGCAGAAGGTCCTCGCCCAGGCCGGGGTGGCCAGCAGGCGGGCCTGCGAGGAGATGATCGGCGACGGCCGGGTGACGGTGGACGGCCAGACCGTGCGCCGCTTCGGCGCCCGTGTCGATCCCGCCAAGCAGGTCATCCGGGTCGACGGCAAGCGCATCCCGACGTCCTCGGAGACCGTCTACTACGCGCTCAACAAGCCGATCGGCGTGGTGAGCACGATGGACGACCCGGAGGGCCGGCCGTGCCTGAACGACTACGTGCAGGACCTCGGGCCGCGGCTGTTCCACGTGGGGCGTCTCGACACCGAGACCGAGGGACTGCTGCTGCTGACCAACGACGGCGAGCTCGCCCATCGGCTGACCCACCCGAGCTACGGCGTGCAGAAGAAATACTGGGCGAAGGTGCCCGGCCCCATCCCGCGCGACCTGCACAGGGTGCTGCGCAAGGGCGTGGACCTGGAGGACGGCCTGGCGAAGGCCGACGAGTTCCGGGTGGTGCAGGAGCACGGCCAGCAGGCGCTGGTCGAGATCGTGCTGCACGAGGGCCGCAAGCACATCGTCCGGCGCATGCTGGAGGCGGTCGGCCACCGGGTGATCGACCTGGCCCGCATCGAGTTCGGCCCGGTGAAGCTCGGCAGGCTCAAGCCGGGGACCGTGCGCCAGCTCACCGTGCAGGAGATCGGTGAGCTGTACGCGGCGGTCGGCCTGTAGCCTTTCCGCGCGGCGGGCGAAAGCCACAAGCCGGGCAGAATTGGCTGAAGCACGTAGATGGGCTGGGCTCGTCTCCGCAGGAGACCGGCCCGGCCCAGCGAGAGGGGAACGACATGGTGCGGGCGATTCGCGGAGCCATCCAGGTCGACGGCAACGATCGTGACGCGATCCTCGCCGGGACGACCGAGTTGGTGACCGAGGTGATGGGGCGCAACAACCTCACGACCGACGACGTCATCAGCGTGATCTTCACGTGCACCCCCGACCTCACCGCCGAGTTCCCCGCGCTGGCCGCGCGCAAGCTCGGGTTCCACGACGTGCCCCTCATCTGCGCGACGGAGATCAACGTGCCCGGTGCGCTGCCGCGTGTCGTGCGCCTGATGGCCCACGTGCAGACCGACCGGCCCCGGCAGGAGATCCAGCACGTGTACCTGCGCGGTGCCGTGGCGCTGCGCGTGGACATCGCGCAGTGAGCGTCCCCCTCTAGGCCTCGCCCATCGGGCGTCGCCCGGTAGACGTCGCCCCGACGGGACCACGCCGGGACGGCGGGGGCCGGTGAACCGCCACAATCCACCCACGAGACATCCGTCGCCGGGACAGCGCATCCGGGACGGCGATGGCAGGAAGAGCACGATGACT
This sequence comes from Microbispora hainanensis, assembly GCF_006874475.1. Lineage (GTDB taxonomy): Bacteria > Actinomycetota > Actinomycetes > Streptosporangiales > Streptosporangiaceae > Microbispora > Microbispora hainanensis. Next base: position 155,667 of record NZ_VIRM01000005.1, read on the forward strand.
CCCATCGAGGACGCCGAGATCGGCAGTGTGGTCGTTGTCGGGACGGGCCTCATCGGCACGTCGATCGCACTGGCGCTGCGGCAGCGGGACGTGCGGGTCTTCCTGGCCGACCGGGACGCGGGAGCCGTACGGCTGGCGCGTGAGCTGGGCGCGGGGGAGGACTGGGCCGGCGAGCAGCGGGTGGATCTCGCGGTCGTCGCCGTGCCGCCCCAGTTCGTCGCGCAGCAACTGCTCGACCTGCAAAAGCGCGACAGCGCCCGCTTCTACACCGACGTGGCGAGCGTGAAGGTTCTCCCGCTGACCCAGGCCGCCCAGCTGGGCTGCGACCTGACGACGTACGTCGCGGGGCATCCGCTGGCGGGCCGCGAGCGGTCCGGCCCGGCGGCGGCCCGCGCCGACCTGTTCCTCGGCCGTCCCTGGGCGTACTGCCCGACGGACGAGGCGTCCCCGCAGGCGGTGGGCGCGGTGGAGCGGCTGATCTCGCTCTGCGGCGGCAACGCGGTGCGGGTGGACGCGACCGAGCACGACCGCGCCGTCGCGGTCGTCTCGCATGCCCCGCACGTGACGGCCGCCGCGGTGGCGGCCCGGCTGGCGGAGGCGTCGGAGACGGCCCTGGGGCTGTCGGGGCAGGGGGTGCGCGACGTGACCCGCATCGCCGCCAGCGACCCCGCCCTGTGGACCGGCATCCTCGCGGGCAACGCGCTGCCCGTCGCCGAGGTGCTGGAGGCGCTCGTGGACGACCTGAGCGCCGCCGCCCGTTCGCTTCGCGCGCTGGCGGGCGACGGCGTGGCCATGGGACAGGTCACCGATCTTCTGTCGCGCGGCGTGCGGGGGACCGGCAGGATCCCCGGCAAGCACGGCGGCCCGGCGCGCACGTACGCGGTGGTCCAGGTGCTCATCGGCGACCGTCCCGGCGAACTGGCCCGCCTGGTGCAGGCCGCGGGGGAGACGGGCGTCAACATCGAGGACATCCGCCTGGAGCACGCCACCGGGCTGGAGCTCGGCGCGGCCGAGCTGTACGTCCAGCCGGAGGCGGCGCAGACGCTTACCGACGGCCTGCGCGAGCGCGGCTGGCAGCTGCCGAGCTGACCCGGTCGTCCGGTCGGGCCGGTGACGTCCGGGCGGCCACCGTCTCCGGCCTCGGCGCGGGTTCCGGCCCAGGGGCGGGAGCGGGGGCCGTAGGGGGAGCGGGAGCGGTGTAGCGGCGCAGCTCGGGGATCGCCCAGGTGATCGCCGCCACGGTGATCACGGTGAGCAGCCCGCCCACGCAGATCACGAGGCGTGGGCCGTCCAGCATGCCGGCGGCGGCGTCGTGCAGGGGCACGCTGGTGGAGTCGTGCAGGTGCACGCTGGCGAAACCGTGCAGCAGGTTCGCGATCTGCGGTCCCCCGTTCAGCACGATGGTGAGCGCGCCCTGCACGCGCCCGCGTACGGCGTCGTCGGTGCGCGCCTGTGTGATCGTGGTGCGGAAGGCGCTCAGCACGCAGTTGACAGCGCCGCCGAGCGCGAGCGCCGCCAGCGCGATCCACAGCTCGGCGGCCAGGCCGACGAGCACGACGGTGATCCCCCAGGCGACGGCGGCGCCCGCCACGAGGGCGCCATGGCGCCGGGCACGGGTGAACGTGCCCGACAGCAGCCCGGCCACGACGACCCCGGCGGGGTAGGCCGCGTAGAGCAGTCCCGTCTCCGGGCCGCCCCCGGCCGCACCGCCGAAGACGTCACGGGCCAGCTCGGGGAACAGCGCCGACGGCATGCCGAAGACCATGGCCGCGAGGTCCACTGCCAGCACCGCCACGAGCAGCCGGTCGGCCGCCAGGTGGCGGAACCCGGCAAGCATCCGGGCGGCCGCGGAGGTGCCCCGCCCGCCGCTCACCGCGCCCGCCTTGCCCGCCCTGTCCCCGTTGCCTGCCGCGCCCGCCATGCTCCCCTTGCCCGCCACGGCCCCCTTGCCCGCCATGCCCGTCGCGGGAGGCGGCGGCAGCGGCGGCAGCATGACGACGGCCCACACCACGGCGAGCAGCGCGACGGCGTCGAACAGGTACAGCGTGCCGAGCCCCACGACCGGGACCAGCACACCGGCGAGCATCGGCCCCACGACCGACCCGCCGTAGCGGACCAGCGAGCTGAGGCTGTTGGCCGCGGGCAGCAGCTCGGCCGGGACGAGACGGGGCACGACGGCCCCCGTCGTCGTCATCACCGTCCCGTACGTCAGCCCCTGGAAGGCCACCGCCACCAGCAGGACGGGGACGGAGCGGCCGCCCAGGACCGCGTGGAGCCACAGCGCCGTGTACGTCAGCGCCAGGCCGAGGTGGGCGGCCAGCAGGATCGTCCGCCGGTCCATCACGTCGGCGCGGGCGCCGCTCCACACCGCCGCCACGACCAGCGCGGCGAACGACACCCCAGCGGCGGCTCCCACGGCCGACGACGAGCCGGTGACCGTGAACAGTTGCGTCGGCACCGCGACCACGCTGAAGGATCCGCCCACGGCACAGATCACCGAGGCGGCCCACATCCGGCGGAACGCCGGGATCGCCAGCGGCCGCCAGTCGAGGCTGAACGCTCGGACGGAGGCCGGCCTGGAGGATCGGGTGACAGAACGGCGCTGCCGCACCGTCGTGGCGCTCATCGCGCGGCGCCGGCCTGGCCGGTGGCCGTGGAGTCCTCCACCGCCGTCGGGCCGGCCGGGGTGCCGGCCATCACGTCCGCTACCACGCAGGCCACGTTGTCGGGGGCTCCGGCGGCGTACGCGCGGTCGATCAGCTCGTCGACGACCTGCTGCGGACCGCCGGCGCCGCCGAGCGTCTCGCGCAGCACGCGGGCCGGCACGACACCCGGCAGGCCGTCCGTGCAGAGCAGATAACGGTCGCCCGGGGCGGCCTCGCACATCGACAGGTCGGGCAGGGAGGACCCGGCGCCGGTCAGCGCGCGGACGAGAAGCGAGCGCCTCGGGTGGGAGACGGCCTCCTCCGGGGTGAGCCGGCCCTCGTCGATCAACAACTGCACGTACGAGTGGTCGCGGGTGATCTGGAACAGCCCTCCGCCGCGGAACAGGTATGCCCGGCTGTCGCCGATGTGCACCAGCGCCGGTCGCGACCCGGACCATACGAGCGCGGTCAGCGTGGTGACCGCCTCTCCCGAGGGCACCGAGCCGGCGATGTCCCGGATTGCCCGCTCGGCATCGCCGACGGCGTCGGCGAGCGCGCCGAGCAGGTCCTCGGCGGGCACCGGCAGGGTCAGCAGGCGCCTGAGCGCGTCGACGGCCGCCGCGCTCGCGCGGTCGCCGCCCTGGCCGCGCATCCCGTCGGCCACCGCCAGCAGTCGCTCGTCGGCGTACGCGATGTCCTCGTTGCTCGTCCGCACCGGCCCCGGCTCCGACCGGGCGGCGTAACGGATCTCCAGCGTGGTTGTGGCGTCCTTCACGGCACTGCCCCTTCCCGACAGGTGGTCGACGAGGAAGGCGGCGAGCCGGCCCCGGGACCGGGTCTCGGCCGTGACCTGCCGCCAATAGGCGGCCACCTCCTCGGCCGCGTCCTGCGCGGGCAGGTCGCACACCTGCCGGATGCGCGCCAGCGGCATGCCGAGCCGCCGCAAGCGGGCGATCAGGCGGGCCCGCTCCAGCTGGGCCGGGTCGTAGTAGCGGTAACCCGACTCGCCGTCCACCGCGGCGGGCCGCAGCAGCCCGGCCTCGTCGTAGAGCCGCAACGCCTTGGGCGTCAGCCGGGCGGCCCGTGCGAACGTCCCGATGGTCAGCAGCTCACGCACCACTCCTCCTCGTCCCGGCCGTCGTGGCCGGTGCCGACGATGCTGCGGCTTCACCCAGGGGCAAGGTCAATCCGCGGAGGAAGCTACACGGGCACTGCGCCAACCGGCGCGGGGAGGCCCTGTCCCGCCGCCGATGCACGCTTTCCGGCGGTATCCCGGTAGCCTCGTGGGCGACAACTCGATGGGGAGAAGGAGAACCGGTGTCCGGTCTGGTCGTCGCCATGGACGGTCCCTCGGGGTCGGGCAAGTCGAGCGCCTCGCGGGGCGTCGCGCGGGCGCTGGGCCTGCGATACCTCGACACCGGGGCCATGTATCGCGCGGTCACCTGGTGGATGCTCCAGCAGGGCGTGAACCTGGAGGACGCCGCCGAGATCGCCGCGAGGGCCGCCGAGCCCACGCTGGTGATGAGCACCGACCCCGACGCGCCGGGTGTCACCGTGGACGGCGTCGACGTCAACGGGCCGATCCGCGGCCCCGAGGTGACCGGCGCGGTGTCGGCCGTCAGCGCGGTCCCCGAGGTGCGGCGCCGGCTGGTGGCCCTGCAGCGGGAGATCATCGCCGATTCCCTGCCTGGTGGCGGGATCGTGGTCGAGGGCCGCGACATTGGCACCGTGGTCGCGCCGGACGCGCCCGTCAAGATCTACCTCACCGCGGACCCCGAGGCCCGCGCCCTGCGCCGTACGGCGGAGCTGGACGGCACGACGGTGGAGGCGCAGAAGGCCGCGATGGCCCGGCGCGACGCGCTCGACTCGACGCGCAAGGCCGATCCGCTGGCGAAGGCCGCGGACGCGGTGGAACTGGACACGACGGCGCTGGACCTGGACGAGGTGATCGCCGAGGTGCTCCGGCTCGTCAAGGAGCGGGTCTGACGCCCGCCCGCCCCGCCTGACCCCTCCCGCGCCGCGTCCGCCGCGCCGGGGGGTGGGCCACGCGGTGCGGCGCACGAACGGAGCCCGGCCCCGGAAGCGGTCCGCCGGGAGGCCTCACGAGAGGCCGTGGAGAACGGGAAGAGCAGCGGTGAGGCAGGGTATGGACGTGACGGGGGAGTACGACGAGGACGAGGGCGGCTGGATCGAGGCCGAGCTCGCGGAGCTTTCCGGTGAGGAGACGGAGCGGGAGCCCGACGCGGGCCCGCTGCCGGTCGTCGCCGTGGTGGGGCGTCCCAACGTCGGCAAGTCGACGCTGGTCAACCGCATCATCGGCCGCCGTGAGGCGGTCGTGGAGGACGTGCCGGGCGTGACCCGCGACCGGGTCACCTACGAGGCGACCTGGCGGGGCCGCAGGTTCACGCTGGTCGACACCGGCGGCTGGGATCCCGACGCGACCGGCATGGCGCTGCGCATCGCCGAGCAGGCGCAGATCGCGGCCGAGCTGGCCGACGTGATCCTGTTCGTGGTGGACGCGAGCGTCGGCGTCACCGACTCCGACGAGGCCGTGGGCGCGGTGCTGCGCCGCTCGGGCAAGCCGGTCGTGCTGGCCGCCAACAAGGTCGACAACCAGCAGATGGAGCTGGAGGCGAGCGGGCTGTGGTCGCTCGGCCTGGGTGAGCCGCACCCCGTCTCCGCTTTGCACGGGCGCGCCAGCGGAGACCTGCTCGACGTGGTGCTCGACGCGCTGCCCGAGACGCCGCCGCAGACGTTCGGCGAGCGGCGCGGCCCGCGCCGGGTCGCGCTGCTGGGCAAGCCCAACGTGGGCAAGTCGTCGCTGCTCAACAAGCTGGCCGGGGAGGAGCGGGTGCTGGTCGACCCGATGGCCGGCACCACCCGCGACCCCGTCGACGAGCTGGTCGAGCTGGGCGGCACGACGTACCGGTTCATCGACACGGCCGGCATCCGGCGGCGCGACCGCGAGCTGAAGGGCGCCGACTTCTACGCGGCGATGCGCACGCGGGCCGCGCTGGAGCGGGCGGAGGTCGCGGTCGTGCTGATCGACGCCTCCGAGGTGCTGACCGAGCAGGACCTGCGGATCATCGGCCTCGTCATCGAGTCGGGCCGGGCGATGGTGGTCGCGTTCAACAAGTGGGACCTGGTCGACGAGGACCGGCGTTACTACCTGGAGAAGGAGATCGACCGGCAGCTCGTCCGCACGCCCTGGGCGCTGCGGGTGAACATCTCGGCGAAGACGGGCCGCCATGTCGAGAAGCTGGCCCCCGCCATCGAGCGGGCCCTGGAGTCGTGGGGCACGCGGGTGCCGACGGCCCGGCTCAACCAGTTCCTCACCGAGCTGCTGCAGGCCACCCCGCCGCCGGTGCGCGGCGGCCGGCAGCCGAAGATCCTGTTCGCCACCCAGGCGTCCACGGAACCGCCGAAGTTCGTGCTGTTCACCTCGGCGTTCCTGGAGGAGACCTACCGCCGGTTCCTGGAGCGTCGCATCCGCGAGGAGTTCGGCTTCGCGGGCTCGCCGATCGAAGTGACGATGAAGATCCGCGAGAAGCGCAAGAAGAAGTAACCCCCAGGCTGGTCTGCGGCTTCGGCACGCCTCCGGCCGGTCTGCGGCCTCGGCACGCCTTCGGCTGGTCCGCGGCCTCGGCCGTCGCCGTGGCCGCAGCCTCAGTCGCCGCTTGAGTCGCTGCGGCCTCGGTCGCTGCCTGAGTCGCCGCTGTCGTCGTCGCCTGAGCTGTCGTCGTCGCCTGGGTTGTCCCGGCTGGCACCTGGGTTCTCTCCGCTGGCGCCCGGGTTCTCTCCGCTGGCGCTCTGTGTGGCGGCCGACAGCAGGGCGAGCGCCGCCTGGCGGGCCTGCTCGCCCGTGCCGGCCGCGCCGTGGTGCGCGGCGACGACGGTGGCGCCCTCGACCAGCATGAGGAGCTGACGTCCCAGGAGGGGCGGGTCGGCGGCCCCGGCGCGCTCGGCGATGCCGGTCAGCAGATCGATGTAGCGGCCGAGGTGGCGCGTGGTGACGGCGCGCACGGTCTCGTCGTGATGCTGGGCCGCCGCGTTCACCATGGCGCAGCCGCGGAAGACCGGGTCCTCGAACCATTCGCCCAGCGTGTCGAACACCGCGGCGAGCTGCGCGCGCGGGTCGTCCCCGGCCGCCGCGACGGCCTCGGCCAGCCAGCGGCTCACCCGGTCGCTGCGGGCCCGGAGCATGGCCTCCACGAGCCCGTCCTTCGTGCCGAAGTGCCGATAGAGCGTCTCCTTCGACACCCCGATGAGGGCGCACAGCTCGGCGACGCCGATGCCGTCGAGCCCGCGTTCGTACAGCACGGGGGTGGCCGCCTTGAGGATGGCGGCACGAGTGCGCTCCGGGTCGATCGTGGAGCCCTTGGGAACCGGCATACCCCAGATGGTACCGACCGGTTCGATCCACTGCTACGCTCCGAGATCGTACCGATCGGTTCGATCTCTGGGAGCCCTCATGCCCGACCTCCTCGTCATGGGCCCGCCGGCGCGCCGGCAGACGCGGCAGGCGGTGCTGCTGGCTCTCGGCACGGCGTCGGCCCTCGGGCTGGCGCGCTTCGCGTACGGGCTGCTCCTTCCGGCCATGCGGGACGAGCTGCACTGGTCCCTGGCCGAAGCCGGGGCGATGAGCACCGGCAACGGGCTCGGCTATCTGCTCGGCGCGCTGGTGACCGCGGTCGTCGTACGCCGTCTGGGCACGGCGGCCACCTTCCGGTGGGGCATGGTCCTCACCGCGCTGTCGCTGGCGGTCACCGCGACGAGCGACGCCTATCCGGTGCTGCTGGCGGCGCGAGCCGGGGCCGGGGCGGCGGGCGCGGCCGTGTTCATCACCGGAGGCGTCATCGCGTCGCGCCTCGCCGCCCGCGCGGGCTCCGGCACGCCCATCACCGTGTATTTCGCGGGCACCGGGCTGGGCATCGTGCTCGGCGGCCTCGGCATCCCGCCGCTGGGCGACCGTCTTCACCTGGCCTGGGCCGGCCTGGGCGTGGCCGCCGGGCTGGCGGCGCTGCTGAGCTGGGGCCCCGCCCGTGCGGGGGACGAGCCGGAGACGGACCGGAAGGCGCGGGCGGGCAAGGAGGCGCGGGCCGATCAGAAGGCGCGGGCCGGCCAGAAGGCGCAGGCGCGGGAGCCGCGGGCCGCCACCGCCGGGCAGGTCCACGTGCGGCCGCTGTGGGGGATCGCGCTGGCCTACCTGCTGTTCGCCACCGGTTACATCACCTACATCACCTTCCTGTCCGCCTACCTGGCCGACCGGCACGCGCCGCTCGGGCAGGTGGTGCTCACCTGGACGGCGCTCGGCCTGGCCGTAATAGCGGCGCCCGCGCTGTGGAGCCGTCCGACCGCCGCGTGGCCCGGCACCCGGGCCCTGGCCGTGCTGCTCGGCCTCCTGAGCAGTGGCGCGGCGCTGGCGATGGCGGCGCCCGCGCCACCGGTCGTCCTCGCCTCGGCGATCGTCTACGGGGCGACGTTCATGGGCGTGCCCGCCGCCGTCACCGCGCTCATCAAGGCGAACACGCCGTCCGCCGACTGGACGGCCACCCTGGCGGCGTTCACCACGATCTTCGCGGCCGGGCAGACCGCGGGGCCGTGGCTCGCCGGGCTCGTCGCCGACCACACCTCGACCGCCGCCACCCTGGCGTGGACCGCGATCCTGTGCGCCGCCGCGGCCGTGGTCGCGGCGTTCGCGGCCCCCTCCCGCCGGGCCGGAGCGGATCCGGCCGAGAAGACCCGCGACGCCGAAGCGTCCACGAGACAGTGAGGTTCACCATGACCACGTTCGTCCTGATCCCCGGCATGTGCCACGGCGGCTGGTGCTTCCAAGAGTTGTGCGAGGGGCTGCGCCGCCTCGGGCACCGGGCCTTGCCGCTGACGTTGACCGGGCTCGCCGAACGCGCCCACCTGCTGGACGGCGCGGTCAACCTCGACACGCACATCCGGGACGTCACCGGCGTGCTGGAAGCCGAGGACGTCCGTGACGCCGTGCTGGTCGGTCACAGCTACGGAGGCATGGTGATCACCGGGGTCGCCGACCGCCTGCCCGGCCGCGTCGCCGGTCTGGTCTATCTGGACGCGGTCGTGCCGGCGGACGGCGACTCCTGCTGGAGCCTGGTCTCCGGCCGGGAACGGCAGTGGTACGCCGATGTGGTGGAGACGGGCTTCGCGACGCGGCCGCTGCCGTTCTTCGACCCCCGGGCCACCCCTCACCCGATCGCCTCGCTGCTCCAGCCGCTCCGGCTGACCGGCGACCCGGCGCGCGTCGGCCGCCGGGTCTACGTGTACGCGGCGGGCTGGGAGGGCGCGTCCCCCTTCACGCCCACGTACGAGCGGCTGCGCGAGGATCCCGCGTGGACGACGTACGCGCTGGACGGCGGGCACAACCTCATGCGCGACGCCCCGGAGGACCTGCTGGAGATCCTTGTCGGGGCGGCCGGGGCCCGGGGGTAGGGAAAGCCCTACCCCCGGGACTGCCGTCCGCCGGATCGATCAGCGGCGGGCGAGTCAATAGCGTGGGGGACATGCGCCGACTTCTCTCCCGCCTCGGCGGCGACACGGTCTATATCCTCGTCGGGCTCCCCCTCGCGATCATCACGTTCTGCCTCACGGTCACCGGCCTTTCGGCCGGAGCCGGCCTGCTGGTGATCTGGCTGGGCGTGCCCGTCCTCGCCCTCACCCTCCTCATCGCCCGGGGCATGGGCGACGTCGAACGGCTCCGCATGCGCGCGGTGCTGGGCAGGGACGTGCCCCGGCCGCGCTATCCGTCGTCGCCGCCGGGAGCGGGGGTGCTCCGGAAGACGATCACCCCGCTCGCCGGGGGCCAGCCCTGGCTCGACGTGCTGCACGCGCTGCTGGCCTTCCCGGTCGCGATCGTGGCGTTCTGCGTGACCGTCGTGTGGTGGTCCGTGACGCTCACCGGGCTGACCTACCCGCTGTACGGATGGATCCTGTCGAACATCCCGGACAACCACGGGCTTCCCGAGCTGCTCGGGCTCGGCCGGGGCTACGTGGTGGACAGCGTCTTCTACCTGCTCCTGGGACTGGTCTTCGCGCTCACGCTCTATCCCGTCGTCCGTTCGTGCGCGCTGATCAAGGCGTCCCTGGGCCGGGCGCTGCTGACCGGCGTGGCCGAGCTGCAGGAGCGCATCGACGACCTCACCGAGGGCCGCCACGCCGCCGCCCACGCGGAGGCGGACGCGCTGCGCCGGCTGGAGCGCGACATCCACGACGGACCCCAGCAGCGCCTGGTCCACCTGGCCATGGAGCTGTCGCGGGCCCAGCGGGAGCTGCGCAGGGACACCACGGCCGCGCACGAGACGATCGGCAAGGCGATCAGCGCCACCCGGGAGACCTTGGACGAGCTGCGGGCGCTGTCGCGCGGCATCGCCCCGCCGATCCTGGCCGACCGCGGCCTCGCCCCGGCGCTCGCCGCCCTCGCCGGCCGCTGCACGGTGCCCGTGGAGCTGGACGTCCAGACGGCCGAGCGCTATACGGCGCTCATCGAGAACACCATCTATTTCGTGACCGCAGAGGCGCTCACGAACGTGGCCAAGCACAGCAGGGCGACGTCCTGCACGGTCGGGCTGACCAGGATCGGCGACGCGCTCATCCTCACGATCGGGGATGATGGGGTCGGCGGCGCACATGTCGCCAAGGGGCACGGCCTGTCCGGCCTGGCCGACCGGCTGCGGGCCGTCGACGGCGAGCTGTCGGTGCGGTCGCCGGTGGGCGGGCCGACACTGATCACGGCGGAGGTTCCGTGCGCGTAGTGGTGGCCGACGACGCCGTCCTCATCCGGGAGGGGCTCGTCCGCCTGCTGGAGGAGTTCGGCTGCGCGGTCGTCGCGACCGTGGGCACGGGAGACGCCCTGGTCGAGGCCGTCGTGGCCCATCGGCCCGACGTGTCGGTGGTCGACGTGCGGATGCCGCCGACGTTCACCGACGAGGGCCTGCGCGCCGCCGTCGAGGTGCGGGAGAAGGTGCCCGGCGCGCCCGTGCTGATCCTGTCGCAGTACGTCGAGGTGTCGTACGCCGACGACCTGCTGGCCGACGCCCGGGGTGCGGTCGGCTACCTGCTGAAGGACCGCGTGGTCGACGTCGAGGAGTTCATGGACGGCCTGCGCCGGGTCGCCGCCGGGGGGACGGTCTTCGATCCCCAGGTCGTCGCCCAGCTGATGGTGCGGCGGCGCCGCGACGACCCGCTGGCCTCGCTGACACCGCGCGAGCGCGAGGTCCTGTCGCTGATGGCCGAGGGCAGGTCGAACCCCGCGATCGCCCGCCGCCTCGTCGTCACCGAGGGCGCGGTGGAAAAGCACATCCGCGGCATCTTCACCAAGCTCGGCCTGCACGCCGAGGACGGCGACCAGCACCGCCGCGTCCTCGCGGTGCTGGCCTACCTCCGCTCCTGACCACGCGCGCCGGGCCCGCCGGCCGCCGCCGATCTCGTCCCACGGAGCCGTCCGGGTTTCCGCCCGGAGGCGGCCCGTGGGTTCGCCGTACGACCCGGCGTGCCCGCAGCGTACGGGCCGGTCAGAGGACCCAGGGCGGCACCATCCGGTCGGTCCCCTTGGGCGCGAGGTCGCAGGCGTCCGCGGCGGTCGTCCCGCCGGGGTTGTATACCTCGAAGCCGGCCGGTGCGGCCACGATCGCGCTGAAGCCTGACTCCGCGTCCGCGTGCACCCGGCGGCTCACGTCGGCGGGCATGACGACAGTGTCTCCGGCCTCCACGGCGATGGTCTGGCCGTCGATCTCGACGGTCGCGCCGCCGGTGAGGAAGGTCCACACCTGCTCGCCGTCACTGGCGTGGTGGGGACCGGTGTTTCCGGCCGGCATGTCCACCCGCCAGACGGCCTGGGTGGCGCCTCCCTGGGTGGGCGAGGCGAGGGTGGTCATGACGCCGTTGGGAGTGGTGCTCCTGCGGCTGTCGGCGGAACGGATGAGGGGCATGCGTGACTCCTTGGTGAGAGCGGGCGGGTTGGTGAGAGCGGGCCGGTTGGTGAGAGCGGGCGGGGTGCCGGACGGATCGCCGGGCGGTCCGCGGGGGAGAGGGGCGAGACAGGGGGATGGCCGGAGGTCAGGCGACCCAGGGCGGCACGCCGTGCACGGTGCCGTCAGGGAGGATGGCCCGGGCCCCGGCGGGGGCGGTGACGACGGCGGTGAAGCCCTCGCCGGCGCCCGCTGTGACGCGCCGCGGGGTCGAGGGCGGCATGACCACGGTGTCGCCGGGCGCGACCGTGAACGTCTCGCCGCCGAGTTCGATGGTTGCGGTGCCGCCGAGGAACGTCCACACCTGCTCGGCGTCGAAGTCGTGCAGGGGCCCGCTGGTCGCGGGGGTGGCCTCGACGCGCCACAAGGCCCTGGTGGCGCCGCCCAGGGTGGGCGAGGCGAAGGTGGTCATGACCCCGGCCGGGGTCTCGGATCTGCGGCTTTGGGCATGGCGGATGACAGACATCCGGGCGTCTCCTAAGATAGACAATGTCGTTGTCGGTAATAGTGAACCAGGTTGTCTATCTGTGTCAATCGACCCGCCCGGCTTCGAGCTGCCCCTGCGGCTCTTCCTGGGGTTTCGCGTTCTCATCGACGAGCTGCACGCCGAGCTGGCCCGGCAGGGGCATCCGCACGCCCGGCCCATGCACGGCTTCGTCATGCAGGCGATCGGCCCGGAGGGCACGACTGCGGTGGAGCTGGGCCGCACGCTGGGCGTCAGCAAACAGGCGGCGGGCAAGACGATCGAGACGCTGGAGCGCATCGGCTACGTGGAGCGTGCCCGCGACCCCCGCGACACGCGCCGCAAGATCGTACGGCTGACGGAGTCCGGGGTGGACGTGCTGGTGCGCTCGGCCCGCATCTTCGACGAGCTGCGGGCGCGCTGGGCCGCCGTCATCGGCGAGGAACGGCTGAGGGAGCTGGAGGCCGACCTGCGCAAGGTGACGCCGCACGACGTCTTCCGTCTCGACGTCCCCGGCTGGTTCGGCCCCTGACCCGGTCCCCGCGCCGGAAGAGGTGTGGGATCAGGCGCGAGACGAGGCCCGGGAACAGGCTCGGGATGAGGTTGGGGGTCAGGTGCGGCGGCGTGGCAGGGCCAGGGAGACGGCCGCGCCGAGCACGCACAACCCGCATGTGATCAGGAAGATCTCGGTGTACTCCGCGTGCAGCGCCGCCTGGACCTTCGCCGTGTAGTCCGCGAGCCTGCGGGCGTACTCGGCCGCCTCCACCCCGAACGGCAGCGGCGTGTCCAGGTGGGCGGTGAGCGACTGGAACCGGTGGAAGCCCCAGGCCGACAGCGCGGCCACGCCCAGCAGCATGCCCATCATCCTGGCCACCACGACCGCCGCCGACGCCACCCCGTGCTGCGCCGCGGGCACCAGGCGCAGCACCGCCGACGAGACCGGGGCGATCACCACGCCGAGGCCGAGGCCGGCCACCACGAGGTCGACGTCCATCCGCGCGCCGGCCGAGGCCAGGTCGAGCGGCCACCGGGAGATCATCCAGTAGCCCACGGCGGCCACCGCCATCCCCGCCACGGCCACCGGGCGCTCGCCGAACCGCCGCACCAGGATCCCGCCGAGGAACGCCGCGACCGCCAGCGCGGCGAGGAACCGGGTGAGCACCAGTGCGCCGCCCACCGCGTCCCTGCCGAGCAGCGTCTGCGCGGCGAGTTGCACGTCGACCAGCGTGACCAGCAGCGCCGCCCCGGCCAGCAGGCTCGCCGCCAGCGTGGCGAGCAGCGGCCTCCTGGGGACGCCCGTCAGGTCGAGCAGGCGGACCGGCGAGCGGATCTCCCACAGCACGAACAGCACGGCCGCGACCGCTCCGGCGGCCACGCACGGCAGTCCCCACGGCGGCAGCACGGCCGTGTCGGGGGAGGGGTTGTAGAGCCCTGCGACCAGCAGGCCGAGAGCCAGCGCGAGCAGGACACCGCCGCCCGCGTCCACCTTCCCCGAGCCCGTCTCGCCCGTTCCCGCGCCTGCCTTGCCGGAGGACGGGCCGTACGGCTCGCGCCCGCCGGGGACGGCCACCTGAACGGCAACGGCGGCCAGCAGCGCGAGCGGGATGTTGACCCAGAAGATGCCGCGCCATCCGGCGAGCGCGGCCAGACCCGCGCCGTACAGCGGGCCGAGCACGCTCCCGAGCTCCTGCGCCGCGCCGACCGCGCCGAGCGCCACCGCCCGGGTGCGCTCGTCCCACAGGTCGCCGATGAGGGCCATGGTGATCGGCAGCAGCGCGCCGCCCGCGACGCCCTGCAGCGTACGGCCCGCGACCAGCGCCGGGACGCCCGCCGCCAGAGCGGTGACCAGGGAACCGGCGGCGAACCCGGCCAGGCAGGCGTGGATCAGCACGCGCCTGCCAAACCGGTCGGACAGGCGGCCGAGCAGCGGCATCGCCGCGACGTAGCCGAGCAGGAACCCGGTCACGACCGGAGTCGCCCGCTCCAGGTGGTTCAGCGGCACGCCGACGTCGGCGGCGACGTCCACGAGCACGGTGACGACGACGTACGCGTCGAGCGCGGCGAGCAGCACGGCGGCCCCGCCGACGCCCAGCGCGAGCCGACGTCGCCGCGCGACGGGCCCGGCAGCCCCGGCCGCCCCGGTCGCGCTGCCGGTGCTGCCGGTGCCGGTGGCGTCGGTGGCGCCGGTCACGATGCGGGCGGGGCGATGGTCACGGGGGCGTCGTAGTCCCCCATGGTCACGGCCACCGAGCCGCCGGTGAGCGGCAGGTCGAGCTTGAGCAGGCGGCTGGTGGCCTTGTCGAGCCAGAGTGTGCCGTTGACCCCCTGCTGCACGCCGGGGACCAGCTTGGCCAGCACCTGCTGCGACAGCGCGGCCGTCACGCGATAGGCGGCGGCGTCGCCGATCTTCTCCTCCGCCTGCGTCCGGACGTCCTGCGCGGTGGACAGCAGGTCGGGTACGCCCGTCAGCACGGCGGAGGGGTCGTACAGCGCGACGAGCTGCTGCCGCGTCATCGTCTGGAAGCCGCCGGTCGGGCCCTTGAAGTAGACCTTGTCGCCGACGAGCACGAACTCGATCTCCTGCAGTCCGGCGATCTCGATCTGCAGGGTGCCCTTGGCGTCGCCCTCCCGGGTGAGGCTGCCCTCGGCATGCCGGACCGGTATGGCGGGCTTGTCCTTGGTCTCGATCATGAAGGCGACCGTCTTGACCGTGCGCATGGAGTCGGCCGAGCGCTTCAGCAGCGCGGGACCGTCAGGCAGGGCAGTCTCGCTCTTCGCGCTGCAGGCGGTCACGAGCAGCAGGCCGGCCACGACGAGCCCGAGGATTGTTCGCACAGCCGGATCGTAGCGACCAGCCGGGGCCGGCACGCGCTCCCGCGGGAAACCGTTTGGCCCGGCCTGTCGGGGGAAGTCGGGGCCGGTGCTAAACCCCGTGCCGTCCCACGGTCTCCTCACCGGGTGCCGCGGACCGCCTGGAGATGGTCGACGATCGGTGTGTAGATCTGGTCGAGCGTGGACACCTGCTCGGGGGTCATCCGATCGATGAAGTGCCGCCGGACGCTCGCCACGTGGTCCGGAGCCACCCGCTGGATCGTCTCCCAGCCGTGGTCGGTCAGCACGGCGAACGTGCCGCGCCGGTCGTCCTCGCAGTTCTGCCGGACCACCAGGCCGGCGGCCTCCATCCGCGAGATCTGGTGGGACAGCCTGCTGCGGGACTGGATCGTCGCGTCGGCCAGCTCGCTCATGCGCATGCGGCGGCCGGGACTCTCCGAGAGGTTCACGAGGATCTCGTAGTCGTTCAGCGACAGCCCGGTGCCCTGCAGCTCCCGGTCGAGCTGGTGGAAGAGCAGGCGGTGGGCGGCCAGATGGGCCCGCCAGGCGCGCTGCTCCTGCGGGGTGAGCCAATGAGGGGCTTCCATGACGACCAGCATAAGATCACTTGCACGAATGGAGCGGAATGGCCGACAGCGAGAACGGTGAGAGCCTCGGCACAGTCGTGGTCGCGGGCGCGGCCAACCTCGCCATCGCGCTGGCCAAGCTGGTCGCCGGCCTGATGAGCTCCTCCTCGGCGATGCTGTCGGAGGCGGCGCACTCCGCGGCAGACACGGCCACCGAGGTGGTGCTGTTCGCCGCGATCCGGCACGGCGAGCGCCCCGCCGACTCCCGCCATCCGTTCGGCCACGGCCGGGCCGCCTACCTGTGGGCGATCGTGGCGGCCTGCTTCACGCTGGTCGTGGGGGCCGGGTTCTCGCTCACGCACGGCTGGCACACCATCACCGCCGGGGAGAGCCTGGGCGACGTCGGCGTGTCGTACGTCGTGCTCGGGGCGTCCTTCGCGATCGAGTCGGTCTCCCTCTGGAAGGCGCTGCGGCAGCTTCGCGGCGAGGCGCGCCGCTGGCGGGTGAGCCCCGGGCGGCTGTTGCGGCGCACCTCCGACACCGTGCTCAAGGCCGTCGTGCTGGAGGACTCCGCCGCGCTGATCGGCATCGCCACGGCCGGCGTCGGCCTGCTGCTGTCGCAGCTCACCGGATCGGCCGTGTGGGACGGCGCCGCGTCGATCGTCATCGGGTTGCTGCTGCTCGGCGTGGCGCTGACCCTGATCAGGACCAACGCCTCGCTGCTCATCGGCCAGGCCGCGCCGCGCGGGCTGCAGGAGGAGATCCGCGGCGAGCTGGCCGCCCAGCCGGAGGTCGAGGCCGTCGTCGAGCTGGTCACCGTCATGATGGGGCCCGGCCAGGTCATGGTCGCGGCGAAGGTCGACTTCCGCGACGAGACGTCCGGGCAGCGGCTGGAGCTCGCCTCCGACCAGGTGGAGCGCCGGCTCACCGAGCGGTTCCCGGAGATCCGGCAGGTCTTCCTCGACCCCACCCCGGGACGGTCAGCCGCCAAGGAGGCGTAGCTTGGCGGGCTCGTCGGTGACCGCCGAGGCGATCACCGTGCCGGCCGTCCACTCGATGAAGTGACGGCCCTGCCATTCCAGCGGGCCCGTCAGCCCGTCATCGAGCGGCAGGGCCGACAGGTCAGCCTCGCGCAGCCGGTCGAGCGTGAGCTCTCCCCGCTTGACCAGCGCCTCCTTGCGCACCCACTGCCGGATCAGCCCGCGGTTGTCGTCGCCGACCAGCTTCGCCTCCGCGGGGGTCAGCGCGAGCTCCACCAGCCTCTCGTCGGCCGGGCCGTACGTGGCGTGCTCGGCGTCCACGCCCACCCGCCCGAGCCCGGCGACCGCGCAGACATAGCCCGACGTGTGCGCCAGGCTGATCGACACCTCGGGGGCCTCGGCCAGCCAGGGCCGTCCGTGGGCCTGCCCGCAGGTCTCGCAGCGCTGCGCCACGGTCAGCATGCAGGCGCGGGTGCCGAGCAGCTCCGCGGCGCAGTGCCGTACGAGCAGGTGGGCGGCGACGAAGTCGAGGCGGTCCCGCTTGCGGGTGAAGCGCTCGGCGCGCTCGCGCTCGGCCTCGGTGAGAGTGCCGGCGACCATGTCCAGCACGTCGGCGGTGTGGCCGGCCACGGCCAGTGGGGGGCGCACGAGGCCACTGTAGGGGAGCGATGTGACGATCACGTGAACTGGGCCCCACCATCCCGGGTGCGCCGACCTGGCCGGGACGGGCCGCGGCCGGACGCGCGCGGCTCTGCTAGCGGCTCGTGCGGGAGTGACCCGCCCATCCGGAGGACCCGGCGCAGGGACGCGGTGTCCGCTGCCGCCCGATCTCCTGGGCGCCGCCCCGTGTCCGGATAGCGGCATGCGTGACGATCAGTGCTTGTAGCATCACGCTCAGGGGCCGACTCCGAAGTCATCGAAACTTCCACCACTTCCACCCGGGGACGTGACGTTGAACACACAGTCCGATTGCTCCACCGAGGTTCTGCTCCGCGATGTCGTACGGAAGGTCGTGGCCGACTGCGCGCCGGAGGAAACGGTCGTGGTCGAGGGGCTGCTGCGCTACAGCGACGCCGAGGTGCCGGCCCGGCTGCGCCGGCGCAGGCACGGGCGTGACCCGCTCGGCTTCGGACTCGACGACGTCGTTCCGCTGGTGACGCCACTGCTGTGGCTGACGCTGGAAAGCGCCCGGCAGAAGCTGACCGACGCGGCCGTGGACCAGGCGGCGCGCGGGTCGGTGTCACTGTGGCGGCGCATCCGGCGCCGGAAGGCGGAGCCCGCGACCATCCCTCCGCTCACCCGCGAGCAGCAGGCGCTGGTGAAGCGGATGGTCCTCGACGCGGCCGCAGAGGCCGGGCTGTCGGAAAGCCGGGCCAAGCGGATCGCCGACGGCGTCGTCGCCGGCCTGGCGCTGGCCGAGCCCGGGGAGTTCCACGGTGATGCCGATGTGAGGGAGACGCGGTGACCGCCGTCGAGCCTGGCCGGGCCAGGCTCGACGAACGGATACTCGGCGCCGGCACGAACTCCCGCTTCGCGCTTCTGCTGCTGCTGATCGTCACCGCCGGCGGTTACATGCCGATGTCGGTGCTGTCCGCGCTCCGCCTCGGCGGCTACGCGGACTGCGTGCTGGCGGCCGGCATCGACTACTCCGCGTACACGCTGACGGCGGCGACCCGCCTGACGGGGCAGGCACTGGCGTTTTTCCCCTGCGCGGCCCGGCATGCACCACCCCCACCGGTGTGGCAGATCCTGGCCGGGCCCGCGGTGGTCGTCGCCACCACGGCGGCGGCCACACTCCTGCTGCCGCTGTGGAAGCAGCGTCGCGGCCGCTGCATCCGTCTGGATCGTGTTCCCGGCGGCACCGAGATCGCCGCGCGGGTCGAGGAACTGGCCGCGGGCCGCGTCGCGCGGGTGCCGGAACTGTTCATGGCGCCGGCAACGACCAGCAGGAGCGCCTCGGTGTTCGGCACCGACGGCCGCCCCCGGCTGCTCCTGAACGGCGGACTGGTCGCCTGCCGCACCGCCGACCCGCGGACGTTCGACGCCGTCGTCCTGCACGAGCTCGCCCACGTGGCCAACCGGGATCTCACGATCACCTACGCCACCGTCGCCCTGTGGCGGACGTTCATCGTGCTGATCGTCATCCCCTACCTGCTGTGGTGGTCGGGACTGTGGGCGATCGGCATCGCGACCGGCGTCGGATCGACGGTCGCCGCCTCGGTCACGCATTATCTGGCCGTTCCCGTGATCATCGCCGTCGTGGTCCACTTCGTCCGTGCGGACGTGCTGCGCAGCAGGGAGCTGTACGCCGACCTGACGGCCGGCCGCTGGGGTGCGCCGCTTGAGCACGTCTGGGCCGCGCCGGCCGCGCCGGTTGGGCCAAGTGCGTCGCCCGCGCCGCCCACGCCGCTCACGCCGCTCACATCGGCCGCGCCGGTCGAGCCAGGTGCGCCGCACGTGCCTCCCGCGCCGGCTGAGCGCGGGCGTCTGCACCGGCTGGCGAGCGTCCTGCTGGACCAGGTGCGGACCCACCCGAGGCGGGAGATCCGCCGCGCCGCCCTCGACGATCCGGCACCGCTCTTCACGGTGAGTTCACCGTTGATGTTCCTGATCGGCGCCGGCGCCACACTGATGAACTTCCACCTGCTGGGGCACGTCGAGCCGCGCGTCGCCGACCTGAGTGACTGGCTCGGGCAGGGCCTCGCCACCGTTCCGGCGGCCGTGGTCGCGGCGGCCGTCACGGCGGTGCTGTGGCGGGCGGTGGTCCGTGCCGCCGTGCTGGGCCGGCCGGCTCCCAGCGGAGTGCGGGCCGGGCTGTGGCTGGGCCTGGGGCTGATCTGCGGATCGCTGGTCAACGGCCAGACCACCGGAGGGACGTGGCTGCCCGGCAGGGTGTGGGTGCTGACGCTGGTCGTGGCCGCCGCGGTCGCCGTGACGTGCTGGACCTCCCAGTGCGCGCGCCTCGCGGCCACATCCTGGCCGGGCCGGTCGCTGCGATGGCCGCTGGCGCTGTGCCTGATCTCAGGCTGGCTGATCCTCTCGGCGTGGTTCTGCTGGTGGAACTTCTACGGCGCGATGTACGCCGGCGGATTCTGGTACGACCCGGAGGGCCTGCGATGGAGCACCGCGAACTGGTTTCCCGGCGCGGGCACCGCGCGCCCGGACACGACCGCCGTCATGGCTCCGATGATCGCGGTGCTGCGATACGCGGCGTACCGGCCGCTGACCCCTGCCGCCGCGGTCGTGGCCTGGGTCACGCCTTTCGCCCTGTGGGCCGCGGGCACCGTCCGACACGGACCCGGCCGGCTCCGCTCGCCGTACGCCGCCCTCGGAAGCCGCGAGGCGACGGACACCGTCGCTCCCGTGACACGGCCGGTGCCCGCGCTGCGACAGGCCGTCGCGCCCGCACTGGTGGGAGCGGTGATCGCGGCCGCCGGTGTCGCCGGAATCCAGGCATGGCTGCACACCCTGCACGCCGCACCGGGACAACGCGGCGGCATGTACGCCTTCAGCTATGCGATCTGGTCACTGTGGGCGATCGCCGCCGGCACACTGGTCGCCGCCCTGATCGCGGCGGCCTCGGCCCGTTTCCGGCTGCCGGCCGCGCTCGTCGCCGCGGGGGCCGCCGCGATCCTGGGCCTGGCCGCCGCGACCGCGCTCATCTCCGTCGACGGATGCGTCCAGCCGCTGAGCGTCCTCAACAACAGCTGCGCCTGGCGTCCCGCCTGGCGGCAGCTGGAGGCCGGTAACACCTTCGGCCTCGTCGCGCACAGTGCGCTACTGCTGGCGCCGGTCGTCGCGGTGGCGGCCACGGCACTGGCGGCCCTGTGCCGCCTCGCCTGGTCGGCGATCCCGAACGCCCGCGTCCCGGCGTCCCAGCCGGTCGCGGCCACCGCCCGCGCCAGGCCGGGAAGACGCTACGCCACAGCGCTGCCGGCGGCCGGTCTGCCGTGTGCGGCTCTCGCGACCGCCGCCGTTCTGATGGCGGGCGACGCCGAGGCGCAGTTCTCGACGCAGGCGCAGCTCACCACGGTCGGTGCGCAGGCCACCTTTCAACGGACGGCGGGCCTGCCGGTCCTGCCGGCCTCGCAGGACATGCGCAGGCGGCAGGTCATCGCCTGGTATCGGCTCGGCGGCCGATATCTCCTCGATCACGCCCTCCGCATCGGCAAGTCCGTGACGGCAGTGCTCGACTCGGCCGAGCGTGACGATCTCCCGGAGGACACGGCCGATGTCATGGTCAGAATGCGACCGCTGTGCCAGGCCATGATCAACCTGGCGTCGCGGGAACCGGTCTACTTCCAGGTCCCCGACCCGATGGCACAGAAGTCCTGGCACCGGTTCGGGGAGGACATCAGGAAGGCGGGGCCCGCGTGCGTCCGGGCCGTCGACCGCGCGGACGTCGACGCGTTCCGGGTGTCCGTGATCGGCCTCATGGCCGGGTCCATCAGTGCGATGTCCACCTCGGCCATGATCGATTTGATCATCGGCGATTCCGCCGACCCCGTTTACAAGGGCGAGCCGGCGGAGCCGCCTCAGCCGCGTCTATGAGGTACGGATCGGCGACACGCCTCCGACCGGCTTCCGGTCCGGGCGGCGGGCCCGGACCGGAAGCCCGGATCGGGGTCGCTCACCCGGCCAGGGCGGCCATCCACGCCTCGATCTCGTCGGCGCGGCGGGGCAGCGCGGCCGACATCAGGCGGGCGCCGTCGGCCGTGATCACGAGGTCGTCCTCGATGCGGACGCCGATCCCGCGCAGCTCCGGCGGCAGCGTCAGGTCGTCGGGCTGGAGGTAGAGCCCCGGCTCCACGGTCAGCACCTGACCCTCCTCCAGCACGCCGTCCAGGTAGGTCTCCGCCCGCGCCCGGGCGCAGTCGTGCACGTCGAGGCCCAGCATGTGGCCGCTGCTGCACAGGGTGTAGCGCCGGTGCAGGCCCGCGTCGGCCTGCGATTTCGTCAGCAGGCCCCACTCGCGCAGCCCGTCGGAGATCACCCGCATGGCGGTCTCATGGAACTCGCGGAAGCGCGCCCCCGGCCGCAGCACCGCGATGGCGGCCGTCTGCGCCTCGTAGACCAGGTCGTAGACCTGCCGCTGCACAGGGCTGAACCGGCCCGACAGCGGCAGCGTGCGGGTGACGTCGGCCGTGTAGAGGTTGTCGCCCTCGACGCCGGCGTCCAGCAGCAGCATCTCGGCGGGGTCGAGCCGCCCGTCGTTGCGGATCCAGTGCAGCACGCAGGCGTGCGCTCCGGAGGCCACGATCGACTGGTAGCCCACCGCGTTGCCCTCCAGCCGCGAGCGCAGGCCGAAGACGCCCTCGACGTACCGCTCGCCGCGCGGGTGCGCGAGGGCCGCGGGCAGCGCGCGCACGACGTCCTCGAACCCGCGCGCGGTCGCGTCCACCGCCTGCTGCAGCTCCGCGATCTCCCATTCGTCCTTGACCAGCCGCAGCTCCGACAGGACCGCGGCCAGCTCGGCGTCGCGGTCGTCGCCGGAGGGGGAGACGAGCGCGTCTACGGAGGCGTCCACCCCGCGCAGCACGCGCGCGGGTCCATTCAGCGCGGCCGGCAGCGTGCCGATGTGCGCGCACTCGATCTGGTACGCCGCCTCGGCCTCCGCGAGGTCGAATCGGCGGCCCACCCAGAACTCGCCGTACCGCCGGTCGCGGTAGAACTCCTGCGACTCGGCACGGGACGGGCGGGGATGCAGGAACAGCCGCGCCTCACCGGAGGGCTCGATCACCAGGACGTCGTCCGGCTGCTGGCCGCCGGTCAGGTAGGCGAACGCGCTGTGCGTGCGGAACCGGTGGTCGTCGTCGTTGCTGCGGGCCCGCAGCGTGCCCGAGGGGATGACGAGCCGCTCGCCCGGCAGCCGTTCGGTGAGCCGTGCCCGCCGCTTGGCCGCGTACGCGGCGCCCGGCAGCGGCGCCACGTCCTCGTGCGTGTCGGCCCAGCCGTCGCGCATGAACTCCGCGAGCGCTTCTGAGATCGGGAGATCATGGCTCCCGGTGTTGAGTTTCTCGGCCATCCTCTGCCCCCAGGGTGCGGTGATATTTCGCCATCGTAGGGGTGGAGGCCCTTGACGAGGTACGACGACCGCTGTTGCCTGGGGAAACAGGATTTCGCCGCTCCGGCCGGCCGGCGGGAGCGGAAGCGGGGACAGTCCCCCAGGTGCCCCTGAGAGGTGGTGTCGATGCTCATCGGGACGATCTTGCAGAGCAAGGGAACAGGTGTGGCGACCGTTCCGCCGCACGCCACGGTGTCGGAGCTTCTCGCCCGGCTGGCCGAGCTCAACATCGGCGCGGTCGTGGTTTCCGAGGACGGTCTGACCATCGCGGGCATCGTGTCGGAGCGCGACGTCGTACGGCGGCTAAACGAGCACGGCGCCGCGCTGCTCACCATGCCCGTCTCGTCGATCATGACGGCGGAGGTGCGCACCTGCGGCCCGGACACCAACGTCGACGAGCTGCGCCGCACCATGACCAACCACCGGATCAGGCACGTGCCCGTCGTCCGCGACGGCCGTCTGGCCGGCATCGTCAGCATCGGCGACGTCGTCAAGACCTCGATCCAGGAGCTGGAGAGCGAGAAGGAGGCCCTGGTCGGCTACATCAACGGCTGACCCGCCCCCGCCGGTGTGGGGCGCGGTGACCCGCCTCGCCCCGCGTCCCTGTCGCGCGCCCCGCGTTCCCCATTCGGCGTCCGCTTTCCGCGTCCCGCACCCGCATTCCGCGGCGGGCGGCGACTTAGACTCGCTTGCGTGAAGCTGAAGCTTGACCTCCACGACATCTACAACAAGGGCAGCGAGATCGACAAGGCGCTGCACGGCATCATCCAGGAGGCCGTACGCAAGAAGGCGACCCAGGTGGAGATCATCCCGGGCAAGGGGTCCGGCCAGCTCAAGAAGAAGGTGCTGCGCTTCCTGGAGCAGAAGGAGATCAAGGCGCTCTACCACCGGATCGACAAGGATTCCAAGAACCACGGCCGCCTGTTCGTCTACTTCCAGTGGAAGTAGCGGCACCGGGCGTCGTCTAGCAGGGTGAACGTCATCTCGATCTTCCCGAGGGCACAACCAGGGCACTCGGCCCGGTCTGCTCTTGCGTGAAGAACGCGTCCATAGCCTTGCGCGCCCGGTCGGCTGCGTTCGGCGTCAGGCAGGTGTACGTCCGGAGCGTGAACCCAGGGTCAGAGTGACCGAGGTACTCAGCGACCGTGCGAATGTCGACCCCGGCACCGAGCCACGCCGACGCCGCAGTGCGCCGCAACACATGGCACACGTGGTCGCGGTGAGACTTTCGGCGCTCTCCCTTTTGCCGGCCCGCTGCCGCTTCGCGATCGGGTCGATGGCAGACGGGATGGACGGGCAAGGTGCGGCGTGAACGCCTACCAAGGTCGCGATGAACGGCTGCGCCGAGGCACGACCTCGGCCGGCGTCTGGTTCGACCGGAGATCAGGCGCGCGATCCCGCGATCACCGGCAACCGCATTTCAGTGGTCGACCTCGCTCGATGGGCGCAGCGCGGTCAGGAGGCTTTCGAGCTGGCCCCATGCCCGCGCGCTGGCAATGTGATCGATGTAATCGCGGGACTCGACGATGAGCCCGTCGCGAATACGGAGAACGAAGACACAGGGCACGGTGAACGCCTCTCCTGTCTCCTCCACGTGCCCCTGGTAAGCGAATTCGGCGACGATCACCTCCGGATCAGCGGTGTCGTGGATGATGATGTTGACCGGCTTACGATTCAGTGTCCGGGCAAACGGCGGCGGCGCGGTGAAGTGCTCGTGCAGTTCGCTGCGGCTCAGCAGCGGCGGCGCGTTGAGCGGGTGAAACGGGTGGGTGACATGGGTCTGTTCGGCATAGAGGTCGGCCAGATTTTCGTACGGCCCTTCGCAGACCCCATTCACCAGGCGGAGAAACACGTCACGCGGGCTACTGCGGCCATCGCCGCCGTCTGGATCAACTCGGGAATCCATGGGCCTCACCTTATCGATTTCCACCTTGACAGCTACCCACACCGGCACGCCGCCCGCCGCTGCTGGACTGGGGCAAGCACAATGAGGGCACACGGCATCATGATCAGCGGCGAAACGACGAGAACCACCGGGACGACCGTTGCAGGTCATCAAAATGGTTCTTAGGGTTGCCGCAGGTCAGAGCGGCGCTCAATCACTGTCACCCGAAGTAGAGGTGTCTTACGTCATGTGAACCACCTGGCGATCCGGCCGGGGACGCACCCGCAGCAGACGGCGTCCCTCAGAACGCGGGCCGGAGGGGCCGGCCGGGGCTCGGCGGAAGATTTTCCCGGGCCGTGTCGATCCGGGGGCCGCTCGTTCGACGTAGGGGTGCGAGGGACGAGACGCGGCCCCGCCGGAGAAGGAGAACAGGATGCCGAGCTACATGCTGATCATGCGGGGCACCGACGAGTCGAACGCGGCCATGATGGCCGACATCGAGGAGATGATGGCCAGGACCCGTCAGTTCATCGAGGAGATGGTCAAGGCCGGCGTTCTCCTCGCGGCGGAAGGGCTCGACGATCCGCGCCAGGGTGTCGTGGTCGACTTCAGCGGCGAGGTCCCGGTGGTCACGGACGGGCCGTACGGAGAGACGAAGGAACTGTTCGGGGGCTACTTCCTGCTCGACGTCGCCTCGAAGCAGGAGGCGGTCGAGTGGGCCAAGCGGGTACCGGCGGTCACCGGTTCCAAGATCGAGGTCCGGCGGGTGGCCGGCGAAGACGAGATGCCGCAGGACACCGCGGGGGCCGCCGAGGGACGGGCCCGGATCTGATGGGTGCGGCCGACGTCGAGGCCGTCTGGCGGATCGAGTCGGCGCGGATCGTCGCCGCGCTGACCCGGTTCACCGGCGATTTCGGGCTGGCCGAGGACGCGGCCCAGGAGGCGGTGGCCGAGGCGCTGGTGTCGTGGCCGCTCGACCCTCCGGTCAATCCGGCCGGCTGGCTCATGGCCACGGCGCGGCGGCGGGCTATCGACGCGATCCGCCGCCGGACCGCCCTCCAGGACCGGTATGCCCTGCTGGCGGCCGACCCGGCCGATCCGGCGGTCGGCGAAGAGGCCGACCCCGACAGGATCGACGACGACATCTTGGCGCTGATGTTCGTCAGCTGCCATCCGGTGCTCTCGCCCGAGGCCCGGGTGGCGCTGACCCTGCGCGTGGTCGCCGGCCTGTCCAGCGAGGAGATCGCCCGCGCGTTCCTCGTGCCTGTCCCCACCGTGCAGGCCCGCATCACCCGGGGCAAGAAGACGATCGCGGCGGCCGGAGTGCCGTTCGAGCTGCCGCCGGCCGACGAGCGCCGGGAGCGGCTGGGCGGCGTGCTCAGCGTCCTCTACGTGATCTTCACGGAGGGGTCGACGGCCACGTCCGGCGACCGGCTGATGCGGCCCGACCTCGCGTACGAGGCGATCCGGCTGGCCCGCACCCTGGCCGCGCTGCAGCCGGACGAGCCGGAGGTGCACGGCCTGCTGGCGCTGTGCGAGCTGACGGCGGCGCGCTTCCCGGCCCGGACCGGTCCGGACGGTTCGCCGATCCTGCTGGAGGACCAGGACCGGCGGCGGTGGGACTATTCGGCGATCCACCGGGGGCTGGCCGCGCTGGCCAAGGCGTCGGCCCGGGGCCTCGGCCCCTACGGCCTGCAAGCCGCGATCGCCGCCACCCACGCGTCGGCGCTCTCCACCGAGGAGACCGACTGGGACCGGATCGTGGTGCTCTACGAGGCGCTCGGCCGGGTCGCGCCCTCGCCGGTGGTCGAGCTCAACCGGGCCGTCGCCGTCGCCATGGCCTCGGGCCCGGCGCAGGCCCTGGCCATCGTGGACGAGCTGGTCGCCTCAGGCCGGCTCTCCGGGTCGCATCTGGTTCCGACCGTACGCGGGGAACTGCTGGCCCGCCTCGGCCGGCGACCGGAGGCGCGCACCGAGCTGGAGCTGGCGGCCCGGCTGTGCGCCAACCAGCGCGAACGCTCGGTGCTGCTGCGCAAGGCGGCCGCGCTGGGCTGATTTCTGGGCTGAGCTGATTTCTGGGCTGGGCTGACTTCTGCGCCGGGCCGACTTCTCCGGCCCGACCGGCCGGGATCCGAACGCGGCCCGGATGCCCGTTCCGCCGGCTGGGCGCGCTACCGGCAGGCCGTGGCGATCGCTACGGTCGGCGGCATGGGACTGCTGTTGGCATTGCGTCCTCCGCAGCCGCGTCCGAAGAGCCTGCGTCGCGCCACCCGGGCACAGCGGCGTGAGCGTCGCCGTGCGGAGGCCGAAGAGTGGATGACGGCAGAACGGCGGGGCTGGGTGCTGGACGTGGAGGTAGACGAGCTCCTGTCGCTGGTGGACAGCGCCGGAAGCAGCGGCCTGCTCGTTCTGGGAGGGCTCGACCCGTGGTCGGACACGGTTCTCGATCGACGCGACCTTCCGCAGCTTGAGGCGGACGTCGACCGTCTGGAGGCTGCCGTCGGCACCGACGCGCAACGCGAGCTGGTGGCGGCCATACGGAAGCTGCTGACGTGCTGGCAGGCAGAGCCCGATCTGCTGTTGCACTGCTACGGGGACTGACCGGAACGCGCAGTGGACACACGATCCGGTCACCCCCTGCGTGGCCCGGCTTTCGGCAAGCCGTGCGATTGGCTGAGAGCCGTTTTGCCGTCAGCGGGGGTGGCCGGTGCGAGCATCGCGGAAGGCAGAAGCGATCAACGCGGCTCGGGGGAAGCATGCTTCGAAAACTGATCGTGATGGTGGGCGTGGCCGTAGCGGTGTCGCCGGCGGCCGACGCCTGGGCAGGCCAGGGGCCTGCGGTTCCACCAGCCCGGACGGTCATCGCCACTCCGTCGGAAGGGCAGGCGGCCGGTGCGTGCAGCCCCGGATCGCCGTGTGCGGCGGTCAACTGTGGTCCGGGCCGCGTCTGCGTGCCCTCTCCCAAGCAGTGCTTCACCACGCCGTGCCCGCAGTACGACTGCGTGCCCGCGTCCTCGGTTCCCCGCGCGAATCACCGGCCTCCGTACGCCGGCTCACACTCTGGGTCACATCCTGGCCGGTGGCGGCCCCGCGACCCGGAGCAGCGACCGGCCTACCCGCACGACCGGCGAACGGCGGACCGTTCAGAGAACCCGCCTGCAGGCACTCCGGCACGGAACATCGCACTGGCCGTCGACCTCCAGTCCTGAACCCGGGCTCGTTGGCCCCTGGCGGTCTTGTCGGAAATCGGCTGGCGCGGCCGGTGACAAGTCGCTCACTGCGGCGATGCTGTCCACATGGGCGTGTTCGTTCGCCTGCGCCGCACTGAGCGCGCACGGCCTGGCGCCTCGCCGCTCCTGGCTGGGGGTGATGGGCGAGCGGTGGCGGGCACTGCGGGGTGCGCCCGGTTTGGTTGAGTACGCCGACGCGCTGACGCGGCTGAACCGAGCCATGAGCAGGGCGTCGATGACGGTCATGCACCTGCTGTCGGACCTGGACACGCTGACGGCAGAGGCGGACAGGCCCGAAGCCCGAGGTTTCACCGACCGCGCGGCCGTCACGGGGCTGGCCGGGCTGCTGTCACACGAGCTCGCAAGGGTCGCCGCCCCGTCGAAGTCGCTCTGCTCACGGGTCCTGAGACGGAGCTGGTCACCTCCTGGTTGGCACCGGATTCCTGGCAACGGTGAGTCGGGCATTCGGGCCGCGACAAGTACCTGATCAAAACGGGAGAGCGGCTTGGCACTCCGGTCGAGCTGTCTCTGGTCGGTGAGGAATGCCGTTTGTGCGACTTCAACGACGTTTCTGCACGGTTGGTTGGGAACTCCGAGGGGTGAGGGTCGGTCTCCGGTGAGAGTGCTACTCGGGTGAATCGCGGTCGGACTCATTAGGGAGACGAATACCGAAACGGACGCGCAGCACCTTTGCCAGGAGCTCGAGACCAGCGACGCCGGTGAGCACTACAACGATCGCTGCGCCCAAGCCGGTGTCTGCAGCGGTATCCAGTCCTGCCCACAGAAGGAGAGCGGTGATCAGCATACGGCTGCGGAATTGAGACCGGAGGAACCAGCGCAGGCAGAATATGCCCGGTTCGGCGGCCTGTCGGGCGATCCATGTGATCCGGGAGTGCAGGCCAGCGTAGAGGATGCCGGCCGCGTAGACGGCCAAGGTCGTGGGCGGGAATCGAGTGGTGAGTCTGTGGAATTTCGACGTCCGGCACGGGCACCCAGAAGATAGGGATGATGACCCCGCCTTCACTACGGCTGGCCTGACGTGGGAAAATCCGCCGGGTGGCTTCCCTCCACTCCGCATCACAGTGCGTGCTACGAAAGTAGCGCCGGGAGTACAGCGGTACGAATACCCGACACGTGCATAAGCCCCGGTGTTGCCTCTGCTACGTACGCAGCCGGGGCACAGCTTTGTGTGAGCAAGACTGCCACAGGTGCCTCGTTGCATGGTGAGCAATGCGTCATTTGCAGGCTCGTCGGCATGAATACGTCGCTACATGAGGGCCGGGAGACGTGAGCCAGGTCCCCGGGTTTCAGAGCCAGAAGGTGTCGTGGCGGAGGTAGAACTCCGCCTTCTCCTCTTCGCTCATGTCCGCGAGCGTGAGCAGCCCCTCGAAGTAGCCCTCCCGGGGTGCGCCGGGTGCGAAGTGCAGCAGCATCGACGCCGGCTCGCCCGACTCGTTCCGGAACGCGTGGGTGCCGCCCTCCGGAACGTGTACGAAGTCGCCAGGGCCGGTGTCGATCCAGCGCCGGCCGTCGTAGATCCGCACCGTGCCGGTGAGGATGTAGAACGACTCGGAGATCGACCGGTGGAAATGCGCCGCCGGGCCGCTGGGCTTCGGTCCCATATCCCAGCGGTAGAGCCCGAACTGTCCATTGGTCGTCGCACCGGTCGCCAGATAGTGCACCGTCGTTCCGCTCGGGTAGTCGAGCTCGGGCGTGGCGTCCGGGCGCCGGTACGTCGCCGTCGGCTCGCCCGTGTCACCGTGGTAGGCCGGTGGGGGATAGGTCACTGGTCGTCCTTTCCTCGGGTGCGAGCCGTTCGGCCTCCGGATTGCGGAGTGCGCCGCCGAAGGCCGATCGTCGTCGCTCGCAGGTTCCTACCCGGAGTCGCCGGGAGCGCACAGCAGCACTCGCCGGTCGAAGCCGACAGTACGCCCACCGCCCGCCGAGGTGTAGGTGATGCCCGCATTGCCGCAGGAGCTGGATGAGATCCGGAGCGACCAACTCGCCGCCGCTGTGCCCGCGCCCGCCGTACGCGGGGCCGTTGACGCACTCGCCGCGCCTTTCGTCAGGCGCCGAGCACCGAGGCGAGAGCAGTCAGCGCCTCGGCGGCGTCGTCGCCGGTGGCGCGCAGGGTCACGCTCTGCCCGCTCGTGGCGCCCAGGCCCATCAGCGACAGCACGCTGCGCACGTCGACCGTGCGGGAGCCGTACGAGAGGGTGAGGGCCGAGGTGAAGGCGGCGGCGGTCTGGGCGAGCGCGCTCGCGGGGCGGGCGTGCAGGTCCTCGCTCAGGACGATCGTGCGCTCGTCCGCGCCCACCTCGGAAGGCACGGCCGCAGGAGCCGCCCCAGCAGGGGGCGCCCCAACAGCAGTCGCTCCGGCGGGTTTCGCCACAGCAGGGGGCGTCGCGAGCGGAGGGCTCGCCTCAGCGGGGGCCGCTCCCGCGGGGTTTGCCGTGGGGTCAGAGCTTACGGACATGCCACGCCTCCTCGGCCGCCGCCAGCACACCGTCCAGCGAGGCGCCGCCGCCCGCCGCGACGACCGCGGAGATGGCGCCCTCCACGAACGGCACGTCGGCGATCACGACGTCATCCGGGGTCTGCAGCAACTTGGCGGTGAGCACCGAGCTGCCGAGGTCGGGGATGAGCACGACCCCGTCCCCCCGGTCCACCTCCTTTATTGCGGCGGTCACGAGATCGGGGCTGGTGCCGAGGCCGCCGTCCTCGGTGCCTCCCGCCGCCGCCAGCGGCACGTGCGCGCCGCCGATCTGCCTTGCCAGCGCGGCCACTTCCGTGGCCAGGCCGTTGCTGTGTGAAATAAGTACGATGCCAACCATTCGTTATTCCTGAAGATCGTTCGGCATAATCGAAAAGTGATCCAGTCGGTGGAGCGCGCCGCGCTCATCCTGAAGGTCCTCGGGTCAGGCACCCCCCGGCTCGGGGTCACCGAGATCGCCGAGCGGGTGGGCCTGGCCAAGCCGACCGTGCACGGGCTGCTGCGCACGCTCGCCGCCTGCGAGCTGGTCGTGCAGGACCCCGACACCGGCAAGTACGCGCTCGGGCCCGCCGTGCTGCAACTCGGCAACGCTTATCTGGAGGGGTCGGAACTGCGGGCCAGGAGCCTGCTGTGGGCCGACTCCCTGGCCCAGCGCGTCAACGAGGCGGTCTGGGTCGGCACACTGTCGGGGAGCCGGGTGATCGTGCTCCACCACGTGTTCCGGCCCGACGACGTCGTGCAGATCCTGGAGGTCGGCGCGGCGATTCCCTGGCACGCGTGCGCGCTCGGCCACGCCATCGCCGCCCACGACCCGCGCCGGGACGAGCTGCTGTCGGGCGACCTCGCCCCGCTGACCGGGCTCACCAGGACCGTCCGCGACGACCTTGAGCGGGTGCTCGCGGAGGTGCGCCGCCGGGGGTACGCGGTCGAGGACCAGGAGGCGGCGCTGGGAGACGCGGGCGTCGCCGCGCCCGTCTTCTCCCGGGACGGCTCGGTGGCCGGCGCCGTCGCCGTTGTCGGGCCGGTCGAGCGGGTGCTGGACCCGGCGCGGCGGGAGGAGATCGCGCTGGCCGTGCGCGAGACCGCACGGGCGCTCTCGCGCGACCTCGGCGCGCCCCGCTCCGCCGTGCCCGGCGGCCCGCTCGTCTGAGTGGTCCGCGTCCACCCGGCCTGCGTCCACCCGGCCTGGGCGCCTCACGACCCGGCAGGCCGACTGGTCCGCGTCCACCGGGTCCACGTGCGCCCGGTCCACGTGCACTCGGTCCACGTGCGCCCGGTTCCGGGCGCCGGACGGGCCGGCCGGCGCCGGGACCCGGCTCGTCGCGGCCCGGCCGCGGCTCGCGATCATCGGGAGGCGGCCGCCTTCAGCGCACCGAACAGCAGAGCCGTCGAGGCGGCGCCGGGATCCTCGTGCCCGACGCTGCGCGGTCCCAGGTAGCTGGCCCGTCCCTTGCGCGCCTGCAACGGGACCGTCGCCCGGGCGCCCTGCTCGGCCGCGGCGGCGGCCGCCTCCAGCGCCTCCTCCGGCTTCAGTCCGTCCCGTACGGCCTGGGCCAGCGCCTTGGCGGCCGGGGCGAGGGCGTCGACCATGGTCTTGTCGCCCTCGGCCGCCGCGCCGAGGCGCTGCACGCCGGACAGGGCCGCGTTCAGGCCCGTGCTCAGCTCGGCCGGCGAGATCTCCGCGGCCTCGCCGAACGCCTTGCCCATCTCCCGGAAGGCGGTGCCGTACAGAGGGCCCGAGGCCCCGCCCACCTTGCGGATGAGCGTGGAGCCGACGAGGACGAGGAGCGCGCCCGGGGTCTGCGGGGAGGCGCCGGCCAGCGCCTCCTGCGCGGCGGTGAACCCGCGGTCGAGGTTGGCGCCGTGGTCGGCGTCGCCGATCGCGGCGTCCAGTTGGGTGAGGTGGTCGCGCTGTGCCCGTACGGCGGCGGCGATCTCCTCGATCCAGGCGGCGAAGAACTGCGTGTTCACGAGCGGACTCCAGAGGTTCGGATGGCGGTCAGCGGCCCCAGCGCAATGCCGGTGTCTCCACCGGCGCGTCCCAGAGCCGGGTGAGCTCGCCGGTCAGCGAGCACGTCGTCACCGAGAAGCCTTGCATGTCGAGGCTGGTCACGTAGTTGCCGACCAGGCTGCGTACGGCCGTGGCGCCCTTCTCCCGCAGGTAGGCCTCCACCTCGGCGAAGACGATGTACAGCTCGATGAGCGGGGTCCCGCCCATGCCGTTGACCATGACGAGCGTCTCGCCGGACAGCGGCAGGTCGGCGTCGATCGCGTCCATCGCCGTACGGACGATCTCCCGGGCCTCGCGCATCGGGGCCCGGGTGCGGCCGGGCTCCCCGTGGATGCCGATGCCGAGCTCGATCTCCGTGTCGCCCAGCTCGAACGTGGGCTTGCCCGCGGCCGGGACCGTGCAGGGCGTCAGCGCCACCCCGAACGAGCGGCTGCGCTCGTTGACCTCCCGGGCGACCCGTGCCACCTCGGCCAGGGGCGCGCCGGTCTCGGCCAGCGCCCCGGCGATCTTCTCCACGAACAGCGTGGCCCCGGTGCCCCGGCGGCCCGCCGTGTAGAGGGAGTCCTGCACCGCCACGTCGTCGTTTACGAGCACCGTCGCCACCTCGACGCCCTCGTCGCCGCTGAGCTCGGCGGCCATCTCGAAGTTCAGCACGTCGCCCGTGTAGTTCTTCACG
Organism: Microbispora hainanensis; assembly: GCF_006874475.1. Taxonomy (GTDB): domain Bacteria; phylum Actinomycetota; class Actinomycetes; order Streptosporangiales; family Streptosporangiaceae; genus Microbispora; species Microbispora hainanensis. The sequence continues at coordinate 188,506 of NZ_VIRM01000005.1, forward strand.
ATGTGCAGCACGCCCGCGCCGCCGTCCACGCCCTTGGTCGCCTCGATGAGCTGGTCGGGGACGGGGGAGGTGAAGATCTCGCCGGGACAGGCCGCGTCGAGCATGCCGTAGCCGACGAACCCGCCGTGCAGCGGCTCGTGACCGGAACCGCCGCCGGAGACCAGACCCACCTTGCCCGGCCGGGGGGCGTCGGCGCGGAAGACCACCTTGTTCTCGATGTCGACGCGGAGCGACGGGTGCGCCGCGGCGATGCCGCGCAGCGCGTCGGTGACGACGGAGTCGACGCTGTTGATGAGCTTCTTCATGATGCGGTCCCTACTGCCGTGGTCGTGCTCTCCAGCTTCGTCCTTCCTCGCGAGGCCGCAAGCGCCGTGTAGGCGAGTGCCCCGATCAGGCCGCCCGCGAACTCCCCGATGAAGTACGCCGGCACCTGGGCCCAGCCCACCGCGCCGCCCCAGGCGGCGTCCACGAGGAACGGGCCCAGGTAGCGGGCCGGGTTGATCGCGGCCCCGGTCACCGGGCCGACGATGACGATGATCGCGAAGACGATCGAGCCGATCGCCATCGGCGCCCATCCGGGCGCGGCCCGCCGGTCGAGCACCCCGAAGACGACGAAGACCAGGATGAACGTGCCGATCGCCTCGACCAGCGTGCCGCGGGCGAAGCCGACCTCGGGGGCGTACGCGGTCACGCCTCCGCCGGCGGCCCTGGCGGCGTCCGCGCCGAGCGTCGCGAAGATCCCGAGCGCGCCCGCGACCGCCCCGGCGGCCTGTGCCGCGACGTAGCCGGGCACCTCGCGCCAGGGGAAGCGGCCGGTGGCGGCGAGGGCGACCGTGACCGCCGGATTGATGTGGGCGCCGGAGATGTGCCCGACGGCATAGACCGTGCCCACGATGACCAGCATGAACGCGAAGCCGATCATGCCGAGCTGGGCCATGGAGAAGGGCGCATGGGATCCGGCCGCGATGACCCCGGTCGCCGCGGCCGAGCCGGCGCCGACGTACACGAGGAAGGCGGTGCCGAGCAGTTCTGACAGGAGCTTCTGGAACGTGGAGGGGGGTGAGTCGTTCATGAGACCGTCCAGAGTGTGAACGTCGTTCGATAATGCCGAACGCGATTTCATAGAAGTTAAATCTGGGAGCCGCCCACGTCAAGGGGTCGCCGGCGCTTCCCGCGCGGGAGCCGCCTCGGGCATCTGTGTGAGGTGCGTCACTGCCGTTCATGGGCGGACGGGGTGCCTCGTCTCTAGTGCCGAGCGCGACTTCATCAGCGCAACGAACGGAGACGACATGAGAATCTTCATCGCCGGGGCGTCCGGGGCGATCGGCGCCCACCTCGTCACCCGGTTGGTGGCCCGCGGCCACCAGGTGGTCGGCACGACCCGCTCGCAGGCCAAGACCGGGCCGCTGCGGGCGCTGGGCGCCGAACCGGTCGTCGTCGACGCGCTCGATCCCGACTCGGTGGCCGACGCGGTGGCCAAGGCCGCGCCCGAGGTGATCGTCCACCAGCTCACCGCGCTGGGCGGGCCGTCCGGCATGCGGCAGGTCAAGCGGATGGCGGCCGCCACCAACCGGCTGCGGACGGAGGGCACCGACCACCTGCTGGCGGCGGCGCGCGCGGTCGGCGCCGGCAGGTTCGTGGCGCAGGGCAACGCCTTGTGGATGGAACGCACCGGCGGGCCGGTCGCCGACGAGAACGGCCGGATCGAGCCGAACCCGCCCGGCGACGCCGCGGAGGCCGTGGCCGCGCTGCGCCACGTGGAGGACGCTGTGACCGGCATCACCTGGGCCGATGGCATCGTGCTCCGTTACGGTTCCTTCTACGGCCCCGGGACGGGCATCAGCGCCGCGCCGGACGCGGTCATGACCGAGCAGATCCGCAAGCGGAGGTTTCCCATCATCGGCAGCGGCGACGGCGTGTGGTCGCTGGTGCACATCGCCGATGCCGCAGCGGCCACCGTCGCGGCGGTCGAGCAAGGCGAGACCGGGATCTACCACGTCGCCGACGACGACCCGGCTCCGGTGCGCGTCTGGCTGCCCTACCTCGCGCGTACGCTCGGCGCCGGACCGCCGCGCCGGGTGCCGGCCTGGCTCGCCCGTCCGCTGGCCGGCGAGGGCGTGGTCGACATGATGACGCGGGCCCGCGGGATCTCAAGCGAGAAGACCAAGCGCGACCTGGGGTGGACGCCGCAGCACCCGAGCTGGCGCACCGGATTCGTCGACGGATTGAGCTGACCAGGCATGTCCACCTCGGATCTGTACGGTGAGCTGCGGCCGCGCGCCTTCGCCATCGCCTACCAGATGCTCGGCAGCGTCGGCGAAGCCGAAGACGTGGTGCAGGAAGCGTTCCTGCGGCTGCACCAGACCCAGAGCGGAGGCGAGACGATCGCCTCACCACGGGCCTACATCGCCACCCTGGTCACCCGGCTGGCCATCGACCAGTTGCGCTCGGCACGCGTACGGCGGGAGCGCTACATCGGCGAATGGCTCCCGGAACCGCTCGCCACCGAGCCCTCGCCCGGCGAGCACGCCGAGACCGCCGACTCGCTGTCGCTGGCCGTCCTGGTGCTGCTGGAAAGCCTGACGCCGCAGCAGCGGGCCGCGTTCCTGCTCCGCGAGGTGTTCGACTATCCGTACGCGGAGGTCGCCGAGATCGTCGGCACCGACGTGGACACGACAAGGCACCTGGTCGCCCGCGCCCGCGGCCACCTCCGGCAGCGCCGCCCGCGCTACCACGCCTCCTGGCAGCAGCGGCAGCAGCTCGCCGGGACCTTCTTCGCCGCCGTCGAGCACGGCGACCTGCGCGCGCTGGAAGAGCTGCTGGCGCAGGACGTGGCGATGCACGGCGACGGCGGCGGCAAGGTGCCGGCGCTGGGACGGCCGCTCAACGGACGCCGGCGGGTGGCGCGCGTCCTGGCGGCGATGGCGCCCCTGCTGGCCCGTGCCGGCGGCGTGCGCTTCCACCTCACGCAGGTCAACGGCCAGCCGGGGGCCCTGGTCTACGACGCCCGCGACCTGCTGGTCGGCGTGATGGGACTGGACATCGCCGACGGCCGGATCCAGACCATCCACTCCATCGTCAACCCCGACAAGCTCCAGCATTTCGACCGGGTCGGCGACCTCGGCGCCCTGGTCCGCACGGACCACGGGGACACCGGAAAGGGCTGAACCCGCCGGGCAGACGGGTCACGACACCCTCGGCGATCCCGGCCGATCCCCCGCGACGAGCGGCCCGCCCTCGGAGCCGGCCGAGCATGCGCTTCGCATCGCTGATGCGATCGACCGGTGCCGTCCCCGGACTGGCCGAGCCAGGTGCCTGCATCGCTGATGCGAGCGAGCGGTGCCGTCCCCGGGCCCGGCATCGTCCGGCAGCCGCCGGAACAACCGCCGGAACAACCGCCGGAACAACCACCGGCTCGACCACCGGCGGGCCGGACGCCCGGCGGCCTCCACTCCATCCGCGCCCCTGGGCGCGCCCACGACGTTCGTACGCCTGATCACGATTGGACGACTCGATGAACCTCGCACTGTGGCTCGTTGCCGGACTGCTGGCCGTGGTAGCCCTGACCGGCGGTGCCATCAAGGCATTCACACCGAAGGAGAAGCTCGCCGCGACCCCAGGCGGAGCATGGACGCGAAGCGTCAGCGCCGGGGGAGTCAAGACCCTCGGCGTCCTGGAGATCCTCGCCGCGGCCGGCTTCACACTGCCCGCCGCGACCGGCATCGCACCGGTGCTGGTGCCGGTGACCGCCCTCTGCTGGACCGCGCTGATGGCCGGAGCGATGATCACGCACGGCCGTCGCGGCGAACTCCGGTTCGCGGCGCTGAACCTGGCCTACCTCGCGCTCGCCGTGTTCGTCGCCTGGGGCCGCTTCGGTCCCGGCGCCTTCACCGGCTGACCGCCTGCTTCCCAGGGCGGTGCCGGGGGCCGGGCCGCGGGCTCGGCCCCCGGCGCGACGCGGCCGAACGGCGGCCGAACGGCGGTCGAACGGCGGCCGGACCGCGGGCCCCCGCGATTCCTGGGCGTGTGCCCCGCGCGGCGTCCGGTCCCGCCGCCGCGCCGCGGTTGCGCCGTCGCCGGCGGAAAAACCGTTTGAGCCTGCCGTATGCGTTCTCGTAGGGTGCCTGCGGCCCATCGCTGTGAGGACAGAGGACACAAACGCGTGACCCCGCCTGCTCTTTAGACCTGACACCTTCTTCCGCTCACCTTCACGCCGACCGTTCCGTCGGCTCTGCCGGGCTGCCCGCGTGCGCCCGGTCATGCAGCGTTTGAGGCCGCGCGCAATCGGCCTCGTGTCAGGTCTAGAGAGATCATGTCTTCACAACCTCATATCGTGCTGCCCTGGGTCGTCCGCCGGACCAGGCTGCCTCTGCTGTCGTCGCGGTGCGTGGACTGCCGGTCGGAGTCGGCCACCACCGGTGAGGGCAGGTTCCGCGTCAACGCCAACGGCAAGCTGCTGGACGTGTGGCTGCTGGTCCGCTGCGTGTCCTGCGACCGCACGAGCAAGCTCAACGTGCACGAGCGAGCGCCGGTCGCCTCGTTCGACCCGGCCGAACTGGAGCGCTACCACGCCAACGATGCGGAGCTGGTGGCGTCCACGCTGCTCGATCCGCTGTTCGCCCGGCGCAACCGCGTGGCTCTCGACTGGCAGGGGGCCTGGCGGCTGGACACCCCGTCGGCATGGCTCGACGCGGGGTGGCCCGTCCGGGTGGAGGTCGTCTTCGACGATCCGGTGCCGGTGCGCCCGGAGCGGCTCATCGCGCAGGGGCTCGGCCTCAGCAGGAGCGAGGTGCTGCGCCGGGTCAAGTGCGACATCCCGCTGCGCCGTACGACGAGCACGGGGTTCACCTTCACCGTGCTGGCCGGGGACTGACGGGATGTAGCCGCGGCGCGTGATTCCCTCACGCGTCGGCCAGGGGCGGCTCCGGAGGCTCGGAGCCGCCCCTGGACACGTCCGCAGCGGGCCGGGTCCCCGGGGCGCCCGAGCCGCGCGGCGGTTCCAGGGCAGCGGTTCCAGGGCAGCGGTTCCAGGGCGCGGAGTGCTCGCCGCGTCTGGCGCCGCCCGCATGGTTTGGACGATCATCGTCCCGTACGTTCACCCGCGTCTGATATGGCGTTCCGGGGGGCGGGTGTAGGAGTATCGCAGGGGCCTGAATCATGGGGAGGCGTTGATGTCGGTGTTGCGGGATTTGGTGGACGGCATCCGGAGCGGGGGGATCGAGGTGCTCGACCTCACCGCGCCGCTGAGCGACGAGACGCCGATCCTGTTGCTGCCGGAGCCCTTCGGGCAGACGGTGCCGTTCTCGATGCAGGAGATCAGCCGCTACGACGACCGCGGCCCGGCCTGGTACTGGAACAACTTCACCACCGGCGAGCACACCGGCACGCACTTCGACGCGCCGGTCCACTGGGTGACCGGGCGCGACGGCGAGGACGTGTCGCAGGTGGCCCCCGCCAAGCTGATCGCGCCCGCCGTGGTGCTCGACTTCAGCGCGCAGTCGGCCGCCGACCCCGACTTCCTGCTGGAGGTCGACCACGTCAAGGCGTGGGAGGCCGAGCACGGGCCGCTGCCCGACGGCGGCTGGCTGCTCTACCGCACCGGCTGGGACGCCCGCGCCCACGACCAGGCGGAGTTCCTGAACGCCAACGAGACGGGGCCGCACACGCCGGGCATGTCCGTCGACTGCGCCCGCTACCTCGCGGAGGAGACCCCGATCACGGGGATCGGCGTGGAGACCGTCGGCACCGACGCGGGCGCCGCCCACTCCTTCGACCCCGCCTTCCCCTGCCACTCGTTCCTGCTCGGCGCCGGGAAGTACGGCCTGACGCAGTTGCGCAATCTCGACCGGTTGCCGCCCACCGGCGCGGTGGTGGTCGCGGGCCCGCTGCCGATCGTCGGCGGCTCGGGCAGCCCGGTCCGCGTGCTCGCCCTGGTGGAGCGGTGAACGTCGCGGAGGCCGTCGGCGCGGCCCTCGCCGCCCTCGGCGTACGGGCGGCCTTCGGCGTCGTCGGCAGCGGCAACTTCCACGTCACCAACGCTCTTGTCGAGCACGGCGTGCGCTACGTCGCGGCGCGGCACGAGGGCGGGGCCGCCACGATGGCCGACGCCTACGCCCGGATGAGCGGCACGGTCGCCGTGCTCACCGTCCACCAGGGGCCCGGCCTGACCAACGCGCTGACCGGCGTCACCGAGGCGGCCAAGAGCCGCACCCCGCTGCTCGTGCTCGCCCCGGAGGTGACCTCGCCCACCTCCAACTTCCGCATCGACCAGACCGCGCTCGCCGAGGCCGTGGGCGCGCACTGCGCCAGGGTCGGCTCGGCGGCCACGGTCGTGGACGACACCGTGATGGCCTTCCTCGCCGCCCTGCTCGGACGCCGGACCGTGGTGCTCAACCTGCCCCTCGACGTGCAGGCCGAGGAGCTGCCCGACGAGGCCGCCGAGGCCGTACGCGAACTGCTGTCCGGCCGGGGCGGCGCGCACCGCGACGTGGCGAGCCGCGTGCCGCCGGCGTGGGGGCTGACGTTCCCCATCGAGGCCGGGGACGACGAGGAGACGCAGGGCCTCCCCGCGGAGCCGTCCGACGCGCTGACGCGGCTCGCGCGGATGCTGGCGGAGGCAGAGCGGCCGGTCTTCGTGGCCGGCCGGGGAGCCCGCGGCTCGCGGCGGGAGCTGGAGGCGCTCGGCGAGCGGGTGGGGGCGCTGTTCTCCACCTCGGCGGTCGCCAAGGGCCACTTCCACGGCAGCCCGTGGGACCTCGACGTGAGCGGCGGTTTCGCCACCCCGCTCGCGGCCGAGCTGATCCGCGGCGCCGACCTCGTCGTCGGCTGGGGCTGCTCGTTCACCATGTGGACCACCCGGCACGGCGCGCTGATCGGGCCGGACACGAAGATCGTCCAGGTTGACCTCGACCCCGACGCGCTCGGCGTGCACCGCGAGATCGACCTCGGCGTGGTCGGCGACGTACGCGAGACCGCACGGGCGGTCACCGCCCTGCTCGGCGAGGCCGAGCCCGCGGCGGAGGGCGGGACGGGGACGCGCGGCTACCGCTCCCCGGAGATCGCCGAGCGCATCGCCCGGGAGGGCCGCTGGCGCGACGTGCCCTACGAGGACCTGAGCACCGGGGGGCGCATCGACCCCCGCACGCTGACCATCGGGCTCGACGACCTGCTCCCGCAGGAACGGCTGGTGGCCGTCGACTCGGGGAACTTCATGGGATATCCGTCGATGTTCCTCACGGTCCCGGACGGCAGCGCGTTCTGCTTCACCCAGGCGTACCAGTCCATCGGCCTCGGCCTGGCGACCGCCGTCGGCGCGGCCGTCGCGCGGCCCGACCGGCTCGCGGTCGCCGCCCTCGGGGACGGCGGGGCGCTGATGGGCGTCGCCGAGCTGGAGACGGTCGTGCGGCTCGGCCTGCCGATGGTGGTCGTGGTCTACGACGACGAGGGATACGGCGCGGAGGTCCACCATTTCGGCCCGCACGGGTTCCCGCTCGGCGCGGTCACGTTCCCGCCCGCCGACATCGCGGCGATCGCGCGGGGCTTCGGCTTCGAGGCGGTGACCGTACGGCGGGAGGAGGACCTCTCGGGGGTCGCCGCGTGGCTGAAGGGGCCGCGCGACAAACCCCTGCTCGTCCACGCGAAGGTCACCGCCGACCGCCCGTCGTGGTGGCTGGAGGAGGCCTTCCGCGGTCACTGACCGGGCACGGCGCCGTAGCGGGGCCGAAGCGGGGTCGAAGCCGCACACCGCAGCGGGGCCGGAACGGAGGCGGAGCGGGGCCGAAAGCGGGGCTCAGACGGAACCGGCGCGGAGCCGCGAGAAAGAGGACTTTCGGCCCGCAAAAAGTTACGGGTGAGTAGGTTACGGTTTCAGGCATGGCTGAGATCGTGTACCCGCCGGTCCTGCGCACCGCGCTGACCGCCTTCAAGCTGCTCGACCTGAGGTTCCGGATGGAGGGCACGGAGCGGATTCCGCGGAGCGGCGGCGCGGTCCTGGTGAGCAACCACGTCAGCTATCTCGACTTCATCTTCGCCGGCTTCGCCGCCCACCCGGCCGGGCGGCTGGTCCGGTTCATGGCGAAGAAGGAGGTCTTCGACCACCCCGTGTCGGGCCCGCTGATGCGCGGCATGCACCACATCCCGGTGGACCGGTCGGCCGGAGCCGGCGCCTACGACGCCGCCGTACGGGCACTCAAGGACGGCGAGATCGTCGGCAACTTCGCCGAGGCGACGATCAGCCGGTCGTTCACCATCAAGGAGATCAAGAGCGGCCCGATCCGGATGGCGACCGAGGCCGGGGTGCCCGTGATCCCGGTCGCCCTGTGGGGCGGCCAGCGGCTGTGGACCAAGGGCCGCCCCCGAAGGCTGCTGCAGCGGCATGTTCCCATCACGATCCTGGTCGGCGAGCCCATGCTTCCCGGCGCCGGCGACGACATCGCCGCGCTCACCGGCGACCTGCGGCGGCGGATGGCGGACCTGCTCGACGTGGCCCAGCGGACCTACCCCGACCAGCGGCAAGGCGTGTGGTGGCAGCCGGCTCACCTCGGCGGCACGGCGCCCACGCCGGAGGAGGCCGCCGCACTCGACGCCGCCACCCGGCCCCGCCGCGCGTAGGGCTCCGGAGATCTGTCCGGTTTCGCAACACGGCCGTTACGCCGGAGGGTTGACCGGTGGTCAAGAGGCGGGGATAACTGAGCCGTAGCCGAGCCTGGGGGGACTCGCAACCCTGACCTTGGAGCCGTGGATGAGCATCGTGCCCCCGCCCCAGCTGGTCGGACGCGCCACTGAGCTGCGGACTCTCATCGACGCGGTGACCCGCCCCCCGGCGGTCGTGCTCGTGGAGGGCGAGGCGGGCATCGGCAAGACCCGGCTCGTCCGCGCCGCGCTCGACCGCCTGCCGTCCGGCGACCGGGCCGTCCTCCTCGGCTACTGCCACCAGATCCGCGAGCCCTTCCCGTACGGGCCGGTCTTCGAGGCGCTGCGGGACATCAGGGGACGGCTCCCGGCGGCGCACCGGCTCAACCCGGTCACCGGCGCGCTCCGCGACCACCTCCCCGAACTGGACGGTGCGCTGCCGCCGTCGCCGCAGCCCCTGGACGACCCGCGGGCCGAACGCCACCGGGTGTTCCGCGCGATACGCGCCCTGCTGGCGTCCGTGGGACCGGCCGTGCTCGTCGTGGAGGACCTGCACTGGGCCGACGACGGCACGCTCGACCTGCTGCGTTTCCTGGCCGGGCAGCCGCCGCAGGCACTGGCGGTGGTCGCGACGTGCCGCAGGGACGGCGTCACCGGCCCGCCGCTCGGCCGGGCCTACCGGCACCAGCCCGACACGACCAGCGTGGTCGTACGGCTCACGCCCCTGGACGCGTCCGGCGTGGCCGGCCTGGCCGGTGCGCTGCTGGAGCGGTCCGACCTGTCACCCGGGTTCGTCACGCGGCTGCACGAGCGCACGGCGGGCATCCCGTTCGTGGTGGAGGAGCTGGTCCGGTCCCTGCCCGTCTCACTGCCCGGCACGGACGGCCCGGACGCGCTCGACCGTGCCGTCGACCGGGCCGGCGTCCCGCTGCTGCTGCGCGAGGCGATGGCCGAACGGATGGCCGGTCTGTCCCCGGCGGCGGCCGGAGCGGTCCGGGCGGCGGCGGTGCTGCGGCTTCCCGCGGATGAGCGGCTCATCACCGCGGTCGGCGCCGACCCCGCCGCGCCGAGCCCGGTCGCATCGAACCCTGCCGGGCAGGGCCCCGCCGGGCCGGACTCCACCGCATCGGGCCCTGTGGGATCGGGCCCTGTGGGATCGGGCCCTGTGGGATCGGGCCCTGTGCGATCGGGCGCTGTGGGATCGGTCCCTGTGGGATCGGGCTCGGCCGGACTGGCCGAGGCGCTGCGCGCCGGGGTCCTGCACGAGCACCCCGGCGGCCGGTACGGCTTCCGCCACGCGCTGGCCCAGCAGGCCGTGTATGACGCCATCCCCGGCCCGGAACGCCGGTCGGCGCACGTCCGGGCGATGGCCGCGCTCGCCGCGACGGACGCGCCGCCGCTGGTGCAGCTGGCCTTCCACGCCCGGCAGGCCGGGGACACCGACGCCTGGGTGCGCCACGGGACCGCCGCCGCCCAGCAGGCCGCCGCGCTGGGCGACACCGCCCTCGCCGTCGAAGTGGTCGAGGGCATGCTCGACGACCCCGGCCTGCCGGTGCGCGACCGGGGCCCGCTGGTGCTGATGCTCAGCCGCTTCGCCGCGACGGGCCTGTCGCATCAACGGGTGGTGCGGCTGCTGCGTCAGGTGCTGCGGGGCGACTTCCTGTCCCGCGACGTGCGCGGCGAGGTGCGGCTCAACCTCGGCGTGGTCCTGTCCAACCAGGCGGGCGACGCCGCCGCGGGACGGCCGGAGATCATGGCCGCCCTCGCCGAGCTGACCGACCGGCCGACGCTCGCCGCCCGCGGCTGGGCCAGCATGGCGATGCCCGAGTGGGGCGCCGAGTCGCTGGCGGAGCACGCGGAGTGGATGGCCCGGGCCGAGGCGCTCGTCGCCACCGCCGACAACCCGGAGCTGTCGGCCGCGGTCCTGGCCAACCGGGCCTCGTTCGAGATGACGACCGGCTCTCCCGGCGCGTTCGACGTCGCCGCCCGGCTGCCGGCGGACGATCCGCGTACGGGGGTCCGGCGGGAGGTCGCCCGCGCCTACTGCAACCTCCACGACTCGGCGACGACCGTGGGCCTCTACGCGGCGGCCGAGCGGTTCGGCAGGGAGGGGCGGCGGCTCGCCCTGGAGACCGGCGCGCAGTATCCCGCCTTCCTCCTCGACGCCTCCGTGATCCGCCGGGAGTGGTTCACCGGGCGATGGGACGGGCTGCGCGACCGGGCGGCGTCCCTGGGGGAGTCGGCCACGGAGACGCCGCTGGTCGCGGTGGACCTGTGGCTGGTGCTCGGACTGCTCGCCCTCGCGACGGGCGAATGGGAGGAGGCGGTCAGGCAGTTTCACCGCGCGGGGCTGGACGCGCCGGAGGCCCGCAACGTCCCCGTCGTGACGGCCGCCGCCGGTGGGCTCGTCGATCTGCACCTCGCCCGGGGGGCGTTGAACGAGGCGGCCGCGGAGGCCGAGGCGGCGGTCGCCCGGCTGCGCCGCAAGGGCGTGTGGGTGTGGGGCGCGGGCCTCGTCCCGCCGGCCGTCGCCGCGCTCGCCCGGGTGGGGCGCATGGAGACGGCGGCGGAACTCGTGGACGAGTACGCCGCCGGGATCGCGGGCCGGGTGGCACCCGCCGCGCACGCCGCGCTCGACGCCGCCAGTGGCGCGCTCGCCGCCGCGCAACTGCGGCACGCCGACGCTGCCGCGTTCTTCGCCCGGGCCCGGGAGGCGTACGCCGCCCTGCCCCAGCCGTACGCGGCGGCGCGGGCGGCCGAGGGGGAGGCGAGAGCCCGGCTCGCGATCGGGGACGACGCCGCGGCGACGGGCTTCCGGGAGGCCGCGGAGTCGTACGGCAGGCTCGGCGCCACCCACGACGCCGCGAGGTGCAGGCGGGTGCTGCGCGACATCGGGGTGGACGTCCCGCTCCCGCGCGGCGGGCGGCGGGGCGCCGGCGCGCTGTCGCAGCGGGAGCGGGAGGTGGCCCGGCTCGTCGCGCTCGGCCGGACCAACCGCGAGATCGCGGACGTGCTCTTCCTGTCCACGCGCACGGTCGAGACCCATGTCGCGACCGTGCTGCGCAAGCTCGGCGTGCGGTCGCGGACCCAGATCGCGCCGCCCGCCTGACCGGCCTCGCACACGCGGCAATGCGGACGTGCGGAAACGCCTGACAGGCGGAAACCCCCGGGACCATGCGATCCCGGGGGCCGTGCCGCGTCACTCAGAGCGTGATGCTCCACGAGTCGAGGTAGCCGGTGTCGAGGTAGTACTGGTCGCGGACCTCAAGCGTCCAGGTGCCCGCCGCCGTCTGGGTGACCGGGACGGAGTAGGTCCTGGTGCCGAAGGAGGTGCAGCTCGATCCGCCGCTGGACTTGACCGTGTAGTAGGTGCCGCTCGGGCCCCGGAGCCTGATCCGCAGGTCCTCGGCGCAGGTGTGCGAGATCGTGATGCTCAGCTGCACCGGGGAGACCGCCGTTCCCGTGGCGGTCGAGGTGATCGGGCTGTTGATCGTGGTCAGGTCGTTGATCGTGTAGTTGGTGCCGTTGGTGAACGTACGCCCGCCGGAGGTGCCCGACACCGTCAGCGTGTAGGAGGCGGTGTGCGAGCCGGACGATCCGCTTCCGGTGACGGTGACCGTGTACGTCCCGGAGGGGGTGGACGCGCTGGTGGCGATCGTCAGGGTGGAGGAGCCGCCGGAGCTCACCGACGACGGGCTGAAGCTCGCGGTGGCGCCGGAGGGAAGCCCGGAGGCGCTGAGGCTCACCGTCTGCGCGCTACCCGAGCTGGTCGACGTCGCGACCGTGGAGGTCACCGACTGGCCGGGTGTCACCGTGCCCGACGTGGGGCTGAGCGACAGCGAGAAGTCGTTGCCCGAGGAGGAGCAGCTCGCTTCGTTCGACTGCGCCGGCACTCCGGCCGCGCTCCACGCCGCCTTGGTGGCCGCGCACTCGGGGCTGCTCGCGCCGTACAGCTCGACCGCCGCCGCCAGCGACGCGGTCCTGACGTTGACGTACTTCCAGGTCGAGGTCTTGCGCTGCAGCGCGCCCAGGTAGATCTTGCCGGCCTTCTGGATGCCGATGCCGCTGACGGAGGAGGGGCCGCCCGAGCAGATCGGGCTGCTCGGCTTGCCGCCGCCCGGCGAGGAGCCCTCGGCGAGCAGGTAGAACCAGTGGTTCAGCGGACCGGCCGCGGAGTGGACCTCGGTGCTCGGGATCGAGGAGGAATAGCAGTTCGGGTCGCCCGCGAGGGACGGGTTGTACATGTAGCGGATGGGCCCGTCACCGACGAGGTCGACCTCCTCGCCCACCTGGTAGTCCGGCGGGTCGTTCGGGTTGTTGGCGTACGCCTCGGTGAGCGCGCCGAAGATGTCGCCGGTGCCCTCGTTGATGCCGCCGTTCTCGTTGCCGGAGCCGGCGGCGCCGGGGGTGGTCTGGAAGATGGCGTGACCGAACTCGTGCGCCACGACGTCGATCGGCGTGGCCTGGCGGGCGTTGTCCTGCGAGTGGCCGAAGTTGGTGTAGCTGCCGTTCCAGTACGCGTTGACGTCGGCCAGGCCCACGCGGGTGGGGAAGCCGCCGCCGCTGCCGTTGATGCCGTTGCGGCCCAGCCAGTCGCGCAGCATGTCCCACTCGCGCTGGACGCTGTAGAGCGCGTCGACGCAGGCGGTCTCCAGGTTGGTCCCGCCGCCGTTGCCCCAGGAGTCGTCCGAGCCGGTGTAGGCCGAGCCGTTCTGCCCGCCGCACCTGAGCCCGCTGCGGGTGGAGTCGGTCATCGAGTACGAGGAGCCGGAGCCGCTCGTGTTGATGGTGACCGTGCCGTAGTAGTAGCCGTTGCCGGTGCCCGCCTTCACCTGGTCGTAGGAGTCGGCGATCTCGCCGGTGGCCGCGTCCACGAACACGTGCTGGATGCTCGGCCTGCCGTCCGCGACGCCCGAGACCAACGCCTCCCAGGCCAGGCGCGGCTTGGCGCCCCAGGCGAGGACCACCAGGCGCGGGGCCGCGGTGTCGTCGACGCGGGACAGCACGGTCTTCGCCGTCTCGGTGGCGGTCTCGGCGCTGACCGCCGGCGAGGTCGGCACGCCCAGGAGGAGTGCGCCGGACGCCGCCTCGGTGTCGCGCACCCGCCCGCCCGCGTCGGTGACGACGACCGCGTCGCCTCCCACGATGGGCAGGCCCTTGTACGCGCGCTCATAGGTGACGTAGTACATGCCGCCGCCCGGCGTGACGGCGGTGCGCCGGTAGGTCTCGCCGGGGGACACGCGCAGGTCGTCGAGGCCGCTCGCGACGGCCTGGTCCGCGGCGGCCGCGGCCCGCTGAGCGGGATCGTCGGCGAGGGACCTGACCGCGGCCTCGCTGCCGGGCGGGGGCTTGGCGGCAGCGGCGGTGGCGGGTGCCACCACACCGGTCACGGCCAGCGCGGCGGCGGCCGCGAGCAGTGCTGTGCGCCTCATGGGCGTCTTCCTTTCTCTGCCTCCCACGGGGCGTGCGCCTTGTGGGCGGGCACCGGCGGCCGTGCCTCCGGGAGACGAGCCCGGGCGGCGGACACGGTGGGAGTCGGGGGGTGATGAGAGAAATGGATGGTGCTTGCGGCCGGGGAAACCGGCCCGTGCGCGACGTTAGAACCCCGGTCCGGATACGAACATCCGTAGCGATATCCGTACATCTACGGAAATGCGACGGGCTTTGTGCGTAGGGCGTAAGAAAACGGCCGCCACGTGGGGAAGAGGCGGCAAGGCCGAAAGGTGCCGCGCGATAGCTTCGACGCCATGGAGAGGATGACCGAGGCGGAGTGGCGCGAGTTCGTGATGATCGGCACCAAGACCGGGAAAGTCGCCGTCACCAGGGCGGACGGGCGGCCCCACGTGACGCCGATCTGGTTCGCCCTCGACGGGGACGACGTGGTGTTCACCACCCACGAGAGCGGAGTGAAGGCCAACGCGCTGCGCCGCGATCCCCGGGCGGCCCTGTGCGTCGACGACCAGGCCCCGCCGTACTCGTACGTGCTGATCGAGGGGGAGACGACCCTGTCGGACGACCTCGCCGAGGTGCGCCACTGGGCGACGGTGCTCGGCGGCCGTTATATGGGGGAGGAGCGGGCCGAGGAGTACGGCAGGCGCAACGGCGTGCCGGGGGAGCTCCTCGTGCGGCTTCGCGTCGGCAAGGTCGTCGCGTTCAAGGACGTCGCCGGCTGAGGACGCCGCTCGGCACTCGGGATCGCGGCCACGGCCCATGCGCGACAGCGACGGCCGACATGTGGATCACTGACCGCCCGGTGGCCGCGTGCCGCGGATCAACCGCGGGGTCCTGTGGAACTCCGCGAAGGCCGTCACCTCCTGAGCCCTCTCGCGCCGTGGCGCGCGAACAGGACGGGAGAGGTGTGCCTATCCGGCGTGTCGCCCGTCCGCCATGGCGCGCACCGCGAGCGCCAGCGTGGCGCCGTACGCCACGTGGGCCGCGGCCATGACGACCGGGCGCCCGCGCGCGGGGTCGCGCGAGGCGGGCGGCAGGATGTTCAGCGCGGGCACCCAGCCCTCGTAGGCGCCGAGCCAGATCATCAGGGCGTAGCCCACCCCGAGGGGAACCCCGGCCCCGCGCCCGCGGGTGAGCAGCGCGAACGCCGCGCCGCAGGCGGCGCCGAATCCCAGGTGCGCGGCGGCGCCGAGGGCGCGTTCGCCGGGTTTGGGCCGGTGCGGGTGGCCCGGCAGGGCGGCCCTCACGATGTGCTTGGGCGGCTGGCTCGGCATCAGGCCGATCTTCTGTCCGGCGAGCATCACCGCGCTCATCGCGAGGGTGGACAGTGCTCCGGCGGCGGCGCCGCTTACGAGTCGGCGGATCAAGGTTCTTCCTCCAGGAGCTTCTACAGACGCCGGGACAGCTTGTCGGCGAGTCCGGCGGGGTCGGCGACCGTCATGGTCAGGCCGGGATGGCGCAGCAGCCCGAGCGGCTCGCCGCCCCGGATGGCCTCGTGGAACCGTAGGCACAGCCCCTTGCGGGCGTTGGTGGCGAACGTCAGTCCGCGGTCGGCGAGCGAGACGTGCACCCCGATCGCCCGCCAGGGGGAGTAGGGGCCGCTCGTCTCGACGCCGGAGACGTTGGCCAGCGGGGTCTCGATCACCCACGGCCCGAAGCGGACCCGCAGCGTGCCGGGGCCGACCAGGACCCCGGCGGTGTCCTCGCGGATGCCCAGCACGGACAGCAGGGCGGCGAACCGGGAGTCGAAGTCGAACGCGAAGCGTTCCCGCGTGCCCGCCGTGGTGTCGTCGGTCATCGCTACCCCTTCCGGCGCCTCGGTCGTCGATCGGTACGGCCGGCGGGCCTCGGCGCGCGGGTTGCGCGCCTCGCTCCCGGTCGCGGCAGGCTCCGTGCCCGGCGGCTCAGTGCCCGGCGGATCCGTGTCCGGCTCTGTGCCCGGCGGCTCCGTGTCCGGCTCAGTGCCCGGCGGCTTCGTGTCCGGCTCTGTGTCCGGCTCTGTGTCCGGGCGGGTCCCGCCAGGACGGAGCGCGCACATGCCGCCATACCCCCTCGGTCCAGATCAAACAGGGCCTTCGCGCCGCGAAGCCCCGGCCGCGCGAGGGGCCAGGGTCTACGCCGCCTACCCTCGCCGACTGGGCGTACACGGGCAGCCGTTTGCTTTGTACGCTTGCGCGTCATGAGCGTGAAGGTGCGCAACAACGTGCGAGTCACCGGCCGGGCGGACGGCCGTCCCATGGTCTTCGCCCACGGGTTCGGCTGCGACCAGAACATGTGGCGGCTGGTCGCCCCCGCCTTCGAGGACGACCACCGGGTCGTGCTGTTCGACTACGTGGGCTCCGGCCACTCCGACCTGTCGGCCTACTCGCCCGAGCGATACTCCTCCCTCCAGGGGTACGCGCAGGACGTCCTGGACGTCTGCGCCGAGCTCGACCTGACCGACGCCGTCTTCGTGGGCCATTCGGTGAGCGCGATGATCGGCGCGCTGGCGGCCATCAGGGAGCCGGAGCGCTTCGGGGCACTGGTGATGGTCGGGCCCTCGCCCCGCTACATCGACGACGAGGGCTACGCCGGCGGCTTCAGCGCGGCCGACATCGAGGAACTGCTGGAGTCGCTCGACAGCAACTACCTCGGCTGGTCCAGCGCCATGGCGCCGGTGATCATGGGCAACCCGGAGCGCCCCGAGCTGGGGGCCGAGCTCACCAACAGCTTCTGCCGCACCGACCCGGACATCGCCAAGCGGTTCGCGACGGTGACGTTCATGTCGGACAACCGGGCCGACCTGGCGCGGGTGCCGGTGCCCTGCCTGATCCTGCAGTGCTCCGCGGACGTGATCGCCCCGGTCGAGGTCGGCAAGTACGTGCACGAGAACATCCCCCGCAGCGAGCTGGTGCTGATGCGGGCGACGGGGCACTGCCCCAACCTGAGCGCGCCGGAGGAGACCGTCGCCGCGATCAAGGCGTTCCTGTAGGTGGACGGCATCGAGGACGACTTCGAGGAGCTCTACGAACACGCGCCCTGCGGATTTCTGTCCACGCTGCCCGACGGGACGATCATCCGGGTCAACCGGACTCTGCTGGAGCTCACCGGCTACGGCCCCGGCGAGCTGACCGGCGGCATGCGGATCCAGAACCTGCTGGCCGTCGGCGACCGCATCTTCTACGAGACCCACTTCGCCCCGCTGCTCGCGATGCAGTCGGTCGTTCGCGAGATCGCGGTCGACGTGCGCCGCGCGGACGGCACCCGGCTGCCGGTGCTGCTCAACGCGGTCATGCGCGACGACCCGAGGGTGATCCGCTTCTGCCTCTTCGCGGCGACGGACCGGCGGGAGTACGAGCGCGAGCTGCTGCGCGCCCGCCAGCGCGCCGAACGGTCGGAGGCGGAGGCGCGCGAGCTGGCCCGCACCCTGCAGCGCAGCTTCATCCCCCCGACCCTGCCGGAAATCCCGGGACTCCAGGTCGCCGGGGCGTTCCGGCCGGCCGGGCGCGGCGACGTGGTGGGCGGCGACTTCTACGACATGCATGAGACCGCGGGCGGCTGGGCGCTCGCCCTCGGCGACGTGTGCGGCAAGGGCGTGGACGCCGCCGTCGTCACCAGCCTGGCCCGCTACACCCTGCGGGCCGCGCCGATCCGGGAGCCCAGCCCGTCGGCGGTGCTGTCCGAGCTCAACCGGACCCTGCTGCGCGAGCGGGCGGGCCGGTTCGTGACGGCCGTGTACGGCCGGCTCGTGCCCGCCGGCCGGCACTTCCGGCTCACGGTCTCCCTGGCCGGTCACCCGCACCCGCTGCGGGCCGCGGGTGACGCGGTCGGCGAGATCGGGCGCCCGGGCAACGTCCTCGGCCTGCTGCCCACGGTCAGGCTGACCGACGTCGACGTCGACCTCGCCCCCGGCGACGTGGTCCTCTTCTACACCGACGGCGTCGTCGAGGCACGCAGGGGCGAGGACCTGTACGGCGAGGACCGGCTGCGGCGCCTGCTCGGCGCCTCCCGCGCCATGGACGCGGCGGGAATCGCCGAGGCGGTCGTGGACGAGGCGGTCGCCTTCCAGTCCGGGCTGCCCCGCGACGACATCGCCGTCGTCGTGCTCAAGATCCCCGCCTGATCGCGCCGCCCGCCCGCGCCGTCTGCCCGCGCCGCCCGTCCATGCCGTCTGCCCGCCCGCGCCGTCCGCGCGGAAACGGGGGACGGCGACTGGTGATTTCCCCGATGCCGTGACCGGTTCCGATCACGAGACTCCTGTCATCCCCCACGGCAAGGAGATCTCATGCGTAGGATCGTCGGCCCTCTCCTCGGCATCCTGGCCCTGCTCGGCTTCCTCGCCCCCACTGCCCCCGCGCAGGCGGCCACGCACAACCCCGTCGTCTTCGTCCACGGCTACACCGGAAACAGCACCAACTTCGCCACCCTGCAGGCGTACCTGGTGGCCAACGGCTGGTCCGCCGGCCGGCTGTACGGCTACAACTACAACTGGGCAGGCTCGAACGTGGTCAGCGCCCAGGGCCTGGCCGCCCTCGTCAACCAGATCAAGGCCGCCACGGGCGCTTCCCAGGTCGACATCGTCAACCACTCCATGGGCGGCCTCGTGACGCGGTATTACCTGCAGAAGCTCGGCGGCGCCGGCAACGTCGGCCACGTCGCCTCCCTGGCCGGCGCCAACCACGGCACGACGTACGCCGCCGCCTGCACCATCTATGTCTCGTGCATCGAGATGCTGCCCGGCTCGGCGTACATCACCTCGCTGAGCGGCGACGAGACGCCCGGGTCGGCGAAGTACGGCACCTGGGTGTCGCCCTGTGACGGCATCATCATCCCCTACACCAGCACCCGGCTGTCCGGGGCGGACAACCACACCCTCGCCTGCGTCGACCACCTGTCGATCCTCGGCAACATCCAGGCGATGTCCGGCGTCCGCGATCTGCTCAACAGCTGATCGCCTCCGTTCCCGGCCGGGCGGCCCACGGCCGTCCGGCCGCGCGACGCCGTTCCCCTTCTCCGCCGACGTCGCCGAGGAGGTCATCGCCGCGAATCCGGGGATCCGGGACGGGTCAGCTCCCGGCGGGTGACGGGCTCGGCGAGACAGCGGGCGACGAGCCGGGTGAAAGGGCAGGCGACGGACTGGGTGAGGCGAACGGCGACATGCCCGGCCAGGGGGAGTAGGTGCTTCGCCATGTTCCCGGCGGCAGGACCGGGACCTGCACCCGGACCGTCCCCGCGTTCTGGAACCGGAACGTCACGGGGATCGTGCCGCCGCTGCGCAGCGGGCGGGTGAGGCCGGCGAGCAGCACCTGAGGAAAGGGCGTCCCGCCGACGTACTTCCCGGCGGGGATCTCCAGGCCGCCCGGGGTGGGCAGGCGGGCCTCCCGGAACACGCCCCCGGTGTCCACCGACACCAGGCGGTCGGTGCGGCCGCTCTGGTTGAGCAGCACCATGTACATCGGCATGTCGGTCCCCGGCGGGGCGGGCTGCAGCGGGCCGATGATGAAGGCGTTGCGGATCAGCATGCCGGGCAGGTCCGCGTTCGCCCCGTCGTTCTGGGGGATCGTCTGGGTGTAGAAGTCCTGCTTCATGTCGCCGCAGGCGGCGGTGACGGCCGCGGCCGCGACGCAGAGAGCCGCCAGGATTGCGCGCATGTCGACCTCGGCTCGCTCGTAGGCGTCTTTCGAGGCTGGGTACCCCCCTAATCCGGTTGTTTACCGCCGGGAAATTATGCAAGCGTCGGGACGAGGAGGAATCCCCGAGAAAGCGGAGGAAACGCATGCGGCTGATCGCCCCGGAGAAGGCAGGGCTCCCGGCGGACCTGCCCCACCGGCTGGACGCCCTCGTACGGCGGGGCGGCGCCCCGGCCCTGCACGGCGTCGTGGTGGCCCGGCGCGGCCGCATCGTCCTCGAGTGGTACGGCGGCGGCGAGGACCACATGCTGAACACCCCGCTCGGCCACGTGCACTTCGGGCCGGACACGCTGCACGACCTGCGCTCGGTCACCAAGAGCCTGGTGGCGCTGCTGTACGGCCTGGCGCTGGAGTCCGGCCTGGTGCCGGAGCCCGGTGAGCCGCTCCTGTCGCTCTTCCCCGAGTACGCCGGCCTGGCGGCCGATCCTCGCCGGGCCGGGCTGACGATCGGGCACGCGCTGACGATGACGATGGGCCTGGAGTGGGACGAGAGCGCGCCCTACACCAGCCCGGAGAACAGCGAGATCGCCATGGAGCTGGCGCCGGACCGCTGCCGCTACGTGCTGGAGCGCCCGTTCGTGGAGGAGCCGGGCGAGCAGTGGCGCTACAGCGGCGGCGCCGCGGCCCTCGCCGGCGCGATCGTGGAGAAGGGCACGGGCCTGCGCCTTCAGGAGTTCGCCCGCACCGCGCTCTTCGAGCCGCTCGGCGCCGGGCCCTTCGAGTGGTCGGCCGGGTCCGACGGCAGCGCGCTGGCGGCCTCGGGCCTGCGGCTGACGCCGCGCGGCCTCGCCCGGATCGGGCAGGCCATCCTGAACCGGGAGATCGCCCCCGGCTGGATCGGGGAGATGCTGCGCCCGCGCGTGCCGGCCTGGGAGGGCGTCTCCTACGGATACCTGTGGTATGTGGGCCGGGACGGGCGGGCGACGGCCATGGGCAACGGCGGCCAGCGGCTGTTCCTGCTGCCCGATCTCGATCTCGTGGTCGTCGTCACGGCAGGCGCCTACGATGAGGCCGGACAGGACACGGCGCCGAGAGCGGTCCTGGAGGACGTGGTGCTGGCCGCGATCAGAGGAGACGCCAGATGATTTTCATCACCGCGAAGTTCCGGGTGCTGCCGCAGTACGCCGACCAGTGGCCGGAGATCACCCGGGAGTTCACCGAGGCGACCCGCGCCGAGCCGGGCTGCCTGTGGTTCGACTGGTCGCGCAGCCTCGACGACCCGGCCGAGTACGTCCTCGTCGAGGCGTTCCGCGACGACGAGGCCGGAGCGGCGCACGTCGGGTCGGAGCACTTCCGTACGGCCCAGCGGACGCTGCCGCCCCACCTCGCCGAGACCCCGAGAATCGTCAACGTCAAGGTCTCGCAGGACGACTGGTCCCTCCTCGGCGAGATGGCCGTCCCCGCCAAGGACTGACGCGCCCAGGAGAGCGGCGCGTCCTGCGGCAGCGGGCTCGTCCGACGCTGCTGCCCGTGCCGGAGGCGATCGCGGACTCCATCGGTGGGGTCCCATGTGAGACGACGATGCCCTCGGAGCCCCGCCAAGGGGGGTCCGAGGGCATCGGGGTGTGTCAGTAGCCGAGGTCGCCGAGGTCGGGCTGCTGCCAGCCGCCCTGCGGCACGTCGCCCCTGTACGGCCCGCTCACGACCGGGGGCACGAAGGTCTCCTTGATCGTGCGGGCGTTGACCCAGCGGATCAGGTTGAAGATCGAGCCGGCCTTGTCGTTGGTGCCCGAGGCGCGGGCCCCGCCGAACGGCTGCTGCCCGACGACCGCGCCGGTCGGCTTGTCGTTGACGTAGAAGTTGCCCGCCGCGAAGCGCAGCCGCTCGGTGGCGTCGTCGATCACATACCGGTCCTGCGCGATGATCGACCCGGTCAGCGCGTACGGCGCGATGCTCTCCATCTGGTCGAGCACGCTGTCGTACGCGGCGTCGTCGTAGACGTGGACGGCGAGGATCGGGCCGAAGTACTCCTTCACGAAGACCTCGTCCGCGGGGTCGGCGCACTCCAGCACCGTCGGCCGCACGAAGTAGCCGGTCGAGTCGTCGTAGGAGCCCGTGAGCACCGAGATCGAGTCGACCGACCGCGCCCGGTCGATCGCCTCCTTGTGCTTGGCGAAGGCCCGCGCGTCGATCACCGCGCCCATGAACGTGGACAGGTCGGCCGACA
Organism: Microbispora hainanensis; assembly: GCF_006874475.1. GTDB lineage: Bacteria > Actinomycetota > Actinomycetes > Streptosporangiales > Streptosporangiaceae > Microbispora > Microbispora hainanensis. Next base: position 210,424 of record NZ_VIRM01000005.1, read on the forward strand.
CGTCGCCCACGGTGAGTGACTCGGCCGCCGACACGAAGTCGTCACGTATCCGGGTCCACAGCGAGCGCGGCACGTACGCCCGGGAGGCCGCCGAGCACTTCTGGCCCTGGTATTCGAACGCGCCCCGCAGCAGCGCGGTGGACAGCGCCCCGGCCTCCGCGGACGGATGCGCCAGGATGAAGTCCTTGCCGCCGGTCTCGCCGACGAGCCGCGGGTAGCCCCGGTAGCCGGAGATGTTCTCCCCGACGGCGCGCCACAGGTGCTGGAACGTGGCCGTCGAGCCGGTGAAGTGGATCCCGGCCAGCTCGGGGTGGGGCAGGGCGACCTCGGAGACGGCGGCGCCGTTGCCGGTGACCATGTTGATCACACCGGGCGGCAGCCCGGCCGCCTCCAGCAGCCGCATGGTGAAGTGCGCCGCGAACTGCTGGGTCGGCGACGGCTTCCACACCACGACGTTGCCCATCAGCGCCGCCGCGGCCGGCAGGTTGGCCGCGATGGAGGTGAAGTTGAACGGCGTGATCGCCAGGACGAAGCCCTCCAGCGGGCGATACTCCATGCGGTTCCACACGCCCGGCGACGACACCGGCTGCTCGGCGAGCAGCCGCCGCGCGTAGGCGACGTTGAACCGGAAGAAGTCGATCAGCTCGCACGCGGCGTCGATCTCGGCCTGCTGCGCCGACTTCGACTGGCCGAGCATGGTGGCCGCGTTGAGCGTGTTCCGCCACGGGCCGCTGAGCAGCTCGGCGGCGCGCAGGAACACCGCGGCGCGCTCCTCGAACGGCAGGGCCCGCCAGCGCGGCGCGGCCTCGAGCGCCGCGTCGACCGCCGCCCGCACGTCGGCCGCGGTGGCGTCGGCCGTACGGCCGAGCACGGCGGCGTGGTTGTGCGGCTGCACGACGTCGATCGGGGTGCCGCCGGCCATGCGCCGCTCGCCGCCGATCGTCATCGTCAGGTCGAGGGACGTCCCCGACAGCTCCTTGATCCGGGTCTCCAGGGCCGCGCGCTCGGCGCTGCCCGGCCCGTACGCGTGCACCGGCTCGTTCGCCGGCACCGGGACCTCGGTGATCGCATCCATCATTTACCCCTCAAAGCGCGAAGGAAGAAGGCGACGTTGGCCGGGCGCTCGGCGAGGCGGCGCATGAAGTAGCCGTACCAGTCGTCGCCGTAGGGGACGTAGACCCGCACCCGGGACCCGGCCGCGGCCAGCGCCGCCTGCCTGTCGGCCCGGATGCCGTAGAGCATCTGGAACTCGTAGTCGTCCGGGCCGCGCCCGGCGCTCACCGCGAGCGACTCGGCGATCGCGATCAGCCGGTCGTCGTGCGTGGCCACCATGGGATAGCCCGTGCCCGACATGAGCGTCCGCAGGCACCGCACGTACGCGCGGTCGACCTCGGCCTTGCTCTGCCAGGCCACCGAGACGGGCTCGGCGTAGGCGCCCTTGACCAGCCGCACCCGCGACCCCGCGAGGTCGCGGCAGTCGGCCTCGCTGCGGAACAGGTAGGCCTGGATCGCCACGCCCGTCTCCGGGAAGTCCTCGCGCAGCGCGCGCAGCACGCCGAGGGTCGCGTCGACGGTGGTGTGGTCCTCCATGTCCAGGGTGACGGTGGAGCCGCACTCCCGCGCCGCCGCGCAGATCTGCCGTGCGTTCTCCAGCGCCATGCCCGGGTCGAGGGCCTGGCCGACGGCCGACAGCTTGACCGACACCTCGGCCCGGTCGCCGAGGCCGAGCGGCCGCAGCTCCTCGAGCAGGGAGACGTACGCCTTGGCGGTGGCGACGGCGGCGCCGGGGTCCCGGACCTCCTCGCCCAGATGGTCGATGGTGACGGACAGCCCCGAGCCGGTCAGGCGGCGCGTCGCGGCGACGGCGTCCGCGGTGGACTCTCCGGCCACGAAGCGGTCGACGACCTTGCGCGTGAGCGGGAGCCCCGACACGGCCCGGCGGGCGAGCGGGCTGCGTGAGCCCGCGAGAAGCAGGGAACCGAGCATGACCTCAGGCTAAATCCGCACGTCACGGAAGTTCCACGGACATCCGCCACAGCATTTTTCGACAAATGTACGAGAATGTCAGCATGCAAGACATCGTCGATGAGATCTCCCGCCTGCTGGACGCCTCCGTGACACTGGAGGACCGCTCCTTCAACCTGCTCGCGTACGGCGCGCAGAGCGGGGACATCGACCGCGTGCGGCAGGAGTCGATCCTGCGCCGGCACGCGTCCGACGAGGTGAGGGCCCACTTCGAGGCGTACGGCATCGCCACCGCGACGGGCCCGGTGCGCATCCCCGGGCTGCTCGGCCTGCTCGGCCGTGTGTGCGTGCCGCTGCGGCACGACAGGGTGACCTACGGCTACCTGTGGGCGCTCGAATCCGGGGAGCTCACCGACGAGCGGCTGGACGCCGTCGCGCCGCTGGTCGCCCAGGCGGCCGCGCTCCTGGCCAGGCAGGCCCGCGGCCGGCACGCCCCGCTGCGCCAGTTCTTCTCGGCCGACCCCGCGGTGCGCGCCACCGCCCGGGTGGACGTCGAGGGACCGGTGACGGCGGTGGCCGTGCGGACGCCCACGGCGGTGTCCGGGCCGCCGCGCACGCTGCCGCGCGGCGTGCTGGCCGACCCGGACGTGATCGACACGGCCGTGGACGCGCCGCTGCTCGCGGTGCTGGCGCCCGCCGGGCAGGCCGCGCACGTCGCGCGCCTCCTGGGCAAGCTGTACGGCATGGCCGCCGGGGTCGGGGGCCCGCGCGACGACCCGGGCGAGGCGTGGCAGAGCTGGCGGGAGGCGCTGCTGGCGCTGCGGGTGGCCGAGCACGTCGAGCGGCACGCCCCGGTGGCCGACTGGAGCACGCTCGGCGTCTATCGGCTGCTGGCCCGGCTGTCCCCGCGCGACCTGGCCGATCTCGCCGCCGAGTCGGCCGCCCTCACGCCCGGGATCGCGGCGAGCGTGGAGACCTACCTCGACCACGCCGGGCAGGTCCAGGAGACGGCGGCGGTGCTGGGCGTGCACCGGCAGACGCTGTACTACCGCCTGGGCAAGGCCGGGCGGCTCACCGGGCTCGACCTCGCCGACGGGGAGGACCGCCTGCTGCTCCACCTGTCGCTGAAGGCGGCGGCCCTGCTCCACTCGTGACGGGCTATCCGATCCTGGTCATGTTCGACTCGTAGCCCCCGCCGCCCGGGTAGTTCCATCGGCCGGTCATGGCGTCGCCGTCCGGGGTGAAGGTGCCCCGGAAGTAGGCCGGAGATCCCTTCGCGCCGAACCAGATGGTGAGTGTGTCGCCGTCGAGCTCGTAGACGTAGTCGAGGGTGTCGCCTGAGCTGCCGTAATAGCGGGACCTGATGTCCTCGCCCGGCCCGTCGGCCCCGTAGGACCGCTCCCGGCCGATGACCTCCAGGCCGGTGATCGGCTGTCCGTCCTGCTCCAGCCGGATGTCCTGGATGAGGAAGAAGCCCCCCTCCATCCAGCGGTAGGTGACCGTGCCCTCCGAGCCGCCGGTCACGCGCCAGATGCCGGCCAGCCGGTCGAGCGCCCTGAGCTGCTCGTCCGGCTGCGTCGTCTCGACGATGTCCGCCATGGTGTTCCCCTTCTCCGCCGGTGATCCGTGATGACGCTCGTACGACGGCGCGGGCGGGGAAAGGGAATCGGTCCGGACGGGCGACTTGGATCACGATTCGATAACGGCGGGCCGGATCGAGAGTGGCAGGCCGAACAGCGGCAGCAGCTCGGGGCCGAACGTGGTGATCTCCGTGATGAGGCCGTCCTCGGCGCACAGCACGTCGATGTTGACGGCGGTGTAGGAGGTCTCACCGGGCCGCCGCACGTAGTTCGCCACCGCGGGCTGCCGGTTGACCGCGAGCGGGACGCAGTGCCACTCGCCCCAGCGCTCCTCGCCCTCCAGCACCGGACGCCACATGTCGAGCACGGCCGCCCGCCCCACGTACACCAGGGCGGCGGGCGGCATGGCCTGCAGGACGTCCTCGCGCAGCAGCGCCGCCAGCGCCGGCAGATCGGCGTTCCTGGAGGCGGTGACGTAACGCTCCAGCAGGTCGAGCTCGTCGCGGCTGGGCCGGGTGGCCGCGGCCCACTCCGCCCGCCGCCTGGGCAGCCGCTCGCGCAGCGTCGCGCGGGCGCGCTGCAACGCGCTCTTGACCGAGGCGACGCTCATCTCCAGCGCCTCGGCGGTCTCGGTCACCGGCCAGCCGCCGACGTCGCGCAGGATCAAAACGGCCCGCTGCCGCGGCGGGAGGTGCTGGATCGCCGCCAGGAACGCCAGCTCGACGGTCTCCCTGGCGATGGCCGCCGCGTCGGGCGCGCCCTCGTCCGGCGCGGCCAGGTCGAGCAGGTCGTCCGGATAGGGCTGGAGCCAGGCCACGTCGGCCGCGGCCGGACGCCCCGGGCGCTCCGCGACGTCCGCGACCACCTCGCGGGCGCGGGCCTGGCCGGACAGCGCGTCGAGGCAGGCGTTTGTGGCGATCCGGTAGAGCCACGCCCGGAACGTCGAGCGTCCCTCGAAGCTCTCCCGCGCCCGCCAGGCCCGCAGCAGCGTCTCCTGCACCATGTCCTCGGCGTCGGTGAACGACCCGAGCATCCGGTAGCAGTGCACCCGCAGCTCGTGCCGGTGACGCGCGGCGAGCTCGCCGAAGACGGCCTGGTCGCCCGACCGGACGGCCTCCGCCGTGGCATCTGCCGGGAAGTCCCCGGCCGTGCCGTGCTCTTCGCCCACGCCCGCCCCGCGTCTCCGTCACACGTACGTGATCAGCCGGAGCCTACTGCGGGGCCCGGTAGACCCGCACCCACTCGACGTACACCGTGCCGCCGGAGGCGTCGTTGCGCAGCACCAGGCCCAGTGGAGACCGGGGGACGTACGGGCCGGTGTAGTTCCACACCTGCCTGCCGTCCAGCCAGAAGGTCACCCGGCCGGGCAGCCAGTCGACGGTCACCGTATGCCCCTGGGTGAAGCCGGCCGCCAGCTCGGCCCGGGCCAGTTCGCGGCCCTGCCGGACGGAGAGCTCCGCGCGCCCGCCCGCGGTCGCCGCCACGCCGATCGCCGCGTCCTCGCTCCCCGTTCCGTCCGTCCCCGTGCCGTCCGTCCCTGTGTCGTCCGTCCCCGGGAACCGCGCGGATCCCGGAACGTCGTCCCGCGGGCCGCCGCGCCACGAGCCGCCGTACTGCTCCCCGTACTGCTCCCCGGACTGGGAACCGTACGAGTCGTCGTACTGCGAGCCGTACTGCATGTCGTAGGGGGAGTCGTACGCGGGCTCGTCGTATCGGGATTCCTCAGAGGGGGACCGGCCGAATCGGGAGCCGCCCCGCCGCGCGTTGCCATACTCGGCGGTGCCCGACCGGGGGGACTGCAGCAGCACGGCGGGAAGCGCCCCCGCGTCGGCCCGCAGGCGGACCTCCCATCGGCCGTACCGCTGGAGCGACGTCCCGGACAGGTCCGCGCCGCCGTTCCCGGTGATGCGCAGCGCCTGCCCGCCGAAGTCCTCGGCCAGGGCCGGCGCGCCCCAGCCGGTCGCGGCGGCGCCGGAGGAGTGGGGCGCCGGCGTACGGGACGGCGTGCTCGCCGGCGCGCTCGGCGCTTTACTCGGCGCTTTGCTCGGCGGCGGGGAGGACGCCCGCGCGGCCCCGGGGGTCGCCTGGGCGGCGGCCCGGGGCACGTCCTCAGGTTCGACGGCGTTCACCACGACCGGCCCGTCCGCGGGACGAACGGGCTCCGCGAGCCGCATCGGCGGCTCGGTCTCGGTTCCGGCCGTCGCCCGCGGTCCGGGCGAAAGGCCGGGAGACGGAAGGGGGGACAGGCTGGGGGAGGGACGCGAGGCCGCGGGGATGTCGCCGATCTTCTCCGCGATCGTGGTGTCGCCGGTCGTGTCCGCGGCCTTCTCGGCCTCCTGCCCGGCGTCCTCGCCGGCGGGTGCGGCGGCCGCGGTGGCGGTCTGCGTCGCGCTCAGCCCCGCCGCGTTCGCGTTGCCCGGCCGCGCGCCGGACGAGTCGGGGGAGGACGCCGATCCCTGTGCGGCGGACTCGTCTCCGGCGGTGAACACCTTCACCGAGTCCGCGTTCGAACAGGCGGTGGCGGCGGCGATGAGCATCGCCGCCGCCACCGCTAAACCAGGCCCATGACGTGACATGAGCCGAGTTAATCACATCATTTCACTCAGATAACTGCCTTAATCCGGTAATATCTCTTGCCTTTTTACGCGCACGTCTTCTCGTAAACGCGGAGCAGTTCCATGCTGATTCGCTCGACCGAATAGCGGGAACGGGCGCGGTCGGCGGCCGCGTAGCCGATGGCCGTACGCAGGGTGGCGTCGCCGAGCAGGCGGCGGATCCGGTGGGCGATCTCCAGCGGCCGGTCGGGCCGGGTCAGGAAGCCGGTCACGCCGTCCACCACGGAGTCGAGGTGCGCCCCGGCGGCCGAGGCGATGACCGGGATGCCGCAGGCCATGGCCTCCAGTGCGGCCGTGCCCGTGGGGACGGTCGGCGGCAGCGACAGCACCAGGTCGGCGCTGCGCATGAGCTTGGGCATCGCGGTGTGCGGCACCATGCCGAGCATCTCCACGCGGTCGGTCACGCCGTGCTCCCCGGCGAGGGCGCGCAGCCGCTCGACGCTCAGGTCGTCGCCCCCGGCGATCACGAGCTCGGCCTCCGGCACGGCACGCAGGGCCTGCACGGCCCAGCCGGCGCCCACGTGTCCCACGTGGAGGAGGCGGGGCCGCTCACCCCTCGGGAAGGCGGGGCCCTGGCGGCGGAAGCGTTCGATGTCCACGCCGTGCGGGACGACCGAGATGTTGCGGCGCGGCACGCCCATCCGGATCAGCTCGGACTCCTCGTCGGCGCAGGCGGCGATAACCGCCCTGGCCCGGCGGCCGATCGCGCACTCCAGCCGCCGCACCGGCGCGGCGCTCAGGCTGTCGTCGTAGTGGCTGTGGAAGGTCTGGGTGACCGGCACGCCCAGGCCCTCGGAACCGGCGATGGCGGCCAGGCCGCTGGACCACGAGTAGGCGTGGATGATGTCGGGGCGGTGCTCCCGCCACCGGCGCCGCAGGCCGTCGCTGAAGTCCGGGATGTAGGGGAGGAGGTCGTTTTCCGACAGCTCCATGTCGGGCCCGGCGGGCACGTGCTCGACGCCGTCCCCCTGCACCTTCGAGCGGGTGTAGACGGTGACGCGGTGGCCCCGGCCCAGCTCACGGGCGATGGCGGGAGTGTCGGGAGTCAGTTCGTGCGCGGAGACGATGGCGATATCCATGGCACACCTCAAGACAGGAAGGCGTCTGAAAGGGTGTGCCTGCGTCCTAGGCACGATGTAGATGATGTTTACCTTACTCTGATTCGCGCTAAACGCCTAATCGGGAAAAATCATGCGCACGTCCGCAGGCCCGGCGCGGCGGCCGGCCCCCTGACGGCAGCCGCCCTCTTCCTGACATATGCCCAGGTAGCCGCCGATCCGACCCTACAAACCACCCCGGGCCGCTCGCCGCCATGCATCGCATCCGCCTCGGCCCGCCCATCCCGGCGAGGCGGGCGGGGGAACATCCCGTCAGCGGGATCGGCGCAGCGTGAGGACGGTGATCTCGTCGACCGCGTGGCTGCCGCAGAAGGCCTGGTGGTCCTCCTCGATGGCCTTGACGACCGCGCCGGGGGGCTGCCCGGAGCAGCGGGCGAGCGCCTCCGTGAGCCGCTGCTCGCCGTAGTTGTCCCCGGCCGGGCTCTGGGAGCCCACCACGCCGTCGCTGTAGAGGACGAGCGTCTCCCCGGCCGACAGCGTGAGCTCCTCCGTCGCGGGCACCGAGCCCTCCTCGAAGCCCAGCGGGACGCCGCCTCCCTCGGAGAACCGGACGCCGCCGCCCGGCTGGATCAGCGCCGCGGGATGGTGCCCCGCCGAGGCGAGCCGCACCTTGCGGCCCCGTACGAAGCCCGCGGCGGCCATCACGAACATCCCCGTGTTCTGCACGACGAGGGCGTCGCTGACCTTGCGCAGGGCCTGCCCCGGGTCGTCCTCCCACACGCTCAGCACGCGCAGGCCGTTGCGGACCATGGCGGTGACGGCGGCCGCCTCCTCGCCGCGCCCGGCCGCGCTGCCGATCACGAAGCCCCACCCGTTCTTGACGGGAAACACGTCGTAGAACTCGCCGCCGATGGCGCGCATGCCGGAGCCGGGGTGATAGGCGGCGGCGATCTCGAAGCCGGGGATCTCGGGGAGCGTCCGGGGGAGCACGCCGGTCTGCAGGGTGTCGGCGGCGTGGGCCCGGCGCTGGAACCCCTGCTGGGCCCGCATCGCCAGGCCGAGGTGCAGGCCGATCTCCTCCAGCAGGCCCAGGTCGGCCAGGCCGAACGGCGGGCGGTCGCGCAGCCGCACCAGCGTGAGCACGCCGCGCGCCTCGCCGTCGGCGCGGATCGGCACGCTGAGCAGCGAGCCCGCGCGCATCGCCTGGAGCACGTCGCCGCCGAGCAGGGAGTCGTCGGTCAGCATCTCGTGGACGACGCCGCTCTGTGTGGTCATCACCTGCTCCACGACCGGCGCGAGCGCAGGCGGGGCCTCCTCGACCGCCCGCTGCAGCCGCCCGACCGGCTGGTCGCTCGGCCCGATGACGACCGTGCGCACCAGGCCGCCGTCCCTGGCGACGTCCGCGATCACCCAGTCGGCCGTCTCGGCGGCCAGCAGGCGGGCCGCCCGCAGCAGGGCGACGGGCTCGCGCAGGCTCTCCTCGTCCAGCAGCAGCGCGGTCAGCCGCGACAGCAGCTCGTGCCGCCTGGCCGCCGCAAGGACCGCCGCGTCGTCGGGCACGCCCCCCTGTACGGCGGGCTCGGGCAGCTGGACCTCGGTGGGCAGCACGACCCCGGCGATCATCTCCTGCGGCTCGCCCGGCATGTGCAGGCGGCTCAGCACCAGCCGTACGGTGTGGGCGCGGCCCTGGTGGGCCAGCCGGGTCAGGAACGAGGCGCTGTCCTCTCCGTGGAGGACGGCGGCGAAGCGCTGCCGGAACGCCGCGCGGGCGGTCACGTCGACGAGCAGGGGGAAGGCGCGGCCGATGAGATAGCCGGCGGGGCTGCCGAGCAGGCGCGTGGTCTCGTTGTTGATGCGGCGCACCGTGCCGCCCGTGTCCATGATGACCACGGGGATGGGCAGCGCCCGGAACACCTGGCGCAGCAGCTTCTGCTCGCGCTGACTGCCGCCGTCCCTGCGCCTGCGGCTGCGCGCCAGCTCGCTCAGGGCCTTGCGGACGAGTTCTTCGGCGGAGTCCAGCTCCCGTAGCATCGCACCCGGATCAGGATCTTCCCGTAGGGTGGCGATGCGGTCGGCGAGCCCACTCAACGCGCGCTCGAGCTCGGCGGTGTCGGGCAAGCTGCCCCCCTCTCTCGACGTAGACGCTACGCCAAACCCCGGGTCTAATCGATCCAGCTGGATTAACCCGAAAACTATGGGAATGGTCTTTCTACCATGGAGACGACATCCATTCTCGCCCGTGACCTCGCGGCTTTGGGCCGTGTGACGGAGGGCACGTCGGCGGAGAGCGTTCTGCGGGGCATCACCGAGGCGGTCGCGCGCGGCGTCCCCGGCTGCGCCGGCGGCACCGCCGAGCTGTGGATGGAGGAGCGGGTGCTGCTGGCCGCCTCCCACAGCGAGCTCACCCTGCTCATCGACCGCGAACGCGACCTGCGCGAGGGCCCGTCGAGGGAGGCGCTGTCCACCGGGCGCCCGATGGCGATCCCCGACGTGATGCGCGAGACCCGCTGGTCCCGCTACGCCGCCACCGCCGTACGGCACGGGGTGCGCTCGGTGCTCGTCGTGCCGATCGCCGTGGAGGGCGCCGTCGTGATCATCGGTCTGTACGGCGTGCGCCCCGGCGTGTTCAGCTCCGGCGGCCCGCTCATGGCCCTGCTGCGCGAGCAGGTCACCGTGGCGCTGGCCAACATCTGGGAGTTCGACGACGTCCTGACCGGCGCGGCGCAGATGCAGGAGGCGCTGGCGGGCCGGTCGGTGATCGACCAGGCCAAGGGCATCATCATGTCGAAGAGCGGCTGCTCGGCCGAGGAGGCGTTCGATGAGCTCAGGCGGGTGTCGCAGCACCACCAGGTCAAGGTGGCCGACCTGGCCAGGCTCCTGGTGACCGAGCACCAGCAGAAGCACGGCGGAGCCGCCCCGGCCTGAGCGGAGCCGTACGCGCCGGCGGGGCTGCGCCGGCCAGAGGGCGGGGCGGGCTCAGGCGGCGAACGCGGTGAGGGCCTCGTCGAGGGTGTCGAACAGGGGCAGCCGCTCCGACAGTCCGGTCACCCACATCACCTTGGAGTTCGGATACTGCACCGAAATCAGCGCGAAGTTGCCGCCGGCCGCGGTCGAGCGCTGCCAGTGGTGCACGATCAGGCCCAGCGCGCGGGAGTCCATGAACGTCACGCCGCCCAGGTCGAGCACCATGTCGGGGCCGTGGTCGTCGGCCGCCGCGTCCAGGTAGTCCGAGAACTGCTCACGAGTCGTGGCGTCGAGGACGCCGTTCACATGGATCACCACGATGTCCCCCGCCATGCTGGACGTCAGGGACAGCAGTCCGTTGTCAGACACCTCGCGCCTCCTCTGCGGCAACATTACTGGTGCCGAGGGGGTGGTGATACTCCCGATTTTGCGGCAATATACTGATGCAGAGGTCCAGCAGAGGGCCTCGTCTCGATACTGTAGCGAGGCGTGCCTTCTGCGTGGTCACCCCAGGCGTAGGCGCCCTCGCGAGAAAATACGAGGGGACTGCGCAGATGGCTGCCGAGGTCCGTGCAGAGACCGCCAGCAATCCGACCGCCGAAGAGCTCCTGGCCGAACTGGTCGAGGACGGACTGTCCGAGGAGCGGCGGGAACGCCTCCGCGAGAAGATCGTCGAAATGCACCGCCCGATGGCGAGGGACATCGCCCGGCGGTACCTCAACCGCGGCGAGCCGATGGAGGACCTCCTCCAGGCCGCGTACGTCGGCCTCATGAAGGCCATCAACGGCTTCGACCCCACCCTCGGGCACAGCTTCCGCGGCTACGCCATGGTCACCATGACGGGCGAGGTCAAGCGGCACTTCCGCGACCGCACCTGGGCCGTGCGGGTGCCCCGCCTCTACCAGGAGCGCCGGGCCGAGCTCAACCGGCACGTCGCCGACATGACCCAGGAGCTGGGCCGGTTTCCCACCGTCGCGGAGCTCGCCAAGAAGATGGGGCTGTCCGAGGAGGACATGCTCCTCACCATGGACGCCTCCGCGGCGTACAGCACGCTCTCCCTCGACGCGCCGATCGGCGCCGACGACGACGCCGCCGCGCTCGGCGACGTGATCCCCGAAGAGGACGACGCGCTCGACACCCTGGTGGACAGCGAGGCGCTGAAGCCGCTCATCGACCTTCTCCCCGAGCGGGAGAAGAACATCCTCCTGCTGCGCTTCTACGGCAACATGACGCAGGCCGAGATCGCGGCGGAGTTCGGCATATCGCAGATGCACGTCTCACGGATCCTCCGCAAGACCCTCGACCAGCTCCGGGCGGAGCTCGTCGCGGGATGAGAGGATGCGGCGATGCCCGGGACACCGTCTGTGCCACGGCGGTGTCCCGGGGTATCTTCGTCCTGCCCATAGCCCAAAGACCCTGAGACGGCCAGATTTCCGGCGGGAGGCGTGTACCGGGTGAAAGATGACGGCGTTCCCGCGCACGTCACCCGAGCGGCAAGAGAGCGTGCCTTCTCCTTAGCCGATCTGCCCGACCTGCGGGAGTTCGCCGCCGCCGAGGCGCTGCGTCGCGGCCTGCCCGAGGACGCGATCGGCGACTTCCTGGTCGCGCTCAACGAGGTCGCCACCAACGCGGTCACCCACGGGTCGACGAAGGCCCGGCTGGGCATCCGGAGCGACGGGAGGGCCGTGGTGGTCGCCGTGCACGACGACGGCCGCGACTGGCGTCCGGAGGGCGAGCCGGGCCACGACCCGCCTCCGGAGGACGCGACCAGCGGCATGGGGCTGTGGGTCGCGCGCATGCTGAGCAGCGACCTTCACGTCACCACCGGTCCCAGCGGAACCACGGTGACGATGCGTTTCCTCGTCGCCTAGGGGTAGGGGACAGCCATGGCTGTCCCACGGATTCTGATCGTCGGCGGCGGATACGTCGGCATGTACACAGCACTCCGCCTGCAGCGCAGGCTCCGCCGTGGCGAGGCGCTCGTGACCGTCGCGGACCTCGACTCCTACATGACCTACCAGCCCTTCCTGCCGGAGGCGGCCGCGGGGAACATCGAGGCGCGGCACGTCGTCGTCCCGCTCAGGCGGGTGCTGAAGCGGTGCCAGATCCTCAGCGGCCGGATCACCCAGGTGCGGCTGGGCGACCGCAAGGCGGAGTTCACCCCGCACGAGGGGCCCGGCCTCACCATCGACTACGACTACGTCGTCATCGCGCCGGGCTCGATCTCCCGGCTTCTGCCGGTGCCCGGCCTGGCCGAGCACGGCATCGGCTTCAAGACCATCGAAGAGGCCATCGCCCTGCGCAACCACGTGCTCGGCCGCCTCGACATCGCCGCGTCCACGCCGGACCCGGAGGTCCGCCGCAGGGCCCTCACCTTCGTCTTCGTCGGCGGCGGCTACGCCGGCGTGGAGGCGCTGGCCGAGCTGGAGGACATGGCGTCGGGCGCGATCGAATACTTCGCCGGGCTGCGCCGCGAGGACATGCGCTGGGTGCTGGTGGAGGCCACCGACCGCATCCTGCCCGAGGTGGGCCCGGACATGGGCAAGTGGACGGCCCTCCAGCTCCGCGAGCGGGGCATCGAGATCCGCATGAACACGCTGCTGAAGTCCGCGGAGAACTGCCACATCGTGCTGAGCGACGGCGACGAGTTCGACGCCGACACCCTGGTCTGGACGGCCGGCGTCAAGCCCAATCCGCTGGTCGCCGCGGGCGACCTGCCCCTGGAAAAGAAGGGCAGGATCAGAGTCGATGCCTGCCTGCGCGTGCACGGCACCGACTTCGCCTTCGCCGCGGGCGACTCCGCCGCCGTCCCCGACCTGACCCGGCCGGGCGAGTTCTGCCCGCCCAACGCCCAGCACGCCGTACGGCAGGCCAGGAGGCTGGCCGACAACCTCCTCGCGGCGCTGCGGGCGGAGGTGCAGCGGCCCTACCGGCACAAGTACGCGGGGTCGGTGGCGAGCCTGGGACTCTACAAGGGGGTCGCGCAGATCTACGGGCAGGAGCTTCGCGGCTTCCCCGCCTGGTTGATGCACCGCGCCTATCACCTGACGCGGATGCCGACGTTCAACAAGAAGACCCGGATCCTCATGGACTGGACGCTCGGGCTGTTCTTCCCCCGCGAGATCGTCTCGCTCGGGGCCATCGAGGAGCCGCGCAAGGAGTTCACGCTGTCCGCCCGCTCGTGAGCGCCGAACACTTCGGCGGCTGCCCTTCCGGGAAGGCGGCGTCACGGCGGCCCGCCGGGCCGGACCGGCGGCCCGGCGGGAATCGCGTCGATCACCCCACTTCGGCGGCGGGGGCGTCCTCACCGGTCAGGGCGCCGGCGAACTGCGCCGAATAGAGCCGGTGATAGGCCCCCCGGGCGGCGAGCAGCTCGTCGTGGGTGCCGTGCTCGACGATGCTCCCGGCCTCCATCACGAGGATGAGGTCGGCGTCGCGGATGGTGGACAGCCGGTGGGCGATGACGAAGCTGGTCCTGTCGCTGCGCAGCGCGGCCATCGCGTGCTGCACCAGGACCTCGGTGCGGGTGTCGACCGAGCTGGTCGCCTCGTCCAGGATGAGCAGCGACGGGTTGGCGAGGAACGCGCGGGCGATGGTCAGCAGCTGCTTCTCGCCGGCGCTGATGTTGCCGCCCTCCTCGTCGATCACCGTGTCGTACCCCTCGGGGAGGGTGCGGACGAACCGGTCGACGTACGTCGCCCGTGCCGCCGCCATGATCTCCTCGTCGGTCGCCCGGGGGTTGCCGTAGGCGATGTTGTCGCGGATCGTGCCGCCGAACAGCCAGGTGTCCTGGAGCACCATGCCGATCTGGGAGCGCAGGTCCTCGCGGCGCATCGCCGTGATGTCGACGCCGTCGAGGGTGATGCGGCCCGCGTCCAGCTCGTAGAAGCGCATGATCAGATTGACCAGCGTGGTCTTTCCCGCGCCGGTCGGGCCGACGATCGCGATCGTGTGCCCGGGCTCGGCCACCAGCGATAGGTCCTCGATGAGGGGCTGCTCGGGGTCGTACCTGAAGGACACGTGCTCGAATTCGACGCGCCCCCGCCGGGTCGCGGGCAGCACCGGGCCGGCCGGGTCGGGCTCCTGCTCCTCGGCGTCCAGCAACTCGAAGACCCGCTCGGCGGAGGCCACCCCCGACTGCAGCAGGTTGGCCATCGAGGCGACCTGGGTCAGCGGCTGGGTGAACTGCCGGGAGTACTGGATGAACGCCTGCACGTCGCCCAGGCTCATCGACCCGTTGGCCACCCGTACGGCGCCGACGACCGCGATGGCGACGTAGTTGAGGTTTCCGATGAACATCATCGCCGGCATGATGATCCCGGAGATGAACTGGGCGCCGAAGCTCGCCTTGTAAAGGGCCTCGTTGCGCTCCCGGAACACCTGCTCGACCTCCGGGCCCCGCCCGAAGACCTTCACCAGCTCGTGACCGGTGAACGCCTCCTCGATGTGGGCGTTCAGCGTGCCCGTGTGGGCCCACTGGGCGACGAACTGCTTCTGTGAACGCTTGGCGATCTGCCCGGTGACGATCATCGTGACCGGGATCGTCACCAGCGCGATCACCGCGAGCAGCGGCGAGATCACGAACATCATGACCACCACGCCGATCACGGTGAGCAGCGAGCTCAGCAGCTGGCTGAGCGTCTGCTGCAGGGTCTGCGACACGTTGTCGATGTCGTTGGTGACCCGGCTGAGCAGCTCGCCGCGCGGCTGGCCGTCGAAGAACTTCAGCGGCAGCCGGTGCAGTTTGTCCTCGACGTCGGCCCTGAGGCGGAACACCGTGCGCTGCGTCACGTCGTTGAGCAGCCGGCCCTGCAGCCACATGAACAGCGACGCCGCGACGTACAGCACCAGCACCCAGGCCAGGACGGTGCCCAGCGCGCCGAAGTCGACGCCCTGACCGGGGACGACGTCCATCCCCGCGAGCATGTCGGCGAAGTCGCCGTGACCCGAGGCGCGCAGGCCCTCCACGGCCTGCTCCTTGGTCGTCCCGGCGGGCAGCCGTCCGCCGATCACACCACTGAAGATCACGTCGGTCGCCCGGCCGAGCAGCTTCGGCCCGATGACGGAGAACACCACGCTGATCACGGCGAGGGCGATCACGGCCACGAGCCTCGGCCGTTCCGGGCTCAGCCGGCGCAGTAGCCGCCGGACGGAGGGGCCGAAGTTCATCGACTTCTCCGCCGGCATCTGCCCGCCGCCGAAGGGCCCGAAGCCGCCACCCCCGGGCCGGGGTCGTACGGGTGCCGTGGGCCGGTTGGTCATACCGCACTCCCCGCGGTCAGTTGGGACTCGACGATCTCGACGTACGTCGGGCAGGTGCCGAGCAGTTCGTCATGGGTGCCGATGCCGGCGATGACGCCGTCGTCCAGCACGACGATCTGGTCGGCGTCGGCGATGGTGGAGACCCGCTGGGCGACGATCACCACGGCGGCGCCGGCCGTGTGCGGGCGCAGCGCGGCGCGCAGCCTGGCGTCGGTGGCCAGGTCGAGCGCCGAGAACGAGTCGTCGAACAGGTAGATCTCCGGCTTGGCGACCAGCGCGCGGGCGATCGACAGGCGCTGGCGCTGCCCTCCGGACACGTTCGTGCCGCCCTGGGAGATCGGGGCCTGCAGGCCCTCGGGCATCGCCTCGACGAAGTCGCGGGCCTGGGCCACCTCCAGCGCCTCCCACAGCTCCTCGTCCGTGGCGTCCGGATTGCCATAGCGCAGGTTGCTCGCGACGGTGCCGGAGAACAGGTAGGGCTTCTGCGGCACCAGGCCGATGCGCGTCCAGAGCATCTGGGGATCGAGGTCGCGCACGTCGACGCCGTCGATCAGCACGGCGCCGGACGTCGCGTCGAACAGCCGGGGCACCAGCGAGACCAGCGTCGTCTTCCCCGACCCGGTGCTGCCGATGACGGCCGTGGTCTGCCCCGCGGCCACCCGGAAGGAGATGCCGGACAACACCGGCGCCTCCGCGCCCGGATAGCGGAAACCGACGTCGCGCAGCTCCAGCTCGCCCCGGCGGTCCACGTGGCGTACGGGATCGTCGGACGGGCGCACCGACGACTCGGTGTCCAGCACCTCGGTGATGCGCTCCGCGCAGACCGCGGCGCGCGGGATCATGATCGAGATGAAGGTGGCCATCATCATCGACATGAGGATCTGCATCAGATACATGAGGAACGCGGTGAGGGCGCCCACCTGCATCTCGCCGCTGTCCACCCGGGCGGCGCCGAACCACAGCACGGCGACGCTGGAGGCGTTCAGGATCAGCATCACGGTGGGGAAGATGAGCGCGGTCAGCCGCCCGACGCGCAGCGCCGTGCCGGTCAGCTCGTCGTTGGCCGTGGCGAACCGGCGGGCCTCCTCACGCTCCCGCACGAACGCCCGCACCACGCGGATGCCGGAAAGCTGCTCGCGGAGCACCTGGTTCACCACGTCGATTCGGCTCTGCATGGCGCGGAACTGCGGGACCATGCGGAAGACGATCAGCCCGATCGAGACCAGCAGCACAGGGACGCAGACCAGCATGAGCCACGACAGCCCGACGTCCTGACGCAGGGCCATGATGATGCCGCCGACCCCCATGATGGGCGCGGCGACCAGCATCGTGCAGGTCATCACCACGAGCATCTGGATCTGCTGCACGTCGTTGGTGTTGCGGGTGATCAGCGAGGGAGCCCCGAACTGGGTGACCTCCCGCTGGGAGAAGCCGCTCACGCGGTGGAAGACCGCCGACCGGACATCCCGGCCGAACCCCGCCGCGACCCGCGCGCCGTAATAGACCGCCGCGATCGAGCAGGCGATCTGCACGAGGGACACGGTCAGCATCCAGCCGCCGGTGGCCAGGATGTAGCCGGTGTCGCCCGTGGCCACCCCCTGGTCGATGATGTCGGCGTTCAGGCTCGGCAGGTAGAGGGAGGCGATGGTGCCGACGAGCTGGAACAGCACCACCGCCGCGAGCGCGGGGGAGTAGGGCCGCAGGAACGTGCGGAGCAGACGGCTCAGCACGGCGGTGGTCCAGGAAAGCGTCGCGGGAAGGGCAAAATCATGCCGAACACGCTATATGAGCAGCTAGCTCACCCACGCCTGGTTTTCGGCACGAGCGAACAGGGACGGCGTTCGCCGGTTTCACGGATCCGAGGACGTTCACGGGCCGTCAGACGGGGGCGGGAGCGGGGCTCTTTACGGCTGCGGTTTTTAGGGCTCTGCGGTTTTACGGCTCTGGGGGTTCTACGGCTCTAGGGTTTTACGGCTCCGCGGTCTCGCGAGTTCACCCGCGAGACCGCTTCGCGTTTTCAGGTTGTGGGGGACGACGCGAGGGTCAGCGACGGACGCGTCCGCCCCGCCAGCCGCCGCGCCAGGAGTTCACCCCGGCGGTGCCGACGCCGGCCTGGTGCAGGGACAGCAGGCACAGGCCGAGGGCGAGCAGCGCGGTCAGGCCGATGCCGATGCTCGCGTTGAGAAGATCGAGGAGGAAGGCGATCCCGAAGACGACCGCCGCGGCGATGGCGAGCATTGTTACCTCACTTCCGGTTCAGATGGGCAAGTAACGCGTGGTACTCGTGCAGGGCCAGGCGCAGCGCCTCGGTGTCGCCCCGCTCGTCGTCCTTCCACTGGTCGAGCACCGCCTGACGGCGGCTGGTGAGGGCCGACAGGGCCTCCTCCACCAGTGCGTCCGCCTGCTCGACCGACTGACGGGGATCGTCGACGAAGCCCGTCTTGATCTCACGCCACCGGCTGTCGAACGTCTCGTCGTCGTCGTCGTTGTCGGCGAGGGCGGCGGTGGTGGTGGGGTAGGCCACCGGGCCGTCCACCCTGTCGTCGGTGGTCGTGCCGGTGGTCGTGCCGGTGGTCGTGCCGGTGGTGGTGCCGGTGGTGGTGCCGGTGGTGGCGGTGGTGGCGCTGCCGTCCGTGTCGCGGTCCCCGCGGTCCGCGGGGTCGCCGTGGGTGCCGTATGTGCCGGTCGCGACGTCGCCGGATCGCTCGGTGAGGGACTCGGTGGGGTCGTCCGCGCGGCCGCCCGCGACGAGGCGGTCGTCGTCCGCCGTGTGCCTGCCGCCGGTCTCGGGCGACGTGAGGACGTCGTCGCCCGCCTGGCCGTACGGCTCCCGGAAGCGAGACCCGTCGCCGTCCGCGTCTGCCGCGCCATCGGTGCCGACTGTGCCATTCGTGTGCGCCGAGCCGCCCGGGTAGCCGGGGGCGTACGCGTCGCCGGGGGAGTAGACCGGGCCGGGACCCTCGTGCTCGTCGCGTCCGGCGTCCGCGACGGCCTTCTCCCTGCGCGCCTCCTCCTCGAGGGGTTCCGGGGTTTCGGGAGTCGGCCGCTCGGTGATGTCGTCGCGCTCGTCGTGCCTGTTCGTCCGCATGGTCATCGCTCCGCCTTCCGTACATCCGCGTGGTGGCCGTTCACTGGGGCGCCGTCGTAGCCGTCCGTGGCGTCGTCGTGGTCGTTCGGGGGAACGTCGGCGCCGTCGCCGAGAAGCTCCTGGAACAGGGCGCGATAGTGGACCATCGCCTGGCGGAGCTCCTCGGTGGTGGCCTCCTGCCGGGCGGCGCGGCTGCTGACGTCGTGGGCCTTGCGGTAGTGGTCGAGCGTGGCGGCGTGGGCCACCGACAGGTCGCTCAGACGCTGCTCGAACTCGTCCGTGGGATAGCCGCGCTCGGCCATCACCGCGGTGACAAGCGCGTCCGCCTCGGTCACGGCGAAGCCGGGAGCGTCCACGAACCGCTCCTGCACCTCGGTCCACTTCCTCGCGTACTGCTCCCGGGTCTGCCGGTCGAGCGGGCGAATGTCCAGCGTGGCGTGGCGCTCCTCGCGGGCGAGCAGTTCCTGCTCGGCCTCTTTACGGCTGTCGCTCTCCCGCACCGCCCGTTCGTACTCGGGCCCGAAACGGTCCTGCAGGTGGCGCCGGCGGTTGCGGGCCGACATCAGGTAGCCGACTGCCAGGATCACCAGCACGGCGACGATCACGACGGCCACCCATGCTACGGCGGTCATTTCTGCCTCCAGGGGTGATTGCGTTGTTCATCCGCACTGCCCGGGAATGCGGCCTTCACGCCTTGCGTAATCGCGGATTCTGGGGGTAAAGGGCCGTTTGACCAGCAGAGGAGGTAGCCATGGGCTTCGGGGCCAGTCTCGCCTTCATCGCGGTCGGCGCGGTTCTCGCGTTCGCCGTCAAATGGGACGTTCCTGGAATCGACCTTCAAATGATCGGCTGGATTCTCATGGCCGTGGGGGTCGTCGGCATGGTGCTGACGGGCCGTTACACCCGCCGTCCACGGACGGAGGAGATGGTGGAGACCATCGAGCCGGACACGATGTACACCGTGGACCCGGCGGCCGAGCCGCACGTCCACGTCCAGGAGACCCAGTCGCACACCGTCGTCCACCCGGGCGAGCGCCATGTGCACGTACGCGAGGAGACCACGCCCCTGCCCCGCGACGATGTGTGAGCCGTACGGTCAGGGCGTGGTGCCTGCCGCGTCCGTGGCTTCGCGGGCCTCGGCGAGAACCCGGGCGATGTGCGAGTCGTTCCCTGCGGGCACCTCGTGGAAGCCCCGCTCCGGGTCGTAGGCGATGTCGAGCCCGTTGTCGACCAGCCGGTTCGCCCACCGCAGGGCGGTGTTGAGCCTTTCCTTGGGGATCGGGCGACCCTGGGCGGCGGCGGAGAGGCTCCGCAGATTGGTGGCGGGGCCGCTCTGGCTGTGCTCGCGCCGGAGCTTCCACGGCAGAGCGCGGCTGTGGTCCGTCATCGGCTTGGACAGGCCGGCGGCCCGCTTCGCCTGGAGGACGCCCGACTCCGTGACACCGAAGTGCTCGGCCAGACGGGCATTGGTCCACCCTTCGGCCGTCAGCCGGACGAGTTCTTCCTGGTCGATGCGCGCCTTCCGCCCCATGATCGCCAGCCTAGGCCCACCGGCGCGGTTCGTGTACGCACGAGGGCGGAATCTGCGCTAAGGTTTGGGTGTGCCCAGGGAGACCAGGGCAACGGGACGTAGCGCAGTTTGGCAGCGCACTTGACTGGGGGTCAAGGGGTCGTGGGTTCAAATCCCGCCGTCCCGACACTGTTGTAGCAGGTCAGAGCCACAGTTCCCAAGATCGGGGATTGTGGCTTTTCTGTTGTGTCACCCAGGTGTCATCAAGAGTCGCCCTCCCGGACCGTGCCGCCCGGTGACAGATGTATGTCCGGCGTGTCACCGCATTCGCCGGTCCTCTGGCCGGGGGAGCGCCTCGTGTTCAAACGGACTGAGAGATCTACACCGTAAAGGACCCCGCTTCTGAGCGGTACGAACTTGATCGACAACGCATCCGCAGCGGGAAGCCATCGCAGACGCCCGTAGCTGCCGTGGCGACCTTCCGGCTACGGCTTGGTGACCGTCGTTCGCCACACAGACGCTGGGGACGCGGAAGCTACGAACCGCGGCTGGGGGAGCAGTGCGTTGTCGCCTGTAGCGGGCATCGGTAGGTTCCGATCATGTCCGACGCCGACTTCACTCCGCTCCGTGTCACCCAGGTGGCGTACGGGCGTGACATCGACTTGGCGATCCGGGAGTGGGCGCGGGCCAATGGACACCCGGTCAGCGATCGCGGCCGGGTCGGTCACGGGCTCGTCGAGGCATTCTTCGCTGCCAACCCTGACGTGTATGAGCGGGCTGAGAAGACCGAGGCGGTGCATGCCGCCGCCCGCACGCCCGGTCCCTCGCCGGAGGACTATGCGTGGCAGGACGAGGGCCCGCTGGGACCGATCTACACGATCACCCTCGTCAGGGGAGTGGAGGAGTACGAGGTGCTGCGGCGGTTGGGCGCCGCCCCCGAACACATTCGCGTGATCGATGTGGATGAGTACCCCGACTCCAGCCGCACAGAGATCGTCGCGGTACGGCGGGCGGGAGACTGGACCATCATGATCGAGGAGTGCGGCTGGCTCGGCGTGCAACGCGAGGTCATCGGTGAGCTGTCCCGCGATGGCGGCGAGACCGTCGCGGTGATGCGACACGATTACGCCGCCAGGCACGACTTCGCCTACGCCCTCGACGGTGAGCTCGTCACCGGTTTCGATCCGAGCCGGCCAGGAACCCGCTGGGGCACCGCACCCGACCGGCTCAACCGGCATCTTCGCCAGCTCGGCATCGACCCGGCCACCGACGACTGGATCGACAACGCCATCCCGGCCGTCCTCGCGCTTGCCGGCCGAATCTCCGGCGTCGTGGTCACACCCGCGCACATCGAGCGTCCCGTTCTCGGTGCTGCATTCTTCCGTTGAAGCCGGCTCTGCCGCCTCGGTGCCCGGCTGATCCAAACCGGCGTAGAGGCCGGATGGTCAACTGCGAGTTCTCCGGGCCGGCTTGCAGCCGGACGATAGTCGGAGGTGCTTCCACTGGGGTCATGGGGACGGTTACGGAAGGCGTCGAATTGTCCCTTATCGTGATTTTATTCCTGCCCGTAATTGTGGTTCAAGTTGATAACGAGGTGATTGCTCGAACGGTAGGGCAAAGGCGTTCGGGGCTAGTGTTCACTGGTGCTTCTTGATCGCATCCACACGGCTTCTCGGTCTGCTGATCGTGCGTGTGATCGGAAGAGGTGAGCGCGTGGGATTCTTGGACCGTTTTCGGGGTGAGCCGGGCCGGCGTCGAGCGGCCGAGGGGCATCATCCGTCCGGGCCCGACGGTAGGCAGGCTGCAGCTCCCCGCCGCGCGGTAGTCCCTGCAGGAACGGGATATCCGCAGCAGCCGCAGTCGCCCCCGCCTCCGCCGCCTCCCGTGGGACCTTGGCTGCCGCCAGGCGTCGGGGTCGGCGTCGCGGGGCTGAACATTGTCGGCGGACTGCTGTATGTGGGCGCCGGTTTACCGTCGGTGTCGGGGCAGACGGTCGAACCGGCGTTGATCGACCCGCGACTGCCTGTCGACCTGCGCCGTCCGGATTGGACGGGACAGGGCCTGCGCTACTGGCCGTCCTATGCGTCGATTCCGCCGGATTCGCGTGCCGCCTATCTGTCCTGGCTCGCCGACGGACGGCGCTACCCGCATGTGCCCATCGGCTATGTGTTCCTCTACTTCTATGGCCTGGAACGACGGGCTCTGCACGACCTACGCCTGGATCGTTCCACTGTGGGGCACGAGTTGTCGATCATCCAGGCCGAGGTTCGCCGGCTTCTCCGGATCTACGGTGAGAACTCCTCCTTCCGGAGCTACGCCGGTGAGTTCGACCAAGTCCTCGACCTGCTGATCCTGGCGGGCCAGGACACGCTGCCCAGTGCCGGACATCCCCCTGAGCCTTCTCGCGAGGTGACGCCGCTCCGGCTGAGGGTGGGATTGGGGGAGTTCGCAGCGGAGGGACGACCAGTCCCCGCCGAGTGGGCGTTGGCCTGGATCCGCTCCCACCCCGACTACTACCCGCGTACTCCGGCAACGCGTTGCGCCGCTCAGTTCGATGCGCTGTTCCGGTCGCGGTACGCCGCGCGTCATCGAGCGGGGCTGGTGGTCCGGCCCGGACGCAAGGAAGTCTCCCTGGATTATCGGCCCGCCAGTGCCGGCTTCGGCGGGTATCCCCGGCTGACACTCCACGGCATCCCGGACGTGCTGACGCTGGCCGCGCCGACACGCAAGCTCGTGGCGTTGGCTGACGAGTGCACCACCGACTTGGATGCCTACAGCCGTTTCGTCGGACGCTTCCCGGACCGGCAGGCGAGTGTGCAGGCGCAAGCACTGCTTCCAGCGGAGTTGCTGGACCTTGAGTCGGGAGGTGCGGGCCGCGCCGTGACGTGGGCGCGGGACCGTCTCGGCGCGCAGGAGACCGCTCTCGTGCCGGCGGAGGAGTTCGCCGCACTGCTGGGCGCGCCTACGGCCAAGCCGGCGAAGAAAGACGTCGTCGCTTTGGCACAACTTCTGGGCAGCGTGAGGATCGGAGTCGAGCCTGATCCGCGGCTGGGCGGGCCGGTCCTGTCGAGCGGTCCCATGGTACTTTTCGCCGCTCCGGGCGTACCCACCGCGGCGTCCTCAGACGCCTACCGCGCCGCGACGATCCTGCTCCATCTGGCGGCGGCCGTGAGCGCCGCCGACGGGGAGACCTCGGAGGCGGAGCAGCGTCATCTCAGCGATCACCTCGAACGGGCCCTGCACCTGACGCAGGACGAACGCCGGCGCCTGCATGCGCACCTGCGCTGGCTCATCGCCACCGAGGTGAAGCTCACTGGCCTGACCCGGCGCCTGGCCGAGATCGACGAGAAACAGCGGGCCTACGTGGCGGAGTTCCTCACCGGGGTGGCCGCGGCCGACGGTCACATTTCTTCTGAAGAGGTCAAGACCCTCAGCCGTATCTACCGTCTGCTCGGGCTCGACCCTGCCATGGTGAAGTCTGTCCTGCCGGCGACCGCTCCCCCCACTCCAGCGGCCGGTCCAGTGGTCGTTCGTCAGGCCGGGCCGGAACCGGGCTTTGCAATTCCCCGCCCTGCCGACGTTCGAACTGCCCCGGCCGTCGTGCACCTCGACCACGGTGCCATCGCCGCCAAGCTTGAGGAGACGGCCAGGGTGGGGGCATTGCTGGGCTCGATCTTCGTTGAAGAGGAGCCGGCGCAGGTGCCCTCGCCGCCTCCGGTTGCCGATTCGGCCGCCGGACTGGACGGCCCGCATTCCGGCCTCTTACGCGGCCTCCCCAACGTGGAGCAGTTGTCTCGGGGGGAGTTCGAGGACCTCGCGGCGAAATGGAACCTGCTCCCCGATGGAGCACTCGATCGAGTCAACGAAGCCGCCTACGAGGTGGGCGGTGAGCCGTTGCTCGAAGGAGACGACCCGATCTGGGTCAATCGACACCTGCTGGGAGAGATGCTGACGTGACCACGACGATCTCGATTCGCCCCCGCGAGCGTGATGCTCTGCTCCAGTCGCTTCGGGCGGGCGTAGTCCCTCGGGTCGGCCAGCGGCATGTGCAGGTGGGCCGGGCTCCCGAGGTCCAGGCGTTGGTGACCGACATCGATAGAATCGCCGGTGGTGGTTCGGCCGTGCGTTTCGTCATCGGGGACTTCGGTGCGGGCAAGACCTTCTTCCTGCACCTGGTGCGGTCCATCGCGCTGGAGAAGAAACTGGTCACCGTTCACGCCGATCTCAACCCCGACCGCCGTCTGCACTCCACCGGCGGCCAGGCGCGCAGTCTCTATGCCGAGCTGATGCGCAACATGGCCACCAGAGCCAAGCCCGACGGCGGGGCACTTTCCGCAGTCGTCGAGAGGTTCGTCTCGACCGCACTGGCCGAGGCCCAGCAGACCGGTGTCAACCCCGGGCAGGTCATCCGTACGCGCCTTGCCCATCTGGCCGAGATGACCGGGGGGTACGACTTCGCCGAGGTTGTCGGCGCCTACTGGCGCGGGCACGACAGCGGTGACGAGCAACTGAAGGCCGCCGCGGTGCGCTGGCTGCGGGCCGAATACTCCACCAAGACCGAAGCCAGGTCCGCGCTCGGCGTCCGGACGATCATCGACGACGCGACCTTCCACGACCACCTCAAGCTGATGAGCCGGTTCGTCCGCCTGGCCGGATACGACGGCATGCTGGTGTGCCTGGATGAGATGGTCAACCTCTACAAGCTGGCCTCCACCCAGGCCCGCAACGCCAACTACGAGCAGATCCTGCGCATCCTCAACGACACACTGCAGGGGACGGCCGCGCACCTGGGCTTCGTCTTCGGCGGCACCCCCGAGTTCCTCACCGATTCCCGTCGCGGGCTCTACAGCTACGCCGCACTTCAGTCGCGACTGGCGGAGAACTCTTTTGCCAGGGACGGGCTGGTGGACTACTCCGGGCCGGTGCTCCGTCTTACCGCCTTGACCCCGGAGGACCTCTACGTCCTACTCACGAAGATCCGGCACGTCTACGCCTTCGGCGACCCGTCCCGCTATCTCGTCGCCGACGACGCGCTGCCCGCGTTCATGCACCACTGCTCCAGCCGCGTCGGTGACGCCTACTTCCGCACGCCACGAACGACGATCAAGGCATTCTGCGACCTGCTGGCCGTACTGGAGCAGAATCCTGGAGCGGACTGGCGGCGGATTCTCCCCTCGGTCGAGCTGGACCAGGAGAGCAACCCCGACCTGGCCCCGATTGAAGAAGACGAGGACCCCGCCCCGCGGCCATCGGTGACCCAGCCAGGAGCTTTCGGTGACGACGACCTCGCCTCCTTCCGGCTCTAGCGCCTTCCAGCTGCTCCACCCCAAGGTGCAACGGTGGATCTGGCAGCAGGACTGGCCCGAGCTACGCCCGGCCCAGGAGGCGGCGGCCGCTCCCGTTCTGGCGGGTGAGACAGACGTGCTCATCGCCGCGGCAACCGCCTCTGGGAAGACCGAGGCCGCGTTCCTGCCCGTCTGCTCGGCGCTGACCGCAGATCCACCGCAGATCGGCGGGTTCGCCGCGATATACATCAGTCCGCTCAAGGCGTTGATCAATGACCAGTACGGCAGGCTCGATGAGCTGTGCGAACACCTGGACATTCCGGTGGCACGCTGGCACGGCGACGTCGGTGCCAGCAGCAAAAGCAAGCTCCTCGAGCGGCCGCGGGGCATCCTCCTGATCACCCCCGAATCGCTGGAGGCGATGTTCGTCCTGCGCGGGTGGAAGATGCGCGACCTGGCCGGTGCCCTGCGCTACGTCGTCATCGACGAGATGCACTCGTTCATGGGCACCGAGCGCGGAGCACAACTGCAATCCCTCATGCACCGCCTCGACTTGGCCGCCCGTCGCCGCGTCCCACGAGTCGGGTTGTCGGCCACACTCGGCGACATGCGCGCGGCGGCGGACTTCCTCCGGCCCGGCAGCGGGGACAAGGTCACCGTGATCGTGTCGGACGCCGACGGTCAAGAGCTTCAGTTGCAGGTGCGCGGCTACGTCGAAACGCAGCCCAACCTCTCTGCCCTGGACAGAACCGCCGATGTGGACGCGGAGCAACAGACGGGAGAGGAGGACTCAGGGGACCGATCCGCCATCGCCGATCACCTGTTCACGGCGCTGCGCGGCTCCCACAATCTGATCTTCGCGAATTCCCGGGCTGCCGTGGAGGAGTTCACCGACCTGCTCACTCGTCGGTGTGACCAGGCGGGCGTGCCGAACGAGTTCGTCCCGCACCACGGGAACCTCTCCAAGGACATCCGCGAGCATGCCGAGTCCCGCCTCAAGGACCGGACCCAGCCGGTCACCGCCGTCTGCACCTCCACTTTGGAAATGGGCATCGACATCGGATCGGTCTCGTCGGTCGCCCAGGTGGGAGCGCCTCCGGGGGTCGCCGCCCTGCGTCAGCGCCTCGGCCGTTCCGGGCGACGCGGAGGGCCGGCGATCCTGCGGGTCTACATCCGCGAGCGTGAGCTGTCACCAACGCTGCACCCAGCCGAGGAACTTCGCGCTCAGCTCGTGCAGACCATCGCGACGATCGAGCTTCTGCTACAGCGCTGGTACGAACCCCCACACGGAACGGCGCTGCATCTGTCCACCCTGGTGCAGCAGACTCTCTCGCTGATCGCCCAACACGGCGGCATCACCCCGAACGACGCCTACCGAACGCTCTGCGGCCAGGGCCCTTTTCGGCTGGTCGACGCCGCGACCTTCGCCGCCCTGCTGCGCGACCTCGGCGAAGCGACGATCATCCGGCAGGAGACCGATGGCCTCCTTCTGCACGGTGACGCGGGGGAGAAGCTGGTCAACCATTACACCTTCTATGCCGCCTTCGCAGCTCCCACCGAATACCGCATCGTGCATGGGGGACGGGCTCTCGGAAGCCTGCCCATCGAACAGTCACTCCCCGAAGGTGCTCTGCTGATTTTCGCGGGCCGGCGTTGGCGAGTCCTCGCCATCGACGCGCGGGCAAAGGTCATCGAGGTCGCGCGAGCATCAGGCGGCCGCCCGCCACGCTTCACGGGAGCCGGCCCGGAGGTACACGACCGCATTCGGACCGAGATGCGGCGCGTTTACCAGGACAGCGCTGTTCCCATCTACCTGGATGCGACCGCCCAGCGCCTCTTGGAGGAGGGCCGCGCCGCCTACCGCCGCTTCGGCCTGGAAGCCCAGCCGATCCTGGCCTACGGAAACGACACCCTGCTCTTCCCGTTCTGCGGTGATGCGATCATGACGACGATCGCGCTCACCCTGCATACCAGGGGAGTCAGTGTGGAACGACAGGGGTTGGCACTGGCACTGTCCGGAGCATCGCCCCAGACCACCGCCGACCTGCTGAGAGAAATGAGCGAATCCGAGCTGCCCGCAGCGACCGAGCTGGCTCGGCTGATCCCCGACAAGAGAATCGACAAGTACGACGAATTGATCGGGGAGGAGCTCTTGGCCCGATCTTTCGCTGCCCGGCAGCTTGATGTTCCTGGTGCTCGAAACGTGATCAGCCGTCTCGCCGAGCAGAGCGCCCTCGCCTGTCTCTCGTAGCTCCAAACCGGTCCGTTGCTTCGTGAAGCATCCGGAAGCGGCGTCAGCGAGAGGGCGAAGCGACCGGCGGTGGGGGGTCGGGTGGGAAGGCGGAGGAGAGTTGGGGGGTGGTGTCGGCCTACTCGTACGGCTCGCTCGGTTCTGGGATTTCCGTCACCTGGATGGCGGTCATCTCCGGTGGCACGGTTCCGTTCGGGATCTTGCGGGACCTCGGCGGGACCCAGGTGGCGGTCACCTCGACCCAGGTGTCGTCGGGCGGCGGAGCGGCGCCGAGCACAGCCACCTTAGGGCGATGGCGTCGGCCGCGCAGCAGCTCATCCGCATGCGGGTGACGTACCAGCGGTCTTTCTTCTTCGGCCGTACGACGAAGCCGGTCGCAGGACCCTCTTGCCGGTCGAGAGCGGGACGTAGGAACCGGTCGTCCCCGGGGCTAAAAGCACCAGCCTCGCCCAGGCCAGCCTCGCCCGGCCGACGCTGGTGCCGAAGACCTGGCCATCGTCTGATCTACCCGTCTTGTGAGCGTTTCAGGAGTTCCTCCGGCTGATTCCGCAACCGCGGCAGGCTGTAGAGCCTGGCCAGGCC
Organism: Microbispora hainanensis; assembly: GCF_006874475.1. Lineage (GTDB taxonomy): Bacteria > Actinomycetota > Actinomycetes > Streptosporangiales > Streptosporangiaceae > Microbispora > Microbispora hainanensis. Next base: position 238,584 of record NZ_VIRM01000005.1, read on the forward strand.
CCATATGAAGGAAATGGACACCCATATCCGACAGCGATCAAACATGTCAAGAATGGAAGGTATATGGGCGTTCTGGGACGATTGCGCTGTGCATGTCGGCGGATCGTCCCTGCGTGCGTTACGTGCCGCGGTGTTCGCGGCAGCGTGCGTGCTGGTCTCAGCCGCTCTGCACATGCTGGCCGGCGGGGCTCCCGTGCGCGGGGGAACCCTGGTCGCCGCAATGGCGCTGACCTGGCTGGGCGCGTTCCTCCTCGCAGGCCGTCAGCGGGGCCTGGGGGTCCTGCTGAGCGCTTCCTTCGGCGCGCAGTACGGGATGCACCATCTATTCACTCTCGGCGCCGCGCACGCGTCGCCGTCGCCGTGGACGGGTGAGCACGGCACCGGTTTGGGAATGCTGCTGATCCATGCCGCGCTGGCGGTCTTGTCCGCCTGGGTGCTGGAACACGGTGAGTCGGCCCTGGCGATGATCGTGCATCTGGCCGTCACGCCGGTGCGAGGACTGCGGGCCGTGTTGCGCGTCCTCGCGAGTGCGCTGGTCGACATCGCCGCACCCTCTCCCCGCCCCGTGGTGGAACCTCTCCTCCGGGTCCCTCGTCGTTCCGACTTCGTCGTGGTGGTCGCTCGGCGCGGTCCGCCTCTGGCCGTCTCCGTTCTCTGATACGGGCTGCCGCCTGCCATTGGCGGCATCGGCTCGCCATGCCGTACGCCCGTTTTCGCCGCCCTGAACCGCGCTCAACGCGGTCCGCGGCGTAACCCCCCTACGCAGGTGACGCGTACCTGTCGGTGTGCGCTCGCCGTGAACGGAGAACCCCATGACTTCTACCGCTGATATTCAGCGTGCCGTCGATCCGGCCCGGCCTCCCCAGCCCAGGCGTGTGACCTGGGCGGTGCTGCGCCCGCTGGTGCTGCGCCTGCACTTCTATGCCGGAATCCTCATCGCCCCCTTCCTGCTCGTGGCCGCGACCACGGGCCTGCTGTACGCCGCCTCCTTCCAGATCGAGAACGTCGTCTACCGGCACGAGCTGACCGCGCCGGTGACTCAGACCACCGTCCCCCTGAGCGAGCAGGTCACTGCGGCGCGCCAGGCGCTCCCCGAAGGGAAGGTCACCGCGGTGCGGCCCGCGGCCGAGCCCGGCCTGACCACCCGGGTGCTGCTGGACGTGCCGAACCTGCCCGAAAGCACGCAGATGGCGGTCTTCGTCGACCCCGGCACCGGTCAGGTGCGCGGCACGCTGGAAAGCTACGGCGGCTCCGGCGCGCTGCCCGTACGCGCCTGGATCTCCGACCTGCACCGTCGCCTCCACCTGGGAGAGCCCGGGCGGATCTACAGCGAGCTGGCCGCCAGCTGGCTGTGGGTCGTCGCCCTCGGCGGGCTGGCGCTGTGGCTGAGCAGGCGTCGCCGCAACGGCCGCCGCCTCCGTGGCCTGCTCACTCCCGACCGCGCCGCCACTGGGCTACGCCGCACGCTGTCCTGGCACGGCTCGGTGGGCTTGTGGGCCGTGCTGGGCGTGCTGTTCCTGTCCGCCACCGGCCTGACCTGGTCGAAGTACGCCGGAGAGAACATCGGCGAGCTGCGCACGAGGTTCGGCTGGGCGACTCCGTCGATCAACACCGATCTCGGTGAGCACGCCGGGCACACGGGACACGCCGGGCACGCCGCGAGCGGCGGCCAGGCCGGCGACACCGCGGACGTGGGAATCGACAAGATCGCGCAGGCGGCGGCCAGCTGGCGGCTGTCCGGCCCGCTGGAGATCGTCCCGCCGGCCGAGCCCGGGGCCGCGTACGTGGTCAAGGAGATCCGCAAGACCGCTCCCACGCGACTGGACCAGCTGGCGTTCGACCCGGTGACCGGGCAGTTCGTGGGCGAGTTGCGGTTCGCCGACTACCCGCTGGCCGCCAAGCTCACCGAGTGGGGCATCGACGCGCACATGGGGCTGCTGTTCGGCCTGGCCAACCAGATCGTCCTGGCCGCGATCGCAATCGGGCTCATCACCCTGATCGTGCTGGGCTACCGGATGTGGTGGCGGCGCCGTCCGACCCGCGGATTCGGCCGGCCCTACCCCCGCGGCGGTTGGCGGGCGGTGCACTGGGGAGTCCTGGCGCCGCTGGCCCTGCTCGCCCTCGTCGTGGGGTACTTCCTGCCCCTGATGGGCATCTCCCTGGCCGCGTTCCTGGTGATTGACACCCTACTCGGGCTCCGTTCCAGGGTCGCCGGCTAGGCGCATGGCTTGTGCAGCCGGAGCCCGGATCCGCGAGAATTCGGGCTCCGGCCACATCACCCGCCGAGTGGTGAACAGTGGGCGTGTGTGGACATGACCGTGATGCGCGTACGGCGGGGAGGGCACGGTTACGGAGCCTGGGGCCTGTAGTAGCGGGCCCGGCTCTCGCGGTTCGTCGCGGGCTCCCTTCGCGCCTCAGGCGGCGAACAGGAGAAGCAGGCCCACGACGGTGTAGACCACCATCAGCACGAGCAGGGGGATCTGGCCGAGGACGGCGGTCCGGCGGGGGGACGGGGCCAGCGCGCGGTCGTGTGCCAGGACGGTGCCCAGCACGTGGCCGATGACGATGACCGTGACCTGGAGGGTGGCGACTCCGGCGGGGGTGGTGCCGAGCGCCTGGGTGGTTCACCCGGCGGTGCCGAGCCAGTTCGCGCCGGTGTCCAGCGGGTCGGACAGCAGGGCGATGGTCCGCTGCCCATCCAGGAGGAACTCGGTGGCATCGGCCGGAGGTGCGGCACCCTCCGCTACCCCGGTGACCGTGGCGGACAGCCCGATCAGGAGACTGGCATGCCGGGCTGGATCTGGGCGGTCGTGGCCGCGCTCGCTGTTCTCGAAGTGGCCGCCGTCCTGCTGGACGTGGCAGGAAACCGTCGACGCCGCCGCTCCCGGACAGCTCGGAGGACCCCGGATCAGGACCGGAGAACGGTGAGCGCGACTGACGGACGCGGCGCGAGAGTTTGAAGGAGGCTCGTTCGCGCCTCTCCGCATCAGGTTGTCGGGGCTGGGGAGAGAAGTCCCGGGCGGCGGCCCGTGGTTGGAACAGTGCTGCGGAAGGATCTCCTAGCACCACGGGCCGCCGCGGTCTTGGGCGGGAAGGTTCAGGCCACGCCTCGCGCGGCCTCAAAGCGGGAAGTCACGTCGGTCCAGTTGACCAGGCTCCAGAGCTTTTCGACGTAGTCCGGCCGGACGTTGCGATACTGCAGGTAGTAGGCGTGCTCCCAGGCATCGAAGACCAGGAGCGGGGTGGTGTTCATCCCGACGTTGCCGTGGTGGTCGTAGACCTGCTCGACGACGAGCCGGCGGGAAAGGGGCTCCCAGGCCAGAACTCCCCAGCCGGAGCCCTGCACCGTGCTGGTCGCGGTGGTCAGCTGCTTCTGGAACGCCTCGAAGGAGCCGAAGTGCTCGTCGATCGCGTCGCGCAGTGCCCCGTCGGGCCGGTCACCGCCGTCCGGTGAGAGGTTCTGCCAGAAGATCGTGTGCAGGACGTGCCCGGACAGGTTGAAGGCGTAGGTCTTCTCCAGGCCGACCAGTCCGCTGAAGTCGCCCTTGTCCCGGGCTTCGGCGAGGCGATCGAGGGTGTCGTTGGCGCCCTTGACGTAGGCGGCGTGATGCTTCGCGTGGTGCAACTCCAGGATCTCGCCCGTGATCGCCGGTTCGAGCGCGGCGTAGTCGTAGGGCAGGTCGGGCAGGGCGTACTGGCCCATCAGGTCCCTCCAAAAGCTTATTGCGAATCACTTGCAACTACATCTATCACGCAACACGAAGGTGTGAGTGTGATCGTCGAACTCGAACCTCCATCGGGGTGCAGGACCACGCTGCCGCTGTCCGCGTCGATCGCTGTGAGCGGATCGACGTCCTCAGGCGGCAGGAGCCATCTCGGACAGGTGACGGATGGATCCGCCGGACGGTCCGGTCCAGCGGATGAGCAATTCGTCGTCGTGGGTGATGGCCAGCACTCCGGCCCCCGATTCGAGGCGGTAGGCCTCCAGCCGTGCGACGAGATGGGCCTGGGTGGACGCGTCGAGCATGGTGGTCATCTCGTCGCAGATCACGTAGCGAGGGCGGAGGGTGAGGCTCCGGGCGACGCACGCCCGCTGGAGCTGACCGTCGGAGACCTCATGTGGGCGGCGGGAGAGCAGTTCGGGTGTCAGGCCCATCTCCTCGGCCAGTTCCCGCGCGTGCTCGATCGACCGGTGGGCGGCGCGGAGGGGTTCGGCGATAACGTCGAGCAGGGTGAAGCGGGGGTCGACGGCGAGCCGGGGCTGTTGGAATATCAGTGCGACCTGGCCGCGAAGCTCGCGTGGGACGCGGTGGCGCCAGCGGCGGACGTCCACTCCGTCGACGGTGAGCCTGCCCGCGGCGGGCTTCAGCAGCATGGCGAGCACGCGGGCGAGCGTGGACTTCCCGCAGCCGCTCGGCCCGGCGAGTCCGGTCACCTGTCCGGGCGATACCTCTATGCCGACGCCGCCCAGTACCCGTTGGCGGCCGTAGGAGACGACGACGCCCTCAGCGCGCAACATGGCTCTCCAGAGGGTGGTGGCAGGCCACCCGGTTGTCACCGAGGGGTGGCAGGGGCAGTCGTCCGCAGTCGTCGGTTGCCCTGGCGCAGCGCGGCCGGAAGGCGCACCCTTCGGGCAGATCGGTGAGCTCGGGCGGCTGGCCGGGAATCGCGGCGAAACGCCGGGAAGGCAGCGCGTCCAGCAGCCCTGCGGCGTACGGATGACGGGGCCCGGTGAAGAAGTCGGCTGCCGGTTCGAGGGACAGGATACGGCTGGCGTACATGACGGCGACGTGGTCGGCGACCTGCTGCGCTGCCCGCAGGTCGTGCGTGATGAGCAGGACGGCCCGGCCGTCGTCGGCGAGGCGGCGTAGCTCGGTCATGGTCGCCTCGACGAGGGGGCGGTCGAGGCCGCTGGTCGGCTCGTCGGCGATGATCAGCCACGGGTCGCCGGCGAGGGCGATCGCGTTGACCACACGCTGCGCCATCCCGCCGGAGAGCTGGTGGGGATAACGGTCGAGGTCAGATGGGCGCAGGCCTGCCCGCTCGGCCAGCGTGTCGGCGTGATCGGGGTTTCCTAGCTCGTGCAGGGCCTCGGTGAGCTGGGCGCGCGCTGTGCGGACCGGGGTGAGATGCGTGGCGGGACTCTGCGGGACGAGCCCGATGCGTCGGCCCCGCACGGTGCGTGCGAGGACCTTCTCCGGTGCCGCAATCAGGTTTACGGGGGGTGTGTCGCCGGACTCGAGCCAGGCGGCGCCCACGACCGAGGCGTTGCCGGGGAGCAGGCCCATAAGGGCGTGGGCCATCACGGATTTGCCGCAGCCGGATTCTCCGACGAGGGCGAGGCACTGACCGCGCCGCACCTCGAAGTGGGCGTCGGTGACGGCCCGCACGGTGGCGCCGGGTAGGTGGAAGCGAACCGACAGGCCCTCGACGCGGAGACGTGGTGGTTTCACAGCTGCAGCTCCGATCGCCAGCGCGGATTGGATCGGTCGCGCCAGTACTGGGCGAGCGCGGAGATCGCCAGGGTCGGCAGGAAGATGAACAGGCCGGGGAACAGCGAGGCCCACCAGTTGCCGGCGAGCAGGGACCGCGCACCGTCGTTGATCATGTTCCCGAGTGAGGCGAGATGGGCCGGCAGTCCCAGGCCGAGGAAGCTGAGCGCGGTCTCGTGCCAGATGGCGTGCGGGATCATCAGCACCGCGGCGAGCATGATGTGCGGTATCAGATGGGGCAGGAAATGGCGGCGCACGATCCGCAGCCGCCTCGATCCGCCGGAGATCGCGGCGTCGACGAACGGCCGGGCGCGCAGGGTCAGGACCTCGGAGCGCACGATCCTGGCCGCGGTCATCCAATGGGTGAGCGCGACCGATACGACGACGGCGGTGGTGCTCGGGGTGAACAGCGCGACGATGAAGATGCCGAACAGCAGGTGCGGCACGGAGTTGAAACCGTCGACGATCCTCATGATGAGCCGGTCCAGCGTCCCGCCGGCCGCTCCGGCGGCGAGCCCGGCCAACGTGCCGATCGTGACAGAGACGACGGCCGCGGCGAGACCGACGAGCACGGAGACGCGCAGGCCGTACACGGCGCGCAGCAGCACGTCGCGGCCCACCTCGTCGGTGCCGAACGGATGCCTGAGCGAGGGCGGCAGCGAGGCGGCGTGAAGGTCGACCAGTTGCTGGTCGAGCCTGGCGAACAGCGGCACGAGCACCACGGCGAGCAGGAGCAACACCAGCGTCACCGCGGCGCCGCGTGGGAAGCGGCGTCGGGAACGTGTGAGCCCACCCGCGACTCCTGTCGCCATCAGCTCACCCCCAGGACCCGCACCCGCGGGTCGGCGATCACGTACGCGGTGTCGGCGAGCAGGTTGCCGGCGACCACCGCAAGGGTCGCCAGCAGCGTGAGCGCGGCGAGCAGCGGGAAGTCCGCGGCGAGCGCCGCCTGCACGGACGCGGAGGCCACTCCGGGCCAGGAGAAGACGGTCTCGACGAGGATCGCCCCGGTGACGAGCTCGGGAACGCGGGCGCCCAGCAGGGTGATGAACGGCAGCAGCGCCGACCGGAGCGCGTGGCGGACGACGACCGTGCGTTCGCGCAGGCCACGGGCCCGGGCGCCGATGACGAAGTCCTCCCGCAAGGTCGTGATCAGCGACTCGCGGACGAACAGCACCAGCCATGAGGACTGCGAGAACGCCAGGACGGCCACCGGGAGGATCATGTGCCGGAGCACGTCGGCGGGCTCCACCGTCCCGGACGCCGCGTCGGTGAGGCCGCCGGGAGGCAGCCATCGCAGTCTCACGGCGAATATCCAGATCACGATGAGCGCGGTCCAGAACACCGGAGCCGCTTCGTTGGCATAGGCCGTGCCGCTGATCAACCGGTCGGCCCAGGAGTCACGACGCCAGGCCGCCAGCGACCCCAGCACGAGGCTTGCGGCCAGCATGACGACCATGGCGCAGCCGGCCGCGAGCAGGGTCCATCCCAGCCGTTCCCCGATCACCTCGGCGACGGGCCGGTGCATGCTCCGTGACTCCCCGAGATCGCCGCGGAGCAGGTTGCCGAGCCAGGTGAGGTACTGCTCGGCGAGTGGCCGGTCCAGACCCCAGTTGGCCCGTATCTGCCGGGCGATCTCCGGGCTCGTGGTCAGCGCCCGATCGCCGAGATACTGCCGCACCGGATCAAAGGGCGACGCCTTCGCCAGCACGAACATCCCCAGCGTGACGACCAGGAGCAGCGGCGCGGTGAACGCCAGCCTCCATGCCGCCATCCGTCCCAGGGCGCGCGTCATGCGGCGGGCTTCCACTCCGCCAGGGTGCGGAACAACCCGCCGGTGGCATGCTCGTGCGCTTCCACGGCCGGAGCGATGCCGGTCCACTTCCCGCGCACGACGTAGACGTGCTGGAGATAGACCAGGTAGGTCCAGACCTCGTCGTCGCGAATGCGCTGCTGCAAGGCGTCGTAGGTCTGCTTGCGCACGGTCGGGTCGGTCTCCGCCCGCCCCTTCTCCAGTAGGGCGTCGACGTCAGGCTCCTTGTAGTGGCCGGGATTGAAGAATCCCTGGCCGGAGAAGCTGGAGTGGAACATCTCGTAGTTGATGTAGTCGGGGTCGTACGGACTTCCGTAGCCCATGATGAGCGCGTCCTTGGCCATGCGGGGTTCGATGGCGTCCCAGTCCAGCCCTGCCAGCCGTACGTCGACACCGATCTTCTTGGCGTCCGAGGCGACAGCGAGGGCGAGATCCTTCCGCAGGGAATCGCCTGCGGGGTACATGAGCGTGAAGGAAGCGGGCGTTCCGTCCTTCACTCGGACGCCACCCGAGCCCGGCTTCCATCCCGCCTGGTCCAGAAGCCGGGCCGCCTGGTCGCGGTCGGGGGTGGGCGTGCCGTCCACGGCCGGGTTGTGCCAGGTGGTGCCGGGCGCCACGGGACCGAAGGCCGGCCGGCCGGCACCCGCGAGGATGGCCCCGACCATGGCCGAGCGGTCCAGCGCCAGGCTCAGCGCCTTGCGGATGGCCTTGTCGCCGGTGACCGGCGCGTCCAGGGGGAACATCACACCGCGGTAGTCCGCGCTCGGCACCTTGTAGACGGTCAGGCCGGCCTGGTCTTCGAAGCGGGCGGCCGCCTTGGGTGGCAACTCGGTGGCGTCGAACTCGCCCGCCGCCATCCGGGTGGCGCGCACGTTGTCGTCGGCCGAGTACGCCATGACCAGGCGTTTGATCGCCGGGGCGCCGCCCCAGTACGACTGGTTGGCCTCCAGGACGACCTTGTCGCCCGGGGTCCAGGACACGAACCGGTACGGTCCCGTTCCGACAGGCTTGGTGTTGAACGCGGCCTTGTCCAAGCTCTGGCCCTGCAGCAGACGCCGCGGCACGATGCCCAGCGTGGCGCGCTGCAGGATCGGCGCGTAGGGATGCTTGAGATGGAACACCACCGTGGCCGGATCGGGCGCTTCGACGGACTCGATCGCCGTGTAGTCACCCCGGATGCCGGAGTTGTTCTTCGGGTCCAGCACGGCCTGATAGGTGTAGGCCACGTCATCGCTGGTCAGAGGCGTGCCGTCGTGGAACCGCACACCCTGGCGGAGGGTGAAGGTCACGGTCGTGCCCTTGACGTCGGGCAACCGTTCGGCCAGCGCCGGCGCCAGCGTGAGATCCGCATTACGCCGGACCAGACCGTCGAACAGTAAGGACCCGCCATCAGGTTCATAGCCGAGCACCGGGTTCAGTGTGTCCGGCTCAGAAGCGAGACCGAGGACGAACGTGTCCCGCGTTCCCGGATTGCTCGACGAGGTGCCAGGTGACGATGGCGCCGTGCAGGAGGCGGACAGGCCGAGGATCGCCACCACGCCGAGCCGGGCGAGGGTGACAAACCGGGCACGGAGGATCTTCATGGGGCGAAGGTAAAGCGCCCAGGCAACTTATTGCAAGTTATTCGCAACTGCGAAAAACTTGCTATGTGCTGGTGGATGACCTGGACGCGGCCGAAGTGCTCAGATGGCAACAACCGATGCACGATCTCTACATCGAATGCTTCTCCGTACCGCCCTGGTCAGAGCCGGAGGAGCGCCTGCGTGCCTTCCCCTCGCGACTCGCGGGCCACGTGGCGCAACCCGGGTTCCGCTCCGCGCTAGCCTCGGAGGACGGCACCTTGCTCGGCGTCTGTTACGGCTGGCCCGCACGCACGACCAGAGACGCCGATCCGCTGATAGAGCAGGTACACGACGCGGTCGGTCCCGCCGCCTTCGCGGAGATGTCGCGCAACGCCTTCGAAGTAGTGGAACTGATGGTCGCCGGAAAAGCGAGAGGCAGTGGCCTCGGCAGGACGCTTCTCCACCGTGTGGCCGGTGGATGCGAACGAGCGTGGCTGCTGACGTTGAAAGACAGCCCGGCCGCTCGTCTCTACCAGCATCTCGGATGGATGCCCAAGGGCGAGTTCGATAGCTCTGCCGGTCACCGCCTCGTCGTCTACGCGCGAGAGAACCACGTCTCCGTGAGCGCATGAGCGGAAATTGGCCGGTACGGCGATGCGGGGACATGCCTTGTACGCCTCTGAGCCCAAGGTCTGCCTTTCTCCTCCGTGCTCGTCAACCGGGTCGGCGACATCTCCAAACGGCAATCGCCCACTACGACCCCTACAAGGTGAATTGATGGTTCACGCCGGTGACGGCAACCGCGCTCATTCAGCTGGCCATCACTTTCCTGCAGATGCCAGCAATGAGGCGTGTCCTGGTTGTACGACGGCCAGAAGAGCCCACTTGAGTTGTTAGAAACAGCCTCGCAAATGCTTGAAGTGCAAGATCGAATACTTAGAGTAGGGACGGCTGTCGAGGATCAACGGGGGAGACATGGCATCGAGGGCAGGGTTGTCCGTCGCGCTGCTGGCCGGGGCGCTGGTCTTGGGGACGGTCGGATCGGCGCGGGCCGGCGCGCCAGGCTGGAGCGATGCTTACGGCGAGGGCCGCGTGAGCGTTCCGGCGGATCGATCGATGATCAAGGTCTGCGACGGCAGGAAGGACAACGTGGCCTACAAGGCCGTGTGGCACAACGACAATCCCGTCGACGCGCGCAAGCCGTTCGAGGTGCGGGCGCCGCAGGGCGGCTGTGCTACCGACAGTTCCCTGTTCGGATCGGTCAAGGTCTTCAAGCTTTGCCAGGGGGAGATCGGTTCGGACAAGCGCGTCAGGTGGGGTGCCTGCAGAGCGGCGGTATGGCCGGGCGGCCGCTGACCGACCCTGCTCGGGGCGGCGCGACTGTCGTAGGCAACCGGTCAGCCGCTCGCGCCGCCCCCGAGGGTGTGCTGAATCTCGCCCTGCTTCTGCTCCACCACTGTCTTGATCAACGTGGCCAGGCCCAGTGCGACGCCGGCGATGATGGCCGTGATGATCACCCACTCAACGGCCGAGGCTCCACGCGTCGGAGCTGTTCGCGCGTGCTGAATCCGAACACCCAGGTACGCCCGCAGGTAGATGGCCCAGGGATGGTTCACTCCGCCTCGACATCCTTCGTAGCTGTGCGGGGTGAGGCATTGCGGAGCCCACCCTCTGTTGCTTACTGAAACCGGCGATGTGCAAATTGTCGCCGACGTGGCGCTCTCTGGCAGGCAGAACCAGCTCGGAATTTGGAACTCCATCCCACGCCTTCATGCAGCGGCGAGGTTCAGTCTCCTGCGCCGTTTGACGCCCCCGCCTCGTGCTAGTTCTGCCGTTCAGGCGACAGCCTCTCCCTGTCACCTCTAAAGATCACGGACAGTACCTGCTGGAGTACCGCGACGTGCCCGAGGCGTTGGAATGGCGGCAGTCGGTCCACGGCGCTGCACCCGCAGTCTGAGTCCCGCAGGGCGGGAGCAAGATATTCGTAATGTCCCGTTACCGCTGCATCCGGCGGGATGTGGCGGGGGGCATTCGTGATCAGAACCGCCCACTCCCGCCACTGGTTCGGGGTGGGTTCTGATCGATTGCGACCGGGCGCGGTCGTCGGGGGAGCGGTCACGAAGATGTCTGATGAGGGAGAGGACACCGGGTCCAGGCAGGTGCGGCAGCGGCGGCGTCAACGCCAGGCGGTGCCGCGGCCGCATGTGGTGAAGTTCGTGCTGACCGAGGAGGAGTACGCCGACTTCCGCACGGCCGCCGAACGTCTTGGGCTGGCGCGCGGGGCCTATGCGGCGGAGGCGGCCCTGGCGGCGGCGCGGATGGTGAACCCGCCGATGCCCGACCCGCTGCGTGAGGCGTTGATCGAGCTGATGCACGCCGCCGGCCAGGTGCGCCGCATCGGGGTCAACCTCAACCAGGCCGTGGCGGCGCTCAACGCGACAGGCGCTGATCCCGGCAACCTCGTTCCGTACGCCGCCGCGTGCTTGCGGGCGGTGCAGCGGCTGGACGGAATCGCGGAAGGCGTCCGGAAGGCGATCCGGTGATCGGAAAGGTGATGCGCGGGCGTCGTGTCGGCGGGTTGCTGTACTACCTGTACGGCCCGGGCCGGGCCAACGAGCACGTCAACCCGCACATCGTCGCCGGGTGGCGGCATCCGGCCGAGCTGGAGCCGTCGCTCCGCCCGGAAGGCGGCCGGGATTTCCGGAATCTGATCGGGTTGCTCAACCAGCCACTCGCCGCGTTGGGGGAGCGCGGTTACGCAGAGCCGGTGTGGCACTGCGTCGCCCGTGCCGCACGCCAGGACCGCATCTTGAGCGATGACGAGTGGGCGCAGGTCGCCCAGGAGATCATGACCCGCACCGGTCTCGCGTCGGCCGACGATGACGGCGGAGTGCGCTGGGTCGCCGTGCGGCACGCCGACGACCACATTCATATCGTCGCCACGCTCGCCCGCCAGGACGGCACCAAGCCCCGGACCTGGAACGACTTCTACCGGGTACGGGAGGCCTGCCAGGCCGTCGAGCGCCGGTACGCCCTGCGCCTGACGGCCCCGGGGGACCGGACGGCGGCGCGCCGGCCGACCCGCAGCGAGACGGAACAGACCCGGCGGCGCGGGTGGGACAAGGTGCCGCGGACGGTGCTACGGCAGCACGTCGTCACCGCAGCCGCCGCAGCGGCCTCGGAAGAGGAGTTCTTCCGGTCGTTGGACGCCGCGGGCGTGCTGGTGCGGCAGCGACTGAGTCAGCGCAATCCCGGCGAGGTGACGGGGTACGCGGTGGCCCTGCCGGAGCATCGCAACCGCGTCGGCGAGCTGGTGTGGTTCGGCGGCGGCAGGCTCGCCGCCGACCTCACTCTTCCGAAACTCCGCACGCGGTGGAGCAGCGGAAACGCTCACCACCCCGGCGGAACGGGCGCGGGCGACCGCCGACAGATTTGGGAGCTGGTGACGACGGCCGCCCGGCAGGCCGCCGCGCAGCTGCATGAAGCCACAGTCGGCGTGCCGGGCGGCGCAGCGGACGTGCCGGGCGCCACCTCTGATTTGCTTCACGTCGCGGCGCGCCTGCTGAAGGACCAGCGGCTTCGCAATGCCGCGGAGGCATTCGACCGCGCCGCGCGAGAGCCGTACGCGCGGATTCCGCCACCGACACGAGCAGGGCTGGAGCTGCGCAGTGCCGCGCGAAGGCTCGCTGCCGGGGCGCGCGGGCCCGCAGGATCGCTCATCGCCGACATCGCGGCGCTCGTCGCCGCCGTGGCCGAGCTCCGTACGGCCCAGGGCAGGATGGCCCAGGCGGTCGCGGCACGAGCGGCCGCGCAACAGCTCGCTGTGGCGTCACCTGCGGCGGGTGCCCCGGTGCGGCTGGCCGCGGCGGACTTCCCGCAGCCCGTCGCCAGGCCGCTCGGCGCGGATTCCGGCCAAAATCCGCGCTCGTCCGGGCGTTCCGCCGGTCCTCTGGCACCGTCCGCGTCACCCCGGCATAGGTAGCTGGAAGATCGTTATTTTGCTCGTGCGACTCGGCTCTGAGCTGCGCTGTTGCACCGGCCTAGCTGCCTATCGTGGTTGATCATCTTCGCTTCGTGATCGACCCGGGGGTGCCGTCGTGACAGCCAGCAATCCGTTCCGAGGCCGGACGGCGATGTGGCGGTCGGCTGCCGCAGGAGTGCTGGCAGGCGCCGCAGCGCTGGCCGTGGCGGGGACCGCTCAGGCGGACCCGCCGCCCGGCTGCCCGCACCTGACCGGTACGGCAGGCCGGTACGTCGACAACACGAAGTTGTGTGCGGCCATGCAGCGCGAGGTGCAGAACTGGCTCGCTGGTGACAGCATCGACGTGGGCCGCGCCGTACGGGACTCGTGGCGCGGGCAGGCCTCGCAGCCGGCCCCGGAGCAGTCCCAACAGGTCGTACGCCTTCCGCAGGTTCCACAGCAGCCGACAGCTGCTCCAGCCGCCGCACCTTCTCTCATGGCTACAAAGAGTCCCGAGAAGGTGGCGGCGGCGGCACCCATAAGCCGTGACGGTGAAGCGGAGGAGCATCACGTCCGGAACCGGCCCCGGCGCGATCACCGGCGGACGCTAGGCCATCCTGCGGCGAGCCCGGCAGCAACGGCCACGAGGGAGAATCCGCAGGTGATAGAGGAGGTGGCGGCGAGACGTGGGCTTGACCATCGGCCAACGGCAATCATCGCTCGAACGCCCTCAGCCAAGCCTCTGACGCGGCCAAAGAGGAGCCCGGCACCGCGGTCGACGCTCAGCGAAGAGCATGAGCCGGCTCCCTATGCAGCGAACGCCACTCTGGAGTCGTCGGCGTCGACGATGTCCCTGACGATTCCCGTCGGCCTTGCCGCGCTGCTTGTGCTCGCCATCGCCTACCACCGACGACGTCAGTGTGTCGGCGCTGCGGTGATGTGGTGGCGGCGTACCCGTCTGACTAGGCAGGGCGATCGGCTGGTTCGCTACAGCGAGGTGAGGGACATGTTGCCGTTCCCACCGGTGGAAGCCTCGGAAGAGTCGGTCACCGTCATAAGGTCCGACGATGATGTGCCGGTCACAACGCTCGACTCCATGCTCGAACAGGAGTCGACGAGCTTGGGTTACCTCGTCGCGCTGGCGGCCATGAACGGGACGGGACTCACCGGACCGGGCGCGGAGAACGTGACGCGTGCCATGGTCCTGGAGCTGTTGGCCGGGCGTCATATGGCGGCTCGCGTACTCGTGCCGCGCGAAGACGCGGTGCGCCTGTTCGGCGAGGAAGCGCTACACACGGCGAATCCGGGGCTCGTGGTGCTCGACACCATGCAGGAGGTAGTGACCGAGCTGGAAGTGGAGATCGTCAGACGAAGCGGGCAGCGTACGGACGCGAGAGTTCCGGAGGGCCAGTCCTGGTTGTTCGTCATTGCCTCGCCGGGTGCCGCAGCTGAGCGGCTGCACCGAATCGTCCAGGGCGGTACGGAGGATCTGATTCTGGGGGTCTTCCTCGGCGACTGGCCGTATGGCATCACCTGCACCGTCGACGAACACGGCGTCATCCTAGATCTGGAAGGACGCTCGGCCCCAGCCTGGACCGCGCATCGCCTGGCGATCTGCAGCCAGTCCGACGCGGTTCGGCATCTGGAGGGCTGTGATTGACGGACGTCATCGGCGGTCGTGGCGGATGGGCAGTGCGAAGGCCAGGAAGAGCGCTGCCGGCCAGCCGATGCAGGTGAGGCCGCCGAAGAAGTTGAACGCTATGAGTAGAAGGACGTTCTCCACGCCGCGTAAGAGCCCGATCAGCGTTGGCAGGAGGTACAGCACAACGAGCAGCAGGATCAGGCCGATCCAGAACAGGTAGCTGTGCGCGAGGGCGTCCACCTCTCCCATCCTTTCGTAATCGACCGATCACGGGCGGCGATTAAGGGTAGCTGTCCGAGCTGGCTGCGCCGTAGCTCCTGCCGTCGCCCTGGTGCTGCCACACGCTTCGACAACTTTGTCGATGGTGTGCGGGAAGTCCTCCTGGGCGAGCCTCACGACCGGAGGCAGCTGAGGCCGAACGGGCGCTGGATATCCGGTTCGCGGGCATGGCTCTCGGGCGAACAACGGGGTGACTTCCCGCATGGCCGCTTCGGGAGTATGTCCTTCGACTCGCAGCCGGTCATAGCGGTTCATTGCGTACGGGTGGAGCTCTCGCAGCCGGCTTTCGCATCTCAACAGTGCGCGCTCGGCGCCCGGGTCGTTCGTCGCGTACGGCAGGGCCGCTCCCCAGGCGCGGCTCACCTGCAGCAGGTCGGCGGTGCGCAGCCATGCCGGGTCGTTGGCGGGCAGCCACTGCAGTCGTGCCGCCCGGTGGGCGGCACGCTGCTTGGTGCGGAGGGCGTCTGCTGCCTGGCGCTCCCGCTCGGCCTGTTCGCGTACGCGCTGAGCCTTCATGTGCAGCCAGACCTGAACTGCCGCCGCGGCAGTAGGGGCGACCTGCACCACCTTCTGCATGCCGTGGGCGGCTGCCTCACGGAGTGGGTCCGCGAAGTGGTCGTTCATTCGCTCTCCTCTCGTACGAGCGTGTGGTCGTGCTGCCGGGTGTGGGCGCTGTCGGGAAGTCGGCGAGGGCCAGCCGGGCGGTCACCGAATCGGTGGTGGTCTCGGTGACGGTCGCGTGGTCGAAGTTGAGCTGCGCGGCGACGCGGGCGACCTGCCGGGCGACGTCACGGGGCGCCATCGTGGCGATCGCCGCGCCGGCGGCGCGGAGCGCGCTGACGCGTCCTTCGGCGAACTGCAGGGAATCGTGCCAGGGCTCGATGGCGGCGTCGGTCACCAGGTCGGCCAGTGGCCGTACCCGCACGCGAAGCAGTGCCGCGAGACCTTTGGGGCCGGCGTCGCCGAGCACCGCCGCCGGATCCCAGTCCGATGGGAGCATGAGGGCTTCCGCCGTACCGGCGTCTTTGAGCAGCGAGTAGGAGCGTGCTGCGGCTTGCTGCCCGGCGCGGTCGCCGTCGAAGGCGACCAGCACGCCGCTGGCACGCAGGTCGGCGGCTGCGTCGAGAGTCTTGACCTGGTCGGGGGTGAGGCTGGTGCCGCACAGGGCGAGCCCGGCCAGGCGGCCCCGGCCGGCGACGGTGACGGCGATGGCGTCCAGGGGGCCTTCGGTGATGACCGGCTTAGCTCCGGTGCTGAGCATGTGCAGGCCGAACAGGGCCCGCCCCTTCACATAGATAGGGGTGTTCGGGCTGTTGAGGTACTTAGGTTCGTTCGTACGGCTGCGGCCGATGAAGGCGATCGTGGTCGCGTCGCGCTCGGTGATGGGAAACATCGCCCGGTCGCGGAAGAAGTCGATGAGCATGCCGCGGGTGGTCCGTCGGGCCAGGCCGGAGGCTTCGATCGCGATGTCGGGGAATCCGAGACCGCGCAGATGTCTGGTCAGCGCTCGCCATTCGTTGGGGGCGTAGCCGATGCGCCACTGGCGTTGAACGTCGTCGTCGAATCCGCGCTGACGCAGGTACTCGGGGACCCAGCTGGTGGCGATGCGGGCCTGGAAGAAGCGTTCGGCGTGCTCGTGGATGGCGAGGAGCATGAGGTCGCGTCCTTAGACCGATTCGCGGCGGAGCCCGATGGCGGTGGCCAGCCAGCGCAGGCGCTCGTTGGCGATGCGGTGGCCCTGAGCACGGAGCTGGGCGGCCAGGTCCATCTGGCTCAGCCGTACGCCACGCTGCTCGGCCCTGGCGACGATGGCCTGAGCAGCCTGGATGAGCTGGTCGTCGGAGTCCTGCTGCTGTGGGATCTGCGGAGTGGGAAAGGCCGCGCCAGCGAGTTGAAGTCGTACGGCGGTCCGTTCGGACAGAGGCGCCTTCCACCGCCACAGCCAGCGGCCGTGCGCCTGGTGGAGCGCGGAGACGGCTTCGAGGTGGAGGTATTCGAGCTGGAGGCCGCGGGGGTAACTGGTGACGTTCCACAGCACCATGCGTCGCCAGAGCATGAAGCTGGAGACGGGGGCGAGGAGCCAGCGCGAGAGAGGTACCCGCTCACGCCGGGTGCCAGTGGCCAGGCCAACCCAGCGGCGGATGAGGTGGCGGATTCCCTCAATCACCGTGACGAACAGGACGGGCATGGCCGCGTGCATCAGGCCGGCGATCGGGTCACCGTGTGCGGCGGAGATGTTGAGGATGACGGTGGCGGTGATGAACGTCCAGGCGATCCAGCGCAGGACCGGCCAGGGCAGGTCGGCGAACTCCATGAGGAGATCCCAGGCCAGCAGGGCGAGGATGCCGAGGTCGATGCCGATCGGGACGATCCACGCCTGCGGGCCGAACCATGGCTCGGCGAGGCGGCGCAGGGTGGCGAAGGAGCCGATCCCGCCCAGTACGGCCAGGGCGACCACGAGCGGAACCACGACACAGGCAGCCAGGGCGACGGCCCGGGTGAGGTTGCGGGTCACCGAGCGCCACCTTCTGCAAGGTGGGTCGCGGCTCGGGCGACGCCCTCGTCGTTAGCGGGGGAGAGGATCAGGCCGTGATGGGTTACGTAGGCGTAGACGCCTTCGGCGCCCGCGCAGTACACAGTCTCGGTGCCGACGGTGAGGGCCCACTGGCCGCTACGGCGGCGGATCAGCCGGGCTGGCCGGTGGCGGCTGACCTCAAGGCCGAGGCGGACGAGTCGTTCGTGACGAGCTTTGCTCTCGTCAGGTGCTCGCATCGGTGTGGCTCGCATCGGTAACCTTCGGGCGTGGAGAGGCGGACTCCATCAACTAAAGTTGATGACGAGAGTAGGATAGGCACTCTCCGTCACCGACTGTCAACTAAAAGCGATAACGCAGGGTGCGTGTCGCTCCAACTTGATGTGGTGAGCAGTGGCTGACGACCGAAGCGCGGCGAACACCACGCGGTCCCTTGCCGACAAGATCGAGTGGTTGATCCAGAATCGCTGGCCGGCGGGCAGTCGACCGCCGAAGAACAACCTCGAGGCGGCGGCGGCGATCTCGGAGGCGACGGGCGAGGATCTGTCGTCGACGACGATCTGGAAGCTGCGGACGGGCAGGTCGGACAACCCCCAGCTCAAGACGTTGAAGGCGCTGGCCAAGTTCTTCGGCGTGCCGATCGGCTACTTCGGCGACGAGGAGGACGCGGAGGCGACGGCCGACCAGGTAGTGGCGTCCTCCTTAATCGGCGAGTCTGGCCTCAACCGTGAGGCGCTCCGCGCCCTGGTCGAGATGTCGGACGGCGGCCGCCAGCTCGTGGCCGACTTCATCATCAGCGCTGCCCGCCTCGAACGTGGCCAAGGACGCGGCGGCCGCCAAGCCTGATAGTACGGTTTGCGAGTCCCTGCTCATGTTGGACAAGATCACGTCGAACGTACTCCGGTACATCGAGCGTTTGTGTCAGAGGGAGCGGTGGCCGTGGACGGGCGCGTACGGCTAGCACCCGCTCCGCCTCTTCCCTCTTCCTTCCGGCGTCGACTTCGCTGAAGATGTCGCGGAGGTGCCCGCACCTTTCGTCGCCAGCCCCCGGCCGATCGCTATCCCCCAGGGTTGCCGTCAGCGCGGTCGCGCTCGAGATCGAGCTCGCCCGGCATCGAATCTTATCCACCTGCCGTATTGAAGGCCTGTTCTCATGCCAACCTGCTCGGCAGGTACGGCTGTGGTCTGGATGATCACGCAGAAAGGCTCGATCAGCGGGACCAAGCGTCTCTGGATGCGCGGTAGAGGACGCGCGATGTCGCGAACCAGCCCCGGTCGAGGAACCGCCCCGTGACCCGCCTCCACCGGCTGTGGACGCATCGTGAACCGTCCAGATGCGGACCTGGATCTCGCCCACCCGCGGCTAATTGCGCAATCATCGGGCGCGGCCCCAGGACCGGCTGTCGGGCGCATCACGCCAGCATCAGGGGATGCCGGCGAACAACCCCTGGGATGAAATCCAACCGCGGTCGAGGAAACGTCCCGTTATCCGTCCAAGGACGATTAGATACTGCTCCAGCACCTCTGGCAACGGCGTTCGGTCGTTGAACCTCAGATCCGCGCAGTGGGCGCTGTATTCATCCTCAGCGAGAAACTCGACGTCGAGCACCCCGTCGTGAGCATAGAATGGTGGGTCGACCTCGCCGATCAAGGCGAAGTAGGTGATCTCGAAAACGCGACGCCCATCAAGGCTGAGCTCTACGGGTGACGGCAATGAACCGCTGAGACGAAGGATATGAGACCAGCCGGGCGCAAGTGAGGAAATCCAGACCTGCCTCATCTCGGACGAGGGTGAGCATGACCTCACGGCAGCTTGCAAGTCGCAAGTGACTATCGTGTCAGAAGCAACCTGCAGACGCCGCGCCACCTCGTGGGGATTCTCGATGTCGACCCATTGGGCCTGAAACTCAGGACCTACCCCATGTTCGGCCAGAAGGTCATACTGACTCTCGACGGGATAAGTATTCATGCAAGTCACCTGAATTCTAGTAGCCTATCGAGTCGACAAGGGCCGAGAAGTGACGAGGTATCACCTCGTCGGCCCTTGCCGCAATCTACATGATGCCTAGTCCGAGTTAGGGTTCAATGAGCACCCAGAACTTGTTGCCCTCCCCGACGCGATAGTCCCCGTAGAATTTAAGCAGGGCGTCTCCTTGCTTCCTGTTCTGCACCCCATTCAGGGCCTTCACGGAATAGTTTCCCTGAGCGAAGCTGGCACCCTGCATGGTCGAGGCGAATGGATACTCATCGCATTGATTGCCCATGCCCTTAGGCAATTTGTCTTCCCTCGTCGAGGGTCGGTACGCCTGCGGCATGTAGTACTTGCAGTAGTTTATGTAGAACCTGTGCTGGTTCTCTTCCTTCTCTTCCGGAGTATTTCCGGGGATCAACCAGTGCATCTCCTCCGGTTGTCCCACGTCCATATGCATCTCGATCTGCGAGAAGTGCTTCCTGTTCTGAGTGTTTGTGACGCCGGGTTCTCCACGCCTCAACGGCAGGCCCGCGGGGTTGGGTTGGCCTGCGGAATTGTACCTGGGTGCGGCCCAGTTTCCGGGAATCGCCTTGTTCTGTGGTGCCGGACCGTAATACCGCGAAGGCGGAAAACTTGGCGTGCTCCAGTTGTGGCCCGGCCGACGGGGAGGGAAGGTTCCAGCATTGTTTGGATTCAGCGCCTCCTCGATATGGTCGATGACTTGCACGAATTCGGCGTCTCTCGACTTGGACATGACGAATACGCGCTTGGCTCTGGTGTTGACGCAGCCGCCGAAGCGGTCTTCGATATCCGGATTGTCGGCGCCGAAGACCTTTCTATCGCAGCGGAAGTTCGGCACCCATCGCAGATCATAGGCACTGTCGCTGCCATGGCGACGGATTCCGATGGTCTTGCCGTCCTCGTCCAGGACCTTCTGGTTCCAGAGGTACAGTGTGAGCGTTCCGTCGTCAGTGTATATGTTGACGACGGGCAATATCGAACAGACGGCAACGCCGGAAGCGGGCAACTTCGGGTGGAAGATAGCCGTCGCATCAGGGTGGGTGCGCCATTCCGAGACGTCTGCTGCTGTTACCGCAGCGTCGCCGCAATCGGTGGTGGGCGAGGAAGACCCCTGGTCCACCATCAACTGGATGGGCAGACCGCTCAGCTGACCGGCTGAATACTTAACTCGCCCGTCTTCGTCGACGACGGCGAAGTCGTCCAGGCGGATGAACATCTTCAGGTCAGTGGGTTTGAGGCCGGTTCCTGCGCCGTCCACCACTGCATTGCCGGTCTCGTCGCCTAGGTAGCTATGAATGATCCAGGTAGCGCGAAAGCGGAACGCGTCGTCGTCGTCGAAGGGTTCTGTAACTCCGTCCAAGATTTCGTCCAGAATCTGCTTGCCCCACCACTTCGACACTGGGGTTGTCGAAGCCGGTCTCTTGGCATTCGCCTTCCGCCAGTTCCCTGAATCTGGATCCTGTTCGAAGTCCTGCACGTAGAGATAGGCAGACCAGCACGAGTTGTAGGGCAGCTCCCTGATGCGGGAGTCATAGTCCGCATAGCCTGTTTCGCTCGGACTTACTATGCAATCTTCCAGCTTGAGGCGGTCGTAATCGAAGTCGCCGGTTTGAGCCGTCGCGGCGCGGATCGACGTGGCTCCCTTCTGCAGCGCAGGCGCAGCCGCAGGTGCCGGGGCCGTGACCGATGTGATCAGACTGGCGACGTCGTCGGCGCCAAACGAACGCTGGTAGGTGTGAACCTCGTCGATGGCTCCGGCCATGGCCGCGCCGATCCGCAGCGGGC
>NZ_VIRM01000050.1 GCF_006874475.1 Microbispora hainanensis
CTTTGTATGGAAGGGCCATCCCGTTGGGGTGGCCCTTCCGCATTTCCGGGATCTTTTTTCCTGGTGGTGGCCCCGGCTGGGTATGGCCGGGGCTTTCGCATGTCCAGGGACCGTTTCCGGGGGCCCGGCCGGCACCGGTCCGGTGTGGGGGTGAGCACTACCCGGAGCTTCCGGTCGTCGCAGTGACGTCCTAATGACACCGAACCACCACCCCGACTCGACCAACCCAACGGCGCCCGATCCCTGGCCTCGCCCCACCCGACCCCGGACCGCGTACCGCCTCGTGAAGGGGCGGCAGGGAGTTCCCGTACGCTGAGGGTCGTGGAATATCGAGCCGTCGAGCAAGCGATCATGGAACGGGGAGTGGAGTGGGATTTCAGCCCCACTCTTGATCGGATCACCGCGCTGATGGAGATCCTCGGCGACCCCCAGAACTCGTACAAGGTCGTTCATGTCGCGGGCACCAACGGGAAGACGAGCACCGCGCGCATGGTCGAGGCTCTGCTACGCGAGCGTAACCTGCGGGTGGGCCGCTACACGAGCCCTCATCTGCAGTCGATGCGCGAGCGCATCTCGGTCGACGGCGAGCCCCTGTCGGAGGAGCGGTTCGCCGAGGTGTACCAGGACGTCGCCCCCTACCTCGAGATGATCGACGCCAGGGTCGGCAAGCTGAGCTTCTTCGAGGTGCTGACGGCGATGGCCTTCGCCGCGTTCGCGGACGCGCCCGTGGACGTCGCCGTGGTCGAGACCGGCATGGGCGGCACCTGGGACGCGACGAACGTCGCCGATGGGACGGTATCCGTCATCACGCCCATCTCGCTGGATCACACGGACTATCTCGGCCCGGACATTGCGACGATCGCCGGAGAGAAGGCCGGCATCATCAAGCCGAAGGCGATGGCGGTGCTGGCACAGCAGGCGCTGCCCGCCGCCGAGGTGCTGATGCGGCGGGCGGCCGATGTCGGTGCGGTGGTCGCCCGCGAGGGGCTGGAGTTCGGCGTGCTGCACCGCGAGCTCGCGATGGGCGGCCAGATGCTTCAGCTCAGGGGCTTGAAAGGCGTGTACGAGGACGTGTTCCTGCCCTTGTACGGCGCGCACCAGGCGGGCAACGCCGCGGGCGCCCTGGCCGCGGTGGAGGCGCTGACGGCGGGCGACGACCCGCTGGGCGAGGAGGTCGTACGGCAGGCCTTCGCCCAGGTGAGCAGCCCCGGGCGGCTGGAGATCGTGCGAAGGGGCCCGACCGTCGTGGTCGACGCGGCGCACAACCCCGCGGGCATGGAGGCCACGGTCGAGGCCCTGACCGAGGCGTTCGGGTTCACCCGGCTCGTCGCCGTGGTGGCCGTGATGGCGGACAAGGACGTGGACACGATTTTGGACCTGCTGGAGCCGGTGGCCGAGGAGATCGTGGTCACCCGCAACTCCTCTCCGCGCTCGCTCAGCCCGGACGATCTCGCGGCACGGGCGGAGGCCGTGTTCGGCCAGGACCGCGTCCACATCGAGGACCGGCTCGACGACGCCATCGACAGGGGCGTCGCGCTGGCCGACCAGGGCGACGAGCTCGGCTCGGGCGTCCTCATCACCGGTTCTGTCGTGACCGCGGGTGAGGCGCGCATCCTCCTCAAGGCCACCAAGTGAGCAGCGCCGTGTTCGAGGTGACCCCGGGCATGCGCCGGCTCTGCGCGACCGTCCTCGGGATGCAGGCGATCGTCGTCGCGCTGATCAGCCCCGTGGCGATCACCATCAACCACGTGTCCACCCCGCTCGCGCTGACCGTCGGGCTCGGGCTGGCCGTCCTGTGCGTGGTGGTCGCCGGCCTGTTGAAGCGCCCGTACGCGTACATCGCGGGCAGTGTGCTGGAAGTTCTGACAATCGCCACAGGATTCCTGGTTCCGATCATGTTCTTCCTCGGGGTGATCTTCGCCGCCCTGTGGATAACGGCTATCTTCGTCGCTCGCCGTGTCGAAGGGGCGACGAAGCGCTAAAGTCGGCAACCATGGCCGTCCCTCCCGTACCGCAGGCTCGGACCGCCGTGCCGGTCCGAGCCGTGCGCGTCCCTCTGCTGGTCGACGTCGTCATTGGGCTGCTCACCCTGGTGGCCCTTCCTCTGGCGCTCGTCGCCATCCCGAACACGATCTCCGTCGTGGCGGCGCTGCTGCCGCCGGGTGTGTCGCAGGTCGACATGATCCGCGCGCACGGGCTGGCGCTGCCCGCCATGCTGGTGACCGTGCCGCTCGCCGCGGTCGCGGTACGCAGGTTCCGCGCGGCGCCGATCCTCGTGGCGGGGCTCACACTGCTCGCGCTCGCCGACGTCGCCGGGGGCTACACCGACACGGTCACGCTCGTCGGCGTGCTGCGCGTGCTCCACGGGATCGGCGCCGGCATGCTCGTGCCGGCGACTCTGGTCGCGGTCGCCGAGCGTCCCCGCCACCGGGTGCTGCTGCCGATCTGGGCGGGCACGCTCGCCGCCTCGCTGCTGTCGGCCCAGGCCCTCGCCCTGTGGGCGATCCGGGACGTCTCCTCCTGGCGGGTCACGCTTCAGCCGTACCCGCTGCTCACCGGGGTGGCGCTGGCCCTCGCCGCGGCCTACCTGGTGCTGTGGATGATCTCCAGTGACGGCGGCCCGCGGGCCGAGGGGGAGATCCTGCCCGGGGGCCGGCCGACGTCGGCGGAGCGCGGGAGGCTCGCGCTGGCCATCGTGCCCGCCGCGGCCATCGCGGTGCTGGGCGTCGGGATCACCTTCGACTGGCCGCCACCTCTGGTCGTCGTCGCGGCGGCGGTCGTGGTGGTGGCGATGCTGGCCCTCGCGGCTCTCGGCACGTTCGAGGGGCCAGGCGGCCGTACGCTCGCCTTCGTCAACGTCGCGGTGGGCCTGGTGGTGCTGCCGACCGCCGCGCAGATGACCTACATCGAGCTCGGCGGCCCGCTGGGCGGTCCCGGCCTCAAGGGTCTGTGGGTGCCGTTCCTGGTGGCCGCGGCGACCGCCCTCGTGGGCGCCGTCCTGGCGGGCCGGGCGCCCGAGGCGTTGGCGGCCCGGATGACGGTCATCGGTCTCGCGGCCGTCGTCGTGGGGCTGGCCGCGATCAGGCTGCTGGTCCCGGCGCCGTCGGGCACGCCGCTGGTGGTGCCGTTCGTCCTGCTGGCCGCGGGGTCGGCCGTGGCGCTGGTCGGCGCGTTCCGTACGGCGGGCCTCGGGACGGCGATGCTGGGCCTGTCACTGTGCTTCCCTGCCGTGCTCGCGGGATTCCTGCTCGGCACCGGCATCCAGGTGAACCGGCTGCGCGAGGCCGCGGAGAGCGCGCAGGGTGACGGGAACGCCCTGGTCAACGGGTTCATCGACGCGCTGCACATGTGGGCGCTTGTCGGCGGGTTCGTCGTGGTCGGCGTGATCGTGCTCGCCTCCGTCCTTGCCCGGAGGGCCGCCGCCGCATCCGCGGACGGTGACGTGGTGATCCCGCTGCCGACGCCCTCGCCGGAGGAGAACGACGACGCCCCCGGGGACTCCGGCCCCAAGCGCTGACCCGGCACGCGCGGCAACCCGCCGCTCACGCACCGACCCGGTAAGGGCGGTAACACGCGCCGCCCACACACTGACACGGTGCGCACAGGAACACCGCCGCCCGCGCACCGACACGGCAGGCGAAGGAACGCCCGCCCGAGACGCTCCGCCGCAGACCCGCGGGCATCGGACTCATCCGATCGGAGCGGCGTTCCAGGACCGGTAAGCTGCCGTTGCGTCGGAGCTTCCCAGCCGGAGCTCCTCAGACGCGTGACGGGTGGGCCCGTGATCCGCCGGGTCACCGTGTACGGCGAGTCAACGACCTTAGGAGAAGAGACCGTGTCCGAGCGTACGCTTGTCCTGATCAAGCCCGACGGGGTCCGTCGCGGCCTCATCGGGGACGTCATCGGCCGCATCGAGCGCAAGGGCCTCAAGATCGTGGCGATGGACCTGCGCACGCTCGACGCCGAGACGGCCAAGGCCCACTACGCCGAGCACTCGGAGCGCCCGTTCTTCGGCGAGCTGGTGGAGTTCATCACCGGCGGCCCGCTGGTCGCGATGGTGCTGGAGGGCCCCCGGGCCGTCGAGGCGTTCCGCGCGCTGGCCGGCCTGACCGACCCGGTGAAGTCCGCGCCCGGCACCATCCGCGGCGACCACGCCCTTGAGATCGGCGAGAACGTCGTGCACGGCTCCGATTCGCCGGAGTCCGCCGCCCGGGAAATCAAGATTTTCTTTCCCGACCGTTTCTAGTCCTTGCCACACGAGAGGCCCCGGTTTAAACCGGGGCCTCTCGTGTTTTTCCAGGTGGTGAACAAGCTTAGGCAGGGGGACACCGGTTTTTCCGGGGGCTTGGGAGCTCGATGTGCCCAGTGATGAGCACATGCCGTTACGATTCGAATGCGATGCGTCATCCCGCACTCCCGCTGAACCCGGTAACCGCTAACCACCTGAAGGAAGGCTTCCTTCCGCATGGGCAGCAAGCTGACATTCCTGGGCCGTGACATGGCTGTTGACCTTGGCACGGCGAACACTCTCGTCTACGTCCGAGGGCGCGGCATCGTCCTGAACGAGCCGTCCGTCGTCGCCATCAACGTCACGACAGGCAAGATCGTGGCAGTTGGGATAGAAGCGAAGCGGATGATCGGTCGGACGCCCGGAAACATCGTCGCGATCCGTCCCCTGAGGGACGGTGTCATCGCGGATTTCGATGTGACCGAGCGGATGCTGCGTTACTTCATCCAGAAGATCCACAAACGGCGGCACTTCGTGCGTCCGCGCATCATCGTGGCCGTGCCGAGTGGCATCACCGCGGTGGAGCAACGCGCCGTGAAGGAAGCGGGCTACCAGGCCGGCGCCCGCCGCGTATACATCATCGAGGAACCGATGGCGGCCGCGATCGGAGCCGGTCTGCCGGTCCACGAGCCGACCGGGAACATGGTCGTCGACATCGGCGGCGGCACCACCGAGGTGGCCATCATCTCGATGGGCGGCATCGTGACCAGCCAGTCGATCCGCGTCGGCGGCGACGAACTCGACCATGCGGTCATCGCCTTCGCGAAGAAGGAGTACTCGCTGATGCTGGGCGAGCGCACGGCGGAGGAGGTCAAGATCGCCGTCGGGTCCGCCTGCGTCACAGGCGAGGACTTCCACGCCGAGGTGCGCGGCCGCGACCTGGTCAGCGGTCTGCCGAAGACGGTCGTCATCAGCGCCGAGGAGATCCGCCGGTCGATCGCCGAGCCGGTCAACGCGGTCGTCGACGCGGTGAAGTCGACGCTGGACAAGTGCCCGCCGGAGCTCTCCGGCGACCTCATGGACCGGGGGATCGCCGTGACCGGTGGCGGCGCCCTGCTGCGCGGCATGGTCGACCGGTTGCGTGAGGAGACCGGCATGCCGGTCCACCTGGCCGAGAACGCGCTCGACTCGGTCGCGCTCGGCTCCGGGCGGTGCGTGGAGGACTTCGAAGCCCTCCAGCAGGTGCTCGTGCCGGAGCCCCGCAACTAAGGAGCGTCATGAGAGACACCCGCCGCGCCCGTCTCACGCTCGGAATCCTCCTCGCCGTGGCGCTGATCCTCATCACCGTGGATCACCGGGCCGGGAACAACCGCGTCCTCGGCCCGGTGCGCGACTTCGCGAGCGCCGTGTTCGGGAAGGCCGAGCGTGCCGGCGCCGCCGTCACCAGACCGATCACCGGATTCGTCGGCATGCTGCGCGACGCGCCCTCCGCGCGGCGCACCATCGCCGACCTGCGCAAGGAGAACGCGCAGCTGCGGGACGAGGCGTCGGCGCAGAAGCTCGACAGGGCGCGGGCCGAGAAGCTCGACCGCATGCTCGGGCTGGCGGGGCTCGGCCGCTACCGCATCGTGCCGGCTCAGGTCGTCGCACGGCGTACGGTGGCCGGTTTCGAGGACACGATCGAGATCGACGCCGGCACCGACGACGGGATCCGGCCCGACATGACGGTGCTCAGCGACGCCGGGCTGGTCGGCCGCGTCGTCCAGGCGGGCCCGGCCGGCTCGACGGTGGCCCTGCTGACCGACCCGGCCCTGTCGGCCGGGGCCAGGCTGGAGGGCGGCAACGAGCTCGGCGTCGTGAGCGGCCTCGGCGAGGCGGGCGGCGGCGGCAACCTCGTCAGGTTCCGCCTGCTCGACTCGACCGTGCCGATCGGCGTGGGCCGCCGGATCGTGTCGTTCGGCTCCCAGCAGAGCAAGCCGTACGTGCCGGGGGTGCCGGTCGGCGTGGTCGAGCGGGTGGACAACACGCCCGGTGAGGTGACCAGGACGGCCTATGCGCGGCCCTTCACGGACTTCTCCGCGCTGGACGTCGTCGGCGTGGTGGTCGCGGCGCCGAAGCGTGATCCGCGCGACGCGGTGCTGCCGCCGAAGCCGCCACCGCCGAAGCCGCCGCGCGAGGACCAGCGGCGCGGCGACACCCGCGGGCAGGGACGCGCCTCGCTGGAGGCCGAGTGGGGGCTCGACGGCCGGGGCCGCGGCTCGGGCGACGAGGCGCGGGCCTCGACCGAACGGCAGGTGCGCGAGGGCCGGCCCGAGGCCGCGCAGGAGCGGCGCGGCCGGAACGGCGCGCAGGCCGTGGACGGCGAGCAGCGCGCACAGGAGCAGTACGCACAGGAGCAGTACGCCCAGGAACGGCAGGCGCAGGAGCAGCAGAGGCGCGAGCAGCCGGCGCAGGGGCGACAGGCCCACGAGCCGCCCGCCGCGCACCAGCCGCCGGCCGTGGAGCCGCGCGACGCGCCTCGGCAGCACGACGGCCACGGTGAAAGGAACTGACCGATGGCCCGCAACATCATCGCCGCGCTGCTGCTCTTCGTCGCTCTGGTGCTCCAGGTCAGTGTGGTCAACCGGCTGCTGTTCTCCTGGGCGCCCGATCTGGTGCTGGTGACGGTGGCCGCGCTCGCGACCAGGCGCGGGCCCGTCCCGGGCGCGGTGATCGGCTTTTGCGGCGGGCTCGCCTATGACCTGCTGCCTCCCTCCAACCACACGCTGGGCCAGTATGCGCTGGTGCTGTGCGCGCTCGGCTACGCGGCCGGGCGGGTGGGAGAGCGGGTGCCGCTGTTCGCGGTGGCGGTGTGCGCCGTGCTCGCGCCCGGCATGCTGGCGGGCCTGGGCGCGTTGATCGGCGCGCCGGGGGTCACCTGGCCGGTGCTGGCCACGGCATGGCCCCGGGCGGCGATCTGCAATCTCGTGGCCGCTCCGCTGGCGCTCTGGGCGGTCAAGATCACGCACGGCGGCCATCGCAGGCGCGCAGGCGGTGGCGAGCTCGTGCCGAGCTGGAGACGGGGGACGGCATGACACGTGTGCGCGGACGCCTGATCGTCCTGCAGGTGCTGGTCATCGCCATGATCGTGGTGCTCGTCGTCCGGCTGTGGCAGGTCCAGGTGGTGCAGGGGCCGCGGTTCGTCACGGTCGCGACGGAGACACGCACCCGCGAGGTGCGGGTGCCCGCTCTGCGCGGGGCGATCCTCGACTCCTCCGGCCGCCCGCTCGTGCGCAACCGTACGACGCTGGTGGTCTCCGTGGACCGCGGCCGGCTGGAGCGGATGCCGGACGGCGGCGACGCGGTTCTGCGCCGGTTGTCCGCCGTGCTGAAGGTGCCGTTGTCGAAGCTGAAGCAGGAGATCCGGGCGTGCGGCCCGGGCATCAGCCGCCCGTGCTGGCCCGGCTCGCCGTACACGCCGATCCCGGTCGCCAACAACGTCAATCCCCGGGCGGCGCTGCAGATCCTGGAGCGCCAGGAGGACTTCCCCGGCGTCACGGCCGACATCCAGGCGATGCGCGACTATCCCAACGGCAAGGACGCCGCGCAGCTCCTCGGCTACCTGCAGCCGGTGACGGAGAGCGAGCTGGAAAAGCGCGAGGGTCTCAAGGCCAACTATTCGGGCGTCGACCTCACCGGCCGCGACGGGCTCGAGCGCACCTACGACTCCGCTCTGCGCGGCACGCCCGGGCTGCGCAACGTCCAGGTCGACCGGATGGGCAAGGTCATCACGGTCAACCAGCAGTCCGACCCGGTCCCCGGCGACATCCTGGTGACCAGCATCGACGCCAAGGTGCAGCGCATCGTAGAGAAGTCGCTGGACCAGGCCATGCAGGAGGTGCCCCACTCCGACGGCGCCGCCGGCGTGGTGCTCGACGTCAA
Source organism: Microbispora hainanensis (assembly GCF_006874475.1). Lineage (GTDB taxonomy): Bacteria > Actinomycetota > Actinomycetes > Streptosporangiales > Streptosporangiaceae > Microbispora > Microbispora hainanensis. The sequence continues at coordinate 8,150 of NZ_VIRM01000050.1, forward strand.
GACCGGCCGCGTGATCGCGATGGCCAGCCGGCCGACGTACGACCCCAAGGTCTGGACGGGCGGCATCTTGGAGAAGGACTACCGGCGGCTGCTGTCGGACAAGTCGGGCAAGCCGCTGGTGTCACGGGCGATCGCCGGCGAGTACGCGCCGGGTTCGACCTTCAAGATCAGCTCGGTGTCGGCGATGATCGCGGACGGCCAGCCTCTGCACGGCACCTATCAGTGCCCGAGCTCCTACAACGTCGAGGGCCGGTCGTATCCGAACGCGGGCGGCATGAGCCTGGGCGCGATCTCACTGCACGAGGCGCTGGTCAAGTCGTGCGACACCGTGTTCTACCGGGCCGGATATGAGGAATGGCTGCGCGACGGCGGCAAGACGCCCAAGTCCAAGGTCAAGGAGCCGATGCCGAACATGGCCAAGGCCTACGGCTTCGGCAAGCGCACCGGCATCGACCTGCCCGGCGAGTCCGCGGGCCGCATCCCGACCCGCGCGTGGAAGCTCGACCTGTACAACACGACGAAGCCGGAGATGTGCAAGCGGGCCAAGATCGGCTACCCGGAGATGAAGGACCAGAGCCGGGCCGCGTTCGCCAAGCGGCTGGCCAACGAGAACTGCCTGGAGGGCATGATCTTCCACGCCTACGAGGCGGTCAACCTCTCGATCGGCCAGGGCGACGTCCTGGTCACCCCGCTTCAGCTCGCACGGGCGTACGCGGCGCTGCTGGGTGACGGCAACGTGCGCAGCCCGCGTGTCGGCTGGGCGCTGATGCGCCCGGACGGCACCCTTAAGAAGGAGATCCCGGTCCCGGTCGTGGCGCATCTCCCGGTCAACGACGAGACCCGCACGTACATCCGCAAGGCGCTCAGCGAGGTGCCGTCGGACGGCACAGCCGCCGGCGCGTTCCGCGGGTTCCCGATGAACGTCGTCAAGATCGGCGGCAAGACCGGTACGGCTGAGGTCTACGGCAAGGAGGACACGTCGTGGTTCGCGTCCTTCGCGCCTGCGGACAACCCGCGGCTGGTCACCGTGGTCATGGTGGCGCAGGGCGGCTTCGGCGCCTCGACCGCCGCGCCCGCGGTGCGGCGCATCTGGGAGGGGATCTTCGGCCTCGGCAAGGGGGACGACGGCAAGCCGCTCAAGCCGGCGCTTCCGGACGGCAAACCGGCGACGCGGCTGCCGGCCATCAGCCGCGAAACGCAGTGAGGCGGATCTGCCATGACTGAAGCCCTCGGGGTACGGCGGAGGTCGTTCGCGAGCCGCGTCGTCGGCAGAGGGTCCGTCGTCTGGCGGATGGACTGGCTGCTGTTCGGCGCGGTAGTCGCGCTCAGCGCGATCGGCACGCTGCTGGTGTGGTCGGCCACCCGCACGTGGTCGTCGATCGAGCCGACGGGCATGGCCAAGAAGCACGTGCTCAACCTGCTCATCGGCCTGGCCCTCTACAGCGCGATCGCGGTGACCGACTACCGCTGGCTGCGCACGTACGCACCGGTCCTGTACGCCATCGCCGTCCTCGGGCTGATCCTGGTCATCAGCCCGATGGGTTCGACGATCAACGGCCACCACTCGTGGATCCTGCTCGGCGGGGGCTTCGCCCTGCAGCCCGCCGAGCTCATGAAGCCGGCGCTGGTGGTGATGCTGGCGCGGCTGCTGGCCCCGGCATCCGAGAAGGGGAAGACCAAGGACCGGCCGAGGGGCTCCGGTCTCGCGCTGTCCCTGGCGGTGGCGGGCGCGGCGGCGGCGCTGGTCATGCTGCAGCCCGACCTCGGCACCACGATGGTGCTGATGGCGACGACCGGCGCGATCATCGTCTTCGCCGGGATCCGCAAGCGCTGGGTGCTGGCGGGGGTGCTGCTCGCCGGCCTCGCGGCGGTGGCGGTGTGGTCGCTGGGGCTGCTCAAGCCCTACCAGGTGGCGCGGTTCACCGCGCTCATCGACCCGTCGAGCGACCCGCGCGGCGTGGGCTACAACAGCACGCAGGCGCTGGTGGCGATCGGGTCGGGCGAGGTGTTCGGCAAGGGCCTGTTCCACGGCGGCCAGACCACGGGACGCTTCGTGCCCGAGCAGCACACCGACTTCATCTTCACCGTCGCGGGCGAGGAGCTCGGCTTCGTCGGGTCGGTCACCGTCGTGGCCCTGCTCGGCGTGGTGCTGCTGCGCGGCGCGCGGATCGCCCGGATGTGCAACGACCGGTTCAGTGCGCTCGTCTCCGGCGGCATCGTCGCGTGGCTGGCCTTCCAGACCCTCGTCAACGTCGGCATGACGATCGGCATCATGCCGATCACCGGCGTTCCGCTGCCGTTCGTCTCCTACGGCGGCACGGCGACGTTCGCGAACATGACGGCGGTGGCCATCCTGCAGGCGATCCATCTCAGGTCACGGCCCGGGTGACCTGTACCGCCCGATCCGTGCCGCCTGATGAGTGCCGCCTGATTTGGCGCCCCTGCTGAGGACGGGAGATCCGCAGGGGCCACTCCCCGGAGCCGATACCCTGGATACATGTCTGTCGAGTCGTTGTTTCCCCGCCTGGAGCCGCTGCTGCCCAAGGTGCAGAAGCCGATCCAGTACGTCGGGGGCGAGCTGAACTCGACCATCAAGGACTGGGACGAGGCGACCGTCCGGTGGGCCCTGATGTACCCGGACGCCTACGAGGTCGGCCTGCCCAACCAGGGGGTGCAGATCCTCTACGAGATCCTCAACGAGCTGCCCGAGACGCTGGCGGAGCGCACCTACGCGGTGTGGCCCGACCTCGAGGCGCTCATGCGGTCCGAGGGTGTCCCGCAGTTCACCGTGGACGGGCACCGGCCGGTTCGCGCGTTCGACATCCTCGGGGTGTCGTTCGCCACCGAGCTGGGCTACACCAACCTCCTCACCGCGCTCGATCTGGCGGGGATCCCGCTGGAGGCGGCGGACCGCACCGACGAGGACCCGATCGTTCTGGCGGGCGGCCACGCCGCGTTCAACCCGGAGCCGATCGCCGACTTCCTCGACGCCGCCGTGCTCGGCGACGGCGAGCAGATCGCCATCGCGATCTCCGAGGTGCTGCGCGAGTGGAAGGCCGAGGGCTCGCCCGGCGGCCGCGACGAGCTGCTGCTGCGCCTCGCCTCCACGGGCGGGGTGTACGTCCCGAAGTTCTATGACGTCGAGTACCACCAGGACGGCCGCATCATGCGCGTCGTCCCCAACCGCGACGGCGTGCCGACGCGCGTGTTCAAGCACACGGTCATGGACCTCGACGAGTGGCCCTACCCGAAGAAACCGCTGGTCCCGCTCGCCGAGACCGTGCACGAGCGGTTCAGCGTCGAGATCTTCCGGGGCTGCACCCGGGGCTGCCGCTTCTGCCAGGCCGGGATGATCACCCGTCCGGTGCGGGAGCGGTCGATCACCACGATCGGTGACATGGTCGAGGCGGGGATCAGGGAGTCCGGCTTCAGCGAGGTCGGACTGCTGTCGCTGTCCAGCGCGGACCACTCCGAGATCGCCGACGTCACCAGGGGTCTCGCCGACCGTTACGAGGGCAGCCAGGTCGGCCTGTCCCTGCCCTCCACCCGGGTCGACGCGTTCAACATCGACCTGGCGAACGAGCTGTCCCGCAACGGCCGCCGTTCCGGTCTCACGTTCGCGCCGGAGGGCGGGTCCGAGCGGATGCGCAAGGTGATCAACAAGATGGTCACCGAGGAGGACCTGATCCGCACGGTCACCACCGCCTACTCCAATGGCTGGCGGCAGGTGAAGCTCTACTTCATGTGCGGGCTCCCGACCGAGGAGGACGTGGACGTCCTCGGCATCGCCGACCTGGCCAAGAAGGTCATCAAGGCGGGCCGCGAGGCGACGGGCTCGCGCGACATCCGCTGCACGGTCTCGATCGGCGGATTCGTGCCCAAGCCGCACACGCCGTTCCAGTGGGCCGCCCAGTGCGACCACGAGACGGTGGACCGCCGGCTGCGCGCGCTGCGCGACGCTCTGCGTTCCGACAAGGAGTACGGCAGGGCCATCGGCTACCGCTACCACGACGGCAAGCCGTCGATCGTGGAGGGGCTGCTGTCGCGGGGCGACCGCCGGGTGGGCCGGGTCATCCGGGCCGTCTGGGAGGACGGCGGCCGGTTCGACGGCTGGAGCGAGCACTTCTCGTTCGAGCGGTGGATGGCCGCGGCCGAGCGCGCCTTCGCCGACGAGCCGGTCGACGTGGACTGGTACACGACGCGCGAGCGGGACGAGCACGAGGTGCTTCCCTGGGACCACCTCGACGCCGGTCTCGACCGCGAGTGGCTGTGGCAGGACTGGCAGGACGCGCTGAACACGGTCGAGGTCGAGGACTGCCGCTGGACGCCCTGCTACGACTGCGGCGTCTGCCCCACCATGGGGACGGAGATCCAGATCGGCCCCACGGGCAGGAAACTGCTGCCACTCACCGTGATCTGACGGTCACGGCCTATCCTGAAAGACGATCGACCGACAGCGGAAGGACGACGGAACTCTGAAACCCGTTCCCGACGGGCCCGCGCCCGAACCCACCGTGCAGCGCCTTCGTGTGCGCTACGCCAAGCGGGGCCGCCTGCGTTTCACCAGCCACCGCGACATCTCGCGTGCCGTCGAAAGGGCGGTGCGGCGAGCGGGCATTCCGGTGGCCTACAGCGCCGGCTTCAGCCCTCACCCCAAGATCTCCTACGCCGGCGCCGCCCCCACGGGAGTGGCGAGCGAGGCCGAATACCTGGAGATCGGGGTGAACCGGCCGTGTGACCCGCGGCGGGTTCGCGACGACCTCGACGCCTCGCTGCCGCCGGGGCTCGACGTGCTCGACGTGGTGGAGGCGCGGGACGGGAATCTGGCCGACCGGCTGGAGGGCTCGATGTGGGAGCTGCGGCTCCCCGGAGCCGATCCGGGCGAGGCGGAGCGGGCGGTGAAGGAGTTCCTCTCGGCCGATCTGGTGGAGGTCGAACGCCTGACCAAGAAGGGAATGCGGCGGTTCGACGCCCGCCAGGCGGTGCGTTCGCTGGCCGTCGTGGGGGAGCCGGGAATTACGGCAGGTCAGGAGACCGTTCAACCGTGTGTCATACTTCGTATGGTTGTTCGGCACGAAACACCTGCCGTCCGGCCCGATGACGTGCTCATGGGTCTGCGTCTCGTGGCAGGCTTCGCGCCGCCGTCACCCGCTGCGGTGACCAGGCTGGCGCAGGGGCCGCTCGACGCGACCGGTGAGCCCGCCGACCCGTTCGCCTTCGACCGGGCAGGCGGAGACCGATAAGACTTGCCGCCGAGGCGCCGACAGGAAGCCCGGCGGACCGCGAGAGACGAGAGCCTTCGCGCGGCGCGGCAACGTGCCCGGAGGCTGACGGGAGAGCGCCCGCATGCTCGACAACGAGCCCACTGACGGGGCTGTGAGCCTTGACAGTGACACGACAACAGAAGAACGCCGACAGGCCGGGGGAGAGGTCGTTTCCTCCGGTCCCTCGACCGTATCCACGACCCGGCGCCGCCGGGCGGCGAGCCGTCCGGCCGGGCCCCCGCCCGAGCCCGACGACCTGCCCCCGCCGGTGACCACCGTGGCCGCGGCCACCATGCCCAAGGCCGCGGAGACCACTGCGCCGAAGGGTGCGGAGACCAAGGCGCCGAAGGGTGCCGAGAGCACTGCGGCCTCCGTGGCCGAGCCCGCCGCGGCCTCCGCGCAGGAGGAGCCTGTCGCGAAGGAGAAGCCCAAGCGGGTCACCCGCCGCCGCACCAAGGCGGCCGAGGAACCGGTCGCCGAGGAGCCGGCGCCGGCGGTCACGGAGACCGTGACGACCCCGGCGGAGACGGCACCGGCCGCCACCGAGACGGCGCCGGCCGCGCAGGACGAGCCGCCCGCGCCCACCCGGCGCCGCCGGAGCCGTAAGCGGACCGACGAGGCCGAGCCGCCCCAGCAGGCCGTACAGGCCGAAACGGTGCAGGCTGACACAGTGCAGGCTGACACAGTGCAGGCTGACACAGTGCAGGCTGACACGGTGCAGGCTGACACGGCGGAGACCGAATCGGCGCGGGCCGCAACGGGCCAGGCCGAGCAGCCGGCGCAGGACGTGCGGGCCGAGCAGCCCGCCACGTCGAGGCGCCGCCGCCGCGTCCGCGCGGAAGAGCCGGAGCCGGAACGATCCAGGGCGATGAGCGCCGCCGAGGCGGAGGTCGACGCCGCGCTGCGGCTCAACCTTCCCGACGAGGAGCCGCTGGACGACGAGCCGCTCGACATCGAGGACGTCGACCTGGAAGAGGTCGACGACGACGAGGACGGCGGGCGGCCGGACGTTGTGGCCGACCCCTTCGGGCTGTCCGCGCAGCAGCCGGCGGTGCCCTCGGTGACCTTCCAGGCGCCGTCGGCGCTGTTCCAGCCGATCTTCCAGGCCCCCGATCCGTACGCGGTGCCCGTGCAGAGGGCCGCGACGCCCGTGGCCGAGCCGGCGCCGGTGGAGGACGAGGAAGCCGAAGCGGAGGAGCCGGAGGAGACCGCCGATTCCGGCGAGGACGACTCCGAGGGCGAGGGCGGCAGCCGCAGGCGGCGCCGCCGCAGGGGCGGCCGCGGCCGCGGTGCCCGCGCCAGGGACGCCGAGGACGGCGAGGAGCAGGAGAGCGAGGGCGAGGAGCCCCAGGCCGCGTCGGCCGAGGAGGACGACCGCGAGCAGGCGGAGGACGACTCCGAGGGCCAGACCGGCACCCGGCGTCGTCGCCGTCGCCGCCGCCGGGGCACCGAGGACGCCGATCTGGCCCCCGACGACCCGCCGAACACCGTCGTCCGCATCCGGGCGCCCCGCGCGACCAGGTCCACCTCGGTGGACGAGGTCCAGGGCGTGCGGGGATCGACCCGGCTGGAGGCCAAGAAGCAGCGCCGCCGTGAGGGCCGCGAGCTGGGCCGCCGCCGTCCCCCGATCATCACCGAGTCGGAGTTCCTCGCCCGGCGCGAGTCGGTCGAGCGGATCATGGTCGTGCGCCGCCAGGGCGGCCGCACCCAGATCGCGGTGCTGGAGGACGGCGTTCTCGTCGAGCACTACGTCGACCGGGAGTCCAGCCAGTCGTACGTCGGCAACGTCTATCTTGGCAAGGTCCAGAACGTGCTGCCCTCGATGGAGGCGGCGTTCGTGGACATCGGCAAGGGCCGCAACGCCGTGCTGTACGCCGGCGAGGTGAACTTCGACACGGCGGGGCTGGAGGGCCAGCCCAAGCGGATCGAGGCGGCGCTGAAGTCCGGGCAGTCGGTGCTCGTCCAGGTGACCAAGGACCCGATCGGTCACAAGGGCGCCCGGCTGACCTCGCAGATCAGCCTCCCCGGCCGCTACCTGGTCTACGTGCCGGACGGCTCGATGACCGGGATCAGCCGCAAGCTGCCCGACAAGGAACGGGCCCGGCTCAAGCAGATCCTGCGCAAGGTCATGCCGGAGAACGCGGGCGTCATCGTGCGCACCGCCGCGGAGGGCGCCTCGGAGGAGGAGCTCAGCCGCGACGTCGCCCGGCTGTCGGCCCAGTGGGAGAACATCCAGCGCAAGGCCAAGTCGGCCAGCCCGCCGGAGCTGCTGTCCGGGGAGCCCGACCTGACCATCCGGGTGATCCGCGACGTCTTCAACGAGGACTTCAGCTCCCTGGTCGTCGAGGGTGACGACGCGTGGACGACGGTGGACGAGTACGTCCGCTACGTCGCCCCGCACCTGGCCGAGCGGCTGTCGAAGTGGGAGGGGGAGACCGACGCGTTCTCCGCCTACCGCATCGACGAGCAGATCGCCAAGGCGATGGAGCGGAAGGTGTGGCTGCCGTCCGGCGGCTCGCTGGTGATCGACAGGACCGAGGCGATGACGGTCGTCGACGTCAACACCGGCAAGTTCACCGGGCAGGGCGGCAACCTCGAGGAGACCGTCACCCGCAACAACCTGGAGGCGGCCGAGGAGATCGTCCGCCAGCTCAGGCTGCGGGACATCGGCGGCATCATCGTGATCGACTTCATCGACATGGTGTTGGAGAGCAACCGCGACCTGGTGCTCCGGCGGCTGCTGGAGTGCCTGGCACGGGACAGGACCAAGCACCAGGTGGCGGAGGTCACCTCGCTGGGCCTGGTGCAGATGACGCGCAAGCGGGTCGGCCAGGGCCTGCTGGAGGCGTTCTCCACGCCGTGCGACTGCTGCCACGGGCGCGGGATCATCGTGTCGACCGAACCGGTCGAGGCGAAGCCCGAGCCGCGCGGCACGCAGGGCAAGATGGCCATCGAGAAGGCGGTGGCCGAGAAGGTGGCGGCGGGCGATGGCTCCGTCGCCGCGGCGGCGGGCTCGGTGCGCGAGAGCGTCACCGACGCCATCGACGCCGATTCCTCCGACTCAGACGGGGTCGACGGCTCCGCGTCGTCTTCCCGGGGACGGCGACGTTCCCGCAGGAAGACGGCGGAGTGACGACTTCGTCACCCGGCGGTCCGCTCGGTTCGACCTGGGTGCCGGCTATCCGGTACCCTGGTCATCCGGTGCGCCTGGTGTCGGCGTGCCTGGCTTCGCGCGCCTGCCCGGATCGCCGGTCGTTTCATCGACAGCAGCTGGATGCGGGGCGCGGCATCTCAGCATTTAGCCAGTAGAAGGGTTCCGCGGTGTACGCGATCGTTCGTTGCGGCGGCAGGCAGCAGAAGGTCTCCGTCGGGGACGTCCTCGAGGTGGACAAGGTCGCCGGCGAGGTTGGGTCCTCGGTGTCGCTGCCGGCGGTGCTCGTCGTCAACGACGGCGATGTCACCACCGACGCCGCCACGCTTTCCCGGTTCCAGGTGACCGCCGAGATCCTCGGCGAGACGAAGGGACCGAAGATCCGGATTCTGAAGTACAAGAACAAGACCGGATACAAGAAGCGCCAGGGTCACCGCCAGCGGTACACCCAGGTCAAGGTCACCGGCATCAACCCCGGACAGTAGTTTCCCGGGGGACGACCCCCGCTTACCCCCGAAAGGGAGTGAATCATGGCACACAAGAAGGGCGCCTCGTCCACCCGGAACGGCCGTGACTCGAACGCTCAGCGCCTCGGTGTCAAGCGTTTCGGTGGCCAGCTGGTGAACGCCGGCGAGATCATCGTCCGCCAGCGCGGCACGCACTTCCACCCCGGCGACAACGTCGGCCGTGGTGGCGACGACACGCTGTTCGCCCTGGCCACGGGCCGGGTGCAGTTCGGCACCAAGCGCGGTCGCCGCGCGGTGAGCATCGTCCCGGCCGCGGAGTAGATCCGCCCAGGACACCGACAAGCAGCGCGATGAGGCGGATCGAGCATTCGGTCCGCCTCATTCGTTTTTTCATACGGCAGTAAGGGGGAGCGGCTGATGGCCGACTTCGTGGACCACGTCGTCCTGCACATCAAGGCGGGTGACGGGGGCAACGGCTGCGCCTCCATCCACCGGGAGAAGTTCAAGCCGCTCGGCGGGCCCGACGGCGGCAACGGCGGGCGCGGCGGCGACGTCATCCTGGAGGTCGATCCCAACACCTCCACTCTGCTGGAGTATCACCACCGTCCGCACCGCCGGGCGGGCAACGGCAAGCAGGGCATGGGCTCCAACCGGGACGGCGCCAACGGCGAGGACATCGTCCTGCCCGTGCCCAACGGCACGGTCGTGAAGGACGCCAGGACCGGCGAGGTGCTGGTCGACCTGGTCGGCGCCGGCACCCGCTACGTAGCCGCCCAGGGCGGCTTCGGCGGCCTCGGCAACGCCGCGCTGGCCAGCGCCAAGCGCAAGGCCCCGGGCTTCGCGCTGCTGGGCGAGCCGGGTGACGAGGCCGAGATCGTGCTCGAACTCAAGACCGTCGCCGACGTGGCGCTGGTCGGGTTCCCCAACGCGGGCAAGTCGTCGCTGATCGCGGCGCTCTCCGCGGCCCGCCCCAAGATCGCGGACTATCCGTTCACGACGCTCATCCCCAACCTGGGGGTGGTGACGGCCGGTGAGACGGTCTTCACGGTCGCCGACGTGCCGGGGCTCATCCCGGGAGCGTCGGAGGGCCGGGGACTCGGCCACGAGTTCCTGCGGCACGTCGAGCGCTGCTCGACGATCGTGCACGTGCTCGACTGCGCGACGATCGAGCCGGGACGCGACCCGATCACGGACTTCGAGGTGATCGAGGCCGAGCTCGCGGCGTACGGCTCGCTGCAGGACCGGCCGCGGCTGGTCGCGCTCAACAAGGTGGACGTCCCCGACGGACGGGACCTGGCCGACATCGTCACGCCCATGCTGGAGGAGCGCGGACTGCGCGTCTTCGAGATCTCCGCGGCCAGCCACGAGGGCCTGCGGCCCCTGGCGTACGCGATGGCGGAGATGGTGGCCGCGGCCCGGGCCCAGGCCCCGGTGGAGGAGCCCACCCGGCTGGTCATCCGGCCCAGGCAGCTCGGCGAGACCGGCTTCGCCGTACGCAGGATCGACGAGAACCGCTTCCAGGTGACCGGCGAGAAGCCCGAGCGGTGGATCCGCCAGACCGACTTCTCCAACGACGAGGCCGTCGGCTACCTGGCCGACCGGCTCGAACGGCTCGGCGTCGAGGAAGCGCTGATCAAGGCCGGTGCGACGGCCGGCGCCGAGGTGATCATCGGCCCGATGGAGGGCGGCTACGTCTTCGACTGGCAGCCGTCGCAGGGCACGGAGGCGACCATGGGACCGCGTGGCACCGACGCCAGACTCGACTGATCGGTGGCCGGAGTGGGAGAGGGCGTGACAGGCAGGGAACGGATCCGCGACGCCGCGCGGCTGGTGGTCAAGGTGGGGTCGTCGTCGCTGACGACGGCCCGGGGCACGATCGACGTCGACCGCGTGGACGCGCTGGTCGACGTGCTGGCGGCCCGGCGTACGGCCGGCACGCAGATCGTGCTCGTGTCGTCCGGCGCGATCGCCGCCGGGCTGGGGCCGTTAGGACTGCGCGACCGGCCCAAGGACCTGGCCACCCAGCAGGCGGCGGCCTCGGTGGGGCAGGGGGTGCTGGTCGCCCGCTACACCTCGTCGTTCGCGAGATATGGGCTGCGCGTGGGGCAGGTGCTGCTGACGGCCGACGACATGATGCGCCGCTCGCACCACCGCAACGCCCAGCGGACGCTGGCCCGGCTGCTCGAACTCGGCATCGTCCCCGTGGTCAACGAGAACGACACGGTTGCGACCGACGAGATCCGGTTCGGCGACAACGACCGGCTCGCCGCGCTGGTGGCCCACCTCACCCACGCCGACGGCATGGTGCTGCTGTCGGACGTCGACGCGTTGTATGACGGCGACCCGCGCAAGGACGGCGCCCAGCGGATCGCCGAGGTCCGGGGGCCGCAGGACCTGGAGGGGGTCGAGTTGGGCACCTCCGGCCGGGTCGGCACCGGCGGCATGATCACCAAGGTGGAGGCGGCCCGCATCGCGACCGGGGCGGGCGTCCCGGTCGTGCTCACCGCGGCGGCGCACGCGGCGCAGGCGCTCGCCGGGGCCGACATCGGCACCTGCTTCCACCCCGGGGGCCGGCACCCCGGCACGAGGCTGCTGTGGCTGGCCCACGCGACGACCGGCCGGGGCCGCCTGCACCTGGACGCGGGCGCGGTCGAGGCCGTGGTCGACCGGCGCAAGTCGCTGCTGCCCGCGGGCGTCCTGAAGGTCGAGGGCGACTTCGCCGTGGGCGACCCCGTCGATTTGTGCGCGCCGTCGGGCGCCGTCGTCGCCCGCGGTCTGGTCAACTATGACGCGGGGGAGGTCCCCGACCTGCTCGGCCGCTCCACCCGGGAGCTGGCCAGCACACTCGGCCCGGAGTACGAGCGCGAGCTGATCCACCGGGACGACATCGTGATATTGGAGCCTGTTCACCACCACAAATGACGGAGCGCGAGGCAATGTCTGAGGCAGAGGAATTTCTGAAGGTCGCACGGCCGGCGAGGGACGCCGCGACACTGCTCGCGCCGATGCCGCGCGCGCCGAAGGACGCGGCGCTGCGTGCCGTGGCCGACGCCCTGGAGGCCGCCACGGACGAGATCGTCGCGGCCAACGCCGTGGACGTGGAGCGGGCCAGGGAGAACGGCACCTCCGAGGCGATGATCGACCGGCTGCGGCTCGACGCGGCCCGGATCGCCGGCATCGCGGCGGCCGTCCGCCAGGTGGCCGACCTGCCCGACCCGGTCGGCGAGGTCGTGCGCGGCAGCACGCTGCCCAACGGCCTGGAGCTGCGTCAGGTGCGGGTGCCTCTCGGCGTCATCGGCATCATCTACGAGGGCCGGCCCAACGTGACCGTGGACGCGGCCGCGCTCTGCCTCAAGAGCGGCAACGGCGTGCTGCTGCGCGGATCGTCCAGCGCGTACTCCTCCAACACGGCGCTGGTGCGGGTCATGCAGGAGGCGCTGGCGGCGACCGAGGTGCCGGCGGACGCCGTGCAACTCGTGCCGGGCCAGACCCGCGATTCGGTCAAGCACCTGATGCGCGCCCGCGGGCTGGTCGACGTGCTGATCCCGCGCGGCGGCGCCTCGCTGATCAAAAGCGTGGTCGAGGAGTCGACCGTGCCGGTGATCGAGACGGGCGTGGGCAACTGCCACGTGTACGTGGACGCCGACGCCGACATCGAGACCGCCCTCAAGATCCTGGTGAACGCCAAGGCGCAGCGGCCCTCGGTGTGCAACGCGGCCGAGACCGTGCTTGTGCACGCCGCCATCGCCGACGCGTTCGTGCCCAGGGCCCTGACGGCGCTCAAGGACGCGGGCGTGACCGTCCACGGGGACGAGCGGGTGCGGGCCTACGGCGCCGACGTAGTGGCCGCCACCGAGGAGGACTTCACCAGCGAGTATCTGTCGCTCGACATCGCCGCCGCCGTCGTCGACTCGCTGGACGACGCGGTCGCGCACATCCGCAGGTATGGCTCGGCCCACACCGACGCCATCGTGACCCGCTCCCAGCAGGCCGCCCGCAGGTTCGTGGCGACCGTGGACTCGGCGGCGGTCGCCGTGAACGCCTCGACCCGGTTCACCGACGGTGGGGAGTTCGGCTTCGGGGCGGAGATCGGCATCTCCACGCAGAAGCTGCACGCCCGGGGCCCGATGGGGCTGCCGGAGCTCACCTCCACCAAGTGGATCTACACCGGCGAGGGCCACGTGCGGGTGTGACCGCCGGATGCGTGTGAGCCCGGGGACGCGAGCCGAGGCCCGCGTCCCCGGCCCCGCACGGCCGCGCCCGCCGTCCCGCGGGGCTGCGTCCGTGGCGGTCGGGCGCGGGCGGTTTCGGGCCGGCGGCCTATCAGTTTCCGGCCTGTCCGCGCCATCGGTTTTATCGCGATCGGACGGCGCGCCTCCGCCTATTCGGACGGCCGGACCGCTATGGTTGGCGCTCCTATGGCTGGACGTCTCGGGCGGGTCGGCCCCTACGCGCTGCTGGAGCGGCTGGGCCGGGGTGGCATGGGTGAGGTGTATCTCGCCGTCGGCCGCCGGGGCGACCGCGTCGCGGTGAAGATGCTGCGCGACCCCATCGAGAACGATCCCGACGCCCGATTACGGCTCGAACGCGAGGTGCGGGCGTTGCGCCGGGTCGAGAGCCCGTACGTCGCCCAGGTGCTCGACGCCGACCTGTCCGGCGACCGGCCGTACCTCGTCATGGACTACATCGAGGGGGAGAACCTCCTCGACGCCGTACGGCGGCACGGGCCGCTGCAGGAGTCCCGGCTCATCACGCTGGCGCAGGGCCTCGCGTCGGCTCTGGCGATCATCCACGCGGGCGGGATCGTGCATCGCGACGTCAAGCCGGCCAACGTCCTGCTGGGCGAGGACGGGCCGGTGCTGATCGACTTCGGCATCGCCCAGGTGCTCGACGCGACGCGGGTCACGATGACCGGCACGTTCCTCGGCACGCCCGGCTACTGCGCCCCCGAGGTCTTCGCCGAGGAGACCGTGGGGGCGCCCGCCGACGTGCACGGCTGGGCCGCCACGGTGGCGTTCGCCGCCACCGGACGGCCGACCTTCGGCCGGGGCACCGCCGAGTCGCAGATGTACGCGGTGCTGAACGGCAAGGCCGACCTGGTGGGGGTGCCGGCCGCCCTGCTGCCGCTCGTCCGCGCCGCCCTGCACCGCGACCCCGCCCGCCGCCCGACCGCCGCGCTGCTGGCCGACCGCCTGTCCCGGCTCGCGCGGGCCGCCGGAGAGTCCTCCCGCGCGCCGGGTGAGCCGTCCGCCGCCGAGACCACCACGCGTACGCCCGTGGAGGCGGCCCGGGCCCGCACCGCGTCCGACGCCAAGCCGGGCGCGAAGACGGGCACGAAATCGGACGCGAAAGCGGGGGCCAGGAAGGCGGCCAAACCGGAGGACAAGCCGGCCAGGAAGGGCGCGGAGACCACGGCGCGGGAGCCGGCGACGGCGGCCGAGCGGGCCGCCCGGCGCGGCGGCCCCGGCTCCGCCGCCCGGCCCCGGCGGGTGAAGGCCGCCACGGCCCTCGCCACCGCGCCGGAGGGGGCGCCCGAAGGGGCGCTCGGCATCCCGACCGGGAACGCTGCCCTGGTGCTGGTCGCGCTGCTCGCCGTGCCGTGCGTGGTGGCGTCGGTGGTCTATCCGCTCGCGACCTTCGCGATCACGGCGGCCCTCGCGGTGGTGATCAGGGCCGTGTGGACCAGTCACTGGCTCGTACGGCGCCGCAAACCCGGCCGGGCCCGGGCCTGCCTGCGCGCGCTGGCGTTCCCGCTCACGCTGGCCGGTTCGCTGCTGTCGGCCGTCGCGTGGCCGGGGCTGCCCGCGGCCGCGGTGGCGTTCGCGGGGCTGTGGGTGGGCTCCGGGGGACGCCTGGAGCCCGAGTGGTGGTCTCGGCCGGTGCCCGTGACGATCGCCGGCATCGCGTTCGGCGTCGTCAGCGGCGCGATCATCGGCCGGGAGATCGAGCGTGCGGGCGCGGCCATTCCCGGCCTGCGGCGGGAGGGCCTGCGGGCGCTCGCCGTCCTGGGCGGCTTCGTCGCGCTCTGCGCCGCCGCCGTCCGCGCCGTGGCGTTCTTCTTCTGACGGTCGTGGAAAGCCCGCCGCGGCCGGTTGTGGAAAGCCCGCCGCGGCGCACGCACGGATCCGTCCGGCCGGGCCTGCCCGGTGCCCGCGCCAGTGTCCGTCACGGGGCCCAGTCCCGGGTCCTGTCCCGGTCCAGTCTCGGGCCCGGTCTCGGGCCCGGTCTCGGGGCCCGGTCGAAGCGGTCAGTTCTCGCGGCGGGCGAAGCGGTTGAAGATGCGCTCGCCGGCGTTGACCGCGCCCTCGGCGACGTCGCGCAGCACGCCGATGAACGGGTCCTGCGACTGCGCCCACGACTCCCGGTAGGAGTTGGCCGCCGCCTTGATCTCTTCCGTGAGGCGGGCGTTGGCGTCGTCCTCGCGGCGGGGGTAGGTGCCGGCGATGATCCGTTCGTACTCTCCGCTGCGACGCCAGCGGTCGAGCTCGGCGACGCGGGTCACCGCGAACGGGTGGGTCGTGCCGAGCATGTTGAGGACCTTGAGCAGGCCGTCGCGCACGTCGCCCGCGGTGTCGTACTCCCTGGCCTGGTCGAGGAACGCCTCGATGTTCATCTCATGCAGGCGGGAGCCGCCGGCGAGCTTCATGAGCGCCCGCAGCGCGGCGTCGGGGTCCTGCCCGGCGAGCAGGCCGCCGCGGTCGGCGGACATCTCCGCCTTGCGCTGCCACTCCTCCAGGGCGGCGACGATGACCCGCAGGCCGATGTAGCCGAGCGGGATCCAGGCCACGCGGGTGGCCAGGCGGGTCAGGATCGCGAGCATCGTGCCATAGACGGCGTGGCCCGACAGGATGTGCGAGGTCTCGTGGCCGATGACGAAGCGCAGCTCCTCGTCGTCCATGAGGTCGAGCAGGCCCGTCGAGACGATGATGAACGGCTCGTCGAAACCGATCGCCATCGCGTAGGCCTTCGGGTCCTGCTGCACGTAGATCTCGGGGATCCGGTGCAGGTCGAGGATGTAGGCGCTGTCGCGGCCCATGTCGTGCAGGGAGCGGAACTGGGTGTCGGTCGTGCGCACCGCGGAGGCCAGGAACATGAGGCGGAGCCGGCGCTCGCTGAACAGGCCGGACGTCCGCTTGAGCACCGCGTCGAATCCGGACAGCGATCGCATCGCGACGAGGGCGGAACGATCGGCGGGGTGTTCGTAGGCTCGCGAGCTGATGCCGGGCAGCTGCACGCGATTGCGATCGGGAGTGGTCATGTTCCGCATGCTATGTCTCACGGGCCGGACGCGCGCGGGCACCGCGGGGAGCCCGGGCCGTCACGGGAGGGCCGGTTTCCCGGTTGGTCCGGTAGGGGCGTTATCGTCCGTTCCATGCGTAACGGGACGGCGATCCGGCGACTGGGCGTGATGGGCGGGACCTTCGACCCGATCCACCACGGCCACCTGGTGGCGGCCAGCGAGGTGGCCCACCACTTCAACCTGGACGAGGTGGTGTTCGTCCCGACCGGTCAGCCCTGGCAGAAGGCCGAGCAGACCGTATCCTCGTCCGAGGACCGCTACCTCATGACGGTGATCGCCACCGCGTCGAACCCGCGCTTCTCGGTCAGCCGGGTGGACATCGACCGGCCCGGCCCCACGTACACGATCGACACGCTCCGTGACATCTCCGCCGCGTACGGCCCGGACGTGGAGCTGTACTTCATCACCGGCGCCGACGCGCTCGCGCAGATCCTGAGCTGGCGCGACGCCGACGAGCTGTTCACGATCGCGCACTTCGTCGGCTGCACCCGGCCCGGCCACACGCTCCAGGACCCCGGCCTGCCGGCGGGCAAGGTCAGCCTGATCGAGATCCCGGCGCTGGCGATCTCCTCCTCGGAGTGCCGCGCCCGGGTGGCCGCCGGGGAGCCCATCTGGTATCTGGTCCCCGACGGCATCGTGCAGTACATCAACAAGCGGCACTTGTATCGCGATCCGGAGTCGTGACGGCTCCTCGCGGTTTCCGCAGGCCGTACGCCGCGGCGAGCGCGCCGGCGAGCGCCGCCGCCCACAGCACCGGGCGGTAGGACGTCAGGACGAGGAGCCCGGCGCCGAGCGCCATCCCCACGGCGGTCGGGACGAACAGCACGGTGTTGGCGGTCGCGGACACGGCGGCCAGCAGGTCGCGGGGCGCGATCCGCTGCACGGCGGTGAAGGCGGCGACCAGCACCCAGGGCAGCCCCAGCCCGGACAGCAGGCTCGCCGCCGCCACGACGGGCGTCCACGGGACGGCGCGTAGCGCCACCGAGACGACGAACAGGAGCCCTCCGGCGGCGGACAGCCGCGCCTCGCCGGCCCGGCGCAGCAACGACCCCGCGATCATGCCGCCGAGCACCGTGCCGCCGCCCTGGATCGCGGACAGCGCGCCGGTGAAGCCGGGCTCCCGGTGCAGGCCGTGATCGACCACGGCGAAGACGACCGCCCCGTTGACGCCGGAGACCAGCATCAGCGCGGCCCCGGACAGCATGAGGCGGCCCAGGAGCGGGTCGCGGAACAGGAAGCGCGCCCCCTCCGCGGTGCGGGCCGCCCAGCCCCTCGTCACGCGGGCGCGTCCTGCGGGGGCGGCCGGCAGGCGCAGCGTGCCGAGCAGCCACGCGCCGGCCGCGAAGGTGGCCGCGTCGAGCGCCACCACCGCGTCGCCGCCCGCGACGGCGAACAGCCCGGCCCCCAGCAGGGGCGCGGCGAGGCGTGTGCCCTCGGACGCGCTCATGCGCAGCCCGTTGACCCCGGCCAGCAGGGTCTCCGGCACGGCCTCGGGCAGGACGGCCGCCTCCGCCGCGTCGAGCACGACGAAGCTCACGCCGTACAGCAGGAGCACCGCGAACAGCAGCCAGACCTGCGCGGGGGATCGGACCAGGAAGAGCAGGCAGAGCGCCGCGCCCATCACGACGTTCGTCCAGACGAGCACGGGCCGGGCGCCGAGGATGTCGACCACCGCGCCGAGCGCGGGGCCCGCCGCCGTCGGCGCCCAGAAGCAGAACGACGTGAGGGCGGCGAGGCTGTCGGAACCGGTCAGCGACTTCACCCAGATGCCCGCGGCCAAGGACATCGCCATGGTGCCGAATCCGGAGACCACGACGGCGCCCAGGTAACGACGGGCGTTGCGGTCGGAGAGGGCGGCTTTCATGCCGGGGATCATCGTCCCGGAGCAACCCCCAAGTCAATGCTTGGGGGTCGTGATGGTGTTTACTTTCCGCCATGGCGGAGGGGGATCCCAGGCTCAGGGCGCTCGCGCATCCGGTGCGGCTGCGCATGCTCTCGCTCATGTGGGGCGCGCCCATGTCCGCGGCCGAGCTGTCCCGTGAGCTGGGCATCTCGCACGCCCTCGCCAGCCACCACCTGCGCTGCCTGGACGACGCCGGGCTCGCCGAGCTGGCCGACGTACGGGTCCGGCGCGGCGGCCGGGAGCACCGCTATCGGGCGGCGGGAGGCACGCCGCTGACCGAGCAGCGCGACGGTTTCCCGCTGCTCGCCGAGGCGCTGGCGCAGTCGCTGCGGGAGCGGGCCGGGCGGCGCCGCGCGGATGAGGAGGGGGTCACGGCCGACGCCGAGCTGTGGGTCGAGCCGGAGCTGTGGCACGACGTCCGCGGCAGGATCCTCGCCGCGATCGTGGACCTGCACCAGGGCGCGGCGGCCCCGCACACGCCGGGGACGATCCGGGTCGGCGCGACCGTCGCCGCCTTTCCCATGACGGAATCCACGGGCCCGGACGGACGTTGAACTGCTGATCCCGGGCATAAAACCGGAGTGACAGGGTGTGCCGGTAGGGTCTCCCCGGGAAAGCCGGTTGTACGGGGCACGCGGACTGTGCACCCTGGAATGACACTGTGCACCCTGGAAGAACCCGACAGAAGAACCCGACAACGGAGGACAGAACCGAATCGTGACAGCATCCGAGAGATCGATCCAGCTCGTGCGCGTGGCGGCCGAGGCAGCCGCGGAGAAGCTGGCCGACGACATCATCGCCTACGACGTGAGCGACCAGCTCGTCATCACCGACGCCTTCCTTCTCTGCTCCGCGTCCAACGACCGGCAGGTGCGCGCGGTCGTCGACGAGATCGAGGAGCGCCTGCGCGTGGAGGCCGACGCCAAGCCCGTACGCCGTGAGGGGGAGCGGGAGGGCCGCTGGGTCCTGCTCGACTACCTCGACATCGTGGTGCACGTGCAGCACGAGGAGGACCGCAACTTCTACGCGCTTGAGCGCCTGTGGAAGGACTGCCCGTCCATCGAGCTGCCGGAGAGCGTCAAGCGGGTCGCCGCCCAGCGCGGGCACGGGGCGGCCCAGTGACGAAGGCCATCATCGGGGCGGCGCGATGAGCCGTCGTGTCGTCTGCCTGCGGCACGGGCAGACGCTGTGGAACGTCGAGAAGCGATTCCAGGGGCACACCGACATCGCACTGGACGAGACCGGCGTCGCGCAGGCGGCCCGGGCGGCCTCCCTGCTCGCGGCCCTGCGGCCGACCATGCTCGTCTCCTCGGACCTGCGCCGCGCGTACGACACCGCCTCGGCCCTCGGCCGGCTCACCGGCCTCGACGTGTCGGTCGACAAGGACCTGCGCGAGCGCGGCGGCGGCGAGTGGGAGGGCCTGACCCGCGACGAGATCAGGGCGGGCTGGCCGGTCGAGTACGAGGCGTGGGAGGCCCCGGGCGGCGAGGACGTGGGGCACGTCGCCGACCGGGTCGCCGACGCGATCGGGCGCTGGGCGGCCCGCCTGGACGAGGACGGCCTGCTGGTCGTCGCCTCGCACGGCGCCGCGCTGCGGCTCGGCATCTGCCGGCTGCTCGGGCTGCCGCAGGAGCTCTGGTCGGCGCTGGGCGGCCTCGGCAACTGCTCGTGGTCGGTGCTGGAGGAGGGCCGCCGGGGCTGGCGGCTGCTCGAGCACAACGCGGGCACGCTGCCCGAGCCGGTCAGCAGCGACGACAGCCCGGCCGCCACCGCGGACGGCTGAGACGCGTGTGACGGGTGACGATTAGGTAAACGGATGGGCATACCTATATGCTCTCCGAGCGCCGCGCCGGGAGCACCCGGAGCGGTGGCAAGGGGCTATAGCGCAGCTGGTAGCGCACTTCCATGGCATGGAAGGGGTCTGGGGTTCGAATCCCCATAGCTCCACCCTTCACCTGGCCCGTGGTCCCGCCGACCGGCGAGCGCCGCGCGTCGAGGCCGGCCCTCCCAGCAGGCCGCTCACGGCGCGGCCGCCCGCGCGGAGGACGACGGCATGATCGCTCACGAGCCCGGTCTGCCTCGCCGGCGGCTGGTCAGAGGCTCTTGAGGTAGGCGAGCGACGGCATGAAGAAGTATTCGCCCCCCTTCATGGTCACGGTCTGGGGGACCTGGCGCTGGGGGGCGCTGAGCTTGGTGCTGTTCCACGCCTTCGGGTAGCGCACCTTGACGTCCCGCCTGCCCTGCCCGATCACGGGGTCGTGGCCGGTGCCCCCGTCCGGGAAGTCGGGGTTGTCGGCCCAGGTCTGCTGGGTGAACTCGAACTGTTCCTGCAGGCCGGCGTTGAACGCCATGAACAGCAGGCCCACCCCACCGGTCGGCCGGGTCGCCGGGGGCGCGTCGTCCCACGGCGTGTCGGTGCGCCTGCCGTAGGTCTGGCCGCGCCGCGCCATCATGACGCCGAGCGTGCGCTCCAGGCCGCCGTCCCGGGAGTCACGGGGATTGGCCTTGCGGATGTGCGCACCGACCGGGCACTTGGCGCCGGGATCGTCGCGGTAGCTGAAGTCGTTCTGCACCGGGTGGCCCTCGGAGCTCGGCTTCCCGTGTAGCCGCAGCGGCGTGCCGTTGCGGAACCGGCCGACCAGCATCGCGCCCGCGAGCGGCCGGTCGTCTCCCTTCAGGCCGAGCGCGTCGGCGAGGGCCTCCTCGGCCTCCCGGAACGCGCGGACGTTCTGCTCCAGCTTGCGCAGGACGAGGTAGCTGCCGAAGTGCCGGGCCGGGTGGGGAGCGAGGGGGTCGGGGACGAGCACGTGGCTCAGCGGGAAGAAGGGGTTCCAGTTGGTGCCGGACTCGGCGGCCACCTGGTCGGCGAGGAACAGCGGCTGGCTGCGGCCGTCCACGTAGCCGAAGTGCTCGATGCCCCGGCCCTGCGCGTCGCGCAGGCCCTCGCCCTTCTCCTCGCCGACGATCTTCGCGGTCTTCGGCAGCAGCGCGAGGACGCGCTTGCGGGTGGCGGCGACCGGCTCGGGCGCGGCGTCGCCGATCAGCACGATCGCGTGGATCTCCTCCTGGTAGTGCTTCTCCCAGGCGCTCACCGCCGGGTCGCTCAACGTGTCCTTGCGCCGCTTCATCCCCGATTTGAACGCGTTGTCGGTGAATCGGGTGGTCGAGTG
The DNA here is from genome assembly GCF_006874475.1 of Microbispora hainanensis. Lineage (GTDB taxonomy): Bacteria > Actinomycetota > Actinomycetes > Streptosporangiales > Streptosporangiaceae > Microbispora > Microbispora hainanensis. Next base: position 29,405 of record NZ_VIRM01000050.1, read on the forward strand.
GCCCAGTTTCAGATAGCCGATTTTGCTGATGCCGACGCCCACATACGGCGTGCCGGGTTTCTTCGTGCGGTTGAAGGCGCGGACCTCCTCCAGGTGCTTCCTGGCCGATTTCATGAGCGGCAGCAGGGAGCGCAGGAAGCGCCTGCCGTCCTCTCCGTCGCCGAAGTGCACGAGCAGCAGGGACATGCTCTCCCGGACGTGCGCCTGCAGGATGTTCGGCTGCAGGTTGTCGAGCATGGCCTTGGTGTCGGCGTCGAGTTTCGCCGAATCCCAGGCGAGCGGTTTGGCGTTGGACAGGTCGACCGGCATGTCGAATCCTTCCCCGTAGTGGAAATGTCGGGCCCCCACCCGATAAGAGCCATCATTCACGGAAAAGGTTCCACGTAAAGGGAAATTCACCGGTGACGCCGGATGCCCACCGGAGTGCCCTCGCCGATCATCGCCTGCGATCCGGGGTGTTCCGAGGGCTTGGGCAGGATCCATCGCGTCGACTCGCGGAGCTGACCCGCCGCCTGGTCGACGCGGCCGGCCGTCTCGTCCAAACCGGCATCGCGCAGCGACCGCGCCAGGCAGGTCAGGGCGCGGTGGAGTTGCTTGCTGTAGGCGTGCTCGACGACGGCCGGCAGCACCCGGCGCACGGCGTCGTCCAGCAGCCCCTGCTCTCGGGCGGGCATGCGCGGGAGGCTCGCGGCGAAGGCGGTGAGGACCTCCGCGCAGGTCTGGTGCTCCCGGGACTCGGCCGTGACCAGCCCGATCGACGCCAGCGCGTCCACCGCCTGCGCGACCACGCCGTTGCGGTAGACCACCGGCAGCTCGTCGCCCCGCTCGCGCTCCGAGCCCGACACGGCGATCCACCGCGCGAGCAGGTCGCGGAGGGCGGCGACGGCGGTGAGCGCGGTCTCCGGGCTGTGTTGCGCGCTGGAGCCGGCCGCCCAGGCGATGTTGTGCATCTCGTCCACTCCGTAGCCCGCGTCCACGTCGATGTCGCGCAGGTCGTCGAGGCTGATCGCGGCCAGCACCCCGGACCGCGCCTCGTCCGCGTCCGGCTGCCCGGTGCACACGACGGTGGCCACCGCGTCGCCGAACACCACATGTGAGCCGAGCTGGATCTCCAGCACGATCTCGGCCTCGCCCGGGCAGATCGCCGCGGCCTCCCTGAGCAGGTCGAGGTCGATCTCGACGACATAGCCGCTCTCGGTCGCGTGCACCGTCATGCCGTCGGCGTCGAGCCGGGGTTCGCGTCGCGTACGGGTGAGCAGCGCCTCCTCCGCGCCCCGGGCCTTCATGGCGAGCTGGTGGATGGACCGGATGACCGTGCCGGGCCGCATCTGGTCGACGGTGCCGTAGATGATCAGCACGAGCATGATGAACGCGACCAGCGTCAGCGCGAGGGCGACCAGAGCCGAGAAGGCGGGGTTCTTGTCGGGGCGCAGGACGGCCAGCACGAGGAAGCAGTAGAAGGACAGGCCGATGAAGAACCCGAAGTAGACCTGGTTGGTGCGGCGTCGCAGGAACTGTTCGAACACGACCGGCGTGAACGACGACGCGGTCTGCTGCACGGCGAGCAGCAGCACCGAGAACGTGATGGACGTGATCGTCACGACGCTCGTGGCGATCGAGGTGAGCAGCGTGGACACCGAATCCTTGGGCAGCATCCGGGAGATCGCGTCGTGCACGCCCGCGAGCACCGGCAGCCGGATGGTGTCCAGGGCGATCGAGCCGGCGGCGAGCAGGATGAAGGCGGCCAGCAGCGCGAAGGGCACGCGCAGGAACTCGGCGATCGACCGCTGCCAGCGGGCCTTGACCCGGCGCACACCCCTTCGTACGCGCAGTGGTTCCTTGTCCGACGTCTGCATGACTCCGCCCCCGCCAGAAGGCCCCCGAGAAGGGCTCCGCAGAAGCCCCCGCAGAAGGCCCGCAGAAGGCCCGCAGAAGGCCCCGGAGAAGCCTCAGCGGAAAGCCCGGAAACGGCCCTACCCCGCGTCCTGGCACTGATGCCCGGCCGGTCAGGCCTATTCCGCACCCCAGGGGTAGTGATCGGTCATGACGAAGAGACGGCCTGTCGGCGTTGAAGAGGAGTTCCTTGTCGTCGATCTCGAGACCCGGCGGCTGACGCCGCTGGCGGAGTCGATGCTGGAGCGGCTGCCGGACGAGGGGTTCGCGGCCGAACTGCAGCGCTCGGTGGTGGAGACCAACAGCACCCCGATGGAGGACCTGGGCGACGTGCGGGCCGAGATCGTGCGGCTGCGTCAGGCGCTCGTGTCCGCCGGTGAGCCGCTGGGGGTGGGCGTGATCGCCTCCGGCAGCACTCCGATCACCGGCGTCGAGGGCTACACGTTCACGCCCGGAGAGCGCTACGAGTACCTGCAGGAGTCCTACCGGTTCCTCGCCCAGGAGCAGCTCATCTGCGGGGCGCAGGTGCACGTGGAGATCGACGACAGGGACGTGGCGGTGCTCGCCGCCCAGCGCGTGGAGGCGTGGCTCCCCCCGCTGCTCGCGCTCAGCGCCAGCTCCCCCTACTGGATGGACGAGGACAGTGGTTATGCCAGCAGCCGCGCGCTGACCTGGCAGCGCTGGCCGACCGCGGGCCCGCTCGGCCCGTTCGCCGACGCCGCCGACTATGACAGGACGGCCGACGACCTGGTGGCCTCCGGCGTGATCGAGGACCGGGGCATGGTCTATTTCGACCTGCGGCTCAGCGCCCACGTGCCGACGGTGGAGATGCGCGTCTGCGACTCCTGCCCGCTCGCGGACGACGTGGTGCTGCTCGCCGGTCTCTTCCGCGCCCTCATGACGAGGGAGTCGGAGGCCGTGGAGCGGGGCGAGCCGCCGGCCGGCGAGCATCGCCTGGCGCTGCTGCGGGCGGCCAATTGGCGGGCGGCCCGCGATGGGCTGGAGGGCGACCTGCTGTCGCCGGTGACGAGCAGGCCCGAACCGGCCCCGCGGATCATCACCTGGATGCTGGAGGAGCTGCGGCCGACCCTGGAGAAGCTGGGTGACTGGGAGATCGTCTCGGAGCTCGCCGACGCGGCGCTGCGCCGGGGCAGCTCCGCCTCGCGTCAGCGGGGGGCGTACGCGGTCAACGGGAAGCCGGAGGACGCGGTCGACCTGCTCCTCGCCGAGACCCGCCGGCGCTAGCCGGCGCCGGCCCGGCAGGCCCCCGGCGGCAGGGCCGGGGAGGTTGTGCGGCAGGTGCCGGGAGGCCGTGCGGCGGGGCGGGCGTGGGGGCCGATACCCTACTCGCCATGTCTGTGATCCCCGCCCCGAGCGCGGCATGAACGGCGCCTACTCGGGCTGGCTGATCGGCGCCGCCCTGGTGCTCGCACTGGTCAGCCTGATCACCGCCGTACGGAACCGGCCCATGGGGCCCGTGCTGCTGGCCGGGCTCGGGCTGCTCGAACTCGCCGTGCTCGTGCAGGCGGGCTTGGCGCTCGCCGATCTCGGCCACGTGGCGGAGAAGGCGACCTTCATCGGCTACCTGCTGGGCACCGTGGTGATCCCGCCCGCCGCCATGTGGTGGGGCCGGGCGGAGCGCACGCGCTGGGGCCCCGTGGTCATCACCGTGGCCGCCTTCACCGTGGCCGTCATGACCGGCCGGCTGCTGCAGATCTGGAACGCGGGCGCATGAGCGAGCGCAGCGAGCGAATCAATAGAAACAGCGTGCTTCGCTCATGCGACTCCGAGCCGCAAGGCGAGGAGGTGGCATGAGTACTCGCTCCGGGCAGGGCCGGGGCGGCGAGGCCGTACGCTCCGGGCCGGGACGCGTGCTCGTCGCCGTGTACGGGATCTTCGCGCTGGCCGCGACCTCCCGCGCCGCCGTGCAGATCGCCACGAGATTCGCCGAGGCGCCGCTGGCGTACGTGCTGTCTGCGTTCGCCGGGGTGGTCTACATCGTGCTCACTGTGGCGCTGGCCCGCGGCGCGCGGCGCGTCGGGATCGCCGCCTGCCTGGTCGAGCTGGCCGGGGTGCTGGTCGTCGGCACGCTGAGCCTGGCCGATCCCGCCGCGTTTCCGCAGGCCACCGTGTGGTCGGGGTATGGCAGCGGCTATGGCTTCGTGCCGCTCGCGCTGCCCGTGATCGGCCTCCTGTGGCTGCTGCGCGGCGCGCGGCGTTCGTAGAAAGTTCTCCCAGCCTGGAACAAATGAGAGCGATGAGGGCTTTGGTATGGTGTCAATCGTAGGATGACCGGATGAGGGGAGATGTTGCGGCGATGAGTGCCGTCGTGACGCGGAGGGGCGTGCTCGGAGCACCGTTGCGAGCACACGGCGGATCGATGGCGTGGCTGATCGCCGGGGGCATCGCCCTCGCCGCGTTGAACCTGCGTACCGCGGTGACCAGCGTGGGGACCGTGCTCGACCAGGTGAGCGCGGGGCTGGGCCTGTCGGCGGCGATGACGGGGCTGCTCACCACGCTGCCGGTGATGAGCTTCGCCCTGTTCGGCGCGCTGACGCCGGCCATGTCCCGAAGGATGGGGGAGCAGCGGCTGCTGCTCGGGGCGATCGTCCTGCTCGCTGCGGGGCAGGCCGCGCGCGCCCTCGTCGATTCCGCTGTGCCGTTCATGGCGGCCAGCGCGGTCGCGCTGGCGGGCGGCGCGGTCGGCAACGTCGTCATCCCCGCGCTGATCAAGAGGCACTTCCCCCGGCGGGCGGGGGCGATGACCACCGTCTACTCGACGGCCCTCGCGGCCGGGACGATGGTCGCCGCCGCCGCGACCGTTCCGGTGCAGCAGGCCGCGGGAGGCAACTGGCACGTGGCACTCGGGGTGTGGGCGGCTCTGGCCGCCGTGGCCGCGATTCCGTGGCTCGCGCTCAGGCGCGGTGAGCCGGAGCGGCGCGACACATCCGTGAGGGCCGGGGCCGACGGCCTCCTGCGCAGCAGGCTCGCCTGGGCCGTGGCCGGATATTTTGGCTCGCAGTCGCTCATCGCGTATGTGATGTTCGGCTGGCTGCCGCTGCTGCTGCGGGACAACGGCTACACCGCCGGGCAGGCCGGTCTGGTCCTCGCCGTGTTCACCGGGCTCGGCATCCCCGTCTCCATGGCGGTGCCCGCCCTGGCGGCCCGGCTGTCCGGCCAGCGTCCGCTGGTGATCGCGTTCTCGGTCCTGTACGCGGCCGGCTTCGCCGGTCTGCTCACCGGGCACGCACTGTGGGCGTGGTCGATCCTCGTGGCCGTCGGCGGGGGCACGTTCCCGCTCGCGCTGGCCATGCTGGCCATGCGGACCCGCACGCCGGCGGGCACCGCCGCGCTGTCGGCCTTCGGGCAGAGCGCCGGATATCTCATCGCGGGCGCCGGACCGATCACGTTCGGCCTGCTCCACCAGGTGAGCGGCGGGTGGGCGCTGCCGTTCGGGCTGCTGTTCGCCGCGCTCGCCGTACAGGTGGTGACCGGCTGGTACGCGGCGGCCGACCGCACTCTCGAAGACGAGACCACGCCCGCGCCCGCCGGGCGCCCGAACGACCACGTCTCGCGGGGCGTGCGCGACCTCGTCACGGGACGGGCGCGCCGGTCGGCCGGCAAGGCGCGGCACGCGCGGGCGAGTGACGAGGGCAAGGCGCCCCGGCCGCGCCTGGCCCGCCCGGCCGCACGGCACGGCGGACGCCGCAGGTCGCCCTCCCGCTGAGGCCGGCCGCCCGGGTTTACCTCCATCTCTCAGGGCAGGCGTAGTGCGGCAACCGACGAGAGAAGGAGAAGGCATGAGCTCGATCGAGCAGTCCGTCGACGTGAATGTCCCGATCCGCACGGCGTACAACCAGTGGACGCAGTTCGAGAGCTTCCCGGAGTTCATGGAGGGCGTGGAGTCGGTCAAGCAGATCGGCGACACGCGCACCGACTGGGTCGTCGAGATCGCGGGCGTCCGCCGCGAGTTCGAAGCGGAGATCACCGAGCAGCACCCCGACGAGAGGGTGGCCTGGCGCTCGGTGGACACGCCGCGGCAGGCCGGCGTCGTCACCTTCCACCGGATCGACGACGACACGACCCGCGTCACGCTGCAGATGGAGTATGACCCCGAGGGCTTCCTGGAGAAGGCGGCCGACGCCCTGCAGATCGTCCGCATGCGCGTCAAGGGCGACCTGGAGCGTTTCAAGACGTTCATCGAGACGCGCGGCGGCGAGACCGGCGGCTGGCGCGGCGAGGTCCCCGGCCCGCACCAGCAGGACGGCACGGGCCCCGCTCCCGGCACTGGCGGCTCCGGCACGGGTTATGACATCGGCGAGCCGATGCCGCCCCGCACCGTGAACCCCGAGTATCCGCGCGAGACGCCGCTGCCGCCGCCCGGCACCGGCCCGATTCCGCCCGCTCCCGGCACGGGCCCCGCTCCCGGCACCGGCCCCGTGCCGCCGCGCGACACGCCCGGCCCGGTGATCTGATCCGGAGCATTTTCAGGCCCGTCTCCCGAAAGGAGACGGGCCTGTTATCTGCGAGAAATCGGAAATTTATTTTGTCCTGATATGATGGGAGAAACGTATTGTAGCCTCACGGGCGTATCCGCCAATCTCAGTGAAAGGGATATCGCCCGTGTGTTACGAGCCCGACGCCGTGCCGCCCGTCTACGGTTCTCCGATCACGACCGTCACCTCCGGACGCATCGTGCTGACCTCGGCCGACGGTGCGAACTTCGCGGCGTTCCTGTCCCGCCCCGGCCGGGCGTCCGGCCCCGCGGTGCTCGTCCTGCCGGACAACCGCGGCTTGTCGGGATTCTACGAGCGCCTCACCGAACGGCTCGCCGAGCAGGGGCACACCGCGCTTGCCATCGACTATTTCGGGCGTACGGCCGGGACCGATCCGAGGCCCGGTGACTTCCCGTTCATGGAACACCTGGGCAAGGCGCACAGGGACGGCTTGTTCGCCGACATCGCCGCCGGCGCCGCGCACCTGCGGGCCGAGGGAAGCGAGGACGTGGTCTCCCTCGGCTTCTGCTTCGGCGGGAGGCTCGCGTTCATGACGGCCAGGCCCGCCTTCGGATTCGCGGGCGTCATCGGCCTGTACGGATATCCGGACGTGCTCTTCGGCAACCCCGGCCCCACCCAGATGGCGGGCGAACTGCGCGGGCCGATTCTGGGCCTGTTCGGCGGCGCGGACGAGGGCATCACCCCCGAGGTGGTGAGCGCGTTCGGCGAGGCGCTGGACGGCGCCGGGGTGGCGCACGAGTTCGTCACCTATCCGGGAGCGCCGCACAGCTTCTTCGAGCTTGGCCGCCCGGAGCTCGCCGATGCCTGTGCCGACGCCTGGTCGCGCATCCTCGGCTTCGTGAGCGGACAGCCCGAGGCGACCTGACCTCGCCTCGGGCTGCCACGATGCAAGACTAAGCCTTCCGCATCCCGTCGCGCGCACCGGCACCCCCGAAAGTGCCCAAATGGTGATGCGGACGGCGGTGCGGACACGTTACGGTGCCCGCGTGACATTGATCGTCTCTCCACCCCCCGCCCGCTAGCGGGCGGCGTCATCCGGTGAGCCGGGCCTGGGCGGCCCGGCCGGTGGCCCCTGCCCGCCTGCGGGAATCGGGCCCACCTCACTGGAGAGACGTTGATGAACCATGCTCCAGCCCTGTCCGTACGGCAGGGCCTTGTCTACGTGTCCACCGCCGCCGTCGCCTGGGGAACCGGGGGAGCGGCGGGGGCGCTGCTGCACGGCGCGGGACAGCTGAGTCCCGTCGCCGTGTCGTTCTGGCGCTTCGCCTGCGGCGCGGTGCTCCTGCTCGCCGTGGCCCGCAGCAGGCCCTCCTGGCGGGTGGTGCTGCTCGTCGGCCCGGCGATGGCGGTGTGCCAGGCGGCCTACTTCGCGGCCATCGCCGAGGCCGGTGTCGCGGTCGCCACGATGATCACGATGGGCGCCGCCCCGCTCCTGGTGGCGGCCGGCGGCCGGATCTTCCTGGGCGAACCGCTGGGCCGCACCGGCCTCGGATGCGCCGTGCTCGCCGTCGCGGGTCTCGCCATGCTCACGGGAGGCGCGCAGACGGTCACCCTGGCCGGAGCCGGTTACTCGCTGCTGTCGGCGGCGGCCTACTCCTTCGTCACCCTCACGACGCGCCGGATGCCCGCCGACGGCGTGGCCGTGTGGGGGTTCGCCGGGGGTGCGGCCTGCCTGCTCCCGCTCGCCGCGACCGGAGGGCTGCTGCCCGCCGGGCACACCATGACCAGCATGGTGACCAGCGTGCTGCTGCTCGGCTATCTGGCGGCCGTGCCGACGGCGCTCGCGTACGGGCTGTTCTTCGCGGGGCTGCGCGTGGTCGGCGGCACCGCGGCCGCGGTCCTCTCCCTGCTCGAACCTCTCGTCGCCGCCGTCATCGGCGTTGTGCTGCTGGGGGAGCGGATGTCCGCCGTACAGGTGGGCGGGGCGATGGTGCTCCTGTGCGCCCTCGCCTTGCTCGCCAGGGGGGAACTTCGTGACGCTCCGCGCCAACACAGGGGGAGCGGGACCTGTTAGCGATACCATGAGCTGGGCACGTGCGCACACGTGGTCGCCAGGCGGAACGTTCCTCACCGGGCTCGTGACGCGCTGTGATCACCGTAGTGGTGGCACGCCTTGCTGTTATCGCAATCACTCAGGAAACCTGACCGGAATGAGCGGGGCGCGGCGGATGACGAAGGTCCGGCCTGGAGAGAGCCCGACCGAACGCCCGAAGGCGGCGGTCATGGAGGACGTCGCGGAGCTGGCAGGAGTGTCGGCGATGACGGTGTCGAGAGTGCTGAACGCCCCGGAGAAGGTGCGGCCGGAGACCCGGGCGCGCGTCCTCGCGGCGGTCCGCGAGCTCGACTACCGGCCCAACTCGGCGGCGCGCGTCCTCGTGACCGGCCGCTCGGGGGTGCTGGGGGTCGTCTGCTTCGACACCACCTTGTATGGCCCGGCCTCCACGCTCTTCGGCATCGAGCAGGCGGCCAGGGACAGCGACTACCTGGTCAGCATCGCCAGCCTGCCCGCGCTCAACCGCAGCTGGATCACCCGGGGCATCGACCGCCTGAGGTCCCAGTCCGTGGACGGCGTCATCGTCGTCGCGCCGCACGAGTCGGCCGCCGAGGGGCTGCGCCACCTTCCCCAGGGGCTCCCGGTGGTCGACGTCGGCGGGGGAACGGACCTGCCGGTGCCGGTGCCGGTCGCGGCGGTCGACCAGCACGCCGGTGCCGCCCGCGCCACCCGTCACCTGCTCAGTCTCGGTCACCGTACGGTCTGGCACCTGTCGGGCCCGCCCAACTGGATCGACGCGAGCGGCCGGGTGGCGGGCTGGCGATCGGCGCTGGAGGCGGAGGGCCGGGAGGTGCCCGAGCCGCTGGTCGGCGACTGGACCGCCCACTCCGGCTACGAGATCGGCAAGCGGCTCGCCCGTGAGCCCGACGTGACGGCGGTCTTCGTGGCCAACGACCACATGGCGATGGGCGTGCTGCGGGCCCTGCGGGAGGCGGGCCGGCGGGTCCCCGACGACGTGAGCGTCGTCGGCTTCGACGACGTCCCCGAGGCGGCCTATTTCTGGCCGCCGCTGACCACCGTGCGGCAGAACTTCGGCGAGGTCGGGCGGCAGGCGTTCCAGCTCCTGCTGGACCGCATCGCCGGGGTGGAAGGCGAGGCGCGGCGCATGGTGGAGCCCGAGCTCGTGGTGCGGGAGAGCACCGGCGTCAGGCCCTGAAAGAGCCCGCCGCGGCTCGAAAAGGAGCCGCCCGGGCGCTCGGAAGACGGCCGCCCGGGGCGCTGGCGCATCCCGGACGGTCGTCCGCGAAGAGCCGCCCGGGGGGATGGCGTACCCCGGGCGGCCGCTTGTTACGGCTTCACCTCCAGCGTCAGCGTGGTGGCCGACGGCCGGAAGCGGGCGTCGCCGGAGTAGGAGACGCTCAGCTCGTGCGTGCCCACCGGCAGGTCGAGGCCGAGCTCGGTCTTGCCCTGGCCGCCGGGGTTGAGGGTGCCCGTGCCGAGGATCGTGGCGCCCTCGGACACGGTCACCTCGCCGGTCGCGCCCTTCGGGCTCACGCTGTAGTGCACCTGGACCTTCTTGCCCAGCTTCACCTGCTCGGGTGACGCGTGGGCGGTGACGGCGGTGCCGGTCCTGGTGTCCTTGCCGAGGCGGATGAACGTCACCGAGTGGGCCGGGAAGTCGTAGGTGAAGGCGGAGGAGAATCCGCTCACCTCCCGCTCGACCGGGGAGATCTTCGTGGGCTCGGCGAGCGAGTTCACCGCGGCCGGGTCGCCGGTCAGCGAGGTGACGAGGGCCTTCGGCGCGATCGCGGCGTCGCCCAGGTCGACCGTGCTGCGCACGGCGGTGTCCTGGACGTTGACGGCCTTGATCACCACGTCGCCGGTGTCGCCGTCCTTCGAGACCACCTGGTAGAGCGGCTCGACGGAGACGTTGTCGGTGAAGTCGTTGATCTTCTGCCCGTCGAGCCAGGTGGTGATGTGCCGCCCGGAGACCTGGATCCTGACCTTGTAGTCGCGGCCGGTCTGCACCGTGGTGCCCGACGTCGCGATCGACGACTTGCCGCCGTTCGTCGCCTTCTCGATGGCCGACTGGGTGTTGTTCCAGCCGCCGATGTTCCACCAGTAGAAGTTGCCGGTGTCCTTCACTCCGAACATCACCAGGAAGCCCTCGGCGCCGCCGGTCTTGCGGGCGGTGACCTCCAGCGTGTAGTTGGACCAGTCCGCCGAGCCGGCCGTCGACCGGGCGTCGGTCACGCCGGCCGTCTGGACGTACGCGCCGTCCTGCACCGCCCACGTCCCCTGGCCGGGGGTCCACTTGCCCGTGCCGTTCGAGAAGTCGTCGCTGAACAGGACCGTGCCGTCGGCCCCGGTCACCGTGACGTCGTCGTAGCGGACCTGGGTGCTCCAGGAGCCGAGGCCGATGGCACCCTTGATGTCGTCCACCGGCAGCGGGCTCGCCTTGTAGGTGCTCGGCAGCACGGTGTCGCCCACGTTGCGGGAGAACAGGCGCTGCACGTAGTAGCTGGGCGAGCCGTACACCTGGTCGTTGTCGAACCAGATGAGGTCCGGCGTCCAGTTGACGTAGTCGACGTTGGACAGCAGCGGCGCGTACGACGCCAGCTCGACGACGTCGGAGTTGCGCTCGATGCCGGTCAGGTAGGACGCCTCGGTCAGCGCGTTCCAGTAGGTGTTGCCCTTGGAGGCGTACTCGCCGACGAACACGTGCGGGCCGTTGCGGTCGTAGTCGTCGTAGCGGTGGTTGTTGGCCAGGAACCAGCTCGGGTCGTTGTAGTAGTGCTCGTCGACCAGGTCGGCCTTCTGGTCACGGGCGAACTGCCACATCCGGTCGAACCAGGCGCCCTGGGACGTCTGCCCGGAGTTCGAGAGGATCTTGATGTCCGGATACTTCGCCCTGACGGCGTTCGCGAACGTGGGGAAGTTCGTGAAGAACTCGTTGTAGATCTCCTCGTTGCCGAGGCCGATGTACTTCAGGCCGAACGGCTTGGGGTGCCCCATCGCCGCCCGCTTGGAACCCCAGGTGGAGCCGGCCGGGCCGTTGGCGAACTCGATGAGGTCGAGCGTGTCCTGGACCCACCGCTGGAGCTTGGCCTCGTCGGTCAGCGGCCGGTTCTCGTTGCAGCCGTTGACGCCCACCGACAGCACCGGCAGCGGCTCGGCGCCGAGGTCCTCGGCGAACTGGAAGTACTCGTAGTAACCGATGCCGTACGACTGGTTGTAGCCCCAGAAGTTGAAGTTGGTCGGCCGCTCCTCGACGGGGCCGATCGTCTCCTTCCACTGGTAGATGCGGCGCCGGTCCTGGTTGAGCGCGTAGGGATCGTAGGTGCCGACGTTGGTCACGCAGCCGCCGGGGAAGCGCAGGAACCGCGGCTTGAGCGCGGCGATCGTCTCGGCGATGTCCTTGCGCATGCCGTTCGCGCGGCCCTTGAATGTGTCCTCGGGAAACAGCGAGATCATGTCGAGGTCGACCAGGCCGCCGCCGCCGGCCAGCACGACCAGGCGCGCGGCGTCGGTGGTCGCGTTCGCGGTGATCTTCGCGGTGTACTTCTTCCAGCCGGCCGGCTGGGCGTCGATCGTGGCGGTGCCGTAGACCGTGGAGCCGTCCGCGCTCTCGATGGACGCGGTGATCGGGCCGCCGCTGGTGCGCCGGGCGAACAGCGACAGGTCGTAGGTCTTGCCTGCCTGGACCGCGACGCCCCGGTTGAAGCCGGCGTTGCTCACGCCGAAACCGGTGCCCGGGGTGGTGATGTCCAGCCGCAGGAAGTTGCGGTTGCCGGCGTTCAGCGGCTGGTCGCCGGAGACCGCGGCCGTGCCGGTCGCGCCGCCGCGCCCGACCGGGGTCCACGCGGTCATGCCGCTGTAGTTCCGGTTGTCGACCGAGTTGAACTCGAACGACCGGTTCTGCACGAGCTCGGCGTAGAGGCCGCCGTCGGCCGCGTGGTTGATGTCCTCGTAGAAGATGCCGTACAGGTTGGGGCTGACCTTGGTGCCGGCGGCGGAGGTGTCCACCGTGAGCCTGCCGGTGTCCTTGGCGTAGCCTTCGACCTGGAACTTCGTGCCCTGGCTGGTCGCGTTCCCGCCGGTGGCGACGAGCCTGCCGTCGCTGACCGCGATCTGCCTGTCCCCGGCCGACAGGTACACCTTGCCGCCGCCGGCGTCGCGGAGCTGGAACGATCCAGCCGCCCGGCCGAGGTGCAGGGAGGAGTCGTCCGCGACGCGCAGGTAGCCCGTGCCGTCCAGCTCCTTGAGCGCGACCGTGCCGTCGCCCTTGTCCTCGGCGGTGACCGCGAGGCTCGTCAGGCCCTGGGCGTCGGAGGCGACCACCCGTCCGTCCTCGGTGGCCGACAGATACGGCGTGGCGCCGGCCGCGCGCAGCGTGAAGGGGCCGGAAGGGACGATCGCCTTGCCCGCGGCCGCCTTGACCGCGAAGTAGTCGAAGTCGGCCGCGATCGGCGTGCCGTTCTGCGCGGACAGCGCGAACAGGCCGACCTGCCTGACGTCCAGCGCGGCGGTGACCTTGGACGCCTGGACCCAGGCGGAGCCGTCCCAGTATGAGGAGGTGAACTCGTCGCCCGACCTCGCCAGCTTGAGGATCTCGCCCGTGGATCCCGGGCGGCTCGCGAAGGCCGCGGTGAACGCCGCCTTCACCTCGGTGTCGGTCTCGATGACGTTGCCCCCGGACGAGCCGACGTGCGCGAGACCGGCGCGGACGTAGTTGTCCCAGTCCTGCCAGGCGAAGATGCCGGCGCTCTGGTAGTCGAGCGCGACCGGGGCGCCGACCTTGGTGACGACCTCGAAGTCCCCGGAGGGGACGTCCATGAGGAAGATGTTCCTGGCCGAGTTGTCGGTCTGGTAGGTGTCGCCCTTCAGCGAGTGGATGCGCAGGCTGCCGGGCTGCTCGCCGAGGGACCACTGGGTGTCGTCGGGATTGAGAACCTGCCAGTCGGGGCCGAGCGCGGCGGTGTCGAACTGATCGACGACCGCGCCTGCCGGGATCGGGTCGGCGGCTTCGGCCTGAGCCGGCGTGGTGGAGAGCATGCCGCTGACGATGCCGCTCACCATGGCCGCCGATAAGGCCAGTGACCAGGCCTTTCTGCTCATTCGGGGGGCTCCTCCGGGTTCTGTTAGCGATAACATCACGAGATGGTCGCAAAGTGAGCGCTAACAAGGTGGATTCGGCCACCAGTTAAGGGCTATGCGACATGTCCGTCAATACTGTGTTACCGCGATGTGTCGGTGTGACCGGACCGTAATCGGCCATCACCTTGACGGAGGGTCGTGTTAACGCTCACAGTCTTCCCAAGCAGTTGAGAGGAGCGCCAGTGGGACCCAACGTCGACCGCCGCCCGCCCGTCATGGCCGACGTGGCCAGGCTGGCCGGAGTGTCGCACCAGACGGTCTCGCGGGTGCTCAACGACCATCCGAACGTCCGCGCCGAGACCCGCACCCGGGTCATGCGGGCCATCGACCAGCTCGGTTACCGCCGCAACCTCGTCGCCCGGGCCCTGGTCACCAAGCACTCGCGCACGCTGGGCGTGGTCAGCTTCGACACGACGCTGTACGGCCCGGCGAGCACGGTATACGGAATCGAGCAGGCGGCGCGGGACGCGGGTTACTTCGTCAGCATCGTGAGCCTGCGGACCATCGACAGGGCCGGCGTGAACGACGCGATCGGCTACCTCGCCGAGCAGGGCGTGGACGGCATCGTCGTCGTCGCCCCGCAGCGATCGGCGGCGCGGGCGCTCGACGACCTGCCGGCGGGCATGCCCGCCGTGGCCGTCGAGGGCTGGCACCAGGGCGAGGTCTCCGTGGTGAGCGTCGACCAGGTCGAGGGCGCCAGGCTGGCGACCTCGCACCTGCTCGACCTCGGGCACGAGACCGTCTGGCATGTCAGCGGTCCGGCGGACTGGCTGGAGGCCGAGGGGCGCATCGAGGGCTGGCGCGCGGCCCTGACCGCCGCGGGGCGGCCCGTTCCCGGCATGCTGACCGGCGACTGGAGCCCGCGTTCGGGCTACCGGGCCGGCAAGGAACTCGCCGCGATGGCCGGCGACGTCACCGCGGTGTTCGTCGCCAACGACCAGATGGCGCTCGGCCTTCTGCGCGCGTTCACGGAGGAGGGGGTGAAGGTCCCCGAGCAGATCAGCATCGTGGGCTTCGACGACATCCCTGAGTCGGAGTTCTTCTCCCCGCCGCTCACCACCATCAGACAGGACTTCGGGGCCGTCGGCAGGCGCAGTATCGACGTGCTGCTCCGGCAGATCGAGTCGGGCGAGGCGCTGCCTCACGAGCGTCTCGTGGTGCCTCCCCAGTTCGTGCTCAGGGGAAGCACAGCCGCGCACTAGCCGTACGGAAACACATCGGATAACCAGCGCCGCACCCCAGGTGTTAGCGCTAACTTTAGAAAGGATCCCCCCAGTGTTGAAGAGGATCTCGGCACTGATCCTGGCCGGTGCCACGGCCCTGACGATGGCCGGTTGCAGCAGCAGCGACGGCGGCGGCGACTCGTCCGTCGGCGGCGGCGCCGACGACGGCAAGCTCGTGATGGGCTTCGCCCAGGTCGGCGCGGAAAGCGGTTGGCGTACCGCCAACACCAAGGACATCCAGGAGTCCGCCAAGGCCGCGGGCGTCGAACTGAAGTTCTCCGACGCGCAGCAGAAGCAGGAGAACCAGATCAAGGCGATCCGCTCCTACATCCAGCAGAAGGTCGACGTGATCGCCTTCTCGCCGGTCGTGGAGTCGGGCTGGGACACCGTGCTCAAGGAGGCGCAGAACGCGAAGATCCCGGTCATCCTCACCGACCGGGCGGTGGACTCCAAGGACACCAGCCTGTACAAGACCTTCCTCGGCTCCGACTTCGTCGAGGAGGGCAAGAAGGCCGGTCAGTGGCTGGTCGACCAGTACAAGGACAGCAAGGACGACGTGAACATCGTCCAGCTTGAGGGCACCACCGGCTCCGCGCCCGCCAACGACCGGAAGTCCGGGTTCCAGGAGGTCATCTCCGCGGATCCGAAGTTCAAGGTCATCGCTTCGCAGAGCGGCGACTTCACCCGCGCCAAGGGCAAGGAGGTCATGGAGGCCTTCCTGAAGTCCAACCCCGACATCGACGTGCTGTACGCGCACAACGACGACATGGGCCTCGGCGCCATCGAGGCGATCGAGGGCGCGGGCAAGGTCCCGGGCAAGGACATCAAGATCATCACGGTCGACGCGGTGCACGACGGCATGCAGGCCCTCGCCGACGGCAAGATCAACTTCATCGTCGAGTGCTCCCCGCTGCTCGGCACCCAGCTGATGGACCTCGCCAAGAAGGTCGTCGCCGGCGAGCAGGTGCCCCAGCGGGTGGTCACCGAGGAGACCACCTTCACCCAGGAGCAGGCCGCGGAGGCCCTGCCCAACCGTAAGTACTGATCGGGTTCCGGGCCGCCCCGCCACCGGGGCGGCCCGCTCACACGAGACACGAGCACCGAGCGATCCGGAGGAGCGCGCCGCCGATCTGGACTGAGGAGCGCGCGGGAGCGAAGCGACCAGAGCGCGACGAGGAGGCGCTCCATTGCGCGCCTCCGGCACGACCAGGCGGAAGTGAGCGCTCCGATGGTGAGCGGGAGACAGGGATCGAGCGATCCGGAGACACAGGAAGGGGCGCCGCATGGCCGCACCCGCGCCGATCCTGCGGATGAGCGGGATCGGCAAGCAGTTCCCCGGCGTGAAGGCACTGGACGGCGTCGACTTCCGGCTGCTTCCGGGCGAAGTCCACGCGCTGATGGGAGAGAACGGCGCCGGCAAGTCCACCTTGATCAAGGTGCTGACCGGCGTCTACGACATCGACGCGGGCGAGATCGAGCTCGAGGGCAGGCGGGTCGCCTTCTCCAGCCCCCTCGCCGCGCAGCAGGCGGGCATCAGCACCGTCTATCAGGAGGTCAACCTCTGCGCGAACCTGTCGGTGGCGGAGAACATCTTCATCGGCCGTGAGCCCCGCCGGTTCGGCCGCATCCAGTGGAAGGCGATGCGCCGCCGGGCCGAGGAGATCCTCGCCCGGCTCGACCTCGATCTCGACGTGTCGGCGCCCCTGTCGTCCTACTCGCTGGCGATCCAGCAGATGGTCGCGATCGCGCGGGCCGTCGACATCGACGCGAAGGTGCTCATCCTCGACGAGCCCACGTCCAGCCTCGACGCGGGCGAGGTCGCCCAGCTCTTCCGGGTGATGCGCAGGCTCAAGGAGCAGGGCATCGCGATCCTGTTCGTCTCGCACTTCCTCGACCAGATCTACGAGATCTCCGACCGGATGACGGTGCTGCGCAACGGGACGCTCGTGGGGGAGTACCTCACCAGCGAGCTCAGCCAGGTCGAGCTGATCGGCAAGATGATCGGCCGGGAGCTGGCCGACCTGGAGAAGCTGGAGGAGCGCCCGCCGGCCAGCGAGGGCGCCCCGCTGATCGAGGCGGAGAAGCTGGGCCGCACCGGCGCCATCCAGCCGTTCACGCTGACCATCCGCGAGGGCGAGGTCGTCGGCCTGGCGGGGTTGCTCGGCTCGGGCCGTACGGAGATCGCCCGGCTGCTGTTCGGGGCCGACCACGCCGGCACCGGATCACTGAAGATCGGCGGCGAGCCGGTCAACCTGCGTACGCCGCGATCCGCGGTCTCCCGGAAGCTGGCCTTCTGCTCGGAGAACCGGCGGGCGGAGGGACTGATCCCCGACCTGACGGTCCGGGAGAACCTCGTTCTCGCCCTGCAGGCCTCCCGCGGCTGGACCCGGCCGATCCCGCGGCGCAGGCAGGACGAGCTGGTCGACAAGTACATCGCCGCGCTGAACATCCGCCCGGCCAACCCCGACCAGCTCATCAAGAACCTCAGCGGCGGCAACCAGCAGAAGGTGCTGCTGGCCCGCTGGCTCATCCTGGAGCCCCGCCTGCTCATCCTCGACGAGCCCACCCGCGGCATCGACGTCGGCGCCAAGGCCGAGATCCAGCGCCTGGTCGCCGAGCTGTCGGACGGCGGGATGGCGGTGCTGTTCATCTCCGCCGAGCTTGAGGAGGTGCTGCGGCTCAGCCACAGGGTCGGCGTGCTGCGCGACCGCCGGCTGGTCGCCGAGCTGGACAACGACGAGGGCCTGACCACCGACACTCTGACGGAGACGATCGCGAGCGGAGCCCGATCATGAGCCGGATCCTCAAGCACCGCCTGTTCTGGCCCCTGGTCATCCTGGTCGCGCTGCTGGCGCTGAACCTCTTCTTCACGGACAACTTCTTCAAGATCGAGATGAAGGAGGGGCACCTCTACGGCAGCGTGATCGACATCGTCCGGTTCGGCGCACCGCTGATCCTGGTGTCGCTCGGCATGACGCTGGTCATCGCCACCAGCGGCATCGATCTGTCGGTCGGCTCGGTCGTGGCGATCGCCGGCGCGCTGGCCTGCCTGCGCATCAGCGACCTGTCCGATCAGAACTCCGTGGGCGGCGTGCTCGGCGCCGTGGGCCTCGCGCTGGTGCTGTCGGTGGTCCTCGGCGCGTGGAACGGCTTCCTGGTCGCCGGCATCGGCATCCAGCCGATCATCGCGACGCTGATCCTGATGGTCGCCGGGCGCGGCCTGGCCCAGCTCATCACGGACGGGCAGATCACCACCGTCAACAGCTCGCCGTACAAGCTGATCGGCGGCGGCTACTGGCTCACGCTGCCGTTCGGGATCATCGTCGTCGCGGTCGTGCTCGCGCTCACCGCGTTCCTCACCCGGCGCCTGGCGCTCGGCCTGCTCATCGAGTCGGTCGGCGGCAACGCCGAGGCGAGCCGCCTGGCCGGCATCAGCGCCCGCGGCGTGCTCATGACGGTGTACGCGTTCTGCGGGCTGTGCGCCGGCATCGCGGGCCTGATGATCAGCTCGAACGTCTCCAGCGCCGATGGCAACAACGCCGGTCTGTGGATCGAGCTGGACGCGATCCTCGCCGTCGTCATCGGCGGCACCCCGCTGTCCGGCGGCCGGTTCTCGCTCAGCGGCACGGTGCTCGGCGCCCTCATCATCCAGACGCTCACCACCACCATCTACTCGATCGGCGTCCCGCCGGAGACGACGCTGCTGTTCAAGGCGCTCGTGGTGACGATCGTCTGCCTGATCCAGTCCCCGGCCTTCCGCACGAAGGTGTTCCACCGCCGCAGGCGCCCGGTCACGGCGTCCCCGGCGCCCGAAGAGAAGGTGAGGGTCACGGCGTGACGGGCATCACCGGTCTGCTGGACCGCCGCCGTGCGATTCCGCAGAAGTACATCCCGGTCCTGGTGACCGCGGGCCTGTTCGTGGCCATGTTCGTGGCGGGCGGCATCCGCTACGAGAACTTCGCCACCGGGCAGATCATCCTCAACGTCTTCATCGACAACGCGTTCCTGCTGGTCGTCGCGGTCGGCATGACGTTCGTGATCCTCACCGGCGGCATCGACCTGTCGGTCGGCTCGGTGGTCGCGCTGGCCACGATGCTGAGCGCGAGCCTGCTGAAGGACGGCTGGCCGGCGTACGCGGTCATGGTCTTGGTGCTGGTGATCGGCGCGGTGCTGGGCCTGGCGATGGGCGCGATCATCCACTATTTCGAGATCCAGCCGTTCATCGTCACGCTGGCCGGGATGTTCCTCGCCCGCGGCCTGTGCTACACGATCAGCACCGAGTCGATCCCGATCGACAACCCGACGTTCACCGACATCGCCCAGTCGCGGATCAACCTCGGCGGCGACCTGTCGGTCTCCCCGAGCGCGGTGATCGCGGTGGTGGTCGTGCTGATCGCGGCGTACGCGCTGCACTACACGCGGCTCGGCCGCAACGTCTACGCGACCGGCGGCAGCGAGCAGTCGGCGCTGCTCATGGGCCTGCCGGTGGCCCGTACGAAGATCGCGGTCTACACGATCAGCGGGTTCTGCTCGGCGCTCGGCGGCCTGCTGTTCGCCTTCTACTCCCTGTCGGGCTACGGACTGAGCGCCGTGGGCATGGAGCTGGACGCGATCGCCGCGGTCGTGATCGGCGGCACCCTGCTGACCGGCGGGAGCGGCTTCCTGTTCGGCACCGTGCTCGGCGTGCTCGTGCTGGGACTGATCCAGACGATCATCAGCTTCGAGGGCACGCTCAGTTCCTGGTGGACCAAGATCTTCATTGGTCTGCTGCTCTTCGTCTTCATCCTCCTGCAGCGCGTGTTCTCCGGTGGCTCGCGCCGCAGATCACCTTGATGTGCGGAAACATCCCGTCCCTTCCATCGGCCGCACAGCGTTGTGCGGCGACCCCCAAGGAGATGTACATGAGGTTGCTACGAATCGGGGGCGTGGTGTCGGCCATCGCGCTCGCCGCGACCATGACCGCCTGCGGCTCCAGCCAGAAGACGGTGGACACGGAGGCGTCCGCGTCCTCCGGGGCCGGCAACGCCGGGGCCCTGATCGGCGTCACCATGCCGACGAAGTCGTCGGAGCGCTGGATCCACGACGGCGACAACGTCAAGCAGCAGCTTGAGGCCCTCGGCTACCAGGTGGACCTCCAGTATGCCGAGAACGACATCCCGACCCAGGTCAACCAGATCGAGAACCAGATCACCAAGGGCGCCAAGCTCCTGATCATCGCCTCGATCGACGGCACCGCGCTCACCTCGCAGCTGCAGGAGGCCGCGGACAACAAGATCCCGGTCATCGCCTACGACCGGCTCATCCGCAACAGCCCGAACGTCGACTACTACGCCACCTTCGACAACTTCAAGGTCGGCGTGCAGCAGGCGTCCTCGCTGCTGAAGGGCCTCGGCGTCGACGGCGGCAAGAAGGGCCCGTTCAACGTCGAGCTGTTCGGCGGCTCGCCCGACGACAACAACGCCACCTTCTTCTGGAACGGCGCGATGTCGGTGCTCCAGCCGAAGATCGACGACGGCACGCTGAAGGTCAAGAGCGGCCAGACCGACTTCAAGCAGGCCGCCATCCTGCGGTGGGACCCCGCCACGGCGCAGAAGCGCATGGAGGACATCCTCACCAAGACCTACACCGGTGACACCAAGGTCGACGGCGTGCTCTCGCCGTACGACGGTCTGTCGATCGGCATCCTGTCGGCGCTCAAGAGCTCCGGCTACGGCACCAGCGGCCAGCCGTACCCGGTCGTGACCGGCCAGGACGCCGAGCTGGCCTCGGTCAAGTCGATCATCGCCGGTGAGCAGTACTCCACCATCTTCAAGGACACCCGCAAGCTCGCGGAGCAGACCGTGAAGATGGCCGACGCGGTGCTGAAGGGCCAGCAGCCCGAGGTGAACAACACCACGGACTACAACAACGGCAACAAGGTCGTTCCGTCGTACCTGCTGGACCCGGTGGTCGTCGACAAGGACAACTACAAGGACGTCATCATCGGCAGCGGCTACTACACAGAGGACCAGCTCAAGTAGGGATCCGGGCCCGGGGAGCAGTCCCCGGGCCCTCCCTGAGCGGGGGGCACATGACCGAGCACATCTTGCGGATGAGCGGGATCACCAAGACGTTTCCCGGGGTGAAGGCGCTGCAGGACGTCAACCTGGCGGTGCGGCGGGGCGAGATCCACGCGATCTGCGGCGAGAACGGCGCCGGCAAGTCGACGCTGATGAAGGTGCTGTCCGGGGTCTATCCCCACGGCCAGTACGACGGCGAGATCACCTTCGAGGGCAGACGCTGCGAGTTCGGCGGCATCCGCGACAGCGAGCACGCCGGCATCGTCATCATCCACCAGGAACTGGCGCTGTGCCCGCAGCTGTCGATCGCGGAGAACATCTACCTCGGCAACGAGCGGGCCACACGTGGCGTCATCGACTGGAACCGCACCAACTACGAGGCCGGCGAGCTGCTGAAGCGGGTCGGCCTGCGCGAGAACCCGACCACGACCGTCTCCGACATCGGCGTCGGCAAGCAGCAGCTCGTGGAGATCGCCAAGGCGCTGTCGAAGGAGGTGAAGCTCCTCATCCTCGACGAGCCGACCGCGGCGCTCAACGACGAGGACTCGGCCCACCTGCTCGACCTGCTGCGCGGGCTCAGGGACGAGGGCATCACCTGCGTGATCATCTCCCACAAGCTCAACGAGGTGATCGCGATCGCCGACTCCGTCACGATTCTCCGGGACGGGCGCACGATCGAAACACTCGACATGGCCGCCGGCGACGTGAGCGAGGACCGCATCATCTCCGGGATGGTCGGCCGCGCCCTCGACAACCGCTTCCCGCCGCGCACGCCGGCGATCGGCGAGGAGGCGTTCCGCATCGAGGACTGGACGGTCTACAGCCCCAGCCAGCCCGGCAGGAAGGTGGTCGACGGGGCCTCCCTCACGCTGCGGCGGGGCGAGATCGTGGGCCTGGCCGGGCTGATGGGCGCCGGCCGCACCGAGCTGGCGATGAGCGTGTTCGGGCGGACGTACGGCGTGCACATCTCCGGCAGGATCTTCAAGGACGGCAGGCCGATCGAGATCCGCACCGTGCAGGACGCGATCAGGCACGGCGTCGCCTACGCCACCGAGGACCGCAAGCGGTATGGCCTCAACCTCATCGAGGACATCAAGCGCAACATCAGCGCGGCCTGGTTGAAGGGACTGTCGAGGCGCGGCTGGGTCAACGAGTACGAGGAGTACCGCGTCGCCCAGCAGTTCCGCGCAAGCATGAACATCAAGGCGCCGGACGTCGACAGCGTCGTCGGCAAGCTGAGCGGCGGCAACCAGCAGAAGGTCGTGCTCTCCAAGTGGATCCTGACCGAGCCGGACGTGCTGATCCTCGACGAGCCGACCCGGGGCATCGACGTCGGCGCCAAGTACGAGATATACATGATCATCAACCGTCTGGCGGAGCAGGGCAAGGCCGTGCTGGTGATCTCGTCTGAGCTGCCCGAGCTGCTCGGTCTCTGCGACCGCATCTACACGCTCTCGGAGGGGCGCGTCACCGGCGAGGTGCCGCGCGAGGAGGCCACGCAGGAACGCCTCATGTATCTCATGACCAAGGGACAGGAGTCGCTCGCATGAGCAGCATCACGCCCGCCGACATCGAGGTCGGCGCCAAGAACGGCGGGGGAGCGCCGGGGCGGCCGGGCCGGGTGTCGCTCGGCGGGCTGTCGCTCAACCTGCGCTCCAGCGGTATCTACATCGCGTTCGCGCTGATCATCGCGTTGTTCTCGGTGCTCACCGACGGCGCGCTGCTGCAGCCGCAGAACATCTCCAACATCATCGTCCAGAACTCCTACATCCTGATCCTCGCGATCGGGATGATCCTGATCATCATCGCGGGGCACATCGACCTGTCGGTCGGCTCGGTGGTCGCGGTCACCGGCGCGCTGGCGGCTGTGCTCATGGTGAACATGGGCGTGCCCTGGCCGCTGGCCCTGCTGATCACGCTGGTGGCCGGCGCGCTGATCGGGGCCTGGCAGGGGTATTGGATCGCCTACTTCGGCATCCCCGCGTTCATCGTCACGCTGGCCGGCATGCTGCTCTTCCGGGCGCTGACCCTGACCGTCCTGGGCAACCAGGGCATCGGCCCGTTCCCCGACCAGGTCCGCACACTGGCCAACGGCTTCACCAACGGCTGGCTGGGCAACATCGGCCTCGGCCCGCTCGGGGGCGCCGACCTGTTCAGCCTGCTGATCGGCATCGTCGCGATCGCCGGCATGGTCCTCGCGCAGTGGCGCAGCCGCAGCGCGCGCAAGGGGTATGGCCAGGCGGTCGACTCCCTGGCGCTGTTCGCGCTGAAGATGGCGGCCGGAGCCGCGCTGATCCTCTTCCTCGTCGTGCAGCTCGCCCGCTTCAAGAACCTGCCGTGGGTGCTCGTGCTGCTGGCGGTGCTCGTGCTGGGGTACTCGCTGATGGCCAACCGCACCGTCTTCGGACGGCAGATCTACGCGATCGGCGGAAACCTCCAGGCGGCCGTGATGTCCGGCGTCAAGGTCAAGTCGGTCGTCTTCTGGATCTTCGTCAACATGGGGGTGCTGTCCGCGATCGCCGGCGTCATCTTCGCCGGCCGGCTCAACCAGGCGGGTCCCACCGCGGGCAACAGCTTCGAGCTGGACGCGATCGCCGCGGCCTTCATCGGCGGCGCGGCCGTCCAGGGCGGCGTGGGCAAGGTCGTCGGCGCGATCACCGGCGGCCTGATCATGGCGGTGATCAACAACGGCATGTCGCTGATCGGCTCGCCCAGTGAGCGGGTGATGCTCGTCAAGGGCGCCGTGCTGCTCGCCGCGGTGGCGTTCGACGTGTGGACCAAGCGCAGGGCAGGCACCGCACGCTGATGGCCGCAGACATCGACAGGAACCCGGGCCACCGGCCGCACCGCCGGCCGGCGGCCCCCGCCCCGGCCGGCACGACAGCTTGTGGAGGTTGAGTGTGAGCGTTAACAATGACCGCTACGTGGTCGGTGTGGACTACGGCACGTTGTCCGGCCGCGCCGTGGTGGTGCGGGTGAGCGACGGCGCGGAGCTGGGCAGCGCCGTGCACGAGTACGCCCACCGCGTGATCGAGGACGCGCTGCCCGGCTCCGGGGTCCGCCTCGCTCCTGACTGGGCCCTCCAGTCGCCGGCCGACTGGATCGACGTGCTGCGCAACGCCGTGCCGAAGGCCCTGGCCGACGCGCAGGTCCCCGCGCAGCAGGTCGTCGGCATCGGCACCGACTTCACGGCCTGCACCATCCTGCCCGCCACGGCCGACGGCCGGCCGCTGTGCGAGGAGTTCCCCGAGCGGCCGCACGCCTGGCCGAAGCTCTGGAAGCACCACGCGGCCCAGCCGCACGCCGACCGGATCAACGCGCTGGCCGCCGAGCGCGGCGAGGCGTGGCTGCCGCGGTATGGCGGCAAGATCTCCTCCGAGTGGGCCTTCGCCAAGGGCCTGCAGCTGCTGGAGGAGGACCCGGAGATGTACGACCGGGCCGACCGCTGGATCGAGGCCGCCGACTGGATCATCTGGCAGCTCACCGGCGTGGAGACCCGCAACGTCTGCACCGCCGGATACAAGGCCGTCTTCCAGGACGGCGCCTATCCGTCCGAGGACTTCCTGACCGCGCTGAACCCCGCCTTCTCCGGGTTCACCCGGAAGCTCGGCCAGGAGCTCGCGCCGCTCGGCGGGCTCGCCGGTCGCCTGACCGCGCGGGCCGCCGAGTGGACGGGACTGCCCGAGGGCATCGCGGTCGCGGTCGGCAACGTCGACGCCCACGTCACCGCCGCCGCGGCCGACGCCGTGCGGCCCGGGCAGATGGTGGCCATCATGGGCACCTCCACCTGCCACGTCATGTGCTCCGACCAGCTCGCCGAGGTCCCCGGCATGTGCGGCGTGGTGCGCGACGGCATCGTCCCCGGACTGTGGGGCTACGAGGCCGGCCAGTCCGCCGTGGGCGACATCTTCGGCTGGTTCGTGGACAACTGCGTGCCCGCCGCGTACGCCGAGCGGGCGGCGGAGGCGGGGGTCGGCCTGCACGAATATCTGACCTCGCTCGCGGCCGAGCAGCGCGTGGGGCAGCACGGGCTGGTCGCGCTCGACTGGCACGGCGGCAACCGCTCGATCCTGGTCGACCACACCTTGTCCGGTGTCATCGTCGGGCAGACGCTCGCCACCCGTCCCGAGGACGTCTACCGCGCGCTCATCGAGGCCACGGCGTTCGGCGCCCGCACGATCGTGGAGACGTTCGAGGCGGCCGGGGTGCCGGTCGAGGAGTTCGTGGTCGCCGGCGGTCTGCTCAAGAACCGCTTCCTCATGCAGACGTACGCCGACGTGCTGCGCCGCCCGCTGTCGGTGATCGGCTCCGACCAGGGGCCGGCCCTCGGCTCGGCCGTCCACGCCGCCGTCGCCGCGGGCGCCTACCCCGACATCACCGCCGCCGCGGCGGCGATGGGCAAGCGCGAGGCGGCGGCGTACGTGCCCGACGCCGGGCGGGCCGACGCCTACGACCGGCTGTACGCCGAATATCGCAGGTTGCACGACCACTTCGCGGACGGCGAGATGCTCCACCGGCTCCGCGCGATCAGGAACGAGGCCAGCGCATGATCGACGAACTCCGCAGGGAAGTCTGCCGGCTCCACGCCGAACTGGTGCGATACAACCTCGTCGCCTGGACGGCCGGCAACGTGTCGGGCCGGGTGCCGGGCGAGGACCTGTTCGTCATCAAGCCCAGCGGGGTGTCGTACGACGACCTGACCCCCGAGTCGATCGTGGTCTGCGACCTCGACGGCAACCTCGTCGAGGGAGACCTCGCCCCGTCCAGCGACACGGCCGCGCACGCCTACGTCTACCGGCACATGCCGGAGGTCAACGGGGTCGTGCACACCCACTCCACGTACGCCTCGGCGTGGGCGGCCCGCGGCGAGGCGATCCCGTGCGTGCTCACCGCGATGGCCGACGAGTTCGGCGGCGAGATCCCCGTCGGGCCGTTCGCGCTCATCGGCAACGACGACATCGGCAAGGGGATCGTCGCGACCCTGACCGGGCACCGTTCCCCCGCCGTGCTGATGCAGAACCACGGCGTGTTCACCATCGGCGGGTCGCCGAAGGCGGCCGTCAAGGCCGCCGTGATGTGCGAGGACGTCGCCCGCACCGTGCACGTCTCCCGGCAGCTCGGCGAACCCCTGCCCATCGCCCAGGGTGACATCGACCGCTTGTACGACCGCTATCAGAACGTCTATGGACAGAGGAGTCACCTGTGAAGCTTTGGTTCCTGACCGGTAGCCAGGGCCTGTACGGCGAGGACACGCTGCGGCAGGTGGCCGAGCAGTCCCAGCGCATCGCCGAGCAGCTGGGCGAGGCCCTGGGGGAGTCGGCGCCGTTCGAGCTCGAGTGGCGGCCGGTGCTCACCGACGCGGCGGCCATCCGCCGCGTCTGCCTTGAGGCCAACAGTGACGACGACTGCATCGGCCTGATCGCGTGGATGCACACGTTCTCCCCGGCCAAGATGTGGATCGCCGGGCTGGACGCGTTGCGCAAGCCGCTGCTGCATCTGCACACGCAGGCCAACGTGGACCTGCCGTGGAGCTCCATCGACATGGACTTCATGAACCTCAACCAGGCCGCCCACGGCGACCGCGAGTTCGGCTACATCCAGACGCGCCTCGGTGTGCCGCGCAAGACCGTCGCGGGTCACGTGAGCGACCCCGCGGTGGCGGCGCGCATCGCCACCTGGGCCCGCGCCGCGGCGGGCCGGGCCGAGGTCGGCTCGCTGCGCCTGGCGCGCTTCGGCGACAACATGCGCGACGTCGCCGTGACCGAGGGCGACAAGGTCGAGGCGCAGCTGCGGTTCGGGGTGTCGGTGAACACCTACGGCGTCAACGAGCTGGTCGAGGCCGTGGACACCGCCGCGGACGCCGACGTGTCGGCCCTGGTCAAGGAGTACGACGACCTCTATCGGCTGGCCCCCGAGCTGCGCGCGGGCGGGGAGCGGCACGAGTCGCTGCGTTACGCGGCCCGCATCGAGCTCGGCCTGCGGCACTTCCTGGAGGGCGGGGGCTTCAAGGCGTTCACCACGAACTTCGAGGACCTGGGCGGGCTGCGCCAGCTCCCCGGCCTGGCCGTGCAGCGGCTCATGGCCGAGGGCTACGGCTTCGGCGGCGAGGGCGACTGGAAGACCTCGGTGCTGCTGCGCACGCTCAAGGTCATGTCGGCGGGCCTGCCCGGCGGCACCTCGTTCATGGAGGACTACACCTACCACCTCACCCCGGGCGAGGAGCTCATCCTCGGCGCGCACATGCTGGAGGTCTGCCCGACGATCGCGTCGGACACCCCCTCGTGTGAGATCCACCCGCTGAGCATCGGCGGGCGGGAGGACCCGGTGCGGCTGGTGTTCGACGCCGCCCCCGGCCCCGCCGTGGTGGTCGGCCTGTCCGACATGGGCGAGCGGTTCCGGCTGGTGGCCAACGAGATCGACGTGGTCGCCCCGCCCGAGCCGCTGCCCGCCCTGCCGGTCGCCCGCGCCGTGTGGCGGCCCCGGCCCGACCTGCGCACGTCCGCCGAGTCGTGGATCACGGCGGGCGCCCCCCACCACACGGTGCTCTCCTCCGCCATCGGGTCCGAGGAGCTGTCCGACTTCTCCGACATGCTCGGCGTCGAGCTGCTCGTCATCGACGAGGCCACCACCCCGCGCCAGTTCGCCAAGGAACTGCGGTGGAACCAGGCCTACTATCGGCTCGCGCAAGGATTCTGATGCTCAGCAAGATCGTGATGGGCGGCCTGGCCACCCTCACCCTCGGAGCCGGGGCACTCGTCCCGTCCGCCGCGTCGGCGGCGGACGAGGGCCTCGCTCTCTGGTACAAGCTCGACGAGACCTCCGGCACCGTGGCGGCCGACTCCTCCGGCAACGGCAGGGACGGCACGCTCAACGGTGACGCGAGCTGGGGCGACGGCCTGCGGCTCGGCGGCACGAACGGGTACGTCAAGGCGCCCGACGACCTCATGCGCGGCATGACCTCGATCACGGTCGCGCTCGACGTCTGGATCGACCCCACGCAGGCCACGCCGTACTTCGTCTACGGCTTCGGCAACTCCAGCGGGTCCAGCGGCAACGGCTATCTGTTCACCACCGGCAACACCTTCCGCACGTCGATCGCCTCGGGCAACTGGTCGACGGAGCAGAACGCCAACGCCGGCGTCAACCTGCCGCGCGGCGGCTGGCAGCACATCGCGTACACCCTCGGCGGCGGCGTCGGCGTGCTGTACCAGAACGGCGACGAGGTCGCCCGCAACCCCGCCGTCACGCTCACCCCGGGCTCGATCGGCGGCGGCACGACCACGGCCAACTACATCGGCCGTTCGCTCTACTCCGGCGACAAGTACCTCAAGGGCAGGGTCAAGGACTTCCGCGTCTACGACCGGGCCCTCGGCGCGGCCGAGATCGCCCGGCTCGCGGGGCCCGTCAACGCCGAGATCGTCAAGCAGGACGCCGCGGCGCTCGACCTCGGCGACACCGGCGCGGTCCGGTCCGACCTGACGCTGCCGGCCACGGGCGCGTCCGGATCCACGATCACCTGGGCCTCCAGCGACCCGTCCGTCGTCAGCACGACCGGCGCGGTCACCCGGCCGCCGGCGGGCGCGGCGGACGCCCACGTCACCCTCACCGCCACGCTCACCAAGGGCACGGCGACGCAGACGCGGACCTTCGACGTCACGGTCGAGGCGATCTACACCGACAAGCGGGCCGTCGAGGCCGATGCCGACGCGCTCGTCGTGCACAACATCGACGACGTACGCGGCAACCTGACGCTGCCCACCACCGGGGAGAACGGCACCACCATCACCTGGCGGTCCAGCAAGCCGGGCACGCTCAGCGATACCGGCGAGGTCGACCGGCCGCGGCCGGGCGCGAAGGCCGTGAAGGTGAACCTCAAGGCGACGATCTCGCGCGGCGGGCACCAGGCCGTGCGGATCTTCAAGCCCGAGGTGCCGGCGCTGCCCGCCAAGGAGCCGTACAAGGGCTACCTGTTCGCCTACTTCACGGGTGAGGGCTACTCCGACGGCGAGCAGATCTACAACGCGCTGAGCAAGGGCAACGACCCGCTGCACTGGCAGGAGCTCAACGGCGGCCGGCCCGTCGTCACCTCCGACGTCGGTGAGAAGGGCCTGCGCGACCCGTTCGTCATCCGCTCGCCCGAGGGCGACCGGTTCTACATGATCGCCACGGACCTCAAGATCTACGGCAACGGCGACTGGGACCGCGCGCAGCGCGGCGGCAGCCGCTCGATCATGGTGGCCGAGTCGACCGACCTGGTGCACTGGACGAACCAGCGGCTCGTCCAGGTCTCCCCGCCGGAGGCCGGCAACACCTGGGCGCCGGAGGCGTACTACGACAAGACACTCGGCGCGTACGTGGTGTTCTGGGCGTCCAAGCTGTACGACAACCCGCAGCACACGGGCGACACGTACAACAAGATGGTGTACGCCACGACCCGCGACTTCTACACCTTCTCCGAGCCGAAGATCTGGAAGGATCCGGGCTACTCGGTCATCGACTCGACCGTGATCGAGCACAACGGGACCTACTACCGCTTCACGAAGGACGAGCGGAACAACACCTCCTCCAGCCCGTGCAGCAAGTACATCATCGAGGAGAAGTCCACCTCGCTGACCAGCACGAACTGGGACTTCCTGAAGGAGTGCATCGGCTCCGGCGCGCTGTCGCGCGGCGAGGGCCCGACCATCTTCAAGTCCAACACCGAGGACAGGTGGTACCTGTTCATCGACGAGTACGGCGGCCGCGGCTACGTGCCGTTCGAGTCGACCGACCTCGAGAAGGGCGACTGGACGGTCCCCGCCGACTACCAGCTGCCGAGCCGTCCGCGGCACGGCACCGTGCTGGGCGTCACGCAGGCCGAGTATGACCGATTGCTCTCTAATCTTGGCTGATCCGGTCTCGCGGGCCCTTCCCCTCCTGGGGAAGGGCCCGTTCGCATTCCGTCAGGCCGCCCGCCGCGACAGGGGCCGCGCGGCGAGCGCGGCCTCGGCCGCCGCGAGTGCGCTGTTGATCGACACCTCGCCGAGCAGGCCGGGCGCCGCGACCTGGTCGCCGGCCAGCCACACGCCGTCGCCGCGCCGCACCGCAGGGCGGTCGCGCCACGTCGTGCCGGGCAGGTCGAGCGCGCCGGTGCGCCCGGCGGCCACGGCGTCGCGGCGCCAGGTCGTCCGTTCGTGCCAGTCCGGCAGGGCCAGGTCGGCGATCCGCTCCAGCCGTGCGATCGCCGCGGCCCTCGACTCGCCGGGACGCATCGGCAGCTCCATCTGGACGAGGCTCTCGCCGGCGGGCGCAAGCGACGGGTCGGGCAGCGTGTAGCGCTCCAGGAAGCCGCCCTCGTCCAGGTCGCTGACGAGGAACAGGTCGCGCGGGTCGGCGCGCACCGCGAGGTCGAGCAGGACCCCCCGGCCGCTCTCCCAGCGCAGCGAGTCGTCGCCCAGCAGGCCGCGGGCGGCGTCGAGGGAGGTGGCGACGATCACCCGTCCCTCCGGCAGCCGGTCGAGCCGCGACCCGGTCTCGATGCGTACGCCGAGGTCGCGCGCCCGCGCCGCCATCCGGTCGATGACCCGTCCCCAGCCGCCGATCACATAGCGCACGGGCGGATAGCGCGGGGCGAACGCACGCCGGAACCGCTCCCAGGCGAAGGCCGCCGACAGCCGGCCGGGGTCCGGCTCGTAGGTGACGATGCCCAGCATGCCGGCGGCGGCCCGCGCGGCCTCGGCGCCGAATCGCCGGGTCGCCCAGGAGCCGAAGTCCTCGTCCACCGGCGCCTCGACCCGCCGGGTCATCATCCGCAGCACCCCGGCCGGGGGCCGCATGGTCAGCCTCCCGTCCCGCCGGAACCGCGCCCGGGCCAGGTGCCCCGGCCGCAGGGTCGCGTACGGGCGGACCAGTCCCCGCTCGTCCAGCCACCGCCAGGGCAGGCCGTCGGCGTAGAAGGCGTGGGTGCCGTCGTTGGCGACGTACGGCGCGGCGGTGGAGCGGGCGCGCCCGCCGAGCGTGTGGTGTGCCTCGTGCAGGACGACGGACGCACCGCCCTCGGCGCAGGCGATGGCGGCGGTCAGGCCGGCGAGCCCGCCGCCCACGATGGTGATGGTTTCTGTCATGCACTCCCGGACGCATCCCGGGCCCCGATCCGTGACATCTTGTCGGGGTTGGCGATGAGATAGACCGTGTCCACCAGTCCGTCGGAGATCACCAGCGAGATGACCGTGACGGGACGGCCGTCCAGCGAGGCGACGATCGCGGGCCCGCCGTTGACCTCGGCGATCCCCACGTCGAGCTGTTCGCCCGGGGAGGCGCCGATGGAGGCCAGGAAGCGCCCGCGGCCCTCCGCGCTCGCGATCGCGACGAGGAAGCGGGCGACCCGTACGGCGCCGGCCAGCTCCTTCAGGGGCGCCCGCGCCTTGCCGCCGCCGTCGCCGACCATGCGGACGTCCGCGGCGAGCAGCGCGGTCAGGCCCTCGATGTCGCCCTCCGCGCAGGCCGCGATGAAGCGCTCGGTGATCGTGCGCCGCTCGCGCCGGTCCACGTCGAAGCGCGGCCTGCGCTCGCGCACGTGGTCGCGGGCGCGCCTGGCCAGTTGCCGTACGGCGGGCTCGCCCCGGCCGAGGATCTCGGCGATCTCGCCGTGGGAGAAGCCGAACGCCTCCCTCAGGACGAACACGGCCCGTTCCAGCGGGGACAGCGTCTCCAGCACGACGAGGAGGGCCAGCTCGATGCTGTCGGCGCGTTCCGCGGAGTCCCCGGAGTCCGGCGCGCCGAGGACCGGCTCGGGCAGCCAGGGCCCGACGTACGCCTCCCGCCTGGCCCGCACCCGCCGCAGCCGGTCGATGGCGAGGTTGGTGGTGACGCGTACGAGGTAGGCCTTCGGGTCGGCCACCGACGCGGCGTCCACCTCCGCCCAGCGCAGCCACGCCTCCTGGACCACGTCCTCGGCGTCCGCGGCGCTGCCGAGGATGCGGTAGGCCACACCGGCGAGCAGACTCCGGTGCGCGGTGAAGACTTCAATGGTCATGACATGCCAGACGTATCATGCCCGCCGTTGTGTGACATCGGCTCGTCCGATTACCGCAGCCGCGCGGACTCCTATACACTTACTCCGTCGCAAGGGGCTATAGCGCAGCTGGTAGCGCACTTCCATGGCATGGAAGGGGTCTGGGGTTCGAGTCCCCATAGCTCCACAACACCTCAAGGGCGGTCGTTCGACCGCCCTTTTTGTCGTCTCCGACGACCCGACTTGCATCTACGCGTAGTGAAGCGCCGCCGTTGTTGCCGATCTTCCGCTCCCGGCACGAGGCGGAACTGCTCGCGCTGCTGTACCTCCAGCCGGAGCGGGAGCTCTCTCTGACCGAACTCGCGGGTCGCCTCGACGTAGCTGCTGCCCAATCTGTCTCTTTTCTGACGTCTTTGCCGGTCAGGGGACGCCGAGGAGTCGGAGGACGGCGGTGGTGGCGGCGGCGAGGACGACGATCAGGGGGAACGGCGCCTTCCGCAGCGTGAGAATCCCGGCGACGAGCACCCCGGCGGGCCTGGCCCATCCGGCGAAGCCGTGCCCCTCGGTGAGGGCCGAGGCGGCCACCAGGGCGATGAGCAGCACGGTCGCGGCGACGGACAGCAGGTGGCGCAGGCGGCCGGGCAGCCGGATCCGGTGCCGCAGAGCCGGCCCGGCCAGGCGGACGGCGTAGGTTCCGGCGGCCAGCGCGAGGACGGCGATCAGGGGCATGAGACCTCCGCATCGGCGGGTGCCCGGATGGCGAGCACCAGGCCGGTCAGGGCGAGCAGCACCGGCAGGCCCGCGGGCAGGAACGGCGTGGCCGCCACCGCGACCACCGCACCCAGAAGGCAGGCTCGGCGCAGGGTGGCGGTCCGGGCGTTCCGTTCCGTCAGGGAGGGCAGCACGAGGGCGAGCAGCACCGCGGGGAAGGCCGCGTCCAGCCCCAGAGCGCCGGTGTCGCCGATGCCGCGCCCGGCCAGCGCGCCGAGCACGACGGCCACGTTCCAGCTCACATACAGACCGAGCCCGCAGGCCCAGAACGCCGCGTGACGCCGCCGGGGATCGCCGTCGCGCAGCACGAAGGCCACCGCCTCGTCCGTCATGAGGTGCGCGCCGGTGAGGCGGGTCCACCACCGGCCGCCGAGGGCGTCGCCGATCGCGAAGCCGAACGGCAGCAGGCGCGCGTTCAGCACCAGACCGGCCGCGACGGCGGCGATCGGGGCGCCGCCGGACAGCACCACGCCGACCGCGGCGAACTGCGCCCCTCCGGCGAACACCAGCAGGGACATGACGACCGGCACCCACGCGGGCAGGCCGCCGGACACGGCGATCGCGCCGAAGGCGGCGCCCACCATGGCGTCGGCGAGGCACACCAGGGCGATGTCGCGGAGCGTGCCGCGATCGAGTGTTCGCCAGAGCGAATGCATGTCCAGTAGAGTGAACAACAATGGTGCTGTTCGTCCAGTCGAACAAATGAAAGTGTGGAGCGAACACGTGGGTGAGAGGCCGTCCTTCGACCTGATCACGCTCATCGCCGCGTCGATCCGCAGGGAGCGCGAGCGGGCCGGCCTGTCGCTGACCGAGCTGGCCAAGCGCGCGGGCATCGCCAAGTCCACGCTCTCCCAGCTGGAGTCGGGCGTCGGCAACCCGAGCGTGGAGACGCTGTGGGCGCTCGGGGTCGCGCTCGGCGTGCCGTTCAGCCGCCTCGTGGACCCGCCCCGTCCGGCCGTACGGGTGATCCGGGCGGGGGAGGGCCCCGCGACCTACTCCGAGCGGGCCAGCTATGCGGCCACCCTGCTGGCGTCGTGCCCGCCGAACGCACGGCGTGACCTCTACCGGATCTCGGCCCAGCCGGGCCCGCCGCGCACCTCCGACCCGCACATGGCCGGCACGGTCGAGCACCTGCTGATCGGCACCGGGCGCGCGCTGGCCGGGCCCGCGGAGGAGCCGGTGGAGCTCGGGCCGGGCGACTACATCGCCTATCCCGGCGACGCCCCCCATATTTTCGAGGCCCTCGAACCCGACACCACCGCGGTCATCGTCATGGAGCACATCTAGGCCGCCTGCGGCTCGCCACAACGGAGCACGTGCTGAGTCCGGTGGCCAGATCGACCACCCGCACCGACCTGGTCGCCTGCCAATAAGGTGGAAGTTGACAACGATCTTTGACACATTTGATGGCCGAAATGCCTTTTTGGTCGCGCAATGTCTTGACTTGTCCGGGTGTGGTCCCCTATCTAGAAGAAGGCAAAAGACGGCTGATCAATACGGCGGCGACCATGACAATCGAATCAGGACCGGACAATCCGCGTCAGGAGTACCGGGCCATCCAGGCCGAGGCGTTCAATCGCATCGGCGGCCGGTACGACGAGGCCTTCCCGCACAAGGAAGGCCAGGTGGCCGCCGGTGAATGGATGATCAAGCAACTCAAGCCGGGATCGCGCGTCCTCGACGTCGGCTGCGGCACCGGGTCGCCCACGGCGCAGCAGTTCGCCGAGGCGGGCTGCGAGGTGACCGGGATCGACATCTCCCCGGTCATGCTGGATCTGGCGCGCAAGAACGTGCCGACCGGGACGTTCCTCGAACGCGACGTGCTCGACCTCGACGACTCGCTCGGCGTGTTCGACGCCGCCACGGCCTTCTTCAGCCTGCTCATGCTGCCGCGGGCCGAAATCGAGCAGGCGCTCCGCACGATCCACGGCATGCTCGCCCCCGGCGGCCTGTTCTCGCTGAGCATGGTGGAAATCGACCTCGACGACGTGCCTTTCCAGTTTCTCGGCGCTCCGGTGCGCGTGACCGGATATCTGCGCGACGAGTTGCGCGAGGTCGTCGAAGCCGCCGGTTTCAGCGTGCTGTCGGAGAACCACATTTCGTACGCTCCCGCGACCACTCAGGCGCCGCCGGAAATCCAGCTCTTCGTCAACTGCCGGCGTGACCAATTCTGAGCGGCCACACCCGTGTCGGGAGGCGGGGAACCGTTCGCCGTATTGAGCCACGTCAGCGGGGTCGTCCGGGCCATGGGCGAGAGCCCGGGCCCGGAGGAGACGACGAGGGTCCTCTGCGAGGCGGTGGTGCCGGAGCTGGCCGACGCCGCCGCGGTCTACGTGGACGGCGCCGTCTGGCACCGGGTCGATCCGGACGGACGGCTGCCGCCGCGCTGGGCAGGCGACGAGATCCGTGAGGCGGTCCTGCTCGGCAGGCACCTGCTCGCCGTACCCCTGCGGGCGTACGGCGAGCACGTCGGCTGCGCGCTGCTGGCGCGGGACAGCCGGCGGACGCCCTTCGGGGAGGCCCACGTGCTCGCCGCCGGGCAGCTCGCCGTGCCCGCCGCGCTCGCCATCCACCACGGGCGGCGCGACCGTCAGCAGGACGAGACCCTGGAGACCCTTCAGCGCGGCATGCGGCCGGGCGACCCGCCCGACCTGCCCGGGCTGGAGATCGCCTACCGCTACAAGCCGGCCGCGGAGCGGGTGGGCGGCGACTGGTATGACGTCATCCCGCTGCCGGGCAGCAGAGTCGCCCTGGTCGTCGGCGACGTGATGGGGCACGGGCTGGCCGCCGCGGCCGTGATGGGCCAGCTCCGCACGGCCGTGCAGACCCTGGCCTCACTCGACCTGCCGGCCGAGCAGGTGCTCCACTCGCTCGACGAGATGGCTCAGCGGCTGGCCGCGCAGACGATCACCACCTGCTGAGCGACGATGTGTTGTCCGCCGAGAGGACCGACGACGTCACCGTGCTGGCCATCCGGTTCCGCGGGATCCCCAGCGAGCACGTCGCCCAGTGGCTGCTGGAGCCCCTGCCGACGACGCCGTCGCGCGTACGCGGCCTGGTGCGCCGCACGCTCGGCTCGTGGGGTCTCACGTCGATGATCCCGGTGGCCGAACTGCTCGCCGGAGAGCTGGTCACCAACGCCGTGCAGCACACCCAGCGGCCCATCACCATCAGGCTGCTGCGCACCGATCACCTGCTGTGCGAGGTCAGCGACGACGACCACCGGCTGCCGGTGGTGCGCGAGCCCGGCCCGCTCGAGGAGGAGGGCAGGGGGCTCTATCTGGTCAACCAGCTCGCCGAGCACTGGGGGACCAGCCGGGTCGCCGGAGGCAAGACGGTCTGGTTCTCGCTGGCGATCCCCTGACCCCGGAACGCCTTGCGGTACGCCGACGGCGACGTACGCATCGAACGGCCGAAATGGTGGCGGAACGTCACCGGGCTCTCGAACCCCACGGCGGCCGCCACCTCCTCGATAGGAGCCGCCGTCGTCTCCAGGAGCGGCAGGCTGGCGGCGATCCGCTGCGCGATCACCCATCGCAGGGGACTCGTCCCGGTGCGGCGGCCGAAGTGCCGGATGAAGCCGCGCTCGGACATTCCGGCGACCCGGGCCAGCGCGGCGACCGTGACCGGCCGGGTGAGATCGGCCAGCACCCAGTCCATCGCCCTGCCCACCGGATCGCCGGCCTCCACCTCGGCGACCGGCGCCTCGACGAACTGCGCCTGCCCGCCCTCCCGGTGCGGCGGGACCACCAGCCTGCGGGCCACCGCGTTGGCCACGCTCGGCCCGTGGTCCTGCCGCACCAGATGGACGAGCAGGTCGAGGCCCGCCGCGCTGCCCGCGCTGGTCAGCACGTCGCCCTCGTCCACGTACAGCACCCCGGGATCCACCCGGACCTCGGGGAAACGCCGCTGGAGCAGCGCGGCGTACCGCCAGTGGGTCGTCGCGGCGCGCCCGTCGAGCAGCCCGGCGGCGGCGAGGGCGAAGGCGCCCGAGCAGATCGACACGATCCGGGCCCCGCCGTCGTGCGCCCGGCGCAGGGCGGCCGTGAGGGCGGGGGAGATCTCCGCTCGCACGTCCGGGACGCCGGGCACGATCACGGTCCGCGCCCCGGCGAAGGCGTCCAGCCCGTGCGCCGCCTCGATCGTGAACCCGCCGACCGCCCGCAGCGGGCCGGGCCTTTCCGCGCATACGGCCAGCTCGTACCAGGGGACGTCCAGCTCCGGGCGGGGCAGCCCGAAGACCTCGACGACGCAGCCCAGCTCGAAGGGGCTCATGCCGTCGAAGGCCAGCACCGAGACGGTGCGGCTCCGGTCAGGGAGCGGGAGCATGGCGGGATATTAGCGATAACGGGCGTTCATGCCTCTTCTGGGGTGGCAGGGCGACCGGGCACCCTGGTCCGCATGTCCGCCGTAACGCACACGCCCGCCGCCGAGCCGGCCGCCGCCGTCGCCCACTTCTCCGCCCGCCTGACCTTCGAGACCGACGTGTCCGACGTACGCGCCGACCTGCTCTCCGGAGAGCCGGCGATCGTGGTGGTCGACTCCCGCAGTGCGGAGAGCTGGCGGCAGGGCCACATCGAGGGGGCCGTCCACCTGCCCACGGCCGAGATCGCCGCGCGGGCGCCCGCGCTGATCCCGCGTGACGTGACCGTGGTCACCTACTGCTGGGGGCCGGGCTGCAACGGCGCCACCCGCGCGGCCCTGGAGTTCGCCCGGCTGGGCTACCGGGTCAAGGAGATGATCGGCGGGTTCGAATACTGGGTGCGTGAGGGCTTCCTGGTCGTGGAGCCCTCCGGGGTGCGCACCCGGGCGGCCGACCCGCTCACCGCCCCCGTGGGAGCCGCCTGCGCCTGCTGAGACCTTCTCGGTTACACCCACACCGCGGAAGTCCTATACACTGGCGAGGCATCGCCGACGCGGTGTGGCAAGGGGCTATAGCGCAGCTGGTAGCGCACTTCCATGGCATGGAAGGGGTCTGGGGTTCGAATCCCCATAGCTCCACAGTGACCGAACAACCTCGAGAGCCGTCCTCCGTCCGGAGGGCGGCTTTCGGCGTTCTGATGGACGCCGAAACGGTCTGCGGCATCTACGAGCATCTCGCCGAGCGCGGGGTGAGGATCTGGATCGACGGCGGCTGGTGCGTGGACGCCCTTCTGGGCAGGCAGACGAGAGATCACCCGGATCTCGACCTGGCCGTGGACCGCAAGGACGAAGAAGAGTTCGCCGGGCACATGCGGGGTCTCGGCTACACGAAGAGGCGCGACGGCGACGACACCGCGTGGAACTACGTCCTGACCGACGGCCGGGGCCGCAGCGTCGACGTGCACGTCTTCGAATACGACGAAGCCGGAAACCACGTCTACGGGATCGCCTACCCCTACGGCTCGCTCACCGGACAGGGCACGATCAACGGCCATGCCGTGGACTGCGTCGCTCCGGAGTGGATATTCGCCTTCAAGACGGCATACCCACCGCAGGACAAGGACCGCGAGGATGTTCGCGCGCTGGGAGAGAAGTTCGGCTTCGACGTCCCGCCGACCCATCGATGATCGCAGATCGGCGAGCGTTACCCGGGCATCGACCTGGCCTTGATGTCGGTCGGCGCCTACGAGCCGCGCTGGTTCATGAAGGTCTCCCACGTCGATCCCGCCGAGGCCGTGCAGGGCTGCCTCGACGCCTGACTTCCCGGCGGCTGCCATGCCGCCGGGCCGATCCGCGCGTCCGCCCGGGTCGGCCCGCGCGTCGTCCACCCTCCGTGCCTCCCGCCTCACTCGTGTAGTCGTCGGGCTCGTCCGAGGCGGTGGTAGGTGAAGGCCCAGCGGTCGGTGCCTTCTTTGCGGCGGGTGTAGCGCTCGGGGTGCTGGTAGCGGTCCCGGTTGTGGAACTGGCAGGCCGGACCCAGCAGCTTCAGGTCGGTCAGCCCGCCGCTGCTCCAGTTGTCGGCGTGGTCGATCTGGCACATGGTCGCGGGCAGGGGGCAGCCGTCGATCCAGCAGGTGGCGTAGCGGGCGAACACGGCCCGTCGTTGGGCGGGGGTGGCCAGGCGGACTTTTCGGCCCATGTCGAGCACTTGTCCGTCGGCGTTCATGACGATCCTCACCAATGTGCTGGTGCGGGCGAGGCGGTGCACGCTGGAGACGGGCAGCACCTGCCCGGTGGCCAGCAGCAACCCCGGCACCATCCCCAATGACGCCCCCAACGCTGGTCCCAGTGACGCCCCCAACGCCGCCCCCGGCGGCGCCCCGGGCGGCGTGCCTGCCGACGCTCCCGGAGCCGCTCCCGGTGTGCCCTGGCCATGCCGGCAGTCCCCCGCAGGCCGAGGCCCGGCGTGGGTGTGATGCGCGGAGGCGTCCTCGGGAGGAGGATCCGGCCGCGCCGCCTCCGAAGGCGCTGCCTCCGAGGGCGCTGCCTGCGATGGTTGTGCGTCCGAAGGTGCTGTGTCCGAAGGTGCTGTGTCCGAAGGTGCTGTGTCCGAAGGTGCT